>DIXI01000008.1:0-373 GCA_002428625.1 Sphaerochaeta sp. UBA6084
ACACGGGAACGCTGACTATCAACAAAGCGGTCTTGACTGCTACTGTGGGTGACTACTCCAAGACCTATGGGGCGGCCAATCCATCGTTCGCGGTTTCCGTCGCCGGTTTCGTCAACGGCGAGAGCACCGCCAACGCCAGTGGCTATTCGGCTCCGACTGCATCGTCCGCGGCCACTACCACCACCGGTGTGGGCACCTCCGCCATCACTATCGCGGGCGGCAGCGCCACCAACTACAGCTTCAACACCACCGATACGGGAACACTGACCATCAACAAGGCTGTCCTGACTGCTACTGTGGGTGACTACTCCAAGACCTATGGGGCGGCCAATCCAGCATTCACCGTGGCCGTCGCCGGTTTCGTCAACGGCGA
>DIXI01000008.1:393-125955 GCA_002428625.1 Sphaerochaeta sp. UBA6084
CGGCAGCGCCACCAACTACAGCTTCGACACCACCGACACGGGAACGCTGACCATCAACAAGGCCACCATGGCAGGAAGTGTGTCAATCTCAGGCATAGCCCAGAAAGACGAAGTCCTGACAGCGGTCCCAAGTCTGACCAACACAGGGACCCCAACCTATCAATGGAAGCGTGGAGGAACAGCGATAAGTGGGGCAACCGGCACAACCTATACCTCGGTCTCCGCCGATATCGGATTTACCATCACGGTAACCGCCACTGCAAGTGGAGCCAATTACCAAGGAAGCATCACGAGCCCGGCGGTCGGGCCTGTCCAAAAACCCGCAGGTCCATCCATGAGCGATACCATAACGGGGTATTTTCCCGCTTCCCCTGCAAGCCCGACCATTGTAAACTTCACCGGCTTTACTACCAACCTCACCAATATTGAAGCGAGTGTCGCTCTCAATGGCTCTACGTATGGCAATTATGCTGATATTGAGGTAGACAGCCGCAATCGAGCAATGCTGGTACCAGCCTCGAATGTGACCACAGCTACCAAAGTCCGCTTACGAGTGAAAGAGACAACCACTTTAGCGGCAGGACCTGCACAGGAGATAGCCCTCACGGCACAATCTCTTGCAATCGGAGACTATTATCAAGGCGGTGTAGTGGCATATTTCTTTGTGAGTTGGGATCCTGGCTACCAAGCTGGACAGGTACATGGTTTGATTGCAGCGAAAAGTGATGTTTCCTCAACGAAAATCGCTTGGTCATATAGTACCACCACCGTAGTTGGGACAGACGCAGGTATCGGAAAAGGACTGGTGAACACCAATAAGATTGTCACCTCCTTAGGAGGCTCAGCTGCTTCTTATGCCGCAGGTATGACCCGTGCCTACACGGGAGGAGGATATACCGACTGGTTCCTGCCATCAAAAGATGAATTATATAAAATGCGCATCAGCTATGATCTTATCGGAAATTTCGCCACAGCAGCGGCATCCTTCTATTGGAGTTCAACTGAAGAACAGGGATTCACCCGCACTCCTACTCCCTATACAGGAGACACTGTGCATGCTTTGGAATTCACTCCCAATACCAACAATTCGATATTGGTCCTTCAATCCTGGAAGACCGATAATCACCTTGTCCGTGCGGTACGATATTTCTAAAATGTGTTTTAGGTTCCAGCAACCTTTTCCACATAATCCTGGCCTGATGGGCGGCCCCCATCGGGCCTTCGCCCTCCGGTCCCGTCGCCGCTCCCGCTCTCTTTTAGCCCCGCTAAAAGAGGAGCTCCGCTTTGCCGGTGGCGCAATGTGTTTTCGGTTCCAGCAACTTTTCCCACACAACGTGTGATTCAGGCATCCTTCGATAGTATCTCAATCAGACTAACCACCTGCGAAACCGTAGATACTCCAATCGGCCGCCTGATCTCGTACACCCGAATATCCTGGAATATCCGCAACGCATGCGCGAATATCTCTTGTCTAGATTCGATGCCGGGCAGTACTGACACATGGTGCATGACCTGGGCGATTTTCTCTGAACCACGCAGTTGTCTGTAATTTACATCGCCGCGATCAATGTCTTCACGCAGAATACAGGCCAAATGCAGAGGGAACGAACCGATGTGTGTTTCGATGGGGACCTGGTACTTGTCAATGCCGTCGAACAAAAAACGCATCTCCAATGAATCCCCGAACAACTCCCTGTACGTCCTGTCACGTAATTTAGGACGAGGAATTCCCGGGAACACGATTGGCTTGGATTTCCCGGCCCCATCGGGACCGATTGGCACGATATCGTCGCACATCATGTGACTTCCATGTGTGACCAGTACTGCCGCGGTAGTGGATTTCCCGCTACCCCGATCGCCCATCAGAACGATTGCTTCCGCACCCGTGGAGACGGCACTTCCGTGGACCGTCACGAGTCTTTTCCGTTTCAGGATAAAAATCAGCACTAGTCCTACGATGAATTGCGCAACAATCGGTTCTTCGAAACCGGCGGCAGGCTCGACGACAACACAGTTGCCCCTGCCGATGGAAATATCGGCGATCCAGGGAATATGCATCATGATTTCAGAATGATCATCAGATCTGCCGTATTCGATGCGGCCTATCGTGTGCTCCAGCTTAAAGGAACCACGGACCGACCCATAAGTTATCCATACACGTTCTTGGGACGCATCATTCATGGACGCTGTCGTGAATTGAGGAAGCTGGAGAGGTATTTCCGATAGAATTTCCATGCTGAATGCCTGGTAATGGCCGATGTTTGCCATCTCATTCACTCCCTCGCGCACACTGACAGTCCGAAAGATCTTCCAGATTCACCTTGCACATCCTCGAAGGTAAAATAATAAGTTCCCCGTTGCAGCGTTGCCTCAACCGGTTGTGCAGCGGCACCCGACAGGTCGAGAATCGGGTTTCCCGTATTGTCGATAACCTCGGCCAGCAGGTCTTCTTCGAAAAGAGAAAGTGAAACGAGAGCCGTGAACGAACCGGGTTCTGACGAAGACGTGTCTATCCAACGGATGACGATGTCGATCGGCTCGTATAATTGGAACATGACGCGTACGCTATTGCTGCCGGTGGCATCCTTATCATTGATATCATCGGTTAGATTGATGGTCCTAGCATCATCATCTGAATCCATAAGAGTGATATTCCCCGATACATGCACTAGGAAACCCAATGAGTGTACATGATAGTCCCGGACTGTTGCCGACGATTCGGCATCCCCCTCTAAAGATGACGCCTTGAATGCGATCACCTGGTCTGCAGTTATTTTTCCCAGTGACGAGATTTCGCTCCAGATCCCTTCCTCCTGGCTGAACAAGACCGTAGAGCCTGCCTCGCTTTTGTAGGTGATGGCCGTATTGTACTGCACCGTGCCCGAACCGGGACCGATGATCGGTACCGAAGGACGATAGCCTTCCGGCTTCCAGGAGATTATTCCCCCAGATTCGCCATGTTCCTGGGTTAGATACCAAATGCTTCGATTCCCACTGCCGAAAGACGGTCCTTGCGCAGGGACTATATCGGAAATCTCCGACCAGCTGCCCGAGAGCGGATCGTATCGGTAGGCCGCACTGCTGGGCTCTGCTCTGCTGTCGTAACCACCACCGATGAGAAGTGCAGACACATCCGGTACGAGAATTGGGGAATCAAGCGCTTTCGGGGTTGGTGCCACATGAGTAGCGGCTTCTAATTTTCCATACCGGCCTATTGAGAACGCGATGGTTTCGTCGAGCACCTTTCCCGTATCGTCGATTCCTCCAGCTACAGTAAGATACGGGCTTTGCGGATCTGCATCGTCAAACCGGAGCGCTGCCGCTGTCCGAAAGCGGGCAGAGGGCAGTTTTTGAGTTCCCTCGTACCACATCCCAATCATTCCCTTCTGCCAGATCCTGGCATGGATGATCGAATCGGAGGCTCCGTCTTCCTTCATGCCTCCGATGAGGAACACCCGACCGTCGTGCAGGACCTGCGACATATGGGACAGCCCGAACGGCAGCGGATTCGGATTGGTTTCCCAAAACCGCGCAGTCGTGCCGAACCCCAGCGTACCGTCGGATGAAGATATCGCCGTGTAATAAATGGTCGGTACAGGCCTTGTCCCTTCGCTTCCTCCGATGACGTAAAGCATGTTGCCTACAGCTATGGCAGCACCATGGGCCCGTCCAGAAGGCATCGCCGTCGTTTCCGTCCACTTTAAATCACCTTCGGTTGCCTGATCAATCGAAGCCACATAGGTTTTAGCGGATACGGTTCCATCTTTGAGAATGCCTCCGAGAACGTAGAGATAATTGCCGTGGCTCAGTAGCATCGCACCCGAAGTTTTCGCAGGCAAAATGATTGCTGGAGGTTCGATATCCTCGGGACAACCGCTCAGAGCGAGAATGGAAAACAGGATTATCAAAATCAGCTGTATCGCCCCGTGGGCAAAGTACTGCACAATTATCGAATTGTGTTCAGGTCCCGCTTCATCCATTTATCAACCTTGTAATATCGTCAGAGAACAACGACGTACGGGTCTCCCCACCCCCCGAACTCCCTCTGTGATTGCTAGAACCCTGCAACACTTAAATTTCTATTTCTCCTCGACCCATGCGGGGTGTAGCGGAGTTCGTGTCGAAGTCGAATTGGATATCTCAGAAATCCTCTTCTCCGTAGCCTAGCCACGCTCCGCTTCCGCTCGAAGCCAACTGACAAGTATTCGTGTAATAGGTCACTTAAGTGAATTGTTGAATTTCCCATCAGAAAGCCCGTACAGGTCTGACCCTTTGTTCGACGTTCCGATACCCAAAATCATTCTGATACCCGCTGCTGAATAACTGAGCCCAAGCCAAATCGCTGGTGTTCTCCGAGGAACTATAGTAATAGGCGTCAGAAAAACCACCTAGACTTTGTGTCTTTAGGTTATCGTACATCAAATCCAGTTCGTCCTTCGATGGCAAAAACCAGTCGCCATACCCGTTTGTTTCATGGATGTCACATATTCTTGCAGCATAGTCCGCTGTTGTGGATACGGAGGGAAGCGGTGCTGCATATGCCGTAGCACTCATCGCATTCACCAAGGCCGTGGTATTCGCTTTTCCGGTTCCTATTGCCGTACCCGTCCCCACTATTTGATTGATCCCCTCGGATGTTGTTCGGTAATACCCGAATAGATAGTAAGGGTCGCTGGAACCATTACTCCATCCCGATGGGGCGGCCTCCAAAAACCTCCAACCGCTACTGTACGAGCCCTTGTCGTAGAAGATGTAGCCGCCGGCAGGCCCCATGTCGCGTAGCGAATAGCCTGCCGCGGTCGGAACTATAATTGCATTGCCGTTTGTCCCTACTACAAGATCATCGTTTCCTGAGTACAGGTGCTCGCCTGATGTATTCTCGGCCCACACTAAGAACGTGATCGTGCCGCTGGCAGGAGCAGCAAGATGGACCGTCGCGGTCCATTTGGTGCCGTTGAAGGCCAATGCGGTCACTCCTGTAGTATCGGTGCTAGGCAAGTGCTCCCGTGCCGAATTGTACACTTTGGCATACACCTTAGCCACATTCCCATCGTCGTTGATCGTGCTCCTGCTTGCCGCATCCAGCCCTCGCGGAAAGCCCAAGGCTACCTCGAATTCGTCCCCCAAGCCGCCAGCATCGTTTCTAGGCTCGGGACAGGCAACCACAAGCACGCATACTGCCAATATCATGAAAATACGTACAAGTCGCTTGATTTCATTCATAACCTACCTCCGTCTCTCAGGTAGACACTTCTAAGGTAGAGGATTCCCAGGTTAAATCCGCCACTGTCCCAAGTTCCCACACAGTGGGGGGCTCGTATGCCTCCAAACCTTGTCGCTCTGCTGCGGTAAAAATTTCTGCACCACTTTTTCTTTTCATTGACGAATCCTCCTTTCTCTCACGAGTTATTTGTGTGGAGAGACTTCCGAATCACGACGTTCCAGCCATTATTCTTGTATGTCTTATGTCAAATTCAATACAAAGTACAATAATATTGTAAGAATTAAAGAATTCAAAAAGTCAACAGTTATTTAATGTGGAATGATATGCAAACTTCTCATGTTATGACTCACGATGGCATATGTGTGTTTTCGGTTCTGTTTTCGGTTCCAGCAACCTTTTCCACACGCCAAAAGAAAAAACCGCATCCCAGGGGTCTAGGATGCGGTTTTTTCACTCACTTCTGTGGTTTTGTGCTTGCAGTTCCAGCAACCTTTTCCACAAGCTTGCATTCCGTGCAGAAATCCTCTTTGCCCGTGCAGGGATTGGTGTGGACCATGACATGCTTCACCCGTGGGAAATCATGCTCGATGCGGTCATGGACTTCCTCTGCGATGGCGTGGGCTTGCTGGAGCAGGAGATTGCGGCAGCAACGGATCTCCACCTCCACATAATAGCGGGCGCCAACGCTGCGGGTTCGGAGAAGATCTATCCGCTTCACTTCAGGGTTGGCTTTGATCGCCTCCTTAAGGGCGGTGAGAGTCTCGGAATCCACCGCGATATCCAAAAGGACGTTCGCCGAGCCTCGAAAAATTTTATAAGCCGTGTGCATGATCAGGATGGCAATGAGTATAGAGGCGATTGGGTCGGAGACTGGGAGCCCGAGGCGAGACCCGATCACCCCGATGAGGGTTCCGCAGGAGGCGAACACATCGGACAAATGATCAGCGGCCAGGGCTTTAAGGGAATTGAATCCGGTCCGTTTGCCCTCACGCGAAGTATAGAAGTAGAGCAAAAGCTTGATTGCAATGGAGAACACTGCGCCTATAAGAGGTAGGATCGAGGGGATGATGATGGATTCCGGCTTGGATACCTTGAGGATACCATTCCAGCCGATGCTGAGACCGGTCGTGAATATCGCCAAGGCCAGGATGATGGAGACGATGCTCTCCATCTTGTCATGGCCATATTGGTGATGGGTGTCCGCACGCTTGTCCGCGGCAGCAACCCCTCCCATGACCACCGTGTAACTGGCGATATCCGAAAGAGAGTTGACTGCGTCGGAGACCATCGCGCTGGAATGACCGAGAATCCCAGTGGCCAATTTCAAACCTGACAAAAACACACTTGCGATAATGGAAATCGCGGAAACCTTGATGCCGGTTTTCGCGGAGGAGGATTTTTTCGCCATGGCGTTTACCTCTACAGGGGACTACCGTCCTGGTATGCATTACCCCGCGGAAACCGCTGTTCCAAGGAACCGGGTGCCTGCCGTAGGAAACACGAGAGACACTTGCCAATGCGTAGACCGTAGCACGCATACAGCAAGAAGTCAAGCAATTCTATATATTATAAAAGTTAGGCTATGCAAACTTCTTATCGGGAGTGCCGGCCTTTCAAGACCTCGATCACCTCATCAAGGCGGACGTTCTTCTGGGCGAGCAACACAAGCATATGGTACATAAGGTCAGCCGCTTCGCCGAGGAAAAGCGATTTGTTATCGTCCTTAGCTTCAATCACCAGCTCAACCGCCTCCTCGCCCACTTTCTGGGCGATCTTGTTGATGCCCCGGGAAAATAGATGATTGGTGTAGGAACCCTCGATAGGATGCTCGCGACGGTCATGGATCACATTCTCGAGATAGAAAAGAAATTCGGTGGAAGCCATCAGCTCAGGATCGTTATCCTCATCAAAACAAGTATCGCTACCGGTATGGCAGACAGGACCCATGGGCAATGCTTTGATCAGCAGTGTGTCATGATCGCAATCCGCGATAATCGACCGCACATTCAGATAATTGCCCGAGGTCTCACCTTTGGTCCATATCTTCTGGCGGGATCTTGAATAAAAAGTCACCAGCCCCCGTTCCTGCGTGATGGTGAGGGCTTCTTCGTTCATATAACCAAGCATGAGCACCCTGCGTGTCACCGCATCCTGGACTATCGCTGGAACCAGTCCGTTCCCCTTGGCAAAATCGACCTGCATGAAATACTCCTCTACCTTACTGACTCAGGCGTATAGCTATACCACGTTTCTGTAAAAAAATCTTCAGTTCTGGTATATCAATCTCCCGAAAATGAAAAATCGAAGCCGCAAGCGCCGCATCAGCTCCACCTGCGGTGAATACCTCGGCGAAATGCTCCATGGTTCCGGCGCCACCGGAGGCGATGATCGGAATGGACAGCTGGTCCGAGAACCGTCGGGTGAGCTCAACCGAAAATCCACCCTTCACACCATCGTGGTCCATGGAAGTAAGCAATATTTCTCCGGCTCCTCTGTCCTGAGCCTCCATGGCCCAAGCAAGCGCCTCTTTTCCTGTAGGAGTCCGCCCACCATGGACATACACCTCCCAGCCAGGACCTCGTGCACAGTCGAAGGCCGCATTGGAACGGACATCTATAGCGCACACCACGCACTGCGAGCCGAATTCCTGCGCCAATAGGCCAATCATCGCAGGATTTCTCACAGCCTCGCTATTGATGGAGATTTTGTCCGCCCCGGCTCCAAGCAGAGCCCCCACATCGGCGATTGTGCGGATGCCTCCACCGACAGTGAACGGGATATCGATGACATCCGCGATCCGACGCACCAGCGCGGTAAAAGTCCCACGGTTCTCGATGGTGGCGGTGATATCCAGAAAGGTCAATTCATCGGCACCGCTGTGGGCATAGAGGGACGCGAGTTCCACTGCATCGCCGGCATCCCGGAGGTTGATGAAATTCACACCTTTCACCGTCCGGCCATCCCGGACATCAAGACAGGGGATGATGCGCTTAGCCAACATGCTTGACCTCCTGCCGCGCCTGCCATTCGGCTAGAGCAGCTGCCGTCACCGCACCCTCGTACAAGGCCTTGCCCACGATGGCTCCCCACAACCCAGCATCCGCCAGTTCATCAAGATCGGCCAGATTCCGAACCCCACCGCTTGCCACCAGCTCGAGTGCAAGGCCTTCCTCATGCATACGGACAATCAAGTCCTGGTACATTGTGGTCGCAGCCCCCGAAAGCATGCCATCCCTAGCGATATCGGTGCTGATGACGGTCTTGAATCCCGCCCTAAGATAATCGCATGTAAATTCATGCAACTGCAGCGTAGTCGTCGTTTGCCAACCAGAAACCGCGATCAGCCCTTCCTTGCAATCGGCGCCCAACAACAATCGCTCAGGCCCCCATTGCTCCAGCAAGCTCAAAGCCATCTTGCGATTGGTGGCGGCAAGACTACCCACAGTGGCCTTGGCCGCGCCACAGGCAAACACCAATGCGAAATCCTCCGGGGATTTCAGTCCCCCGCCGACATCGACCACCAGCGAAGTCGCGCAAGCGATGCGCTCAAGCACCCGATGGTTCACGACATGCCCGGCTTTGGCACCATCGAGATCCACCAGATGGAGATAGCGCAAGCCAGCTGCCTCCAGATCCCTAGCGATTGCAACCGGATCCTCGCTATACACCCGTTTGCTGGCATAGTCGCCCTTTGAGAGCCGCACGCAACAGCCATCGATCAAATCCATTGCCGGTATCACAATCATACGCTACCTCCCGCACTGTGGTCGCTGAGGAAATTCTGCAGGACCTTCGCCCCTGCGGGTCCACTTTTTTCCGGGTGGAACTGAACCCCCTTGAAGTTCTTATGGCACAAGGCCGCGCTGAAGCCTACATCCCCGTAGGTGCAGGTGGCGATAGTCTGCGGACTGAGGGTGGCATGATAACTATGGACAAAGTAGAACCAAGGCTCGGTTCCAAGCCCGGCGAACAAAGGGTCTTTGAGATCATGGGCTGTATTCCAACCCATATGCGGCACTTTGAGGCCAGAATGATCGCCGAACCGCACCACCTGGGCGTCGAACATACCAAGGCAACCGGTCGAATTCTCCTCGCTGAAGGAGCACATCAGTTGCATGCCTAGGCAGATGCCTAAAAAAGGCTGCTTCAAGGCCAGCAAGGTTTCATCAAGATGACTCTCCTGTAGATAGCGCATGGCTGAAGAGGCTTCGCCCACCCCGGGAAAAATCACCCGTGAGGCAGCTTGCAGCACCTTCTGATCGTCCGACACCACCGCATCAACGCCAAGACGGGTAAGCGCGCACAGGACCGAGCGGATGTTTCCCGCATTGTACTTGACTACCACCACGCTCGGGCTCTGGCTCATGAAAGCACCCCTTTGGTTGAAGGCAATTCGTCATTCCATGGATAGCGGAACACCGCCGACCGCAAGGCCCGGCCAAAAGCCTTGAAGAGCGCCTCGGCCTGGTGGTGCGCGTTCCCTTTGCCCACCTGCATGTGGAGGTTGCAACGGGCTTCGTCGCAAAACGATTTAAAAAAGTGCTGGAACAGCTCGGTGGGGAAATCACCGATCCGCTCCCGTGTGAATTCCACATCCCAGGCAAACCATGGCCGGCCGGAGAAATCAATAGCCACTTGCGCTAGGCATTCATCCATGGGAAGGATCTCGAAGCCATAGCGGCTGATTCCCCGCTTGTCCCCAAGTGCTTTGGCCACCGCCTGACCGAGCACAAGGGCGACATCTTCGACAGTATGGTGTTCATCAACCTCAAGGTCGCCTTTGGCTGTCAAAACCGCATCCAGCTGCCCATGACGGACAATCTGTTGCAGCATATGATCGAAAAAGGGCAGTCCGGTAGACGGATGTCCACTTCCGGTGCCATCCAGATCTAGTTGCAGCGCGACCATCGTCTCCTTGGTTGTCCGCTCGATGCTGGCCGTCCGGTGCGTCCTCAAGGTATCGCTGCCCAGCAACCAACGCACAACCTCATCCCAGCTTTCAGTGACCAGCACGCAGGTCTCGCTTAAGTTGAGTTCTCCCGCACGCCCTTGCTTGAGCTCTTCTTTACGGGCATCGGAGGCGAACCAGATTGCCCGGCAGCCCAGATTCTTGGCGAGCTCCACATCCGTAAGCCGGTCGCCAATCACCAACGAACGCTCTATATCATAGGATCCGTCCAGATATTCACCCAACATGCCGATTCCAGGCTTTCGATTGGGAGAATTGTCCTGGGGCATGGAAAAATCCAGATGGATCTTATCAAACACCATCTGTTCTCCGGCGAGGGTCTGAAGGATACGTTCGTGAGGCGGCCAGAAACGCTGGGAGGGATAATGGGGCAGACCCACTCCGTCCTGATTGCTCACCATCACCATATGGAATAAACCACTGGCCCGCAGCAGACGCAACGCTTGGAAAACACCAGGAATCCATACGATGTTCTCAAAGGAGTCCACCTGGCGTTCATCCACTATCAGGCCATCGCGATCCAGAAAAAGCACCGGTTGCTTGCGTTTTGGGGTCAGCATGACATCACCTCCCATTCATCCAACGCCTGCAGCAGCTTCTGGTTTTCCGTCTTGCTGC
The DNA here is from genome assembly GCA_002428625.1 of Sphaerochaeta sp. UBA6084. Classification (GTDB taxonomy): domain Bacteria; phylum Spirochaetota; class Spirochaetia; order Sphaerochaetales; family Sphaerochaetaceae; genus UBA6084. Next base: position 11,205 of record DIXI01000008.1, read on the forward strand.
CGATAGTGATCCGCACACACCCAAAGCACCCCCGGACGGTTGTCCGGTTGCGGATGATGATGCCCCGTCCTTTCAGATAATCGTACACACCATTCGGATCCTCTACCCGCACCAGCAGGAAATTGGCATCGCTCGGATAGACTTCCAGCACAAACCGATAATTCCGAAGCCTTGTGGCCACCAGAGTGCGCTCGGTGATAATCTCCCGCACGCCCCGCGCCACTTCATCCGCCTGTCCGAGGGCTTCAATCGCCAGCTCTTGGGCGATTCCGCTCATATTATAGGGATATTTCACCTTGTTCATGGCTGCGACCATCTCCGGTGGAGCTACAGCCAGACCTACCCGGGCATTCGCCAGACCCCAGCTCTTGGACAACGTGCGCATCACTACCAGCCGTGGACATTCCTCCATCAAGGTGACCGCGGAAGGTTTACCGGAGAAATCAAAGTAGGCCTCATCCACCACGGTGATTCCCTTGAAACAGGTAGCGATGTGGCGGATTGGCTCCAACGGAATGCTGTTGCCGGAAGGATTGTTGGGACTGCAGAGGAACAGCATCTTATGCATGCCGGTTGAGGGATTTCCCATGTTGATCAAATGGCAGATCGCTTCCAGCCTGTGCAAGTCAACGGTGAAATCATCCTTCAGAGGGCAATCCGATACCCCAACGTTGTTGATATCGGCGAACACCTGGTAGGCCCCGTAGGTGGGGCTCATCACCAGCACCTTGTCGCGGCCTGGAACGCAGAAGATGCGGAAAAGAAGGTCGATGATCTCGTCGCTTCCGTTACCCACCACCAACTTGTCCATAGGCAACCCAAGCACTTGCTCGATTTTCTGTTTCAAAGCGCGCTGCATTGGATCTGGATACCGATTGCGGCCCTTATCGCCTACAAAATCCCGCCAGTTCTCATTCGCATCCAAAAAAACCTCTGCGCGTCCGGTGAACTCATTGCGGGCGGAGGAGTAGGGAATCAGCGAGGCGATATTCGGCCTCATGAGATCCGTGATGGAAAAACTCATCGGATGCGCTCCTTTGTACCTGCGGCCAGCCGGATGGCTACCGCATTCGCGTGGGCGTTCAGCGATTCCGCCTCCGCCATGGTCATGATTGTGGGTCCCAAAGATTCCAAAGCCTCGAAAGACAGCTGTTGGAACGTAATTTTCTTTAAAAAGCTATCAAGCGAGACGCCTGAGAACGAAACAGCCCATCCTGCGGTCGGTAGGGTATGGTTGGTTCCCGAGGCATAGTCTCCGGCTGATTCCGGCGACCATCGTCCAAGGAACAACGATCCAGCGTTGTAAATCTGGTCCGCAATCCGCTCTGGCTTGTCCGTGCTGATGATTAGATGTTCCGGCCCGTACTGATTCGCCACCGCCACCATGCGGGCCTCGCTGGAAACCACTACCGCGCGGCTATGGGAGAGCGAGCCAGAAATCATCGCGGCACGCTCCGAATCAGCCATCTGTACGTCAATACACCGCTCCACCTGGTCGACAAAGGCTTCGCCCCGCTTCAGGTCCTCGGATAGCACCACCAGGACAGTCTGGCTGTCGGGGCCATGTTCGGCTTGGCTGAGCAAGTCGGCCGCGCAAAAGGACGGGTCGCTTTGCAGATCCGCTAGGACCATGACCTCGGAAGGCCCGGCCGGTAGATCTATCGCGCAGGTACGTGAAGCGACCAATTGCTTGGCAGCGGTCACATAACGGTTTCCAGGACCGAAAATCTTATCAACCTTCGTGACGCTCTCGGTCCCGTACGCCAAAGCGGCGATGGCCTGGGCCCCCCCAAGCTTGAGAATCCTTGTCACCCCACCCGCTGCCGATGCCGCGAAAAGGATAGCGGGATGCACCGAGCCATCGGGCCGGGGAGGAGTAACCAGGGTGATCTCCTGGCAACCGGCCAGCCGGGCTGGAATGGCGAGCATCAGCACTGTGGAGAACAAAGGAGCTGACCCCCCCGGGATGTACAAACCCACCCTATGGATAGGCACGCTCTTGCGCCAGCAACGCACCCCGGGTTCGGTCTCGACCATCTCCTCCCGTGGTGTCTGCGCGCTATGGAAACGAACGATATTGCCCGCGGCCCGTTCTATTGCGGTTTTAAGCTGTGCATCCAGGCTTTCAACCGCCATCTGGATTTCCTGTGGAGAAACTTCGAACGATGAAAGGCGGGCCTGGTCGAACCGCTGTTCATAATCGAACAACGCCCGATCGCCTTCGGAGCGAACCCGGTCCAAGATCGACTGCACCACCGTTTCCACAGAATGCGAATCGGACATTGGACGCGCGAGGAAACCGGCCAATTGCTCCAAGGAGGGATCCATCTGCCGCTGCATGCTCATGAATGCTCCTTCAGTCCGCCATCTTCTCAATCGCGGTTACAAGAATTCCTTGGGCTCCGAGTGCTTTCAACTGCTCAAGCACATCCCAGAACCTCTCCTCACGCACGACTGTCTGAACCGCGCACCAAGCTGCGTCGACCAACGGGGTGACAGTGGGGCTCTTCATTCCTCCCACAATCCCGGCCACCTGGCCCAGATGCTCTTTCGGGAGGTTGAACATGATGTATTTATAGTCATCGGCCCGCATGACGGCATCGATACGAAGCAACAGGCGGTCTAGTATCCTACGTTTCTCCTCGGGAAGTCCGGGATGACCAATCATCACCGCGGTTGATCGGTAGATCTCCTCCACCTCTCGGAGCCCGTTGCTGGCTAGGGTGGCTCCCGTGCTGACCAAGTCGCAGATCGCATCCGCAACGCCGATGGAAGGGGTGATCTCCACCGAACCAGAAATCTCATAGATACGGGCATTCACCTTGGCTTCGGCCAATGCACGACCAAGGATTCCAGGGTAGCTGGTCGCGATCCGCTTTCCCTCGAGAGAAGCCAGACCCTCGTACACAAAATCATTGGGAACCGCGACCGAGAGTCTGCACTTGGAAAAGCCTAAATCACGCAATACTTCAATGGGAAGGTTCTGCTCGTCATGCTCGTTGCGCCCGACAATCCCGATATCAGCCACACCATCCAGCACGTAGCGGGGAATATCATCATCACGAAGATAGAGGAACTCAACTGGAAAATTCTCAGCCGTCTCCTTGAGAACCCGGGAATCCGAGCCAAATCTAATACCGCAGTCCCTGATGATCTGCAAGGATTTCTCACTCAACCTACCGCTTTTCTGTATGGCGATTCTCAGTCTTATCGTGCTGTCCATCTCGATTTCTCCTCTAAAAACAAAAAAACTCCGCGAAATGCGGAGTCGTCATCTTGAATCAATATTCAAACGCGTACGCATTCCTTCATCAGAGGTATACAGAGAGATGATGATGGTGCTTCGCGAATCGGCTGTTCATGAGCGTACAGTACCTTGGGAGATATAAGTTGTCAATACCCATGGGTGGAGCTTGAAAAACTCACTCCTCCTCCACCACCTCGGCTTCCACTTCCACCACGGCCTGGAGGTCTCGCTTCTTGCGTTCATAAAAAGCCAAGCCGCCTATCGTTGCTCCGACAGCGATCACGATGATGCCCAGCACATTGATCAACAAGGTTCCCAAGCTTCGGGGAAATAGAAAGAGAATCACGGCAAGCACGAGATTCACCAACGCCTCCTGCACCATCGGGGTGGCAGCGAGCTTCTGCTGGTGAACTGAAGCCGAAGCGACCAGGGTGATGAAGGCGGAGATGAGCATCTGTCCTGCGAGAATATAGATGAAGATCATCCACGTGGCTTCAGCGGTCGCCAGGGGCAGGACCACCGCGAGCACGCCCACCACCAGACCGAGAATACCCTTCACAATCGTAGCGTTGCGATTGTACTTACCAAACGCATACCGGTTCATGCTGATGAGGGCAAGCGAACCATTGATGATGGCGGCCAGGCCAAGGATGATTACAAAAATCTGAAGGAAGGATTCCGTCTTCACCAATATGAACACCCCGGCGGCGACAATCACCAACCCTATGAGCAGTTGACCAAGCCATTTCTTACTCTTCATAGACCATCCCCCTCCTTGCGCCAGTGTCTGTACATCCGCGCGCATATCCATATATGATAAGTATCACTTGATTCATCCACCTTGTAAAGGAGTTGCATGTACAATCATCTGCTATTCGATGCCGACGGCACCCTGTTCGACTTCAAAGCAGCCGAACGCTTCGCGCTGGAAGCGCTATTCCACGAACTTGAAATCGAAGGAACAGAATGTGTGAAAGCCCTGTACAGCGAGTTGAACCACGCCATCTGGCTGGAGTTTGAACAAGGGACCATCACCATCGAGGCCTTGAAGACCGAACGCTTCCGCCGGTTTTTCGACAGACTCCAACTGGCATACGATCCGGAGAAAACCTCCGAGCGATATCTGGACTTCCTCTCCCGCTCCAATCACCTGCTCCCCAAGGCGAGGGAGCTCCTCATGGCCCTTAGGCAGCGTGGATACCGGCTTTCACTCATCACGAATGGAATCTCACGGGTGCAGAGAGGTCGGCTTGCGGCTACCAAGACCCTTTCATTTTTTGATCATGTGGTGATCAGTGAGGAGATCGGCAGCCAAAAACCCGATCCTGCCTTTTTCAACGCGCTTTTCACCATCACGGGGATGGACGAGGAAGATAGAAAGCGCGCCTTGGTTATCGGAGATAGTCTTTCTTCCGACATCAAAGGAGCGATAGGCGCAAGCCTGGACTCCTGCTGGTACAATCCGGATAGAACCAACGCAGAGCCACAACAGCGGCCCACCTATCAAATCGCGAGCTTGGATGAGCTTTTGGAGCTGCTTCCTAAAAAGGCCGTTACTTCTTAACGATGTCCACAAGGGTGACGTCAAAGATCAGCAGCGTGTTGGGTTCGATTTTCAAAGAACCAGTCTGGCCATAACCTAAGGCTGGATGGACATAGAAGCGATATTCCGATCCAGCAGTCATCAGCAGCAAGCCTTCCTTAAAACCCGGGATCAAAGACGGCAGGGACAACACACTCGGGACTCCGGGTTCCGAAGCATCGCCTTCCCTTCCATCAAGGTAGGTAAGCCTATAGTTCACCTTCACCGTATCGGTCGCTGCAGGATGAGGGCCTTCCACGGCCTTAACAACTTCATACTGCAATCCGCTATCGGTGGTGACCACCCCTTCCCGGGCGCCATTCACCGCGAGAAATCCTTCCGCATTCTCCAGATTCTTTTTCGACAACTGCGCCAACTGCTGCGCGGCTTGGGAGATGAGTCTGTCCTGATATTCAAACAGGACATCATTCATAGCGCTGCGCGCGACATAGGGATCCTTCTTCAGACCGAAATCGAGGGCTCCGCGTGCGAAATAATAGGGATCGATGACATCGATATCCCGCATTGCCGTCTGCATGAGAAGATACCCATAGGTATAGCTGAACCGTTGCTCCAGAGTAATAGGTCGGCCAAGTTCCTCTACAAGCGCACGTTTTGCAGATGTACTGGTTTGGGCCTCCGCTACAGTCGGGGGTGTGGTGGAATCCGCGCTGGCGGGTGATGCCAGACTCTGGCCAAGGGAAGGTTCCTGCGACACTTGTCCACTCTGGGTGGTGTTTGTGGTAGAGGAAGAGGTAGTATGTTGATTCTCGCTTAAGGTGGTGACTACCAAGGCGGAAACCTTTTCCGCAGGGGAAGCCAAAGGTTTTTGACAACTTACCAACCAAACCAGCATGGTTGCGAGTGGGAGAATACTAAGGAGAAGACCGAATCTATTCAAGCCTATTTTCATGCGATGCACATCCGTTTCCCCAAGCCCCACAGAACGATATTACCCGCTATGGCATAAATCGTCCACAAAAATGTGAGAAATCAACCAGAATCAGCCAAATTCAAGCGAATATCGACCCTCCAAGACAATCCATCCCCACTATGACCGGAAAATCCTTCACCATGAGCCAAAGCACAGCCTCAGGTCCAAGCTCGGGAAAGGCGACAATCTTTTGAGACACCACCCGTGTGGCGTATAAAGCGCCACACCCCCCGAATGCGACGAGGTACACACACTGGTTCTTGATGATGGCCTGGGCGACCTCTTTGCTGCGCGGGCCCTTGCCTATAGTGGCCAGCAGTCCACAATCCATGAATGCCGGTGTGAAATCGTCCATGCGAGCTGAAGTGGTGGGCCCGCATGCACCGATAGCCCTGCCCGGGGGTGTGGCAGAAGGCCCCATGTAGTAGATTGTCTGTCCTGCCAAGGCAACAGGGAGCTCCTTCCCGGCTGAGAGCAAGGCAGACAGCCGTTGGTGGGCTTGGTCGCGGGCGACAAGAACCGGACCCGAAAGCTCGAGCCGGTCATATACCCGGAGACCCGCGGTGGTTTCCCGCTTGAAGGGCAGCTCTAGTTTATATTGCACAAGCACCTCCAAACTGGAGCAGGGCCTTTCGGTCCGCCCAGCAGCTGATGGACACGGCAACCGGCAATCCGGCTATATGGGTTGGAAAGTGCTCCACTGCGACTGCAAGCGCGGTGACGGTACCTCCAAATCCACCAGCGCCGATACGTTCCTCCTGAACCCGTGAAAGGATCTTCCGTTCAAGCTGGGCGTAGGGGGCCTGTGGATGCGGTTGGCCTACCGGACGATACAAGGCCTTCTTGGACAACCATGCCGCTTGCTCCATGGTACCACCCAGACCAATTCCCAAGATGATCGGCGGACAGGGTTTGCCGCCGGCTTTCCGCACAATGGAGGCTATCGCCCCAACCACCCCATCCTCCCCAGCGGTTGGTGACAGCATGGCGACGCCCCCGCAATTCTCACTTCCAAAACCCTTCAGCATCAAGGCGATGGAGAGGCCTCCGGTGGGACTTGTTGTCCAATGCAGTACAGCAGGAAGATTCGTGTTGGTGTTGATTCGGTTGAACAAAGGATCGTCGACGATGGAATTTCGAAAATAGCCAAGAAGCACGGCTTCGCTGATGCCGGCATTGACCGCGTTTTCAATCGCGTGCATGCTCAGTTGGCATTCAGGCCCGACCGCGATCCACCCCACTACCATTCCGGTATCTTGGCAAAGCGGTAATCTTGTCGCATGCGATATCTTGATATTCTCCAGGATCATCTCAAGGGCCTGAATGCTTGCATCGAGACGGTCGCGCTCCTGCCCGCCGGGAATCCCAGAAGCGGAGGATAAAGCCAGCGACTCGTGCCTTTCGGTAGCGAGAGCTCTTTCCAAGGTGTCGACAAGCGCATCCTCCACATGGGTCGCCGCTTCCAGCAGCCCATCGCGCACCCGCTGCCGGATAGTATCCAGACTATAGGTCATGTCACTGCTCATGATTGTCCTCGTTTCCTCCACCATGCAAGCGCACGCAGACACGGGATGGCGGCAAAATAGCCTGCCACGGTCCCCAGCACGTCGGCAATTAGGTCGGCTAGCTCCAGACCCCGTTCGAAAACCGGTTGGAGCAGCTCCATAAGAGCCCCTAATAAAAAACCAGCCGTCAATACCAGGATGAAGCGCCAGAAGGGAGCCATCGTTTTACAGGGACGATTCTCCTTTGGCACCGTAGGCACCAAAGCCAGATGCAGAAAAAAACCAAAAGCAGCATACGCGAGCGCATGGGCCAGCTTGTCGGCATGCGCGAAGGTGAAACGCAAATCACCAAGATCGCCAGAAGGCAGCAAGGATAGGATGACGATAGTGATTCCTACCACCACAGATAGGATCCCCCCTATCATACTGAGGCAATCCACAGACTTGTTCTTCATAGCGAATCCCCTTGGCGGACATCCTGCAGCTCCATCTGAGCCAGCAGCTGTCGTACGAAAACACCTTTGTCACCGAAGTGCCGCGGTGCGGCAAGCCGATGCATTGGAGTATCGCTTATAAAGCGTTGGATGGCAATATCACCAGGAATGCGCCGCAAAAGGTGGATGGTTTCGGAAATATGCCGCTGCCGGGAAGCAATGCTCAGCTCTCCCCTCAGATACGCATCATACAACCTGGTCCCGGCGACCACATGCAGATTGTGGATCTTGATCGCTTGTGGGTGGACTGAGGTGATCACACGCGCGGTGCGCTCGATATGACTATAGGATTCGCCTGGAAGTCCGAGGATCACATGGGCGCTCACCTGCAATCCTCCGCTATGGGAACGGGCGCAGGCTTGGATGAAATCGTCCACCGTATGACCCCGCCCAATCCAAGCCAAGGTATCGTCATTACCACTTTGCAGCCCCAATTCCACCCACACAGTCTCGACCTTCCCTCTATACGAAGCCAACAGCGAGACCACTTCCTCAGAAAGGCAATCGGGACGGGTGCTTACAATCAGCTCCCGATAGCTGCCTGTACTGAGCGCGCAGTCGTAGAGTTGCCTGAGCGTCTCAGGGCTATCGAACGTACTGGTGAAAGCTTGGAAATAGATGCTCTTGCTGGCTCCGGGATAACGCTTGTCGATGAACTCTCCACCCTGAGCTATCTGCCTGATGATGGATTGCTTACGCTCATCGAGAGTTTGGGGTGCGCTGATGGCTGTAATCCGGTCGATATCGGGCACAAAGCAACTGGAGCTGCGCTTGTAGCTGCTTTCGTCCTTACGTTGGTAGGCGGCCGAGGATCCTTTGGCATCGCAGTAGACACACCCTCCACCACGGCTTGGATCACGGTTTGGACACGAAAAACCACCATCCACGCCTATTCTATAGACTGTCGTTCCGTATTTGGCCAAAAGAGTGCTTTTATAGTCAAGCCAACGGGCCTCCATCACCGAACCTCCACAAACAGTGCGAATCTTCCTGAAGTGTTCGCCCCAAAGCCAAACAGCACGTCCCCTATAGGGGAAGATAGGCCGATAGCGATGGAAGCGCCAGCTTCCGGGGCGCGCAGTTGGCTGAATAATGCGGATTGAGCGAAAAGCGGGAGATCTGCCGCGATAAGCTCGTTGGTAGACCGAGAGGATGCGCCGAACATGAGCATATAGCGCAGATAGATTTGGATATCGTCTTCCCTGAGTCTATGGAGAAACCCCAGCCTTGCCAGAAGCATCTCATCGACCAGGTACCCGGGCAAGTAGCCGGCCATCCCCTGCGCACCACCAAAACAGAGGTAGTTTTTTGCGAGAGGATACGGAGAACGATTGAAACCGACATGCAGATCGTAGAACAAGGAAGCATCGGACCTAAACGGGAAAGCTTGCTGAAATCTGGCCTCGAACTGGTAATCGAAGCCCTTTGCGTTCCCTCCAAAGGCACTCACGAAATCCGCACGTGTACCCTGCCATGGGAAAAAGCCAAAAGGAAAGTCGGAGTAGACCGCTTGGAGATGGATTTTCGGTAGCAATCCCACCATGGTAGCCCCTAAAGCGGGGACTGTATCTCCATCACTCCCATAGAACACCACCTGATATTCAAAGTGGACATTCGCATTCATCCGAGGGTTGATCCTCAGATCCGCACCCAAGTCGAGCGATAGGAGCCGATCGGTCTTTTTCATATCCAAGACCGAAGTTCGTGTATTGGCTGGATGTAGACCTCCCACCGAATAACTAAAACCCAAAGAGGGGATCAACTTGGAGTCCGAGGGATAATCCAGATGGGTGCGAAGGTGCAGAGCCCCATCGTAGAGCGCGGAAACGCCCAAACCGAAGATTGAGGCAGGAATCCTATCAAGGGTGAAATCCAGAGAGAAGGACGGGTGTAGGTCAAACCCAAGACGGCTTGTGTCCGCATCGAAGGAAAGAGCCGAGGTGCCGAATGCGCCAAGTCCTATCGATGCCGGCTTACGCTCGAAGGAACGCGTTTTTATCGCCAGATTTCCCAGCACCTGGCCAGACTTTCCTTTCCCAGTCTCCTCAAAATCATACAGTATGGTTGCGTACTGGCCATAGTAGCGCAACTCCTCGAATAACTCATTCAATTCCTTCTTGCGAAGGTCGTCAAGCGGAAGCCCTACAAAACGTTGGAATGGTTTCAGACTGAAGGGCGTCGTGGTCGCGGGGGATCCAGGTAGGATGACATGGGACACAGAGGCCACATACACATCCGGTAGTGAGAAATAGGGTCCATACCGATGTGGATCGCGCGGTTGCAGGGGCCGGTCAATCGCGATCCGGCGCGAGAGGAGTCTCAACTTCTCCCCATTTTCTGCCGCGGCGACATTGCCGGCCTGAAGAATCGCCTCCACACTGAAAAAATCCAAAAGCCCATGTTCGGAAAGATCCGGCTTGATAACGAGGTCGGCATGCTCCAGCTGATGCACCACAGTGTTCTTCGTCATGATAGCGAGCAGCTGACCCAGCATTTCAGTTACCGAGGTGAGCTCGTCGATGGTGACCTCATAATCCGAGGCGTTCACATCCACAGCGATCACGATGTCCGCCCCAAGCTCTTTTGCAAGATCTATGGGAAGGTTGTCCACCAAGCCGCCATCGAATATGTATCGACCTTGCGTGGGATAAGGTGTGAACACCACAGGAATCGCGATACTCGAGCGGATGGCCGCGACCAGCGAACCTTCCGAGAACACTACTTTGGCCCCGGTCACCGCATCGGTCCCCACACAGCGGAAGGGAATCGACAGCTTGTCGAAATCGGTTATCCCTCCTACCCGGGACAAGGTGTCATTGAGCAGGGTTAGAATCCGCTGGTCGCCGATCAGTCCCGCGGAGCCCCCTATCCCTTTCAGGTTGAAAGCCACCGTGAACAGGTTCTCACGGTATTTCCGCATGGGCTCGGGTGGCGGCGGCCCCTGCTCCACCGAGGCAATAGCGAACAGGAGCAGAAGGTTGTTCACCTCCAGCAGCCTTCTGATGTCTCCAGGGGAATAACCTGCGGCGTACAGGCCCCCGATAAGACTTCCCATGCTTGTGCCAACCACAAGATCGATAGGGATTCCTGCGCGTTCAATCGCCTCGATGACCGGGATGTGGGCCAAACCTCTTGCGCCACCACCAGAAAGAGCCAAGGCTACCTTAGGATACACCTCACGCTGTACCTCTAAAGACCCATAGACCGAGACATTCACGTAGGAATCCCCAATCTGCAGGAATTTCGGTTCCGAGGCTCCCAGCGTGGTGGATAGGAAAAGGGCAAGCAGAGCGGAAAGAAGGGCGCCTCTCCATGCCGGCCTTGAAAAAACGAATCCCATCGAGCGCATCACTTCCCTAGCACGGATCCGAGAATCCCCGGGTTTCCGTTGACAAAGGACTGGCTGTCCAGCTCCTTTTTCATCGATAGCTGCAAGCGCCGCACATACAACAGACCATCCCCGCAGGCGATGGCGAGTCCACGTTTCTTATCAAAGCGGACAACGGTTCCCGGGGCAACGTGCTCTTGGGGCACCTCGCCGCCAGCCTCGGACAGCGGTCCCTCCACCGCGGCGATAATCAGCGGAACCCCCCCATAGGTAGTGCTTGCCTTCGGCCAAGGATACAGCGCCCTCACCTGCGCATGGATTTCCCGTGCGCTCCGCTTCCAGTCTATGATTCCATCCTGCTTCGACAGCATCCCCGAGAACGAGGCTTTATCATTGTCCTGAGGGTGTTCCAGCAGGTCACCTTCGCATAGACGCTCAAGGGTGGGGATTATCAGTTCGGCGCCAATACGCGAGGCGGTCTCGGCGAGTGTCTCGGCAGTCTCGGTGCCATCCAGCGCAATGGCTTCACAGGCAAGAATATCCCCGCAATCAACTTCGGACACAATCCGCTGGATTGAGACCCCGGTGATGGCATCTCCATGGAGGAGCGCTCCTTGGATTGGAGCGCAACCACGATACAGCGGAAGTAGTGAAGGATGGATATTGATGGCCCCGGCAGAGAAAAGCGCTAGGAATCTTGGGCCGAAATAATGGCCACAGGCAAAGGAGACCAGAAGGTTTGGTTGGAGCAGGCTTACTTCCTTTCGCGCCTGGCTTTTCAAGCTGTCGTACTGCAACACCGGCAGGCCCAGCTCCAGCGCAGCGGACTTCACCGGAGGTGCTTCGAGATGCTTCCCCCTACCTGCTGGACGGTCTGGATTGGTAAGGACTCCAACCACTCTGAAGGCACCGGCCAGAGCTCTGAGGGTCGGTACGGCGATTTCTGGATTACCAGCGAAAAGAATCCTAAGCTCACTGCGATCCATCACGGACGCTCCCTTACTTTCGTTTCTTACGCCTTCGCTCGTAGGAGGCAACCAGGCTGTCACGGGCTTCCTGCTCCATCCGATCTATGAACAGCACCCCGTTGAGGTGGTCGTATTCATGCTGGATGACGCGGGCGAACAACCCAGAAGCCTTGATCGTGAAGGACTTGCCCGTCACATCCTGGGCTTGGATGGTGACCGATAGTGGCCGCACGATATCGTAATACATGCCAGGTATGCTCAAGCAGCCTTCCTCATATGCACCTTGCTCATGGGAGGTCTCGATGATCTCAGGATTGATAAAGGCCATCCGTTCATTCGGATTGCGGGTATCCACCACAAAGATCCTTTGCGAAACGCCAATCTGAGGACCGGCAAGACCAATACCATCACCCTCTTCCATAGTATCGAACATTGCGTCTACCAAGATGGAGATAGCGGAATCGAATTTTTTTACGGGTTGTGCCTTTTCACGAAGCACTTCTTCCCCTAGTGTATATATATCCAACATGTGGCTATAGTACCCTTAAAAGGGGGTCGTCGTCAACGCAGGGATGAAACCGAGAACACGCTGCTCTACAGCAGTTGCAAAGGGTCCACATCGATCTCAAGATAGATGCCCGAGGGCGCTTTGTATCGGTCGTTCAACACAGACGCCAGCTGCAGCACACGGGAGGCGCTTTGGCCTTTGATCACCAGATGATGGCGCCAGTTGCCCGCGATCTTCTCCAAAGGACACTGCGCATGTCCAAGCAGGGAGGGAAGTTCTCCAGCCTGCACACCAGAACCTTTCATCGCCTCCAGCACCTGCTCTGCCAGCTGGGCAAGATTTTCCATCTCCAAGCTGGCCTTTTCCTTGCTGCGGCCGCGGACCACCATATTCACCATGCGGGAATAGGGAGGAAAGTCTGTCTCCTTGCGCGCGGCCAGTTCCTGCCGATAAAATTCACCAAACTCCCCATTGCATGCCAGCCTGATAGCGCTGTTGTCTGGTTTGTAGGTCTGAACCACCACCTTTCCACGGTCATTGAACCGTCCCGCACGACCACTCACCTGCACAATCAAGGAAAAAGTCCGTTCCTGAGCCCTGAAATCGGGCAGATTCAGTCCACTATCGGCCAATACGATTCCGACGAGCTCCACCAAGGGGAAATTCAGCCCTTTCGCAACCATTTGGGTTCCCAACAGGATATCGATATCGCCATGCCGGAAATCGGCAAGCACCTTGCCCACCAACGGCTTGTCCTTGGCAGAATCGGTATCCAAACGAGAAACCCGCGCCTGGGGAAAAAAGCTTCTGACCTCTTGCTCCACCATCTCGGTGCCAAAACCTGAGTAGCCTACATCAACCGACCTGCACTGCGGACAAACCGCCACAGGTTTCCTGTGAGACCCACAATAATGGCATACCATGCTGTTGGTTTCCTTATGGTAGGTGAGCGCGACGGAACAGTGCGGACAGATCATCTCATATCCACAGCTCCGGCAATGGAAGAAATAGGAGAACCCCCGGCGGTTGAGAAACAGGATGACCTGCTTGCCACGATCCAGCACCTGCTTCATCTCCGCAATCAATTTTCGGGATAGGGTGCGTTCCTCGCCTAGCATGTTCACTACGGAAATGGAGGGAGAAACCCCACCCGCCACCCGTTGGGAGAGGACGTGGCGCTCTACGTTCCCTTCCTCCATCATTTGAAAGGCCTCAAGCGAAGGAGTCGCGCTACCCATCATCAAAAGCGCCTGAGAGTCGGCCGCCCGCTTTTGGGCTACCTGCCGCGCATGGTAACGGGGTGAATTGCCGGATTTATAGGAATTCTCATGTTCTTCATCGATGATGATGAGACCCAGCCGCTCGAAAGGCGCGAAGACGGCGCTTCGGGCACCTATCGCCAAGCTCACCTCCCCCCGTTTGATCTTCCGCCACTGAGCCAGCCGTTGCGAGGGACTTAGCGCGGAATGCAGTATGGCGACCTTGCCTGCGAACCGTTTCATCACCTGGCGGGACAACTGATGGGTCAAGGTGATTTCAGGAACCAGGTAGATCACCTGGAGGCCTTGGGCAATCACCGCTTCTGCCACTCGGAGAAAAACCTCACTCTTTCCCGAGCCAGTGACTCCATGGAGATAGTGCATCGGTTTTTTCTTTTCCAGAACTGATTCAATCGCCAACCGCTGCTCCGCAGAGAGCTGGGAATCCTCGATAAAGACCTCTTGGTCTTCAATCTCCAGCAGCGGAATGACACTATCGCGACGACCTCCGGGAATCATATTGGAAAGGGCTTCCCCCTGGCTACACAGATAGAAGCGGCTCATCCATTGGGAAAGTGCCACCTCAGCTGGACCAAACAGTGGCTCTTTATCAATCAACCGCTTGATATTTTTGAGTGTATACCCATCTGGGGACATCGAGTCCTCGAGACCCACTACATAGGCAGTCATCTCGCGATGTCCAAAAGGGACCACGGCCCGCATACCGACCCGGACCTCCATCTCAGGTGGAACAGCATAGGAGAACTGTTGGCGGACAGGTGTGTTCAATACAACGTGCGCGACCATTCCCTACCCCTTGCGCGCGGGAATCGGCAGCTGCAGGAAGCCAGCCAACTGCTGCATGTCATCCCACACAGCTCCCCGCAATCCGGTATTCCGTAGGACTCCCGCGGGATGGTAGGTGACCAATACAGGGATACCCTCGAAGCGATGGAACCTTCCTCGTAGCAAACCAACCCCTTCCTCTTTTTGCAGCAGGAAATGGGCAGCTATGCGCCCCACGCAGAGAATTGCTTCCGGCTTTACCAATTGGATCTGCCGTTTTAAGTAGGGGATGCATGCTGCGGCTTCCTCTGGCAGAGGATCCCGGTTCCCTGGAGGCCGGCATTTCACGATATTGGCGATGTAGACGTTTCGGTCGCGTGAAAGTCCCACCGCAGCCAACCACTTATCCAAGTACTGGCCGGCCTTGCCGACAAACGGTCGGCCGCTCGCATCCTCGTCCGCGCCAGGTCCTTCGCCAATCACCATCACCCGGGGGTTCAGGACCCCTTCACCGGGAACAGTATGGTTGCGGGTGGCTCCAAGGCCGCAATTCCGACAGGAACCCACGATGGAGACAAGCTGGGAAAGCGAAGTGGTGTCAAGCCGGGCCGCTTGGCTATCGAGCAACGATGGCACTAGTCGTTCCACCGTTTTTGACAAGTCCGGGCAGGCTTCCCGCGTTCGCGCAGGGCATTCCTCAAGATAACGCTGGGCATCCTGACAAAGACCCCACACCTGCTGCAGGGCTATAGTGAGATTTTCCCGTTTGCATAGGACTTCTTCATTCATCATATTCAATCCTATGGAGATACAACCCGTCCGGAGGGGCGGTTCGTCCTGCCTCCAAGCGGTTCTTCGATTCCAGACACCGCAAGAACGCTTCCACCGGCTCTTCCTTTTCCGCCATCTGCAGCATGGTGCCCACCATCGAACGCACCTGGTGCATCAGAAAGGCATTCCCGCTGACAGTATACACCAGCTGGTCGCCACCCCACTGTGAAGGTTCAAAGGTGAAGCTGGAGGTGTAGAGGTCGCGGATCCTCGAATGGCTCTGATCCCCGCTTGCCGAGAAGGTGGAATAGTCATGCGTGCCAACCAAGCACCGCGCGTACTGGTTCAATAGCTCCAATGAGGGGAACTGCCTGATCCTGCATACCCGGTCGCGGTCGAAAGGGGTGAAGTCCCGTTCCTGTTTTACAAGGTAACGGTATTCCCGTGAGATGGAGGTGAAGCGGGCATGGAATGAGGCATCCACTTGCCGGCCCTCCCGGAGGCGGATCTCATGCGGCAGCAGATGATTCAGGGCGAGGGGAAAGACTTCGGGAGGCACGCTTTGGTTGACTATATCGAAATGCGCCACCTGACCGATCGCATGCACGCCGGCATCGGTTCTTCCGGAACCATGCACCACCACAGGGACCTTCAGCATTTTCCTCAGGGCTGTCTCCATCTCTTCCTGCACGCTCCTGGCACCCTTCTGCCGTTGCCAGCCGCTAAAGCCGGATCCATCGTAGGAGACCGTCACCCGTATGCGCCGGTACCCATCTGGCAAGGCGAAGCTGGTGGGTCGCTTCCAATCAGCTCTGGCCATCCACACCTCCAATGGTTTCAATCACTACAAACGCCATCGCCAAGGGACCCTCATGGGTAAGGGACAGATGGATGACCATCCGGGTGGAGTCGAAACTGGTTTCAGCCGCACCGCTGAGCTGGATGGACGGTTTGCCCTGTCCATCGACTGAAACCGCTATATCAGCGGGTATCAGATTACGGAAGCCGGTGCCCATCGCTTTTGCGAAAGCCTCTTTGGCTGCGAACCGCGATGCGAGGAATTCAGCACGACGCCGGCCTTCAAGCGACCGAGCCTGCTCTACCTCCGAAGGATGGAACAGGCGCCCAACCGCATGCTCGGTTATTGCCGGAGCCTGCATTCTCTCGATAGCGACCGCATCCACTCCGATTCCATAGATATTCGACATAGGCTTATAATTCAATGGGGCCGACGGTCTCGGTGGCATTCACCACAGGTTCATCAGCTTTGCTCTTGATGAAGAAAACCCGCAGCACCTCGGGCTCGACCGCATACACCACCCTGCTCACAAGGGGTGAGTCTTTGAATGAAATGAGGATAGGCGCGCTTGCCACACCTTCCGCGTTTACAAAAGAGAAATCCACGGAGACTACCAGCAAGGAGGGCTCGATCCGGTGGATGATGCGGTCCTCCCCTGAGATTGTCACGGTGACCGTCTGCGGAAAGCTGCTTGCCGCGATGAACCCACGGGGAACGATCACCTGAAGGGGCAGCACCACTTCTCGCTCTGGCGACACCGCGAAGGCCACGACCAGATATAAAGATATCGCGAACACCAGAGAAAGAATCTTGACCGGCCAGTTGAATAGAACCGACCGCAGGAAGTTATTCTGCTTCATCGGGGGCGGCCTCCGTCACATCCTGCGGTGTCACATCGTGATAGCTGAACAAAGCCAGCAACATGCGCTTTACCGTCGGGGAATCCAGATCATAGTACAGATTGGCATTGTAGGTGAGGCTGATGGCGCCGGTTTCTTCCGAGACAATCAATACGATGGCATCCGATTCCTCAGCCAAGCCCAACGCAGCCCGATGCCGTGTGCCGAAGCTCTTCTTGATATCGGTTTGCTCGCTGAGAGGGAGATAGCAGCCCGCGGCAAGAATCCGCCCGCCGCTGATGATCATCGCGCCATCGTGCAGGGGGGTATCGTGATCGAATACCGTAAGGATGAGAGCCGAGGAAAGGTCCGCGTTCAATTTGGTCCCGGAGTCCACCACACCCTTGATCCCGAGATGCCTGGTGAAAACGATCAAAGCCCCGCGGTTTTTTGAAACCAGCACATTGCAGGCGTTGAGAATAGTGTCTACCTGCTCCGCGGTTGTCTGCACACCCATGCGGAAGAACCGGTTGCGTCCGCTGAACATCTGGGTGAAGGCCCTGCGCAATTCCGGCTGATACACCACGCAGAGGAAGATAACCAACGGAATCGTCAGGTACTGGAACAACCAGAGGAACGTCTTTAGTCCCAAGGCATAGGAGATGCTGTAGATGGCGATAAGAGAGAAAAGGATCTTGATGATCTGCTGGGCTTTGGTCTGGGCCACCGCTGTATAGAAACGGTAGAAGACATAGCTGAGCGCGCAGATCTCGAGGATCGGCCCCAGCACTTTCCAAGCATTCACAAGCACTTCGGCAAACATGCGCTCTCCTATTGGCAGCTGTTTTCAGTGGACACCCAATCAAGTGTCCGCTGCACGGCTTTATTCCAGAAAAGTATCTTCTTGTCCCGGACCTGGGGATCCATCGCTGGAACCCAGCGGGATTTTTCCTTCCAGTGTAAAGCCAGCTCTTCAAATGTATGCCAGAAACCACTGGAAAGTCCAGCGGCATACGCGGCGCCGAGGGCTGTGGTCTCGACTACTTGGGGCCTGATGACGGGAATGCCCAGCAGATCCGCCTGGAATTCCATCAAAGGCCGGCTGTTGGTGAGCCCGCCATCCACCTTGAGCACATGGATCTTGATATCGGAATCGGCCTCCATGGCATCGAAGATATCCTTCGCTTGGAAGGCGGTGGATTCCAAGGCGGCCCGGCAGATGTGGGCTGAGGTGGCGAATCCGGTGAGTCCGGCGATCACTCCACGGGCATCGCTTCGCCAGTAGGGGGCGAACAGACCCGAGAAGGCCGGCACGATATACACTCCACCGCAATCCGGGACGGATTCGGCTAGCGCATCGACTTCCGGTGCGCTTTTCACAATCTTGAGATTGTCCCGCACCCACTGGACCAAGGAACCGGCAACCGCGATCGAGCCCTCCAAGGCGTACTGCGGAGCCTTTCCAGCCTCCTGATAAGCCACGGTGGTGAGCAGGCCTCTTGAGGAGAAGCTGAGCTTCTCGCCTGTGTTGACCAAGAGGAAGCACCCGGTGCCATAGGTGCTTTTCCCCATACCTGCGGTGAAGCAAGCCTGGCCAAAAAGCGCGGCCTGTTGATCGCCTAGTATTCCGCAGACAGGAATATGTCCTTGCAAAGGACCTTTGGCCATGCTATATCCATATACTTCCCCAAATGAGGGCACGATTCGGGGAAGGCTGTGCTGAGGTATGCCAAACGCACTGAGCATGTGGGCATCCCATTGCAGGCTGCTGATATTCATGAGCATGTAGCGGGAAGCGTTGGTCACATCGGTGACCACAACCCCAACCCCGGCTCCACCGGTGAGGTTCCATACCAACCAGGAGTCCATCGTGCCGAAGACAACCTCGCCACGATCGACAGCGGCCCGGAGGCCGTCCACATTCTCCAGCATCCAGACAATCTTGGAGGCGGAGAAGTAAGGACTGTGGATTAGTCCGGTAAGCTCGCGCAGCCGCTCGGCCGACATCGCCTCTCGCAGGTCATCGATTATACAAGCTCCCCGCAGGTCCTGCCAGACAATCGCGTTGTACCAGACTTTCCCGGTCGCAGGCTCCCAAGCGATGATGGTCTCCCGCTGGTTGGTGATGCCTATCGCCTGGATATCCTTCGCTGAAGCCCGCGCTTTCTTGATGGTCTCGACAATCACCGAAACACTATTGGTCCAGATTTCCTGCGGATCATGCTCCACCCAGCCGGGCTGGGGAAAAATCTGCTTGTGCTCCATCTGGTGGGATGCTTTGGGTGTTCCGGTCTCATCAAAAAGTATGAACCTAGTGCTTGTGGTACCCTGGTCCAACGCTCCAACATACTTCACAACGGCCTCCTGGAATGTTCTGGTTTCTGGTGTCAAGTATATCGGAGAACCGGAAAAGCCGCCACTAGTATTTCTACACAGAGATGGGGCTACATGCTATACTGCTGCGCGAGGAGCCCCCTGTATGACATTGAGAGACGTAGTGGAGATTGTGCAAGGAACCGTTCTGTGTGGTGAGGAATTTTTGGATAGGGAGGTGAAGCTGGGATTCGCCTCGGACTTGATGAGCGACGTGCTCACCCTGCTGGCGGACGACATCCTGCTCATCACAGGACTTTCCAACAACCAGGCTATCCGTACAGCCGAGATGTCCGATATCACCCAAATTCTATTTGTGAGGAATAAAAAACCAACCAAAACCATGATAGACCTCGCGAGGGAACAGAATATCACCATCATCGTGACTGCGTGCTCGATGTTTAAATCCAGCGGCCTTCTCTATCAGAAAGGGCTGCAACCAATATATTAGGAGGCCTGAGGCCATGCATGTAACCTTCAAGGTCACTGCAGGGGATTTCTCAAATGCGGGAAAAATCTCCAGCTCCATCAAAACCCTCCTCAAGCAGCTGAACATCAGTTCTGTAGACGTGAAACGTATCATCGTGGCATTGTATGAAGCGGAAGTGAATGTAGTCGCCCACTCCTATGGCGGGGAGGTGGTCTGCGATATCGAACCCCATCAGGCTTTTATCCAAGTGATCGATACCGGACCGGGCATCCCGGATCTGGATCTGGCGATGACGGAGGGATGGTCCACGGCTACCGCTGAAGTACGGGAGATGGGCTTTGGCGCAGGTATGGGGTTGCCCAATATCCGCAAGAACACCGATGAGCTCTCCATCCAGACCCAGGCGGGCGGCCACACCCATATCATGATGCGCTTTTACATAAGCGAGGGAACCATCTGATGGCTGATATTCCTTTCCACCACACTCTGACGGTACTCCAAGATGTCTGCAAGGGATGCACCCATTGCATGAAGCGTTGTCCAACCGGAGCCATCCGGATCGCAGGGGGCAAGGCGCATGTCGACCCGGAGCGCTGCATCGACTGCGGTCAGTGCATGGTGGTCTGCCCGCACCATGCCATCGTGCTTGAGCAAAGCGATTTCAACCGAATCTTCAATTACCGCAACCGGGTGGCGATCATCCCGTCTCTGTTGTTCGGACAGTTCGAGGATACGGTCTCAGACCTTCAGATTGTCCATGCCCTATTGCAGATCGGCTTCACGCATGTCCATATAGCCGAGTTTGGCGTGGACATCCTGAGGACCTTGGGAAACAGAATCAGCGTATATGCGGATGACCGTCCGGTCATCTCTTCCTATTGCCCGGCGGTGGTCAGGCTGATACAGCTGCGTTATCCAGCCTTGCTCCGCACCATCAACCTGATGCGCACCCCAGCCCAGATTGCCGCGTTGTTCGCACGTCTCGATATTGAGGAACAGGGGGGGGATCCCGAGGAGACGGGAGTGTTCTACATCACCCCCTGCGCGGCGAAATTCGCACAGATCAACACACCCATGTCCGCGACGAGCGGGCTTATCCAAGGTGGACTCAATCTGGATTCCGTCTTCAATCTCATGCAGTCCTATTTCGCGAAAAATAAGAAGGAATCGCTCGCGGTCACCCCCGGCGTGATTGCCTTCCCCCAGATTTCTGCCCCGGCTTTCCTGTGGAGTCTCACCAAAGGCGAAAGCGCCTCCATGCCAGGACGGACCCTCGCGGTGGATGAGGTTCACAATGTGATTGAGTTTCTCGAACTCGTTGAGGAAGACAAGCAGCAGAATCTGGACTTCCTCGAGCTCCGAGCCTGCGCCACCGGCTGCACAGGAGGCGTGCTCAACCCTCGCAACAGGTTTCTTGCCTCGGAGCGCATCAAGCACATGGCCCAGCGGCTGCCACGTGAGATAGACAAAGAAACCAAGGCGCGTGTCCTTAAGGTATCCGACCGGATGATCCACAATCTCAAAGTGGACCGGATCGAGGCCAAGCACTCACTGAAACTGGACCAGGACATGGGGCTTGCCCTGCAGAAGATGGAGAAGGCAAGGAGAATCCTGGAGGTCCTTCCCGGTATTGACTGCGGGTTATGCGGCTCGCCTTCGTGCGCGGCTCTCGCAGAGGACATCGCCCGTTCCAACGCCAGCATCCGGCAGTGCGCGGTGTTGAAGCTCACCGATCCAAGGGGACTAAACACACTCGCGCGCATCTGGGGAGAGCAGATCGCATTGGAGAAAACTCCTAAACCGGAAGTTTGACCGATTCCATGCGCAGCCGCGGCGTGATGACGGCTTCCTTCTCCAACAATTCCTGCCCAGCCACCACCACCGTAACCGCCCTGGCGTCAAATGAAGCCAAGAGCGATTGGGCGGCTTTTCGGATATCTTCCGGTGTCGTTTGGAGAATCCAACTCCGCCGGCTGGCCCGGAAATCATCAGTGATTCCGTACAAAGTGCGCCTTAAGGCGATCATCGCCGCTTCTTTTGGGTATAAAGGCTTGATCTCACGCGAGATGATGGAGATGATAGACAACTCGAGCAGCTCGGCGTCAACTCCTTCGGTGGCTACTTTATCCAAAACCGCCCTGAAGTCCTGCAAGGTGCCTTCGATTCGGGGGTCACGGTAGCTGGTGAATATGCAAATGCGTTCAAGCATATCGATATGCGCGCTTACACCATACGCACCGCCTACCCCGCGGACTTGTTCCCAGAGATGGGTGGTGGTGAGAATCTGGGAGAGCACCGACTGATGTGCCTGCTCGGGAAGGTAAGGTTGCGCGGCCTTGATCACCACCGCGCTGAAACTCACCGCGGCCGGGATCCTGAACATCTCAAAATCGCTCTGCGGTGTATCGCTCATAACCGGAAACGGTCTCCGGAGGTGGGGCAGCACCTGGCCGTCTTTTGGGAATCGGTTGATGAACTCCATCAGCCTCGGACGGCTTTCCGCGATCATCTGCTCGGAAGCGCACAGGTGCGCAATCATGCGCGACCTCACACACAGGGTCTGCTGGAGTGTGACCAGACGATGGGCAAGCTGTTCAAGCGCGCCCTCGTCCTTCACCGAATAGGTTGTCAGATGGAACCATTGGGTAAGCCCGTTCCAAATCTCATTCTGCCTAAGAACCGGTGAAAAGGCGGCCGCCGCGCGCTGCGAAGCATACATCTGGCCGGAGGAAGTGATATTGCCCTCATAATCGCTCACCAGGTCATTGATCACCGCGGCAATGCGCTCAGTGTCATCCATGCGGGAATTCAGCAGGATATCGGAAACCAGCTCCAGGGCCTGGGGATGATCGGGTTCAAGACACTTCATACGGCAGACCAAGGCGGAAATGGAACTTTCCTCGGACATCAGCAGCGCGCTGTTCTCAAGATAGAAGAACAATCCCCCGGTTAGGTTGCGGATCCGGACCGCGACCTCCTCATAGGGAGTATCGCCAACCCCAGTCATATGCAGGAGTCTGGTGTAGATGGGAAGCAGAGCCTGCTCCGCCTCGCTTAAGTCATCCACTTCTATCAGGAAGTCGGTATAGATGATCCCGTTGGTCTCCATTGGCTGCACGTAAAGCGGGACTTCGTCTAGCTGTACGAGCTCCTGCCGAAGGATACGGTTGTCGCCAGGCAGGTCCTCCCGTGTGAGGCTGGGAATACACCTGAGGGCTTCGGGGCTGTCTTTATCAGCTTCGTAGCGGTGGAAACGGGCGGTCTCCTCCTGAAGCCTTGCCATCCCGTTCTTCTCTAAGGAATTCTTGATTTCCTCGAGCCTGCGGTTGATGGTCTGCTCCTGGAGTTTTGAATGCTCAGGATCTGGTTTGACAGTAAGCAGGCAGCGATGGGGGTTGTCAAGCAGGTTGTCTTGGATCCATTGCTCAAAATAGCCATGGCGTTGATTCTTCCGCTCTGATTTGGTAAAAAGCTCCACCTGCAGCGGACGTGCCGCCGCGATAGCCTTCTTTAGCTCCTCCAATGGTTGCCTCACCCTGATAGTGGTATGGGGCTGGAGGTTCTGCAACCAACCTCGGGCGGCGCGGTTCATGGCACGTAGCCCGATGGGCACGTCTCCAGAGAGCTCCCGCATGGAGAATTCCTGCCGCTTGACCGCATTCTCCACCAGCGAGGAGGGAATTCCGGTTTCCGCTATCCTCCGCAACGTCTCCATCACCAGATCCTGGGCTTCCAAGGCTTTTTCCGGATCGATCCCCTTGAGCCCGACGGTAAAGGGCATCTGTCGGAAACTAGTGTCCATACCGCTTACCTGAGATATGTCCTTGCTCAATTGGGAGTCGATGATCGCTTTGTACAAAGGAGCTCCAGGGTTGCCAAGCAGGATATCGGTGAGAATCGATAGGGAGAGCGTCTGAATCGGATCGTCCACCAAGGTGGTTGCCCAGCTGATGGTCACCGTGGCATCGTCGCTTTTGGGGTCGGCCTCCTCGCAAGGGCTGGTCGCGACTGCGATTTTCGGCTTGCACCAGGTTCTCGCCAAGGGAGAGGCTCCAGCTGGACTAAGCGCGGAAAAATCCCGGAGGTACTCATCGTCAAGCAGCGCGAGCTTGCTCTCGATAGGAAGATTCCCATAGAGAAACAAACGGCAGTTGGAAGGGTGGTAGTAGGAACCGTAATAACTGGCGAACTGGCGGTAGCTCAGTTTCACCATTTCCTCAGGATCCCCACCGGACTCGAAAAAATAGGGAGTATCGGGATACAAGCTGCGGATGCTCTGCCTTCCTACAATGGAATCGTGGTCCGAGAGTTCTCCGAGCATCTCGTTGAATACAACCCCATCAAAACGTAGTTTTCCATCTTTATCAGCGGTGAGCCTGATTCCCTCCTGCCAGAAGGTCTCCTCTCTCAGCAAGGGATTGAAAACAGCATCGGTATAGACGGCGAACAGGTGTGAGAAATCCTTAGCAAGCGGTGAGGCCGCTGGATATACGGTGAAATCGGGATAGGTCATCGCATTCATGAAGGTGTTGGCGCTCCCTTTGAGCAAAGCCATGAAGGGATCCCTCAATGGATATCGTTTTGAACCTGCGAGTATGCAATGCTCGATGATATGGGGGACTCCGCAATCATTGAGAGGGGGTGTCTTGAACAAATATCCGAAGAAATTCTCCGAGTCCTCGTTCGCTACATGATAGACCTCCATCCCGGTGATCCTGTGCCGAAGCAGATAGCCAAACCCGTGATAGTCATCAAGAACATCCACGGCCTGCAGGATAAACCCATGCAGCTCATCTCCAGGCATCATCCTCATGCCTGCTTGATTCGCATCGGCTCCCAATCCCTCGATTCCCTGAACACCCACACGGACCTCCTGTCGAGAAGACACACCCACAGACCTTAACACGAGCGCGATAGATTGACAACCCTGTCGTTCTTTCGTACCTTGATATTCAAGGAGTCAGCATGTATTACCTCGGAGCACATGTAAGCGCAGCGGGTGGGGTTCATAATGCCATTTCCCATGCGAAGTCCATCGGAGCCAATGCCTTGGCTCTGTTCACCAAGAACCAGAAGCAGTGGAAAACGGCACCCTTGTCCACCCAGGATGTCCAATTGTTCAAACAGGCTATGGATGACGCTGGCTTCACTCCCAAGCAAGTCCTCCCGCATGACGGTTATCTCATCAACCTCGGCAATCCTGAGCCTGACAAACGCCGCATCAGTGTGGATGCCTTCATCGACGAGATGCAAAGGGTCCAGCTTCTTGGTTTGGACCGGCTCAACTTCCACCCTGGAGCTCATTTGAAACTTATCCCACCAGAAGACTCCATGCTTCTGATAGCCCAAGGAATAGACGAGGCCTTGCAGGAGACCGAAGGTGTCCATGCAGTCATCGAGACCACCGCCGGACAAGGCTCGGCCTTGGGCAGATCCTTCGAGGAGCTGGCCCGCATAATCGAGTTGGTCAAGAACCGGGACCGTATCGGCATCTGCATCGACACCTGCCATATCTTTGCCGCCGGATATGATATCCGAACTCAGGAGGGATTCGCGCACGTGATGGAGGAGTTCAACCGGCTTTTGGGTTTCAACATCCTTATGGGCATGCACCTGAACGACGCGAAAAGCGCTTTCGACAGCCAGGTGGACCGCCACGCTCCTCTCGGAGAAGGGAATCTAGGGCTCGAGCCTTTTAAAGCGATCATGGCTGATTCCCGATTTGAGAACATACCTTTGATATTGGAGACAACCGATCCCGACCGTTGGAGTCAGGAAATCGTATTGTTGAGGAACTTTGCCCAGTAAGGGCGCAGGGAGCGATGAAGTAACATGAAGCCGTTGTTCGAAGACCAAAGGCGACCGCTGCTGTTCGGTCACCGGGGATTTTCCGCGCAAGCACCGGAAAACACGCTCGAGGCATTCACCATGTGTGTTCAAAAGGGAATACCTGGCGTTGAGCTGGATGTCCACCTTTGCCGCACAGGGGAGCTGGTAGTCATCCATGACCATGACCTCAAGAGGCTGGCGGGAGTTGAAGGAACTGTGGAAGAGTTGTCCTTTGACGAATTGCGGGCGCTTGATGTGGGCAGTCATAAAAGCGCATCCTATGCAGGAGCGCGCATCCCTTTGCTCAGCGAGCTTTTCGAAACCTGTGGAGACAAACTATACTATGATGTTGAGTTGAAGGTTCATGGGACAAAAGACACGGGCATCGCTCGAAAGACCTATGATACCATCGTGGCTTATCATATGGAGAATCGGTGCATCGTTTCGTCTTTCAATCCCTTCAGCATCAGGTATTTCAACAGGATCGCCCGCCATAGCATCCCAACCGCGGTCATCTACTGTGAGTCCGATGACGTGCCGAAGATACTCCAACATGGCTGGGGAAGGCACATCGCACGTGCGACCGCGTTAAAACCTATCCATAAGCAGGTGACGGCGGAGGTTTTAGACAAATTCCAGAAAAGAAAAGGCTATCCGGTCTTCACCTGGACGGTAAACGAACTCGATACCGCGGTACGGGTGCTGGACCTCGGCGTGGATGGAATCATCTGCAACGATCCTGGCATGTTCCTACCTGAAGTGCGTAAAAGATATCAGCGGTAGAGCTCTCGGTCCAAAATGCTGGCGGCGATATATGCGAACCTGACGAAGGCGGCCTTGGTGGCCGCTTTTTCATCTTTCGCGCTAGCGACAGCAACAATCTCCTCCGTGGCGTATATCAAGCGGCCGGTTTTCAACTCCAGGAGATCCACCTCCCCGGTGACAGTCACTGTCGGCTCTCCGGCTGCGGTTGTTTTAGCAGAGACCCCCGCTTTGCCCATAAGCAGATAGGTGCTGCCAGGGTGGTTGCGCCTGACGGCTTCGAGAAAATCCTCGTCATCTTCGGTCGCTTGCGCCATCGCTGAGAGAAGCGGGAGCCCATCGACCTTGGATTCTGTTATGAACGTGTCGTTTGCATCTGTGCTTGCAAGCAGCTCCCCTTGCAAGGAGTATTCCATGAGCGCTACCACGATGCCCCGGTTCGCCAGAGTGGGAACCCTGTCATATGCGAAGGACACAGTCTTTGCCGACAGAACAGCTTGGAGGGTTTCAGCCTTTTCAGGGTCCACAGCCCTCAGTCCGTTCAACGCGGATCCCAGATCAATCATCAGGTGGACTTCACCCTTCCCAACGATTCCAGGATTTTCCACAATGAATGTGAATTGACCGGTAGGATCGGTGACAAACTCCTGGGAATCCGCATAAGGCATCCCCAAGCCATTCCTCGCCTGCGTATAGGCCGTCACTTTGGCCTTGCCCACTTTAGGGGAAAGCGCGCGGTTGCCCCTTCGGACAAGCACGACTGCATTTGGTATCTTAGGATCCACCTTGCTCACAGAAATACTCAAATCGTTCAGAATCCTCTCAGCCCGCGCGATGTTGTTTGAATACGCAGCAGCTCCGCGCTCGACAGCCATCGAGGAGGCGATCACAGCCGCTTTGATATACAATTCCGCCGCCAGATAGTCCTGATTCTGACGATAGGCTTCGGCTGCTTGCGCCACTAAGCCGGCGATTTGCGCTTGTTGCTCCAGCAGCAGCTTCTCAGCCTCGGTCCGCGCGGTGTCCAATCGGTCTTTGTCTCCTACCGCAAGGAGGTACACTGAAGTCCCGCGCTGGTCTTTCCGCACAAACTCCTGGGTGATTTTCAAACGGTATTCCTCAATCGTCCCACCAGAACTTATTTCTCGGAAGTACACCGATGTTATATCCTCTCCGATGAAAGAGGAGATTTGAGAAAGGATGGATTCGTACGACATAGTCCGGGCACGAGCTTCTGTGGAAGCCGTTCCCACACCTACATACGCGAGTTGGCTGCGGTTCACCTGCGGCTCGTACACCCACACAGGAACCCCCTCCACATTGGAACGCACCCATGTGCTGAGAGAGGAGCAGCCGCTGAGAACCAACACGCAGAGCAACAGAACATATCCTACCCTTCTCATCTCAGGACCCTCCTTACCAAGTGAACCCAATGAAGGGCGAGGCGAAAAGCCAATGCGATCCCTGAAATGCGGTTATAATCCCCGTATCCAGAATATTCCAGAACCTATACCCGGCAGCGAGTCCCCAGGACCATCGCGAGGAAATGTAGTGGCGCAGAGCCAGCTCGGCTTCAGCGCCATAAAGTAATAGCGCTGGCCCAGAGTCCTTCAATCGCAGGCCTACTCCGAATCGGGTGGTCAAGCCAACCTCCACATCAGACAGCCAATGCTCGCTGCGGCCTAGCAGAGCTGAAAAACCAAGCCTGGTGCCAAACCCAAACCGAAACGTCAGTTCCATCCCATCGGGATTGTTGAAAGCAGAATAAGGCAACCACACCCCACTTTTTACAGAGAAGAATATATTGGCAGAAGGCATAGGGACCTTCGCTTCGAGCTCCAAACCAAAATCCACCAACGAGACCACCGGAGCAATCGTGTAGTCCCACTGTGTTTTCCTTGAGACCACCAACATCCCTGGTTCAGGTCTCCGGTCAGCTTGCACCACATTGAATTCAATCACATGTTCCGCTTTCTCCGATGCAAGAGGAATGATATCCGCCACAGACAACAAGCCGAGGTCCGTCCCATGGTAATCGGTCAGGGTGTACCGCGCTCCCAGCTGAAACTCAGCTGGGTCTGCAAAGAGCGAGAGACCACTGGCATGGACGTACTTGAGGCCCCACCCGGAAGAGGGAGATTTGATGAACGGGAGCAGGTCGTATCGCAATTGGTCTCTCACCGCTTGAGATATCTTAGACTCCAGCTCCTTCAAGTTCTTTCCAACGACCGCGAAGTTCTGCTCGGTCTGAAGACCTTGCCAATTCATCCGCAGGCCAAAGGAGACGTATCGCTGGTTAGAAAAAAGGCCGGCATCAGACCGGATATCTTCAATAATTGCCTGGAAAACAACATCAGCGGCTTCATTGATGGTAAAACGCCAATCCAGAACATCATGAAGCCCTGCTTCCACAGATTTCTGAATCAAGGCCTCCATCTGGCTATCACCGCTGGAAGGTGATGCCACGGCAACCTCCAGCCGAACCGAAAGCACCTCAGCCGACAAGGTGAAAGCGCAGAGCGAAAGGACCAGGAAGAAAAACAGCTTACGGTGGATGGGCATCAAGCGGAAACCTCTGCCCAATATTTGATTATCTGCTCCACAAGCAGAGCGGAAGCTTCCATCGCTGGAAGGGCAGCCCATTCGTAAAGACTATGCAGATTGTGGCCGCCGGTGAAAATGTTCGGTGCGGGGATTCCCATCTCAGCCAACCTCGCGCCATCCGTCCCACCTCTGATTATATGCTCTTGCAACGGGAGCCCTAGCCTTTGCCCCGCCACCTGGATGGCTTTCATCACATCGGGTACTTTCTTGATGGCTTCATACATATTGTAATATACATATTTTTCGGACACAGTCACCTTTCCACCGGGAAACAGCATCTCAGTAGTGCCAGCGAGGCTGTGCAAGGTCGCCACCCGGCGTTTGAGAGCGTTAAGATCGAAATCCCTCAGATAGAAGACCACATGGGTCCGGGCGCTGGCCCCGCGGATCTCCTCAGCGCAATAGTAACCATACCGTCCATCGGTCGCTTCCGGACTTTCATTCCTGGGCAACGCTCCGATGAACGATACCGCCATGGAGACGCTGTTGACCATCTTGCCTCTTGCCGCGCCCAGATGGTATGGGACACCAAGGAATTCCACTTCAACCGTGGCCGCATTGAAACATTCCGCCTCGATTTCTCCCTGGACGCCTCCATCGATCGTATAGCAGCATCGCGAACGCAGTTGTTTGACAGGGAAATAATCCATTCCAGCTCCTGTCTCCTCATCGCTCGTGAAGATCATCTCCACCTCTCCATGAGGTACCGCGTCCTTTTGAAGCAAGCGCGAAGCTATGGACATCAGGATGGCGACACCTGCCTTGTCATCGGAACCCAGCAGCGTTGTACCATCGGTGACTACCAAGGTCTGCCCGATATAT
Source organism: Sphaerochaeta sp. UBA6084 (assembly GCA_002428625.1). Lineage (GTDB taxonomy): Bacteria > Spirochaetota > Spirochaetia > Sphaerochaetales > Sphaerochaetaceae > UBA6084. Next base: position 41,045 of record DIXI01000008.1, read on the forward strand.
CGGGCTAGCTCAGGATTTTTCTCCGCTGACAACACCACGTCGGCGTTCAATTGGATATCCTTGCCATCATATACTTCCACCACGCGGGGACGGACACCATCTCCAGGGACATCATCCGCAGTATCCACATGCGCCATGAATCCAATCGTTGGCGCCAAAACACCTGCAGGAAGATTTGATGGAACACGCGCTATGAGGTACCCTTTGCCATCAAGCTCGATATCGTCAAGACCCATACCCTCAAGCTCGGTCTTAAGCATATGCAGCAGTTCCATCTGTCCGGGAGTAGTAGGCCGGCGGTCTTGTATATGCGGATCGCTCATGGTATCGACAACCGCATAGCGGAGAAAGCGTTCAAGAATCCCAGTGGCGAGAGGCGTATGTTCCATTAGTGCACTCCTATTATATTCACAAAGCATTATTTCACATTCACCTTGAGAAAACAAGTTGGAAGGCACACCCTGTTCCCACCACACGGAAATGCTCCTTGGACAGGCTCAGGCCCCAAAGTTGTATTTCTTCAGCATCGGCTTAAGCAGATCCATCACCTGATAGATGGAGAACACCGCAATCACCAACCCAGTCACAACCGGACCATTCGCCATTGTCTTGCCAACCGCCATCATAGAGGAAGCGACTGCGAAAGATGCCGCTGGATCGGTCGTGACATCGGTTATCCACTCTTGGAAGGAGATCGCCATCGAATCAGCAGAATAGGTGTAGAATCTGTATAGGGAGAAGACGGTTGTCGCCACGATCCCCGAAGCGACCGCAATCGCCGCAGCCGCGCTTACCTTGCCCCAGAACACCATATCGGGGATGCAGGCATAGACAATTCCAGCGACCAGGAGAACCACAGTCTTGGTGACAAGCTTCTGAAGGTCGCGCATGAAGGCCGCCCGTTGATTCGGGGGGAGCGTCCTGGACTCCTCCAACCCAAGACTCCGCGCGTTCCGTTCAGTTTCATCAACCTTAAGGCGCAAGGCATCGTATTCTTCTTTTGGTAGGATAGCGCGGGCTGCTGCAAGGACCGCAGCCGAGTCTTCTCCAACTGCTATCGAATAGCAGAATTGCAGGTAATCTCGTCCTGATTCCTCTTCGAGCATGAGCTCAACCACCTCAGCTCCATGAGGAACCCGGTCCAACGATGAGCCCATCTCCAAACCACGCGCGGATAATTCCTCTTCCAGATACGGGGCGACCACTGTCCATTGCTCGTCGATGACCCGAGCCACCGCAGGCAGCAGCACGCCATCGGTGACCACGGGATTGACCTGCTGATCCCATCCAACTTCACAACCGATCAAAGAGATGACCAGAAGCACGCATAGCCCTTTTGTGATGATTCCTTTGAGCTTGTTCCGCATACCGACTCCTTTATGAGTATCGTTTCATTCTTTTATCAACTTGCAGGGCCAAAGGACAAAAACCGCCAGCCGACCTGGACGTGGATCCGGAATTTCCCGAAGGCTGGAACCAATCCCTGCAGGTAGGCAAAGCTATCGTTATAGGAATCCGAGGGATCTCGGAAAACGACAGAAGGCTCCACGTACCAATCGGAAGTCACGTGGTAGGTGTAGCCAAAAGACAACTCATTGATGTAATGAAAATATTCCGAAGGGCGGAAGCGACCGACAAACACACACATCTGGGCCAATGAAAGCCCTACAAAGGGGCCCTGCTCCCAAGGGTGGTACTTAAGATCCAGACTGAGATCCAGCAGCATCTCACCCCCTGAGGTACGATCGATAAGGAGCGAGATCGGCATCTCGAACGTGACCCCTGGGATAAATGCCAAGGCAATCCCTGCCCGGATATCTACATGGCTTGACCAAAGCGCATCGACCACGGCAGCATCCAAAAACGCGGACAAGCTGCTCCGGTACGGCTCTGCTCCGGGAGAAGTTGGACCGGCCTCTGCCTCCATCGCGCAGAGAGTGATGATAAGAGTGAAAGCTAAAGCGAATTTTCTCATAGTGGCTCCTTTTACCGGCAGCAACCGGCAACCCGCAATCGCACCATACCACCCCCACCCTCGGGCAACAATCCGCTAAATTCTCTAGTCTATGCAGACTAGTCCCTCTCTTGGAAAAACAAGAGGGCAACCCTTGCAATAGGATATTAAAGAGATGCAGTGATAGTATTTAACAACGATTGGAGATGTGTAGTGCTAGTGTTGGCTTCCAGAAGGCTCCGACCATCCCAAGGCCTTGGTGAAGGCCTCTTTTTTCCTAGCCATCGAAAAAACCGTGAAACGAGCCTCGCCATCGTCCTGCAGATAAAGGATGAGCCCTTTGCGTAGGGCCACGGCTTTCCCAAGCCCAAACCCTGTAATCGCGCTGATATCGACCGACCAAACCGGTACACAGGAATCGAGGCTCCTCTTTCGATCGGTATTTTTTTGAAAAAGCACCACTCGCGTGGAGGTGACCACCAACCGTCCCCGCACCAGATCCTCTGCGGCAATCGGAGGAACTTTTCCGCAGAACACGGAGAAAAGAACCGGCTCGTCCAGCACGGACTCAACTTGTCTTACCCCTACCCAGTAGGATACCAGATAGTAGAGGAACAACAGGAGGAACATAAAGACAAAAAGCATCCAGTACAGCCCATTCACAAGGACCCTGTTGGGAACAAACACAATCACAGCGAACACAGCCAACAGCACGAGCTTAATCAAGTTCTTCATGGGGGACACTATACCAGAAGCGTAGAGGGATTGCCAACCGCAACCCTTGTCGAAACCGTATCTTTTGGCTATCTTGAGACAATGCACTTGATTCCAGTTTATCCAGACAGCGTGCCTCTTGAACTTGAACATGGAGATTCTCTGCAACCGTATCTTCTCAAGTATCGCCATGGGGTTTCAGAATTATCCATGGCTTCTCTCTATCCATTCACTATGAAACGGCAGTATACCGTCAGCAGCTATAAAACCCCTCAGGGCGATTCTCATTTTCTGTTCATCGGAAAACAACTGCAGCAGGGAACTATGGAAGACTACGCGTTCCTTCCAGGCGGCTATCCAGGCCCTGATTTATTGGAAAGCCTATTCTCCAGGGTTGGGGAGGTGAATACCATCGCAGAGCAGCTGGCCCCGGCTTGGAAAGCCGCGATTGATGCCAATCATCCCAGGCTCGCAATCGAGGAAGACCGCGACAACGCCGATTATCTCTATGATAGGACCAGTCTCGTCGAGCTGGTAGGCCAAAGCCTGCATAAAAAACTCGCCCATGTGCATCATTTTATCGAGGATCATCCTAACCGGGTGCTCATCCCCGCTGAAATCGCCAATGCACAGGATATGGTGAGGATTCTAGATGGCTGGGCAAAAGGCCGGGACGTGGTGGAGGATTACAACGCCACGCTTCTCGCCATAGATCAGCTGCGGGCACTGAAATTTAGAGGAGCGGTGCTCTATGCAGGCGATACCCCGGTGGCTTTCACCTTGGGGGAATACGACGGCTGCTCCCGTTTCATCATCCATATCGAGAAAGCCGTCCCTGAAGTGAGAGGAGTATATCAGTATATAAACCGGGCCTTCGCTGCCAGCCTGCCCGAATCGGTGAAAATCGTGAATCGGGAACAGGACCTGGGAATCCCGGGACTCAGGCAGGCAAAGCTCACCTACAAACCAGTCAGCTTCGGCATGAAGTACAAAATCCGCGTTCAAGCTTGACCCGCGGTCCCGCAGATACCTATAGTCATTCAGACCGGTTCATTTTTTCCTTATCTTCCTGAGCGAACATATTGATCATCAGGTTCGCACCCATCAGATCAGGACTTTGCATGCTTTTCAATCCAACCACGAATTCTTGGAAATCGGCCAACGTGTCCAGCATCATCAGCCGTACGAAGCTTTCGTTCTGCCGTTTGGCGGCGATCTCCAGTTTGGCTTCGCATCGCTTCATCACAAACACCAGCTCCTCTTTCCTTATCTGCCAGGACCGGACCGAACCTTCGATTGAGTTGAGGTAAAAACCTTCTGCGCGGAAAGCTTCGGCGAGCGATTTACGGATATACTCAGCTGCCCGTTCGGAAGGAAATTCGAGTTCGATGTAGACCATATCGGCCTCATCCTGCTCTTCCAAGCTTTTTTTATAACCAGGTTTGCCTCTAAAGGAAAATATCAAGATGGGAGGAGCGGCTATGGATGCCACCAACATCGTCAACACCGCAACCCCAAACATATCCGGGCCAATAGCCCCGGCCGCCAAGCCGATTCCAGCGATGATAAGGGCGACCTCTCCCCGTGGGAGCATTCCCGCACCTATCCGAAAGGCCCCACGAAGATTGAATCCCACGAACAAAGCCGGAAAACCACATCCGAGGAGCTTGCCTACGAAAGCCAGCACAGCGAAGATCATACCAAAGCCGAGCACGGGAACAATCGCGGCAAAGTCAACCATCATGCCCATCACAGCGAAAAAGACCGGAACAAAATACTCCGACACTCCTTTCACGCGCTCATTGATCTCTGGTCCGACATCTGTCTGGGAAAAAGAGAGCCCCGTGATGTAGGCACCTATTATCATGGCCAAGCCCGCCATCTCCGATAGACCGGCGAGAATCAGCGCGATGCCAAATGAGATCTCAGCCAGCAGCCCCAACGATTGAAAGCGCTTAAGCCCCTTGGTCAGATAAGGAGCGGAAAAGATACCGACCACCATGCACAAAACCCAGAATCCAACTGCTTTAAGAGCCGCCAAACCAATTCCACTCCATGCGACCGTCCCCCCGTTGAGCGATACCAACGAGATTCCCACCACGACCGAAAGCACCACGATGCTGATGACATCATCAAGCACGGCCGCGGCAAGAATCGTCACCCCTTCTGGAGTGGAGATCTTTTTAATCTCGCTGAGAATCCGGGCGGTGATGCCGATGGAGGTGGCAGTGGAAAGAGTCCCAAGGAACAGGGCCTCGGGATCCATGAAGGAATGGACATCGGGATGGAAGATGACCGTGATCCCCGCTCCGAGCAGGAAGCAGACGATGACCCCTCCAAGGCCGACTACAGTCGCCTTTCCCGAGAATCGGATGAAGGTGGGGAGGTCTGTCTCCAATCCAGAAGTGAACAACAGCAGAATCGAGCCCAAGGTCGCGATTCCATAGAGTTCTGGTGATACCGGAATCGTTCCGTGCACCAGCGGAAACAAAGGCCCTAGAGAGCCAAGCGGGATTGATCCTAAGAGGAAAGGTCCGATAAGCATGCCTGCGACCAACTCACCAAGGACTTTGGGCTGTTTCAACCTGCTGGCGAAGAACCATCCGGTGAATTTCGCAGCCAGAAGAATCACTCCCAGCTGCAGAGCCAAGACCATCATTTCATGTGCCATGGAAACTCCTTCAGTACGGCATCCGCCATACCGGTTTCAGCGACCTTACGGGCAAAGACCACAAGTGTTTTTCTGTGGAATTCACTGAGTCCGGTTCTTTTTTCCGCTGTTCTCCTGGGCGAACATATTGATCATCAGGCTAGCCCCCATCAAATCCGGACGTTGCATGCTTTGAAGGCCCTCGACGAACTCCTGGAAATCAGCCAAGGTCTCAAGCATCATCAGCCGCACAAAACTCTCATGCTGCCGCTTTGCCGATATCTCCAGCTTCGCCTCCATCCGCTTCATCACGAAAACCATGTCTTCCTTGCGGATCTGCCAGGATCGGACAGATCCTTCAATCGCATGGATATAGAAACCCTCGCCATGGAATGCCTCCGCGAGCGACTTACGCACATACTCAGCAGCTCGTTCAGAAGGAAAATCAAGTTCGATAAAGACCATATCCGCGTCTTCCTGCGCCTCGATATTTTTCTTGTAGCCCGATTTCCCCTTGAAAGCAAACACCAGCAATGGTGGAGCCGCGACCGAAGCCAGCAGCATGGTAAGCACTGCGACTCCGAACATGTCAGGGCCGATTGCCCCCGAGGCAAGGCCAATACCCGCCACAATAAGCGTGACTTCGCCTCGGGGAAGCATTCCTGCCCCGATACGGAAGGCCCCATGGAGATTGAAGCCCACGAACAAAGCCGGCAGACCACAACCAATAAGCTTGCCCACAAAAGCAAGCGAGGCGAAGATCATGCCGAAACCGAGAACCGGGCCGATCGCCTTGAAATCCACCATCATGCCCATCACCGCGAAGAAAACAGGTACGAAATATTCTGCGACGCCCTTCACCCGTTCGGTAATCTCCGAGGCGACATCGGTTTGTGAGAAGGATAGTCCGGTGATATAGGCGCCGATGATCATCGCAAGACCTGCCATCTCCGATAGTCCGGCCAAAATCAACGCGAAACCGAAAGAGATCTCGGCTAAAAGGCCTAGGGATTGGAAACGCTTGAGCCCCTTCGTTAAAAAAGGTGCGGTGAAAATGCCGATCACCATGCAGATCGCCCAGAAACCAACTGCCTTCAAGGCCACAAGGCCAATACCGCTCCACGCGATGGACCCGCCATTGAGCGAGACTACGGAGATACCCACCACCACAGAGAGCAGCACGATGCTGATCACGTCGTCAAGCACTGCCGCCGCAAGGATCGTCACACCCTCGGGAGTCGATATCTTCCTTGTCTCGCCAAGGATACGGGCGGTGATGCCGATTGAGGTGGCTGTGCAGAGCGTACCGAGGAACAGTGCCTCCGGATCCATCAAGGTGTGTACTTCTGGATGGAAGACGACCGTGATGCCGGCTCCTAAAAGGAAAGAGACAATCACCCCTCCGATTCCTACTATCGAGGCCTTGCCTGAGAAGCGGATGAAGGTGGGGAGGTCGGTCTCCAACCCCGAGGTGAACAACAGGAGAATCGAACCCAAGGTTGCTATTCCGTAGAGTTCCGGCGAGACAGGGATGGTCCCTTCCACCACCGGGAACAAAGGACCAAGGGAACCAAGGGGAATAGAGCCGAGCAGGAATGGCCCTATGACCATACCGGCGACCAGTTCTCCCAGTACTTTGGGTTGTTTCAGCTTGCGGGAGAAAAACCACCCGTTGAGTTTCGCTGCCAAAAGAATCACACCCAACTGAAGGGCGAGTACCATCATTTCATGTGCCATGGGAACTCCATTGTTCGAGAGAAAGCCTTGCCAGCGACTAGAGACCAAACACCGCGAGGACTTCCTGCGCGTTTTTCGCTTGGATGAGCCGGGCCCGGGCTTCTTCGGTCTTGATCACCATGCTTATCTCAGCAAGGAACTGCACATGGGGACCTACCCTGTCGATAGGAGAAAGCGTCATAATGAAGATCCGGCTGGGTTCCCCATCAAGAGATTGGAAATCAAACCCTTCCTTCTTAATGCCGATGCAGGCCACCAGGTTCTTCACCGCCTTGGTTTTGGCATGAGGGATGGCAACTCCGTGCTGGATGCCGGTGGACATTTTTCGCTCACGTTCCATCAGCTCGCCCAACACCATGTCCACTTCGCTGACCCGCCCGGCTTTGACAAGGAGACCGAGCAGCTCCTGGATGATTTCCTTTTTTGTTGTTCCGCGTACATCCACCGTTATTAATTCCGGTGCTAGGATATTCTTCAATTTCATACCCCAATGGATACCACCTTCCAGGCTTTCATGCAATAAGCGAACCATCCCCAAATCTTTATTTTCCTAAGATTGAAGCATTTCGCCACCAGCCGCGGTAGGATGGGTGGAGGCTACTATGAACGTACACAAACTGTTTGCCGTATGCTGCCTGATCGCAGCGCTCGTCGCGATGACCGGATGTGAGGAAGAACCCAGAACCACCTCGCTCCGGCTGGCCCTTTCCAGCTCTATCGAAGACTCCGCCAGGACCATCACACCAAATCAGCAATCGCTGGAGATCCATTCCTATTACATCTCGGGGGTTGGACCGAATGGAAAGACTTTTTCGGTCACCACGCTCTCCCCGCAGGTGATTATCGAGGGCTTGGTCCTAGGTACGTGGACCATCACGGCCAAAGGTCAGAACCTGCAAGGAACAGACCTTGTTTCCGGGACTACCGAGCATCAGCTCACCACGACGGCGACCCGTGCAGATATTCTGATGGGGACTCTGGTAGGAAATGGTAACATCAAAGTGACTTTCCTCTGGGGTGAGGTGGACTTCCCCGACATCGAGCTGAACCTGTACCTAACCCCGCAAGGTGGATCGGAAACCAACATCACCACGGGCATCGTGATCATCGAGTCCACCGCCCGCGCGGTATTCGAGACCTCCCTTCCCGCTGGATCGTATGAGCTCCGCTACGAACTTTTCTCCCAGGACATCAAGGTTGATGGGGGAACAGAAGCCCTCCGTGTAATCAACAACGCTCTTACGGAAGGAACCCTCGATATATCGCTTGATAAACTGGTCTCAGTGGCTCCAGGCATCTCGATCACCACGGAGCTGACAACCCCGGTGGAAGGCCTGATCAGCGGGATAGGCTCCGTCATTCTTCCAAATACCACCGCGAATGTGGAGTTCGCCCAAACGGGAGGCGGCGGCTCGACCGATATCGCAGTCAGATGGTTTCTCGATGGCGAGTTGTTCGCGACAGGCCTAAGCACGAGCTTCTCCACCTTCACCGGAAGCCATCGGCTGGACGTGATCGCCAACACCAGCCAGCCAGGCAGTGTTGGTTCGGTCTCCTGGCCCTTTCAGGCTACGGTTCAAAACAATGCCGGAGTCCCCATCGCGATCATGAGCATAGAGAATGGAGATATTGATTCTGCTTCGCAACCCTTTAAATTGAACCAGATCACCGATGCCGCTTTCTTAAGGGATGGAAAACTGTTGATCGCCAGCCAGAACTCCCTGCAACTGTGCAAGATCGTGCAGGACAAGCTTGTGGTAGTGAGGAACTTCACTGATGGTGGAGCCACGGCTTCGGTCGCCACCGAACCCTACCCCGTCTATGGCGTGACGGATATCGTGGTGGACTTGCTTGATGATATGGTCTGCACCACTGCTTCCAGCACGGGAACCATGGTGGTGTATGCATATGACAGCGCAACCGGCAACCTGGTGAAAAAAGGCTATAAGTCCTCCGATCCCACCCTGTACGCAGAACAGCAATGGACAATCATGAGCAATCCCGTCTTGGATACCAGTAGGAATCTTATCTATTTCTTCGATGCAGGTGGCGTAGACCGCTATGTATTCTACTATGCCTATGGATCTTCAGGATTCAGTTATGTGGGAAGCGCGAGTATCGATGCAACCTCGAGTCCGGCCAACACCAATCCATCCCAACTATCGATATCAGGGGATTTCCGTCGTCTTGGGATGGTGAGCCCCGCCAATGGATCGTTCCACCTGATGAGCAATCAATTCAATGGCTATAACAACGACCCGGCTTCAGCCATCATGCTTGATAGAGCCGATCCCGCAGGGGCAGCGGCCCTGTTAAGCGGGATGGTGTTCAACCAGACCGACTTCTATACGTTCAAGGCCGCGGGAATCTCCAGATACACCACCTTGGATAATGGCGGCAGCTATGTGCTTTCATCATCGCTCGGAGCGCCCCTCAATACGGTGAGCGCGATGGTGTTCAACAACACCAATACCAAAGCCTGGGTGGTGAGCGCGGGGGTGAACCCGGGAATCAGCCTGCTGGCTCTAGGAAGCACAGAACCCACGCATCAGGGTTTCACCTCGAGTGGAACCTTCAAGGGAAAGCGGATCGCTATCTCACCCCTAGGCGATTTGCTATGCGTGGTCGGTGACAGCAGCGATCTCACGCTCTATAGGGTTTCGGACGGTTTGAACTAGGGTCCTTGACCACCAGGAAGGCTTGCCTAAATCAGACAGGCCTTCCTCATCCACAACGCATCTATACCGCTGGCAACACACAGGTGAAAGTAGTTCCTATACCTTGCTCACTTTCTACTGTTATGGTACCGCCATGCAGATGGACTATCCGCTCCACGATGGTAAGTCCAAGTCCGGATCCAGGCGAATTCCGGGCGAACTCGCCGCGGTACAGCCGCTCAAAGACCTTGGAGATCTCCTCTGCCGCAATATAGCTCCCAGTATTGTGAACCGACAGGCGGGTTTCCTTGCCATCGCCAGTGATTTCCAAAGTGACCGCACCCCCTGCATCGCAATGCCGGATCGCATTGGACAGGATGTTGGAGATCGCTCTTGAGAGCAGGCCTTCGTCAGCAATGAAACTATCAATCGCCACATTGGTGTAGAAATGCACGGGTTTTTGCAGTATAAGCGCCTCAAACCGCTCACGGGCCGATTGGGCGAACCAGTGTGCATCGATGGGCTCCGGGAGGATCCTGGTCTCTGGTGATTCAAGCCGCATCAGCTCCTCAAGATCGTTGATAAGGGATTCCATCCGCAGCAGTTCCCGCCCGCTCTTGAGAAACCGGTCCTGGGTTGCTGGAAGAATCCCATCAGCCATACCTTCCAGCTGGGCTTTGATGGAAGAAACCGGAGTACGAAGGTCATGGGCAAGATCCTGCGCCCATTGGGTGCGAAGCGTCCGTTCAGACAGCAATCGGGTGCGCAGTGATTCTATGGCACGTGAGATCTTCACGATTTCCTCAGAACCAGAACCTTCCACAGCTTTGGATAAATCGCCGTCGGTCATACGTTGCAGCGCTTTGGACATCTGGTCGGCAGGTCGTGAGACAAGACGCGCGAAGTAAAGGGCCGCAAGCAAAGAAATGGCCAGAGAGAGGAAGATCCCTGCAAGCAAGACCAGCACCATGGTATCAAGCAATGCCTTATTGGCCGAATCCTGTCCGAACTCCGATTCCACCGTGGCATAGTACCCAATCACTTTTCCGTTCACAAGCAAAGGAAGAGGGGTCAAGGTGGTGAGATTCCGCGCTACTCCAGCTCTCGCACCCATACCTCGATTGGTCGCAATCAGAATCCTGTTGGCATCATAGACCGCCAGCTGCCCAGGAAAATCCAAAGAATCGGATAAGCTGGAATCCCCTGTAAGGACGGCGAGGGCTGCCTGGCGGGCTTGTACAGACCGCACTGTTTGCCACTGGCTTTCCGATTGGCGGTACCCGAAGGAGATCAACACGACCATCAAAGAGATCTGCACCAGAAAAGCAAGCAGGAACACTAGAAAGGTTTTTTTTACTAAAGTCACTTTTCAACCACCTTTCCTAAAAACCGGTAACCAAAACCTCGGATGGTCTCAATCCATTCCACCGAGCCTAATTTCGCCCGGATATTCTTCATATGGGTATTGATGCTTCGCTCGGAACCTTCCGCCAGGTAATCCAGACACATCCCCAGCAATTGCTCGCGGTTCACCACCCGTCCCTCCCGCTCGGCGAGAAACAGCAGGATCTTCCATTCGGTGGCGGTCAGCTTGATATCCACACCATCATGGCTGGCGACATGGAGATCTCCATCCATGACCAAGGTATGGGTTTCTCCGGAACTTGAATTCAGATGCCAAGTGGGAACCGAGGTTTTAATCTGAGATACCGATACAGTTGTCCGGGCGATGATCGAACGCACGCGCAGGACCAGCTCCCGCATGGAGAAGGGCTTTACCACATAATCGTCAGCACCGATCTCGAATCCGGTGATGCGGTCGGACTCCGAGGAACGGGCGGTGAGGAACAGGATGGGTGTGGTGGTTATTTTCCGTATGCGACGGGCGAGCATGAAACCATCTCCATCCGGCAGCATCACATCCAGCACAATCAAGTCCGGCTGGGCCATTTTCACCGCTTCGTATACCCCTGAGATCCTATCGAACAAAACCACCTTATGGCCATCGACTTCAAGGTAAGAGACAATCGCATCGCTGAGGCCAGCGTTATCCTCGACTACAAATACTTTTCCCATTTTGCAAACCCCTTCATTCCAATCCACTACATCATAGACCCGTCATGCGCTCTAATCAATTCAATCTTCCCTTTTCCAAGTACAGCGCAGATGGATGCAAGATGAATTTTAGATAAAGATTTTCGATGGATTTTTAAAAAGATGGAAAATTCCTAAAAATTAAGCTTGACGTAATTACAAAATTAGTGTACTAGTTAAGTAGTTCACTAAGAAACCACTTTCATAAGGAGAAAGATGTATGATAAGAATGCAAAACATCCATTTCCAATACGGCCGCAGACAATTGTTCGCGGGACTCAACCTAGAGATCCCCCAAGGCAATATCTACGGGCTGCTTGGAATGAACGGAGCCGGGAAAACAACCCTGCTCAAGCTGCTCTCCGGGCAGCTGTTTCCTACGATGGGAACAACCACTGTCTTTGGCTATGATCCCACCAAACGTAATCCAGCCATGTTGGAGGAAGTTTTCCATCTGCCTGAGGAATTCTCACTCCCCCGGATGCGTGCCTCGGAGTATCTGAAGATCCAATCCCCGTTCTATCCCCGCTTCGACAAAGAAGCCTTCGACAGATACTGCATCGATTTCGACTTGGACCTCACCCAGCGGATCAATGAGTATTCTTTCGGACAGAAGAAAAAACTGCTGCTCTCCTTCGGACTAGCCTCAGGCACGTCGCTCCTCATTCTGGATGAACCGACAAATGGTCTGGACATTCCTTCCAAAAGCCAATTCCGTCGGACAGTCGCCTCCGCGATGACCGAAAACCGCACCTTCATCATCTCCACCCACCAGGTACGCGATATGGAGAACCTCATCGACCCCATCATCATCCTGCATAGTGGGCGCGTGGTGTTCCATAACTCGCTCGAAGCGGTCTCGGAGCAGTACACCAGCCGGCTGGAACGCAACGAACCCGAGGGTGAAACCGTGGTATTCAAAGAAAAAGTCCCCGGTGGATGGAATGTGATGTGCGAACGAAGTGCCAACGAGGAAGAGACTCAGATCGATCTTGAGACCTTGTTCAATGCAGTGGTCTCAAAACCAGAAGCCTTTGCCCACACCAGCGCGAAAGGTTCACAAGGAGGTGTGAAATGAAACTGCAGCATCTGTTGAGAAAAGAAATCTACGAAGGCAAGAAAAGCCTCTTGATCTACTCGCTTACTATCTTTCTGGTCTTGTTCTTCCAAGAAATGCTTGGCTCCATCGTAACCACGTGGAACGGTGGCCTGAACATCACATCCTGGTACGATTCCAACTATCCCGGATTCCTCTTCCTTGGCGGATTCATCCTCACCAGCGTGTTCTTCTCCACGGACATGTTCAATAAAAGCGGTCAGCACAACTGGCTGATGCTTCCGGCTTCTTCCGGTGAGAAATTCCTCGCGAAAGCCCTCATCACCTCAATCGGCTATCCATTGGCCCTCACCGCCCTCTTTTTCGTCTCGTCCGCGGTGATAGAGACCCTTGCCAAACTGACAACCGGTGACAGCATGTTCCTGTTCAACCCTTTCACCAAGGAAATCGGCTGGATGCTGCTGCATTATGTCGTGACGCAATCGGTGTTCCTCCTAGGCGCGACCTTCTTCAGAAAAACGCATTTTATGAAAACCGTGCTTTCGCTGGGATTGATCGCCCTCGCGGCCAGCTTGGTGGCTAGCGTGTTCGCCCGCATCGTCTTCGCCCCCTACTTCACAGGACTGTTTCAGATTGTGGACGTGCACTTCGACGCCATGATGGATATCAGCGAAGGTTGGCTTAAAACCTATAGCGTCCTTGGACAAACGATCTACTGGGCTTTACTGGCGCCTTTCTGCTGGGCGGTGGCTTATCTACGGGTTAAGGAGGTCCAGTCAACAGATGCAATTCAATGAACATAAATCAATCTACCTGCAGATCGCAGACTACATGTACGACCAGATTCTGAGCGGGCAATGGCCGGATGGGCAGAGGATTCCATCGATCAGGGATCTGGCAGTGCAGATGGAAGTGAATCCCAACACCGTCACCCGCACCTATACGATGCTGCAAGACGAGGGGACCCTCCAGAACAAGAGAGGCATCGGATATTTCACCGCCGATGAAGCAAGGAAAATGGTCCTGGGCAAGCGAAGGGCGGATTTCATCAATTATGAACTCCCCGCCATCTTCAATACCATGCGCCAGCTGGGGGTGACCCCTGAAGACCTACACGAACTGTTCCGAAAACAGTCCAAGGAGTAAGAAAACATGAATAACAATATAGTCCGCACAAAGGTGCCAATGAAAACAAGTATAAAGATGCTGCTTGGAGCTGGAATCCTGCTTTCCGCCCTCATCCTTGCCTTCGTCATCTCCACCCGGGTGATGTTCGATCGCGAGATCAAACCCAATCTTCGCTTCGCAGGTAGCCAGACCAGCGGGCAGACCTCACAGGTATTGGCCTAGGATTATTGCTCCGAAATCACTTCCCACTGCGTTTTCCCTCAAGAACCACCCGACAGCCGGGTGGTTTCTTGCGGACTTCAAGGTTATATCCATTCTGAAAGATTCATTGTCGCGGGCTAAACGAAAACAGTTGAATCCAGAGTGATTTGCAGTTACCATGTACGCTATCCAGAAGCCTAGGCAGCAAGGAGCCTGACATGGAAAATACTGAAAGGAACCTCTACATCGTCGTGGCCTCCGTGTTGTTCGCCCTCGCCGCGGCAGGAATCATCACCGATGGCCTATCGGAAACGATCAAAGGTTTGATGACACTTCAGATAAAAGGAGCCCGGCTCATCCAAGACTTTACCGTAGTAGGCGTGGGCGCAGCCTTGCTGAACGCCGCGCTCGTGGCCACCATCGGTCTCGTCCTGGTCTTTTTCTCCTCGGTCAGCCTATCGGGTCCGACCATCGCCGCCATTTTCACCATGGCTGGCTTCGGCCTCTTTGGCAAAACTGTGCTCAACTGCCTTCCTATAATCGGCGGGGTGTGGATAGCAGCCCGGATAGCACGCAAGAAACTCGGATCGTACAGCTTGATCGCGCTTTTCGGCACAGCGCTCGGACCCCTTGTCACCTATATCATGTTTGAGCTAGGTATATCCCTCGCGGTGTCCATACCACTCGGAATCCTTACTGGCGTAGCTGTGGGATTCATTCTTCCTGCAGTGGCAGGATCGATGCTCGGGTTGCATCAGGGCTACAACCTCTACAATGTCGGTTTCACCTGTGGCTTCATCGGCCTGTTCTTCTCAAGCCTTCTCAAAGGTGCCAACAAAATGGCCCCGCTGGAGATTGTCTGGAACCTCCAGCCACACCCCACCTTGATCTTTCTCATTCCTATCATATGCGCCGGGTTCATCCTTGCCGCCTTGTTGTTCGAAGGCGCCCATAAGACAAAAGACATCATCGTTGCATTCCTCAGCTTGCAGAAGCTTTCCGGACGCCTCCCCACCGATTTTGTGGATAACTCCAGCGCTGCTGGGACCCTACTGAACATGGGCTTGCTGGGGTTCGCCTCGTGGGGCTATGTCGCTCTCGTCGGTGCCCCTTTCAACGGCCCGGTTCTTGGGGGAATCTTCACCGTGATAGGATTCGGTGCTTTCGGAAAGACCCTTCGGAACTCGTGGCCAATCGTTGCGGGCGCGGTTCTCGCCACGTGGGTGTTTGGGAAACAATTCTCCGCCCCAGGTCCGATTCTAGCAGCTTTGTTCTGCACCACCCTCGCCCCAGTGGCTGGTCAATTCGGAATCATTGCAGGGCTGGTTGCCGGATTCATCCATCTATTCATGGTGGAGACCACTGCCGCCTGGCATGGTGGACTCGATCTCTACAACAACGGGTTTGCAGGAGGATTGACCGCGACCCTCATCGTCGCGGTTCTACAATGGTATAATACAAATCGACCGAAGGAGGATTTCGACCGATGAAGAGAAAAGAATTTCTAGGACGCTTGATAGGTGAGCTCACCAACTTCATCCTGGAAGGTAATCCCCTCAGGATGGTCGTGTCGCTGCATCAGGAAGAAGATGGGGCGCATGTGAGCATATTTGACGACCATAAGCGAAGTGATAAGGAAATCGAGATGATCCGCAGCGCCCTCAACCCCAAAGCCCGCCGACCCGAGCTTGCGGAATACTACGGTTTGATGGCAGGCCATGATATGACCTGGGAAGCCCGGCTCAAACTGATAGGCTGGCAGGTGAAGCATGCCAGCGTGCAGAACTCGGATAGCGGAATCCAGATAGACTTATGGTTGGGAAGCGATGCGTTCAATCCAGCGGACTTCACGCTCCACACATGACCTCCGGCTGCAGGTGCTTAGATCAATACCGAAAGCACTGCACAGACAACAGCAAACGAGACGAACAACCCTTGGAAGGTGTGGCGTTGCCTGCGAAGAAGATATAGGATCCTACAGCCCGGCTTGGATGAAGCTAAAAGATACAGCAGGCCCCCGCCGAGGGTTATGACAAGTGTCTGTATAAGATTGTCCACGGAATACAAGCTTACCGAAGGCTCAAGACCCTCTCCTGGCGCGCCAACCGCACGCACGACGAGGGGGAATATCGTCGTGATAGCCATGCCACCTATCAAACAGACAATCGCAAGAAAAGACTGGGAGGCATGGATAGTCCAGTGGATTCTGTGGAAAGGCTCGGAAGCAACCATCGCATCTATAGCTTCGGCATCTTTTGCTCGTGGCCAATAGATGCGGGACAGCTTGATATAAGAAGCCACGGTACCCGCGCTTGCCACGCCGAGCAGCAGATAATGCAGGTTTCCCTTCAACGCATGGGCAAGGAGGGTCTTGCTGGCGAATCCATTGAATGGTGGGATAGCAGCTATCGCCAAAGCTCCACAGAGAAAACAGAGGAACGTTACGGGGATCCTCTCGCCTTGCAATCTCAAGATCGCGATGGAGCCCCTACGCACCAAGACATCCCGGACCCCTGTCCGGTCTATTGTAGTGCCAATACTTAAAAAGAGGAGGGCTTTGAACAGAGCATGGTAGAAGGCATGAAGAAAGGCGGAGGCCATGAGAATTATCCCTAGGTTTGTTTCCATCCCCACTTGTAGGGCCATGCCCCATGCGCTCACCACATAACCTATCTGACTGATGGAACTGTACGCAAGCAATCTTTTGGCATCCCTTTGCGAGAGCGCCAGAACCACCCCGAACAGAGCGGTGAGAGCTCCTGTATAGCCCAATACCTCACCAATGCGCATTCCTTGTGGAATGGTGATCAGGATTCTGAGCAGAGCGAACAAGGGCACCTTGATAAGCACTCCTGAAAGCATTGCCGAGACCGCATGTGGAGCCAAGGCATGGGCATCCGGCAACCAATTATGCAGTGGCATGATAGCCACTCTGACCAGGATGGCGGCTACAATCATCACGAGGGATATATTCGCAGTGATACCGCCAAAGTCCGCCAGACCTTGTAGACCCTGTACGATACCCAAGTACGATATCGCCCCGGTGAGCCGATACAATCCATAAAACCCTAATAAAAAGAACACCATCGCCGTTGCGCTGACCATGAGGTAGGAGAAAGAAGCCAGAGAAGCCCCAGGCTTTCCCGAAAAGGCAATGAGCACATAAGAAGTTATTCCCATGACTTCCAGACAAACAAAGAGATTGAACAAGTCCGTTGTTGTGATGGTCATTGCCAAGGTCGCTATTTGAATGAGAAACACGGTGCTGAATACCGGCCCTTTCGGTCCCGCTCCTACCGAATACAACCAAGCCGCTATACCGATTGAGAATATGAGTATATTCACAAGCCAAGTGAGACCGTCATAGCTATAGGAGATACCTATCGCAGGATGCCATCCCCCAATAATCCCTTGGAAAGTGTTCCCTGCGAACGCCATGGGGGCTGTCTGAAGGAATGCCAGCCATGGTAGTCCCAGACCGAGGAGGACTCCTGCATATTCCAAGAATACTGCAGGTCGGCCTTTCAGAAACGCCTTGGAGAACAGGGCAAGAGCTGCTCCAAACAGGGGAAGAATGACTGGAGCGAACACTATATCGTCAGGATTCATCTTGCGCCCTCTTGCGGATATCGTCGATATCAAAGGATCCTGTGGTCTTATAGAGATGGAAGGCCAAGGCCAAAGCAAAAGCAGTGATGCAGACGCTTATGACTATGGCTGTCAACATCAAGGCTTGGGGAACAGGATCCACTACCCTTTCAATTCCATCGCTTAGTATCGGGGCATGATCACCCACCCGGCTTCCTTCCAGGATAAAAAGAACCACTACTGCAGAAGTAATCAGATTCAAGCTGAATATTTTCTTTATGATGTTCTTTTTTGCGAGAATCCCCCAGAATCCCACGAGAAAAAGGAGAAAAAGGAGCATGCGTTCTACATATACGGTCATGCTTTTCTCCCCATCATGGCGATGCACATGAGTCCAATGCTTGTTCCCACCTTGAGCCCGATTATGGCATTCAATAGGATAATGAACCCTGCGGGAAGCACTGTCACGCTCTCAAGAGGATTGCCGAAAAAGCCCTTCCCTAAGAAAATCCCGCTCATGGAAACCACAATCAACAGGAGAAAGGCGGCAGCCTCGATTCTCCCCAACGCCTTATAGCCCGAAAACTTGGCAGAGGCATCCAAACCGCTCCCTAAGGACAGGAAAATGATGCCAGAGGCTACTATCACACCACCTTGAAAGCCGCCTCCAGGGGAAAGGTGACCGTAGAGCATCACGTAGAAGCCGAACAACAACACAATAGGGCTTAGCTTTCCGGTGACCACTTCCAACAGATGAGTGCGTAGTACATGTGAACTTCGTTTATCGTCAGATAGGCTGAAGGTGATGGTTTTGGAAGTTGTTTTCTGCTCTTTACCTAGTATAGTCTCAATCTGAGTCATGAGACCCAAGGTACCGAGTATCGCGACCAATAAGACAATCGTTTCAAGCAATGTATCGAACGATCTATAGCCAAGATAAATCGCGCTGACTAGATTGACTGCCCCCGAATCCTGAACTCCCTCAGCCTCTAGGTAATCACGGGCTGCCATGGGCCAAGGGGAGCCGAATAGAAATACCGGAATCAGAAAGACTGCTACCGCTCCCATGGTCACGAGAATCTGGATTTTGTGCCATAGAGTTCTTTTCCCCATCATTCACTGGAATCCTTTCGTTCCGTATAACGTATTGCCCAAACGTAAATCACCGTGGATACTCCTGCTCCGACAGCAGCTTCGGTTATGGCGACATCCGGCGCCTGTAAAAGATAGAATAGAAGGGCGGAAAGCATGCTGAAGGCTGAGAGAGCTATGACGCCATGCAACAGATCTTTCGAAAGAAGAGTAAACATGCCCAAAATGAGAATCAACACCAATAGAAGGATTGTCATTCCGCTTCTCCCCCTTGCCGCTTGTCCGCGATTCGTTCAATACGATTGCGTAAAGGTTTCCCTTGCGAAGTCCCTGCATTCCAAGTGAAACGGGCTACTATATATGAACCAGTGGGAGCGGAGAGTAGAAAAAAAAAGATTATAAGGAGGATTCTCGCAGCCATCGCAGCACTTGGCGCTAAAATCAGAGTTCCAAGAAATATGGAGAACACGGCCGTGGTTCCACAAAGGGATCCGGCCTGCATTCTTGAATAGGGGTCAGGAAAACGAAACAACCCTACCAACCCCCCTATACCAAACACCATGGCCGAAGCGAAGGCGATCATGGCAAGAATCTCTCTCATCAGCAGCATCATTCAGCCTCCTCATCGTTCAGACGGTCCTTGAGAAACCTGGCGATAGCGAGAAAGCCGAGGAATCCGAAGATAACGTATACAAGAGCGACATCAAGATACAGAACCCTTTGTTGAACGACTCCTCGTAAAACCAAAAAGGCCAATGTCACACTGGATAAGATGTTCAGCGCAACCAAGCGGTCGGCGGTGGTGGGACCGAGAAACATCCGAACCAGGCACACAATCGCGCAAGCAAGGAGAAACCACTTCATGACTTCCAGTATGAACAGGCTCATAGCCAAATTTTCCCTATGTGACGTTCAATCCGCCCTTTGACACTCTCACCAACAGCTTTGGCGTGGATGGTATTGCAGAAGAACCAGTGCACGGTAAGATGGTCGTCGTTAAGATCCAAGGTGATGGTCCCGGGGGTGAAGGTTATGGAATTCGCAAGTATCATGCGGGCGAGGTCGGACCGGAGCCTTGTGCGAAAATGCACAATCCGCGGACTCGCTCTCCCAGTGATCACCGCAATCAGCATTCTGAAGCTTGATTGATACAAAAGAAAAATAATAACAAACAGATAACGCGCCAAAAAGAATGGATGGGGAATAAAAAATCGAAGATTAGCCTGATGCCGGGCAATGAAGACCTCATACGTGATGGCCGCTATCAGCAAAGATCCAACCATGCCCGTCGTTAAGGAGAATAATCCAAAATCAGCAGTAAATAGAAACCACGTGATAAAAAGCGCTATGGTTGTGATCACAAACCGTATGATGCGCCATGCACGCTCAACTTGCATATCATCCCTCCTTAAGGCACACGAGTTTGTGAAATTCCTTCGCATCGCGCGCAGAGTTCAATTTGTCTCTGAATTCAGAGTCATGGAGGAGCCGTGCTAACTTGGAAAGAAGCTTAAGATGGAGACCGGCTTGGTCTTCTGGCCCAACCATTAAAAATATGAGTGAGATGGGAGTCTTACCAGTTTCCGAAATATCAAGAGGAGGAGAAATCCGGGCTGCTGCAATTAAGGTAGTATCCAACAATGAGGTATGGGCATGGGGAATCGCACACCCGAAACCAACGTCGGTGGAGCAAAGCGCTTCCCTTTTCAAAACCGCATGCACCACCAGAGCGGGGTTGGCTATGGTCTTGACCATCGCCATGTGCTCCACCATTTTTCCAATGATAAGCTCCATTTCCCTCTCCTTAGGGTCGATAAGAATACATTCAGGTAGCAGTCTCTTACCTATGCCATCCATTTCCTATACCTCTTCATTTTCAGGAACCAATCCACTCGCCCAATCGACAGGTAGCGAAAACATAATGCCAGTCCCTGGAGTATTAAGATCTCCAACGATGCCATCTATCAAAGATTTTACCCGTTTGATGACGGAATCATCACGGACCACGGAGAAAATGGTTTTATTATAGGGCTTGTTGCCTTTCATGAATTCTTTGAAACCAGCGAAAAGCGGAACTTCATACGTAAGGAAACGACCCATTCCCTCGGAGTCGAGGATGGTGGCTCCTGTTACTCCAGCCTCAACATACGCTTCCAGGACCTCTTCTAGATATTCCTCGTTATTGAGGACGAACACGAGTAATTTCATCGGCAATGCAACCTCTTGTATCTGAAAAGCCAGTCAAAAACCTTTCTTGTCACCGATACTACCATGGATAATTCAATACGTACATGAATTTGTATAATGCCTTTGATGCATACGGCTGGACCATGGTATGCTGGAAAATATGAAACGTACCGACAGGTGGCGGATGTGAAGAACAAAGAATTCTTTGCCTATAGGTTTTGTAAAGAAGCTGTCCCTATCTATCCGGTCTATCTCCTGTTGTTCGCATCCAAAGGATTGGATCTCGGACAAATCTCCTTGCTCCTCGCCATTTGGTCTCTCCCAGTTGTGCTGTTGGAATTACCCACAGGGATTTTAGCTGACCATTGGAGTCGAAAACACCTGATCGCACTGGGCAGCGTATGTAGAATGCTTTGCTTCACCAGTTGGTATTTCGCCGAAAGCTTCGTGTTGTTTGCCGTGGGTTTCCTGTTCTGGGGCGTAGGTGAAGCACTCTCTTCCGGCTCGGAGGAAGCTTTATTGTTTGACAATCTAAAACTGACAGATGCCGAGCATACCTTTGAGAAAATCTATGGAACTGGCGCGTTCTATGCGGGATTGGGAGTATCCCTCTCCTGCTTCACCGGTGGTTTCCTAGTAGAGCTCATAACCTTCAAGGGCGTTCTTCTCATCTCAATCGGCAGCACGCTGCTATCATCCTTGTTAGCCTCACGCTTCCAGGAAGTGAATTATTTCAAAGCAGGCAAGGCCTGCTCGGCTGATACCAATAGCGAACAGCCCTGGAAGACGCTGGCTGATTCTCTGGAACTATGCTTTAAGAACAAGCATATGTTCATCGTCATACTTTTATTAATCTGCGTCGTGGGAGTCGCTGGAATTCTTGATGAATACGACCCGCTGGTAGCTGACGGCTACGGCTTTGATTTTGGTATGATAGGTATCTGGATAGGAATCCGATATCTGCTAGAAGCCTTAGGTGCCCGTTCAGCCTACCGTCTACATGCGGTTCTCGCGCGTTTCGGAATTAAAAAGCCAGTTTCCGGGGTTGTCGTCCTTTGTGTGGCCGCCGGGGGAAGCCTAGGCCTATTCAGTGCTCTCCAGAAAGTGTTTCTACTACCCCTTTACTGGTTCTTCTATTTTTTTCTCGCTGCCGCTTCGATTTTACAGGAAGCCTATGTGCAGCAGCAAGTGGAGCAGCAGGGCCGTTCCACCGTGCATTCCATCATATCTCTGCTGTACAACCTCTTTGGAATGGCATTCATGCTGGCGATCCACTTCTTTGCAGGTGTGGGTCTACCTACGATCCTGCTGTCCGTCTCCATCTATGTGGCCGTTCTGAGCATGATATTATGGATGGGTCATGCCAGGATGCATAAAACTCACCCTCGGGCCTGACCGCTGGTTTATCCAACGGTACCGGTTCCTTTTATTCCCACTCAATCGTCCCAGGGGGTTTGGAGGTGATGTCGTAGAGCACTCGGTTGACCCCGGAGACTTCGTTGCATATCCGGGCGGCGGCGCTCTGCAACACCTCGGGCGGGAAGCGATACCAATCGGCGGTCATGGCATCCTCGCTTGTGACAGCCCGAAGCGAACAGACTTCCTCATAGGTACGCTCATCACCCTGCACTCCCACGCTCTTGACGGGCAGCAAGCAAGCCAAAGCCTGCCAGATTTCCCCATAGAGCCCTGCTTTGCGGATCTCGTCGATAAAGATCGCATCCACCTCGCGAAGGGTATCCAGCCGGGTCTTGGTGATCTCGCCAATACAGCGCACTCCCAGGCCAGGGCCAGGGAACGGATGGCGGTACACAATCTCGTCAGGCAGACCAAGTTCCTTACCCAACAGACGCACCTCATCCTTGAACAGCTCGCGTAGCGGCTCCAGCAGGGTGAACTTCAAATCCGCAGGCAGCCCCCCTACATTGTGGTGGCTCTTTATGGTGACCGAGGGTCCGCCCGAAGGACTGATGCTCTCAATAACATCTGGATACAGAGTGCCTTGGGCAAGGAACGCGATTTCCCCAGCCGCCCGAGCTTCTTTCTCAAAGACATCTATGAACACCTTGCCGATGATCTTGCGTTTCTTCTCAGGCTCGCTCACTCCAGCGAGGGCATCGAGGAAGAGTTTTTCAGCTTCGGCATACCGCAGGCGAATTTTGAAATGCTCGCCAAAAACCTGCCGTACCAAATCGGCCTCACCCTTTCGCAGCAGGCCGTTGTTCACAAACACGCAGACAAGCTGATCGCCGATGGCCCGATGGATGAGAGCTGCAGCGACCGATGAATCCACTCCGCCCGAAAGCCCGCAGAGGACCTGCCGGTCGCCCACTTTCTCCCGGATGCTGAGGATCTGCGTCTCTATGAAAGAGCCCATGCTCCAATCGGCCTTCGCATGACAGATATCCAGCACGAAATTCGCCAGCAGCCGGGCACCGTCCGTGGTATGCACCACTTCGGGATGGAACTGCACTCCGTACCAACCTTTCTCCTCGTGCTCCACCGCGGTGAAGTTGCAATTGTCTGTAGATGCCGTGCAACGGAAGCCTGCCGGAAGGGTGAGGACAGAATCTCCATGGCTCATCCACACCTGCGAGCCCGAGGAGATACCTCTTGTCAGACGAGAGTCGGATTGATGGACTGAAAGCTTCGCAAACCCATATTCCCGGCGGTCAGGACGCTCTACGGTACCACCGTTCATCACCGCGATAGCCTGCAGGCCATAGCAGATCCCGAGGATGGGGATGCCTAATTGGAACAAACCCGCGTCGGGCCGGGGTGAACCCTTGGTGCTTACGCTTGCAGGTCCCCCGGAGAAGATGATTCCCTTGGGAGCCAGCCGGCGCACCTCGTCTGCCGTGACTGTATAGGGTACAATCTGGCTATAGACATGTTGCTCACGGACACGGCGGGCGATAAGCTGACTGTACTGGGCGCCAAAATCAAGCACCAGGATAGTATCGTGGCTGGTATGCGTCATGGTTTCTCCTACCAATAAAGGGAACGTACGGGTGGATAGGCTTTCTGCACAGTCTTGGAAACGATTATTCCCAGCACCATGCCAACCCCGGCTTGCAGCAGATTGAGCGGAACCTCAACAAGGGCAGGCTCAAAGCCATAGAGGAACCCTCCAGCGATGTAATAACCACCAGCCATCACGATAACGCCGAGCAGCCCTCCCATGACCATCCGGATGAACGGAGCATCGCCTCGCACTCCCGCGGAGATTGGTGCCCGCGCTATCAAGGCCACCAGCAGACCTTGCGCTCCATGGATGATGAAGGACAAGGGTGCCCACTGCGCATAACCGCCAAGAAGATCAGCCAATCCAGTACCCAGCCCACCGGCTATCGCAGCCGCCCATGGACCAAACAGATACGCTGCGAAATAGATGACCACGTCGCATAGGCTGATATAACCCTTCAGTGGCGTAGGGACGCGCACCATGAGAGTGAACACCACCACCACAGCGGTAAGGACAGCCACCAATGCGATGCGTAGAGCAGTTTTTTGGGAAGAGACGTTTGTTTTTTCCATGATTCCTCCAGAGGACACCAGATAGACGAAAGAATTCACCCAAGCGTGTTGAACACCAGCCATAGACTTGCGGGAATCATAACGGAAAAGAAGAAATGGGTAAAGAGTCCCTTTCTCGGAGCCAAGCGACGGTAAGCACTGCGCGCACCCGCTCTTCCAAAGCCTCTATGTTCAAGACTCATCGCAAGTTGGGGTATGGATTTAAGTGCGAACACCAAGGCAGAGGTCACCGTCGGCACCACATCGGCAAGTGGCTGTCTCCGCCTATCTTTCTCCCCAAGGTTCGGCTCACGCATGGAGTGGGAATCCTGGATCATCTGGAACGCATCGGCTATGAAAGGAATGAATCTGAAGGCCAAGGTAAGCACCAGCGCGGCCTTGTGGGACAACCCGTACCAACGCAAGGTCAACATGATGTCTCCCATCGGAGTGGTCCAGAAGAACAATGTGCACATGTAGGTGATGCCGATGAAACGTGCGGCCAGGAGATTGAAATTCTCCAAAGCCCCGGTGGTGACCAACGGAAATCCAGATATGCTCAGCACCACCTCGCTATCCCGGTGGGTGAGAGGAATGAACACCACCATGATGATCAGAAGCGGCAGTATGGAACGCAAAGGATGCAGGGCTTGTTTGAAGCCCGTCGAGCTCCACGTCGTTAGGAACACTACCGCGACCACCAGCCAAAGCCCGGGCATCGAGACTGGCAGGAAGACGAACGCGCAGAGCAGCACCAGCAGCAGGAGCTTTGCCCTGGGGTCGAACCGATACAGAAAACCCTTGCCCGCGATAAAGGTGTTGGTGGTCATACCTGCCCCTCCCGCTCGAGAACCGTTCCATTGGAAATGGTATAGGACCGCTGTGAGAGACGGTCGGAGAAAGAACGGTCATGCGTGATCAGCAAGATACCTGCGCCGCGGCTTCGAAGCAACGAGATCATCTCAAAAGCGGTGGCATAGGTGATGCCGCTATCGAGTTCATCCAGAATGTAGAAAGGACGGTCCAATAGATAATGAACAGCGGCTTGCAGTTGCTTTCTTTTCCCATAGCTCATCGTGGACGGTGTCGCGTCAAGCTCCAAGTGGAACAGCTTGGCGCACTCGGCTACGAGAGCGGTTTTTTGGGCAGCGGTCCGGCTTCGGTCGCCGCTCAGCGACCAGGCCAGCTCCTCCCTTACAGATGGAAGGAAAATCTCATAATCAGGATTCTGGAACAGATAGCCAACTGTCCGGGACAAATCCCTTCGTGATACAGCCTGGTCATCCAGCAGGAACTCTCCCGCCCGAGGGGGATCCAAGCCGCACAGCACCCGGCTGAAAGTGCTTTTCCCCGACCCGTTTGGTCCTACCAAGGACACTATTTCTTCTGAGCGGAGCGTGAATGAGGGAACCTCCAGCGTAAAAGGAGCGTTGTCCTTCACAGACTTCCGCGGATGGAGAAATGAGACATTCGAGCAGGATAGGGCTTTTCCGCAGTGTTCTTCGGTGCAACTCTCCACCGACGTGTACTCACGATCGCACAGTTGCTCATATTCTATCACAATATCCTGCTCGTCCCCGATGGTGATGGCCCCTTCGGAAAGAATCCCATAATGGTCGAAAGATCCCCGGAATTCATCAATATAACGGGAGGCCAACACCAGCACCGTTCCATTATGATCTGTAATGCGCTGCATCAGCGTCTCGCGCCACTGGGAATCCAAATCGTCGAAGGGTTCATCCAAAATCCATAGCGGTGCCGGCACCGTATCTAGGAACGCCAGCAGGAGCCGCTTGCGTTCACCCCCCGACATTTCCTGAGGACTGATGGATGCGAAATCCAAAAGCTTCCACTTCCGCAGGGAGTTGCGCACCACCCGGCTCATCCGTTCAGCCGGCATTCCAAGCGACTCCAAGGGGAATGCGAGCTCATCCTCGCAAGTGGTCATGAGCAACTGCTCCTGGGGATTCTGTCCCACCAGAACACAGGACTCCACCAAGTCCCAAGGTTGCCTGGAGGTAATCTCCACGCCATCCATCAGACACGTGCCGCTGAGGTCTCCTTCGAGATATTTTGGGACCATGCCGCAGATAAGCCGGCTCAAGGTGGATTTACCACTATCGGGAGGAGCGAGGATCAGTGTCTTGGAACCCTCCACAAGAGTAAGGTTGAGATTTTCCAAGACCATCTTGCGCACTGGGGGCACATTGTATTCCCGGTAGGAAAAGGACACCTTCTGAAGCTTAAGCACATCTTTCATACGGCGGTTTTCACTAGCCTGCGGTATTGGGCTTCAATTGCTCCAAACACCTTGGCCGGCAATTCTTTGATTTCCTCTTCGGTCAAACCGGCGGTTGGGATAGGCTCGCAGACGGATATGCGCACATGCACCCGACCGAGCCCTTTCTTGTCTTCAAAGGACTTGCGGGTTCCGCTGATTGCAATCGGTACTATCAAAGCTTTCGCTCGGGTGGCGAGTTTGAGACTACCAGCTTTGAACTCCCCCAACTCACCGGTCTTGCTGCGGGTTCCTTCAGGAAATATAAACATCGGGATTCCTTTGCGGATATTATCCACACCCTTGATGATGGCTTCTATGGAAGAACGCGGACTCCTGCGGTCGATATAGACACAATTGATGGATTCAATCCAGAAATGGAGCAATGGAACCTTCTTCAATTCCTTTTTCGTGATGAACCCAGCCCAGATCCGAAGGCCTGAGACAACTGCGGGAATATCGAGCAGGCTCTGATGATTGGCAACGAAGCACAACGGGGTGCCTTCCTTGGGAATATTCTCCAAACCATCCACGTGCATCTGTACATTCAAGGTCCATACCGCGATAGCGGCGATCATGGTCCCATTGATCCGAGCCCACCGGTCTGCGGCACGCTCGGCTTTGAACAACCGTAAAATAGCCACAGGGATGATCGCGACAAACACAGAGATCAAAAGCACAGGAATCACAATCCCAAAAGCGAAGAACAAATGCAACAGCTTCAGCATGGCTGCCTCCCCCACAACGGAGTATCGTCTATCCTAGACCGCAAGCTCTTGGTTATGGTAAAGACGCGCGTAGTGGCCACCGAGAGCGACAAGCATCTCATGGGGACCCTGCTCAACAATCTTCCCATCGGCCAATACATAGATAATGTCGGCATCGCGCACAGTCGTCAAGCGGTGGGCGATGACAATCGCCGTCCTTCCCTGGGCAAGTCTTCCAAAAGCCTCTTGGATCTGAAACTCGGCCTCGCTATCCAAGGAAGAGGTGGCTTCGTCGAAGATAAGAATTCGGGGATTCTTCAAAAACACCCGGGCGATTGAAATGCGTTGTTTCTGCCCTCCCGAGAGACGGGTACCCCGTTCTCCAACCTCGGTGTCGAGGCCATCAGGCAAAGAGCGCACGAAATGACCTAGATTGGCTTTGTCCAAAGCCTCGAGCATCTGCTCATCGGTCGCATCATTGTCACCGTATTTCAGATTCTCACGGATGGTGCCATCGAATAGGAACACGTTCTGCTGTACAAATCCTATTTGTGAACGTAGCGACGCCTTGGTGACCATCGCGATATCCTGACCATCGATGAGGATGCGGCCTTCCACTGGCTCGTAAAACCGCGGAATCAAAGAAGCGAGCGTGCTCTTTCCCGTGCCTGACTCACCAACGATTGCGATTGTCGAGCCCCCTGGAACCGTCAGGGAGATATCTCCTAGGACTTCCTCCCCGTTGGAGTCATACCGGAACCGCACATGGTCAAGCACCAGATTGCCTTCGGAGATCTTCAACGGAACCGCATCCGGGCGATCATTGATATCGCTTTGGATATCCATCACCTCGACAAACCGCTCGAAAGCCGCCATCCCCTGCTGAAGTTGTTCGGTGAAGCCAATCAGACGGTCTATGGGAGGCAGTACGATTCCCACGAACAGGATGAATGCAACTAGTTCATACACCGGAATCCTATCCAGATATATAAGGACGGCACCGCCCACGACCGTAGTGAAATAATACAGCTCGCGGAACAGCATCATGGTGGATTCGTAGCTGGCCATCACTTTATACTGATTGCTCCGGGCGGTCTGAAACACCTTGTTCACCCGTTTGAATTTTTGCTTCTCATAGGTCTCGCTGGTGAAGGACTGCACCTCGCGAACACCCTGGATGGAGTTCTCCACCACAGAGTTCACATCGGCCACCGTGCGTCGCACAGCTACGAAACCGGCCCGCAGCTTTAGTCCGAAATGAATACCGAAAAACAGCATGAACGGGAGTGGAATGAGCGATATCAAGGCCAAGGGAACACTATTGGCAAACATCACCCCATAAGCGCCGAGGATCACCACCACCGAGATCAACAGGTCCTCTGGTCCATGATGGGCGACTTCGGTGATCATGAACAGGTCGTTGGTGATGCGGGACATCAGGTGGCCTGTCTTGGTTTTATCAAAGTAGCGGAAAGACAACCGCTGCAGGTGTCCGAACAGGTCCTGACGCATGTCGCCTTCCATCGTCACACCAAGCATATGGCCCCAGCGGATACGAATGTAATTGCAGACCATTTGGATACCATAGATGCCAAGCATGATCGCGAACACACTCAGCATCATGGCCCAATTCCGATCGGGGATATAGCTCTTCAGCAACTCCCTGGTGAGCATGGGAAAAAGGATGGAAAGAAGTGACCCGATGACCGCTGCCGCCATATCCAAAAGGAAAAGCCCCTTGTATGGCCGGTAGTAGGCGATGAACCGTCTAAACATCGCCCTTGATCCTCTTCACAATCCTGGCAAGCAGGCCAAGCTTCTTCACGGGAGGCGGGGCGGCTGTTGGCACTGCTTGCGCAGGCTTGGCCTGGTTTCCACTTGGAGCCACAGGGGTGCCGGGGGTCCGTCGGGGCTGCGGGGGCCGCTGAGGCTGAGTGCTGCTGGGACGAGGCTCTTTCTTGCGCTCTGGTTCTCTCCCGGCGGGCGTTTGAGATTGAGCGGCAGGGTTGCCCTCGGTGCTGTACACTTTTTTATAGTAGGCGATCCTTTCCTCAAAATCCATCTTCTGGATCTCGGCATAGCTTTTTCCAGGTCGGGTTGCGGAGGCAGGCCGGTCTTCCCGTCTCGCCGAGGGGGCAGGTGTCCGAGCTGTATTGTCCCGCTGCACCGTGCCGCGGGGCGCAGGTCTATCAGCAGGAGAACCCGGTCTAGCTGGACGGGCAGCGGGTTTTTCCGTTTTTGGGGCAGGCCGGTCGGTCCTCGCCATCGGTTTCTCCGAACGGGGAGAGCTACGATCCGAACGTGAATCGGGCCGATCCGAGCGTGAAGCGGGCTTGCGGCCCCCGGTGCGGCTACCACCACGATCCGAAGGCTTTCCTCCAGCGCGGCTGCCACGCGAACGTGAAGCCGATCCATCCCCACCGGACGAGGCATACTCACTCTCATCCACCAGATCACGGAACCGCATTTTAGCGCTTTTATCCTCAACCTCGGGAAGGTCGCTATCCTCAGCCCAAATCACAGGAATCTTCATCTGAATGTAGTTTTCTATAGCTTCAAGCCCATAGACAAACTGTTCGCAAGCCAAGGTGATGGATTTTCCCGACTTCCCAGCGCGCGCAGTACGACCAATACGATGGACGTAACTCTCGAAGTCCTCGGGGATATCGTAGTTGAACACCAATTCCAAGTCATCGATCTGCAATCCACGGGCCGCCACATCGGTGGCCACCAGGAACTGGAGCTCGCCCTGCTTCATCTTGTTGATAACCTGCAGCCGCTTGGTCTGCGGAAGATCACCCATCAGATACTGGGCGTTATACCCATTCACCTCAAGCCGTTTGCTAAGCTCTACCGCTTTGGCCTTGGTATTGGTGAAGATGAGTGCGTGCCGCGGTTTCTCCTTAGCCAGCAAGCGGAGGAAAAGCTTGAACTTATCGTTCTTGCTCACATGGAAAAGCTCCTGGGTGATAGCCTTGACGGTAATCTCCTCAGGTTGCACCTCGATCTCCTCTGGGTTGTTCATGTAATCCCAGGCGAGATTGCGGACCTTTGTGCTGAGGGTGGCGCTGAACAGCATGGTCTGGCGCTGCTCGCGGGCGACCATCATGGAGAACATCTTCTGGATGTCTGGATAGAACCCCATATCGAACAAGCGGTCGGCCTCGTCGATGATGAAAGAGTCGAACTTCTTGTAGTTGATCTTGCCCATCTGCTGATAGTCCAGCAAACGGCCTGGAGTACCGATAATCAAATCCAGCCCATCGGTGATGTGTTTGTCCTGCTTGGCATACCCAACACCACCATAGAAACAGCCGATCCGGAATTCAGGAATTCCCGAGGCGAAAATCTTGGCATCATCCTCAATCTGAACAGCAAGCTCCCGGGTGGGGGCTATGATGAGAGCCACCGGAAGCTTGACCTTGAACGCTTCCTCAGGGGGGAGGGACCGGGCCTGATCACGGGCGACCACAAACTTCTGCAACACAGTAACCAGGAAGACTGCCGTTTTACCGGAACCTGTCTTCGACTGAACCATCACGTCTTTTCCTTGCAATGCCGCTGGATATACTTTTTCCTGCACCGGCATGCAGTCTATGAAGCCGGCGGCTTCAATACCTTTCATCACTTCTTCGTGTAACGCTAATTCTGAAAATCTCATACGCCGACTATACCTTGTTTTAAGATATTAGTGTAGGGCTTCCAGCTCCCATCGTCCAATCAGGGAATGGATTGCCTGGGAGTGTGAAAACACCGATCCACACGCTTTTCCATCAACCGCAGCCACAGGCAGGGCGCCCATGCTGGTGCTGGAGATGAAAAGCTCATCGTAATAACCCGATGACACCTGTGCCAGGGTTGGGGAATCGAAGGATATCCGGAATCCCAGCTGCCTTATGGCCTTGAGGATCTTGTCCCGGGTGACCCCCTCCAGCACCAGATTGTCCGGCGCGGTATGGACCACATCACCTTTGCATGCGAAGAAATTACTTCTGGTGCCCTCAAGAACGCGCTCCTCCCGGTCTACCAGCAGGGCTTCGAAAGCCCCGGCCTCCTGCGCCGAGCGCAAGGCCAGATAATTTAGCAGAAGCGAGCAGCTCTTGATATGGGGAAGAAAACGCTCACCCTTCCATGTAGTCACCGAAACCCCTTGTCGGTACCACGTGTCAGGATAGCTGAGCATGGGCATGGCGGTGATGTAGAGCACCGGCTCGGAACCTCCCATCAGCAGGATCCTCAAAGTAGCTTCGCGCACGCCATCGACCGCCAGCAGATCGGCGATCCATTGGGATATCATATGGGAAGTATACGGATGCCTCAGTCCCAAACCATCAGCGGAACCATACAACCGCTGCAGATGGTCCTCAAGGTACAACACTTGTCCTTGTATCACTTTCAGCGATTCATACACTCCAAAGCCAAACTGAACCTCTTTGTTCTGAATCGGCAGAACCGCTTCGGCGGTTTTTATGACCACCCCATTGCGAACTGCGTGCGTGCCTATAGCAACCATGGCCGTCTTTCCTCCACGAGTATCCATTCAGTCAGGGAATTTCAAAAGCTCGCGTGGTTTGCTGCCTCTGGCAGGACCGACATAGCCATCGTCCTCCATCTGCTCCACCAAACGGGCCGCGCGGTTATAGCCTATCTTCAAACGCCGCTGCAGATACGAAGCTGAGGCACTCTGCCTTTCCACCACGATCCTCAGGGCTTTCTCCATCAGCACATCATCCCCATCATCTTCAAAACCGTCCTCACCCTCGGAGTCCCCATCGGCTGGCTCCTCATCCTCAAAGAACATCTCGTCAAGATAATCGGGCGAGCCCTGTGATTTGGCATACTCAACCACACGCTCCACCTCTTCATCGGAAAGGAACGCACCCTGGATACGGATGCAATGGGGATCCCAAGCTGGAGCGAGCAAAAGGTCTCCTTTCCCGAGCAGTTTCTCGGCTCCCGTCTCGTCGATGATGATGCGGCTGTCTATCTGGCTGGCGACCATAAAGGCGATCCGCGTGGGGATATTGGATTTGATAATGCCGGTGATGACGTTCGCAGAAGGCCTCTGCGTAGCTAAAACCAAGTGGATACCTACCGCTCGAGCCATCGCCGCAAGTCGGGCCAGCAAGGTCTCGAGCTCTTTTCCCACAGTGGTCATCAAGTCCGCGAACTCATCTATCACCACTACGATGAACGGCAGCTTCTCCCGGGCCAGCTTCTGCTCCCTGATACGGTTGTTGTACGCGGTGATATTCCTCACGGCCAAGGCGTTCAGCAGCTTGTACCTCCGGTCCATTTCATACAGGCAGAACTCAAGCGCTTTTATAGTTTTTTTAGCATCGGTTATCACAGGTGTGAGCAGGTGGGGGATGCCGTTGTAGACCCTCAGTTCCACAATCTTCGGATCCACCAGAATCAAGCGGACATCCTTGGGAGAGCGCCGGTAGAGAATCGAGCTGATCAAGGAGTTCACGCATACCGACTTCCCAGATCCGGTCGCTCCCGCGATAAGCAGGTGCGGGGTCTGGGTGAGTTCTATCACCACCGGCTCGCCAGTGATCTTCCTACCAAGCACCATGGGGATATTGTAGTTTTTCTCGTCGATCGCCGGCAGCATCTCACGGAACCCAATGATGGAACGGGTCTTGTTGGGAACTTCGATTCCGACAGCCTGCTTGCCTGGGATGGGAGCCACGATACGCACCTGACGGGCCGCGAGCTGCAAGGCGATATTGTCTGACAAGCTCACAATCGCACTCACCCGCACTCCTGGAGCCGGAGAAACCTCGTACATGGTCACCGTTGGACCTTTGACAATATTCACCAAGGTGGCGTCTATCCTGAACTGCTTGAGAGTTAGGATGAGGGCCTCGCCTGCTGCGCGGGTATCCTCGTCTATATCGGTGGAATGGTCTGGATAACTCACCAGAAGCTCCGCGCTAGGATACAGATATTGGGTCTTGCTGCGGGTGAGCAACGCCGACTTCCCGGCGTTTGATGAAGCCAAACCACCAATTCCAGAAAGGAGTTCCATATCCTCATCAGAAAAACCGCCATCGGCTGATGCAGCCAAGGCAGCGGGAACGGCAACGGGAATGGGATTGCTGAATGTGTGGACTGACGCAGAAGCAGGTGCGATCGTTAAAGCTGCTGGAGGCACAGTCTTTGCGATTTTGTCTTCTTCCCCAAGGTTTTCTACAACCGGTTCCACGGGAGTTGTCCCAACCGCTGGATCCTCAAGGGATGTCCGTGAAGGAGAAGGAAGGGTTGTAGGAACCACCATCTGGGCTGCCACCGCATCCTTGGCCATCCGTTGGCGGAGACTGGCCATCGGGTTGAATATCTTTTTAACCACCGGCTCAGGTTCGAAAGGCACAGCCTCTTCCACTACCGGGGTCTCGGTAAGCACAATGGAATCATCCTTAAGCACCCGTACATTGCCTACGAATACCTTGCTCTCGCTTTCTTTTGGAGCACTGGCAGATTCCAAAGTCCCCATCACCGGCGTATCGGGAATTTCGGCTGGCTTTGCTTCCGGAGTCCCAGGTGCGGGTTGAGTGGGATTTTGATCGGTTTTAGGAATTCGTGCTGACTTACCGATAGTCTTGAACTTGGGCAACTCCTTGATGGGAGGGAAGGACATGGGTGTGTCAGGTTGAAAAACCTCCACTGGATGAGTGCGCACCGGTTCGTCGGGAGCTCCATCCTGATCAGGCTGAGGAATCCTTACAATGGTTTCCTCATATGTCTCCCGCTGTTCGGCAGCAGTTGGTTTCACAAGCTTCTTGATGGCCTTGCGAGAGCGACGCTCCTCAAGTTTCTCAGCTTTCGCTTTGACCGCCGCATCCTCACGCTCTTGGATCTTGCGCGCGTGGAGTTCTTTCCTGCTTGGGGGACGTTGCTTCATCTGTACGGGTTTTTTCTCCGGCGCCGAACCGGTTTCTTTCGATTTCACCTGTTGTATTTTAGAAGCGGAAAGAACTTGCTTCCGTTTATATCTCTTGTGTAGATTCATCGAGATATGGCTGAGAAGCACAAAGAAGGTAAGCTCGATCAGAAACACGAGGATAAGCAGCAACTGACCCACCAAGGGTTCTTCAGACAACCGTTGCAGCAGCACTTCTGGATTGCCCAACCCCATGCGGAGTTGTGAGACAAGGAACACAGTATAGTACATGATGCCGCTTAAAGGAAGCATCCACCAGAAATGCCTGGTGCGGCGGGTGACGAGCATTAAAAGAGACCATCCCGCCAGCATGGCGGCAATCGCCACGACAGCCCCCTTCGGTCCTAGAAGCTGTATGCCAAGGTTGGCCACAGCGATATCCACCAGCTGCGGTAGATATGAAAGCACAGGAAGCGAATCCAAAGAACCTGCGGGGACGGCAAGAGTCACGGTGAAAAGGGCGGCAAGGAGGAACAGGATACCCGCCAGAATTACCGGAATCCTTCGTTTTTTATCCACAAGGCCCTCCTTGAAAAACAAGTCATCCTAGAAAAACACAACCAGACCGATGATCGAAGCCACCAGCAGATATATGCTAAAATACCACAGTTTTGCCTTCGTTACCATCCAAAGCAGCAATCGCAGGGCAAACACCCCGCTCACCGCAGCGGTGATGCAGCCGGCAACCACGGGAAGCAAAGGCACCCCAGCGCCAAAGCCCCTCGCTTCCACCACGGTAAGAACCAACGCCCCGAGCACAGCGGGGATGGATAGGATGAAGGCGTATTCCCCTGCAGATCTACGGTCCATGCCCGACCAAAGTGCAGCCGAAATGGTGATTCCAGACCGTGAGATGCCTGCAAGAGTGCCAAATCCTTGGGCTATGCCTGTTATCAGGGCATGCTTCCAGGTAAACTCCGCGTAGGTGGTTTTCCCTTTGGGCAGCACAGTCGAAAAAAGCAACACGGCCGTCACCAGCAACAACAGACTCACCGACTGCGCAGGAAGCAATTCTCCACCCATCGCGCGCAATCCCAATGCGACCACTACTGTTAAAACCGTAGCGGCGATGACTGTGGCAACCAACTTGAGGTCAGAGGTATCCCCATCCCGCTTTTTACCCGCAAGAAACCGGAACGAAACCACCACCAAACGTGTTATGAGCACCCGGTAGTATATACAGATCACCAGCAAGGTAGCCACATGCAGCCATACATCGAATAGCAACGGCACCTCAGGAATATCAAAAAACGCCCGGAACAGCACGAGATGGCCCGAACTTGAAACGGGAAGGAACTCAGTCACCCCCTGCACCAGCCCTAGAAGCAGTCCTTGCCCGATCGTAAGTTCCTCCAGCATGCGAAGCCTCCCTGCATGGTTTCTTTATCGTTTTCTCAGCATGAGTATATGCCGTGGAGCATCGAGGAACGGGACATTCAGCGATACCTTCTCGGCAATCCAGCCAGAACGACTGCCAGACAATCCCAGGGAGGAAAGACGTTCCAACTCCCGCAGCTCCTCGTCGGTGGATTCCAAGCGTCCCTTGTACGCACACACCACACTGTCGCCCGATGTGATCTTGCCAACATCACGGATGATGTCCACCAAAGGGTGAAAAGCGCGGAACGTAACCAATTGAAATGTTCCGGTAACCTCAGACAGGTCTTTTTCTAAAACCTCGACTCTTGAAGCAAGGTTACACACCGCCACCGCATTCCGTAAAAAACCACATCGTCGGCCAGAACGCTCCACCAAGGTGATATGGACGTCCTCCAGCAGGATTGCCAGTGGAATCCCAGGGAATCCGGCTCCCGAACCAATATCGCATAGCTGTGGATTCTCCCAAGCCTGTCCGGCCAGCAGCTGACGGAAAACAGGGGTTGCTGCGATAGAGTCCAGCACGTGCTTCACCACCAATTCGTCACCTTCCGCCGCCACCAATTTATATACATGGTTGAATAAAGCTATCTCACCGAGAAAAGCAGTGAACTGCTGTTCCTGTGCCGCGGACATTGACAATCCCAGAGCCTGGGCCCCTTCTCGCAACACCTGGAGGGCGTGGTCATTCCTGTCCATCGTACTCTCCTGACTCGTCGGACCCATCGGAACCATCGCAGGCCGCGCATCCCTTTGAACGCATGCCACCCCTTTTCATAACCACCATCAAGATGGCGAGATCTGAATTCCGTACCCCCGAGATCCTCCCCGCCTGCCCTACCGAAAGCGGACGCACCAGCTTCAACTTTTCGCGAGCCTCTGTGGAGATACCGTCAACCGCGTCGTAATTGAAATCCACGGAAATAGGTATCTGCTCCATCCGTACGAACCGGTCCACCTGTCGGTCCTGCCGCCGGATATACCCCTCGTACTTCACATCCAGCTCAGCTTGGTAGCGTTCGGTCTCTGCGAAAGCCAACAACTCGGGTACCTGGGGTAGCAAATCGTCAATGGTGATCTCAGGTTGCCTGATCAGCTCTGCGCACGTCTTGCCCTCGATCCTCCGGGACGCCAGCAGTTCCTTCACCGCCCCGATCCGCTCCATCTTCACACGTAGCTTATCCATCGCCTCGGCCCGTTGCAGACCAACCGCATACCCCTTGGGGGTCAGCCGCTGGTCAGCAGTATCGTGACGTAGGTTGAGCCGGTATTCGGCCCGTGAAGTGAACATTCGGTAGGGTTCCTTGGTTCCTTTGGTCACCAAGTCGTCGATAAGCACACCGGTATACGCTTCGGTCCGGCTGAGCACCAGCATGGGCTCTCCCTTCAGCTTCTGGGCGGCATTGATGCCCGCCATCAAGCCCTGGCAAGCGGCCTCCTCGTAGCCTGAGGTGCCGTTGGTCTGACCAGCGATGAACAGTCCATCCACCCGCTTGGTCTCCAAGGAAGGATACAACTGGGTGGGATCAAGATAATCGTACTCCACCGCATAGGCCGGCCGCATGATCTCGGCTTTCTCCAACCCTCGGATGGAATGGATATAGGCCACCTGCACGTCCTCCGGAAGCGAGGATGATATGCCATTCAGATACATCTCCTCAGTCCCCACTCCTTCGGGCTCCACAAAAATCTGATGCTTGTCCCGGTCGGGGAAACGAACCACCTTATCCTCGATTGAGGGACAGTACCGCGGGCCCTTGCCTACAATCTTACCACCGTACAACGGCGAGCGATGGATGTTCGCCCGGATGATGCGATGGGTCTCCTCGTTCGTCCACGTGATATGGCAGTTCATAGCAGGCCGATCGACTAGGTCATAATCAAAGGAGAACGGCATCATGATCTCGTCCCCGGGCTGCTCCACCATCGCGTCGAAGTCGAGTGAGGATTTGCGCACCCGCGCCGGGGTGCCGGTCTTGAGCCGCCCCACCATAAACCCTTTCTCGCGAAGGGCGGTACCCAAGCCAACCGCAGCCGGCTCCCCCAACCTACCCGAAGAACACATGTATTCACCTATGAAGATCCGGCCTTCCATGAAGGTTCCCGTGGTCATCACCACAACCCGGGCGCTAATTTGATGCCCCCGTTCGGTGGTTACACCACAAATAGTCCGTCCATCAGGTTCTAAAAGGATATCGTTGACCGTATCTTGGAATAAAGCCAAGCCTTTCTGTCCTTCAAGGGTCTGTTTTGCCAAGCGGTGGTAGGTGAATTTGTCAGCCTGAGCGCGTGGCGCTTGAACCGCTGGTCCCCTCCGGCGGTTGAGGATGCGGAACTGGATCATCGACTTATCGATCAGATGCGCCATCTCCCCACCCAACGCGTCCACCTCCCGCACTAGGTTGCCCTTGGAAAGGCCTCCCACTGCCGGATTGCACGAAAGCCGCCCGATCGCATCCAAGCTCTGGGTGATCATCAACGTCCGCCAGCCCATCCGGGAGAGCGCCAAAG
The DNA here is from genome assembly GCA_002428625.1 of Sphaerochaeta sp. UBA6084. Classification (GTDB taxonomy): domain Bacteria; phylum Spirochaetota; class Spirochaetia; order Sphaerochaetales; family Sphaerochaetaceae; genus UBA6084. The sequence continues at coordinate 79,439 of DIXI01000008.1, forward strand.
CCGCTTCGATTCCGGCATGCCCCCCACCAATCACAATCGCATCATAATCCATGCTATTTCCCTACACAGAATCCACTGAAGATATGTTCCAGAACATCAGCCGAGGTAACCTCACCAGTCAGGCTTCCCATTGCCTCAAGCGCTTCGTTCAGTTCTATCGCCACGATATCAAGCGGAACCGCCGCTTGCGCCAACCGCATGCAAGCCGCCAAGGCCTCCGATGCCCGGACCAAAGCATCCCGTTGCCGGGAATTCTCAATCACCACCTGATCATCCATAGGGCGCGCGGACCCCTTGCGCAAGCGAGCTAGAATCTCTGCCTGCAGCTCTTCAAAACCCTTGCCGCGTTTGGCGCTCAAGGGAAAGCTTCCGTGGGGGGCCTTGCCTACCGATAGGTCGGTTTTATTCCAGACGATGATGCACCGCGGATCGTGCACCAGTTTTCCAATCCTGCTTCCCAACATATCAGCGTTATCATGAGGCTCGGTTCCATCGAGCAACAGCAGGATGAGGTCGGATTGCTCGAGAAGCTGCTCGGTCCGCCGCATGCCCTCGGCCTCGATGGAATCCATGGAATCCCGCAATCCCGCGGTATCGTAGATCCGGATGGGGATTCCTCCGATAACCGTCTGGGCCTCGATAAAATCCCTGGTCGTTCCATGGACTTCCGAGACAATGGAGCGCTCTTCCTTGAGCAAGAGATTGAACAAGGTTGATTTTCCAGCGTTGGTGGAACCTGCGAGAACTATACGGGCTCCTTGCCCATACAACCGCCCCACCTCATAGGTCGCTAAAAGCGCATCCATCTGCGACTTGGCTGACACCACTGTTTCCAAAGGAAAGGTGACATCGCCCCCGATCTCATCCTCGGCATAATCCAGCTGCACTTCCACCACGCTTAGGACATCCAGCACCAAACTCTTGATCCGCTGGAGCTCTGTGAACAAAGCTCCTCCCAAGCGATGGAGCGCCAGACTCTGCGCGGTACGTGAACGCGAGGAGACGATTTCCTGCACGGCTTCGGCCTGGGTCAAATCCATACGACCATGCATGAACGCCCGGAAGGTGAACTCGCCAGGTTCCGCCGGCCGCATCCCCAGGTTCTTGAGCAATTCAAGCAAGGCCTCGATGCCTGGGATACTGCCGTGGCAGCTGATCTCCACACTTTCCTCGCCCGTGTAGCCGTGGCCGGCGCGATACACCGCAAGCACCACCTCATCCACCGCCTTGCCAGAGGCAGGATCGCTCAGCACTCCATGCACTATCCGATTGGTGCGTGCGGAAAGGAGGGCCTCTGGTCGCGAGAATGCTGTGGCTAGCAAGGTGATGCAGCCTTCTCCGGAAATACGGATGATGGCGAGCGCACTGGATCCCCAAGGGGTGGCGAGCGCATAGATAAGGTCTTTATGATCATAGGAAGTGATGTTCATCTGCTGAAGTATACGTGCGCACGCCTCACGTGTCTACAGCCCTATAGAACTATTCTAAGCCTTATCCGTTCATATGCAAGAGGTTAGACAATTCCTTTACAAACACCGTCCAATTGGTATAGTATCCCCGCATGGATATTCAGGCTATACAGGGGCGTAGCGACCTCCTTTACCAGATGCGCGCATGGTTCCGCTCCAACGGCTATCTTGAAGTCTCCACCCCGGTGCTCTCAACCGACCTCATTCCGGAACCCACCATCGCCAATTTCGCCACCCAGTATGTCAGCGAATTCCTTGGCAGCCGGGAACTGTACCTAGTGCCCTCTCCCGAGATCCACATGAAAAAAGTAATCGCCGCCCTCGGACGGAGCATCTACCAGTTCTCCCCCTGCTTTCGAAACTCAGAGCAAGTAAGCAGTTATCATAACCCTGAGTTCACCATGCTGGAATACTACACGGTCGAAGCCGATGAGCAGCAGTCCATCGCCATCACCGAGGAACTTTTCGCCCGAACTGCATTGCCCGGTTGTCCACAGCACATCCTGCCCCCTTTCCGGCGGATGACCGTTGCAGAGGCCTGCAAGACCTACGCGGGATTCGACTTGGATTGTACCCAAAGTACTGCCAAACTCCGTAAGGAAGCCCTCCGCCTTGGTCTCACGCTCCCCGACGAACCTGAAAGCTGGGAATCCACCTTCAATCGGATCTTTTTGAATTTTGTCGAGCCCACACTGCCCCAAGACCGTCCTTTGGTGCTTGATGAATACCCGCAGCAGATTGTCTGCCTGGCGAAAAAGACTCCTGGGCGGCCCTACCGGCAACGATGGGAGCTGTACGCGGGAGGCATCGAACTAGCCAACTGCTACAATGAGGAACTCGATCCAACTATCATCCGAACCTATTACCACCAGCAGCAGGCCATCCTGGCTTCCGAACGTGGTCAGTCCCAGGCTGTTATTCCCGATGCCGATCCTTCTTTCGCCGACATCTTCGGGCCTGCTTATCCGCGCTGCAGCGGCGTCGCTTTGGGCTTCGACCGGCTGCTCATGCTGCAACTGGGACGTAGCGCTTTAGGGGGGGTGATTTTATTTCCTCTTTCTGATATGCTTTCCGCCGGTAATGAAATGTAATTTTTTTAAATCCATAAGAGGTATCCGATGATAAAAGCAGGTCAGATTGAAAAAGGGACCGCATTGTTGATTAAAGGCCAGCCCTTCGTCTGTGTCGATAGAGAATTTGTGAATCCGGGCAAAGGTTCCGCTTTCGTACGCCTTAAGCTCAAGAGCCCTTCCACTGGCCAGGTATTGCGCGAGACCATGAAATCCCAAGACAATGCTGAGGATATCACCGTTGAGGACAAGGACTGCCAGTACCTCTACAACGATGGCGAGAATTTCCATTTCATGCTCACCGAGAATTTTGAGCAGATTGAAATCCCGATGAAATCCTTTGAGGACTACCAATTCATCATGAAGGACGGCGAGACCTACCGCGTCACCTTCTGGGAACATCTTCCGCTTGACATCCAAGTCCCAGCCAAAGTGCTCTTCACCGTTGCTGAGGCCGAGGAAGCCATCAAGGGAGACACCGTCACCGGCGCGACCAAAATGGTCACCACAGAAACCGGCCTTACTGTCCGCGTCCCCATCTTCATCAAGCAAGGCGAGAAAATCCTGGTGAACACCGAGACCAAGGAATATCTGGAACGCGTCAATAAATAGCACGTCCCTAGGAAAAAAAAGGACTGTCCCCACGGACAGTCTATTTTTTTTATCAACTTCGTGGATTTGGTTCCGTGGATTTGGTTCCGGGGAAGCCTCCGAAAAAGTACTGATTTTAAAGATATCCTTACGAAAACCTTCAAATTAGAGGCCTAGAAGAGGCATGCGAAACACTGATTGGTCGTTTTTCGGAGGCTTCCCGGGAACTGAAAACCCAAAATCCACAGAAATACTTGTAAACACTGCATTCTTGGTACCTAGGATGCGGTTTTCATTGTAGGCTGAGGATTCAGTTCCTGGGAACCAAATCCTCGAGCCTGGCTCGAAAACGCTAGAGGGTCCTGACCGGCCGCGCTTCGATATACCCCCGATAACCCATCGGTGCCAGCTGGAAGCGTGGACCATCCTCATCTGCCCATTCAAACCCATAGAGCTTGGGGTCGAAGGTTTTCATCACCTCCCATAAATCGGTGATCGCTTCCTCAAAGTCGTCCTCTTCGTAAGGCGGCCCTTGGAACACCATCATCTTGCAGGCAGGCAGCTCGATCATCTCAAAACCGTCTGGAATCGCTCCCTGGTAATCCAAGGCGACCTCCACCCCCTGGACATACTCCGAAGTCCCCTCTTTGCGGAAATTCACAGGCATCCACATCCCGATGGGCTCATACAGCGCATCTTTGACCGCGGCCAGGATGTTCCATACATCACACCCCACCTCCTCGCAGTACGCGTAATAGTGGGTGGCGGTTTTAGCGAACTTGACAATCACTTTCCGTGCAGGTCTATCCACCACCTGGGTGAACACTGCCTGCGGTTTCTGCTTCTGATTCATACGCACCTCTCCCAATTGTCGATCGCGAAGTCTCTTACCGAGACCCGGAGGAATAAACACCGGAATAGGAAAACCACTGGTCCGGAACTGCGTGGGGGGCATTCCAAATTGACGGGAGAACGCCCGTGTGAAACCCTCATGGGAGTCGAACACAAAGTCGAACGCGACATCGATCACCTTCTCATCGCCCTCCCGTAACCTTTTCGCCGCCTTGGTCAGCCGCAACCGGCGGATATAGGTGAACGGGGCAAGCCCTGTGACTTCTTTGAACCTACGCGCGCAATGCCAGGGCGAATACCACGCTGCGTCCGCGAGCATCTTCAGGGTGATGGGTTCTGAGATATGATTTTCGATGCACTCCAGCATCCGCCGCACGGCTGGACCGTACTCCTGGTTCTCCATCCGTTCAAACCTCCAGCACAACCATACCATGACTCAGACAATCAGGCTTGACCGCGCTTGCTCATCTGAATCATCTAGGAAAGGTCTGGGTCGGGGTATCGTCGCCGCTGACCTTCGGGAGTGCGGAAAATCCACGCGCCTTGTTCATCCCGACCTTCGCAATATCGCTTTCCAATCGGAACCTTCCCACCACCATCCGGAAGGTCAATTGCATATGTAGGCATCGCCAGACCTGAAAGCCGTATGCGAAGTTCGGCTTCCAAAGCCATCCCCTTCTCTAGCGGAACCCTGAAATGAGCAGTGCCGTGCACCAGATCCCCTTGAAAAAGATAATAGGGCTTTACCCGAAGGGCAACTAGCGCGTTCATCAGCGTTTCAAGAGTATCAACCTCATCGTTGACTCCACGAAGCAAAACGGTCTGGTTCAATGCCGGGATGCCCGCATCCACAAACAAAGCCACCGCCGCCCGGCTCTCCGGAGTGATCTCCCGTGGATGGTTGAACTGGGTGAGCAAGTAGAAGGGGGCGCTCATGTGTCTCTTCAGCATAATGATAAGCTCGGGAGTGATCCGCTCGGGGAAGGTGGCGGGAGTGCGGGTGCATAATCTGATGAGTAAGTCTGGCCGCATGGAACGGAACGCTTGTATCATCTGTTCAAGCTGGATATCGGAGAGGGTGAATGGATCGCCACCGGTGAACAACAGTTCTTTGATCTCAAGATGGGAGGCCACGTAGAGCGCGGCCTGCGACAACTCTTCCGCCGTAGCCTTCCCTCCGCTGGCTCCCGTGAACCGACGCCGGAAACAATGCCGGCAATACGTGGCGCAAGTGTCCGTGACGAGGAACGCGGCCCGGTTGCGGTAGCGGTGGATAAGCCGGGGAGCCATGGTGTGCGATACCTCCGCCAGCGGATCACCAGATTCACCTGACTGCTCAAATGATTCATGACAGGTTGGAACCACCTGTCTGCGTAAAGGATCCTGAGGATCGTGCGGGTCGATCAATCCCAGATAATACCGGCTGATACCAAGCGGAAGTGAACACTCTTCGCCAATCCAGCTTTTCTCCTGTGCGGTGAGCGGGAGCAGTCTGTCCAATTCCTCCAAAGTCCTCACCGAAGCCCTCAAAGACTTCATCCAATCATCATGCATGCTATTCATGTATCAGATAACTGGAATCAAGTCCATCACCAGCACCACGCAAGGGCGCCGCTCATAATTGTTTTGCATCCCGAGGGTTTTGCTGATACACTGGATTCAAATCCAAAAAGAGGTACGCATGTTAGAAAAACAAGCAAGAAAAAGCATGAAGGGGTATTATCTCACCACCTTCCTGATTGGTCTCGGGTTCTTCACCATGGGTCTGATGGACCCTTTGTACGACACCTACATTCCTATTTTTCTTGGCAAGTATATTGAATCCAATGCCCTGATCGGCACGATCATGACGCTGGACAATATGTTCGCCATCCTACTCATCCCCATCTTCTCCGCTATCTCAGACCGTACGAGAACACCTATAGGCCGGCGGATGCCCTTCATCATCTCGTTGCTCCCGCTGAGCGCTTTCGCGTTCGGTCTCATCCCGTTCGCAGCGCTTTCCTCACTCGCCATACTGATCATCCTGATCTTCGGTCTGAATCTATTCAAGCAGGCGGTCCGGGGCCCGGTAGTGGCGCTTATGCCCGACATGATTCCTGGTGATGTGCGCTCGGAAGCCAATGGCGTGATCAACACCATGGGTGGTATCGCCACCATCGTCGGGACCATCGGTCTTGCCCAGCTGATGAATATCAAGGTGAATCTCCCAGGCAGAGGACCCACCAACAATATCCTGGCATTCCCGTTGGCAGGAATTCTGGTGATTGTCGCTGTTGTTCTTCTATTCCTGTTTGTAAAAGAGAACAAAGGCGCCGCAAAGGAAAACGCATCCAAAGAGAAGGTCCCGGTGCTCCAGTCCATCAAGCGGATTTTCGGAGAAAAGGAAAAGAGCGCCCTCTTTGTGCTGCTCTCCCTGCTCTTCTGGTTCATCGGTTATCAAGGGGTGCTTCCTTTTGTAGGTAAATACTCCGTGGAAGTGCTCAAGACCTCTCCTGGCAGCGCAGCTCTTGCCGCGGGCATGGTAGGTATCTCCTATGCGATCTTCGCAATTCCCAGTGGAGTCATCGCCCACCGTCGCGGTCGTAAAAAGACCATCCGCACCGCGCTATTGGGAATCATGACCGTGCTTGTGCTCATTTTCGTACATAGCTTGATATTCACGGGTGACAATGTCTCCCAGACCATGCGTATGATACCCTTCTGGCTGCTGATGTTCTGCTTTGGAGCCTTCTGGGTCACCGTCATCACCAACTCCTTCCCCATGCTCTGGCAGATGGCTGATTATGCGAATATGGGCATCTACACCGGCTTGTACTATTTCTTTTCACAGCTGGCCTCGATCATCGCCCCACCTATCACCGGTGCGCTCATCGACTTATTCGGGTATGGGTCGCTCTTCCTATTCGCGGCTATGTGCATGTTCATCGCCTTCCTGATGATGTCCAAAGTCAATAGAGGTGAACCTCAGGATGATGCGGCTGCAGCAACCGCGTAGGTAGCAATCCCCTGTAATGTAAAAGGCCTGGCTCCGAGCTTCCGCTCGAGGTCAGGCCTTATTTTTCGCCTACTGGTCTATTCCCATTTCAAGTTGTCCAGTATCTGGTCCACTGCGTTCTTGCGTAATTCAGCAGCTTGCTTTGAGAAGGAAGCTGGATCCACATGGACCACAGGGCCTTCGGGCATCACCGTAGGTGTCCATAGCAGCTTAAGCTCTTGTGGGGGTGGAGGTAAAACAGGGCGCACGCTGAAAGAAACCCTTGGAGGTCCTGGGACCATCACGACCGGGAGCGCCACTGGTTCTGGAACCACCGCTGGCTGTAGCTCCGGTTCCTCTTTGGTTTCGGCGGCAATCTCTTCAGCGGCAATAGGTTCTTCCACTGCAACAGGTGCTTCTGCAACTGGGGCAGGCTCCTCCACTACAACAGGTGCTTCTGCAACTGGGGCAGGTGGGATAATCGGCCTCACAGTCATGGTGACCAAGGGAGAAGTCGCGGGAACGATCGACTTTGCCAAAGCCTCAGCAAGTGCGATGCTCTCATCTGTAGAGGTAATTGAGTCTTTCAAACCAGAAAAATCCTTGAGATCCCCAAGGGGTTTGGTTAGAGACAGGGGATCAAGAGCCGAGGTGCCCAAGGAAGAGAGATCTTCACCCAGACTTATAGCTTGCTCATCTGCAGAAAGAACCATCTCAGGACTAGTCTCTGGTACAGAAACCACTGTTTCAGCTGGTGCTGGTGTGGGTTCTGGGGTTGGAGCTGGCGCTGGCACCGGTGTAGGTACCGGTGCTGGGACTGGCGTTGGTGCTGGGGTTGGTGCTGGGGTTGGTGCTGGGGCTGGGGCTGGGGCTGGCACCGGTTTGGGTACCGGCGCAGGGACTGGCGTTGGCGCTGGTGTGGGAACTTGAATCGGCGCTTGGGCCACTGGAGTAACCGCTAGAGCTTTATCCCATGTTTGCGGACGGAAGTAGATGATACCGGCAAATACATAAAGAGTCACAGCGATGGTAATGCCCAATATGATGAATCGTCCCGTCTTTCTCATAACCTCGTTTTTTCCTACTAGAAATAAAACTTTATTATATGCCTATAGTAGCGCAAATACTATCGACTTGTCGATGAATAAATGCCGTATCGCCCGAATTCTTCAATATGTATACCTCTGTCGCTCCCTGAATCCTATTCGCACTGATATCCCTTTGCGATAGAATCCTGGAAATAAAAGCCTTCAGGCCAAGGCCATCGCGCCGCATAGCTCTAAAAAAGCGTGTGAAAAACGGTGCCTTTACATAACACACCACATCGCATAAATTATCAAGACCCATGCGATGCAATAACGCAGCGTTGAACACCACAGCCAAAGCACCTGTCTCTTCCCCACGTTCCTGCTGACGCAAGCATTCTAAGATCATCCGGGGATGAACAATAGCCTCAAGTTTAGCAAGTTCCATCCGATCACCAAACACAATTCCACCAAGGACTTTCCGATCGATGCTTCCATCCGTGGCGAGAATCCTATCCCCAAAGGCCGCGACGACTTCAGACTGAGCCTCCGCTAGCGCTCTGTGGCCGAGTCTATCAACATCCACCACAATACAACCCCGCTGCTCAAACCTCGCGGCGCATAGGTTCTTGCCTGAACAATACCCTCCAGTCAATCCAATGGTTTTCAATGCAGGTCTCCCCAGCTCCGTCCTACTTCCATGCTCACCCGTAACGGAATGGACAGCTCCACGGCATGCTCCATTTCCTCGCGGACCAAGAGCTGCATATTGGTGATTTCCTGCTCCGGCACTTCAAAAATCAGCTCATCGTGCACTTGGAGTAGCAAACGGCTCTGATAGCCATCCTTTTCCATCCTACGAACCACGCGCAACATCGCCATCTTCATGATATCGGCCGCAGTCCCTTGGATAACGGTGTTCACCACCACCCGTTCACCACCGGATTTCTCCATCTTGTTGCTGCTCTTGATCTCGGGGACCTCTCGCTCGCGACCTAGCAGAGTCGCCACCTTCCCCGTTCGCTCGGCTTGCTCGCGGATACGCTGCATGAATGCCTGGACGCCACTGAACCGGGCGAAATAATCCTCAATGAAAGACTTGGCCTGTCTTTGCGGAATCTGCAGTTCATTGGAAAGCCGGAACGCAGACATGCCGTACATCACGCCAAAGTTGATGGTTTTGGCGATCCGACGTTGTTCAGGTGCTACCAAGTGTGGATGGACATTGAAGATGATCCCCGCAGTGTGGCTATGGATGTCCTCACCTTTCTGGAAAGCGGATTTCAACCCTGGATCGTCTGCCATATGGGCCAGCACCACCAATTCAATTTGTGAATAATCGGCTGAAAGAAACAGCTTGCCTGCATCTGGGATAAAAGCTTCCCGGATCCGCCGTCCATCGTCGCTCCGTATGGGGATGTTCTGCAAGTTGGGGTTCCGGCTAGAGAGCCGTCCAGTCGCGGTACCTGTCTGCCCGTAGGAGGTATGGATCCGGCCAGTCTGGGGATTCACCATCGTTGGTAAGGAATCAATATACGTGTTCTTCAACTTGACCAGGCCTCGGTTCTGCAGTATCAAACGTGGCACCACATCGATCGCAGATAGTTGCTCCAAGGTCTCTGTCGCCGTGGAAAAACCGGTTTTGTTCTTCTTTCCGGTGGGTAGGTTGCGTTCGACGAACAGCACCTCCTGCAGCTGCTTGGTGGAGTTGATGTTGAACTCGTGTCCGACGGCCGCATAGATTTCTTTTTCAATCCCAGCGATCCGCACGACCACCTCAGTATCGAAATCCGTGAGCTTGCTTGGATCCAAACGGACTCCCGCGAGCTCCATGTCAGCGAGAATCTTGACCAAAGGCATCTCAAGCTCGTTGAAAAGATGTTCCATTTCCCGGAGCCTTAGGGCTTCTTTGAAAACCAAGTACAACCGCCAGGTGATATCGGCGTCTTCCGCTGCGTATGCCACAGCTTTTTCCAGCGGGACATCCGAGAACTGACCATCCTTCTCCACTACCACATCGGTGAAATGGATTGTCTTGTAACCGTCAAGGTGCTTCTCAGCGAGATAATCCATATTGTAGATACCGCTAGCCGCATCCAAAACCCACGCCGCCACCATCGTATCGTATGCGATAACCGCACCCTCGATTCCCCAACGGACCATGATCTTATAATCGTATTTGATATTCTGTCCAACCAAGGCCACCTTACGTTGGATGATGTGGTTCTTCAGCAGTTCCTTTACTTCCTGTTCAGGAAGCACAGGTTTTTCATCGGCGATCAAAGGCACATACCAAGCTTCGAAGGGACGGTTGGTGAAGGAGAAGCCCACTGGACGGGCGATCATGTCATCAACCCCTGTGGTCTCAAAATCCAAAGCCATGATGCCCCCATCGGCCATCTCGTCCAGCAATCCACGCAATTCATCTAGATTAAGCACCGCATGATACGTGCCTTTCCTACTCCAATCGACTTTGGTCCCGGTTGATTTAAGATCCAGACTGACCGCAGAGGAAATCGCCGGTATGGCTGATGCCTTGTTGGAGCTGGAGAGGCCTGATCCCGATGCTTTTGCCGCATTCACCAGACTTTTTGCATTGGCTTTCTCGAACAACGGAATCGCTTTCTCCCAATCCACCGAATCCAATTTAAAGCGATCGGTATCGAAGGAAACCACATCGATGGCATCGGTTTTCAACCGCACCAGAGTCTGGCTGAGGAACGCCATCTCTTTAGAGGATGCAAGCCGTTCGGCGACTGCTTTTGAACACTCGTCCAGATGCGTATAGATACCTTCCAGCGTCTGATAATCCTGCAGCAGCTTGACAGCCCCTTTCGGGCCGATACCTGCCACACCGGGAACATTATCCGAGCTGTCACCGATGAGCGCTAGATAATCGACCACCTGGTCGGCACGGATACCGAATTCCTCAACCACCTCCTGCTCGCCAAAGAACCGATAGTCCTTCTCACCTTTCTTGGGTGGACGTAGCGCCCGGGTGTGGGGCCCCACAAGTTGGAGCAGGTCCTTGTCTCCGGTGAACATCACGCTAGTCACACCTTGGGCGCTGGCACTCTTGATAAGCGAGGCAATCACATCATCCGCTTCCCATCCATCCATCCCGATCTGGGGAATATCCACCATATCGAGAACCTCTTTGATCAGGGGCACCTGCGCATGCAGGTCTTCGGGTGCTTTGTCGCGGTTGGCCTTGTACTGTGGATACAAGATATGCCTGAAGGTTGGGGCCGCGGTATCCATAGCCACCACAAGATAATCGGGTTTGTAATCGCGGATGAGCATCAGCAGGGTGTTGAAGAACCCGAAGAACGCAGAGACATTGTTGCCTTCCATATCCCGCAAGGGCCGGTTGATGAACGCGAAATAGGAACGATAGATCAACCCGTACCCATCGATAATGTAGAGGACCGGCGCGGGCTCCTGTCTGTCAGTCATGCTGGTCTCCTTGAAAAGTCTACACCTGAAGCACCAAGCCATCGTAGGCGGGATGGATATCGGGTGGTAAGGCGAGGTCTAAGGTCTCGTAGTCAACCCTATGGTTCATATGGGTGAAATACGTGGAGGTAGCGCCAATCGCCCGGGCTGCCGCCACCGCTTCCTCAATATTCATATGGGTTGGATGGACCGCAGGGCGCAGTGCATCCAAAACTAGAATACGCACACCCGCCAACAACGGCATGCTATCCGCGGGAATCTCCTTACAGTCGGTAAGGTATGCGAAATCACCGATCCGATATCCATACACTTCCCGGCATCCATGGATCAAGGGAACAGGGATAAAGACAAGCGATCCAATAACAGCTCCCGCGCTTGGAACGGCATTCAAGGTGAGCTGAGGGAGCCCGCCGCGCCAAGGGTTCGCACCCACCGCATAGGGGAAGCGATGGGCGATATCCTCCAGCACCTGCGCCGGCCCATGGATTGGCAACGCAGCGACTTCTGAAAACACACGCAGGTCATCGATTCCATTCATATGGTCTGCATGGTCGTGTGTGTAGAACACCGCGTCCACCCGCTTGATCTTAGCCCGCAGCGCTTGGATGCGAAACTCAGGGCCAGTATCCACCACTATGGAAAGATCATCCTGCTGGATCCAGATGGAAGCGCGCATGCGACTGTTCCGGAGGTCATTGGAAGTGCATACCGGACAATCACACCCTATGCGGGGAACACCATGCGAGGTACCGGTACCAAGAAACGTGATCTGCATCTATAGACTACCCAGTGCGTTGGCAAAGAGCCTTTGCATGGCTGCCAATTGCTTGCTGGTGAATTTTCCCAAAGCTGAATTGGAGAAGCCTGTCGACAGCTTGTCCATGAGCGCCTTCGGACTACTTCCAAAATCGAGCCCCTCGCCGGCATCAGCGAGGAAGGTGACTAAAGAGTCCTTCCCCTTCTCTGCCGCATTGATAAGCTTCTCCTGGAATTCAAGGTCTTCCCATTTCTCGAGATACGCATCTATCGTCGCCTGAGGAACCTTTGCATCCTCCAGGATATCCGTCACAATGGCTCTCATGGTCTTCACATCCTGCGACCCCCTCCAGCTGAAACCAAAGAACTGCTGGGATATCGAGGGAAGGAAAAAGTAGATGACTGCAAAAACGATGACAGCAAGGATGATTGCAGTGAAAAGCGAACCTAGAAATCCAAATTTCTTCATGACTTGTGCTCCTTGTGGACCATTCACCTATAAATTCTAACACAAATCACCACGCACCACCAGCGGTAAAAGTATTGCGCGTTCAAACGTCCTCAAGTGCGTTTGCTTATGAGCGAGTGGCGGGAGGTATTAGAACAATCTGCTTAGAAGAGTGAACCCCAAGCGGCCACGATTCCAATCTGGCTGCAAAGCTTCTTTGGTTATGGCCAGGATATTGGCACCGACTGACGGAACTTGGTAGTTGACACCTAGGATGAAATGACCAAGGTAGAGGTCCATCTTCATCCTGTACTCAAGCTGAATGTTTTGGAAAAACTCAAGCTGACTCTCGTCACAATAGATATTTTGCCGCTCACCAACCCAGAAAAACAACTCGCGGTCAAGCCCTACATCAACTCCTAGGGAAGTCCCTACCCCAAGCCCCAGTCGGGTGAAGCTGGCGACCTCGGTGGAAGTGCCAACCATAAGCCCGCCAAAGTAACGGTTGGAGATATCATCCTTATATACAGGCCGCCCTTGGTCTGTGACATCGGTGATCTCACCTTGGGCTTGGAAGAGATATCCGTCAATCTCCAAACCAAAGAGATTCAGACGGGCCTCGCTGCCGGTGATGTAGTTTCGGGCATCGACCCAGTGGGCGTAGATGGTCTCAGGTGAAAAAGGATCCTCTTGAAAGAGTGTGACCCGGCCAAAGCCGAAGCTGAATAAATCGCCGGCAGGCAGGTGGATTGCGAAAGAGAGTATCATGGCTAGGATAATGGTGGTCTTTCTCACCAATAGACTCCCTTTGTTTGCTTTAAAGATAAGTACAGCCCCGTTTTTTCAGAACGGGGCCGCCCCAAAGGAATACAGGCTATCTTAGAACAGTGTGAACAGGACTGAAGCGCCGATCCGGCCGTTCGCCAAATCCGGAGCAAGAAGCAAAGTGTTCATGTTGTTGAAGGTGAATCCGAAAGAATCAACAGTGTAGTTGAGTCCGACCAGGATGTTCCCCAATTTGATATCGGCGGTGGCGCGATAGGTCATCGGAGCATCCATGAAAAGCGCGGCAAGGTCGGTATCCGCAGTAATCAGATCCTGGCCGCTCCAGATATATCCATTGCCAGCGTCATCGAACAGGGCGTTCACACGAGGTCCCATTCCGAGTCCAACCCGGACCAGACCAAGCAGGTCGAGGGAAAGACCACCGGTGACGAGACCGGAAAGTGAATACAATGTTTCGTCATTCACCACCCCCTGCGAATACAGAGCTGAGACTCCGACTTCAGCAAACAGGACTTTCACGCGGACATCAGCGCCAAATCCATAATTCGCGACATCGGCAAGCTGTTCCCAATCGAATTCTTCAACTTGCGAGGCATCGAAGACACCAGTGTATTGAGCGGTGGCCCCGAGGCTGAGATTGAACAGGCTTGCGAAAAGACCGGCGGGAACGAGAAGCAATGCAACGACAAGAACCAATAGTGTCTTTTTCATGATGGATCCTCTCCTTAGGGGGACTCTACCCCCGATTTTTTATATGTGAAATCCACGCTGGAGGCCATGGATTATTCTCTAGAACAAAGCCAGCTGCAACGTAACCCCGAAACGGTCCATTTCGCCAGGCTGCAGCAATGTCGCCCAACTTCCAGGATTCTCGAATCCTCCAAAGGTCGCTTGCGACTCCCACAGATATAATAACCCCAAAGTAACCGGTCCGAATAGGAAATCCAATCCAAATCGTATATGAACTGGTGAATTCGATACGATTTCTGAAAAATCAACCTGCGAAACCGGTTGCGGTCCATCTTTACCTCGGACGGTGGCCTCGCTATCCTCCGGAAAAGTGAACTCGGTGCGGATGCCGGCGCCAAAACGCAGATACACCACATCAGTTATAACCGGTATGCTCAACCCCGCTCCAGAAAGAAGTGTGACGCCATCCTCTACCATGGTATCCATGCAAGGAAGTGCCAGCATCGACATGTCGAGCACCGAAATCCTAGCATTGACACCTAGACCAACCGTCCAACGCCCACCTATCGCCATATCTTCAAAAAATCGCTCGATTGAATCACTGGAAGATGAATCATAGATACCAGACACGCCTATTCCGAATTCAAGAAAATCTCTTGCGAAAAGTGTACCAGGAATAAAAACCAGTATCAACATCACAATTATTAAAACACTTCTCATCTTGATTGGTGACCTTATCTAACTTATTTCAGAATTATATAACTTATGTATCGCAAGTATAACAGCCCCATTCTAGAAAAAGATACATTTTTTTTATGTTTTTTTCGAATTTTCAGTTCTTTCCTGGCTATATATCTTTCTCAAAGCAAGAGATACAAATATCATATAAATGTCATCTACCTATCATAAAAATAATAATCTGAAAAATCTCTCCAAACCGTGCTTGACTTTCGGCGATTTGGAACATCACCAAGGCAGCGAGACCCCCTCGCAACCGTTCAGGCGGGCAAGGCGGAAGGCCGCTTGCGCTATCGCTTCACGCTTCTTCAGATCCACTTCCACCCCTGGCTCGAACCAGCAGCCGCGGATCTCCAACATTCCAGTCTTCCGATTCCGTACTGGCTCCACACGCCCGATCATTTCCTCTCCATGCAAAACAGGGAGAACGTAGTACCCATACTTGCGTTTGGCTTGCGGTGCATACACCTCCCAGGTGTACTCGAATCCAAACAACCGCTCCACCAGAAGACGATCCCATAAAAGACTGTCGAGCGGTGCAAGGAATTCCGTCCTCACCTGATTTGGTCCATCATCGAGATAGTCCAGCAGACTTACGTCCGTTGCCAGCATATGCAAGGAATCCTCGAGTCCATCAACTTGGACTTCGATAAGCTGGCCATCTTCAACCAACTCTGTGAACACCTTCTCGCGAACCACCTTTTTAAAATCGACCATACCGAGAAAAGCAGGGGAGCTGCGGTGCCACAGCAAGCCCACCGCCCCAATCCGTCTTTTCAATTGCCAGACAAGACGTTCGGTGTGGTTATTGAAGGGTTCTGGCATCCGCAGCACTTGCTGGGGCAGCAGACGGCTGGTGAGTTCGTAGTATTTCCGCGACCCCTGCTTATGATGGATCATAAGGATTCCCTGGAAGTACAACGTCTCAAGCACCGCCCGACCAAGCGAGGTAGGTGACCACCACCAATCCACCAGGGTATCGCATGGAAGTTCTTGCGCGCAAAGAGGACCTTTGGATTCAATCAGATCCAACACCTGGTCCACAACCTCTGCGATCTGCTCTTGGCTCCGGACTCCTTGCTCTGCAAAATGTTTCCGGGTTGCCTCGAAACAAGGCCAATCCTCGGTCAAGCAGACAGAGAGGTTCTTATCCCAATAGTCGAAAAGCGACCGCTCGGTATACAACAGCGCTTCTAGCATCGCAGGTTCATAACCATCCACACGCGAATGCAGCAGAAGAGAATCATTGCGCCCGCAGATATCCAGAGGATCGTATTGGATGCAGGACAATTGCCGTATGCAATCCATCACCCCTGCTTGACCGCTGAAACGATAGGGTCCATAGAGTCCTTGCTTGATAAGCAGGAAGCGTTTCGCTTGTGATCGGGAGAAGTAAAGAATCCCAGGCCCCGGCATCACAAGGCCTGCAGCTCCAGCTTCCATAACTCTGCGCAAGCATCGCTCGGCATGCGCCAATCCCCGCGCGGAGACAGTGCCACCGAACCCACCTTCGGTCCATCAGGGAGGCAGGACCGCTTGAACTGCTGGGAGAAGAACCGGTTGATGAACACCCGAAGCCACTTCAGGATGGTTTGGGGAGTGTAAACTCCCTCGAAGGTCCTGCAAGCCATGCGGTATACCTTCGCCGGGCCAAAGGCCCAACGTATGGCATGGTATAGGAAGAAATCATGCAATTCATATGGTCCCACAATGTCCTCGGTCACCTGGGAGATCCTGCCATCCTTCGCAGGGAGGAGCTCAGGGCTCACCGGGGTATCGAGCACATCCATCAGCACCTCGCGCAAGGCCGGCACCGCATGGGTCTGCGCATAAAAAGCGACTAGATGGCGGATAAGCGTCTTTGGAACCGAAGCATTCACGCCATACATCGACATATGGTCTCCATTGTACGTGGCCCATCCAAGCGCGAGTTCGGATAAATCACCGGTGCCGACAACCAAGGCCGATTCCTTATTCGCGATATCCATCAACACCTGGGTGCGTTCCCTCGCCTGTGAATTCTCGAACACCACATCATGCAAGGTGCTTTCCTGCCCGATGTCGCTGAAATGCTGCAGGACCGATTGGGTGATATCGATTCTTTTCAACGTGACACCAAGCGCCCGGCTGAGCGTTTCGGCATTGTCACGGGTGCGGTCGGTAGTCCCGAAGCATGGCATGGTGATGGCGATGATGCCGGCCCTGGGCAAAGAGAGACGGTCGAACGCATCAACGGTGACCAAGAGCGCCAACGTGGAGTCGAGCCCGCCCGATACTCCCACCACGGCACCCCTGGATCCAGTATGGCTTAGCCGCTTGCAGAGTCCCAACGCCTGTAGCCGAAGGATAGTCTCGCATCGGCTAAAGCGGTCCGGACCTTCCGCAGGGACAAACGGAAAGCGAGGGAACACCCTCGTCAAACTGGTGGCCGTGACTGACTGTGAGAAACCAACCTTTACATACCCCTCGTTGAGGCAGGCGGGAAAGGTAGTGAGCCTTCGGCGCTCAATCGCGAGCCGGCTCACATCGACCTCTGTCACCAAAAGCCCGGTCTCGCCGGAATCACGCTCCGTCAGCAGAACCCCGTTCTCAGCGATGATATCATGGGCCGCGAACACGAGATCGGTGGACGACTCTCCCGGGCCTGCATCCGCATACAGATAAGCGCACACCAACCGGGCTGATTGACTGGCCACCAATTGCCGGCGATAGGCGGCCTTGCCAACCAGTTCATCGCTCGCGGATAAATTTGCGATAATCAAGGCTCCAGCCACCGCGTGGGAGGTCGAGGGGGGATTGGGAACCCATAGGTCCTCGCAAATCTCCACGGCGAAGGAGAATTCCTCCATCTCGGTGCAGGTGAATAGAATCCGGGTACCGAACGGGACTTCTTCCCAGCCGATCTTCAGCGTGCTGTTCAGAGCTGGCGCGGGGGAGAACCAACGCGCTTCATAGAATTCCTGATAGTTGGGAATATGGGTTTTTGGCACCACACCGAGCACCCGGCCTTGCTGGACGGCCACCGCGCAGTTGTAGAGTTTGCCCGAATTGACAAGCGGCGCACCTACAATGGTGACCATTTTGAAATCCCTGGAGGCTTTGACGATTTCCTGGAGCGCCATCAAAGCACCATCGAGTAGGGTTTTCTGAAGGAAAAGATCTCCGCATGTGTAAGCGGTCAATCCCAGTTCGGGGAGGACCAGCAGCCTGACATCCAATTCAGATGCAGCCTGCATTGTCTTTACGGTCTGTTCGGCGTTGAAATGACAATCGGCGACCCGTACGTCGGGTGTACCAACCGCAACCTTGATAAAACCGTCTTTCATCAACGATCCCTCCCTCGCATCAAACCTTGAGCCCTAAGTGTACCACAGGTGCGAAAAAGTGACCATCATCTTCAACCCATGCCAAGAACGAGGCTGTAAGGTCACCCTCCAGATCAAGCCTTGCTGTCCCCGGAACCATTACTCCAAAAGCTGTTCCAAACCTCCCTTGTCGAGAATTTCGATGCCTCTCTGCCCATGCAAAGCGATAAGTGCTTCATCCTGAAAAACCGAGAGCTTTCGGCTCAAAGTCTCCTGGCTCATCCCAAGCTGCGAGGCTAGGTCTCCCTTGGATATCCTCAGGGTGATGGTGGACGAGTCACGTGACTCGGTCAACAAGAAACGGGCAAGCCGCTGCTCCACCGTACTCAGATTGATATCCTGAATAAGGCTTTCGGAAGTCTCCAGCCGCCGGCTCAGCTCTTCCATGACCTTGAACGCGATGGATGGGTGCGCTTCCATCAGCTGCTTCAGACGGGTTCCCTGGATCATGCACATGGTGGAGGGTTCCAGGGTCTGCGCGTAATCGGTGAGCGGCGATTGGCTGAACAAGGAAAGTTCGCCAAGAAACTCGCCAGGCCCGAGAGTCCGGATAACCTGCTCCTTTCCCTCAGGTGTGAGCCGGTAGACCTTGACATGACCGCTATGCAGCACATACAGATCGCCTTTGCGCTCACCCGCACGATAAATCAATTCCCCTTTCACATACGTGCGGTCGGTGGTGATGGTCGCCACTTCCAGCATCTCCTGCGCTGTCAGTTGGCTGAAGATCGGGACGATGCCGATACAATTATACGCTCCATGTTTTCCGTGCTGGTTACAACTGCAACTCATAGGTGGCTCCCGACAGGTGGTTTTATGAGAAATTATACCCTAACAACCATCTCTGCGAAAGAGCCGGAAAACACCGCGGGACTTTACCCGCAACCTCCACCCTCCGATAGTCTACCTGCGATATGGCTTGCGTTTCCCAAAGGCAAGCAGACGGACAGCGTTGATGATCACCAACAGCACCGACAACTCATGCACCAGCATGCCGAAAGAAAGGTTGACAGTCTTGAACAGTACTCCTGCGAGAAGGACCGCGGCGACCACCAAGGCGAACACGATATTCTGCTTCATGTTGCGCACTGTCGCGCGACTGAGGGCCATCGCATAGGCCAGCCGTCCTATATGGGAGGACATCAAGACCACATCGGCTGTCTCCATAGCCACATCGGACCCTGCGCCTCCAATCGCTATTCCTAGGTCGGCGGAAGCCAGCGCCGGGGCATCGTTCACCCCATCCCCCACCATCGCGACTTTGCCATAGCGGTTCCGTAGGTTCTCCAAAGCGGTCACTTTGTCTTGCGGTAGCAAATCAGCCACAAAATCATCCAATCCCAACTGATCCGCGATCGCTTTCGCCGTCCAGGAATTATCTCCGGTGAGCATAACCACTTTCTTGATACCGATCTTTTTCAGGTCGACGATAAGCTGTCGGGCTTCAGGCCGGACTGTATCGGCGATGGAGAGGATTCCCAACACCTGTTTTCCATCACTCAGCAACACTGTGGTCCGAGCCAAGCGCTCCTCCTGCTCTAGATACGCCTCGTGTGGTTCGGTCGCTACCCCTTGGGAAGCAAGCAGCTTTCGATTTCCCACCAGATAGGCTCTGTCCTCGAATCTGAAAGTCAGCCCATGGCCAGCGATCAGTTGGGAGTCCTGTGGCTCACCTTCGACTTCACCGAATGACTCGACGGCCCGATTCACTATCGCCTTTGCCAGCGGATGCTCCGAGTACCGCTCACCAATCGCCGTCAACTTGAGAACCATGTCGGAGTTGATTCCAAAACCTTGGACAGCGACTACTTCTGGTTTTCCAACGGTAAGAGTCCCGGTCTTGTCAAAAGCCACCACCTTCACGGTGCCAAGCTTCTCCATGACATCTCCGCCCTTC
This sequence comes from Sphaerochaeta sp. UBA6084, assembly GCA_002428625.1. Lineage (GTDB taxonomy): Bacteria > Spirochaetota > Spirochaetia > Sphaerochaetales > Sphaerochaetaceae > UBA6084. Next base: position 99,559 of record DIXI01000008.1, read on the forward strand.
ACAAGGACGCCATGGCCGGCTCCATTGCCAATGCCGGCGACAATCGAGACAGGAGCGGAAATCACCAAGGCTCCAGGACACGCGATCACCAGCAGAGTGAGGGCCAGGCGGATATCCAAGGTGAATAGGAACACCACCACTGCGAGGATGATGATTGATGGCGTATAATAGCGTGAGAAGCGTTCTAAGAACTTTTGGGTACGTGCCTTCTTATCCTGGGCTTCCTCAACCAGCTCCAGAATCCGAGCGAAGGTTGTCTCGGAGCCCACGCGATCGGCACTCACGATGAGGTAGCCGGAGTCCAGCACCGTACCGGAGAACACCTGGGTTCCTCTGGTTTTCCCCACAGGCAGAGACTCACCGGTGATGGCGGCTTGGTTTACATAGGCGGAACCTTCCAACACCGTACCATCAACAGGTATGCGTTCGCCGGGTTTGAGGACCACGATATCCCCGACCAACACCTCCAACACCCCTACTTCCACATCCTTGCCATCTCTTCGCACCCGGGCGGTTTCAGGAGCTAGGTCCAGCAAGGCCTTAATCGAGGAACGGGTCTTCTCAATCGTACGGCTCTCCAGATAATCTCCAAACAGAAAGAGGAACGAGACCGCAGCCGCTTCCCAGAATTCTCCAATCAGCACCGCACCGATCACCGCGATGGTGACTAAGGCGTCGATACCAATGATCCGGTAGCGAAGCGCTCCAAATGCTTTCTTAAAGATTGGAGCACCTGCGACCAAAGTCGTGGCCAACATGAATACAACGGTCACTGCCGCATAATCGAGCAACTGGTGAAGTACGAACGAGGCTGTCACAAGAACCCCTGCGACCATCGTTGTCTGCTTTTTTGTCATTTTTCGCTCAGTACCGCATAGCCAAGCGAACCGATGCGTTGCTTGATTGTTTCCGAATCCAATTTAGCCTCATCGAAAGACACTTTCACGCGGGAAGTGTTGAACAAGACCTCCGATTCCACAATCCCATTGGTCTTCTTGAGCATTCCGTCGATCTTCGCCATGCAGCTTGGACAGGTGAGGGTCTCCAATTGATAGGTTTTCTTAGTCATCGTGTTTCCTCCTATGGTTGACGATGGCTGCATTGTAGCCCTACCGGCGGAATCTTTCTTTGACCTGCATCAAATTCCATTAAAATTACAAATTTAACAAAAAACCGGGGCCCCCCCCTCATGAGGAATCCCCGCAGCGAATAAAACCATCAGAAGTTCTGTGGTTTTCGGCTACCACAAGCTATCGCACCACCTTCCCCCAAAAGGAACGATGCACGGTGGTGATGGTTTCCACCACATATCCTAGAATCGTGAGGATGATAAGCAAGGTAGGGAAAAAATTCCAGAACCGGGCGAAGGAGGCTACAAAATCCGCACCCAAATGGAAGTACGTTTCAAGGGCGGCAGGCAGCGCTGGGTTCCAGATACCCGAGGCTCCGATGATATACAGGGAGATGATGAAGGTGACCGTCTTGATGCTGATCATCACCACCGCAAGCTTTGGAGAGTATTGTCCAAAGTACAGCTTGACGAATTCCACGCAGATGGCAAGAGCGATGGTTATGTTGAATAGCACAAGCACCTGCTTAAAGACTTCCGGATTGAACACTGGTGCAATCCACACCTCTCCGGTATAAATACCCATAGTGAACAACGAGGGAGCTGCGTTTAGAATCATGAAGAATATGACCAGGCAGATGATTCCCGCGATGGACTCCGCTTTGGAGAACCGCTTGGTATGGGCAGGAACCTCGGGGAGATCGGAGACTTTCCAAGCCACCTGCTTGTTAGCCTCATTTCGTTCGTTGCAGCGTTCGGCAATGGCGAAGATGATCGTCACCCATGCGAAGGCCTGGAACAAGGCCGACACCACAGTCCCGATGAAGTTTCCTATAGTGGAGAACACCGTCTCGGGAGGATTGAAGACATATCCCACCATCAATGCGATGATGATGCCCAATCCTGTGGCTCCCACGACGATCTTCACAATCATCTCATACAGATCGTAATGATCCGGTCCAATCAGATAGCGCTTCTTTCCCCGGTAGTTGGAGGCGAGCTCCCACGGATTGCCCAACTCAATCAGGACCGCTTCGACCTCACCTGTTCTGTCTGGGCCTTGGTCCTCCCGCGCACTGAGCATATCCTCAATCAAGCTTCTCAATTCCCGGTCCACATCCGCCTGTTGGGCAACCGGCAGCCTTCTTGTCACCGCATACACATACCGATCGACCATCTCCCCACTTCTGTCACGCATTGCCATACCCCCCTCTTACAGTATCGCCATGATACTTTTATTCAATTCCAACCATTCGTTACAAAGTTCCTGATACACTTCTTTACCCAAAACGCTCAATATATAATATTTCCGAGGTTTTGGCCCTGACGTTTCCCACTCGCTTTGCAACAATTCCTGTTTTTCCAACCGGCGCAGGAGCGGATAGAGTGTTCCCGGGTCGATATGGATGCCTTTGGTCTCCAATGACTCCACCAGCGAATACCCATACTGCGGAGCGACCAACTGGCTGAGCACGCTCAATACGAGCGTCCCTCGCCGTAATTCCAACACCAGATTGTCAACTATCTGCCGCTTGTCTTCCACTTGATCACCACCTGACTTGAATATACTGTATGTCACACACTATTGTCAATTATTTATTATAATATTTTCCTCGTTATTATATTATTAAAAATGAAAAAAACCTGGAAGCAGCGGGTCTCGCTGGTTTCCAGGCCTATTGACAGTTTTAAGTGTGGTAAAGTAAGTGGAATTACCTTCCGATGATGCTGTTCAAGCGTTCCGCAGTGATGAACTGAGCGGTGTAGACCGCACCATACCGGCTGAGTTGTCCGATGAAGGACCGCATATGGTTCTCAGACCCTCTCAAAAGGTTGCTATACACCGCGATTGTATCAGGGTCGTCGGTTTCTGCAATGAACTTCTCAAGGTCATAGATGTCCAGGTCTTCGATAGTAGCTCCGACTTTCAGAGCATCCACAATCGATTTACTGCCTTCAGCCACAAGGTCGGTATATAACTTGGCCAGCACGGGATTCTGAAACTCTCCAGGAGCGGTTTGAGCTGCCGGATCCGTCAGACCTTGCGCACTTATAAGGTAAGCGACTGCATCCATGTGCTGCTGCTCGCTATTGGCGATATTTGCGAATGTCCGGATTCCCCATATTTTGTACAACGCCAGATAGACATCCCGCGCCAGTTTTTCTTCTTCACGCATATAGAGGATACCATCAGCTTTGTCGCCAGCCTGGTCCTCAGCCTTAGTCCCAGTTGTAGCTTCGGCCGTTTGTGCGACTTCCGCTTGGACGGGGGTCTCAACTACATTCTGCTGCTCGATAGCCGCCTGCGCAGCCAACCCGAAAACCACAAACATTGCCAAAACCGCTATTGTAAAAATCTTTCGATACGTATGTTTCATACTAAGCTCCTATGCATTGCCAGCGCTATACTGGCAATGCGGATGGAATTCGTTATCTCGACCAGCCCTGACCAGCACCTCTAGAAGCAGGCATCTGATTCACCATATTGCCACGCCCTGCGGGAAGCTGGTTGGCTACACCACCACGGCCCATCGGCTGCTGGCTGACCATATTGCCACGCCCTGCAGGAAGCTGGTTGGCTACACCACCACGGCCCATCGGCTGTTGGCTGACCATATTGCCGCGCCCTGCGGGAAGCTGGTTGGCTACTACACCACGGCCCATCGGCTGTTGGCTGACCATATTGCCACGTGCACTCAGATTCCCGATCATCTGATTCTGCATCACCCTACCACCTAATACAGGCGCTTCACCGGTGACCAGACAATCCTCTGTCAGATTCGTGCCTGGCACGAAATTGCGCGCAGTAGCGTTGGTATCGGTGGCTAAGGTCGCGCCATAACCACGTCCATATCCTGCGGGAACGATCGGAGTTGTCGAGGTGGTTTCCGCGGAAGTCGCGGCTACGGGTAGTTGTGAGAAACGGTTGCCCATGGGGCCTGCGGTGAGAGTGGCTGCTACGAGTAGCATAACCAGTACTAAAACGACTGAAAACTTCTTGTTGCTCATGTAGATCTCCTTCGAGCCAATGGCTCTTGTCAATATCTGACTGAAGAATAACCCTCATGAGTGGATGCAAACTGAACCTAATATAAAGATTGGATAAATCCTTGCGGATCTCCACAATTATTTTTTCATGATATAGCCGCCGCTTACGACTTTTGAATCGCTCACCACAATCACAGCGTTCTTGAAGTTCTCGTTCACCAGCTTGACCGCCTCGGCTATCCGCTTGCGCTTGAGGTGCAGCATCAGGATCTCCCGGTCGCCATCCTTGCCTGTACCCTTGATCACCGTCACTGCGAAATTATGCTGGCGCAAATGGGTTGCAAGCAGCTGGCTTTCCTGGCATTGCGGTACAATCACCTGAATGGAGCTTAAACCAAATGCCAATTTATCCTCAAACCAAGAGCCCATGTAGTTGCCGACGGAAAAGGCCAGGGCAAACACCACCAACCTCAAAGGGTCGTCTCTGAAGCCCACAAGCACAGTTCCGGTGATAAGCAGCCAGAGCAAGATGTCGAAGAACGCGATGATGGCGCCTTTCACCCGTTCCCCACGGTTGATCATCACCATCCGCATGGTGGAAACCGAGACTTCGATAATCTTGCCAAAAAAGATCACAAAATACATCAGCACGCTGCTCTCTTGCAGAAAATCCATCGTAAAACCTCCACAGGTCAAAACACATTGCCTTCACTATAACAATCAATAGATAAAAATGAAAGGTATCAATAACTCAGGGTATCGGTACCTCAGGGCAAGCCCTCATACATGGAGGTGTTGCTACAAATGGTCCTTCTCTAAACAGACAGCGACTTCGGTGTGCGAGGTCTGCGGATATAAATCGAACATCTGGAAGGCCTTCGCACGGTACCCATGGGAGGACAACCGTTTTATATCCCGGGCCAAGGTGACGCTGTTGCAGGATATATAGAGAATAGTCTTTGGCCGCCAGGAGCCTAAGGCCGCCACCACGGATTCATCCAAACCTCCCCGAGGAGGATCCACAATCACCGTCGAGACCGGTTGGGCTTTGCGTGACCGGGCCCAATGCTCCGCGCTCTGGGTGAAGAATTCGGTGGACTGCAGATTCCTAGAAGCCAATTCAAGACACCGGGCATCACGCTCGACCGCAACCACCGACCGCCCTTCCCCTTCGACAAAGGCTGCGAAGGTACCAACCCCACTATAAAGGTCCATGATGCGCTTACCGGTCACCCGAGTGCGGACAAAATCCACCATCGCCGGCAATACCAGCCGATTGGATTGGAAAAACACATCTGAATCGACAAAAAAAGTCTTGCCCGAGACCTCGACTGAAACCTCATGGCTGCTTAACGATACACCACGGTCGCCAGCGAAAGCCGGCACCTCTACATAGCGCTTGCCAGCCTGCCAGCCTTCACTCGCCTTGCGCATCCTTGCGGCTTTCAGCAATAATGGACGCTTCTCACCCAACAGCTTGTCAAGCGAGGGACAGAGCACAGGGCAGGAATCGATATCTATCAGTTCATCGCTCTTCTTCGCAAGAAACCCAGAACGCCCAGTAGCAAGATCCACATGGAAGCGGACCCGGCTCCGATAACCCCAAGCTGGACTAGTGGCGGTCGGAATTACGGTAACCCCGGACTCTGGAGCATCAATTTCCAGACCACCGATGCGCTTGAGGTTCTCCTTGCAGATTTTTTCCTTATGGACCGTTTGCATTCCCGCTTCGAGGTGCTGCAGGTCGCATCCCCCGCACTCCTGGTAATATGGACAGGCCGGGACCACCCGGTCGGGTGAAGGACTAAGAATGCTTTGCACCACAGCACGGGAAAAATCCCCTTTATCCTCGACGATAACAGCCATCACCTCTTCCATCGGCAACGCGCCAGCGACGAAAATGGTCTTGCCTCCACTTCGGGCAAGACCATCGCCGCCTTCAACCAATTTCTCGATAGTGAGCTGGATATTCGCCATCATCATTCCTTATAGCCACACAAAGCGCAGAATTCATCCACATACGAACCGATAAGGTCGATACCTTCCTGCCAGAACGAAATGGTGGTGATATCGCACCCAACCGAAGCTGTCACCACAGGAGCGCTGTCCTGACCGGTAAGCAGCAGCAACTGGTCGTAACGCTCTCCGAAATGCTCGGGATCCTGTTGGGAAAGCTTGTACACTCCCAGTCCGAACAGCTGGCCAAACGCATACGGGAAATTATAGAAAGACAAACCGCTGCGGTAGTAGTGACCCTTCACGGCCCACATCCAGGGGTGGAGCTGATTCTCATCCAACGCATCACCATAGCTGCGCTTCTGGGCATCCACCATCATCGCCGACAGTTCGCTAGGCATCAGGTCGCCCTTGGCCCGGCGGCTGAACAGCTCCTTCTCAAAATAGAAGCGGCTGAGGATATCGACGCACACTTGGGTGGAGTCCTGCAGGAAATTCTCGATCAACGCGAGACGCTGCTGATCGTCGGCGTTCTTCAAAGCTCCTTGGAAAACGATGTATTGTGCGAAAATCGAGGCAGTCTCGGCCAAAGTCATCGGGTAATGCCTAAGCAACGCCGGAAGCCCACTGGTGACCTTATCGTGGTAGGCGTGTCCCAGCTCATGGGCGATGGTGGAGACACCGTCGAAGCTATGGTCGAAATTGGCAAGCACCCACGTTTCTTTGCGAAGCGGAAACGAGGTGCAGTAGGCACCCCCGATCTTGCCGGAGCGCGACTCGCTATCAATCCAGTTATGCTCGAAAGCGTGCTCGGCAAAATCGCCTAGGGGCTTATGGAAATCGGAGAAATTACGCACGATGAATTCGCGGGCTTCGGAATAGGAATATTCCTTGGCCGATGTCCCCACTGGTGCGAACAAGTCATAGAAGGCAAGTTTGGAGATTCCAAGGGCGTGGGCCTTCGCGCGGAGATATTTTCGGAAGGTGGGGAGGTTGGTTTCGATAGCTCCGATCAAGGCCTGAAGGACGTCATCGGTGATGCGGGCCTGCCGTACCGACCTATCCAACGGATCGCTGTAACCACGGCGTTTGTCCAACGTGATGGTAGCGCCCTTCACCCCGTTGATCGCATAGGCGAAGGAAACCTCATGGAGCTTCCATACGGCAAGTTCTTTCTCAAATGCCCGCTGCCGGATGCTCCGATCCTTGTCAAAGGCCATGGAACGCAACTGAATGACTGTCTTGCGCTCGCCCGTGGCTTCATCCCAGACCGATCCGGCACTGGAAGAGACCGCTTCCTGGAGTCGTCCCCATGAATCAGCACCTGAACGGTTCAGGTCGGCCGCCAAGGCTTCCTCGGCTTCGCTCATCTGATGACGCTGGAGGTCCAGAAGTTCTGTGATGGCGAACAGCAGGGGCTTTAGATCCGCATCGGAAGCGAACAACGCCCGTATGGCAGCATCATGTGCCGCGAGGACATTTAGAAACTCAACATGGATGGCTTGGGCATCCAAGGAAACTTCTTCAACCTGATTCATCCCCCGCATGGCCGTCTCGTCCGAGGTATTCACCGTGAGCAACGCGTTTGCGAACGAGCCCAAGGTCTCGATGGTGTCCCAGATAAGCTGATATTGACGGATAGCTTCCTGTACCCAAGTCTTTAGCGCCTGTTTCTGCGCCATAGCATCGCCGAGATGCGCGCGGAGAGTAGGGACCATGGCTTTGACTGCCTGTAGGTCAGCTTCGAATTCCTTGCTGGTGATGGAGGGATAAATCGACCCTAGGTCCCAATGCGGTAATGTTTCCATGTCTGACTCCTTGGACGAAGGGCAAGGGCCCCCCGACCCTTTGCATTCTAAAGGGGAGAACCCATGAGGTCAAGGATATTGAAGTGTCAACCCAACCCCTGTCTCCTGAAGAGGAGCGACCGAGGCAAGGGCGATTTTAGACGCGAGGTCGGTGCAATGGCAGGCGTGCAACGCGCTTAGGTTCAACTTGTCCAAGTAGGACAACGTGCCGGCAAGCTGGGTCTGGGAAGGATTGAGGAGATGCAGACCTCCGAGGATATCCACCACGCGGGAATCACCACAGACCTTGCGCGCGTACTCCACTATATTGCAGATGCCGGCATGCGAGCATCCGGTGATGACCACCAGCCCAGAATCACCCGCGTACACCAAGGCGGAATCCTCGCTTAGATCATCCTCCTGAGCATCCCCTTCTTTTTGTCCTATCGTCGGACAAGGTTCGAAATCCATTATCCGAGGAATCTGACCAAGAAAGGTGATGCGGTCGGTAAGCGCGACCGGGACTGCCGAAAGCGCCACATCGAAATAGGAACTGAGAGATTGAGCTGAAAGCATCGATCCAATCTCACCAACTGGCTCAGCATGGGTCGCAACTAGCGTACGGGGGTGGGTCACCAATTGAGGTTTTTGAAACACACGATGCTCAAAACGCGCAGCACCCATCATCCGGACCCAATCCATCAACCCCCAGGTGTGGTCCAGATGGCCATGCGAAAGCACGAGGTAATCAAGCTGGGCAAGATCGATTCCCATGGCGGCGGCATTGCGAAGAAACACGTCGGAATAGCCACAGTCAAACAAGATTCGGGTGGGACCTTCTTCGATATAGAAGGAGAGGCCTGGTTCTGCTAGGAAATAGCGGTCAATGAAGGTGTTGTTATCTGTCAAGACCGTGATTTTCATATTGCTCCCCTCCCCGATGGTCCGGTTATAGATCCAGCTGGTATTCAGCGATTTTATTGATCAACGTCCGCCGGGAAATACCCAGCTCCTCGGCAGCGCGGGTCCGGTTTCCCTCCCAGCGGTGCAATGCGCGGATGATAGCCTCAATCTCCATATTTTTCAAACTCTTAGCTTCACCAGCCTCTTCCGTACTCTTATTCGGGATTGAACCAACCTCAGATTCCGGTACCGCCCGCAAGGGGCTGCCGCGCAAATCCAGCACATCCGCCGAGATCACCGCGGAGTCGGCGAAAATCATCGCCCGCTCCAGAATATTCTCCAGCTCGCGTACGTTTCCATAAAAGGGATGGCGTTTCAGCAGGTGCAGTGCTTCGGGGGAAATCCCCTCAACCTTATGCCCCATCAGCCGGTTGAACCGCTTGAGAATCACCCCGGCCAAAAGCGGAATATCCTCCTTGCGCTCCCTCAGCGGTGGAAGCTCGATGCGCACCACGTTCAACCGATAGAACAAATCCTCACGGAAGGTACCCGCCCGAACCATCTCCTCCAGGTTTTTATTTGTCGCGGCAATGATCCGTGCATTGATAGGGATGGGTGTGGTGCTACCCAACCGGGTGGTCTTGCGTTCCTGCAGTACCCGCAGCATCTTCACCTGCAGGGTAAGCGGCATATCGCCGATCTCATCCAAAAACAACGTACCGCCGCTGGCAAGCTCGAACATGCCCGTTTTTCTACCTACTGCTCCGGTGAATGCCCCCTTCTCATAACCAAACAGCTCGCTCTCCAAGAGATTCTCCGGAACGCCGCCGATATTGATAGCGACAAAAGGGCCTTCGGCTAATTTTGAAGATGCATGGATCTGACGTGCCACCACCTCCTTGCCAGTACCGCTCTCACCGGTCACCAGAACTGTAGCTGGCGAGTCGGCGATACGTGAGATAACTTCCTTGATACGCTTCATCGGTGCGGATTCGCCCACAAGCCCACTCGCCGGGCCCTCGATGGACCGGCTCTCGGTTTCCACCAGATTGCGAAGGTTCTGGGCTTCGATCAGCTTACGCAACCGGATGGTGAGCTCCTCGGGATCGAAGGGCTTGACGATATAATCCTGCGCACCTTCCTTCAACGCGGTGACCGCATCATGGATCTCGCCATGCGCCGATATCATGATCACCGGCATCCGGAAACCCTCCTGCCGCATCCAAGTGATAAGCGACAACCCATCCATACCCGGCATTTTCAAATCAATCAGACAGGCGTCGTAATGGTGCTCGCGGAGCAGACGCTGCGCGGACAGGCCATTCTCGGCTCCATCGCTTTGGATTCCTTCCAAGCTTAGGTACTTCCGCATCAGCTCACGGATATTGTATTCATCATCAACGATCAATATGTTCATAGTGTCCCTTTTTCGCTGCATCTTTTGGCAAGACAACTTCAGCGACCGTTCCTCCGCCTTCCTGCGGATACAGCCGTAGATTCCCGCCCCTCGCCTTCACAAACTGACGGCATATGGACAATCCTATTCCCGAACCGTGGATTTTGGTGGTGAAGAACGGGTCGAAGATCTTCTCCATATTCTCTTCGGAAATCCCATCGCCCCGGTCACGGATGAATATGTGGTATAAGCGTTTCTTGTCTTCTGTGATCTCCACCTCAACCTGAGGATCCCGGCCGGTGCAACTCTCGGTAGCGTTCTTCAGGAGGTTCTCGAATACCGAGCGGGCTCGGTCTGGGTCGAAATAGATATATGCATGACGCAAGCACGCGGGAGCAAACAGAACAGGAGTGGAAAAGGTAGCCTGGAGCGACTCTATGACCGTGTAGATATCGATCCGCTCTGGGGTTCCAACCGGATTGCGCAAAAAGTCCGAGACCTTGTTGGTAAGCTGGATCAATCGGTGCACCTCATGGTCGACAACCGCGAGATCCTCTCGTTTATCCTTGGGCAGCGTCTTTTTCAGCAAGGCCATCTGGAGCGTGATAGCGCTAAGCGGATTTTTGATCTCGTGGGCCAGCGTCCGGGCGGCTTCGCCTAAGTTCACCAGGTTCTCCTGTTTGGCAAGGGTCACCCGGTACTTGCGGTTGCTCTGATAGATGTTCAGCACCAATAGGTAGAAAGCAAGTAGGCCGATCACCGCGGCAATGGCGAAAGCCCGCACCAGCATCACCTTGCGCTGATAGGCCTCACCATCGAACAGAATATACAGTACATCAGGGAACGACATCGGTGAAGGTAGGAAACCATCCTCCTCAAGCGTGAAGTCACCTGTCTCCACCTGGATAGTCAACCGGGAGAATCGGAGATACTCGATCATCCCCGTTTCCTTGTTATAGGTGGCGATACCTCGGTTCCATTGGTCCGCGCTGCGGGTGCGCCAGATGGCGTTGAATTTATCCAAGGGGATGGCGTTGGGAATCGATCCCAAACCAAGCATCAGCCTTCCGGTATTGGAATACACCCCGATACCCTTTACGTTGCTTTCTTCAAGGGCTGCCACAGCCTTTGTATGCTCCTGCTGCAGCAACAACAGGGTTGAGGAAGAGAAACCCCGTTCGGCCTCGAACTGCATCAGGGTATTCTCCTTCTCGATAATCGATTGGGAAAGGAAAAACACCAGGGTAAGGAGCATGATAAAGGAAAATACCAGGCCTGCGCTTACAAACAAAGGTTCCTTACCCTCGACAATCGACCACCTTCGGAGCCTACTCATAGTTCAAGGCCTCTATTGGATCTAACTTCGAGGCTTTCATCGCAGGATACCAGCCAAAGAACACCCCTACAAGTGTTGAGAATCCCGCGGCAAGCAGGTAGGACGTGTAGGAGATATACAGCGACCAACCCAGGATATCAGCCACCAGCCAGCTGAGCAACGTCCCCAAGCCAATACCGATCAGGCCCCCGGTGATGGTGAGCACGATGGCTTCGGTGATGAACTGCCCCATGATGGTAAGCGGGGCCGCACCCATCGCCTTGCGCACTCCGATTTCCCGGGTGCGTTCCGCCACCGACACCAGCATGATGTTCATGATGCCGATACCACCGACAACCAGCGAGATCGCCGCTATCGCAGCAAGGAACGAACTCAAAGTCCCGGTTATCTGGCTGGCCATATCAGCCAACGAAGCGGGTGAGAACAATCGGTAGGCGGAAGATCCAACGGATGAATCAAGATATTCAGTAATCGCATCCGAAACCAGAAGGGGATCTGCGCCCTCGGAAACACGCGCCACATAGGAACCCACCGCGGTAGGTTTGGTGAACCGCTGGGTGTAGGTGTTGTAAGGAATGAACACGCTGTTGTTGAACGAAAGGTTGAAGGAGGCATCCTTCGCATCCATCACCGCCACCACCAGATAGCTTTTTGCCTGGGTTCGGAACAGGCTGATGTACTGTCCTACCGCGTTGCCAGCGGGAAACAGGGTTTTGGCGACTTCGGATCCCAAGGCCACTACCTGCCGGCTGGTGATATTGTCGGTCAATTCGAAGAACGCACCTTCGGCAGCGTGGTAATCCAAAACCTCGGCATAGGTGGAAAGCACCCCGTTTACCGTGATGGAAGACGACTCTTGTCCATAACGGACCACAGCGGAACTGGAATTCACCGGCAGCACCGTCTTGATATTCTTTACATTCGCCATCAAGCGGTCACCAAAATCCTCGGTGAATTCCGAAGACGCTTTATCGGTGCGGTTTGGGAAAATGGTGACCATCTCCAGCCCGCTTTCGACGATGGTCGCGGTGATGCTCTTGGTCGCGCTCTGGCCCAAGGTGAGAATCGCTATCACGGAAGCCACCCCGATTACGATCCCCAGTAGGGAAAGCAACGTGCGCATCTTGCTGGCCATCATGTCCTTGAACGCTAGTTTTATGTTCTCCCAGACCATTTATTCCTCCAACCTTCCATCACGGACGCGGATCTGACGTCGGCAATGCATCGCGACATCATGATCGTGGGTGACCAACACAACCGTCCTGCCTTCGCTATTGAGTTCCTCGAACAGCTCCATGATCTGCCGGCCGGTATTGGAGTCCAAAGCTCCGGTGGGTTCGTCGGCGAGAAGGATGGAGGGGTTGTTCACCAAAGCCCTGGCGATGGCCACCCGTTGTTTCTGGCCACCTGACAATTCATTCGGACGATGCTTCATGCGGTCGCCCAACCCAACCCGCTCCAAGGCTGCGATGGCCTTTTCCTTGCGTTCGCGCACCCCGATGCCAGCATAGAGCAACGGAGTCATCACATTCTCCAAGGCATTGATCTTGCCCAGCAGATTGAACTGCTGGAACACGAATCCCACTTTCTGGTTGCGGATGAACGCCAGCTCGGCTTCACTCATCCCCACTGTACCTTCTCCATCGATCTGGACGATACCGCCTGTGGGGGTATCCAGGCAGCCTATCAGGTTCATCATGGTTGATTTCCCGGAACCTGATGGTCCCATGATAGCGGTGAATTCACCCCGCTCAATGGAGACGGTCACCCCATTGAGCGCTTTTACGATAAAGTCACCCATGACGAAATAGCGGCGCACGTCATAGAGACTGATTACATTGTCAGCCATATGCATCCCCCTTAACGGGCGGGAGTGGCTCCGGTTGGAGCAGCTCCACCCTGTCGTCCGGCACCAGAACCGGGCACAACCCCCGCGGGAATGCCGGAAGGCACCGCGGTCATACCTGGAATATTGATACCGAAGATGGAAGCCGAAGTCGCCCCCGTGACAAGCAGGACATCGCCTGCCTTGATATCGCCGGTAAGAATCTCACTCATCCCCTCGCCGAGATATTTCGTTGTCACGGTAACCGGCACTGGGTTTCCATCAGCCGCTTTCTTACGAACCGTGCTTACTCCCCGGGCAGTCGTCACGGCAGAAGTGGAAACCACCAGCATCGTCTTTGGCTCTTCGGAGGTGATTGTCCCCGCAAATGTAAACCCAGGTGATACTGCTGCGGGTGGGTTGTCGACTGTGATCTCTACATCCAGCACACCGATCCCCTGGTTGGTGGTCCTTCCGATCATCGGAATATAGGTGACCAAGGATTCCACGGTCTTACCTTCCACCGAATCGAAGGTCAACAGGGCTTTCATGCCGGTATGCACGTTCTGAATATCGATCTCATCGATTTCCACAGTCGCCTTCAACTTGCTGCGGTCGATAACCACCATGGCGATATCACCAGCGGAGAAATAGTCGCCTTGGCTTGCTTTAACCGATGCCACCACGCCATCGAAGTTGGCATAGGCCTTGGTGTAGTCAAGGTTGTTGCGGGACATCGTGCGCTGCATCTCCAGCAATTCAAGCTGCCGGACCGATCCTTCCAGCTTGGCTTGCTCGATCTGGGACTCGATATTGCGCAGATTGTAGGACTGGGAGGTATCATCGATGGTTGCCAACAACTGGCCCTTCACCACACGTTCGCCTTCCTTCACAAAAACCCCGGTGACCGCGCCGGTGGAGCGGAACACCACCTTTTGGGTTTGATACGCTTCCACCGAACCGCTGATATCGATCACTTGTGAAAATTGCAGCTGACGAACCGTCACTTCCACTGGAGCCGCGTTTGCTGCGGCCGTGGAGGCTTTTTGGGAAGTGCCAAGGAATGGAAGGCTCCCGTTGGTTTTATAATAGGAATACGAATATACTGCAGCCGCGATGATTACAAGGAAGACCAACCAGCCGATGATGCGTTTGACCCTGCGTTTGATCAGTTTCTTCTTCAAGCTGGCACGAATTTGTTCCTCAGCTGACTTCATGTTGTCCTGTGTGGTGGTGTGATTGTCCATATGGGGATGCTCCTCGTCCTATTATAATTGCAACGCCTTGGCGCGGTTCTCAAGAACCAAAGCCTTCAGCTGATAAATCTTACGGTCATAGACATTTAATTGCACAGTAAGTCTGGCATCGTCAACCTCGCTTTGGATACCCAATCCTTTGGATAGCTTGTCAACCGCTTGCTCGAGCAGCAGCTCATTATAGGCCGCGGTCTGGTTGAACTGTTCCAAATCCAACTTATAGTTGAGAATATCGTTCTGAAGCTGATACGCTGAATCCAAGTAACTGGTCATGCTCTCCTGATAGTTGATAGTGGAGATAGTGACGGCGTTTCCCAGTTTCTGCAGGGTAAGCACATCGCTCTCACTGGTGGGGTTGTTGTTCCAGCTGCCATTTACGGTGACGGTGGGAGTAAGCGCGCCGGCATTGCTGATACCCATGTTCACCGTCGCACCTAGGCTGAAGCGTGAATCGGTGAGTTTTCCATTCGCGTTCAGTTTGTAACTTGTGGTTCTACTGAGTGTGTTGTCATAGCCATAATTAAGCGAAGCCCCACCACCAACCACCAGTTTCATCACACTATCCTGCTCCTTGATCGCGAGGTCCTCTTTGGCGATCTCCACCGCCAAGGCTGCGATCACCACGGAGGTGTCCCCGGTGGGCATCACGCTGAAGGAGAGTTTGGCTTCTCTAAGCTGATCGATACCTTGCCATTCAATCCCTGTCATATGTTTGAATTGGGATTTTGCCAAGGCATAACGCTGATTGGTGGCCGAAAGCGTGTTCTCCAAGCGGGCCAAGGAAAGCTCCATATTCTTATAGGTGGAGGAATCCCGAGTGGTGGTGCGTAGCGCCAAGGCGTTCTCCATCTTGGTCTTCTGCACCAGGATATCCTTCTGGCTGGAGAGGATGGATTTCTCGTAGCCCAGCAGGTCCTGCATCTTCTGATACACCGAGTTCTCGAAATTATACACGCCTTTTGTATAGCTTTGCTGCACTTCCAGCTGCTGTTTGGCCAGCTTGAGGTCAGCCAGGGTGTCCCCGATATTTCCGAACGAAATAGTATGGGACACATTCACCGAGGGCTCCACCGTCCACTTTGTCGAAGTGAGCGATTTTGAAAGGGAGCTCAATCCAACCACAACTTGTGTATCACCATCGTTTGGCAATATCAATGTGATTGTGGGAGAACCTGATATGCTGGATTCCGCTGGTACTGTTCCATAGACCACATCTCTATAGGAAGCATCGCCAGCGACCTTCACACTCAGGGTGGCCTTTACATCACCCAGGCCAAGGGCGATCTCGTTCTGCCGTTTGTTCAAGTCCAGCAACTGCATGGTGCTGCTTTGCTTTTTCGCCTGGGCCATGACTTCATCCAGACTGACTGCCCCTAAGGGGATCAAGCCTACGAGGGCGAGGGCTACGATCCCCGCTGCGATTATTCTTCTCATATGAACTTTATTCCTTCTCTGTCGTCGACCAAAACAATGTATGCATGTTACATGCCAATAACTCTTAAGATAAAGCATGCCAAGGAAAAAATCACACAATCTCCACATGAGCGGAGTCAACATCGGAAAATCCATAGAAATTCAGCCACTGTGCAAGAGATGCGCAGTATTTTTACGCCTGGGGACTGGGTATTCCCTACACAGCAAGCCTAAGTGTGCAAATTCTACACACTATTTGGTGAGTTGTACATGGTTTTCCGCGCAGTTTCCTACAGAAGGTGTTCTCCGCTGTCCACTGCGACAGTCTGCCCGGTGATAGAGTCATTCTCCAGCAGAAAGCGTACCGTATGGAACATATCTTCCTGTCGGGCAAGTTTTTCCAATGGAAGCTGCAGGGCAAGCCGGTTGAAATACCGGTTTTCCTCGGGTGAGGAAGCTACCATGGCTCCGGGGGCGGTGGCATTCACCCGGACCAGCGGGGCAAGGGCTGCCGCCAGAACCTTGGTCTGGGCTTCCAAAGCGCCTTTGGCACACAAGTAGGAGGAGGCTGAGGCGTAAGGGCGTTGTACTCTGGCATCGGTGATATTCACCACACAAGCGGGAGACGTCCGTCCTGTGTGTGTTGCCACGTGTTGATATAAGAGACGTGCGAGAAAGAAAGGAGCGCTCTGATGGATGGCGATATCCTCATTCCATTCTTGAATGGATAGATCGCCTAAAGCTGTCTTACGGAAAACCGAAGCGCAATTCACCACAGCATCCAAGCGGCCGAAGGCATCGACCATGGTGTCCACCACCTGGCCAAGACCAGCGGTATCCCTCAGGTCATGCACGATACGAAGCGCTTTACCCCCTGCCTCCTGGATGAAGCGGACGATTTCATCACCCTCATGGGTATTCTTATGGCAATGCACCCCCACCACCGCACCTGCCATAGCCAAGGAGATAGCCAATCCCCTGCCAACGCGGCCGGAAGCTCCTGTGACCAACACAACGCTTTCTAAGATTCTCATGATCCCATCATACCCAATGCACAGAATTTCACCAAGTGGTTTGTCTATCGGCGCAGTGTTCAGTATATTCACTAGACAAGCGGAGGTTGGCAAGCCAATTTCACCGGCTTGCATCCATGTGAGGTAATCAATGAGCATAATCGAGTCTGAGAATCAGGAAAACAAGAAACCAAACCAAATGGGCAAAGACAACAAAGACCGCCGCTGCAGCGACCAGGAACCGGGCATCCACAAAGAAGTCAAATTCTCATTGTTTGGCAAACGCTTCAAGTTTTCCTTCTGGTACTTCATCTTCATCCTTATAGCGATGTTCGCCATAAACACCTACCTGATGCAGAACACCAATGTGACGGCGATCGACTACAATGAGTTCAAGCAGCTTATCGTGAATGGAAAGATAAGCCGGGTGGAGATCCAGGAACAGAAATACCTCGGCTACAATGTCTCCAAAGAGGCCATCGCCAAATCGGTGCAGACCTTCGGCCTTCAGGCTCTCACCCAAACCTCCTCCGATTTTGTCATCTATTCGACCTATGCCTTGGATGATCCTTCCTTTATCCCAATGCTGGATCAGTACAAAGTAGAATACTACGCCACCCCTCCTGCGCAACCAAGCATTTTCTCCACCTTGCTGGGGTATATCCTTCCGTTGTTGATCTTTTTCTTCATCTGGCGTTTTGTGTTCTCCAAGATGGGACAAGGTGGTGGCCAAGGGGTGCTCTCCTTCAACCAAAACAAAGCCAAGATTGTGGCCGAAGGCGATACCGGCATCCGGTTCAAGGATGTCGCTGGTGTTGATGAAAGCAAATTCGAACTGGAGGAAGTGGTGGATTTCCTCAAGAATCCTGATAAATACACGGAGATCGGAGGAAAAATCCCCAAGGGAGTCCTTCTGGTGGGTCCTCCGGGTACTGGAAAGACCTTGCTTGCCAGGGCTGTCGCCGGTGAGGCCGGAGTTCCTTTTTTCAAAATGAGCGGAGCCGATTTCGTGGAGATGTTCGTTGGAGTTGGAGCCGCCCGTGTGCGCGACCTGTTCCGCCAGGCGCGTGAGAACTCACCCTGCATCATCTTCATCGATGAAATCGACGCCATCGGACGCACCCGCTCGAGCGCTGGTTTTGGTGGTAATGATGAGCGGGAGCAGACTCTGAACCAGCTGCTGGTGGAGATGGATGGTTTTGATTCGCGCACCGGGGTCATCATCCTCGCGGCCACCAACCGCCCCGAGATCCTTGACCAAGCCTTGCTGCGTCCCGGGCGTTTCGACCGGCAGGTGCTGGTGGACAAGCCTGACCTTGAAGGGCGCTTCGCGATTCTTCAGATCCATACCCGCAATATCAAGCTCGATCCAGATGTCGACCTTCGTAAGATCGCTCAATCCGCAGCGGGACTTGCAGGCGCCGATTTAGCCAATATAGCGAACGAAGCAGCCCTGATGGCTGTCCGTTCCAATCGTAAAGCGGTAAAACAAGAGGATTTTAACGAAGCTATTGAGAAATCCGTCGCCGGCTTGCAACGTAAGAGCCGCATCCTAAGCGAAGATGAGCGCAAAAAGGTCGCCTATCATGAGACTGGCCATGCCCTGACCGCTTATATGACCAAGGGTTCTCAGCCAGTTTCCAAAATCTCCATAATCCCCCGTGGACTCGGTGCGCTGGGTTATACCCTGCAATACCCAACCGAGGATCGCTTTCTCATGAGCGAAAGTGAGATTCTGGGCAGCATAGACACCCTATTGGGTGGACGGGCCGCTGAAGAACTGGTGTTTGGTGAAATCTCCACTGGTGCAGGCAATGATATCAGCCGGGCGAGTGATCTTGTGCGCCGGATGATCATGGAGTTCGGCATGAGCGAACGCTACCGCAACATCACCTTACCTTCAACCACTACCCAAGGCCTTGGTGGCGCCCGGGAGTATTCTGACGCCGCGCAGGAGTATATCGACACCGAGACCGCTCGTATTGTGAATTCACGCTATGCAGGGGTTTTGGAGAAATTGACTAAAAACCGCGAGACCCTGGAGGTCATCACCAGCAAGCTCCTTGAGAAAGAATCACTTGAGGGCACTGAATTCCAAACACTTGCACAAAACGTTGTCATTGCGTAATCTATGGGTCTATGATTCGTAAACCTATTGAAGATTCTTTTTTACAAAAACACCTCGCCTCTCTGCCAGACGACTGCAGGGAGGTGTTCCTATTGCAGAACGGTACCGTACGTGCGGTAGTAGCCCAAGGAACCAAGATGATCAACCAGATGCGGGTGAACCACGAGCTGGGCATCTTGGAGACACTCGTGCTTGGACACGGTTACCTGGCCGGAGGACTATTGGCTTCCACGGTAAAAGGTAACGACCGGATCCAACTGACCATCGAATGCGGGGGACCGATCAAAGGCGTCTATATCGAGGCCTGGGCGATCGGAGCGGTGCGGGGCTATCTGAAGCAGGTGCCCATCCCGGTGGAAAAACCTCTGGAGGATTTCAACCTCTCACCTTTCTTTGGTCCTGGATTCCTTACAGTCGCAAAGCTGCTTGAGGGCAAGAAACAACCGTTCACCGGCCAAGTGATGCTGCAGCATGGTAGTTTCGCCAAGGATATCGCCGAGTATTTCCTCATTTCCGAGCAGACACCCACCCTGATGTCTTTGAGCATCAAATTTGATAAGGAAGGGCGTGTGGTTGGAGCGGGAGGTTTATTCCTGCAGCGCCTCCCCGGAGCCCAGGAGCATAATCTGGACCAGGTGGAAAAACTCAGCCTGGCAGCTCCTTCTTTGGGTACATATCTCTCTGAGGGCAAGACTGGCCGGCAGTTTGTACAAGATGTTTTCGCAGAGGTTGGTCCAGAATACCTCGAGCAGGAGCCTCTGGCCTTTTCATGCACCTGTGATCGCAAGCGTTTCTCCAATTTCCTCAGTTCGCTTCCCGATTCTGAGAAACAAGCCATCCTCACCGAGGGACCTTTCCCGCTCAGGACCTCCTGTTTCAATTGCGGGACCCATTATGAATTCAGTCAGGAAGAGCTGGTCTCTATCCTGAAATGATATTACGCAAGGAGCATGTATGATTTTCTTCGCGGCTGCGGCCGCAAACCAGAACGATATCGTGGCTCAGGAAGCCAAGAATGCGGGCGCAGAGAATGTCCGCTTGATCAATGGAGGAGTGGAGTTCGAAGGCGAACTTGACTGCGCCTACCGTTTCTGCCTACAGACGCGGGTGGCCACCCGCATGTTGGTCGCGCTCGCCCATGACGAGGAAGTATACCACGCTGACGATCTCTACGATTCCGCGATGCAGATTCCATGGGAAACCTGGCTTGACCCTACCAAGACCTTTACAGTCACCATCACCGCCATGCACTGCGAATGGCTGAAGAACTCAACTTTCGGTGCGATTCGACTCAAGGATGCGATTGTCGACCGTCTTCGTGAACGTTTCGAAGGAGAACGCTCCTCTGTGGATTTTGAAAATCCTGATGTGACCTTCCATCTCCATGTGGAGGGCAACCACGTGACCTGGTATTTGGACTTTGCCGGCCGTTCGCTTCATAAACGTGGTTATCGGGAGAGTGATACCGGTGCTATCCTTAAGGAAAATCTCGCCGCAGCGGTGCTGTACCGAAGCGATTGGTATAAAACCGTTGTTGATAACGAACCGGGCTTGATGATCGACCCCTTCTGCGGGGCTGGAACCCTACCCATTGAAGCCGCTCTCATGGCTACCGATACCGCCCCAGGTTTGATCGATACCGGCAGATTCGCCTTCCTAAAGCTAGACATGCACGATCCTGACCTTTGGGAGGAAATCCTGGACGAAGCGTATGCCCGCCAAGTCGAGGGCCGCAAGCGCAATGTCCGCATATATGGATGGGATAACGACCCACTGGCCATCACCATAGCCCAAGAGCATGCCCGCAAGGCGGGAGTGGAAGAGTTCGTCACCTTTGAGAAAAAGGACTTCACCAAACTCACTGCGAAAGACATCCCCCAAGGGTGCAACTACGTGATTACCGATCCTCCATACGGAGTCAGGATGGAAGGCGGAGCCTCCACGCAAGGACTGTATATCGCCATGGGCAAGCAGTTCAACAGCCTGTTCCTTGGCTGGCGGGTAAGCATCTTATGCGGTGATAAGGAACTGCTTTCGTTTGTGGATATGAAACCCGATCGAACCAACTCCTTGTACAATGGCCCTCTCGATTGTCAATTGGCCCACTACCACGTGTTTACTGCTGAAGAACGCCAGGCTATGATCGAACGGTCCCTCGAGAAAAAACGCAACCGGCTTTCAGAACCCCTCACACCTGGAGCTGAGATGGCCTTCAACCGGTTGAAGAAGAACCTTTCAAAAATCCAGCCCCTCATGGCCAAACAAGGTGTCACCTCCTATCGGGTGTACGATGCCGACATGCCGGAATATAGCGCCGCAATCGACATCTACGAGGGCAAGTTCATAAGCCTGCAGGAATATGCCCCGCCAGCCACAATCGACCCCGATGCCGCCGAAATACGGTTGCAGGAGTTAGTCGATGCGACGGAACGGGCGACGGGGATTGACCGTGACTTCATTTTTGTAAAGCAACGCCGCGAGCAGAAAGGCACTGACCAGTACGAAAAGCAGGGAGCCACCGGTAAATTCTACATCATGCGCGAGAATGGCCTGATGTTTATGGTGAACTTCCAGGATTATCTCGATACCGGAATTTTTCTGGACCACCGTCCTGTGCGGGCGATGATAAAAGAACTCGCCCAAGGCAAACGCTTTTTGAACCTTTTCTGCTATACCGGCACCGCGACTGTTCATGCCGCCGCTGGTGGCGCGGTAAGCACGGTATCGGTTGATGCGTCCTCCACCTACCTGGATTGGGCTATCAGGAACATGCAGATGAATGGTTTTGAAGGAATGAACCACTTTTTCTATAAGTCCGACTGCATAGAGTGGCTGAAAGAGACCCGAGATACCTACGATGTAATTTTCTGCGATCCACCCACCTTCTCCAACTCCAAGATGCGCAGCATGTTCGATGTAGACCGTGACCACCCACGGCTGATCCACTCAGCCATGCGCCATCTTTCCACTGAAGGTGTGATGGTCTTCTCCACCAACTTCCGTAAGTTCTCTTTGGACCCGGAACTTGAGGAGGTCTACGATATCGAGAATATCACACCCAAGACCATCGGTGACGATTTTGAACGGGACCAGAAAATCCACTATTGCTTTTTGATGCGCCATAAACGCGCGGTTGTCCATATACCCAGAAAGGAGATCGAAGCCCGTCCGGTAAAGCGCGTCGTTCGCAAGAAAGACTGATCACTTCGATTTGCATTGCGAAGTCCTCATCCATATCGGGTGAGGCTTTTTAATTGCCTGAAATGATAACAGATGACTTTGTGGTTTAGGTTCCTGGAACCTAAACCACACTTGTCTTTGGACGTTAAAAGACCGTCCTCGCGGACGGCCTTTGTAGGTACCTTGGAAAGATCTCTTAGAAAGTGATCTTGGCAGCAGCGGTGATAGTACCGAGACCAGCAAGAATGTCAGCCACGTTATAGGTCAGGCTCATGGTAGCGCCATTGACCAGAGTGGTGGATTCAGCAACAACCTTGACAGCAAGTGTGCCAGCAGAGGCATAAGTGGTGTTCAAAGTAGCCTTGTAGTCTGCAGCGGTGTAGACAACGTCCGCACCAGCATTCCATGCACCGGTTCCAACAACATAACCACCACGAGCGGTGACGGCGAGTTCCTTGGAAGCAGCGAGCTTAGCGGAAACGCCGAGGTCCTGGGCATTGATCAGGTCTTTACCAGTGACGGTAAGGGTAACTTGGTCAAGCGCAAGAGCGACTTTGGCGGAAAGCAGGTTGTTTATCGCAGGACCAGCATTGGTGTTGGTGGCGAAGTACACGTCAACAGTAGCGGGGTCGAACTTGGATTGGACAGCGACGTCAGCCTTGAGTGTGCCAGCACTGTAAGCAGCATCACCAGCCAATGAAGCAGAATAGCCTTCACCAGCATAGGTCACTTTTGCGGAAGCAGAAGCGGCGTTCGCAACGCTGGACAACAGTCCGGCTGCGGCAAACTTTGCCTTCATGCCATCAGCGACTTCAACTTCGGGAGTAAGGACTGTCAAATACGCATCATAGACAGCACCAATACCATCTAGACCAACGCTAAAGGTGTAGGTATCGAGACCGACGGTAATTCCCTTGGTCTCCTGGGTGACATAAGAAGCGGGCTTCATTGTGGCATACACATCAGCGAGAACGTCGATTGTGGATACAGCCCAGTCAGCGGCAGCCGCGGTTCCAAGGATATTCACCCACCAGCCATCACCGATGATCTTTGCGGAAGTGACTTTTGCAGTAACGTCAAATTCGCCGATCACGGGGTCAGCATCACTATACACAGTGGTGGAATCGAATGTCAGCTTCAAAGAGGCGGTAAGCTCAGCGCGGATGTCTCCAGTGCCTTTCTTCTCGCCAGCGGCTTCAAAGAAAACCACATCAGCATCTACTGCGGTCGCGTTTGTGAATCCATAAGCATTGGTGTCAAGATTGTAACCCAGAGTCGTTGTTGCGGAACCCGTGAAGCCGGCGAAAACCACACTGCCCACGAGTACTAAAACCAAAAGTACTGCAGAAATCTTCTTCATACTTCCTCCAATTAATTCGGGACAGGCGCAAAGACCCGCTTCTTCCCTTTTTCTCGTTATACAAGACGGATTATAACAACGCCTCATATAGCTGTCAAGTTAAATTCATAAACGATTGCATACTTACACATTTTCTATATAATTCCCATGGAATTTATAAACAGGTAAGGGTTTATTTCGCAAACTCCATGCAACCGACACTCATGCGATGGTAAAGTGTGGATTATCAGGAGTCGTCAGCTGAAACATTCCTGGGACAAGATGGTTACAATAATGAATAATTATACAAAAGCTTCCATTTCGGTGTCGACGGACAAGTCGCTCCAGCGTGGAATCGAGAGAAGGATCTGCTGTGTGAGAGTGACCGGTACGACCGGTTCGAACATGGGTTCCACCTTAAGCGCATCGGCCGCAAGCGAGACAATCAGCTCGCGCACTCCGAGCTTGGCAAGCTTCTCGCAGAGCGAATCGAACAGGTATCGGAACAATCCCAACCCCTGGTATTCATCCTCCACTCCAAAACACACCAAATTCGCCACCCCTTCGGACAGCAACCGGTACCGTAGGAAGCCGGTGAAGTTCCCGCTCGTGGACAACGCCACCAGATGGCAGTCGTCAGGCTGCCGCATCCAAGCGTCTTGCAACTGCCTGGCCAACAATGCGTCCACCTGCCTGCCAGTATCCGAAAGCCGGTGGATAGCCCGGTCGCCGAGAGCATCCATCGCGCCGAGCCATGCCTCAGCCTCGCTGCTGAGGATGAAATCCTCTTTGATCAGCTCTGTGGTTGGGTCATCGGGAGCCTCTCCCATCCTCGAAAGCCTAAAAGCCTCGTCGTGCCGTTCGTACCACAGATAGATCCTGCGCCGGATCTCCTTGTCTTTGTAAAAGTACCACAACCGCTCCAAAGGAGGCTGCTCGTGCAGGACATCCTTGAACTGGCGGAACACACCCTTGCCCGATTGCAGAACCTCACGCAGCCGCTCGCGGTAGATGGGATTGCGCAAGGTGGAGACAAATTTCTCCATCGTTCGGAAACCATCCGAAGGGTACCATTCGGGAAGATCCAGAAAACGCTCGGGCGCCTCTTTCCGACGTTGCTCCACAAACACCACCTGGGACAACACCCCATCATGCAGGTCCAGGCAATATTCGTTTGATTGGTCCTCCATGCAGAAAATGATCTGGTAGAGGAATTCGTCCGAAAGCGGCGGCAAGCGGTATTTGATGTTTGGTAGCCCCTGATTGGTATCCATATATATATTGTAGCGTGCATACGCCCATTTGAAAAGCGATTGTCGTTTACATGCGGCGGCGAACTTGACAATCGGTAGGAAAACAACGATATTTTAGACAAGCACACATTATTACAGGAGTGTATATCCATGAGTATTATTGAATTTATTGAAGCAAGAGAGATACTTGACTCGCGTGGTAACCCGACCGTGGAAGTCGATGTTATCCTCGAAGACGGCTCCATGGGCCGGGCCGCGGTTCCATCGGGAGCCTCCACTGGCGTACATGAAGCAGTCGAGCTCCGTGATGGGGACAAGAAGCGTTTCATGGGCAAAGGCGTCCTCAAGGCCGTCGACAATGTCAACACCCTCATCGCCCCCGAACTTGAAGGAATGGATGCACTTGACCAAGTGGCCATCGACCGCGCCATGATAGCGCTCGACGGAACCGAAAACAAATCCAAGCTAGGAGCAAACGCAATCCTTGGCGTCTCCATGGCCGTAGCCCGTGCCGCAGCCGATTTCCTAGGTGTTCCCCTCTTCAAATATCTTGGCGCATACAAATCATGCGTCCTGCCCGTCCCCATGGCCAACATCCTCAATGGTGGCGCACACTCGGATAACAAAGTGGACTTCCAGGAATTCATGGTCATGCCCGTCGGCGCTCCCTCTATCCGCGAGGCTATCCGGATGACCGCCGAAGTGTTCCACAACCTCAAGATCGTGCTGAAGAAGCGTGGCTACAACACCTCCGTCGGTGACGAAGGCGGTTTCGCCCCCGATTTGCAGTCCAACGAGGAAGCCCTCGAAGTCATCATGGAAGCCATCAAGAACGCCGGTTACACCACCGGTCGCGATGGGGACTTCATGATCGCGCTCGATCCCGCCGCCTCCGAGCTGTACGACGAGAAAACCAAGACCTACGAACTCAAGTGGACAACCCACGAGAAACTCACCAGCAAGCAGCTTGTCGAGCTGTGGACCAGCTGGGTCAACAAGTATCCAATCATCTCCATCGAAGACGGCATGGCCGAGGACGACTGGGAAGGCTGGAAGATGCTCACCGATGCTGTCGGCGACCGCGTGCAGCTGGTAGGCGACGACCTCTTCGTCACCAACACCAAGCGCCTGGCCATGGGTATCAAGACCAAGACCGCCAACTCCATCCTCATCAAGGTGAACCAGATCGGCACCCTCACAGAGACCTTCGAAGCGATCGAGATGGCCCACAAGGCTGGCTTCACCGCTGTCGTGTCCCACCGTTCCGGCGAGACCGAGGACAACTTCATCGCCGACCTCGTGGTCGCGCTCCAGACCGGGCAGATCAAGACCGGATCCATGAGCCGCTCCGACCGGCTCGCCAAGTACAACCAGCTGATGCGCATTGAGGACTACCTTGGCGACACCGCTGAGTACGCCGGCATGAGCGCATTCAAGAAGTAGCTTCCAATCACGTGATTCCAGGGCTGTCCAGATGGGCAGCCCTTTTTCATCTGCACGTGCCTGTGGATTAGGTTCCAGGAACTGAAAAGTAAGCGTAAACTCGCAGCCCATT
>DIXI01000029.1 GCA_002428625.1 Sphaerochaeta sp. UBA6084
GTCTTATTCGCGCGGAAAATTCACTTATCCAGAGTGCTGAAACTCCAAGCCATGCAAGATGATCCAATCTATTTATTATTCCCCGTATGTCTCCAATACCGTCTTCATTGCTATCCTGAAAACTTCTTGGATAAATTTGATAGACTATCCCTTCCTTCCACCAGCAGGCGAATCCAGACATAGACTCCTCCTTCAGGGTCAATCAATTAAAAATTCTATTGAATGTCTAAAATTTAGTTACAAAATAACATAATTTTCATACATGATTTGATATTTATATATAAATAATTATTATATTTACTGTAATATAACATATAATTTATATATAATACCTATATAATATTTATATTTAATATACAATATTTGATATTGATTAGTGATAATTTTAATTACATTAAATAGTATACTTATAAAATTTTATGAATTTTTATAACAAACATACAATTGTTACAGTTAATTATTATTATAATCCAATATCATTCTACATAATCCGTTTTATTTCTCGGTATACTTTTTCGAAAATTCTTTCAATGCGAAACGTATGCCAGCAGCCCATCCAAGGCCCATACTTGAGAATAGCTCTTCCAATTCTCTTTTAAAGGAGGGTTCTATGGAGAAGGTAGTAAGGACTTTATTTTCTTTTCTCAATGCGGTGTCTTTGCTAAAAAGAGCTTTTGCTTTTTGACTGCTCGCACTTTCTTCAAATTCATTCGCATTCGGATTCTTTTTTAAAGCCATACTCTTATCTCCATATTGCTGAATTGATACTCTGAATCGCTTCCAACGTTATCTGTTTCAACCCCTTGCCTCTTTGTTTAAAAAGTTGTGGGGCAGAATTCGCTTCTTGAGCTTTACGAAAAACCGGATCAACCGGTATCTTGAAAACTTGGAATACACCAGATTTTGCTGCTTCAAATATATCTTTATGCTGCCTTATTCGGTCATCGTATGAGTTGATAATTATTCTTTCATGCCTTACTTGACTCCTAAGATTTTTTTTAATTTTCTGAAGTTCATCTATGAATATCTCCAATCCATCAAGACTGAAAACTTCAGGAGTCATTGGGGTAATTACCTCATCACTAGCGATTATCGCAGCTCGTTCCAATTTTCCTAGTCCTGGGGAAAGATCAAGAATTATTCTCGTAAAGTCTTTTGAAAGTTCACGTATCAGATCCTGCAATACATATGGCTCATCAACAATTTTTGTTTCAGCATAGGTTTTCAGTCCACCACCAATTCCAAAGGTAGGAAGCAGGAACAAATTTTCCATATTCGGTATTTCAACAATAGCATCGTTTACATAGCAGTTACCTTGAAGTACATCAGATAATTCCCATCGAAGAGAGTTCTTGTAAAACCATGAAGAAGCATTACCTTGAGGATCTACATCCACGAGTAGCGTGCGGTATCCATCCAAAGCTGATTGGCATGCGATAGTACCTGATATGGTGGTTTTTCCAACCCCACCTTTTTGTAGATGAAAAGATATTGTTTTATTCATGTCATCCATATCCTACAAAACAGTATATACCTTGCCCAATAATACTACAAGAATAATAGTAAAAATTAGTATTTCATAGATTTTCTTTATAAATTATCATAATAACTTATTCATTTATATATTATTCTTATGTTTTTTATTTTATTTATTATACTATTTCTTATTAATTCTATATAATTTATATATGTATTTGATGCGAATTTTTATAATCTGTATGAACACTTTAAAAAAAAATTAAAATATGAGTTGATTTTCTGGTTCATTGAAGACTACAGCCAGACACGTATATAATACCAGCAGATCTGATAGACATTAGTGATTCTATATTCATAATAATAAAATCAAAAGCAAATTATTACCAGCTGCACTTTTTTAACTGAAATGTAAATGAATAATTGAGCTTCTTCTATTATAAATTTTGATGTATGGATTCCATTTTCACTATATAATAAATAACGCAGGGTTGAATTACAAAAAGGTGATGGAAAATAGAAACTCATGTACCGCTCACTCGGTTGTATAGAATTGTTTTCAATACATTTATTTAATAATATGTATATGATATAATTATATTTTAGTATGATTCAATATATTTTTATATATAATTATATATATATTTACATATATTTAACATTTTTTTATATATAATTATAATATAATTTTATATATTTATTATACTATTTTATAGCTTTTTTAATTTATTTCTATATATTTTTTATAATGTAATTAATTATTTTTATATAATATAATTATAATAATATATTATTTTTAACATAATTCTTATTAAACTATAAGTGCTCAAAATTTATAACCTACCAAAAATTAATTTCTAAACCATCACCTTCTGCTTCTGCTTCTACTTCTGCCAATTAGGTATGATAACGAATTTAATTTTTTTCATCATCATCTTCGACAGCATATTAATTATAGTAATTGATACCAATTCAAGCCAAAGGTTCTGAAAGAATCTCCATGTCATTACTTTCAATAGGATAAATCCAACCAAAGGTTTCAGTAATAATTTATGAATAGTCTCCTCTCAAAACAGGGTCGGTTAATATTTGAGATTTTTGAGCAAAAGCGATTTGTGCGGCATAGACATCATTTTGGCTGCGTGTCGCTTGTCTATAATTGCATATGCATAAATTTACATAATTATTCATCTCTTAGATTGACAAGCGCCTATGAAAAAAAGTAGCGTACCGCTATTATAATTTTTTTTCCGAGTCCACATTCCGTGCTGTATTGCATGAGAAAATCATTTGACAGGAGGTAGAGCATGTGCGGTTTTGTCGGTGCGTTTGAAATCGCTGGTGACAAAGACATCGTTCGTGAACAGGTTTTGCAGATGTCTAAAAAAATCAGACATCGTGGACCAGATTGGTCGGGAGTGTACTGCGTGAATAATGCGATTCTCGCACACGAAAGGCTCGCCATTGTCGATCCATTCTCAGGCAAACAGCCATTGATGAGTAAGGATGGTAAATTGTCTCTTGCTGTGAATGGAGAAATCTATAACCATCAAGACTTGCGGAAACGATATGAGAATACCTATGAATTCCTCACACAAAGCGACTGTGAGGTCATCCTTGCCTTATACCGAGATAAAGGACCGAACATCTTCGAGGATATGAACGGCATCTATGCCTTTGCGCTTTATGATGAGGATAAGAAAGCTTTCCTTATTGGACGCGACCATATTGGAATCATACCTTTATATCAAGGTTGGGACAGTGTAGGCCAATATTATGTAGCTTCTGAATTGAAAGCGCTTGAAGGAACATGCACACATATAGAAGAATTCTCTCCAGGAACCTATTACTATAGTCCTGATATGTCTCATACGACATGGTATACCCGTGCGTGGACTTCTTACGATACGGTTAAAGATAATCAGACAAGTATCGAGGCCATCCGTTCCGGTTTGGATGCAGCCGTTAAAAGACAGTTGATGAGCGATGTCCCATATGGAGTTCTGCTCTCCGGTGGCTTGGATTCATCGATCATCGCTGCGATCACCATGAAATATTCACAAAAAAGAGTTGAAAGCCAAGATACACAGGATGCATGGTGGCCTCGGCTACATAGCTTCGCGATTGGACTTGAAGGCTCTCCAGACCTCCTTGCTGCGCGCGTTGCAGCGAAATTCATCGGAACAGTTCATCATGAAGTCCATTTCACCATACAAGAAGCGCTGGATGCCCTACCTGATGTCGTATACCATCTTGAGACCTACGACATCACCACAATCAGAGCCTCCACTCCGATGTATCTGATAGCACGAGTCATCAAATCCATGGGAATCAAAATGGTTCTTTCTGGAGAAGGCTCGGACGAGCTTTTCGGTGGGTATCTGTACTTTTACAAGGCTCCCAACGCAAAAGAGTTCCATGAGGAGACTGTTCGAAAACTCAGCAAGCTTCATCTATACGATTGTCTCCGAGCCAATAAGTCGCTAGCCTCATGGGGAGTGGAAGGCCGGGTGCCGTTTTTGGATTTCGAATTCATCGATATCGCAATGACACAGAATCCGACTGATAAGATGTCTTCAAAAATCCCTGGTAAGCAAAAGATCGAAAAATGGTTGTTACGCGAAGCCTTCAAAGACATTCTGCCACCAGAGATCGCTTGGCGCCAGAAGGAGCAGTTCTCAGACGGCGTGGGCTACAATTGGATCGACACGCTGAGGAAAATGACTGCTGAAAAAGTAACGGACCAACAGTTTGCTAATGCTAAGCATAGATTCCCCATCAATACACCACTGAATAAGGAAGAGTATTACTATCGTTCGCTTTTCGCTGAATTCTTTCCTTCCGAATCCGCCGCCCGTTGCGTTCCACACGAAGCTTCCGTCGCATGTTCCACCGCGACAGCACTTGAATGGGACGAAGCTTTCAAGCGGATGAATGAACCATCTGGTAGAGCTATCGCAGGTGTTCACGATCAAGCATATGCTTGAAATCAGGAGTGTATATGTATAAAAGACAATTCCCGCAAGGGTATACCGCTATCCTAGACCAAAAACTTACCGAAAAGGCCATTAAGTTTGTTAAAGACACTTTTGAACGTGAGCTTTCTGGAGAACTTTACCTGTCTAGAGTAACCAGCCCGCTTTTTGTAGCCAAAGGATCCGGAATCAACGATGACCTTAATGGTATAGAACGCCCTTGTTCTTTTGAGGTTCTCAATTTGAACAACACCACGATGGAGATTGTGCATTCCTTGGCAAAATGGAAACGCATGGCTCTCGCCGATTATGGATATGGAGCTAATACCGGATTATATACCGATATGAATGCAATTCGTCCAGATGATGATATCGATGCCATCCATTCTATTTATGTCGACCAATGGGACTGGGAACTGGTGATGAATGATGGGAACCGCAACTTGGAATATTTAACACAGGTTGTGAGAAAACTCTATGGGGTAATTAAACGAACAGAATTCCTCGTGAGCGAGATGTTTCCTGGCTGCAAGCCGCATCTGCCTGAGACTATCACCTTCATCCATAGTGAAGATGCTCTTGAGCGTTATCCAGATCTTACACCCCAACAACGTGAATTTGCCTTGGCAAAAGAGTTTGGTGCGATATTTTTAATTGGAATCGGTTATCCCATGAAAAATGGCGAGCTACATGGCGGCCGCGCTCCCGACTATGATGATTGGTCTACTCCGACCGGTGGATTCCACCATGGTTTGAATGGAGATATCATCGTGTGGGATTCTGTGCGTGAGGATTCACTTGAGCTTTCATCTATGGGAATACGGGTTGATGTGGAGACCCTTCTCCGTCAACTTTCACTCAGGAATGCTGAAAACCGTAAGACCCTTTACTGGCACAAACGGTTGTTGAATGGAGAATTTCCACAAACGATCGGGGGAGGAATCGGTCAGTCCAGAATTTGCATGCTGCTTTTAAAGAAAGCGCACATCGGGGAGGTGCAGGCCTCGGTCTGGCCGCAAGAGCTTCATGATGAGGCAGCTGAACACAACCTACGCCTGCTGTAATAAAAACAGCCTCGTTCTTGCACGAGGCTGTTTTCATTTAATTATTATTATTGCTATTGAGATACTCGGGAATATAGCCACGACTCTCGAAAATCTTCCTCTCCTGACAATTCAAGATCCGTTTGCACATCCTGATTGAACTTGGAGTTATCTCCACCAGCTCATCGTCTTTGATAAACTGAATTGCTTGTTCAAGTGACATAGGAACTATAGGCGTCAAGGTTACTGCCTCATCCTTACCCGAAGCCCGTAGATTGGTCAGCTTTTTTGTTCTTGTAGGATTGCAATTGAGGTCTAGATCACGATTGTGCTCGCCGATAATCATTCCTTCGTAAATGGGGTCCCCTGGGACAACAAACAATTTTCCCCGAGGTTCTAGTCCAAACAAGCCATAAGCGACAGCGGAGCCGGCGCGGTCGGAGATAAGAGAACCCGAGAATCTATCAGGGAAGTCACCCTTATAGGGCTCATAACCTTTCAACCATGAATTCATCAGCCCGGTTCCCTTGGTATCGGTCATAAATTCATCGCGATACCCGATCAAACCACGGGCAGGAATCTCGAATTGCATAGTCACGCGGCCATCACCACCGTACGTTATGTCGCTGAGAGCACCTTTGCGTCTTGACAGTTTCTCCATCACAACCCCGTTGTAGATCTCGGGACAGTCGATCCGCACATATTCGATAGGTTCGGTTTTCCGACCTTTTTCATCTTCTTTAAAAATGATAGTCGGACGACCCACGCACAATTCAAACCCCTCTCTACGCATTGCTTCGGCGATAATCGCCAGTTGGAATTCTCCTCGGCCCTTCACGATGAAGGTGTCGTCTCCAGGAGTGCGCTCGACCCTTATGGATACATTTTGCAGCGATTCTTTCTGCAACCGCTCCCAAATCTTGGTGGCTTGCACATGCTTGCCTTCCTTACCTGCGAGAGGTGAGATATTTTTGCCAAAGCGCATGGCGACTGTTGGCTCATCTATTTGAATCCGAGGCAAGGCTTTTGGTTTGTCACGTGTACAGATGGTATCGCCGATGGAAACATTCTCAATGCCTGAAAGCACGATGATATCTCCTGGCTCTACTTCCGTGGTATCGTGGAAGGTGGGTCCATCATAACTTTGCAGACGAGTAACCCGAAGCGGAGTCTTGCTGCCATCCGCTTCCATGCAGACGAGTGCATCATTGGTGCTTGCCCGTCCATTGTACACTTTTCCAACAGCCAATCTTCCTAGGAAATCGTTATAGCTCCGGTCGGAGACAAGCATTTGGAATGGTTCGCTATCATCATATGTAGGAGCAGGCACAGTTTCCACCATCGTATCCAACAATCGGTGAAGATCGCCATCGAGATGATCTGGATCGAGTCCACAAGAACCATCGCGTCCGCTTGAGAATAAAACTGGCACTTCCAGCATCCGCTCGTCGGGGTTGAGCTCGAGCAAAAGGTCGTACACTTCATCAAGCACTTCCCTAGCACGGGAGTCCTGACGGTCGACCTTATTGATCACCACAATCACCGCGAGATTTGAAGCCAGGGCTTTCTTAAGCACGAACCGGGTCTGGGGCAAAGGCCCTTCAGCAGCATCCACCAAGAGCACCACTCCGCTGACCATGGAAAGCCCGCGTTCCACCTCACCCCCGAAATCGGCATGTCCAGGAGTGTCGATGATGTTGATTTTCACCCCTTTCCATCGAACCGCGCAATTCTTCGCACTTATGGTAATGCCCCGTTCTCGCTCCAAGGCACCTGAATCCATTATCCGTTCCTGCATATTGCCCTTTTGAAAGAGCCCGCTTTGTTTAAAAAGCCCATCGACGAGGGTTGTCTTACCATGGTCGACATGGGCGATTATCGCAATATTCCTTATTCTGTCATTGGTTTTGATCATATCGAATGAACTATATCACAATGGACTACGATGCTACAGTAGCCTTGGACAATTCCTCAAAAAGAATTACGATTATCTCAATTTCAGTATCAGTATATGCTGACTTCATTTCTCCTTGGAGGATCGCAGCCCTTACGTGAGCATGTGACCGCAGCTGCCGCCGAGGCGAAACCTAGAGCGGCTTTGGCCAGCTTTTCAGTGATCATTGACGGATCGTAAAGCGCATTTTCCTCAAGAAAAGTAAGGATCGCACCGCTTACTGTATCTCCGGCACCAACAGTATCAACTACTTTGATATCGACCGCATCCACATGACAGGAGAACCCGCTCCGAGAGAACCAGGTAAGCCCATCCTTCCCACGAGTAAGTACGACATGCGCCGCACCAAGAGATAGCAGGGCCATCACACCTTCTCGTTCGGTAAGCTGAGGATAGATCGATTGAAGGTCTTCATGAGAAAGCTTGATAAGCTGCGCCATTGAAGCCACATCCAGCAACCGCATGCGGTAGGTTCCAAAATCAGCGATAACTGTTGGACGGACATTTGGATCGAGGAAAATGAAAGGAGAAGGTATATGAGTGCGAAGAGCTTGACGGATGTGCTCGCCAGACGCATCCAAAGCAAGTGCGACCGAACCGATATGGAGGAACCTTACTTGTGGTTCTTCCTTCAGCACTGCCAATATCTCATCTTTCGTAAGAACAGTCGGAGTGGTTCCCTGACTATAGAATACATAAGAAGCTGCCCCAGATGGATCAAGCTTGGCGAAGCCGATCATTGAATTCTCTACCACCGAGCAGAGGCTCTTTTTTAGCCTAACATGGTTCTCGATGAAATGCGATTGCATCTTCTGTCCAAACATATCCTGCGATAGCTTTCCTATATACAATACATCTGCCCCCAAGCGGGAAGCAGCTGTCGCTGCATTCAACGCGCAACCACCGGAATATGGATAATAGCATTCCTTTCCGTCAACACCGATCCCGCTTATGAAGTCGATCAAGGCTTCACCTAAAATTCCAATCATCTCTTATGCTCCTCTGGATCAAAGATACCGTTTCTTTGGTTGACCAATCACTCCCGCATACAATTCAATATAAGGTTTCACTGGACTGGAATTCACTTTATGGATGAGGACTTCCTCAATCTGGAAAAATCCTACGTCAGAGGACATCTCCACAGTGATTTTTATCGGCTTCTCTACTCCAGCGTCGATGTCAACGCTTTCAATGGAGTTAGCCGAGTATTTATGGATATCACCGATTTTCGGTTCCGTATTCAATGCTATTGGGATGCGGGCGCGGCCTTTCTCCATATCGCAGCCATCCGCTACCAGAATCATTCCTGCTTCTATGCTATGAATTTTTCTATTGGTCATATGTCCGACGATTCCTTCAACAGCAATGGAGCGTACAACCACCCGTTTGTGCAAGTCCTGGGGATAAGCGGTTTCGAGAATCCTAGTGATGACCGGCGTGGCTAGAACGACGCTCAACAGCTCATGGTCCTGTCTTCCAACCGCCATCCCCAGATCATGTAGAAAGCTCGCCAGAATGACCGCGCTCAGGCTTTCCTCAAAGGTTCCAGACCTGTCCCGCTCGAGACTTGTCTGAATGTTTCCCTTCCTCAGCAGATGCATCATCAACACTGCGTTTCTTGCGACCTGCCGCATGTGAACCGGACCATGGTCATTGTACCCAAGCCTGATAATCGAGACACTGTTTGCATAATCCTGCATCATCTGTACTTCCTCATCTTCCACGAGCAGCCTTGCGATGATTCCCGAAGGGGCTGACACATCAAGGAGGGAAAGAAGCTTACGTTCCAGAGATAATTCTTTAGGAGACTTCATATGTACCTCGTCTCATGCAGTGTACCGTTACTGTGTGAAGATGGCAATAAAAAAACAAGACCGCCGGATGGCGGTCAGGTTTTTCAGTCAACACACATGGTCAGTTGCTTTTGACACCCATGATTTCGGAAAGGAAGACTGTAAGGAAATTGTCTTTGAGCTTGCTGGAACTAAATACCGTCTGTATGAAATCCTGTTGATTCTGGTCCTGGGACAGATACGGGTATATCATGCGCAGGTATTCGTTATTCTCTTCGGATTGGCTGGACTCGCCGGTGACTTTGGCAATAAGGAAAGCGCCTTCAACTGCCAACGGCTCGGTAATTGAACCAACAGGCAATGTGTACAGGGTTTTCATAGCAGCGGTATCGGAAGCAAGCGCAGTTAAACCACCTCCCATATCGGTGTAGGAGAAGCTTGAAAGGTAATTCGAACCTCCGATATTTGCGGGAGTAGCTTCCACAGAGACCACAGACAAGCCAGCGGCCTCTGCGGCAGAAGAGAAATCGCGAACCGCTGCGTCGGAAGCGGCAAAAGCA
Source organism: Sphaerochaeta sp. UBA6084 (assembly GCA_002428625.1). Classification (GTDB taxonomy): domain Bacteria; phylum Spirochaetota; class Spirochaetia; order Sphaerochaetales; family Sphaerochaetaceae; genus UBA6084. Next base: position 9,802 of record DIXI01000029.1, read on the forward strand.
GCTGCCTGCTCCTGAAGATAAGCGGTCACTACACCTTGATCGGAGGTGCCGATGTATGACTTCACATCGGCAAGTACAGCCTTGTCAGTAAAGTCTGCGAGTGTGGGAGCGGATTCAACTTGGTACAATGCATACCCCGCGGGGGTTGCGAATGCTTGGGAAACCTGTCCTACAGCGGTGGAGAACAACAGATTCACTTGCTCGGCATCGGTGAAATTGGTCTGCAACTCAAACAGATAGAAAACCCCGGCTCTTCCTCCATCAGTGGCAAAGGTGTCTAGGGAATTCTGCCTTGCGGCCTCTGCGAAACTCAGAGTCCCTGCAACGATTTTCTCACGGATTGCATTCGCGGCAGCCTCATCGGCGACACTGATCAAGGAAATATCGATTTGTGTGAACAATGAAGGGTTGGCCTGGGCATAGGCGGCGGTAAGGTCGTCCGGGTACAATCTTGCATCGAAAACCACATAATCGAATGAACGGGATGAATCACCCATCGAAACAATGTAATCTATCTCGCCAGTGGCGGAGAGGATGGTGGACATATCCGTCATGACAGTCTGAACTGGGATGTTCTCCTTATACTGCTGGTTGATCTGGTTCTTATATTCAACCGAAGCCTTCTTGTAGGTTTCGGCATCGAATTTTCCATCTTTATTATAGACCCCGGCCTTGAGGATAGCCTGATTCAAAGTCTCCTCAACTACCCTGAAACCCAATTTATCAGCCATCTGGGACACAGCTGTAAAGAAAACCGTGTTTTCAAAAGCGGACCGCCACACCTGGTAGGCAGCGGAATCGGAGGACTCCTTGTTCTGCTGAGCCTGGATCTGATACTGACGGTAGAAGTAATTGCCGTAGGAGAATTCTATCGGATCCTTGTCATAGGTGCCGAAAACAATGCTTGTCGCGCTTGAACCACGATTGCCAAACGAAGGAAACACCCCAACTATCAGGACCAAGGCCAGCAAGCCGAGAATTACGTATGTGACGACCTTGGTTAGGGTGATTGGATTATTCTTTTTTGGTGACTTTTCCACTTTCTCTTTGCTTGGCTTGAACTTGACTACATTTTCATTATTCGTCTCAGGAGTATTGGATTCCTTGGAAGGCATGTGTGACCTCTTTTCTGCACAATCTTGATGCATACCATGATGGAAGCATCTCAAGAAAAATAGCATTTACATACAGACGTGTCAATGAAAACCGCCGCTTTGCCCCTCTGTTCGCATCTGAACAATGCCAAGGAACGAAAAGCCCGAGGTTACATTGACACGATGCAGACCATTGTATATAGTTTCCATCGGTATCGGGGCGTACCTGAGACCACAGCGGGTAGTAGCGCAGGGGCTAGCGCACTTGGTTCGGGACCAAGGGGTCGGAGGTTCAAATCCTCTCTGCCCGATTTTTTCGATCTCAGTTGGAATCCATAAGACCACCGGCCTGTCCTCAGGTCGGTTTTCTTTTTTTCCACCCTGGCATCCATGCCCAAGGGCATACCAGGCTGGTAGCTGGTTTTTAATAATACATATTTTATTCTTGCGTCAATATAAATCTTTGGCTATAGTATTTCCCATGAAAACCACCGGAAAAACCAGTATTTTATTTTTCTCCATCATCTGCGCATGTTTTCTCGGAACCATAGCCGTGCGTCCGCTAGATGCTCAAGATCCCCTTCTAACCATCGTGATTATAACTATCCTGAATGCTGGAGTGAGTTTTCTATTTGGCTTGCTTACACACGATTATTCATGGACAGACAGGCTGTGGAGCACAGCTCCTGTAGGATATGCGTGGATCTATGCATCAGCAGGGAGCTTCAAACCGGCAATCACCTTGGCAGCAATACTTGTATCCCTTTGGGGCCTAAGGCTTACATACAATTTCGCAAGACGGCAGGGCTATACTGGAGGGGAGGATTACCGCTGGCCGATTTTACGAGGAAGAATTGGCAACAATGTGCTATGGCAAGTATTCAATCTTTTTTTCATAGCTTTTTATCAGCAATTTCTATTCATCTGCTTCACACTACCCCTTTACACCCTTGTGAAAGGAGAAGTTGGAGAGATCACACCTGGAATAATCGGCAGCTCGATGCTGATGCTTGCCTTTCTTGCTCTGGAAACAATCGCCGACCAACAGCAATATGAGTTCCAGCAGTCTAAATACCATCTTCTTCCTCGGCAGGAAGCTTTGCAAGCTGATTACCAACGCGGATTCAGAACAACAGGACTTTTCGCCTGGTCCAGGCATCCAAACTATCTTGGTGAACTTGGTGTTTGGTGGAGCATATATCTCATGGGAGCATGTGCAATGCAAAATCCATTGCACTGGAGCTTGGTCGGTCCTTTCCTTCTCACTCTTTTGTTCATAGGATCCACATGGTTCACGGAAGGCATAACCGTAGAAAAATATCCAGCGTATCAGGAATATCGCAAGCAGGTATGGCCGATTTTCCCAAAGCCACGACTACCCCAGCCAGAGGTGGAAAATTCCAACTGCCTATAAATCAAAGAGGCACTACGCTGAATTGCTGCGATTTTAGATAACGGATAGCCTGTACTGCCGCTGCAGCAGCGCTTGTGGTCGTGGTATAGGGTATCTTCATCCGTAGAGCTTCAGTCCTCAGATCGTCATCGCTCTGACGTGCCTTCACGCCCATAGGGGTGTTGATCACCAAGGCTATCCTCTGATGCCTGATGTGGTCCACAAGATTCGGGTGTCCTTCATGTACTTTGAGCACAGTCTCGCAGAGAATTCCCGCATCGAACAGATCACGGGCGGTCCCGCGGGTTGCCGCTAGCGCGAATCCAAGCTCCTGCAAGTCTCGTGCGATTGGCACGATTGTCTTTCGGTCACGTTTGTTCACCGAAATGCACACCCGGCCACGAACAGGCAGATGGTTGCCGGCACCTATCTGTGATTTTGCAAAAGCCTCACCGAAGGTAGCTCCTAATCCTACCACTTCCCCAGTGGAACGCATCTCGGGTCCCAATTGAGGGTCGACATTCGCAAATCGGTCGAAAGAGAAGACCGCCTCCTTGATAGCCCATCCGGTGACGCACGCGCCTTCCCCTATGCCACCTTCCTGCTCGACCAAGCCTTGCGCAACCAAATCCTCCCCTTGCCATACGCGCACAGCCGCCTCTACAAGATCCACCCCTGAGGTCTTGGATATGAACGGAACAGTTCTGGAAGCTCTAGGATTCACTTCGATGATATACAACCGGCCCTCCTGCACAGCGAACTGAATGTTCATGAAACCCTTCACCTGCAATGAGCGGGCTAAGGCTAGAGCTCCACGTCTCATCTCTTCCAATATTTCCGGTGAGGATTTATATGGAGGGAATACCGCGGCAGAATCTCCTGAATGAATGCCAGCAGCTTCGATATGCTGTAGGATCCCGCCAATATAAAGGGATTTTCCATCTGATACGGCATCAAGATCATATTCGAACGCATCTTCGAGAAAGTGGTCCACAAGCAGTGGGGATTCCGGTGACACCGTGATTCCAGTCGCGAGAAATCCCTCCAGTTCTTCTTCTGTATAGGCAATCACCATGCTTCGGCCACCGAGCACATGCGACGGTCTAAGCAACACTGGATACCCTGCTTCCAACGCGCACCTAGGAACTTCCAAAGCGTCGGTAGCTGTCCTGTTCTCGCTTTGGCGTAGATTCAGCTGCGAGAGCAAAGCACTGAAACGGCCGCGGTCATCGGCGGTCTGAAGGCTTTCGGGAGAAGTGCCAACGACATGAGCTCCTTTGTCAACAAGAGCTTCCACCATGTTCAAAGGGGTCTGCCCTCCAAGCTGGAGAACGATGTCGGTAGTTTTCTCTCGCTCAAGGATGCGCTGCACATGCTCGACCGTCAACGGTTCAAGGTAGAGCCGATCCGAGATATTGAAATCGGTGGAGACGGTCTCAGGGTTGGAATTGACCATGATGGTCTTGCGGCCAAGCTTGCGGTATGCGAGTGAAGCCAGCGTGCAGCATGTATCGAACTCAAGACCCTGACCAATGCGGTTTGGCCCGCTGGCGACGATGACAACCGCATCGCTTCCTAGGCTTTCACCTTCGTCCTCTTCACCGTAGGTAGTGTAGCAGTAGGGAGTACGCGCAGGGAATTCACCTGCACAGGTATCCACATAATGGGCAACCGCCTCTATACCAGAGGATTTTCTAAACTGCAGTACGTCTTCGGCTGAAGCTCCTATCAATTTGGCAATCCGGGTATCTGATAGACCCATCCGTTTTGCCTTCAGAATCAAGGATCTATCCATCCCTCCTACAAGCCCCTGCTCATGCAGTTCATGCTCAACCTGGGCTTGGCGGAGCATCTGGTGGAGAAACCACCGGTCGTAACCGGTTTTCTGGCTGGCATACTCAAGTCTTTCAGATCCATATCTCTTAAGCATGGAATAGGTTGCAAGAATCCTTAACGGATGGGCATATCCCATGATGGATTCTACATCCTCCACTCCATATCCCCTTACCTCCTCCAATCCTACCAATCCTTCAAGCGACCGTTCTGTAGCTCGCAAAGCTTTATTCAACGCCTCTATCATAGTACGCCCTAGAGCTAAAGACTCCCCTACACTACGCATCTGTGTACCGAGGGCATCACCCGACATCGGGAATTTCTCCAGTTCAAACCGGGGAACTTTCACCGCGCAATAATCCAAAGCCGGCTCGAAACAAGAAGCGGTCACACCCGTGATCTCATTGAGGACTTCATCCAAGGTAAGGCCGACAGCAAGCTTTGCAGAACATCGTGCTATGGGAAAACCTGTTGCTTTGCTCGCGAGCGCGGAGGATCGGGATACACGGGGGTTCATTTCAATCACAATCATGCGGTCGCTATCCGGTTCAAGCGCGAACTGAACGTTGGATCCACCGCAATCAACTCCGACCGCACGGAGAATATCGATGGCCGCAGTTCTCATCCTCTGGTATTGATTGTCACTTAAAGTCTGAATTGGTGCGATAGTAATACTATCACCAGTGTGAACACCCATCGGATCTATGTTCTCTATGGAACAGACGATGATCGCATTGTCGCTTTTATCCCGCATCACTTCGAGCTCAAGTTCCTTCCAACCGATCAACGATTCCTCAACCAGTACCTCACCGACCGGACTTGCCTCAAGCGCTTTTTTCAAGGCAGGTAGGAATTCCTCCTCGGTGCGGACAACCCCACCTCCCATTCCACCTAGGGTATAACTTGGCCTCAGGATAAGTGGCAACCCGACCAGTGTTTTAAAAGAGAGCGCCTCTCCTACTGATTTCACCGTCACAGAACGTGCCGATTCCAATCCTAGCGAAGTGACTACTTCTTTAAAGCGGCGGCGGTCCTCGGCCAATTCGATGGAGGCGATACCAGCTCCAATTATCTGGACATGGTGTTTCTCAAGAATGCCTCGCTTATGCAGCTCCATAGTCAAATTCAAACCAGTTTGACCACCCATGGTGGTGAGTATCGCATCAGGTTTCTCCAGAATGATGACTTGTTCGACATATTCACAGGTAAGCGGTTCCAAATAGATGGCATCGGCCATGCCAGGGGTAGTCATGACAGTCGCAGGATTGGGATTCACCAGTATCACCCGATACCCTTCTTCCTTTAAAGCTTGCACTGCCTGAGTCCCTGAATAATCAAATTCACATGCTTGACCTATCACAATCGGTCCACTGCCAATGACCAGGATGGAATGAATGTCTTTTCTCGCAGGCATGGAAACTCCTAGTGGCTTTCACCTTTGGCGAAAGCGATGAAGCGGTCGAATAGATACCGGGCGTCGCGCGGTCCGGGGGCGGCTTCTGGATGGAACTGCACAGACATCACTTTACGACTCTCATCGTAGAGTCCTTCCAGTGTGCCATCGTTCGCATTCACAAACCAAACTTCAGTTTCTGGAGGTAGGCTGTCGGGCTCAACGCAGTAGCCATGGTTCTGCGCTGTGACAAACACCCGTCCTGTGCCATTCTCGCGCACGGGATGGTTTCCCCCATGATGACCAAACTTGTGTTTGCTTGTTCTTCCTCCAATAGCATGCCCGATCAGCTGATGGCCAAGACAAATACCAAGTATCGGGAGCCTCCCTACGAGTTTTGCGATTTCCTGGATGGCATTTTGAAGTACTGCAGGGTCGCCAGGACCATTCGAGAGGAAAACCGCATCCACAGGAGGCTTCAGGGAGAGCAATTCCAGGGCGGTTGTGGTGGCGGGAACCACAGTCACGCAAACGCCTCGTTCAACCAACGCTCTAACGATTGATTGTTTCACACCATAATCAACCAGCGCGAACCTAAGCCCTATCGGGTCTTTAGGATCATATACCTCGGTCACTAAGGTACCTACTTCAGCGATGAAATCCCGTGTGGCCATAGGCGGACAGGTACGTAACCAAGCGGTTACAGACTCCCGTTCGCCCATAATATCGCTGGATCTCACCAAGACTCCATAGCATGCGCCATGCTCGCGGATATGGATGGTGAGACTGCGTGTGTCAACCTCAGTGATCCCACTCATACCCCACAGGTCCATAGTCTGCGGCAATCCGGTTCTTCCCGGAGGCACCGGTCCATCATACAGATCCCGTACAATCAGACCTCGGCACGGTGGAACGGTTTGAGCCATTTCATCCCAACCTTTCTCACTCCCATAGTTGCCGATATGCGGGCAGGTCATCACCACCATCTGTCCAGCATAGGATGGATCGGTAAGGATCTCATGGTATGCGCCCATGGTAGTGTTGAAGACGACTTCCCCGCAGGGAGCTGAATCGATAGTGTGCTTGGCGATATCTTTTGCATATGGGGCAGGTGCCCCTACTCCTGTGCCGATATAGCAACCGCCGTCTTCAAGAATCAGGTAAGTATGTTCCACTGATGCTCCTCAACTCAGGTTCTGTTCGCAACATTGCGTCTCAGAACCGCCCAAATTGATGGCATATTATCAAAATCCGTATATTTATGCAACAGTATAATACTTTTTATGCAACATGTTTATTATTTTCAGTTTTTATGCAACATTTATGCAACAACCAAACGTTAAAAAAAGATGGCACTCGATGTGCCATCATATTGGATTCATACACAGTACCTGGATTGCAAATCATTGATTCTACAAGGGAGCGGCTTTTGGAAAAAAGGTACGGACTTTCTGATGCTTCCGGATGAGATCCCTTCCTGCCTGCAACGATTCAACCTCACCCATCGCGACCCCCTGGACAATCATATTTCCTAAGGCCGTAGCCTCCACAGGACCTGCATGAACCACCAGTCCGGTGGCATCGGCTGCCCATTGGTCGAGAATCTCATTCTTGCATCCGCCACCGATAATATGGAGAGTGGAATATTTTTTGCCGGTGATCTCCTCGAGATTGACAATCGCTTTTGCATAGGCGCTAGCCAACCCACGGTAGATCGCCACCATATATTCTCCCTTTGACTGAGGAACCGGAAGTCCTCTTTCCATGCACTGTTCACGGATCCGGTCTGTCATGAGTGAAAGATGACTGTTTGGTTTTAGATACCGTTGGTCATCCGGATCGATCTTTCCCGCGAAATCACCGCAAGTCAAGGTCTGTTCATCCAGCTCTTTCCAACTGATCGTATCACCCATGCTTTCCCAATAGCGGACGCATTCATGTTGAATCCACATGCCCATGATGTTTTTCAAGAACCTGATGGACCCGTTCACTGCCATCTCATTGGTAAAACCACTAGCCAGAGCATTTCTGGTGATGACTGGTTTCTTTGACTCTACGCCCAACAGAGACCAAGTGCCACTCGAAAGATACAGAAAATCCTCACCGCCAGCTGCCGGAACCGCCGCGACTGCCGAGGCTGTGTCGTGAGTACCCACCGCCACCACCTTCACTCGCGCTGAGGCCCCCAATTCGTTTTGCAACGAAGGAGTCAAGGAACCCACCACCGTTCCGCTAGGCACTAGCTTTCCAAACAACGATCGTGGGAACCCCATGCTGTCAATAAGCTCCCAGGACCAATCGCCGTGCTCAGGATTGAAAAGCTGGGTGGTGGAGGCATGGGATATCTCGTTCACCATGACTTTAGTAAGCCAATAGTTGATGAGGTCGGGTATCGAAAGGTAATGACGTGCGGCTGAGAAAGTCTCAGGGCGCTGTTTCTGCATGGCCGCAAGTTGATACAGCGTGTTGAAAGGCTGGAACGCGATGCCTGTCTCAACGAAAATCCTCTCCTTTCCAAGCTTGTTTCCCACCTCATCGATCATACCATCTGTTCTGCTGTCGCGGTAATGGTAGGGAAGCGCGATCAAAGATCCATTGCTATCGATCAAGCCATAGTCCACGCCCCAAGTATCGATTCCAATAGACACAATTTCGTTTCCGAATTGATTGAAAGCGGCCTTGATGCCTTTTTTTATCTCGGAATAGATATACGGAAGATCCCAGTAGACCTCTCCATTCATCTCCTCGTTCCGGGTTGTAAACCGATTGGTGACCTCTATTCCAGCGAGATCACCTACTATCACACGTCCATTTGAAGCTCCAAGATCAACTGCGATATATTTGGCCATCAAGTCCCCCTTATGAACGTCGTTTCGGAGTGTGTTCCAACAGATACATCTCCGCCTCAAGATTCCAAAGACCATCATACCGCTCCACTATCCTTGCGAGCGCTGCGAACAACGGATTGGTCTGTCCGACTTTTTCAAAATCCGCGATCGCGGTTAAAGGAAGATCAAAATGGGTGTACATCAGCTTCTTGCCACCCGGGATTGAAGGAAGATCGATCACGGTCTGGGGAACAGCATCAAGCCCGCCGATATGCGTGATCATGGCCGCAGGATTCAACAAACCCTTCTCCATCATCAAAAGCGATTCCCGCATATCCTCGGTATTTCCTCCGCTCGTTCCCACGATATGGTGCGATGCGTAGTGCACATTGTAAAAGTTCAATGTAGCGCTGAAGTCTGTTTTATTTGGACCAGCAAAGAAATTCAAGCATCCGTCCTTTGCTAGAATCGCATCAGCCTGTTCGACAAGGGGACGGACCGGGGCCATCACCAGCACATCATCGTAGCCTCTGCCGCCGGAAAGCTCCATGAGCGCAGCGACCGGATCAGCTAGGTTCCTAGTGTTCAGATACACCAGCCGCACACCGTTTTTCGCTGCTTCCTCAACCGAATACAGGCAGGCCGCCCGCTTGAGACGTTCATCGTCGATATCGGTTACCACCATCAGCCCCGGGCGACGGTCGCAGTGGATACCATAATCGATGGAACCAAGTCCCATTGGGCCTACACCTGCGATGATGGCTAGATTCCCTCCTTCGACAATACCCATATCATGGACATACGAACCACCAGTGGTATGGTACATGGCGTGATAGGTGCCGACGATACAGGATACGGGTTCGGCCAACGAGCCCAGGAAGAACGCGTCCCCCTCATATTTTAACAGACAATCCAGCTCCATCACTTCCTGAGGTATCACAACATAGGTGGCATCTCCGCCGATATGATGGTAGGAATAACCGGGCGCATCAAGACTTCCCTTGTAGTTTAGCGCAGGCTGGATGGAGAAACGGTCTCCGCTGGAGAATTTTTGCGCCCACTTCTCACCCACTTCCACAATCTCCCCGCAGAATTCATGGCCAAGGATGATAGGATTCACCTCTATGTCTTTGGGAATGCGTTTATGGTCGGCACCTTGCTCGGCGGCTTTATGATCTGACATGCAGACGCTATTCGTGATTATCCGGGCCAGAATCTCATCGTTTTTAATCGGGGGGAGTTCAAACTCCTCGATGCGTAGGTCATTCTTTCCATAGAGGCGTACAGCTCTGGTTTTCATAGTTTGCTCCTTTCGCTTTAGTTTAGCATGACCTGGCCGCCTGTCACAGGGACAGCTTGGCCAGTCTCGTATTTCTGTTCCACGATATAGCAGATGGCGCGCATCACATCCTCGGTGCGGCATCCGCGGTTTAATGGAACCTTGGATTCATAGAAACGCCGGACATCCCCAAGAGTCTTGGCCCCCGGGACTTTTCCGGTGTTCAGATATTGGACAAAAAGACCGCGGTCGGGGTCTGACCAAAGCGGACCGTCAAGAAAATTCCCCGGACACACCGCATTCACTTTGATATTGTCACTGACCAATTCCAGCGCGAAACTCTGTGTCAGGCCGATGGTACCGAATTTCGCACCGGCATAGGCTCCGTTTTTATTCGAACCTTCCAACCCGCTCTTGCTGCTGATAGCAACGATATCGGTGAGGTAGGCATTCCCCGACCCAAGATTTTGGTAAGCCATCTGGCGTGCGGCGAATTTGGTGCAGATGAAGAATCCTGTGTAATCAACAGAAGTGACAAATTGGAAGTCTTTCAGACTCATTTCCTTCACACTGCCTGCTTTGAGCACACCGGCATTGCTTACAAACAAATCAAGGCAGCCGGTCCTTGACGCGACGTGGTCCATCATCGCTTCAACGGAAGCCTCATCGGTTACGTTCACTGCGACAGCCTCTGCGACCAGAGTCCCATTTTGAGTGTTCAGTGAGTCTGCAAGCGCTTTCGCACCGGCGATATTCATGTCGGCGATATAGACAAAGCCACCTTCGGCCACGAGGCCTCGGACAATGCCCTCGCCAAAACCTTGGGCGCCTCCAGTGACCAGCGAAATTTTGGAGTGCATGATGTCCCCGCGGCGTGTACTTCCACGGGAAGTGGGTGCCTTTACGGTCCCTTTGGCTGCCATCGCTTCAACTAGCGACCCGCCTAGCGCCATGATCCATGACTCGCCTTCGATGCCCACGGTCGCAGGGAACGCGTTCGTCCGCGCGACATACGTTTGAAACTGACTTCGCCAAAGGTCGACAATCAAGGCGACTTCCTGCTGAGGACCAACCCTTGGCAAGAGCAGGTCGCACGTGGAAACTCCAGCCATAGTGGTCACACAGAGACCGGTTTCTCCATCAAAAGTCATCCCCCTTACGATGGCAGGGGCGATATAAGCCAATCGGTCATGTAAAACAGACATCGTCTACTCCTTGCTCAGCGAACGTCTTGCGATTGCGATGATGGTATCCGGATCAAAGGGGTCCATCTCTCTTCCCCACTGCGCGTACTTCGCTATCCGCTGCTGCAGCGATAAGGTTGCCAATGGATTCGAAGCTGAGAATAGTCCCCAATCACTTCTATATCCGCACAGCTTCTCGTGAGCCACGAGCGCCCAAGCCGAGTCCACCAGGTGGATGCAGCCAGGAGCCAGCATCTCGGGGCAGTTGAAGGACTGTCGGGATGAATTGATATCCACTCCGCTGATCTCCATGAGATTGTGTTTTCGGCATAGTCCCTGCAGCCGACTCATCTGCGCTTCGGTATTTCGAGGAGGCATATAGGTGACAGCCGGGAATCCCACCTGAGCGAGGAAGGCGATCAATTCTTCCAGGTAGGCATCTTCGAAATGCTCCGCCTTCTTGTCACCTGTGATGCTCTGCTCGATGTCGCCAAGGTATGCATACGCTGGAATCGCTCCAATAGACAGTCCAAAGGCGACCACCTCGCGAACATCCACACACTCCTCGACAGAAGGCTGGATGAAGAATTTCGGAAGATAGCTGCTTTTCAATACACCTAGCAGGTCGTAGATATAATGGGGATTCTCGCTGTCCAACAACAAGCTTCTGATTTTTCCTTCGACTTTAACTGCAAGATTCCGCTCCAAAAAGCTCACGGCGGCAGCACCTTTCCCCGTGAGATTAAGAATCCTGCTGGCGAACGCACTGAGAATATGACGTTCCGTGATACTTCCACCATCTGTAAAGCGTGAAAGCGGTACAACATCCTGTTCAAAATCCAATGGGTTCAACCCACTCTGAGCTATGAGGGCATTGAGCCCCTTTACTTCAGCCTGATTGCGTCGATTGCGGACTTCACGGATTGGATTGAGGAAAGCTTCCGCTTTAGACAATTCCTTCCTTGGTATACCATGCACACACATGTATACAATTCCGGTGGAATCGGGATTATTGATCTTACGGTCGGCGAAGGGGCTGTCCATAAAACTGCAACGAACTTCAAAACCTACAGTGCTGGCGATTCCCAAGTATTGCGCGGTCTCGAGCATTTCCTCGGCAGAGCCCACGCTATCGTGGTCCATACTGCCTACTATCCCGAGCCCAGCCCGCCAGGCTGCGAAGGCTGCGGCGGCAGGTTCATACGGACTGAAAGAATAGGTGGTATGCACATGGTTGTTCACTTCCTGAAGGACAACACGCGACAGCTTTCCTGTGCGCATCATCCTGCCGGCTTCATGCGCCGTCTGCAATCGCTCGGCCTTCATGGGATTGTTCATGCGCTCCTGCAAGTCGTCGAGCATCTGTCTATCATCGTTCATGCGGTTTCCTTTTCTGTACAGGATGATGAAGGCCCGCCAGAAACTGGCGGGTCTCGTTGTGATAAGCCACGGGTTTGGTCAGACACCTGCCCCCTGGATGCGGAGGAATTCCCCATCGGTCTTGTTCTTTTTAGCCACATACCCAGATAAAGGAAGGATCTGCTCATGGATAGCATCCAAAAGAGAATCGACCTGTGGGAAATAATACTCTTCCATCTCCGCAGGAGGAGTGATCCAGTTTTGTGAACCAACCACCACCGGAGGCGCATCGAGATAATCGAATGCAAGGCGGCCCAAATTGACAGCCACAGTCTGAAGATAGCTGCCACGTTCCGCGCTATCGGTGACAAACACCACTTTACCTGTCTTTTTCACAGACTCCACCAATTTTTCATATTTGAGGGGGTTGATCCAGCGCAAGTCGATGATTTCGGCTTCTAGAGAGAACTCCTTTGCAAGACGATCAGCGGTATCGACCGCCGTGTACAGTGAAGGTCCTAACGATATGATGGTGATATCCTTTCCTTGGCGCTTGACCGCAGGTTCGCCTTCGGGAATCTCATAATATCCAGTTGGCACCCCTTCTTTCTCGAACATCTCACCAAAGCCATACAGTTTTTGACTTTCAAAATACACCACGGGATCGGTTCCCCGGAGGGCATAGTTCAACATGCCTTTGGCATCATAGGGGGTAGCAGGATACATGGCCTTCAAGCCTGGTACCGAGGCCACCATGCTGGTCCACTCCTGAGAATGCTGGGCACCGTACTTATTGCCTACCGATACGCGCAGCACCAGCGGCATCTTCAGAGCGCCCGCCGACATTGCCTGCCATTTAGGCATCTGATTGAATACCTCATCTCCTGCGCAACCAAGGAAATCGCAGTACATCAGCTCTACTACCGCCCGTCCACCGGACATCGCATAGCCAACACCGCTTCCAACTATGGCCGCTTCAGAGATAGGAGAGTTGAAAAACCGATGGTACGGAAGAAGTTCTGTAAGACCTCGATAGCAGGCAAAGGCACCTCCCCAGTCGCGATGGTCTTCTCCATAAGCGATCATCGTGGGATCGATTGAGAAACGGTGGGCCATGGCTTCGAATATCGCATCACGATATTGATACTGCTTGCTGGCAGGATATTGCTTGCCATTCTCATCAAAAGCATATCGGTTGCGTTTGGACAGTTGCTCCACTCTGGCATTCGCGGCGAGCGGCTGCAAGAGCTCCGGCTCACGGTCATCCAGTTTTTCAACATTCCCATTGGAGAACATGACGCTTTCGATGAATTTCCCATCAACCATAGGGGAGAGTTTTTCGTCAACAGTGATGTGCAGCGCGATGCGCATTTTCTCAAACAATACCGTACGTTCGGCTTCAAGCTCTGTATCGGTCACCAAGCCGTGTTCCTTTAAATATCGTCCATACGCGAAAATCGGATCCTGGGCTTTGAAAGCCTCAAGCTCTTCTTTCGTGCGATACGTCATGGCATCGGAAGGGCTATGTCCGCTAAAGCGGTAGGTGATTGTATCCATGAAGACCGGTCCCTTACCCTCAAGCAGCAGTTTTTTCTTTCGACTGACTGCATCGGCTACGGCCAAAGGATTAAAGCCATCAACCCGTTCAGCATGCATCGCATCGGCATTCACCCCGGCACCCATTCTTGCGGCCACACCGAAGCCCATCGTCTCTCCAACCGGCTGTCCTCCCATGCCGTAGAAGTTGTCAAACACATTGAGCATGTATGGCGGAGCTCCGGCCATGTCACCCCAAAGGGTGTGGTACTGGTCCATGGCGGACATCATCAGTCCTTCCCAAACCGGGCCACGGGCAAGCGCGCCATCACCGATGTTGCCGATCACAATCCCTTTTTTACGATTGATTTTTTTATAGAGCGCGGCACCGAAGGATATGGAACCCGATCCACCGACAATAGCGTTGTTTGGCATGCTGCCGAAGGGAGCGAAGAAGGTATGCATGGATCCGCCCAACCCTCTGCTGAAACCTGTGGCCTTGGCATAGATCTCAGCAAGAGTGCCGTATATAATGAAATTCTCAGCGAGATCCTTGACATCTGTACCTTTAAAATGCTCGGAAACGGTCCGGAAGGTATCGCCACCCATGAAATTCTCAAGGATATGCAGAATCTGGCTATCATCCATCTTCATGATGGCCGATAGGCATTTGGCGAGGATCTCACCGTGGCTGCGATGTGAGCCAAAGATGAAGTCCTCGGGATCGAGATTCATCGCTTGTCCGACGGCAGCGGATTCCTGGCCTGCGCTGAGGTGTGCCGGCCCCTTGTGATTGTATGTGATCCCCTGATAGACTCCCTCTTTCTTGATCGCATCAAGCATGTTCTCGAATTCACGAATCAACAGCATATCGTGGTAGACCCGCACCAAGCGGTCCTTGCCATATAACTTTAGTTCCTTATTAAAATCGCTTACGTACTGATTCACCGGAATAGCGGGAATCCTGATAGTATCCTTCTGCCGTAGTGTGGCGGGATCGAATGAAATCTGCTTGGACATGATGCTGCTCCTTATCGCTTGCTTTTATAAAGTGTGGTCTATCGCAAATACGGTATCCTTGATGACTTCCGACACGCTTGGGTGGGGGAAGATGATTTCCTTGACATCCTTGACCCGAAGCTCGGCTTCCAATATCGCTGCCGCTCCGTAGATCATCTCGCTGCTGTAAGGTCCAAGAAGATGGACGCCTAGGATGACTCCGGTCACCGCATCCGCAACAACCTTGCATAATCCTGCAGCCCGTTTGCCTTGTTCGGCCAAGAACCTTCCGTTTGAACGCATCTGCGTGGTCGCGCTCACCACCTTCAGCCCTTTCTTCTCTGCTTCCTGTTGGGTAAGTCCGCACCCGGCGGCTTCGGGAATTCCGTACACTGCCCAAGGAATAGCCGAATAACGCATCTTGTGTACACCTGAACCGAATAGATTGGAAACAACCACTTCCGCCATTCTGGATGCCGAGTGGGCAAGCAACGACTTCCCGTTGACATCCCCGATGGCATATACATTGGCGATATTGGTGCGCAGATGATCGTCAACCACCACACCACCACGTTGCACAACCACTCCAAGGGGTTCCAATCCTTTGGTGTTTGGACGGCGTCCGACACTCATCAACACCATTGTGGACGCGATACTGCTTTTTTCCCCCTTAGCGCTCGTGTATTGTACGCCCTCAGAGGTAATTGACTCGACCTTACAGCCAAGATGGAAGGTCACATCCTTCATCTCACGCCGAATCAGTTTGGCGAATTCGCCATCCATCATCGGGAGGATCTCATTCATCATCTCAACCACAGTCACTTTGGTACCGATCGAGGAAAACAGAGAAGCGAATTCAATCCCTATCACGCCCCCCCCAATAACCACGAGAGACTCCGGCACTTGCTCGATAGCCAATATCCCGTCACTTGTGAGTACGTGCGGCAGATCGTGGCCAGGAATCGGAGGCATGATTGGAGAAGAGCCTGTGGCAAGGATGAGATAATCCGTCTCATAGGTAGTGTCGTTGACCACCACATGATGATTGTCTGTATAGGTGGCCTCGCCAAAAACCACTTCCACCTTATTGCTTTTCATCAGGAATTGAATGCCATTCCGGAGGGTCTCTATCGTTTCCTGCTTCCAAGCCATCGCCTCCGTGAGGTTGAAGGTAACGTCGTGGCAGTGCACGCCCATCTTTCCCGATTCCTTGGCATGACGGTACTGCTTGGCGGAATTCAATAGGCTTTTTGTCGGGATGCAACCCCAGTTGGTGCAGACCCCACCAAGTTGGTCTTTCTCTACCATAAGCACCTTCTTGCCAAGCGCTCCGGCACGTTCGGCAGCCACATAGCCACCAGGTCCCGCGCCAATCACAATCAAATCAAATTTTTCCATGGTATTCTCCTAAAGGGCCAGCAAAACATCGATAGAGGCGATATTCTCGCACAACGCTTTAAGGAACCGCGCTCCAGGAGCGCCATCCACACCTTGATGATCGATAGTTAAGGAAAGACCGATATGGGGGACGAATGAAACATCGCCATCTGCATCCTCGATCGGGCGCAAGGAAATACCACCCACACCAAGAATCGCTACTTCTGGAACATTGAGCACCGGAGTGAAGGATTCTACCCCCATCGCGCCGAGATTGGTGACCGTAAAGGTGCTTCCATACAGATCGTCAGGAGAGGATTTTCCTTCGATAGCCGAACTTGAGAGTGTCTTGAAGGTCGCGCTTATCTGACTGAGCGACAGGCTGTCCGCAAAACGGATGACCGGCACGAGCAGCCCCTTCGGCGTATCCACGGCACAACCAAGGTGGACCTTTTTGAATGTGAGGATGCGGTCCCCGAGAAAGTGACTGTTTATATACGGGAATTGTGGAATGGTCCGGCTCACCGCGAACAGCACAAGATCGTTGATGGTGATTTTCTGCAGGCCAAGCTTCGGGTCGCTGGTTTTAAAACGCTCGCGCAAAGCCTTCAATGCAGTGGCATCGGCAAACGCATTCATGGTGAACTGCGCTGTAGTAGCGATTGAATCATACATCCGTCTTGCGGTGACTTTCCGAACCCCCTTAAGCAAAGTCTCAGTTACAACACCCGGGAATCCACAAGACTCCACTGCGGGCACACCACCGGTCTTTGGAGTTTCAGCTACCGCGGCGGTATTGGGCGCAGACCCCTTGAGGAGATCCGAGGAAAGTATCCGCCCGCCGATTCCAGATCCCTGGGCTGGGGCTTGCATCCCACCAGCGGCGAGCGATTCACGTGCGGCAGGAGAAAGAGGCTCCCGTCCCGCGCCAGCAGAGGCGACGTCCCGCTCGATAACCCTGCCCTTTGGTCCAGTACCAACTATTATGGATGCATCGATTCCCATGCTATTGGCAAGAGAGCGCGCACGTGGAGATATGCCATGGGCATCCGAGGAATTTGCGTTGGAGCCCTTTTCCTTAATGCCGGCAGGGACCGCAGGTGCAACATCCGCTATGGGTTCCACAATTTCTGAAGACGTGGTTGCGGCTGGAGCTTGAGCTGGAGCCACCAATCCCGACTTCTCGCCAGCCATACCCACCACCATGATGGCGTTCTGCACAGGAACCTCATCACCCACCGCATACAGCAGCTTGAGGATGATGCCTTCCGCTGTGGACTCCACTTCGATTGTCGATTTATCGGTTTCTGCCTCACATACGATTTCTCCAATCGATACCGCATCCCCCTCCTTCTTCCTCCAGTCGAGGATGATGCAGGATTCGACAGAATTACCCTGTTTGGGCATCAATACTTCAGTAGCCATGTACTCACTCCTTTATCAGGTCCAAGGACCTTGTATCGCAACTTTCGCCTGTGGCGAGTTCAATCCACCAATAACACCTCTATTCCCATTTCACGCAATTGCTGAGCCACCTCTGCCGGCAGACCTTTGTCCGTGATCAGCACATCGATCCCTTGCATCGGGAATATCCGTACGAAACCTTGTTTTCCAAATTTTGAAGAATCGGTGACCAGAACCCTTCTTGCCGCTTGGGAGCACATCTTGCGAACTATCTCTGAGTTTTCCATCAAATGTGTGGTAAGCCCGTGATCAAGCGTGAATCCATCCGTGCCGGTGAACGTGATGGCGACATGATATTCATCCAGTTGCTTGATTGCGGCCGCGCCCACCAAAGCTTCTGCGGAGGGACGGAATTCGCCACCGACCATAGTCATGGAGATATTCGCGTTCACCCGGGCGTACGGGATGAGCAAAGTTGAGTTCGTCACCACCTGGATGTCTCTTTTTCCCAGCAGATATCGAGCGATCAGCGCACTCGTGGTCCCATTGGTTATCATGATTCGGTCCCCATCGTTCACCAGAGACGCAGCGGCCTTTGCAATCGCTTCCTTGACAGCGATATTGCTTGATTGCTTCTCACGGAGCAGGGGATGATAGGCGGGAACAGCGGAGCCATGCGTTCGCAGAATAAGACCTTTCGCGGACAACGCCTTCAGATCGTTGCGGACGGTGACAGTGGAAACTCCGAGCCGATGGCTTAATTCAGTGACTGAGATTTCCTCACCACTTTGCAAGAGTTCAATAATCTGTTCTTCCCGATGGGAGAGCCCAACCATGGAAGCCTCCTTTCGATCTTCTGGAATACTTTTTTTTCTCTTTCGATTGTATTACGATTTGCTTTCATTTTCAAGTATAAAGTAAATTTTTTTTCATCCCTGCCAAATTCCACTTGTATCGCGGTCCTTTTCATGTACAAGGAGTGCGGCAGTATATGCAACTTGGCGCAGACCTTCCATCATGAGTATATTGTGTGTATGAAACATGGCTTAAAGGATTTAGAGGATTCCCTTTTAAATGAAAGGTATCTGCATTCGATAATCGGCAACACAAGAGAGGTTCGGCATGGCTGTCTGCATCCGTAGGATAATTTCCCGTGAGGAACAGGATTGCTATCTGCCATTGCTGTTGGTTGCCAATCCATCGGAGAAGCTTGTCAGGCAGGACCTAGCCCGCGGAGAACTCCATATTTTGGAAGATAAAGGTCTGTACATCTCCTGCGCCATCGTAGCTCCTCTGAATCTTGCGACATGCGAACTTCTCAATCTCGCCACCCGTTCCGGATATGAACACAAAGGTTATGCTAAGGTTCTGCTTCACTACTTGTTTGCCATCTACCGATATAGTTACAGCAGCATGGTGGTAGGAACCGCGGATTTCAGCAACGAGGCCCTCAACCTGTATGAATCACAAGGGTTCCAGCGCATTCGGGTGATTGAGAACTACTTTACGGATAATTATCCATATCCATTATTTGATAAAGACAAAACTTGTAAGGATTTAATAGTCTTAGAACGAAAATTGACCTAACAGTCCGCCTTCCTCCCCTTACTTGCACAATTGCCACATACTCGGTACATTGGCATTCAAGGAGTGATGTTGCTGATGCGGATTCTCACCCAGATGGCCCTCATATTGGCAGTTGGTTTCGCTGGCCTTGCGATATCGATGCTTCTCCCCATTCCCCTGCCTGGCAGTATCGTCGGCATGCTGCTTCTTCTTTTGCTTCTGCTGTTGAAGGTGATTCAGCTTAAGCATATCAAGGATGTCTCTGATTTCTTCTTGCGAAACATGGGCGTGTTTTTTGTTCCTGCCTGTGTGGCGCTCGTCGAGCATTTCGGCATACTGCAGGATAAGCTGTTCGCCTTCGTGCTCGTCTGCGTGATCAGCACGATTGTGACTTTCGCAGCTACTGCGGGCGCAGTCAGCCTGGTGATTCGATTGCAGCGCGCATCGAAAGGAGACCTCCTCAAGTGAACCCGCTCTCATCCTCACCCTTCTTTGGAATGCTGCTCACAATCGCAAGCTGGGAAATCGCTATAAGGATTTCCAACCGCTTCAGGAGCCCTTTGTTGAATCCATTGCTAATCGCCATGGCTATTATTCTTTCAATATTGAAAATTTTTGGCATAACGATGGCTGATTACAACATCGGGGGCGATATACTCACCCTCTTCATCGCACCGGCTACCACCATGCTGGCGGTTTCGGTGTACAACCAGATCGCCATCCTTAAAAAAAACCTTGTGCCGGTAATCGTGGGATGCACCGTAGGATCGGCGGTAAGCATCGGTACAGTGCTTTTCTTGTCCAGGCTTTTCGGCCTGAGCGAAGTCCTCACCAGTTCGCTAATCCCCAAATCCGTGACCACTGCAATCGCGATTGAACTTTCAATGCAGTTCAATGGCATTCCTTCAATCACCATCCTCGCTGTGTTGATCACGGGAATCTGCGGTGTTTTGTTCTCACCCTTGCTTATCAAACTGCTTCATGTCCATAATCCAGTGACCCAGGGGTTGGCAATTGGAACCAGCTCCCATTTGATAGGAACGAGCAAGGCTTTGGAACTTGGTGAACTGCAGGGAGCCATGAGCGGCATCGCGATTTTCATCGCCGGGACAGCCACCGTGCTCATTGCGATATTTCTATAAGAGCTAGGGGCTTGGAAAACTGATTTTCTCAGTCTCGCCGAGCTGCTGAAGATACTGCTGCCGGTAATACGTGGGGGCTAGGCTGGTTTTTAGCTTAAACTGCTTGCTGAAATGGAACTCGCTTGAAAAACCTAATTTCGCGGCGATCTCCTTCACTGATAGGTCTGTGCAGGTAAGCAGAGCGCTGGCAGCCTCGATTTTCAATTTCATATAGTACTTCATGGGAGTCTGGCGCATTCTTTTTTCAAACAAACGGATGAAATACGAATTAGTCAACTTAAGCTCTGCGGCAAGCTCACCGAGAGTAAGCGATCCCATCACATTTTTCTGCATGATTCTCAACGCACGTTCGAGGTGCCGGCTCTCGGAGTCATTCCCCAGCCACTCCATGCCATCCACCAGTTGAAAAAGCAAAGAAAACAACTGATGGCAGGCCGATTGCCGTCGGTTAGGCAATTGCGAAAGGCCTTTCTCCTTTACCTCTTCGAAAAAAAAACGATAGTTGGTCCCGATCTGGTAGGCCCCGTGGTGCTCCTGCTGCCGGAGCATATCAATCAGCACCAGCTCTTCTTCCTTAAGTGATAATAATATTGCATAATAAGTTACAGGATCCTGTGCTTGGGCTTTAATACTATGGATGGTATGAGGATTCGATATGAACAAGGAACCGGGATGAACGTTGTAGTAGGTTTTCCCATTTAAAAACACACCTTCTCCGCCAAGGAAATAATGGACTTCGAATTCGTTATCGCCATGGCTATGCAATCTCCCATGCCAACGCAATTCGTTCTGCTGGCGCATCTGATAGACGAATACCGCGTCGATGATCTCCATAGGTCAATTATAGACATGCCTTGGCAATTTTGTCTATTCAACTTGAACCCCTGACCAAGGAATACTAAGCTACGGTTTATCAAGATATTTTAAGGAGTGGCTATGGCTATTGTAATAGGAATCGATGTAGGTACCCAGAGTACAAAAACCATTTTCTACGACACTGAAGCCAAAACTATTGTCGCATCAGCACAAGCTCCACATGAATTGACAGCTCGTGACGATGGGTCGCGGGAGCAAGAAGCAACATGGTGGCTCGATGCGATCATCGCGTGCTTTAGAAGAATCCCCACAGAAGTGAGGGAGGCTGCCACAGCAATCGGAGTCTCGGGTCAGCAACATGGATTCGTTCCGGTTGATGCCAAAGGTGAAGTACTATATCCCGTGAAACTCTGGAACGACACCTCAACCGCTTTGGAGTGCGGCGAATTGACAAAAATGCTAGGAGGCAGCTCGGTGTTGCTCGCAGAGGAAGGTAACCTGATTCTCCCCGGATACACTGCCTCTAAAATCCTCTGGTTCAAGAAAAACCATCCCGATTTGTACGCGAGGATGGCGAAAATCCTCCTTCCACACGATTACGTCAATTTTTTTCTAACCGGAGCTTACACCATGGAGTATGGCGATGCATCCGGTACGGCATTGTTGGATATTCGTACCCGGAAATGGTCAAAAAGGATCCTTGAGGCGATTGATCCGGACAGAGACCTTTCGGACACTCTTCCACAGTTGATTGGAGCTCACGAATGCGCAGGACGGGTTTCGACGAAGGCCGCCCATCTATTGGGAATTCCTGAAGTGATTTTTGTTTCCTCCGGCGGTGGAGACAACATGATGGGAGCCATTGGCACAGGTACCGTCCATGACGGAACACTCACCATGAGCCTTGGGACCTCCGGGACCATCTACGGAGCTTCCAATAAACCGATAGTTGATCCACAAGGGCTTCTCGCTGCATTTTGCTCCTCCACGGGAAACTGGCTTCCCCTGCTTTGCACAATGAACTGTACGGTGGCAAGCGAAGTGACCCGCGCACTTTTCAATAAAGGGGTGAAGGAATTCGATGCAACCGCGATGAAAGCACCTATCGGCAGCAACGGTGTGGTGATGTTGCCTTACTTCAATGGTGAACGGACTCCTAATTATCCTCGGGGAAAGGGCTGTCTGATGGGCTTTGGCCTAGAGACCATGAATGAAGCGAACATTAGCCGCGCGGCTATGGAATCGTCCATATTTGGATTAAAGCTGGGCCTGGAATCGTTTCAGAATCTTGGTTATTCACCTAAGGAGATCCGTCTGATCGGTGGAGGATCGAAATCCTTGGTATGGAGGCAAATGGTCGCTGACATCTGCGATCTTCCCGTGGTTGTGCCAAAGATCACGGAAGCCGCGGCGTTAGGAGGAGCCCTGCAGGCGTATTGGGGTCTGTTGCATTCCCAAGGTTCTGGCTTGGGCATAGGTGAAATCGTTGCGGACCATGTCTCGCTGGATGAAGGCTCCGCCTGCCTGCCGATTCCCGCGAATGTCAGCCAATACCGGACTGCCTACCGCACCTACGCCTCCTATGTGGCAGTGGTCGAACCTATTTTCGCATGAACAAAACTATCTAGCAAAGGAGTCTTGCATGAAGGATCATTATATCGGCGAGAAAGAATATTTCAAAGGAATCGGGAAAATCGCATACGAAGGGCCTACCTCTGACAATCCTCTGGCCTTCAAGTTCTACAATCCGCACAAGGTTGTCGCAGGAAAAACCATGGCTGAGCACCTGCGGTTCTCGGTAGCCTATTGGCATAGCTTCTGTGGGGATGGCACTGATCCTTTCGGTCGCGCGACCATGGTCTTCCCTTGGAAAAATACCGATCCCATGCAAGCCGCACGCAATAAAGCCGATGCCGCCTTCGAATTCTGTTCAATATTGGGTGCGCCTTTCTATGCCTTCCATGATACCGACGTATCCCCCGAAGGAGAGTCCGCAGCCGAGTATGTGGACAATTACCTTGAGATCGCCGCCTATCTGAAAAAACTGCAGGAGGCGACCGGCGTGTCCCTGCTGTGGAACACCGCGAATCTGTTCAGCCATCCCCGCTATATGAATGGGGCAGCCTCAAATCCAGATTTCCAAGTTGTCAGCCGGGCCGCGCTGCAAGTGAAGACCTGCTTGGATGTGAATGTGATGCTTGGAGGACAAGGTTATACCTTCTGGGGAGGACGGGAAGGTTACATGACGCTTTGGAATACAGATATGAAGCGGGAGCTGGACCACTTGGGTGTTTTCTTCCGGATGGCACGCGACTATGGTCGTGAAATCGGCTTCAAAGGAACCTTCTACATCGAGCCCAAACCAATGGAGCCATCCAAGCATCAGTACGATTTCGACGCCGCCACAGCGATTGGTTTCATCCGAGCGCAAGGATTGGAGGAGGATTTCAAATGCAATATCGAGAACAACCATGCGACCCTCGCTGGCCATACATTCCCACACGATCTGCAGGTTTGCGTGGACAACGGCATGCTCGGCAGCGTGGATGCCAATCAAGGGGATGCGCAGAATGGTTGGGATACCGATGAATTTCCCACCAATGTATACGAAACCACAGAGGCGATGCTGATTATTCTTAAAAATGGTGGACTGCATACTGGTGGCTTGAATTTCGATGCGAAACGGAGGCGTAATTCAACCGACTTGGCAGACTTGTTCATAGCCCATATCGGGGGCATGGATGCTTTCGCACTTGGGCTTATGGCAGCAGACCGGATTATCCAAGATGGTAAGCTTGAGGCGATGAAGGTAAGACGCTATCAGTCTTTCGATTCTGGAGACGGGGCTGCGTTTGAGCAACGGAAGCTCACTCTTAAACAACTCGCCACGATCGGCCTTACAGCCGCAACTCATGACACCAGTGGCCAACAGGAACTTTTTTTGAACATGATAAATCAGTACATTTTTTCCTAGATTTTTTCTGGATAAAGGTTTGTCATCAGGGGGGAGAGATCCCCCCTGTTTTTTCCCCTCTGTCTTTGGCTTGCCACTAGCCATTGATGAATTCAATGATTATTATCACAATATGTTTTTCATGAAAAAGCGGGTTCGTCCCAAAACGAACGCTCAGCAGAAAACCTCTTTTGGATTCCAACCACGAACTTCAACCGTTGGGGAATCGATTCCTGCGGTTCTCGGTAGATTCTCCGTACGTACCCAGCTCTCCTTGAATCTTCGATACCGTACAAGAGACAGATGCCTTGCTGATTTCAGAGCGAAGGGCATGAATGAGTTGATGGCTTTGGCAAAGGACCTGCACGCCTTTCTCGCCAGCTGGGGATTTTCTGAACGGACTGCACTTATTCTCCCATCGGACTCAAGGTTGCTGACACCAATCGTGGAAATCATCCTGGATCCGGTTTTCATTCCTCTTAGAGATAGCGGGGCTCGAGAACTGCTGGATCCTCATGTGCAACGTTTGGTGCTGCTTGCATCTACTAGAATCGCAAAGGCCTACCGCGAGAGCATCGCTGTCAACATCGATAATGCTGACGAGCTCGTCACCCATATCATAGCCGCTACCTTTGGCTCCATCCCTCCTTTTGAGAATTCACTACGTAAAGGTATGCGGACTCTAGGCCTTGCTCCAGATTCCTTCAGTATTGGCGCGATGAGGACATTGGCGGAATTTTATCTCAAGCATGAAGAAGAATTTGAAAAATTTCGTAAGGATCTAGCCGACAGAAAAACCAACTATACCCAGATGGCAGTGCTTGGGTTTTATCTTTGGGAACTTGGAAATGAAAACCTCGGAACAAATACCAATATTCGTAAAACCTAATTTTTTTCCGCCCCTTCTCTGAAATTTTTATTCCTTTACAGTTAAAATCCTTGGGTGTATCCTATCGGCAGATGATTGGCCGGCCTTAATGAATTTTTTCCACGTCGAGCCGTACAACCATGCCAATGTAATCGCGTGGATATTAAACAAGGGGGGGGCATGACCAAAAAAGGCGCGGACAGCATTAAAAAACCCAGGAACCTCAGTCCACGGATCCAATGGCTGCATGATTACTATTTCCTTGGTTCAGCTCGAAAATGGAACAATGAGCACGTCTCCTTCAGTACTGGTGTTCCTTGGGATGTGCAATACAATGAGCTCAACTATTATATAGTTCCGGAAACCTACGCATTCTTCCAGACTTTCAGAGCAGCCTACCGGCAGACAGCGCGAATTGTACCCATTCCCGAAGGATTCTGGAATCTTTCAATTGCTGAGAGAAGGGCCTTGTTCAACAAGATGGTCATGGTCTCTTTCTTGCCTCAGGAGATTTTAACCGGAGACTTAATCGCCGGAGCGCGTTTCAATATCCACACCTCTGCGTGCCTTGCCAAACAGGAGCAAGCTGCCAGAGACAAAGCGATCGAAGGAAAAAAAGGTGTGCGTAAGGCTGTGTTTGATTTCCACTACCATGGATTTGGCAATTGCGGACCTACGAGCGGACATCTAGTTCCCGGGTACGCCGAGATTCTCAAACATGGTTTTAAGAAAACCTATGGGGAGCTTGTAAAGGCGTATGACCTGCTTGATGAAGCGCAGCGGAGTGGAAGGCAGGGTCAACAGCTGAGGGCAATGCTGATAGCCTGCGAAATGCCCAGGGACCTAGCCTTCGTGTATGCTTGTTTAGCTGATAGCATCGCTGAACGGGAGTCCGATACCACCAGGGTAGCTGAACTGCGCCAGATGGCGGAAAACCTACGGCGTGTTCCCTGGGAAGGAGCTACAGACTTTTGGGAAGCAGTGCAAGCCTTATGGATCACCCACATGTTGGTGATGAGCGATGAGAATTATCCCGGACCAGGTGTCTCTTTTGGTAGGTTGGATCAATACCTGCTACCTTATTGGGAGAAATCCAAGGCTGATGGAATGAGCCGCGAGTTTGCGAAGGAAATTCTCAAATGCTTCTGGATGCATGCGAACACCGCCTATGATTCGATGATAAGGGTCGGAAATCAAGGCATAACCGCAGGATTTGGCCAGCTCCTTTCACTTTCAGGTATGGGTGCGGGGGGAACCGACCTTACCAATGAACTTACCTATCTCATCCTTGAGGTGATAGATGAACTCTCTCCTATTTTGGAGCCTAAACCAAACATCCGACTTCATAAAGGTTCCCCTGAACCTTTGCTAGACACGATTGTAGAAATGATCGGCAACAGCCAAGGAGCTCCCTTCCTGTTGAATTTTGATGAACGGTCACAAGCCGGCATGCTGGAGCAAGCTGAAAAAGGAGAGTGTTCACAATTCATCACACAATCGAATGTGCATGAATATGCCTCCGTGGGTTGTCTTGAGAACACCATGGTGGGAAATGATCGAAGCGGTACAGTCGACTGCAACCTCAATCTTGCGAAGGCAGTGGAATTGGTGTTCACGCAAGGAAAAGACATGCACCCTGTAGTCGATCAGATTACAGGACAGGAGGAACCAATTCTTGAGGATGGTCCCGATACCGGCGATCCAACAAAATTCAGTACGTTTGAACAGTTTTGGAACGCTTTTGATGAGCAAGTCCAATTTTGCATTCAAAAAATCACCGCGCTGTATGAGCGTGGGGAATCATTGCGCGCCCTCTACCATCCTACGCCCTATCTCTCAACTCTCGTCAAGGGTTGTATGGAAAAAGCTCTTGATGTCACACAGGGAGGAGCTGAGATTGGGTTTGTCACTATCGAGGCCATCGCCTATGCCACCGCTGTGGATTCCTTGCTTGCGGTAAAGCATCTGGTGTTTGATAAAAAAATCTGCACTATGGAACAGCTTATCCTAGCACTTAAGGATAATTGGTCCGGCCATGAAACGCTGAGAGCCTATGCCATCAACAAAGCTCCAAAATATGGCAGGGATGAGGATGCAGCCGATGCGCTGGCTCTAAAGGTGATGAAACTTTGGACGAAGAAAACCTGGGACTGTCCCCCTACAGGTACTCATCGCAGATTCAGGCCGGGAATGCTTTCCTGGAACTATTGGGTCGGTGATGGATATATCCTTGCGGCCAGCGCCGATGGGCGCCCGAAAGGCCAGTTCCTTTCGAATGCGGTGTGTCCAAGCAATGGGGCTGACGTGAAAGGGCCAACTTCGAATGCGAATTCAGTTGGGAAAGCATTGGGAGGTAAAAAACCTGGAAGCGGTTGGCAAGGCTATGTGAATCTGCTCCCTAATGGAGCAAGCCATACCATCACCTTCAACCCGGCTTTTGTGAAAAAAAGTGAGAACCGAGCGAAATTCAAAGCCTTCCTACGTGGCTATATGGAAAATGGAGGGACGGCGCTGCAGGTCAACATGCTTGATGCGGATACACTGCGTGATGCGCAAGCTGATCCAGAAGCATACCGTGATCTTTTAGTGCGCGTCACCGGCTACAATGCATACTTCACCTCTATAGGCAAGGAACTTCAGGATGAGGTGATCTCCAGACTCAGCCATAGCTGTGTATGATGAAGAATCCTGTGAACCATGCGCATGCGCGGATCCTTGATATCCAGCGGATGAGCACAGAAGATGGGCCTGGACTGAGGACCACGGTCTTTTTCAAAGGGTGCGCTCTCAGCTGTCCATGGTGCCATAATCCCGAGAGCATCGCTTTTGATCAGCAGTTGGAATGGATTGAACAGCGTTGCATCGGATGCCACACCTGTATGGAAGCGTGTATGAAAAGCGCGCTTTCAGTCGATACTAAGACACAAAAGATTTCGATTTCACGACAATTGTGCGATACCTGCGCTGCATGTGTGGACGTATGCCCCAGCAATGCCCTGAAGTTGATCGGTTGCACGGTAGGCTTGGATGACCTCTGCGGCGAATTGCTGCGAGACAGCGCCTATCTCTTGAATTCCGCTGATGGGGGCATCACTGCAAGCGGAGGAGAAGCTGCTTTACAATCTGTATATGTGAGTGAATTGTTTGAACGCATGCGAAAAGCCGGCTTACACACCGCACTTGATACGAGTGGGTACTGTCCAACCCATAGATTGGAGGAAGCCGCCAGACATGCCGACCTCATCATGTATGATTTGAAACTCGCCGATGCCAAGAAGCACAAGCAGATGGTAGGAGGTGATTTGTCTGTGGTGTTGGACAACCTCGCCCTTCTCATCGGCATGGGAAAACGCATATGGATAAGAACTCCGATTATTCCTGGATATACCGATAGTGTGGAGAATGTCGAAGGAATCGCCCGGATAATCCTTGAATTCTGTCTGTTGCATGGCCAGGATTGGTTTGAGCGTTGGGAATTATGCGCTTTCAACAATCTCTGCTCGGATAAATACTCCAGGCTTGAGAAAACCTGGCCCTTGGCGGGCGTGCCCTTGATGGATGAGCATTCCTTGGACAGACTTGTCGAAGCCGTGGTTTCCTTAGGATTGCCGCCAGAAAAGATTTCTTGGACTGGAATGACTGCTACAGAAGGACAGCAAACATGTTGAATCTACACGAACGTTTTCTCGATGAAGATCTCCCTTGCTTCATACCCGATGGCAAAGTGGGAATTCTCGCTACCATCGATGGCGGCAACCGACCCCATTTGACTCTCATCACGGCGATGCAAGCATTGGATACCGGCCATTTGGTATTCGGACAATTCTGCGATGGGTCAGGAAAAGACAACGCGAGAGCACGACGCAAGACAGGATTTCTATTCATGACGTTGGATAAAAAACTATGGCGTGGAAAAGCAATCTGGCGTGAGGCGCGTAAAACTGGACCTGAAGTCGAGATGTTCAATCGAAAACCGATGTGGCGGTACAATGCGTATTTCGGCATCCATACGGTGCATTATCTTGATCTTGTCGGCACCACACGTAGGGAGAATCTGCCGATGGGAAAAATTGTTTCTGGTGTCATCGCTTCCAATCTACTCCCGGCAAAACCCAATCCACATACCTCCAGTGAAGTTGAAGTTATGAACAGCTGGACCCGCATGATGGTCTCAAAGGCCGGAGTATTGAAATTCCTTGCGTATATAGATAACGATGGATATCCTGTCATTGTTCCAGCGCTTTCCTGTAGAGCGGTCGCCACCGATTCAATTGTTTTTCCAAGGGCGGAATATGCTGATGAAATCACCTTGGTGCCACAAGGGCCTGTCGCGCTCTATGCCATGGCTCTTAGCATGGAGACTGTGATGGTCAAAGGTATGTACACACCCGCGCCCCGCAACTCAATCATAAAGGCGGGTATTTTGCTGGTGGATCAAGTGTACAATTCCATGCCTCCGGTTCCAGGGCTTATATATCCCCAGCAACCTTTAGACCCTGTAAAAGAATTCTCATAAATTTAAATAGTTATAAATAACTATAATACTATCTCATTCTTTCACAAGTAGTAAATTTTTAATTGACATTTTGCTTCACATTAGCCACCATGTATCCAACAAGCGCCTCATCCAGCAATGGTTATTTTTGACTATCTCTTCTGAAGCGCGAAGGAGATTGAATGCCCCATTCTTGGGATGAATTGGAAACATACCGTGGCACTATGTTCGAAGGTCAATGGCCATCGATACCCACCATGTTTTCCATAACTCTGCAAAAATATCCGCGTCGGCCCGCCTTCACTATTTTGAATGGTCAGGAAAGACACACCCTCAGCTATATGGAAGCTTATTATGAAATCACCCGCATAGCCGGTTTCTTACAATCCAAAGGGCTTAAGAAAGGTGACCGGGTAGCCATAAATGGAAAGAATTCTCCCAATTGGGCCTTGGCATACTTGGCCACTCAGTTCGCCGGTGGAGTGGTTGTACCCCTGGACAATCAGCTCAGTACCGAAAGGGTCTCGGCGCTCGGGGCCTTCTCTGGAGCTTCTTTTCTATTGGCCGACACCGAGGTGATAGCAAAGTTACCGCATGATGATTGGTTCAACGCGTTGAATGGTATCGCAAGCCTCGATGATGATCAGCACAACGCCTACCCTACTTTGAAAACGATTCAAGGCGACCAGCCTTTCAGATCTGTGAAAATACAAGAGCAAGATACAGCTGCGATTTTATTCACCAGTGGAACGACTGGCAATGAGAAAGGCGTCATCCTTACGCACGGTAATTTTACGAGCGATGTGTTCATGGGAGGAGACCCGGAATTTCTTTCAATCACAGAAGAGGATATCTTCTATGCGCTATTACCGCTTCATCACAGCTATTCCATGACAGCGGTTTTTCTTGAATCGATCAAACATGGCTGTGAGTTGATTTTTGGACAAGGAATTGTGGTCTCACGCATTCTTTCGGATATGCGTGTTGGAAAAGTCACTCTCTTTCTGGCGATTCCTCTGCTGTACAACAAACTTCTGTCTGGCATGTTGAAGAAAGTCCGTGAGAAGGGTCTTGCCGCATACACATTGATCCGAACCTTGATGTGGGTGAATGGAATTTTACGAAAGACCCTGAGAATTAATCCTGGCAGAAAATGGTTCAAACAGCTCTTGGAAGGTATCGGTATGACCAATATCAAAATCTGCATATGCGGAGGTGGTCCGCTTTCTCCCAAAACCTTCCACAAATACCAGCAGTTGGGTATTGATTTCATCCAAGGCTATGGCTTGACCGAAGCAGCTCCCATACTCACCTTGAATCCTATCAGCCGATTTAAAATCACTTCAGTCGGAAAGGTTTTTCCCTTGGTTGAGATGCGTATCGCAGACCAGGATCTTCTTGGAGTTGGTGAAGTGCAGGTTAAAGGTCCGAATATCTGCCAAGGGTATTATAACGACAAGCCAAACACAATGGCGCTATTCACTCAGGATGGTTTCATGCATACCGGCGATCTAGGGTTTCTCGATAAAGACAACTACCTATACCTTAAAGGCCGGGCGAAAAACCTGATTGTCACTGAAGGGGGAAAGAATGTGTATCCTGAGGAGATAGAGGATGCCTTCCAACTCTACAACCAGGTTGATCAAGTGATGGTTCGGGGATATCTAGAGAAAAAATCCGAACGAGCTGAGGGAATCGAAGCTTTGATTTATCCGAATGCTGATTATTATAAACAACTTGGATACACCCCTTCCCAAATTGAGACTGATCTCCAGGAAGTGGTCGCTGAAGTGAATAGGAAGATGGTGGCGTATAAGAAAGTCTCCAAACTGACGGTGCTCGCCAAACCCATGGCTATGACGAGCACAAAGAAAATCCAGCGGAATAAGGTGGGAAGGACCATCGATCGTCTCATCGGTGCTTAAGACTATTCCTTCACAACCCCTTTCTTCAGGATGATGTTCGCGTACAGAGCCTTCTCACTGGTCGCAATGATCACATAGGCTTTTTTCGAGCGCTCATAGAAGGAGAAACGCTCTATCTGAGTGAACCCTTTATAATTTGGGTCACCTTCAGAGGCAATCGCCTCATAATCTTTCCATATCGGTGTCTCAACAGGGTCTCCTGGAGTCTTGGCCATTAAAAA
This sequence comes from Sphaerochaeta sp. UBA6084, assembly GCA_002428625.1. Taxonomy (GTDB): domain Bacteria; phylum Spirochaetota; class Spirochaetia; order Sphaerochaetales; family Sphaerochaetaceae; genus UBA6084. The sequence continues at coordinate 41,467 of DIXI01000029.1, forward strand.
GGCATTGTCAGCATAGGAGTCCAGGGGAAAGACCTTTAATATCGCTTTCAGCACCTCTGGAACCCCAAGACCATCTAGCCGAACCAACCGTTGCGCGCAGGAAGCAGCGGGATAATTTCCATCTCCGATGACCAATTCATCGGCATGTCCCATTTCCATGAGGATTTTCAAGAGCTCTGGGCTTAATAGCGAGGGTATGTTTTTCAGCATTGCATCTTCCTTCGCCGATTTAGCATCGGCATAAAAATCAATTGCGTTTTTATCAGCTCCATGTCATACTATGGATGATGTAAACGATTACAAATAATTTGACGGTTCTATTATATACCACAGGAGGAGCCAAATGGCAAATGCACTTGACATAAAAAATCTTGGTCCGGAAATCCGATACGCAGGCGAAATGCCGAAGATAGGCATTCGCCCCACAATCGATGGAAGACGGCGCGGTGTTCGGGAATCACTCGAAATCCAGACTATGAACATGGCTAAAGCCGCTGCTGCTTTGATCACAACCAACCTTCGGCATTCCAACGGCATGCCAGTTGAATGTGTAATAGCCGACACCACTATCGGAGGCGTCGAGGAGTCCGCACGTTGCCAGGCAAAATTCGCCAAGGAGAAAGTAGGTGCGACTCTGACGGTCACTCCCTGCTGGTGCTATGGAACCGAAACCTTCGATTCCAACCCGCTTACCATCAAAGCCGTCTGGGGCTTCAATGGAACTGAACGTCCGGGAGCGGTATATCTCGCAGCGGTTCTTGCCGCCCATGCCCAAAAGGGACTTCCTGCTTTTGGCATATACGGCCGCGATGTCCAAGATAACAGCGACACCAGTATCCCCGGGGATGTACAGGAAAAAATCCTTCGGTTTGCCCGGGCTTCAATCGCGGCTGTCACCATGCGTGACCGCAGCTACCTGTCGATCGGTGGATGCTCGATGGGTATAGCTGGCTCAATCGTAGACCAGGATTTCCTCCAAGCCTATCTTGGGATGAGGACGGAAGTCATCGATATGAGTGAAATTGCCCGTCGGGTTGAGGAAGATATTTTAGACCCCGCCGAGTTTGCGCTTGCAAAAGCCTGGGTGAAAGAGAACTGCATCGAAGCCCCCGATACCGTGAACGCTCCAGAATACCAGCGCAGCGAGGCCCAACGAAAGGCAGACTGGGATTATTGCATAAAAATGGTCATGATCGGGCGCGATTTGATGATTGGCAATCCCAAGTTGGCGGATTTGGGTTTTGGAGAAGAGGCCATGGGCCGCAATGCACTGTTCGCCGGTTTCCAAGGTCAACGCCAGTGGACGGACCATTGGACAAACGGAGACTTCCTCGAGACCATGCTCTGCACTTCTTTTGACTGGAACGGCATTAGAGAGCCGTTCATCATGGCGACGGAGAATGATTTCTGCAACGGAACGGCGATGCTGTTTGGCAAACTACTCACAAACCGAGCTCAAATCTTCAGCGATGTCCGTACGTACTGGAGCCCCGAGGCCATAGAGCGTGTGACAGGATGGAAACCTGAGGGGCGGGCTAAAGATGGCTTCATACACCTTATAAACTCAGGAGCGACAACACTTGACGCTACCGGCGCGATGAAGGATGAACAGGGAAATCCTGTAATGAAGCATTTCTGGGAAATCACTTCTGAGGACGTTGAAAAAACATTGCAAGCAAGCAGCTTCAGCGTTGGTGATGGGGGATACTTCCGTGGCGGTGGCTACAGTTCCACTTTCCTTACCCGGGGTGAGATGCCGGTGACTATGAGCAGACTCAATCTTGTGAAAGGAATCGGCCCGGTATTGCAGCTTGCGGAGGGATGGACCTGCGATATCCCAGATGAAGTCTTCGACCTTATCAATGCGAGAACTAATCCCACCTGGCCGACCACCTGGTTCGTACCTCGGACCAACGGGTCTACAGGACCCTTCAAGGACGTGTATTCTGTCATGGCCGCCTGGGGAGCCAACCATGGTGCGATCAGCTATGGACATATCGGAGCCGATCTGATCACCTTGTGCTCCATGCTTCGCATCCCGGTATGCATGCATAACGTTCCCGAAGAGAATATTTTCAGGCCAAGTTCGTGGAATGCGTTCGGCATGGACCCAGAAGGTGCAGACTATCGCGCATGCGCGACCTATGGGCCCCTATACGGTGCCTACTGAGTTATGCAGGTCATGTAGGTTTTATGAAGGCTGCCATCTGGCGGCCTTCATGCACTTAAACGAATACCGGGGGAATGTCTGATGACACCCTCGCCTACTCTGTGCTATCATTTGGCCATGAACACTCTGGTCCGCGATGTGACAATCATTCCGATGAACGAATCTGAATTGATTTTCTCGGGTGATATAGGAATCGCCGCGGGGAAAATATCCTTTTTAGGTAGGATGCCGCAGGATTTCACTCCTGATACAATTATCGAAGGTTCGGGCATGGTAGCCATGCCCGGTTTGGTAAATGCGCATACTCATTTAAGCATGGTGTATTTCCGCAATTATAAAGACTCTGTGGAGAATCTGCACGATTGGCTTTCAGAGATCTGGCCATTGGAAGATTTGCTGACAGCGGAAGACATCCTGCCTGCATCCCGTCTGGGAATCGCTGAGATGATCCGATCGGGCACAACCTGTTTCGCGGATATGTATCTATTTCCTGAGGCTACCTGCCAAGCGGTTTTGGAAAGTGGAATCAAAGCCAATATCGGGCTTACTCTATTTGGAGGACTAGTGGAGTCCAAACGTCGGATGCGCTGTAGACTTCCGCTGGTAGATCCGATAATGGCTCGCGCACAAGGGCGGATACTGCTGGACGTCGCTCCGCATGCGATCTACACCTGCCCGCAAGACACCCTGGAGTATGCCCGGGATTTCGCTAAGGAGAGAGCCTGTCGGATCCATACCCATGTTAGTGAAACTTTGAAGGAAGTACAGGATTGTATATCTGAACATGGGGTTTCACCCATCTCCTATCTTCAAAGGGTTGGATTGCTTACACCAGAAACGTATCTTGCCCATTGCGTGCACCCTGTGGGTGACGACTTAAAACTTCTCGCGCACAGCAAGGCACACATCGTCCACAATCCAAGCAGCAATTGCAAACTAGCAAGCGGAATCGCCCCTTTGGCAAGCATGCGCGATTCCCAGGTAGGGATTGCATTGGGAACCGACGGAGCATCGTCAAACAATTCCCTTGATCTTTTTCATGACATCCGTCTGGCATCCATGCTCAGCGCGGTAAGCACGGGCAATCCTATCGCCATCACTCCTTATGAAATTCTTAAGATGGCAACCACTGGTGGAGCATTGGCATTGGGTCGGCAATCGGAATGCGGGACAATTGAAATCGGTAAAGACGCTGATATCATCCTCATCGATACCCGTAAGCCTCATCTCACTCCAATCAATAACATTTTTTCCGCTTTGGTATACTCAGCGAAATCAACAGATGTGGATACTGTGTTTTGCAAAGGGAAGGTCTTGATGCAAAATGGACAGCTCACCACCATAGACACGCATGAAGCAAGCGAAAGCACAAGCCGCCATTGGGCGGAAATCCTCAGCAGGGCGAATCGATCCGCATACCAAGGCAGGTGAGAATGGAATATCTAGTCACCTCATTTCTCGTAGTGTTTCCGCTATTTATCAAACTTCTTATTGGATACGGTCTCAGAAAGACACGCCTGATGGGAACTGAGACCTTTAGGGAAATGAACAATGTCACCTTCCGGCTTTTTCTTCCCGTGTTGATTTTCTCAAATATTTATCAAGCGGATCTTTCCAAAGCAGTCTCTCCCCGATTGATTGTGTATGCGGTATCCTCGCTGCTGGTTCTTTTTTTCATCGCGATGACTATCGTCCCACGATTGGAACCTGACAATCGCCGACGAGGAGTGCTGGTCCAAGCAGTATGCCGAAGCAACTTCATCCTTTTTGGTCTCCCTGTCGCCATCACCCTCTATGGCAGTGGCAGTGCCGGCACCGCTTCCATACTCGTGGGGATAGTGGTTCCAGTAATAAACACACTGTCAGTGATTGCCTTGGAGTACTTCCGTGGGGAGAGACCCGATATCCGGAAAATAATCCATGGCATTGTCTACAATCCCATCATCATAGGTGCGTTGTTTGGTCTGACTCTGGTTTTAACTGGGATAAAGCTCCCGCCCGTGCTGGAAAAGATCATCTCGGAAATCGCTGCCATAGCCACCCCCTTGGCACTCATCGTCCTTGGTGGGTCGGTCACCTTCAAGAGTCTTGGAAGAAATCGGTGGCAATTAATTCTTGGGAGTATGACCCGATTGGTATTCGTCCCGTTTGTCGGACTGACAATCGCGATCCTGATGGGGTTTAGAGATGTGGAGCTGGTGATCCTTATGGCGATGTTCTCCTCCCCAGCGGCAGTCTCTTCGTATACGATGGCACAACAGATGGATGGCGATGCGGAACTCGCAGGACAACTGGTGATTTTTACCACCGTGTTCTCAATTTTTACAATCTTTTGCTGGATTTTCTTACTAATGGCACTAAGATTTGTTTGATATGCAATTTTTTGTATATTTATTCATTTCTGAATACCTCAAATCTATATCATGTTTTTTGAGTTATTCATAAATTTAAGCTATATTATTTCGGAGCTCCTTAATTGCCAAGCAATTATTTACGCAATGAAGAGCTATTCCAATAAAAACCCTACTTTACCAAGGTTCTTTGTATTGATATAGTCCTTTTTGAAAGACATACAATGGCTTTTTTTCCACTAAACTTTCTGGAGGACAAATCACATGCATGACATCACCTCGGCTATCTTTCAAAAAATCCAACAGGACGACCCGGAACAAAAAGAGTTCCAGCAAGCTGTTAAAGAATTCCTATTATCGGTGGATAAAATCATTGAGGATGTTCCTCAGATTGTATACCATCGGGTCCTTGACCGAATGATCGAACCAGAAAGAACAATCATGTTCCGCGTGCCTTGGACCGATGACGATGGCGTGCTGCAGGTGAACCGTGGGTTCCGAGTTCAAATGAATAGCGCCCTCGGTCCCTATAAAGGTGGCCTGCGCCTACATCCTTCCGTTAATCTGAGTATTATTAAATTCCTTGCTTTCGAGCAGGTTTTTAAGAATAGTCTTACTGGATTGCAAATGGGTGGGGGAAAAGGTGGCTCTAATTTCGATCCCAAAGGAAAGACCGATGCTGAGGTGATGCGTTTCTGCCAAAGCTTCATGACCGAGCTTTCAAGACACATTGGAGCTGACACCGATGTTCCTGCTGGTGACATCGGAGTTGGTGGACGGGAGATTGGGTTCCTCTTTGGACAATACAAACGTCTTCAGAACCAGTTCACTGGAGTGCTGACCGGAAAAAGCCCCAACTGGGGCGGTTCCTTCATCCGCCCAGAAGCGACAGGTTATGGGTTGGTCTATCTTGCTGCCGCGATGCTGCAGGATGCAGGCACGTCCTTCGAGGGCAAGACCTGCTTGGTATCAGGTAGCGGAAATGTAGCGCAATACACGGTTGAGAAACTCACTATGATGGGCGCGAAGGTTATCACTCTCTCCGACTCCACCGGTTGCATCTACGATCCTTCAGGCATCACCAAAGAAAAGCTTAACTTTGTAAAAACCCTTAAGAATATCACCCGTGGCCGGATTGCCGATTACAGCGCGCGATTCCCCGAAGCCCAGTACTTCCCGCGCGCCCAACAGAATGGCATCAATCAAGTATGGGATTTCAAAGCCGATTGCGCTTTCCCCTGCGCGACACAGAACGAGATCAGCGAGGCCGATGCGAAGAGGCTGGTTTCGAATGGCGTCCGTCTGGTAGCTGAAGGAGCCAATATGCCTACAACTATTGAAGGGGTTGAAGTCTTTCAGAAAAACGGTGTGCTGTTCGCCCCTGCGAAAGCCGCGAATGCTGGTGGAGTCGCAGTCAGCGGGCTCGAGATGGCGCAGAACAGCTCGCGGATCCAATGGTCGGCTGATAAAGTCGATCAGGAGCTGCAGCGGATTATGAAAGGAATCTACAAAACCATTTCTTACAACGCGGAACGCTACAGCACAAAAGGCAATTTTGTCGATGGCGCGAATATCGCTGGCTTTCTTAAGGTCGCGAACGCGATGGTCGATCAGGGCTACGTATAAGCAGGCATAGCACGATATACACGTGATTGAAGCTGTATGAGAGTCTCATCCCCTAGGAAGCGTTCTTCCTGGGGGATTTTTATAGAAAAATTCTCAATGATCCGCGCTGGCCGATGACTCAGACAGACCACTTCGTCTGCTATCAGCAAAGCTTCAGGGACGTCGTGAGTGACAAACAGCACTGTGCGACGATCTTTCTTCCATAGCTCGGTGAATGCTTTCAATAGTGACAGCCGCAAGGAATGGTCCAGTCCTTGGAATGGCTCATCTAAAAGCATGACTTTCCCAGGAAAGGCAAAAGCTCGGGCTATTGCTACCCGTTGCCTCATGCCCCCTGACAATTCGTCGGGCTTGAACCTTAAAAAGTCAGCAAGACCCACTATCTCAAGAAAATCTACCGCTCGCTTGAGGCGTTCGGACTTATCGCCAATCAACGGCCGCATGACCAACTCCACATTCGCGAGCACCGAATGCCAAGGCAGCAACCTTGGTTCCTGAAAAAGATAACTCGTGGGACCGGATTCACTGGAGTCATGCTCTATGGATCCTCCATCAGGTAGCTCGAGTCCGCCTGCCAATCGGAGCAAGGTGGTTTTACCACATCCTGAAGGCCCAAGCAGCGCGGTGATTGAACCGGGATTGATCGAAAGAGTGAAATCCTTCAACACCACAAGACGATTGTCATCTTTCGGATAAGTTTTACTTATTTCTTTGAATATCATGACTCGGACCTTATATGCAATCCATAAAGCCGTGCATGCCTGCGTTTGATGAACCAAGAAGGAAACCTAAGAACAATCTCAAACAATCCATCCCCGCAAGCTGTGAGAAGCACAGCAATCAAAGTCCAAGCCAAAACCGATGCGGTTTCCAGATTCACCTGACTCAACTGCATACGTGAGCCTATTCCATAGCGGGGAACTGTAAGGACTTCTGCGGCTATGACTACTTTCCAAACCATTGAAAGAGAAGATTTCGCACCAGTGATGATCGAAGGCATAAGCGAGGGCACCACCAAATGGGTCAAACGCATCCATCTGGTGAATCCATACATCCTCGTCATCTCCGAAAGTCTTGGAGAAATCTGGCGGACACCACGTTCAACCTGTATGAACATGACAGGGAACCCCATGAGAAAGGCAGAAAAAAGTGGTACGGTCCCACTGGAGAACCAGATGAACGCTAGCAAGATGACAGACATCACCGGGGTGGCTTTGAACACCACAAGCAGGGGTTTTAAGATGGAATGGATAATCGGAGAATAACCTGCCAGCATTCCCAGAGCCATGCCGCTTGCTGTGATGATGAGAAAGCTTTGCAAAGCCCTGCTTACCGTTGCCCGGATATTCACCGCGAACAGTTTGGAATTCACAATCGACCAGAAGGAAACCGCGGTGGCTCCAGGCGTTGGAAGAATCACCTGTGCATCCAGCGCTTGCGCTCCCAACTCCCAGAAAAGGAGAAGAAGCAGTACAGAACCTCCGATAGCGAGTTTATTTCTCCAAGTAGAACGATGCATCAGGAAGCGCTCCCCCAATGGACATATAATCGAAGCCAAAGAGCATTTTATAATAATCCTGCAATGAGTCATGCGATTCCCGGGCAGTTCTAAAAACGAGACTGCTTCTAGGTATAGCCGGAGCAGCGAGGGTTGCCTTCATGATACCGGCTTTTTCGATCAGATCTCCTGCCTCGATTGGATTGGCATTCACCCATTCCACGGATTGCTTCATAGAAGCCATCAAAACTGAGAAAGCTTCCGGCTGAGCCTTTAAAAACGCATCCGATACCACAAGAACGGTCATGGGATAATTACCCGTACCGGTGAACATCGACCATACGTCCTGAATATTAATCAATACCCGAAGACCGGGCCTGCCATTATAAGCGACTGTCACAAAAGGTTCGGGAAGCACTGCTAGGTCGGTTTTTCCCGCAATCAGCATCTGAGCCAACTGAGCGGGAGCAGCAATGCTATAATCCAACTCAATATCGTTATCAGGGTCGAATCCTAGCAAAGCGGTGATTATCCTTGCCATTTGATCAGGAGTGCTCCCAGCACCCGGAATGGAGATTTTCCTGCCAGCAAGATGACCTAACTCCGTGATGGTGTCATCAGTGGACACAAGCATGAGCATACCCTCGCCCACAACCGCCGCCAGTTTGACCGCCACTCCCTTGTTATACAGATTGGCGGCGACATTCGTTGGCAAAGCCGCGACATCCATCTCTCCATTGGCAAGTCTTGCGATCACCTCGGCGGGAGATGGATACACATTTAGTTCGACTCTTATTCCTTCAGCGATAAAGGAGTCTTCCCTCGTAAGCCCGATGGAGCTGAAACCAGAAGGCCCTTGCATGACCGCCATCCGAATAGACAACGGTTGCATTACCTTTCGTTGTTCAAGCGCTGCTTGAGCGGATATTCCGTACACGACCATGCAAGCCAAAAAGATGACCGCTATGACTCTTTGGAACGATGATACCTTTTGCATGCTGCGCCTCTCGACCGGGCGTAGGCCCCCGGATTGCCAATTTATTGAACGATGATCCTGAAATACCGCTTTTTACCGGCTTTCAGCATCAACTCTCCCCCCTCGATCCAACTCGAGTCAATGATCTGCCTGCTATCCGTGATTTTCTTTTCATTGATGCAGGCGCCACCCTGCGTCACCAATCTTCGTGCATCGGAATTTGTCGCGCATAAATCGGTCATCGCAAACAAGTCGAGCACTCCGATCCCATCGACAAGACGGGCGGCATCGATTGTCAGGGAGGGAAGACCCTCCTTGGCTTCGGTCGCCATGGAGCCTCCGAACATGGAACGTGCAGCTTCAAGAGCTTTCTGGGCTTCAGCTTCACCGTGAATGATACGGGTCTGTTCGAAGGCCAGCCGTTCCTTGGCTTCATTGATGTTCACCCCGGGTTTTTCATAGCCGGAAATTTCCTCCAGCGGAAGGAAAGTGAACAGCTTCATGAAACGTATGACGTCAGCGTCATTCACATTCCGCCAATATTGGAAGAAATCGTACGGGCTGAACAATTGGGGGTCAAGGAACACCGCGCCTTTCTCACTCTTTCCCATTTTATGACCATCGGCTCTGGTAATAAGATTGAATGTAAGGCCAAAACATTCCGCGCTCTCCAGCTTGCGGATCAGTTCGATGCCAGCGACAATATTTCCCCATTGGTCATCACCACCAATCTGCAACCGGCAACCTTCGTTTCGGTATAACACCAGATAGTCGTACGACTGTAGCAATTGGTAGTTGAATTCTATGAAGGACAAACCCCGTTCCAATCGTTGCCTGTAACTTTCGAAAGTAAGCATGCGGTTGACTGAGAAATGGCTGCCGATATCCCTTAGAAATTCGATATAGTTCAGACCACCAAGCCAATCGTAGTTGTTCAGCATGATGGCCTTACCCATCATGCCATCGGGATGATCATGAAAATCCACCACCGTACCCAATTGAGCTTTTAGGGACGCGCTGTTCTCCTGAATCTGTTCAACAGTGAGCATCTTGCGCATCTCGGATTTCCCAGATGGATCGCCAATCATAGAAGTGCCGCCACCCACAAGAGCGATAGGCTGATGACCTGCCTCCTGAAGGTGGTGCATTGCGAAAAAAGGTACCATATGGCCAATATGGATGCTCCGCCCCGTGGGGTCGACACCGACATAAAACTTCACAGGTCCTTTGTCCATGAGCGCGCTGAGACCTTCGTAATCTGTACACTGCTTGATAAAACCTCGGTCGATGAGGACCTGTAATGCACGGTTCATGAAAGACTCCTAAGCTCGCTTGTAGCTTTTCGTTTCCTTCCGGATACGGGAAACCAAATCGTCGATAGACACCCTAACCTGCTCCATAGAATCACGGAAGCGGAGGGTGACAGTATTGTCCTTAAGCGTATCATAGTCTACCGTCACGCAATAAGGGGTACCGATCTCGTCCATCCTGCGATACCGGCGGCCGATCGCTCCGCTCTGATCGTAGAAAGTCGCGAAATCCTCTCTCAGCTCATGCTCGAGCTTCTCAGCCAACTCACCGATCCCATCTTTTTTCACCAACGGGAGAACAGCTACTGTAACAGGTGCGATCGATGGATGGAAATGAAGCACAGTTCTTATGTCCCCACCTTCGAGCTCCTGTTCCTCATAGGCATCGGAAAGCACCATAAGCACATTTCGGGTAAGTCCAGCTGAAGTCTCCACTACATACGGAAGGAATCGCTCATTGGTTTCCTGATCGAGATACGCCATATCCTTGCCACTGAACTTCTGATGCTGGGTGAGATCATAGTCGGTACGGTTGTGCACGCCCTCGAGTTCCTGCCAACCCATGGGGAATAAAAATTGGATATCATAGGCATCCTTAGCATAGAAAGCCAACTCATCCGGCCCATGCTGGTGCCAGCGCAGATGTTCGGGATGAATCCCCATTTTGCTATAGAAGGCCATCCGCTGGTCGCGCCAATAACTGAACCAATGCTCATCCGTGCCTGGCTTGCAGAAGTACTGCATCTCCATCTGCTCGAATTCACAGGACCTGAAGATGAAGTTCTTGGTGGTTATCTCATTTCTGAACGATTTACCTACCTGCGCTATGCCAAAAGGAACCTTCACCCGGCTGCTTTGCACCACGTTCTTGAAATCCACATAGATTCCTTGCGCGGTCTCAGGCCGAAGATAGATCACAGAAGCATCATCATGCACGGGACCGATATGGGTGGAAAACATCAGGTTGAAGTTGCGGGGTTCTGTAAATGTTCCTTTTCCACCACAATTCGGACAGGGGGCGGCAAGGTCTATCTGGTCCGCACGGAAACGGTTCTTGCACTGCTTGCAATCCACCATCGGATCGGTGAAATTCGACACATGCCCTGAAGCTTCCCACACCTTCGGGTGCATCAGAATCGAAGCATCCAATCCGACAATCTCGTCATGGAGCTGAGTCATTTCCTTCCACCAGAAGTCCCGGATATTGTTTTTCAGCTGAACGCCCATCGGACCATAATCCCAGGCTCCCGACAATCCACCGTAAATCTCGCTGGATTGGAATATGAAACCACGTCTCTTGCATAAGGAAACCAGCTTGTCCATTGTTACTTCAGCCATCATCTAACCTCACCCTTCAGAATTGTTACCGCCCGTTCTATCCGGGAAATGGCTTTATCCAGGCCCAACAGCCTGATTGAATCGAATAGCGGGGGACTCACCGTGCTTCCGGTCACCGCGACCCGAACCGGCATGAACACCCCATTTATCTTAATACCCAATTGCTCAGCTAGTGCTGAAAGTCTCAGCTCTAGCTCCGCATCGCTCGCATCGCCACGAGCCATGATGATCTCCAAGGATTTCTCCAATGCGGTCACGGTGACTGGAATCTCCTGGTTCTTCGGAAGCAACTGCTCAACCGCAGGTTCCGCGATCTCCTCAAAAAGAAACCGTACCATCTCCACAACATCGGAGAGCACTTTCAACCGCTCTCTAACCACCGGCACCAAGGATTCTAAGAGCGTTGACTCCTCGGATGTTCTTTGCAAGTGGATGAAGCCGGCCTCAACCAAGTAAGGCGCAAGCAGATCAGCCAGCTCCTGATCGCTCTTCTGGCGGATATACATGCCATTGTACCAATCAAGTTTTTTATAATCGAACACTCCGGGAGCTTTGTTGATCTTCTCCAGCGAGAACACCTGCCCCAGCTCTTCACGAGTGAAAAACTCCCGAACCCCATCGTAGGACCAGCCAACCATGCTTACATAATTGATCAAAGCTTCCGGCAAATAACCTTTCGCCTTAAAATCGCGAACTGAGGTGGATCCGTGCCTTTTGGAAAGCTTCTGGCCATCTTTGCCCATCACCATCGGGAGATGGCAGTAGATGGGCGGCTCCCAACCGAACGCTTCATAAAGGATGATATGCAAAGGACCAGAAGGAATCCATTCCTGGGCGCGCATGATATGGGTGATGCCCATCAAATGGTCATCAATCACATTCGCGAGATGATAGGTTGGAAAGCCATCGGATTTCAGAAGCACGGGATCGGGGCTTACATCCTTGTTTCTACGCGAGATATCACCCATCAGGACATCATGGAAGGTTGTCTTCCCTTCCAAGGGCACCTTCAGCCTTATGACTGGTTTGATACCCTCCGCTTCCCGGGCATTGCGTTGCTCCTGGCTAAGCTCGCGGCAGTGACGGTCGTAGCCCTGCTGCTGAGATTTGCTTTCGGTCTGTTCCTCACGAAGGGCATCGAGACGTTCATGAGCGCAATAGCAGTAATATGCTTTTCCCTCAGCCACAAGCCTATGGGCATATTCCTGATACAGTCCAAAACGTTCGCTCTGGATATAGGGACCGTAAGGGCCGCCAACGATAGGACCTTCATCCCATTCCACACCCAACCATGCAAGCGTATCGTATAGGTCCTGCAGGGCCTCAGGCGTTGAACGCTCCTGATCGGTATCCTCTACCCGCAGGATGAATTTTCCACCTTGCGCTCTGGCGAAGAAATAATTGAACAATGCTGTCCTTACACCGCCGATATGCTGCATGCCGGTCGGTGAAGGGGCGTAACGGACTCGTACATTCATAGGGAAGCAGACCTCCTGTCACCCGCTGGATATAGGCACCAGTTGCTACAGTTTTATAGCAAAAAGACAAAAGTAGCAACAACCTAAGGATATCTGCAATGAGGAATCCAAGGAAGGTCTTGTCAGGAGCACAACCAAGAGACCGTCCGATCCATCGCTTCCTCTCGGGTGGCATCATCGCGGTCGTAGGGGATCAAGTGGGTGCCCTTTGGCAGATGGACCCAATTGTTCTTTCCCTTGCCTTCATTCAGGACCAATACACCTGCGCTTTGCGGGATAGTCAGGTCCTCGCCTCCCGTAAACACCAAAGTATCAGCGACCACCTCCGAAAGAGACTCCACCGCTTGGCGTCTGAGCTTCTCCAACTCATACACCTGTCCAGGATAGTTCCAGCTCCAGTATTCCTTGCCGAGGAATTCATCGTCATCACTATCCCGATTATCGAAGAACTGGTAAGAAGGATCTCGCTTCCACTCTTTTTGCTTACGCTTGACGAAAAACCGGAGGATGGACAGAGTTTTCGCAGGCAAGGCCGGGATAATGAGCGCTGGTGCGTACAGCACCATCTTTTTCACCTGATGTCGCTTGGCAAGGATGACTGCGATCGCGCCCCCCATTGAATGGCCAATGAGCGATACCTCCAAATACTGAGAAGCAATCTCTTGATACTGCCTCTCAGCCTCACCAAGCCATTGGGATGCATTGGAAGCTAAAAAATCCTCACCGTTGGTACCATGTCCAGGATATCGGGGAACATACACATCAAGCCCAGCCTCGAAAAGCCGCTGCGCAGGGAGCGAGAGTTCGCCAGCGTATCCGGTAAAGCCATGCAAGGCGACCACCGCGTGGGTCGACTTGGGGTCATGGACGAGTGAGAACGGTTTGGCACATGCACGGACCTGTGGATTGGTTTTCTCAATCATACTGATTTCATTGCCTCACTTAACACATTCAGTAAATCTATTCTGCTGCGCACCTGCGCTTTCGCATAGATATTGGCGACATGGTTGTTCACCGTATTCACCGATATATCGAGACGTTCCGCTATCTCCTTGTTGGTTAAACCCTGCTTGATGAACTGCACAACTGAGAATTCCCGTTCAGTGATGTGGAAGCGGGCCAGACGCTCATAAGTGAGTTCATTTTGCGAGGAGATGGGAATACGACTGAAATAGATGAACAGATACACGAGAAGAAGAATGGAAAAGGCCATGAAATAGAAGGGATATGAGATATAGCGAGCTTCATGCACAAACACATTGATCACTAGGGTTGGAATCATCACAAAAGAGAGGATGATGATGGATTTCAGCACCGTTCGGACGTCATGCTGCTGGATGGTCTTGAGATTCTTCAACACCACCCCGATACAGAAGAACAGCATGGCGCTGAAAACCAGCACCATTGAACTTCCAAGAGCAGAGATTCTCACAAATATCATATCCAGAACCGATAAGGCCATATAAGCGCAAGAAGCCACCAAAAAAATGACCTTGTAAGGGTTGCGCCAAGGCTGTGCGATTACCCACGTGGTGAAATATGGGATGAAGACCATCAGAAAACTCACATTGGCAGCTAGAAGACCGCGGATAACATAACTGAGAACCAACCCTATTGTATTTCCAAGGAATACAGTGATGAACACCTGAAGGACTTGCAGAACCATGACCAGCAGCAGCGAGGAATGGAATACAATGAAGAACTTTGTCCATCTATACGATTCACGTATATGGAAAACCACGGAGAGCACAAGGGTCATGCACCCCGTGGCGAAGGCGAACATATATAAAAGGATGGTCAACCCTTCCATCGCCATAGCTAGGAGTTCTTCAAACCAATCAGTTTCTGATTATGCGACACATCGGCAAGTCCACAATAGTCAGTGATCTCGTTGATGAGCTTGGTCATATTGGTCGCAGGCAAACCGCCAAAACGCTTCTCTGCAATTGAATTATACATGCCAGCATTTACAACAGCCTGCGCTTTGGCAGGAAACAGCTTTAAATGGAGCGAATTGCCTTCATTGAGAAGATAGGCTGCGGATGTGGAGAATTTGGGGAAATGCCCTCTCAGCGAACTTTCCACCAAAGCGATGTCTCCAAGGGGTTGTCTAGGAGCTTGGATATGGAGGAGGTACCAGATGGCCAGTCCAGGATTGTTCCAAGCCAGCTTCACTTTTTTCTTATCTGCAATCGCCAATGCGGCTTTCACCTGCTCGGGTGTCGCATTCAGGTCGCTAAATCCAAACACGCACCAAGTCGCGTCGAATTTTCCCGCAGTTCTGATTTTTGCAGCTGAAAAAATCAGAGACTCCAGGTCTGTTGCATCTTCCGCCCAGCGAACAGTCATATTGGTGTAGCGGCAGTCTTTTCTCATCTGTGAAAAATATAATGATTCAGCTTCGGTGGCGGTTACCACCAGCAGGGTCTTCTTGGGATTCTGGTTGACTCGTTTTCTTATCATCTTACAGCTCCTTCTTCTCATCATCGACAAAACCGAATTCAGAGGTAATCGGCAACGCACCAAAGGATCCGTTTAAATAGAGTTGTCCGGTCCTTTCCTTGGATCTGGAATACTTGAAGTCCGCCAAACTATAATACACAGTGGCTGACTCCTGGTCTTTCTGTGCGAACCAGACCGCATCGCGTCGTAGCAAACCGTCTTTAAGCAGGGTAGGATTGCAATCCACGGCAAGAACCTGAGACCCTATGCCTGTATTGCTTTTCTCAAATATCGCCACCATATGCTCAAGCGCGTACGGATGAAGCAGCATGCCGAAGTCATCGATCACCAGACATCGTGGAGAAATGAAACTTTCGAACATCGAGACTGCGATAGAAGCCAGACGGCGGAGGCTAAGGGATTCATTGGCAAAATAACAGGCGTAATGCTGAGTGACATTCGTGTGGATGAAAATCAGCTTGTCCTCCTGAACCCTCAATTCTCTGATATCTGTAATATCCACGCTCCATAGGAAATTGATCAGTTGTTTTTTCCAGCCAGGATGCTTCACCAGCTGGTCCACCAGCACTTTCTCACTAAGCGAGGACAGTCCAAACGGGAGAATCAGCAGTTTCTCGCTAAACCACTGGTACAGTGGCATAAGGGTAAGACTCCCCTTGCGAGCCGCCGCCGCGAGGTAGGTGTGCTTTGGCGACACTTTCCCAACCATTCGTTTCTTTTCGCCACGAAACATCTTTCCCCAGCGGTAATGGTATGAAAGCTCAGTTGCGTCGGCATCCACGAGTTTCCGCTCGAACATCAGTTTCTTTGAACGTCCGATAATCATATGATAGGATTCTTCGTACACTCTGTCGCGGTCTGCAACAAGCGCGTACCTACCGACAAGAGCTTCGTTTGATTCCTCATCCACACCCATGACCAACTCTAAGATCATGCTGGCAGGACCACCTTTGACTTCTGAATATGCGAAGGAGGTACCTGCGAGAAGCTGAAGAGGATTAACGACTTCTGCTTCAGCGGTCACTATCGCCTTAAGAGCTTCCAGCGCCCTCACAAAGGTGCTCTTGCCTGCGCCATTCGGCCCTATGATCGCGGAGGTCTTGATAACCTTCAATTTCTCAGAAACCTTCACTACTTTGGAATCAGCGAGTCTATTGTCACGCACGGCCTCAAAAGAAATGGTCTGTGGTGTCTTTATCGATCGGAAATTCGAAACTGTCATATCTAAAAGCATATCTTCCCCCTATTAGGTTTACACATTGCCTTGGAACAAAGACTCCATCCTACCAAGCACCTCAGGATACTTCCTCAGCAAGGCAGCCAGCCTGCCAGGCAGACTTGGATCCCCATGATTGTCACCAGCGATGATGTCGATCATGCCTGCCTCCAGCCACCTTGAGGCAAGACCGGATTCCACACCATCGACGTTGGATTGGAAACGCACCCCCATCTCCTGTAATTTTCTAGCCACCATGCTCTCCGTCGTGAACCATTGGTATCGCTCCACGTGCGCGAGGATGACATCGAAACCCCGCTTCAACAATGTGTAAGCCTGGTTAAGCAAGAACAAAGGCTCAACCACATAATTAACTTCCAGCAGAACGAAACGTCCGAGGAACGGCAGAACCTCCAGATTGTCAGAGGCTCCCACATAAATCTCTCCACCGAGGTACATGGTGAGTCCAACACGAGCCGCCGCCTCCTGCACCCAAGTGAACATTGGTCTGATATTCTTGGTCCTGGTGGCGACATACGGATTATAAAGATGTGGCGTAAGAACGATGCGGTCGAATCCAGCAGCCTGATAGGCTTGCAATACCTGTATGCATTGCTCTTTGGACCCAACGCCATCATCGACGAAGGGTAACAGGTGGGAATGAATCTCAATATAGCCCATCAGTTAATCCTCTTGGGCCGATTATATCCTGTTTCTTTGTTTTGGTGAATAAAAATCGCACCGAATGTCGTTTTCAGGCAATTTTTTTAAAATTCCACCATTTTCTGTGCTTTCGTGCCCGAACTGCTCCAAGGATGTTTGATCTCACGAATCTCGCTCACCAGATCGGCATTCTCAATCAGAAGAGCGGGTGCGTTACGCCCTGTGATGACGATATGGGGGAGTCCCTGATCGTTCTTATGGGCAAGAAGCCAATCCAGGACATCGTTCAGAGGCAGGAAGCTCTTGGTAAGCGCGTACGTGAATTCGTCCAAAACCACAAGATCATACTCTCCGCTAGCTATCCACACCTTCGCCAGCTCCCAACCCTTTTGGCAAGCTTTTATTGTCGGTCCAAGATCTGGATTATCCCAAGTGAAACCCTCGCCAAAGTTACGCCAGACCACACCGAGACGCTCAGCCACACGCCTTTCTCCAGAATCCAGAGTACTCTTCTTAATAAATTGAACAACCGCGCAACGGCCGTCATGCCCGAGAGCCCGCATGATGAGACCCATTGCCGCGGTTGTCTTCCCTTTACCATCGCCGGTATAGAGGATGAGAAGGGCTTTTCGCATGCTTTCCCAAACCTACATCTGGGATTCAGCTTTCCGCTGATTCTCCAAAGCACGCTTCATCCTATCCAGCTGCGAGTAGATCCGCGCGCTGCCACTGGCGCGGTAGACTTCCCACATCAGGTCGACAGCTTCTGGTAGATCCCCAAGCGCTTCAATCATCAAAGCCGCGTTATATCCAGACGGTATGTGGTCAGACCGATTCCATTCCTTCAGGAACAACTCCCGAGCGACAGCGATATTTCCCCGTTTAGCTTCTTCCCAAGCTTCGGCGACTCTTTGGACCTCGGGCTTATTATCCATGAGACTCAACACTGTGCGCTCATACCGCGGCGCGATTTGATTCGTAAGTGTCCTGAGGAAGTCATCTATCAAACTCTCAAAGCGGGAGTCGATGGAGGTTGCAGTGATAACCTTCGTCTTGTCTGCAGGCAGCTCGTAGGAACGTTCGAATTGATCATTGAAAGTTTTTGAAATGATCAGCCTACCCGTCCGCAAATCAACGATTTCATACCGATAGGTGATCGCGATTCGCTGCTTGATGAAATATGTAAGGATAAGACGTTCCTCAGCTTTTGGCAACGTTAGGCCAGTGATGGGGTCTTTCGTCACCAGCTTCTTCACCTCTGCCGCATAGATGTATTCATCAACATCCATATAGCTGATATCGCTGGTAAGAAGGGCGCTAGCTCCCGCGCGCATCAGCTGGTCGTACATGGTGGCGTTGTTCCCACCCCTTCCCACAATGGTGTCGGTGAGAGCTGGCGATATCAACGAGAAATAATCGGCATTCGCTAAATTCGCATTCAACCTTCGAGTAGCATATTGGGCAAGCTCAACCTCAGCATAAGGAGAAAGGCCGGAATATACCCGATAGCCAGAAGTGCCGCTTAAATCAGGCACTATTGAAGCAGGACGGTTGAAAAACCCAAAAGAAAATCCTCTGGTGCTCGCTACCGCGAGATTGCGGTAATCCGACATGTTGATTTCCGCGGGAATCAAGTGGTTCACCGTAACTGTGGTGGCACAACCTGTTGCAAAAAGCACAGCGAAAAGAAGAAGGACACTAAGTGCGAGAACGATGGCTCGTGTGTGTTTTTTCATGGGGGAAGACCTCCTTGTCTCCATAACTATCATCAAACCGTCTGCAGGATTCTTTCAGAATTGAATAAACGCGATACTAGGAATCCACATAGTGCCGCGTACATCAGGTTGGTCCCGATCATCAGCAGTACATGCATGGGGGAAACCATTCCCATGAAGGATTCTTTCAAGGCAAAAATGGTGTTTACAAAAGGAATAAGGAACAGATAGGGATTCTTTGACGGATCCATGTACATGGTGGTGACACCAATCAGCACAACAACCATATATAGAGGCATCACATATGTTGTGCCTTCCTTAACGGTCTTGGCCAGACACCCAAGCAAGGAGATGAGTGCTGCGGTGAACAGTGCTGTTGAGAAAAGTCCAAGAAGAATGACCAGCATGGCGGTGGAACCGATTGACGAAGCGCCTACATCCATCCCGCCGAACATGCTGGAACCCCCTGGCAGTTGTAACGAGATGAGCATTCCGGCAAAGGTGGCTATCGAGGACGCGGTCGCCACGGTCATCACATGCAGGATCTTGCCCCATGCTATGGAGGTGCGGGAGACCTGGTTCACGAGCAGCGCCGCGAGACTCCCCCTTTCTTTTTCTCCACAGGTGACATCGAGACCAGTGCTCATGGATCCAGCGAACAGGAAGATAATGAGGAAATAGGGAACCATCATCGCCAGCATTCCGCCTCCCGACTGGACAGCTTCGGGAGCGGTGTCTATAACCACCGTTTCCAAAGTGATAAGATCGGTTAACGAGAGACCATGGCTGACTAGCAGTTCCTGCGCGATGAGATCGTCATACTGCCGCAACGCCTGACGTACCATCTGCGCTGCGAACTGAGTCTTCTGACTGCTTGAATCATACACCATGCGGACTACGGCCTTTGTTCCGGGGGCATATGGCCGGGGGAATATCACCGTGACATCGGGGGAGGCATCGGTTGAGACCGGTACATAACTGACCAATGTCGAGAGGATCGTCGGCAAACGTGTATCGGCGTTGTCCTGAATGGAGATGGTGTAGATGGTCTCCCTCGCCTCTTTATCAAGAGAACCCACCACCGACCCCATACCCACGAAAATTATCGGAATAGTCAGCAATGGAAGGATGAGCGTGGAGAAAACTGTCCGGCGGTCCTTAAGGAGATTGCGGAGTTCCTTTCTAAAAATAATGAATGCATCACGGATCATTTCTCTTCTCTCCCTTGGAACACCAGGTGGAAAAACAGATCTTCTAAATTTTTCTGCCCATAACGCTCGAGCAGTTCGTCATGTTTACCACTGCAGAGCAATTTGCCCTGATGGAGAATACCCACCCGATCGCACAGCCTTTCCGCCTCCCCCAGAACATGAGTCGACAGCACCACGCACTTCCCCGAGGCTTTAGACTCCCGTATGAAGTCAGCGACAACTTTTACCGCGAGCACATCGAGATTGCTGGTGGGTTCATCAAACACAATGACTTGCGGGTCATGCAGGATGCTTACCGCGATAGAGGTCTTCTGAGTCATTCCCGCTGAGAGTTTTGAAATCGGGCGGTCAAGAAATTCCTCCATACCTAGATCGGCTGAAAGCCTATCGATCCGGGCTTTTATATGGGAAGGCTCCATATGGTTTAATTCGCCATAGAACCTCAGCATCTCCCGACTGGAAAGATTTCCTGCCAATTTCATATCTCCCGTAAGAAATCCAATGCGGTTGCGGACCGCACGTCCATCCTTGGTGACATCGAACCCGTCCACAGACACCTTGCCGGAATCCGGTTGCAGCAAAGTCGCGATACTTCTGAGTGTAGTGGTCTTGCCAGCGCCATTCGGACCTAGAAGTCCGAATACTTCTCCATCGAAAGCTTCAAACGAAACATCGTCAAGCACCTGCTTAACCCCTTTTCGTCCTTTGAAGCTTTTTGAAAGCCTTTGTACTGATATCATATGGGAATCAAACTCCTTGAGCTTTAAGATAGCGCAACGCGACGGAGAGTGCCTCAGTCATGCTGATGGAAGATGCGATTCCTTTTCCAGCTATATCGAAAGCCGTCCCATGGTCCACCGAAGTACGTAGGAAAGGCAATCCCCAAGTAACGCTGATGGTCCGGTCAAAATCCAGAGTCTTGGCCGCTATATGCCCTTGGTCGTGATACAAGGAGACCACAGCTTTGTATTTACCCATTTTCGCCTGGTGGAATACGGAATCAGCCCCAACCGGACCAACGATGTCGACACCTGCCGACCGGGCATCCTCAATCGCAGGCACTATCTCCATCATCTCCTCATCTCCAAACAAACCATGTTCGCCACAATGGGGATTAAGTCCTGCCACGACAAGTGGTTTCGTCTGGTCGAAAGCGCTGTTTTTAGCAAGACGGTCGCAAGCTAGGATGGTTTTAAGCAGACGTTCGCGGGTGACTGCGTCACAGGCCTGGCGCAAGGACAGATGGCGGGTCATGAAAAATATTTTTAGCCCGAGCGTCTCGAACATCGTGACTGGATTTACAGTATCGGTCAATTCACCCAGAATCTCAGTGTGTCCGATTGAAGCGATGCCCCCGGCTTTTAAGGATTCCTTGTGAAGCGGCGGTGTGACCACCGCTTTGGTCAATCCCATCTGTGTAAGCCGAACCGCTTGGGCTATGCATTCATAGGCGGCACGTCCGCACATGCCATCGATGCTGCCGTAACTGAACTTTTTCAAATCGACCAAGCGGTGATGGTAGAGAATGGAATCCGGCCCTGATTCAAGACAAGCCGCGCATTCCTCATCTGTGGTGACCACCATGTCGAACGCGAAGGTAAGCGCGCAATCCTGTGCGGTTTTCTCCAAAAGAGCCTGGTCGCCTATCACCACAATGGTGGCTTTTCCTGCAAGATCCCCATGAGCGATCGCCTTCAACACGATCTCAGGGCCAATACCCGCAGGATCTCCCATCGGAACCGCCAGGACGATGTTTTTTTTCATCTTTACTCCTTGAATCCGTGTTTTACTATAGCAACAAGTCAAATGGGGCGCAAGGTCACCTACGCATGTGTTTATGAAGAATCCTGATTGACAGAACCCTACACTTCGCCTACTGTTTATACATCAGGTCCGTTTTGGGGGATAAGCCATGAAATACCGCGATGAAGATGAATGGGAAGACAAATATTTCGATGACGAAGCCGATGACGAAGATGAAGATGACTTCGAGTTGGATGATGATTTCGACCCGAATGACTTTAGAGAAGATGATGAGCTAGACGAATTTGAGGAAGAAGAGGAAGATGATGACCTCGATGGTTTCTTTATGGATGGAGAGGAGACGGAGGTTATCGAGGAAGACGATGCAGTAGTTTTTGACGAATCCGAAGAACTAAACGAAGAGGAATCCTTCGATTATTGACCGTTGGTCAGTTCCCTCTATTTTTAAAGCACTGATTGTATTGTCGGTTACTATGTATATATCAATCAACCTATAGCGTGGCCGTCCATGGAGCAAGGCTTCTTTGGGCGGTTTTTTTCAGGGTGCTTC
Organism: Sphaerochaeta sp. UBA6084; assembly: GCA_002428625.1. Lineage (GTDB taxonomy): Bacteria > Spirochaetota > Spirochaetia > Sphaerochaetales > Sphaerochaetaceae > UBA6084. The sequence continues at coordinate 63,796 of DIXI01000029.1, forward strand.
GATGGAATCCTTGCACGTGTTCAATGCTGGAGGTGGAAGACAAGCATCAGATCGCGGACCGAGGAACTGCTCGTTGCTTGGATAGGATATGCATTTTTATGCATTCAAATGTATAATATCTTTACAAATTGAAATAAGAAGTCTATAGTGACCAGCATACCATTCGCTAAGGAGCGTCTTATGAAACGTGTGATCTTATTGACTACGCTGTTGATTGTATCCCTGCTCTCTGCTTCGATGTTGTTCGCCGCCGGCGCCAAGGAAGCCTCAGTTGCTGCGGTTCCAACTATCGGTGTATCGAAAATCATCACCCACCCAGCGTTGGACGCTGTGGAAAAGGGGATGCAGGACCACCTCGCCAAAGTAGGCGTGGCTGTGAAATTTGATTTTCAGAATGCAAACGGCGATATATCCACCGCCAACCAGATCGCTCAGAAATTCAAAGCTGACAAAGTCTCGATGGTAGTAGGTATAGCTACTCCTGTAGCCCAAGCTCTGGCAAACACCTTTCAGGATATCCCCGTGATCTTTTCAGCTGTCACCGATCCTCTTGCAGCCGGACTTGTTCCCTCCTACGGCCCATACACAGGCAATGTAGCCGGTGTCTCCGACATGAATCCGGTTGAGGCGCAGATCGCACTGCTCGTTCGTCTCACCGGAGCCAAAACCATCGGCAATGTGTACGCTAGCGGCGAAGCCAATGGCGTGCTGCTCAACCAGATGGCTGCCGCGGCCTGTAAGAAACTTGGCGTCGAGCTTGTTTCCGCAGCTGTTGCCAACACCGCCGAAGTCATGTCCGCGACCCAATCCATTGTCAAACGTGTTGGAGCGATGTATATCGCTACTGACAACACTGTCATCTCCGCCCTACCTTCCGTAGACGATGTCTGTGCCAAAGCCGGCGTGCCTCTCATGTCAGCAGACCCCTCCGGTGTCGAAGGTCTCAACTTCCTGGTGGCCTGGGGCTTTGACTATTACAAGATTGGTCTTGCTACCGGTAGGATCATCGAAGACATTCTCAAGAATGGCAAGAATCCTGGCGCGATCAGCACCATGTTCCTGACCGATCCCTCTGACTTTGAGATGTGGTTCAACCTTGACGTCGCTAAAAAACTAGGCATCGTCATTCCGGCTGACCTTCTGAACACCGCCGCTGTCCTTTTTGATGGTGGAAAGAAAATTGTAAAGTAGGCAGAACAGGATGATCGAAGGTATTTTCGTTGATGGGTTGATATTCTCCATCATGGTGATGGGAGTGTTGATTTCATACCGCATCTTGGATTTTCCAGACCTCACGTGCGACGGCTCCTTCGCTACAGGAGCCGCCGTCGCGACTATGGCTATTGTGAACGGCTGGGGAATCCCGGCCGCTCTTCTTCTTTCTTTTTTTGCCGGTGCAATCGCAGGCATGGTTACCGCCACGATCCACAACCGATTGAAAGTACCTGGGTTGCTTGCCGGCATCCTCACCATGACGATGCTGTACTCAATCAACATCCGGATTCTTGGGGGACGTGCGAATGTGCCCCTCCTGCGCACCACAACGCTTTATACAGAGTTTCCAAAAGTATTCAGCGCACTTGGACAAACAGGCTCGGTGCTTGTAGGCACACTCATCATCGTACTGGTGGTGAAGGAGATGATGGATGTCTTTTTCCGCACAGACCTAGGCATCTCAATTGGGGCGCTTGGAAGCAACGAGCAGATGATCATCAGCATGGGGATCGATCCTCGCCGGTTGAAGGTCATCGGCATAGGCATCTCCAACGCTTTCATCGCTCTTTCCGGAGGACTGCTGGCCCAATACCAAGGCTTCGCTGACGCGAACCTAGGACAGGGAATGGTGGTCCAAGGACTAGCTGCGATCATGATAGGTGAGTTTCTATTCGATAGTAATAAAATCTCATTCATCACTTTACGTGTTGTGTTAGGTGCGATCATCTACAAAGCCCTCATGTTCCTCGGCCGCTATTATGGATATTATATCAAGCTCACTCCGAGCGACCTCAAGCTTCTCACTGGAATACTGGTGATAATCTCATTGCTCATTGCCCAAACCCGGAGCGCGGCGTCGACTGCCGATGCCCGTAAAAAAGCCTTACGGCGGAATAAGGAGAAGCGTGAAGCTGAGACCAGGGAAAAGGAGAACGCGCATGTTGAGGATTGACCAAGTTTCAAAAGTATTCTATCCCGGTACGGTTAATGAAAAGACAGCCTTGGAAGATATCAATCTCACAGTTTCTAGAGGTGATTTCATTACGGTGGTCGGCAGCAATGGATCTGGAAAGAGCACTTTGTTCAATTTAATCTCGGGCACTTATCCAGTCACCGGTGGTAAGCTATTGATTGAAGGAAAGGATGTCACCAGTACGCCTGAATACCGTCGGGCTTTTACCATCGGAAGGATTTTCCAAGATCCTACCAAAGGTACCGCGGCCAAGATGTCTATCGAGGACAATCTCATAACAGCGTATAGCAAAGGGATGAAAGGACTGCGTATAAGCCTGAATGCCGAAAAGCGGGAACTGTTTAGGAAAGAGCTGAAACAGCTGTCCATGGGGTTGGAGGCGAGGCTCAAGGACAATGTGGGTTTGCTTTCTGGAGGGCAACGCCAAGCGCTCACCCTTTTGATGACAGTCCTCAGCAGGCCTAAAATGCTGTTGCTTGACGAGCATACAGCTGCCCTAGACCCTCGGAACGCCCAGATTGTCATGGATCTCACCATGCAGTTCATAGATAAGTATGAGCTTACCGCATTGATGGTGACCCACAATATGCAGCATGCCATCGACTTTGGAAATCGTCTGTTGATGATGGATGAAGGAAAAATCATACTTGACTTGAGCGCCGAGGAGAAGAAGTCCCTCACCGTTCCAAAATTGGTGAAGCTCTTCAAATCGATCAAAAAGAAAGACTATGTTTCCGATGAGGACCTTCTCACCGAATGATGCGCATCGTTCAGGTCTGTGGTTTTGGTCCCTGGAACCTAAACCACACTCACAAATCAAACCCCGGACGACCGGGGTTTTTATTTAGCGTTCGTTTAGGATCTTTAAAAAATCCAGCCTGGTGCCTGCATGCCAGAGTTTCTCCAAGGCATAGAACTCCCTGAGCTCAGCACTCATCAAGTGGATGATGATATCTCCGCAGTCAATCAATTCCCAACCATCACCAGCGACACTTTTATGCCGGTTGATTACTTCCACGCCACGTTCCGAAAGAAATCCCCAAAGTTCTTTCGCCATTCCTCTCAGATGGCCAAGACTGTTCACTGTTGAGACAATGAAGCAATCCGCCCATCCGGAGATCTCCGATACATCGATCAACACGGGGTCGATTCCCTTGTGGTCTGTGACAAACTGCCCAATCTCGGCAGCCAGCCGCTTCGTCTCTTCATCCATCATCTCACACCAACTCCTATCTATCTTGCAGCCGCACGCAACGCGTGGGTTGTCCATTCAGTTGTCCATCGCTTCAAGTCATCGCTGGAAAGCGAAGGGTCGAGAAACGTACCTATATTGAAATACATCACCTCAAGCTTTCGTCTAGCCAAGATGCCCAAGGCTTTGGTGATGTCCTCCCCCGTGGTTTGGGGTCCGGCAAGTGCTGCCAGTGTATCGGGCAATGGGTTTTTACTCAAGTCCATCGCATGGGTGGCCAAAGTTCTCAAACGGTGTTCCTCTATTGAATATCCTTTCTCCATTTCAGAAAAGCGGCCCCCTAGGGCATCAAGCAAGTCCCTGACAGCTCCCATCAAAGTTATATCTGCTTTGAAAAAATGGTCGCCTTTCAAACCGAAGAGGTATTGGACCGCACCCAAATCATCGGATTCAACACCTTTCGCGGCAAGTTGCTTTCTGAACGAAACCAGAGTCTCATTTGGAATAAGAGCTACCAGCAGACTCGATGCGCCTTGCTGCAGTGCGAATATCATCCCACCTCGGTCTGTTATACCATACCAGACGGTTAAATCAGAGTTGGATCCACAGGATTGCCCAAGAAAAATGAATAGCGTCATTACCAATAGTAAATTCAATATGCGAAACCATGATTTCTTCAAAAACGCCCTCCTTCAAGCAGGAATTCCATCAAACTTGAAGTTGAGCGGGCTGTGGGAATTCCTTTTCCACTGAGAAAGCGATTTTGGTTCTGGATAATTCTTACACACATCTCTTCGAGAGTATGACTTTCCAGCAAAGTGGTTCGCTCAACAGCTTCAAGATGCGTTCGCGTTGGCTCGAGGAAATCGGCTATAAACAAAACAGCACCCAAGATACCCATCGTCCGTGAACCAAGCGTATGCCATCGCACCGCAAGAGTCCAAGCTGGGCTTGATTCGGCCATGGTATCGGTTAGCAGAGCGGAGGCGACCAAACCATGCAGCAACATAGGCTGGGCGAGTTCTTCAGGCTCCATCGCAAGCTTATGGATTAGACAATAAGTCAATAGAGCATCATCGCTCCATTCCCGCGCAATGTCGTGCCAGAGACCGACAGCGAACGCCGCTTCAATCTCATGAGGATTGGTAGAGAAACGCGCCATGAGTTCTCTAGCCTGCGCTGCTGTCGATTTAGAATGCCTGAGTCTCTTTGGTGAAAGTGTGGAATTCACAATAACTTCAATCGGTGTATAATCCATGGTTCCTGATATAGTCTACGACAGATAGCGGCATCAGGGAAGCTAAATCAACATCCGTTGCCCCGGACTGAAGAATTTCCCTGATTTCGGTGGAGGAATCGCTTAACGAGGGATTATCCATCACCCGACCTGCCACCATTTGAGGAAGCTCTCTTATGGACGCATCTGAGGAGCGTTTGAACACCAGAAAGTCGACAAGACTACATAGCTCTTCAAACCGGTGCCAAGAAGTGAGGCCTGGCAACAGGTCATCCCCAATCACCACAGCTAGTCTTCCTTCGACATGGTAACGGACGAGCACATCCCTCACCGTATCGAACATGTAGGAGATTCCCTGTCTACGAATCTCACAATCATCCACAACCAATTCCACCGCGCGGTCCTCAGGGTATATCTCTGGATAGGCCTGCAACGCGAGCTTGAGCATGACTATCCGGTCGTGATCGGACACCCGCTGCCTGTAGGTTTTGTGGGGAGGGAGGAAAACAGGAATGAATAGGATCCTTTGATAATCAGTAGTCGCCACCAACCAATGCAAGAGATGCAGATGCCCGTTGTGCACAGGATCGAAGGTGCCACCGATTATTGCGGTCTTCATACCTCTTCCCGGTATTCAGCATCCTTATCCACGGTTGTAGTGAAGTCCGAATCGACTTCGGTTCTCCGTTCAGAGGTGCCCACCATATGGATGAAAGCTTGTTTCACTTCATCTAGACCTTCACCAGTGAAATTCGACAACCCAATGACATTAAGTTCTGGACGAGCCTTCCTCAATTCAGCAAGGCGCTCAGGAGCGCACTCCTCGTCAGTCTTAGTGCCAATGACCACCTGAGGCTTCTCGAGCAAGTCAGGAGCATACGAGCGCAGTTCCTCACACAAGGTGTCATAGGCTTCGAGATAACGATCATCGGAAAGATCGATGAGGAAAGCAAGACCTATGGTACGTGCGATATGCCGTAGGAATTTAATACCCATTCCAGCGCCTTTGGAGGCACCTTCGATGATTCCAGGAATATCCGCAAGCACAATGTCATGATCGCCATAGCGGAACATGCCCAACTGAGGGATCTTAGTAGTGAAAGGATAGCCGGCGACCTTGGTTCGCGCGTTTGTAAGTTGATTGAGGAGAGAGCTTTTACCCGCGTTTGGGAATCCCACGAAGCCGATATCGGCGATCACAAGAAGTTCAACACCAACCCGAAGCTCAAAACCTCTTTCTCCTGGCTGGGCAAAACGTGGAGCTTGTCTGGTTGCGGTACGGAAATGCCAGTTGCCCTGACCACCTCGGCCACCCTTCAGATACACCCACCGCTGCTCGCCGGTTAGATCTTTAATAATCTCCCCAGTCTGAGCATCTTTAATCACGGTCCCCCGTGGTACGGGAATCTCCACATCGAGCCCATCACGCCCATAACAACGCGCGCCCATCCCGTTGTGGCCGTTCTCAGCACGGAATGTACGTATCATTTTTAAATGGCCAAGCGTCCGTAGGTTGTCTTTAACCACGAACACCACATCGCCACCACGACCTCCGTCTCCACCATCGGGCCCACCCTTGGGTATATACTTCTCTCGACGGAAAGAAACACAACCATTGCCTCCGTTTCCGGAGGCAACGTCTATATAGGTCTCATCTGAAAATCCAAACATTTTTTACTACTTTTGCGCAACTATCCCGGAAGGCTGAAAGCTCTTATTCGGTTACGATGCGGATATACTGGCGGTTGTTGCGAATGTGGAATTCCACCGCACCTGCCGCCTTTGCGAACAGGGTGAAATCCCGGCCACAGCCTACATTCTCTCCTGGGTGGAATTTATTACCGTGCTGACGCACAAGAATCTCTCCAGCCTTGACGAGCTGACCACCAAATCTTTTGACACCAAGCCTTTGGGAATTGGAGTCGCGTCCGTTTCTTGAGCTACCGCCACCTTTCTTATGAGCCATTCCAGTTTCTCCTTACGCCTTGATCTCTTTCACTATGACCAGTGAATACTTCTGCCGGTGACCCTGGGTTCTGCGGTATCCCTTTCTCCGGTGGAACTTATAGACTTTGACCTTATCACCCTTGATGGTCTCATCCATGGTGACGACAACTTTCGCCCCTTCGACATAGGGCTTGCCAAAAACGGAGTTCTCTCCGTCGGCAATCGCTACTACTGTATTGAATTCCAGCTCTTTGCCGGATTCCATGTCAATCTTGTCGACTTTCAACGTAGCGCCTTCCTGCGCTTTGTACTGCTTACCGAGAATCTCTACCAGTGCGTACATGTTTACCACATCCTTACTCTAAAATATGCAGGGTATCTTATACCATAACCATCCGATATTGGCAATACCCTAGACCAATTGCGGAAATAGAATCACATCGATTCGAGAAACGGAATCCCTACGAGGGAATAAGCGTTTTTCAAGACCTGGAGAACCATCGCGCATAAGGATATCCGGGCTTTCACCAGCTGCGGGGTCTCTGCTTTGAGAATTTGATGATCGTGGTAATATTTTGAAAAGAGCCGCGAAAGCTCGTATAGATAGGTCGCAACCGCGGATGGATTCAAGTCTCTTCCCGCCTCCTCGACCGACTCGCCATAACGCGCGATGAGCTTGACCAGCTCGCGCTCTTCCTCGATCTTCAGCAACGCGCCATCGAAAGAGATATCGTCATGGGCCTCGCGCATCGACTCGTACTTACGCAGCATGCTTGAGATACGCGCCCCCATGTACTGGAGATACGGGCCGGTGTTGCCTGAGAAAGAGATGGATTCCGCGGGATTGAACACCATGTCCTTAGTTGGATTCGTCTGCAGCAGATAATAATTGAGCGCACCGAGAGCGACCGCTTCACCAGTAGCCGCGACATCCCCGACATCGTCCTCGCGATCCTTTGACCTGATCTCCTCAACCGCAAGCAAAGACAACTGGGCGAACAGATCGTCCGCATCCACCACTGTCCCTTCCCTGGATTTCATCTTACCTTCCGGAAGATTCACCATCCCGTACGATAGATGGTGCAAGTCCTTGGCCCATGGATGGCCAAGACGCTGCAAAACATGAAACAGTACTTTGAAATGGTACATCTGCTCACTCGCCACGACATAGATAAGCGAATCGAAGGGCCAATCGGTATGCCGTGCGATCGCCGTCCCAATATCCTGGGTGAGATATAATGAGGTGCCATCCTTGCGAAGCAAAACCTTTTTATCAAGATTGATCTCCGCAAGATCAATCCAGACCGAACCATCCTCCTCCCGATAGAAAACACCTTGCTCAAGACCTTTGAGCACGTTGTCCTTACCGAACATGTAGGTGTCGCTTTCGTAATAATATTGGTCGAAGGAAATCCCTGTTTTTGCGTATGTCTGGGAAACCCCTTCCAGAGTCCACTGGTTCATGGTCCTCCATAACGAGAGAACCTCGGGATCTCCATCCTCCCATTTTCTCAACATCTCCTGGGCTTGCCCCATTGCTGTTGGATCTTCTTTTTCCCACTGGGCGAATCGCACATAGTATTTTCCAACCAGGTGGTCACCTTTGATTCCAGCGCTTTCAGGAGTCTCTCCATTGCCGTACTTCTGGTAAGCGAGCATGGATTTGCAGATATGGACACCCCTATTGTTGATAAGGTTGACCTTACGGACAATCGCTCCATTCGCCTTAAGAATCGCGGATATGCTTTCTCCGATGGAGTCGTTGCGCAAGTGGCCGAGATGCAAGGGTTTATTTGTATTTGGACAGGAAAACTCCACCATCACCCGTTTGCCAGCCATAGTCTGATTGCGGCCGAAGCCACTGCCTTGGGCCTGCACCGCCTGCTGGAGGTGGCCAGCGAGAGAAATCACATCGACTTTGACATTCAGATACGGACCCGCCACCAGAAGATCGCCTTCAGGTAGGTCGGTGCGAGCGCCGAGACGGATGCGGAGTACCTCTGCCAGTGCGTTCGGGGCAGTCCTGAAAACCTTGGCAAACACAAACAGGGGAAAAGCAATATCTCCAAGCTCCGGCTTCGGTGGTGTTTGCACTGCTATTGACAGCTCCCGCACCGGGTCATCGGTTCCAAGGAGCTCTTTCGCATACAGGAGTATCTCCCGTTCGACTAATTCCTTCCACTGTTGACGTATCTGCCGCATCATCGGTAAGCCCCCTGAATCATCCTTACGTACGTTCGCATCCGCCTTGCTACTATACGGAAAAGAGATACTGCTCTGCAAGGGGCCAAGCCCGTTGGTTTTATGGAAATCCTCTGCTGGTGCTCCTTCAATCTCAGGCTCCTTGCTGAAACCTTGTCATTGATGTAAGGTTCCGATAATATTCAAACGCATGAGGAAAAACTGACATGCAGGAAAGCACATTACCTATCGGGCGATTCATCGAGCCGTATCTACAGAGTTTTGAACGATATGGGCAATCGAATTTCATCAGTTACCGTCCTACGCCCTCGATGGCGGAAATAGAACTTCTCGCTGAAGACTTCATGGAGCTTCTGTTTCCTGGCCGTAGCGGTCAATTGGTTCTGAATGAGGATTCCATCCGCGAAGTGGTCCGCTCTTTGCTGGGCAAAATCTCCACCCGCCTGCAAAAGCAACTTTTCCTTGCATGGTACCACGAGAACCCATTGGACAAACCTGAGGAAGAAACCGAACCTTATCACAATATGGCCCGTGATTGCGTCGAGCGATTGTTCGAAGCCCTCCCCCGCCTGCGCACCATGATGAAGGAAGATGCGAAAGCGGCTTATGAAGGCGACCCCGCCGCGACTTCCATCAGAGAAACCATCATATCCTACCCTGGAGTAAGGGCGCTTACAATCCACCGAATCGCAAACTTCCTCTATAAAGCGGGAGCTCCGTTGATTCCCCGGATGTTCAGCGAATCGAGTCATAAAGTCACAGGTATCGATATCCATCCAGGAGCCACGATTGGAAGATGCCTCTTCATAGACCATGGTACAGGTGTGGTTATAGGAGAGACTTCGGTCATAGGAAATCAGGTGAAGATCTATCAAGGGGTTACCCTTGGCGCCCTCAGCTTTCCAAAAGATGCCTGTGGTGTCTTGATTAGAGGAACAAAACGCCACCCTACCCTTGAGGACAGGGTGACGGTCTATGCGAATGCCACCATCCTTGGTGATATCACTATTGGCGAAAACACCATCATAGGTTCAAACGCTTGGATACGGGAGAACATCGCAGCCAATACCCTGGTGCAGATGGAGGAACCGAAGATAATCCTGCGCGAGATCAAACGAATCGCCAAACCCGCTCCATGCAAGCAAAGTGACAGCTGATTAAGGTGGTTAGCGGACTTCGTGGCGGTTTTGGACCAGAGTGATGTATTGCGAAGGGGTAAGGTCGGTGAATTTTTTAAAGACCTTGCCAAAATAGTTGCTGTCATTGAAGCCCAGCAGCTCGGATACCTCGCCAATGCTTGTGTTGCCATTCTCAAAATACAACTTGCCAAGGCCGATTCTCTGAAGGTTGACATATTCGGGTATGGACATACCTGTCTCATGCTTGAACTTCCGTGAGATATGGGAGATATGCATCCGGTGGATTTTCGCAAGATCCTGCACAGTGACGTCCTCGTTTAGATGACAAGTGAGAAACGTGACCAGTTTCTTAATCACCGGGCTATAGCTGGAGATGGAGAAACTCAATACCGATTCCGCGTATTCCATCGCCATCTGGGAATACAAGGTGTCATCGAGAAATTGCACCGAAGTAGCCCGTTCGATTATGAGCGCGTATTTGTTAAAGATGTTATGTAGGTACAATGGTTGAACCCCACCCTGGCGGGCGGCTATGCGGCAGACAGTGTTGAACACCACCAATTGGTTTTTACAAGAGCGTAGCACATCAGTTGCGCTTTGATTGTCACAGCAGACCGAATTTGGGAAAAAGGAGCGTTTAAGCTCCAGCAATTCCTGCATCCTCAGTGAATTTCCTGAGGCTATTGCATTGATCATGTCTTTTTCCAATTCAAAACGACGCTCGATCTGTATCAGATTGAGTTCATCCGGAATGAACCTAGTGACATCCATATTCGATTTACCCTTATCAGTTTTTTCCATTCATGCGCCACCTTTCTTAAGAATAGTGGCGAATGAAGTAAATTGCAAGGAGAAAAACCACTATGTGCCAGAATATTATCTACCGAGGATGCATATATATACAACAGCTTGCCTATCAACCTCAACAACCTGGCCGGTGGGGGAATCAGTATGAAGTCGAGTTAAGACATTCTAAATCCCTAAAGGCCCATGATGGTGCATTGTAGGATTCAATTATGTGCAAGACCTTCTGGAACTCCACAGAATATGCTATGCTGAGCGATATAGAGATAACATCCAGGAGGTTGGCATGCATACCCATATTCAAGGAAAAGTAGTAGTGATAACAGGAGCAGGCGGCGTCCTTTGCAGTGAATTCGCCCGACGAATCGCAGCTGAAGGGGCGAAGGTGGCTTTATTGAACAGAAGCGAGGATAAGATCCTCCGGCTCTCTGAGGAAATCAAAGCCAGTGGAGGTATCGCAGTCCCTTACAGTGTGGACGTGCTGGATATCGCGCGCCTGAACGAGGTCCACAACCTAGTCAACCGCGACCTCGGACCATGCGACATTCTCATCAACGGCGCCGGTGGAAACTCTGATAAGGCCAACACGACCAAGGAATACTTTGAGATTGCCGATACCGATGATTCGATAAGGAGCTTTTTCAAGCTGCTTCCCGAGGATATCGACGGCGTGTTCCGCTTGAATTTCAATGGAACGCTCTTACCCACTCAGATCTTCGCCAAGGATATGATCGGTCGTCCAGGATGCTGCATCCTCAACGTGTCCTCGATGGCCGCCTACCATCCTATGACTAAGGTTCTTGGTTACGCTGGAGCGAAAGCCGCGATAAACAACCTGACAGAGTGGCTGGCCGTGCATTTCGCCCATGTAGGGATCCGTGTCAATGCGGTCGCGCCTGGATTTTTCGCAACCACACAAAACCGGAGCCTTCTGTTTGACAAAGAGGGCAATCTCACCGCACGCTCGCACAAAATCATCGCCGGTACTCCGATGGGCCGTTTTGGCGAGCCTAAAGAACTGTTGGGCACCGTGTTGTACTTGATAGATGCCGAAGCTTCTGGGTTTGTCACAGGAGTGGTTGTCCCAGTCGATGGCGGATTCCTAGCCTATTCTGGGGTTTGATGATTTTTCAGACGGAGATGGCATATAGCGGGCGATGATGAGGTTTGGATTTCGGGCATCTTGCTCCAGCACCACAACCAATCGTTGCCCGTGCCGGGCATCCGAAGGGGTTCCCAACACCTGCACCTTCAGATAGTTCCCTGATAGGCCAGTCCAATTCCCATCCTTACAATCCTCCAAGACCACCTCGAGGCTTTTACCTATCTGCCGGGCAGTATACCGGCGAAGCTGTATCGCCGACAGATTCCGGAGCACCGCGGCCCGTTTATCCCGCTGGGATTCCGGAATCCTGTCCGTGGCATCAAAGAGAGGAGTCTGAGGCCTTGGAGAATAAGGGAATACATGCAACTGGGAGAACTCCTGCTCACGGAAGAAGCGTACGGTCTTTTCAAATTCCCCATCGGTCTCCGATGGCAAGCCAGTAATCACATCCGCAGCGAGGAAGGGGTCGTCTTTCACTGCGCGGATGCGTGCGATCACTTCTATCATACGTTGGACATCATAATGCCGACCGACCCGCTTGAGAACCACATCCGAAGCTGACTGAACAGGAATATGGAAATGAGGTTGGATGCGGGGATCGGCGAACTGAGCTATCAGCTCCCCATCCAGACGATCGGGTTCCAAAGAGGACAACCGTATCCGGATATCGGGTCCCAACACGGCCAGCAAGGCCCTCAGCAAGCCTCCTAGTCCTTCACCTTCGCTCCAGTAAGCGCTGATATTCACTCCTGTCAGCACTATTTCAGAATAACCTTCCTGCTCCAGCGCCAAGGAGCGCCGGACCACTTCGTCTCGTCGCAGACTGATGGCATCTCCCCGCGCGAGCGTGACCCGGCAATAGGCGCATGAATTATCACATCCATCTTGAATCTTTAAAAACGCACGGCAATGATACGAGAATGTCGCGGCATCATAATCAAAAGGAGAAGACTCCGAAGAGGCAGAGGCCCCGATACATGAGGAAGCGAACCCACGGACAACCTCAAGAGCATCCACCCCAGCTACCAAACGATTGGCCAGCACCCGGGGCAACCCGAGAAGCGAGGATTTGTTTTCCAAAGGAACAACCACCACCCGGTCCCCTAAGGCTCTCAGTACATCTTGTTCCATCTGAGCGTAGCATCCGGTCACCAAGACAATCGGAGATTGTGGCTCTGTCGAGAATTTCCGTATCATACGTCTGGCCTTCTGCTCGGCCTTGCTGGTGACTGTGCAGGTGTTCACCACATATAGCTCGGCCAGCTGGTCAGAGCCAACCACCGAAAAACCTTCCTTGCCAAACGCATCTGCGATTGCTTCGCTTTCACACTGGTTCAATTTGCATCCCAGCGTATATACAAATACGTTCATCGCAGATCACGGTCTCCTGGATCATATTGATCAAGAACCGAAAGCATGGTGTCCAAGGCGGTATTGAGCTTGAGCCTCATGTCATGGGCATAGGGGTTGTAGCGTTGCAGATCGTAGAAAAGCTGGATGGGATCGTTGCAGGTCTGTTCCACAATCGACATCAACCGTCGGTAACCGAGAGTAGCCAGCTGGGTTGGCGCGAGATGCAATTCATCAAGCACCCTCCCAATGAAGTGGGTGATGCCTTGTGAATAGGCAGCCTCGCGGTCATGCTGATCGCAGCTCATCTCAATTACATTCAATTGCATCTCATTGAAAAGCGAGCGCCATAAAGTGACGGTGGAATCCTTGCACCTTATGGGAGAAAACACCAAAGGAAGCCCGGCGATGCCATCTTTTCCTGAATCGGGACCAAACATCGGGTGGGTGGCGATAATCTCAATCTCTTCAGGAAGTACTTTCTCCATCACTGAAGCCGGATAGATTTTTACAGAACACGTATCCATCACCAGCATACCAGGCCTTAAACGTGGAGCGATCTCCTTCAGCACTTGTCGGAAGGAAGAGATCGCGACGCATAGGATGATGGTATCGCAGGAAAAAAGCTCATCGAGCGGGACCACAGGCACCCCCGCGGGAGACATACGCATAGGGGAGCGATTATATCCCACCACAGGATATCTTTTTGCTAGAGAAGCTGCCCAGAATGAACCGAAACGTCCCAATCCATACACACCGATCTTCATGCGCGCATCCTAGCATGAATCAAACGTTCACTCAATCCACTCGTGCTATTCTCTCATAAGGAAGATTGTGGTATCCTGACATACGTACCAATCAATCATTCCATGAGGGAGATGCAATATGACATTCGCAGAAAAAATGAAGGCAAAGGCACGCTCTTTGCAGAAGGCGCTGGTGCTTCCAGAAGGAACCGAACCCCGCACAATCGCTGCCGCCCGTATCATCATCGACGAGAAACTCGCTGCAAGCGTAACGCTTATCGGGGAGCTTGAAAAGGTCGCGGCAGTGGCCGCGCAGCAGGGGATTTCACTCAAGGGCATCAACGTCGTCAATCCAACCGATTCTCCACTTCGCGCTGGATTCGCACAAGAATATTATGAACTGCGCAAGCTGAAAGGCATGACCGAACAGGAAGCGTTTGACGGCATTGTCAGTCCGCTTCGCTGGGGTGCCATGATGGTCCGCAAGCAGATAGCCCATGCGATGGTCGCCGGAGCCGAAAACACTACTGGAAATGTCCTGCTTGCGTCTTTTCATATCATCAAGACCAAGCCGGGGATTAAAAGCGCTTCCTCCTGCTTCGTCATGGCTACAGATAAAAAAGAGCTAGGAGTCAATGGGAGCTTTATATTCAGTGACTGCGCCACCATCCCTGAACCGACAGCCGAACAACTTGCTGAAATCGCTGAGGAAGCGGCTGAATCCTGCCGTGTCTACCTCGAAGCCGAGCCAATCGTGGCCTTGCTGTCCTATTCCACAAAAGGCTCTGCCAAAGGTCCGCTTGTTGACAAAGTCGCTACCGCCGTCCAACTGTTGAAAGCCAAACGCCCGGATCTCCAAGTTGATGGCGAACTTCAGCTAGATGCGGCGATCATTGGTTCTGTCGGTAGAAGCAAAGCACCAGGATCCTCTGTCGCAGGGAAAGCCAATGTGCTGGTGTTCCCAGACCTTCAGGCTGGCAATATCGGGTACAAGCTTGTGCAGCGTTTAGCGGGGGCGGAAGCATATGGCCCGATTCTCCAAGGTTTCGCTCGGCCGGTGAGCGATCTTTCCCGTGGGTGCAGCATCGAGGATATCGTGGTAACCAGCGCAATCACCTTGGCACAAGCAGGTGCCTGATTCACGGCTGCCAGACAACGCCTTCAGGGTAATATACCCACAATGAGGACTATGAAATTATCTTCTAAAGAGGAGCTCCTGCTAGACGCATCCAGATCACCGGGCAAGGTGATCTGGATGCTTGCCTGGCCAGTTATCCTCGACCAGACATTCCAGACCTTGGTGAACTACGTTGATTCCGCCATGGTTGGTTCGCTTGGGGCTTCGGCTACCGCCGCAGTCGCTGTCAACATGTCAACCATCTGGCTGGTGAATGGCATGATGTACGCCTTCGGCGCGGCGTTTGGTGTACTTGCCGCCCGGCAGATAGGTGCACGGAATCTTCCTGAGGTGCAGCGTATAGTGAAGCAAGCGCTTCTCGCAGTCCTCGCCTCCAGCGTGGTGGTCACAATCGCCATGAATGGAATAGCCTCGTCACTACCCATCTGGATTGGAGTTGGTGAACAGGTCGTTCCTGATGCGATCATCTATATGCGTTACATCGCCCTAGCCTATCCTTTCACCATCACCTTCATGTATTGCGCGAACCTTATCAGAAGTTCGGGGGACACTCGTTCCCCACTTATCTGCAACATCATCACGAACATAGTCAATGTGGTGGGAAATTTTCTATTGATCTTCCCCACCCGTACCCTCAGTGTCGCTGGTATAGAATTCGTGATGCCTGGTGCAGGACTTGGAGTGAAAGGTGCGGCAATCTCCACCGCAATAGCTACCACCCTCTCAGGAATGATAGTGCTTTCGGTGCTGCTGATCCGAAAATCGCCTTTGAAGTCGACCACACGCGGAGGATGGCGGCCCGATATCCGGATACTCCGCCAGGCTTTGCGTATCGGGGCTCCGCTTGCATTGGAGCGAGCGACCTTATCGCTTGGCCAGATCACCCTCACCGTGCTGGTCACCCACATAGGAACCATTGCCCTCGCCGCCCATCACCTTGCGATTACTGCAGAATCCATCACCTATATGCCTGTAAGTGGTTTTTCCATAGCCGCAACCACTTTGGTCGCTCAATCGCTGGGGGCAGAGAAACGGGATCTTGCCTTAAAATTCGCAAAAAGGTGCCTCGGATATGGAGTCGTCCTTATGACCATCACGGGTGCAGGTATGTTCATATTCGCACGTGAACTGATGGCTTTTTTCACTGCGGATGCCCAGGTGATCGCATTAGGAGCTGGTGTCTTGCGCATAGAAGCCTTTGCAGAGCCTTTTTTTGCCATAAGCATCGTCACTTCCGGAATCCTAAGGGGGGCGGGCGATACCAAATGGCCATTCATATTCTCGCTCATCGGCATGTGGGCAGTGCGGCTGCTACCTGCCTCGATTTTAATCCTTGTCTTTGGATTCGGACTAAAAGCGGCTTGGAGCTGCATGGTCGCCGATCTTGTGGTACGGGGAGTGCTCAACATCCTCCGCTTTACGCGTGGCCATTGGATGGATTCCTGGAAACAATGACCGCTATAGGTCTTTTCCCACTGCGATGACCTGCTTTGCAAGGGCAAGCAGTTGATCGATTCCCAATTGCTCCGCGCGTTCCGCTTGGGGAATCCCGCTGCCGTCAAGCGCTTGAATTATACCTTCCCTACCCATTCTCGAACCTGTTTTACCATGAAGGAGATTGTTCTTGACGGTCTTTCTCCGCTGGGCGAACAAATCGTGCACTATTTCGAAAAAAGTATCGCGGATTGAAGGATCCACCAAGGGCTTCTCGCGGCGAGTCATGCCTATCACCGTGGAGATCACCGAAGGCACCGGATAAAAGGCCCCTGGATTGATATTGAAAAGCTCTTCCATGTGGTAATCGACTTGAGACAGAATGCTGAAGGCAGACCAATGCTTGCCTCCAGGATTTGAGCAGAGCCTTTGGGCTACTTCCTTTTGCAGAGTGAACACCATCCGTGGAGGTAAGCATTGCTTTTCCATGAATCTAGCAATGCAGATGGAACCGACGTTATAAGGCAGGTTCCCGCATATGGCAGAGGGAACACCTTGCTCAGCAAAGACCTGTTCCCAAGTCTTTAGAGCATCCCCTTCAACCAATTTGAAATTCTTCTCATTGACGAAAGCCTCTTCCCTCAAAATACGGCAAAAGCCGTGATCTATCTCATAAGCAGTCACGAGTGCCTGGCGCTCCAGCAGCACGATGGTGAGAGCTCCAAGGCCCGGTCCTATCTCCCACACTGTTTTTCCTTCAATCGGACCGATTGAATCGACAATATGCTCGCGGACAGCGGTGGAGAGGAGAAAATTCTGACCAAATCTTTTGGACATGGAAAAACCCGCTCTATCCAATAAGGCGGTGATTGCATTCGGGGAATCGTAGGGAAAGTCCCATATCATGGCGGTGTGCGCTCCTTGTCCTTGCTATCCGGCAAGCATACAGAAGAAAGCCAACAACAGTCAACAGTGTCGCTAGATAGATAAACAGGTGGCCAGGGGAACCCATCAGAGGATGGGCATGCGACCAACTTGCGCCAACACCTAACAGGAACAGGAAAAGCCTATATGCTTGTTGCAACAGGTAGGCTGTCGCTGGAAGTGGAAAAAACAGCCAAAAAAGACCCAGTGCCATATAGAGAAAGGCCAATGGTCCCACCAAAGGCACGATGAGCAACCCGATAGGATACCAACAGCTGAAGACCGCGATGGCGCAAGGCCCTGCGAAAACCAAAGCGCTCGCATGTGCCGATAGAACTGCTGCCAATCGTCGGGGCAGGAAAGTCCTCACTGCCTGAGAGACGGTTTCCTGCACGAGCATCATACCCGCGAGTGAACTATAGGAGAGCACGCAGCCCAAGGTCGCGATAGTGTTTGGGAAAAAGAATAACTGCACCACGCATGCAATGAATAGCGCATAACGGACTGAACAACGCCTTTTAGGATCGAGAGCAAGAAAATACATTGCTGCGGAGCGGACAAGTGAAGGTTTGGGTCCAGCGATACCGAGAAATGCAACCACCGGAATCACAGATACATTCCGCCCGGTTCTTTTTCCAAAGAACAATGACACGATGGATGCGGCTATTCCCGCCATAATCTGAAGATGCATGCCTGACAAGGCAAGGATGTGGGCGCATCCGCTCTCAACACTTGCTTCCTTGATTGAGGAACCCGTTTGATCCGTTCTTCCAAGCAGGAGTAAGCCGCACAGCTCGGCAGGACCGTACCCCAAAGGCTCAAATCTATTGAGCAATCCTAACAGAAGGCGCTTTCGGAGCATACGCATGTGATGTAGGAGCGGATTGGTGGGGATTCGCACATCGATGGATTCTGTCAAAAACAAGAATTTTCCCTCATCTACCGTAATCAATGCACCACTGAGCAAAAGATTTGAGCCTGCCGGGATGAAATCGTGCCTACCACCAATGGCCAGCAAAGTCCCGTGGGCATCTGCAGAGGTTCCACTTCCGGTATCACAACTTTTCAAGGTGAGGTTGAGCACTTGGTTCTCTTGCGCACTCAAAGAGGAATCGGCGATAAGACTCCCCTCGATGATTGTGACACGCTCCCATGGCAAACCGAAGAAAACCTTGTTGTCTTGCGTGATATCCGAGGCTTGCACCCAGATAAGAACCCACATGGTCAGACAGCACAAGAGCATCCGGCTTATTTTCGCCAAACGGCCAAAGGTTAACGCAATCAGAAATCCTGCGCCACACATGGAAAGCACAGCGGGTAAACGGAGGTCCCGCAATATCTTCCAATCAAGATACACCGCGCATACAAGCACTACAATCCCGATGAGGGAAAGGAAGGAGAGACATCTCGATAGAAGCTGATAGGAATCTTGCTGAGGAAGGACTTTCATATCCAACCAACCGCAAGAAGTCGGCTATTGCTTCGTTATCGCAGTGACAAGCGCAAGAAGAGGAAGATCTATCGATTTAGCCATCGCAAGCTTCAGCAATCTTGCGGAGAAGGCTTCATCACCTTTTTTATTTTTCCGGATTTCGATTATCTGCAGGTATTTTTTATATTCAGTTGCCCGGGTGATACGAAGATTTTCCACCAGAAGATCGGTGAACTCAGCCTGCCAAGGGCCGGCATTCGCTTCGGGTATCTCTAAAGTCGGTAAATCAGCATCCCCGTTCAAAGCCAGGCGGTCCGCCAATTCGATGGAATCAAGATACGTGCATTTTGTCAGATAATCCTCATAGAGTGTAAGAGAGTCTAGCAATTCAAAATCTGAGCGGGAAGCATTCTGCTTCAGCTCCATGCGGCGCTTCATGGCCATCTCGCTCTTTTTATCCCTCTTCGTCAGATAGATGGCGAAAGCGACTGCCGCCCCACCAGCAATAAGCAGCTCGTCAAACATCGGGATAGGGTCGCGTACCGCAAGCGAGAAAAAGAAATATGTCACGAGAAATACCCCGGCGCTCAACAGGAGCCGAGGCAGGTATCTGGCGTCCTGGATCCATCGGTCCACACCCCGGTCCATCTGTAGGTACAAGGAGAACAGCGCGTCATCCTTCTCATGTGTGGTGAGAGCTGAGCTACTGAACCATGTGATCTCCTCTTGCTCGTTCCAAGCACCGGAAGTGTTGACTGCTTGGAACGGAGTGAGATAGATCGATGCGCCACGGTCTCTTCTTAAAACATAACAGGACTTCATACGTTCTCCCCTCTATTGATTCACAGCGCAGCTTTGAAACGGGCGATCCGTTCGGGAAGTGAAGCTTGGAATGTGTCCTGAGCCTCACCTTTCGCGTTGAAAAATAGATAATACTTGATTTTTGGCTCTGTGCCACTTGGACGGACCACAAGCTTTTCTCCGGTCTCGAACCTGAGGATAATGACATCGGACTTTGGAAAACCAGTTTTATGCATACCTTCAAGCAGGTCTTGCATCTCTATTATAGAGAAACCCGCAAACGAATCGCCAGGGCGCTTGGAACGGAAATCCGCCATGATGTCCTGCATCTTTTGTTTGCCAGCGCTTCCTTCATAGGAAAAAGAGAGCACGGATTCCGTATGATATCCATAGATCCGGTATATCTCCTCCAACCGCTGCTGCAAGGTCGTGTGGCGCGAGGCATGATAGCTCATCATCTCCACCGCGCACAAAGCTGTAGAGACCGCATCCTTATCCCGCACTTGAGGGACTGTAAGATAACCAAAACTTTCCTCGCACCCGAATAGGAAGAACCGGTCGTTTTTGTTCTCCAGAGCGGCGATCTGCTCAGCGATATATTTGAATCCAGTGAGGACATCTACGCAGACACCCCCGCTCCGCTGTGTGATCTCGGCCACTAAGTCGGTAGTTACAAAAGACTTCGCCACCAACGGAAGGCTAGAAGGATCCTTACCCGCTTCTTTCCAAGTGCTGATGAGGTAATCACAAAGCAAAACCGCGATTTGATTGCCGCTAAGCAAGCGGTACGATTGCTTGGTATCATCGACTGGAATCGCGATACCCAAGCGGTCGGCATCTGGATCAGTACCCAAGACGATATCGGCTTTCTTTTCTTTGGCAAGTTCGATAGCCAAACGCATGGCTTGGGGATCTTCTGGATTGGGCATGGACACCGTGGGGAAATCCCCATCTGGAGATTCCTGCTCAGATACCACCTCGCAATGGAGCCCCAGCCGCTCCATCAAAGTCCGTACAGGAATATTTCCTGAACCATGCAAGGGTGTATAGGCGATGGTGATTGGACTACCCTTCACCAAAGCCGGTCTGCGGAGACTTCCGAGCACCATCTCATAGTACGCTTCGTCCACCCAGCGCGGTACGGGGATGAGCAGCCCTTCGGACTCCGCCTTTTTCCGATCGATACTCTTGATGGAAGCAACGTCCACCGCACGCACGCGTTCAGAGATACCCACATCATGTGGAGGAGTAACCTGGCCGCCATCGGACCAGTATACTTTGTAACCGTTGTATTTGGCTGGATTATGACTTGCGGTGATCACGATACCTGCAGTAGTGCGCAATTCCCTCACCGCGTACGAGAGCATCGGCACGGGATGTAGGGATGGATAGAGCAGAACTGATACACCATTCGCACACAAGGTGAGAGCCGCTTGCTCTGCGAATAATGAAGAGTAGTTGCGTGAATCGTATGCGATGGCTACCGAGGGAGAGCTGTCGGTGCTGAAAAGATAATCAGCAAGACCTTGCGAAACCTTTCTCACCATGAAGGAGTTGATCCGGTTGGTTCCGCCTCCGATTACTCCGCGCATACCTGCGGTGCCAAAGGCAAGTGAGGTATAGAAGCGATCGTACAAATCGTCATCGGCGTGTTCATCAAGCGCATCCACGACTTCCTTGCGGAAGTGGGGGTCCTGCTCGGCTGCGATGTACTGCCGGGCTTTCCCATATAAGTCCTGTCTTTCCTCATCAGTCAGAATCATACCATCACTCCTTTTTCCAAATCCTCAACCGTATCGTATAACGGATGATAACCAGAAGCGGCGAGTTCGGCGCGAGGCCTGAACCCCCAGGTGACCAGTGCATATGGCATGCCTGCCGCGATGGCTGTCTGCGCATCCACTTCACTGTCGCCGATGAACAGTACTTGGGAAGGTTCCAGATCCAGCGCCCTCGCGAACGAAAGCGCCGCCACCGGGTCTGGTTTCAACGGTATCTGATCACAAGCTCCTTGAACAAAGGCAAACGGGATATTGGGGAATTTTTTCTCGACAATCACTTTCACCAGTGAATCCTCTTTATTTGATAGTACCCCTGTGGTCAGGCCTGAGGCAATAGAATTCTGCAGCAAACGCTCCACCCCGGGGTAAATGAGCGACCGTTCGTATGGATGTAAACGATAGGTATCGAGTAAAACCTGGTCAAGCTCTTTCAAATCCACCCCACTCATATCGCTCCCACTATCAGCCAAGGCCCCCCGTAGGGCGTTGTGCAGCCCACGGCCTACGAAACGCATGCAGGTGCGGCTATCGATAGGGGGTAGACCGGCATGGGACAGAGCGCAGTTCATCGCATGAAGGATATCGCCGATTGTATCGACCAGGGTTCCATCTAAATCAAAAAGCAAAGCTTTGACAACAAGTTTCTGTGACATGGACCGATTATACCCGAACTTGGCTTTACCAGCTACCCTCCCCTGTATATAATCCTCTTCATGTATAAATCAACCATCAGAGCCTGCTACCTTGGCAACTTTGTCGGAGCTGTGGTGACGAATCTCTCACCCTTGCTTTTTGTGTTGCTCATGGATACGTTCTCCCTCACGTTCGAGCAGGCCGGCCGTCTGACTTTGATAAATTTCTTCACGCAGATTGTGGCAGACTTGGTGTTCAGCCGCCCGGTTGACCGCTTTGGGGTAAGGCCCTTCATCACCCTCGGGCACCTTTTGGCCTTCATCGGCTTAGTGCTGTTCGCATTGGCTCCCACCTTGTTCCCCCGTGAGCCCTACTGGGGATTCATGCTTGCCACCATCGTGTTCTCATGCGGAGGCGGGTTGCTTGAATTGCTGCTAAGCGCGATCATCCAAGCGATTCCCTCCGATGCCAAGGCCGCTGCGATGAGTCTGCTGCATTCCTTCTATGCTTGGGGTTTCATAGTCGTGGTGCTCGCGACAACAGCCATGCTCGCGCTCTTTGGAAAAAACAACTGGCCCTTGATAGTGATTATCTGGAGCCTGCTTCCTTTATTGAATTTCTTCAATTTCCTCCGAGTCCCCCTTGCACCTCAGGTGTCGGAGGAACACCGCACCTCTATAGGGACTCTAGGTAGTTCCCCGTATTTCCTTATGGTTGTCCTAGGCATCGCCTTAGGTGGAGCCACTGAGGTGACAATGTCGCAATGGACCTCGGCCTATGTGGAGTCCGCGCTGGCCCTGCCGAAAATCGTAGGCGACCTAGTTGGGCTCTGTCTATTCGCAGGCCTGCTCGGCACGGGACGCGCGCTGTACGGCAAGTACGGCAGGAACCTGGACGTATGGCATGTTATGTTCTGGGGTTCTGTACTGGCCATTGTCTGTTATGTGGTCGCAGCTCTTTCTCCTTGGCCTTTGCTTTCATTGGCCGCTTGCGCCCTTTGCGGCTTAGGAGTATCGCTTCTATGGCCTGGGTCGGTGGTGAACGCAGCCCGGCGGTTCCCTTTAGCCGGGGCCTCGCTATTCGCATTGCTGGCGGCTGGTGGCGATGCCGGTGCGGCTCTCGGTCCTTGGCTGGTAGGAGTCGTCGCCGATGCCATTCCCTCCTGGACCGCTCTTGAACCCCTGCTTACACAGATGACAAGCAAGGAGCTAGGCCTTCGGGGAGGAATGATGTACGCCACTATCTATCCGGTCTTGATGGTGGTCTGCCTTGCTCTCATGCGGCTGCAGTCTCGGTCCGTGAAGTCAGCATCCCCGACGCCGCATTAAGAGGCGATGGGTGTCGGAGTGGGAATTTCAGGACCTGCTCCACCGTTATCGTCATCGTGGGAACCTGAAGCCAGGTAATTGGCTATGAACCGCAACTGGCTGATGGCAGCAAGAACCGCCGCCGCAAGAGGTTGTGGATCATGTGGCCCAGTCATGCTTGAAAGGCGCACACCGAACTCGCGCATGGTGGAGACAGGAGCGGCGGCATGTGCGAAATCCTGGGCGCTTATGAGGTTTGGAGTGTCTTGAGCCTCGTTGTACTTGCACTTCCTGAATACAGCCAAACCATTTTTATCCTCGGACGGACAAGCCCCAAAAAGCCTGCAGATCAGGCCCCGGGCAGGATATACAGTGCAATGATAAGGCGAGTTCGCATCATATAAAGGGCAAGGGGCTTCGCCATCATGTTTCAACAACCGTTCCAACAACCTTTCATCTTCTTTTATTAAAAGGATATAGGCAGCGATTAATGAAGCCTCGGCTTCGGTGAGCTCTGGAACAAAATGCTCGCAGCAGGTACCGCAGCCTTCGGGACAGTGGACGTTGAAGCTCTCTTGAAAACGATCGGAAGCCAGTCGCGCTTCATCATACAACTCTAGTATGGAACGCCAGCTATCAGCCATAAAGGTTCCGGGAAGGAGATCGCAGAGCTCATGGATTTCTTTCATCGGGCTGTTCCCCTCCATGGGGAACAGCCGGAATGTATCTGAAAAAAGCCCCTTCGTCAATCCTCTTTTGCCAAGCCCCTGCGTCTGTTGGAGTTGCGGCGTTTCTCACGTCTCTGCCGCGAGGTGCTGGCCTCTTTTTTCATTTTCCGCTTGGCCCGATGGTCGCTGAGGATGATCGTGCTTCCTACTGCCGCGACCAGACTTATGACAAACACCCATATCATCATCCATCGGTTGTTCTGGAACGGAAGGTCGAGATTCATCCCGTAGTAGCCCACGAGGAAGGTTGGGAACATGAAGGCGATTGAGATGACTGTCAGACGCCGCATGATGATACTGAGGTTGTTTGAGATTACCGAAGCGAACGCATCCATCGTACCGGTCAGGATGGAGGAGTAGATGTTCGCCATCTCTATGGCCTGTTTGTTGTCGATGATCACGTCTTCGAGGAATTCCCGCTCTTCTTCGTTTTGCACTTTGAACAAGGGGGACTTCTGGAGTTTCTCCAAAAGGACCTCATTGGTGGCTAGCGAAGTGGTGAAGTATACTAAAGACTTCTGGATGGAGAGCAACTGGATGAGCTCATCGTTTTTCACCGAACGGTGCAGCTCCTCTTCAACCAGATTCTTCTGTCGGTTAAGATACTTCAGCAAGCGGATAAACACCATAGCGGCTCTACCCATCAGACTGATTACAAAACCTTCCTGGGTATCCACCGGGTACTGGCGGAAACGGTTCCGTGCAAAATCCTCGAGAATCACACTATCGCTTTGGCAGATGGTGATGATGGTGTCTTTGAACATCACGATTCCAAGGGGTACGCAATACTGGTTGATACCGTGGCTATCGTCGGCGAAGGCTGGCAAACGAACGATGAGCGCCACATACTCATCCTCCTTCTCGATGCGTGCTTGCTCGTCCAAGTCCATCACGTCCGCAAGAAGTTCAGCTGAGATGCGGTATTCTTCCTCCAACCTGGCGATATCGTCACGTGTGATCTCGCGTGCGTCAACCCAGGTGTACCCGCTGACACGGACACCTTCACCTGGAATGCGATTTGCAATCGTGTCTCTGATAGTGATCATGGTCCCTCCTAGGCTATCTCCTCGGGAACCAGGGAAAACACCTTAAGGTGTCAGCAACGCTTGGGTCGGGAGGATGATGCTGTATTCACATTGGTATGCCGATAGCGTATACTCCCGCTATCGTCTGAAGTAGACATGGCATCCTCCTTCCATTATGAAAATCGCCCATGCGGCTGATGGACGTCCGAAAACACCACGAGTGTACCACAATGATGAAGATAGAAAAAGAGGAATCAAGGTAAAACCCGCAAAAACCTTGCATCGATCCCTGCAACGGTGTACAACAGAGAAAATACATGAGGAGAATCCTATGGACATCCTTTCCCGAGAAGAAGCCCTCGCACTATACAAGCGCTTCAACACCTCTGAGAGCCTTTTGAAACATGCCCTTTCGGTAGAGGCGGTGATGCGTCGTTTCGCTCAGGAATTGCACGAGAATGAAGACTATTGGGGGATTGTCGGGCTTCTGCACGATATCGATTATGGCCTCTATCCAGAAGATCATCTCAAGATGGCTCCCCAGATGCTCCAGGAATCAGGATTCGATGAAGCCTTCATCCATGCTGTGCTCTCCCATGGCTGGACGCTCTGCAGCGATGTCGAACCCTCCCACATCATGGAAAAAGTGCTATTCACCATCGACGAGCTTACTGGTTTGGTCACCGCGACTGCACTCATGCGCCCATCCCGCTCTCTTATGGACCTCACGTATAGCTCTGTGATGAAAAAATGGAAAACAAAAGGTTTTTCAGTTGGAGTCAACCGGGAATTGATCGCTTCAGGAGCGGTTCTGCTTGGGATGGGTCTGGAGCAAGTGATCACCCTCACCATCGACGGGATGAGGTCCATCGCTTCACAACTGGACCTCGCATAACGGGCAAGACCCATCCAGCACAGGAATCAGGTCCCGGAGATCTTCTCCAAACGAACAATTCCTTTTTTATTAAGGATGACACAATAATGCCAGAATACAGAGGAGTTGTCCTTCTTTGAGCTTTCCTCAAGAACCAGGTGCATGTGATACACACGCTCGGTGTTCTGCTGCTCGAAATCCCCATCAGCGGCGCCCGCCTGATACATGACATCGCTCGGGTCATCCATCTCCTTGAGCCAGTCATCGATACGGATACGGGTGATGACAGTCATCGCATTGATCCACGGACCCACGATCTTGCTCTTCTCGGTTTTGTATATCCTTACATAACGGGTATAATGGACAACATCCTCAATGGGCAGCATGTCCTGGAAGGGATTGCTTCCCTGCCTTCGGATATCCTGGATTTTCTGAGGAACCTTGGTGGCCTTGGTGATATCTATAAGAATCTTGGCTTTGCTCAGCTTCTTTCCTGTCCGGGGAGATACAAAGGAAGAAATCTGGTCGGCGATCAGCCTCGGCACGACTCGGCTGAAGAACAGACGCAAGCCCTCCTTGATCCTATCTTTGAATACATACGCAAAAATAACCAGCAGGGACCATTGCATGCTGTTGCGGATAAAAAAGGCCTCCGCGAAAATCGCGGCAAGAGTGGCGAAAGTCATCGCGATAGCGGCTGCGGTACCGGCGAGAACGTTTGAAACCCGCTGGGGTGCTTTTGATTGGATTGGGGTAAGATAGAGCACGGACTGTGTCCATTTCTTCAATACACCCGAACGATACGCGACCGCTTCAGAGGAATATTTGTTGTTCCTGCTCACCACTGATGCATACTTCTGCTCACGACGGTAGCTTAGTTCCCAACGTGAGAGCCGAAGCAGCTCATAAGCGGATTCCTGGATCTTGCTGAACAAAGATTCCAAAGACAGGTACATCTCCAAGCTGGTGTTCTCAACAATCAAGCTCACGGCTTCATCCGCCCATTCGAAGGCGGTGACGATATGGTTCCCTGTGGGATAATGGACCCTCATCAACTCCAGCATCTTGCGGAAACGAGAGAGGATTTCGGCTATCTCATGGCACCAGGCTTCAAGCATGCGGGTAAGATCCGCGATACGTTGCTCCGCGGTCATCGCCTTGCATTCCGCAAGCATCACACCCGATTCATGGCGCATTGAATTACCGAAAGTCTGCAACTCGTTGATGAAAATGGTATCGGCCACATCGCCTTGTCCGCTGGCCATCCTGGTATCAACATATTGCTGCAGCACATTGAGCGGGCTGGTTTGGTTCTGGCGGTCCAGCAATTCATCCAAGGTGATCTCAGGTGATGAATAACGGGCATGGGTCTGGAATTTCCTCAACATGGCCTCGTCCGAGATGAATTCCGACGACACATGCAGTTGGGCTGGTGTGAAAAGATAATAGTGGAGATCGCGCTCATACTCCTTGTTCTCGGGGATGGGATAGGTGATTTTGGTCTCCAAATGCCTGCTGGAGTGGATGCGTACGTCTATCATGCTAGGATTGCCTTTATGTATACCGGACAGGTGTGGATGTAAGAAGACATTTTAACGCAAGGGTGAGCATTTTGCAACTGTAGATGGTAAATTTTTGTGCGGTTGGAGCTTGGATATGCCATAATTGATTGTGTGTTTGACTTCCCACCGCTCTTCCAGCATAATGATTCAAGAGGGAATCATTATGAGAAGGATACTGTCGTTGCTTTCGATTTTACTGCTCTGCTGCCTTGCGCTTTCCGGGACGGAAGCAGTGATGGGATTGCAGGTGCATTTTATAGATGTTGGCCAAGCTGACAGCACATTGCTGATTGATTCCGGCAAGACGATGCTCATTGATGCCGGAAACAACGCTGATGGAAGGCTTGTTGTACGGTATCTTCAGAACTTAGGGATAGAGCATATCGATATCCTCGTGGGAACCCATCCACATGAAGACCATATCGGTGGACTTGATGATGTGATTGAGAACTTCTCTATTGGGCAGATTGTCATGCCGGCAAAAACCCACAACACCCAATCATTTGAAGATGTTCTTGATGCAATAGCCGGTTCGGGAAGGAGAATCACGGTTCCAAAGGTTGGGGACCTGTTCCAAATCGGCGAATCAACCCTAACCCTGCTCGCCCCGGTCCGCACTGATTATTTCAACATCAACGACCATTCCCTTGTGTTCAAACTGGTCCGAAGCGGCAAGCGCATTCTATTCGCCGCGGATGCGGAGACAGTAAGCGAATGGCACATGATAGGCAATAAAGCCGATCTTGCCTCGGATATCTTGAAAGTCGGCCACCATGGCAGCGATACTTCCACAAACACTACCTTCATCGGGCAGGTATCACCGACAATTTCGATCGTCCATGTAGGGAAAGCCAACCCTTATGCCCATCCTTCCCAATCGGTCCTGAAAAGGATTCCAGGGACAATCTATCGCACGGATCTTGAAGGCACCATCATTGTATCGATATCTGAAACCGGTGCCATTTCCGTCGACACCCATCGTCAGCATCCCAATCCGGCCTGGCAGGAAGTGCTCTATATTGGTGATAGTTCCTCAAAAATCTATCATCGGATTACTTGTTCCGCACTCCCCGGGGCAGCCTTGCAAGTTGGATTGTTCTCTAAAGAAGAAGCGCTCACATGTGGTTATTCCCCATGCACCGTTTGCAAGCCCTGATTGACAAGGAGGACTCATGCAGCCCAAGTACACAATCGACCGGTTTGAAGAAGACTTCGCAGTCTGTGAGGCCAGCGACCAGAGGATGGTGAATATCCCTTTCGAGGATATTCCTGAAGATTCAGAAGAAGGCGATATCCTTGTGTTCACTGAAGGGAAATATGTGAAAGACAAGCGGGCGACCGCCGCTGCCCGGCGACGGATAAAAGAGAAAATGGAAAAATTGATTCTTTGAGCTGCGGCGGCCTTAGCTTGGGTCTAGGCCGTTCATTCCTGGACTGACAATCGATTCAACCGTCTTTCAATGCCTGACCGAATCTTGCGCATCGTCTTTTCCGTCCAAGAATCAGGGCGCCCCCCGACAAGATAGCTTATCTGATGCTGGACTCTTCGCGCTTCGGGAATGGGAAAAACAGGGAACACATGGTTCATCTTTGGAAATTCGTGATAATCGAACGATACGCCTTGCGCCAAAGCCCTGATTCTGAGCTTACGCGCATCGGCAAGGAAAAGTTCGTGAGTACCTACATAGAGTGTTATAGGAGCTAGTCCTTTCAATGGTCCGGTTATTGGACTCACACGAAAATCATGCGGATCCAAACCACCTGCCCACGCTTTGCCCATCACGATCAGATGGTTTTTCAGAAGCATCGGATCCTTGCGTTCGAGCGCGGCGATACCAGGATTCTCCATCGTGATGTCCAGCCAAGGGGACAATAGGATGCAACGGGCAGGTTGCGGCATCCGAAGGGAAATGAGATACTGGGAAAAACCCAAAGCAAGTCCCCCACCTGCGGAATCACCCATGAACACCACATCCTGCGGCTTCGATTCTGTAAGCAGCAGGCTGTACAGCTCCAGAATCTTATCATAGCTTTCCTGAAATTGGTGCACTGGGGCTTTTGGATAGATCGGCACGTAGACTGTCGCATGTGAATCTTTCACCAATTGGTCAAGAAACAGCCAATGCGCAAGCCGGGGTTGTTCCACATAGGACCCTCCATGGAGGTATAGAATCTTCTTCATGCTAGGATTTGGACTGCTTAGAACCATGCAGTCCATTCCGCTTATATTGATCCGCTCGATTTTTCCTATCAATTTTAAAGCGATTGGGAATTCATAAGGTTTTGCATCATCGAGCGCATGCTCCGCCAAGAACTCCTCAGGATGCTCGGACGCCACGAAAATACGTTTCTCAATCCGGATGATCAATAACCGCTCGAAAAACCAACTTCGGAAACTCCGCCGCTCCTTCCTTGTGATATAGAGGGAGAATCCATAGAGAATGACGATGATGACCATAAAGAACACCTGCATCATTTCCTTCCTGATCCTCCTGCGTGTGGTTTTTCATTCAGTATACTAAAGTTCACCGAATAGTTAAACCTTCATACAACCGATACTCCTCCCGGTCTTGTAAGGATGGCGCTTGCTTGGGTGCAAAATCAATAGTATCTTTGCTTAATGGGAAAACTGTATATCGGAACCTGCTCCTGGAAATACCCTTCGTGGGAGGGACTAGTCTACTCGTCCATACATCCGAAGGATTTTCTTGCTGAGTACGCGTTGAAATATGAATCCGTGGAAGTCGACCAATGGTTTTGGTCACTAGGCAAACAGAGCGCTGGTCTACCGAGACCTCAGACGGTCCAGGAATACAACCAAGCAACTCCTCCTGGCTTCCGTTTCACTATCAAATGTCCAAATGCCCTCACCCTCACCCATCACTATGCAGATAAAGGCGAACCATCATCGCCTAATCCCTTTTACCTTGATCTTGGATTATTCAATTCATTTATCGAAACCCTACGCCCTCTGGTACCAAAAATCGGACTGCTCATGTTTCAGTTCGAGTACCTCAATCAAACCAAGATACCCTCCCGATCAATATTCCTTGATCAACTGGATAGATTCCTTCAAGGACTCCCTGGTGGACTTCCTTACGCCATCGAAATCCGCAATCCCAGCTGGATGGATGGTACATGGTTCTCTTTTCTAAACGAACACAAGGTGTCCCCGGTGCTTTTACAAGGATATTGGATGGCGGATGTGGTGAAAACAATTGAACGGTTTGAGGATCTCTTAGGTGACACCATCTGCATCCGGTTGCATGGAGACGACCGAAGCGGAATCGAAGAACTCGTTGGTGATGATTGGAGCAGGATTGTCATGCCCCGCAATCCTGAGCTGCCACGCGTCGCGTACTCGATCAAGCGCCTCTATGAAGGTGGCCGGCTGGTATATCTGAATGTGAACAACCACTACGAAGGTTCGGCTCCTCGAACGATTGACAAGATCCTCACCCTTCTGGGTTAGCAGGAAGATCCGGAACACTCCAGATCTCATTCACCAAACCATTCAAGGTCAAGGCCCTTAGATTTTTCGTACGGAGCTCACATTCCCATACAACAATCACGCGCCATCCCAAGGATTCCAATTCCGCTTGGATTTTTGCATCGCGGAGTGTGTTGCGCAAAATTTTTCCGCTCCAAAACCCAACATTGGTTTTTGGTTCACGAAACAGTCTGCAATCATTATGTCCATGCCAAAAACATCCATTCACCATGATGATCGTATGATATTTTGGCAATACGATGTCCGGGTGCCCTGGAAAACGTTTGTCATGGATTCTGAAGCGGAATCCCTCTGCGAATAGAAAACGACGGACGACAAGCTCACAGCGGGTGTTTTTTCCCCGTATGCGTGACATGACTTCGCTTCGCTTGCCAGGGGTGAGGGTGTCCATAACGCCTCTCTTGAAAAAAAGTATATCATGGATTGCCAAACCCTGCTATGATGCCCGCTATGGATACTACATTGGTCTGGTTGTTTTTTATCGCCCTTGGTGGCGCGTTCATTCAAACGAATATTGGTTTTGGGTTTCCGCTTCTCGCCATGGTATTCCTTCCGTTGTTATTCCCTTTTTCCACAGCTGTAACACTCTGCCAGCTGATTGCCACGGTAAGCACCACCTATCTCACGGTGAAATACTGGAAACACATCGACTGGCGCACCATGCTGCCGTTACTCGTGGTTTCGATAGCTACAGGTATCGTGGTGACGCTTTTCTCCATGGACCTACCACAGGGTAGCTTGAAGATGATTCTTGGAGTCGCGTTGGTGGTGATATCGGTTTTCACCGTTTGGTTCAGCGACCGCATAATAATCAGACCCACTGTCACAGCTGGCGCGGGAATGGGACTGCTCGCCGGACTTGGAAACGGGCTATTCGGAATCGGCGGGCCTCAGATAGCCATCTACCTACTATCAGCGGTTGGAGATAAACGTGCCTATCTCGCCACCATCCAATGCTATTTCTTTATATCGAACATCTCAACCATCATCGTGCGAACGAGCAACGGCTCGGTCACCTGGGAACACGCACCCTATGTGCTGGCTGGATGGGCCGGGATAGGTTTGGGAACCTACCTTGGACTGAAGGTCTTCAACCGAATCCCGCATGCGTTGCTTAAGAAACTGGTCTACGCATTCATCGGACTATCCGGAGCTTGGATTGTGGTGCAGGAATTACTCAGCCGGTGATTTGGACTTGCCATTGGGATCCCAACGGCTTCTGAGGGTCTCAAGATCATTGGTGAGCCGGATGACCGCGTCTGCCAACCTGATGCTTTGTTGGGGTTTGCTTTCCATATCCAGCTGTCTTGCGTGTTCGCGAAGGCGGGTGACCACTACATCGACCCCTGATAAAACCACTTCAAGGGCATCGAAGGCCTCCTTGATTTCCTTACGGCCCGGACGTTCCAACATAGCTGGGTGGGCAGCAGGCAATCTGCCGGAGATGAGGTCAAAACTTTCACCAGATTTCGGAGCCCACGCCGGCAATCCCAGCGTCTTCGTTATAAAACCGGCGAACCATTCCGCGACCCGGTCTTCGCCATGCACCACGAACAGGTGCTTGGGTTTATTCTTGAAACAGGAAAGCCAATTCACAAGCCCTTCCTGATCAGCATGCCCGCTGATGCCCTCCAGCTTCTTAACCGCAGCCCTTACATCGATCTGTTCACCAAAGATACTGACTTTCTCAGCGCCATCGAGTATAGATCTGCCGAGTGTACCATTCGCTTGGTATCCACAGAAGACGATCGTGCTCTCAGGCCGCCACAAGTTGTGTTTGAGGTGGTGCTTGATGCGGCCGGCCTCGCACATACCGCTGGAGGAGATGATGACACTGCTATCCTTGCGGAGATTGAGCTCGCGCGATTCATCAGCGGTGACAGTGGTGGTGAGAGAAGGGAAAATCAAGGGATTCACTCCACCACGAACCAACTGCATCGCTTCTTCATCAAAATATCCTTCGATATTCCGTGAGAACACTTTGGTGGCTTCTATCGCCAGCGGACTATCCAGAAAGACCGGAATGTCTTGTATCTCAGGAAGCATTTTATGGGTGATGATCACCCTCAGCAGGTAAAGGATCTCTTGGGTACGCCCGACAGCGAAGGAAGGAATCACCACATTGCCATGGCGTGAGAACGTATCCCGGATGATATCGGCCAGACCTTTTGCCCGTTCCTCAGTAGAAACCTGCTGTGAGGCATGTTCGGGCTTGTCGTGCAGGCGGTCGCCATAGGTTGATTCGATCACCACGTAATCCGCTTCACTGATGCATACCGGGTCTTTGACCAGTGGTTGATCCAGATTCCCCACATCGCCACTGAAAACCACAAGGCGGGTTTTACCATTCTCGGTCAACCAAAGTTGTATGGAGGAGGAACCGAGCAGATGTCCGGCGTCGGTGAACTGGATTTCAATCCCTTCCGAGATCTTAATACGCTCACCATACGGATAGCCTTCGAATAATTGCATCGCCTGCCGAGCATCCGCGACTGTATAGAGAGCTTCCTGCTCTTGTTTTCCCGCCCGACGGAGTTTCCTATTCAGCCATTCAACTTCCATTTCCTGAATATGACCGGAATCCGCCAGCATAATGCTGCACAAGTCCGCGGTTGCCTCTGTACAGAAGATCCGTCCATTGAATCCCTCTTTTACAAGGAGAGGAATCCGACCGCTATGGTCGATATGGGCATGGGTGAGCAATACGAAGTCGATATGAGCGGCATTGAATGGCAAATCAAGCCCAATCTTCTTCTCATCATTCCCTTGGGGTAGTCCGCAATCGACCAAAAGTTGTTTCCCAGCGCATTCAACGAGAGTACAGCTGCCGGTTACAGTTCTGGCTGCTCCATAAAATGTAATATTCATACCTATAACATAACCTTCTGAAGCTAGGCTGTCTACAAAGTGTTGTCAAAAGATTGCTCATAATCAAAACCAGCTTGCCTGTTACCGCCAGCTGGGCTAAAATGCCTTCAGGAGGAACAGATTCATGGATGCCAATAGAAACAAGGTGAAGGAAATGTCCATCGCCCGGACGATGGAGAAATTGCGCAGGAATTTCATGGAAGCCGCGTATCTACCTTCGGCTCAGGATGTGGTGCCGATGCTCCGCTCGATGCTCGAGGAGGGGCAATCAATTGCCTTGGGAGGATCGATGACACTTTCCGAAACTGGCGCACTGGCCTTGGTCCGCAGCGGCTCGTACCGGCTTATCGATCGATATGAACAAGGACTATCTCCTGAAGCCCTCCATGAACGCCTGGTGCAGGGATTCAGCGCCGATGTGTTTCTCACCAGTGTGAATGCAATTACAGAACACGGCGAGCTCTATAATATCGATGGCAGCAGCAACCGGGTGGCAGCAATGCTTTTTGGACCAAAACGAGTGATTGTGATAGCTGGCTGGCAGAAGATCGTCCCTACCCTACGAGATGCGGTGGATCGGGTGAAACACATCGCAGCCCCGGCGAATGCGATCAGGCTTGACCGTGACACTCCTTGTGTGAAAAGCGGACATTGCGTGGCGCCGTATTGTGATGATCGCAATCTAATGAGCATCGCACCTGGAGCTTGCGATCCAGGTATCTGCTCCAACATGGTGGTGATGGGAAAGCAGACTAAAAGGGGACGCATCACCGTCCTTATAGTAGGTGATGAGGTCGGATATTGACCAACGCTCTGAACGCACACAAAAAAGAGGCCTGGTGAAAAAGTCCAGGACCTCTTTTTTTGTGTAAAAAAATGGATAGCCGTTTCTAGTCTAGAAAAAGCCTCATGACTTCGTCCGCCGATCTCGCAGACTGTAACAACCGACGGAAGGCAGGTGATGAGGTGGCCCGCGCGATAGAAGCAAGCACCTCGATGTGCGCGCTGGCTTCCTTCTCCGGTGCTATAACTAGAAAAAAGAATTGGGAGAGCTTGCCATCCTGAGCATTGAAATCCACAGGTAGACGGCTGATCCCCACTACGACAGCGACCTTGTCTACGGCTGCGGTTTTCGCATGGGGGATGGCGATGGAATCGGCGAGCCCTGTGCTTCCTAGGGCCTCGCGGTCAAGTACCGCCCTGAGGATCTCTTCCCTATGGGATTTCCCCCGTTTGCTTGCAAGTACATCAACCAACTCCTCAATGATGGCGTTTTTTGTCGAATGCTCTAAAGGAACTTTGATAAGGTCTTTATCCAACACATCGGTGAATGTCATTATTGGCCTCCTGCTTCCATATCCGGCATCGTCTCAAACATATCCCAGATAGTATCGTTTTCCCTGACCACCAAAACAGGACAGGGGGCTGTGCGCATCATCCGGTCGGTCTCGCTCAACAGCTCGTCCCTCCGGCTATGGATCTGCGAGATACCGCCAAGCACCAGCAGGTCCACCTTGTTCTCCATGATATGGTTTCGGACTTCAGTATGCACTGTGCCAGAGCTTTTAACTGTCAGCACCTCAACCCCTTTCTGCCGTCCTAAACGCTGGACATGACGGAGATACCGATCCGCATCACCTTCAATATCCCTGCGGTATTCACGTTCTTCAACGTCTAGGAAAATCCTCGCCTTCACCAGATCCTGCAAGGCTCTGGTATTGACGACATAAATCGCGGTGAGCTGCGCTTCCAACCGCTTGCAAAGCACTATCGCGGCCATCGATGCAGTGACCGAAGCTTCAGATCCATCCAGATACACCAGCATTCTGTGAAAAGGTTCTGTCATCATTCCCCCTCTTTTTCCTGTTCCCGGGCTTTCTCCATGCGGTCCTTGACTAATTTCATCAGTATAAAACTCTCACGCTCAGCTTCTTCAATCCGGCTTTGCATGAAGGCCCGCGCTTCCTTCAGCTCAGGAATCACGATTTTCTCAAGTGCGTTGACTTTCCTTATGGTTTTTTTTACTTCGCGTGCGAGTCGCATGATGGAGACCTTCAACTCAGCGAGCCGGCCCATCTGAGCAAGGGCGTCACGGTAGCCACGTAAGGTTTCCTCAACCGAAAGAGTGGTTCCTTCCGGACTGAAGTATGGCCCGCCTTCAGTGAACGAGGTCTCCACCCGCGGAAGCCGGACTCCCATCACTTTTCGTTCGGTTAAGCGGATATCGCTATCGATGGTTACCGCTCCAAACAGGTTCGCGACCTTAAGCCGACCCATCTCCATCACTGTATGCTGCATGGAATCCTGGGCTTGTTTCAGGGCCTTGTCCACCCTGCCCTGGTAATCGACCGCTTGGTCGACAAGAGTGAGCAGCTCGACCACCAGGATGCTGCGCTTTTGATCCA
Source organism: Sphaerochaeta sp. UBA6084 (assembly GCA_002428625.1). Taxonomy (GTDB): domain Bacteria; phylum Spirochaetota; class Spirochaetia; order Sphaerochaetales; family Sphaerochaetaceae; genus UBA6084. The sequence continues at coordinate 100,129 of DIXI01000029.1, forward strand.
AAAGCTCACGCCCAAGGGTGGCGAATTTCAGTTCGTCATTCAGTTTGAGAAGATTGCTCCGCGTAGGTGCGATCGTGCGTTTCATCCTATCTCCCGTAATGTTCCTCAAGCTCTTGATCCGTGACCCTCTGCAATTCCTCAGCCGGAAGATGGCCAAGGGCTTTCCAGCCAAGGTCCAAGGTTTCCTCAATGGAACGGTCTTCGGTAAAAGCTTGCGACACGAACTTCCGTTCAAAAAAATCACCGAACTCCATATACTGGTGGTCCAGAGACGTCAGCTCCTCTTCCCCGATAACGGAGGCAAGATTGCGCACATCCTTTACGTGGCTGTAGGATGCGAACAGCTGGTTGGCAAGGTGCGGATGGTCCGCGCGAGTCATTCCCTCGCCTATACCATCTTTCATAAGACGTGAAAGCGATGGAAGGCCGTTCACTGGTGGGTAGATGCCTCTTCCATACATCTCGCGGTCGAACACTATCTGCCCTTCGGTGATATAGCCGGTAAGGTCTGGGATTGGATGACCGATATCATCATTCGGCATGGTGAGAATGGGCAGCTGGGTGATTGATCCGTCACGGCCAGTGATCTTCCCGGAACGTTCATACAACTCAGCCAGGTTGGAATACAGGTATCCTGGATATCCTTTACGAGAAGGGATCTCTCCGCGAAGAGTGGATATCTCTCGCAAAGACTCACAATAATTTGTCATATCGGTAAGGATGACAAGAACTTGCTTGCCCTTGTTGAAGGCAAGATGCTCAGCAAGGGTAAGCGCTGTTCGCGGTGTAATGGTCCTTTCTATGGAGGGATCATCGGCCAACGAAAGGAAAAGCGCCACATTGTCCAGAACGCCGGTCTCCTCAAAGCTATCGATGAAGAACCTTGCCACATCGTATTTCACACCCATGGCGGCAAAGACCACTGCAAAATCGCTTTTACCCCCCCGTACTTTCGCCTGACGCGCGATTTGAGCCGCCAACTGGTTGTGGGGCAGCCCGTTTCCGCTGAAAATTGGAAGCTTCTGCCCTTGGATAAGCGTGGTCAACCCATCGATAACCGAAATTCCTGTCTGAATGAAATCCCGCGGATATTCCCGTGCGGTGGGATTCACAGGCAATCCGTTCACATCAAGCTCTTCCTCGCCCTTGGGCAAGGCAGCTCCATCACGGGGATGACCAAGCCCGTTCATCACCCGACCAAGCATCTGTTCCGAAACGTCCAACGTGAGGGGTTCTCCCATAAAACGCATCCGGGTTCCTGGAAGCGTGAGACCGGAAGTACCTTCAAACAGCTGCACGACCACCACGCTGTCGCTCGTGTCAAGAACCTGGCCTGTACGCCGTATTCCGGCTGAATCCATACATTCAACCAACTCACCATATCCCACTGGATGTGTGTTGCGCATATAGACCAGAGGGCCATCGATGCGGCTGGCACCGACATACTCACGGCCGCTGACTAGCTTTTGGTCTAGACCGACCAGAGGATTATTTCTCATCATATATGCCTCCGAGCTGGCTCAAGGACCTTTCAAGGCGTAAAGCGATCCGATCGAGCTCGCTGATATCGTCGTTTGGAACAGTAAGACGCATACGGGCTATTTCCTGGACCACTTTCATCCGTCTGATCTTCACCATCGTGACGCCCTTGGAGATAGCTGCGGAACCGAGATGCCAATATGTGAGTATTACCTCAAGCATCCTCATCTGCTTTTCCACCGTTGAATATCTATCTACATCATCGAATGCGTTCTGCTGAAGAAAAGCAGTTTTGAATAACGTACATACTTCAAGAATGAAATTCTGACTATCGGGAAGCGCATCAGGACCAACCAATTTCACTATCTGCTGCAAGCGCACCTCCTTTTGAAGGAGTTCCATGATTTCGGTCCGGCTTTTGCGCCACATGCCATCGCTTTTCTGATCCCACCAAGCAGAGACCTCATCCACGTATTCACTGTAGGAATCCAGCCAACTGATGGCTGGATAGTGCCGTGCGCTGGCGAGGGCGCGGTCGAGACCCCAGAAACAACGTACGAAACGTTTGGTATGCTGGGTCACAGGTTCGGAGAAATCTCCACCTGGGGGGGAGACCGCCCCGATGACAGTGACAGAACCTTCCTTCCCACTGAGCGTTTTCATATACCCGGCGCGTTCGTAAAACTCCGCTACTCTGGTAGGGAGATACGCAGGAAAACCTTCCTCAGCAGGCATTTCCTCCATCCGTCCGGATAATTCCCGGAGGGCTTCAGCCCAGCGCGAGGTGGAATCGGCCATGATAGCCACATGGAATCCTTGGTCACGGTAATATTCAGCAAGAGTAATCCCGGTGTAGATGCTGGCCTCACGAGCCGAAACCGGCATGTTGCTGGTGTTGGCGATGAGAATCGTGCGTTCCATCAAAGATCTTCCGGTACGGGGATCGATCAGGTGTGGAAATTCCCGTAGTACATCGGTCATCTCATTGCCACGCTCACCACAACCTATGTAGACGATGATATCGGCATCGCACCAACGGGCGATCGCGTGCTGGGTCATGGTTTTTCCCGTGCCAAAGCCACCGGGAATCGCCACGGTGCCACCCTTTGCAAGAGGGAATAGCATATCAATGACTCTTTGCCCGGTGATCAAGGGTACACGGAGGCTCTTGCGCTCAGCCACAGGACGCGGAATCCGGATAGGCCAGCGCTGGAGCATCGAGAGAGGGACTTCCGCGCCTTGGATATCCAGTGTGCATACGATGTGCTCCACGGTATAGGATCCTGCAGGAGCGACAGACACCACCCGGGCCTTCTGTTTCATTCCGGGCAATCCGGGAGGAACCAAAATCTTATGCACGACCCGCTCGGTTTCGAGAACCGTGCCTATCACCATTCCAGGGCCAATTTCTTGTCCCGCTGCAATCACTGGCTCAAACCGCCAGATTTTCGAACGGTTCACCGAGGGCCGGTTGATTCCCCGGCGGATATAGTCGCCACAGGCTTCCTTGAGTTCTTCAAGCGGACGTTGGATTCCATCGTAGATAGTGCCTATCAGACCAGGACCCAATTCAACAGACAACGGCATGCCGGTGCCATAGACATTGTCTCCAGGAGCAATCCCTGTGGCATCTTCATACACTTGCACAACCGCTTCGTTGCCGGAAAGCTTGACCAGCTCTCCAACGAGCTTCTGCTCCCCCACATTGACCAGCTCCATCATCATGGCATCCGTGATGCCTTTAACGGTGATGACCGGGCCGTTCACCCTCTTGACTTGGCCTACTATTCTAACTTGCATGTATATACTTCCATCAAATCCTTCAATTCACGAGCATAGCGCCCAATCCGGGTCGCCACCTGATTGTTATAGGCCACCTTGCCGTCCACTGAGGAAACAACCACACCCTGCGCCACAAGCGGTTCTTCATTGAACGTGAGGGTCACTTTCCTGCCGATTTTCCGCAACACCAGGTCTTGCGCGGCATTCAGCATCTCGGAAGACACATGCTCTTTAAACGAGCACCTGACAACCCCGGAGTCGCGGTCGAGACCAATCGCGGCTTCGGCGATCCAATGCACCAGGACGTCCTGATAGGCCGGCTGTCCAATCAAAGCACCCATCTTTTTAGAAACGGAATCCATGACCAAAGACCAGAGATGGTCGCCTTTCTGGAGTTCGCTTTTCCGCTGCGCGTTACGGATTGCGGATTCCTCTCTACGGAGAATCTCATCCAGTTGCGCCTGCATCGCACGGTGCTCGGCATCCTTGACTTCCTGGATCTTCAAGCTGTACATCTGTTCGATCTCAGACTCTTCGGCCAAAGCCCTGTCTAAGATTGCTGTGGATTCAGCTTTCGCATTCGCGATTATACCGTCTAGCAGAGCATTCGAACCCAAACCACTCATAACGACACTCCTATGGCCTCGTTCACCAATTTCTTCAGATCCTTCGATCCACCTTCCGAGAATCGGTTGGGAATCTCCACAATCAAAGGAAACGTTTCGGAAAACAAGTATCTATCAACCTGAATCCGAATCATATCGGCCACATCCTCAGTGATGATGATGATTCCATATTCTTTATGTTCCAAAGCTTTCTCAAGCGCAGCCTGAGCTTCGGAAGTATTCGTCGCCACCAGGCCTTGCGTGCCGACCAGAGAAAAGCCAAGCACGGTGTCTTCGTCACCGATGACGAAATATCTCATCGATACCTAAACCTTTCCAAGAATCATGAGTGCGGTGATGAAACCAAAAACGACCAACCCTTCGGCGAGCGCGATAAAGATCAAGGCCTGGGAGCCAATCTCGGGTTTCTCACTCATAGCTCCCATGGCGGCGGCACCGACATTGGAAATGGCGATTCCCGCAGCGATGGCTCCAAAGCTAAAGGCGATGGCCGCGGCGATAACCACCCACTTCAGATCTCCCGACGAAGCTGCCACCACAGGTGCTGCTTCAGCTGCGAAAATCGGCGGCGTGAAAACAAAACCTGAGAGAAGCAAAGCCAATGCGGTTGCTGCAAGCGAAAGGACAATCCGTTTCTTAAACATTTGTGTGGTCACGATGAACCCTCCTATCCAATCATTCGATTTCTATATTCTCACCTGACGGCCCGCATGGGGATGCAGAGCTACAGGATTATAAGACAAACCTTTTCCAGTGAAATACTTAGTAAAGAACTCATAGTAATTTAGACGCAATGCTTGGATTCCAGCTGAAAGACCTTCCAACGCTATCACCAAGGCATTTCCGATCAAGGTGACCACAAGTCCAGCGATTCCGCCACCCACGAGTTCATTCATTTCAAAGAACGCGGCCATCAGACTGACATGCGCGATGCCCAGCCCAGCCACCCGCATGAACGAAAGCGTGTTGGCCAAAAAACCCGAGAATATCTCAAGCATATCCACAACCCATTCAAGCACACTGTCCATTATGAACGAACCGATGCTTTTATGCGCTAAGACATGACCTTCCTTAACCTTCAGATAATGATGGATAGGGACTTTGAATAAAAGAATGAAGATTGGGATTCCAAAAGCCAGAGGAAGGAACCGCCCTTCGGGAAGTTTTTTATATCCAGAAGCGACGAAACTGAAGGCTCCCCACACTCCACAACCGAACAGCCAACCACCCACAATTCCATTCTTGTCCAGCAGCAGATGAAAATAGTCTTTTTTAATAAAAAGGTTTATCCAGTTGAGCACTAGACCGCAGCCGATGATGATGATTCCAAACCAGATGGTGATCTTCAGTATATCGTATACATCCTGAACCGCACCTGAAGCATGTCCGGTTCCCATCACTGCGGCATGGTAGTTGAACCAAAGAGGTGGGAACCACTCATAGCCGAAATACGAGCCAAACAGGATCCCTGCGATGATTGAGGCGCTTCCAAGATAGACAAACAGCTTGCATAGATTCTCAGTGATCATCCCTCCTTGCTGGAGCTGTCCTTTTCGTTTTGAGAAATGCCTGAGACCGAGAACTCCAAGCAACAGGATCACCAGGCCTTGGCCGGCATCACCGAACATCAAGCCGAACATCGCCATATAGGACACTGCGATAAAGGGAGTTGGATTAATCGAACCGTACTCGGGAGTGCTGTAGTTGTCGACCATACGTTGGAAGGGAGAAAGCACGGGGATCTCCCTTGTAGCCACCGGAACTTCTGAACGAGGCATCTGCTGCGCATCGATCCATTCGATTATGCACTCACCTTCCGATGCTGTCTTCACGGCTTCTTCCAAAAGCCGCTGGCTCTCTTGCGGAACCCAACCGGAGAAAATCGTGGTGTTCCGCGTGTGTGAGAAATTCGACTCAATCTCGCCTATGAGTTCATGAAGACGCAGATTGCACCACATGGCCTCCAAGGGAGCCTCTTCCTTCTTTATACGGTCGGTGATTTGAAGCTTAACCTGCTCAAGATTTTCCGAGAGCGAGGACTGCTGCTTCTCAAGCCCGGCGATCAAACGCTTAAGGGCTTGCTTCTGCTTGGCGACCTGAACACTCTCCACCCAGCCGAACTTATCCAGCAGAGGGGTTACTTGTGATGCGTCTCGGCGCAAGGTAAGCACTACTGCACCATCATCAGGAGAATCATCAAGAATCAGATGGGCATATGGGGCGAGCCGACTGTCGAGCGTTTGGGCTTCTCCATGTTCGATAGACCCTACCCGTATATCCAGGTACTGGAGTTTTTCCTCGCGGCAATACTGAAGCAGTTCGTCTACCCTGATAAGCGCCTGGCTTATGCTTTTCTGCTTCTCACGAATGAGCTGCAATGCATTGGTGATCTGGTCAAGTTGCCGATTGTAGGCTGCTATCTCATAATCCTGCAGGGCGTCTATATTCAGAAGGCGGGATCCGGGAACTGAAAATCCAGCCTGCCGATAAAGCGCTTCTATTCTCATCCGGGTATCCAGGATTGTACTACGGTCGGAAATCTCGGTTTTGACAAGCAGTCGTGCGGCTTGATCGGGAGCGAGTTTCTCCACGTGGATAAAATCAAGCACCCCTAACCTGAGCAGCTCCTGAACTACCGCCTCAGTCTTGCTTTCCAGCACAACCGCAGTGAGCAGCTTCATAGGTACTGTGAAAAGATTCATGTTGCAAACCCCCTGATGGTTTGGGCATCCCATCCGTAATATTTGCCATTGACCAGAGACCTGATCATCTTGTCCTGTCGTTCACTTAAGAAAAAATATGCGAGCACTATGCCGATGTTGAAAGGATACCCTCCTAGCATCGCGATGAACTCTTTCTTTCGAAGTTGAAACAGAAAACGTTCCACCCGCAAGGTTTGTTCAGCCACTACTGATGCTCCTGTTGCCTTTGGCTGCTCTGAAAGTTCTTTTGCGAGCTTTGGAAAGCGCTTTTTCACCAATTGCACCGGGGACCGGAGCTGCGGTTCTGTCGCCAGATACTCTTCGAACTCCCTGGATCCATTGATCAGTCCACCCTCAAGCATGAGAGCGCGTAATTCATCAGCCTCCAGTCGATACATCCACCCAAACCGGATGAGATTGATGACATTCTTAAGATCGGTATCCGCATCCAGAACCGTGTTCAGAATCTTTCTGTCATCAATCGGAAGTTTCTCCACCGTTTTGCGCAGTTCATGGAACCAGCAGCGGTCCAACGCGGTTTCCAACCCAAATACGCCTTTTGAAGCAATCTGATCCGTATCGAACTGGGCCATCACCGGGCCATAGGGAGTATCTGCCAAAGCACGGAGCACTTCATGATAATCGGGAGCATTGATAATCTGGCTCCAATCTATGGAAGACACTATCTGATCTTGAAACAGATAGCCAAAACGATAGTCGATGTTCTGCTTCTTCACCGTGCTGCTAAACCAAAGGCGTAAAACCCCTTTAAGATTCTCCACTTCGAGTTTTCTCGTAAGAGCGATAACTAGTTGGGCATGGTAGCCGTCAAGATAGGCGGCGACATCCTTATGCAGCGCAACCTCACGTTTGAAGAGTTCTGCCTCAAGCCGCTGAACATCACCGGACTGATCGAAAGCAGTGGCAAGAGGTGCATACGGGGTATCACGCAGTTGCTGCAATAGCTCTTCAATCGACCCAGAGCGCATGAGCGTGTCGATTTTCTTTTCATCGAGCATCGAGCCAATCCTGGCTCTCAGTTTCGCATTGATAAAGCTGTATCGCCTCACAGGGCTTTTCATCGCACCCTAAGCTCCGAAACCTGAGAGAGACAAAGAAAGTCTACAATGGCGTTCGATATGGTATCGGCCAAAGCCTCATCATGGTGTGGGTCGCGTTCCTTGGGTAACAGTGATTCCTGAAATCCAGCTATCCGATTGGCGGAAGCCTGCTGGGCTTCCGTTATCGCCTGAAATCTACTCTCACGTGCTTCCTGAGCTGCCAACCGGACACGGGTGGCGCCTTCCTCATGGGAACGGGACACCCTCTCGCGAGCTTGTTGCCTCGCTTGTTCCACGATATGTTCCGCCTCGGTTTCCACCGAGAAAATATCGTTTATCAATTCGCTGCGCATGCGAGCATAGTATCCCTTTATCGAAAACGTATCAAGCAATGCAATCAGCGTATTCGCTGTGCAGTGGGATTGTCGAGATCTGGGAATATTGCTGAGAAATTGCCAGCGAGCTTTGCCCTGATGCGAGCAAGGTCAAAAACCCGTTGCTGGTTCACTTCACGAAGGGTTTCCAAAGCAGAGGGAAGACCTGGAGAGGTCAGACCCTGCTGATAGCGTTGCACTATCGCATCGGTGGTGCGGATGGGGGCGGTCTCTCGTTGACTCAAGAACATCCGGGATGGATAATAATCATCCCAGAATGCAATCTCATCGAACACCTTCTCCAATTTCAGATGATAGGTGCCATCTGAATCGAGAATCGCGCTGCCAGTGGAGGGCTTATCGCCCCTGTCTTCAGCGAGAAACCTTTGGTAAGCCTCTTCGTCCAACACGTTCTCAACTTCCGAGGCAATGAAGGTTTCAAGAACAAACACATGGGACGTGTTTTTCAAGTTCTTCGGAGGGATTATCTCAAAACGGATGCGTAGAGGAGGATCATCTTCCAGTCCATTTGGCAAGAACAGACTGAATTCATAGAGGCCTTCTTCGAGACCGCTCACGTAGAACAAGCCGTTGTCATCGGTGAACAGATAGAGATAGTCGTAAGAGACGAGATATTCAGCGCCACTCTCATCCACTTCGACTTTATCAATCGGAGTAGTATACCGTGCATAAGCGGTTACCGGTGTGCGTAGAAGCGTGGATACCACCGAGAACGTGGGATTGGCGGTAACTGTGACCGCAAAACCTTGGCGTGTCCTCGGGGTGAAATCATAGATGAACGATCCAGAATTGCTCAGCATCGCATCCCCTCCCCCATAGATAACCACGTTGTTCTTCTGGTGGGCGGCGATGGCAGTGTAGGTTCCGACGCCAAAAACGGTGGAAAGCTGCTCCGGTTGAGTGGACATGGTCTTTGACACCGCAACCCCGCTGTTCTTGAGGACCCCCTCAGGTTTTACCAGCAGGAAGTTGTCTCCTATACTTCTGGTTACACCAAACAAGTTGTCCGCATAGGCAAAAGCTGTACTTAAAGTAAGGCTTGTGGATAAGCGCTCAAAACTATTTGAATACTGCTGACGTAACGACAAACCGAATAGATTTGCGCTATGGCTATAGGAGAGCGTGCCTTGATGGTTGAGAGGATCGGATAGATCTAGACCGCTCATGGAGAATTGGACCGCATTTGAATCCGAACCACCTGGTCGCCAGGAAGCTGACAGGTAACTGGCATTCGCAAGATCGCTCGAAGCTGATACACTCAGGTTGGGATTGAACGTATATCCAAGTCCTATCTGCCCTCGCAACTGCGGTACAACCATACCAGATTGGGAGAACAAGCTGATTGAACCCGAAAGCGACATGTTGGGAATAAGGGCGAAGCCGCTGCTAACGGTTGTACGCCAATTGTAGGTATTGTCATCGATATTCCATCCAGCGGCACCAGTGAACGAGTAACGCATGAAGTCTCCGATGCTTCCAGAGAAAGAAATAGTACCGGAAAGGACCGATCCACCACTTGGCGTAAGTACGGTTGAGGTATCCATGCTGGAGGTATAGCGTGTATTCTGGAAACCGAATGAGAATTCCAAGGAGCTGAAGAGCGAATCCTCGCTTCCATTCATCCGGTAGTTCAGATCAGACCGGAGTCCAACCTGAAGGTCATTGCGGATGCTCGTGTAAAGGTTCCCGGTGAAAGATCCGAATGGCAGGGCTAGGATTCCAGAAAGCCCGAGATGGAATGCTCCCGGTCTGATGGAGGCGTCATATCCACCGGTGAAAATATCCGTGAAACCTGTCTGCTGTGTCAGCCTAAAGGACATGCTTGTAAGATTGTACTGAGGAAAGGTAACACCGAAAGAGTACAAAGTGTCACCCTTGGATTGAAGCCGCGAATCGTAGCCGATCAGGAAATACTCTTCTTTCAACGGTTCAATCGAGCCAACGGGAGTGATGACCACTTTGGCAATATTGGATCCTTGAGAAAAGACAAAATCCTTGAGCCGATACATTCCTATGGACAATTCCCTTCGGTACACACTTCTGTCATTGATAAATACTTCGACAGTGGCAGGTTCTTCCAAAATCACGTCAAATTGGTGCTGATGGGGTTTAGGGAGCAGCTTGCCATAGGAATACTTTCTCTCCAGTGCTATTCCAAAGGTACTGGTATCATATCCGAGATATTCATTTACATTGCCAAAAAGCAACCGAAGACTTCTATCTTCGAAATCATAGAATCCTTGGATACCTTGGAAAGTGAAATACCGCCTTAAGTCACTGGAGAGAGACCCGTCTGGGTCAAATGCATTGCGGAGACTAAAATTATACGTAAAATCAAAAGCAATGTTAAAAAGTGAGATCGAATTTGATGCTTGTAAGGAAAACAGAGTTTGCGGATTAATTTTCCAGTTGAGGTTCTTGTCTAAATCCAATAAAGAATTAACCGACATATTAGCGAACCAGGAAAACCGGGCTGGATCAAGAATCTGGGTACCGGTCATGCTGAAGGCAGCATAGCGCGACATCAGTCCGGAATTAACCGAGAGGAACCGCAATGGCATCATCCAAGTTGGAAATTCCATATAGATTTCAAAGGTCTGGTAATCATAGTAAGACTCGATTCCAAGTTCAGTCAACTTATCAAGACTGATGGTCTCTTCATCGTTTTTAAAAAGCGTTTCCTGTACCGATACCACCAGCAGCTTACCAACCAATGCTTCCAATTCATCAAGACTGATTTCAATCGCAAACTCAGAAAAAGTCGTATCTATATCCCCATAATATTCGTTGTTTACAAAAAGAGGAACATAGTAAGACCCTTCTTCGAATATGGATAGATCCGCTTCTCCACCAACATAGAAGTCAGCGAAAAAATCCTCTTCCACCACTGGCTCGGGTGCGGGAGCTACTGGCTCGGGTGCGGGGGGTGCGGGCTCGGGTGCGGGGGGCGCGGGCTCGAGTGCGGGGGCTACTGCCTGTGGTGCGGGGGCTACTGGCTGTGGTGTGGGGGGCACGGGCTCGGGTGCGGGGGCTACTGCCTGTGGTGCGGGGGCTACTGCCTGTGGTGCGGGGGCTACTGCCTGTGGTGCGGGGACTACTGGCTCGGGTGCGGGGGCTACTGGTTCCGCTTGGGGGATCTGAACTTGTCTGGAATCAACTTGTGAATCTAGAACAGTCTCCTGAGTAGCCTCGCTCTGAGGTGAAGTTGTTTCAAGACCTAGCAGGTCCGGTGCAGATGGTTGCGACAAGGAAGTATCCAAGGGAATGCTGAGAGTGGGCTCTTCCTCCACAAGAGGAGATTTACCTTGACCGCACTGTGGTATAATCAGCATAAGCACGAGGAAATAGAGCAACAAAACAACATAAATAGCTACGAGTTGCTTCTTTTTCTTCGCTGTCATTCAGAATCTTCTTTAACCTAGGGGTGATTGATAGATCATTTATTATAATTGATCTTCGCGGTATATAACTTAGCAGCATCGCTAGGATTAGAAGGAAACTGTACAGTCTCTGGCCAAGCGACCAACACATTCACAGTTTTCCCTGCTAGCAGATTTAATCCATTGACGAATCCTAAGGCCTCACCTTCATACAAGATGCTCTGACGAGTGCTTGAGTTCACAACCTCCACAGTAACACCATTCAACAATTGGTGGATAGTTCCAGTATTGGAAATTGTCAAAGCCATCATCCGCCTACCATCGGCAGTCAATGTTGGAACAATACTGTCAACACTGACTTTAACCACCGTACGGGCTGGGGTGATGTAGAGACTAGTGGTATACACATATAGAAAATTGAACATGCTTTGCCCTGCATCCGCACGCCCTTGGGTATACGTGATTTGTTCAGCTCGCAAGCGGAAGGCAAGTTCGGTTGGGACTGTACGTGGACCACGATACTGCACACGGATGATCTGGGAACTTTGCGGTTTCACAATGACCTTGCTTGGCACGATGGAAAAAAACGCAGCGGCAGTGTCGTTGATTTCTTTACCGTCTTTATCTAAATCTCTGGTCAAGGCCGATATCTCCACCGCTATGCTATCGTTTGAATCATTGACTATCGTATAAGTCTTTGTACTGTTCGTGCCGGATGGAGAAAATTCCTGCTCTAGAGGTGAGAATTGAAATGCGAAAAGAGGAACCGATGCTGTCAGCACCAAAAGAGCAATCATAAGAAAGACTTTTTGCTTTTTCATGGTTCGAATCATATCATTCAAACCGCTATGGTGCAAAGGTCTTTTTCCATAAGAACTCCCAGAAATCATAAAATTCCCCCTGCAAGCGTACGTTTCCATACGATAGTCTGTCCTTTGCGTATCACAGGTAAAAGCGGATGGAACTATCTTATTCTTGCTCGAATGATACGAAAAAGCCATACTTGTGTCAACTGTGAAGAAATTAAAATCCTGAATTAAGTAGTTAGGTTATTAAAAAGCAACCTTTTCATATTGTATAGGAAATACTTAACATAATATTCCTGTTGTTTTTCTTGTGTCACATTCAATTTTCTAAGCCTCTAATAATACTGGGTTATAGAAAATGCTATCTCAATAATGCCCCCTTTTGTCTTTTTCAATACATCTACGAATAACCTGGTTAAAAAACTCCGTTTTGTTGACATACTAACGCGTCTGTGCTATCTTCTGCTGAGTGTGAAGCCAAAAGCAACACACTTTTCGGGTTGTAGCGCAGGGGTTTAGCGTACTAGTCTGGGGGACTAGGGGTCGGCGGTTCAAATCCGCCCAGCCCGATATTTTTTTGTTTTAAAACAACGCCCTTTACACAGGGGCGTTTTTTTGTGCCTCGGGAAACCTCGAGGGCTTATGTGCTAATGGTTCCTGGAACTAAAAACACATCGGAAAATTATTTCAAACCCGCGAACAGGTTGTCGTAAGATTTCTGATGCGTCTCCAGGTGTTCACGATATCCTCATGGAGGATCTTGGTCGGATCGAATCTTAAAAGCTTGAATGTGATCTGGACACAGAAGCCAATAATCAAGGCCGACACCACGGTGCCCACCCCGACCATCCCACCAAGCAACCATCCGATTAAAACCGCAAGGCTTTCAAGCCCTCCCCTGCACAGCCCGATCGGCAAATGGGTCCTCTTTGTTAGAGCAACCATCAAACTGTCACGTGGGCCAGCCCCATAGCCCGAACTTATGTAGAAATATGAAGCGACTGCGATTGTGAACAATCCAGATACCAAAAGAGGTAGTCCTGATACAAAGCTTCGCATTTCCGGAATAAGACCGATGCTGAGCAGCATATCAATAAAAATTCCGATGAACACCATGTTGCATATCGTCCCTGCACCGAGTCGCTCTCCCATTATCAAGGCAATCAAACCGATTGCCAATCCAGCTAGTATGGAGACATTCCCGATGGACATGCCGATGGCCATTCCAATTCCTGCATGAAATACTTCCCACGGTGCGAAACCTATGTGGGCTTTCATAGTCAACACGATCCCTAAAGCATAGAGGAACAGACCCAAAAACAAACGGAAAACCCTCAGCAACTCCCTACCCATATCAACTATCCTCCGTTTGCCATTTCAAATCAAAAACCCGTGTGTTCGATATCCTTAAGTTTCACGCGACCACAGATGTGGCATTGTGTTTCGGAAGGCGCAGCGCAAGAGCAAGCACGAAACACATCCCTGAGACGACCAGGATCCCTAGACCGAGCCCTAGCAGATTACTGAAAAAACCCAACAGCAACGCAATCACAGCACTAAACAACGTCTCCGCCTGGGATTCCACTGATAGAGAGGAAGCCAAGGCAGCTTTGTCCATCCGTTCGCTCACATACGCGATTCCTATAGGTTTGCGAAGATTTTCGATGATATAGATTCCCAAGTACAGCACCACGGCCAGCAGCGGAATCTCCAGAAGCAACGCCAGGCCGCTTAGCAGCCCGGTACCGATTCCTACCAGCAATGTTCCATTCAGAGGTGCTTCCAGATTGTTGAAACGGTCGGCAAAAACACCTGAGTTCCTTGAGGCCAACGAGGTAAGCAGATAGAGGCTGAAATAGACCAAACCTGTGAGGATTGCGGTTCTTTCCTCGCCTGCAAGGGACAGAAGAATAGGTAGTCCGACTGCCAAGGACTTCAATATCGGTTGAAGATAGTCCTTGCAAGCCTTGTAATAACCTGAATATACTGCTTGATTGGCGATTGCCCGGAAAGCTTGCGGACGCCTGAAACTGGTGATTAAGGCGGTAAGGACATGTTTGAATTCCTCCACCACCGTTCTTGTGCTGTTCACCTGGGGACCATTCAATGCTTTGGGATAACTGGCGATGAGAAGCATATCCAATACATATGGAACAATGGTGAACAGGAATATCGGCGCGTACGAACCCTGCCAGAAAACCAAGGCTGCTGCGATCAAGGCTGATAGAGCCGCTCCTCGTTGCGACCACGACCGGGTATGGCCATAGTAGTGAGTCTTCAGATGCTGCCAACCTTTGAGCTGAAGGTAGTCGAAAATCATCGCCTTATGTGTTCCCGTGCGGAAGGCATCCCCAACAGCATATAAAATCATCGCGGCAATCAGCATCCAATAGTCCGACGCAACATAGAACCCGATGAATGATATGATATATGCCAGGAATGAGACCATCATCGTGCGTTTGCGACCCAGGGCATCGGCGAAAACCCCTGATGGAATCTCCATAAGGTTGATGGAGATCTCGCGTACTGCGTAGAGTCCACCTATATGAAGGAATGTGAGCCCTTTTTCCAAGAAGAACAGCATGAGGAAGGGTTCGTAGAACCGCAGGTCCTTAAGAAAACCATAAGCGCAGAATTTGTAATATTGCACATCTCGGAGGAAGGTCTTGGATTTTTCCGGTTTCACATCATTCATGCACGAACCTCCAGAATTATTCTTTCCAACTCTCGCTCAAATAAGTCGGAGCCATCAGGGAAGAATGGAGGAAGCTGTCGCCCAAGCTCCGCCAGCATGAGCCCTTGCACTCGCGTGGCGATGATGAAAGCAAGATAGAGGATTTCAGAATCGGTTTTATGGATGGCATCACTCCAAGCTCTGAGAGAAGTCTGCAAGCGAAGGTTCGGGGCAGGTGAGAGGGGCAAACGCAGAGCCCCAACAGTAGAGGCTTTTCGTATCACCTGAACAAGTGCCCTCAACGATTGTCCTGCGACAGGAAGCAACTCGTCCGGTGGACCTAGGTAGCCTGGCACAGGATTCCCGAATATCAGGAAGAACGATTCAGGCTGCGCAATCGCCCAATCGCGGTAGGCATGCCCTAGGCGACGGAGCTGGATGTCCCAGGAAGCCTGAGGAATGGAACTGATCGAAGCCTCCAATGCATCCCTAAGGGATAGAAAGGCATCTTGGATCAGGGCAAGAACGAGGTGGTTCTTACTAGGAAAGTACCTATACAATGCAGGTGCGGAAAGTCCAAGAGAAGCAGCAACAGCCCTCAAGGATAAGGAAGCCGCGCCATGCTGTGCGATATATCTCCATGCTGCGGTTTTAATCTCTTCTTGTGTATCAAGCTGTTTTTTCTCGCGACGGCTTTCTCTATCCATTGGCATGTACTGCACATCCCTTAGAAAAATTTCAATTCTAGACTTTCAAACAATTCCAGCGCGGTATCCAAACCATTCGATCCCATCCTGATTTGTCCATCGAACCCGTCAACCGCACCAGTGCCTATCGGTTTAAGTTCGGCTCGTACCGGCCCCGAACCAATAGCGACCAACGCTTGATATACTAAGGAAGGTTGTCCATTCACACCCGAATCGCGCCTTGTGTACGTGGCATTATAATCATAACTTCGGTTTGTTTCCAGCTTCACCACATAGCTCCCAGGTACGATTTGGAAGGTATTTCCCAATGTGGCAGCTCCTTTCGAGGTGGCTGCTGAAACTTCATCCGCGACTTCATGCTGTACATGATACCACACCGGAAGCGCTTCGGGCCGTCCTTCCTTTGGTGCGGCGGTCCAATTCTTTGCCTCACCTTTGGCGGTCACATACAAAGTACCGACATATTCCCCTGCAGGTGTCTCCAACCAAAGCGCTATCTGGGGATACACCTTATAGGAAAAAACGAACCACCCGCCCCTGCCCGTGTAGGAAGCGCCAGGCTTCATTTCTAAGTTAAAACCAACGTCAACCACTCCTACAGAATCTTGAGCACCGAAAACCGAACCACCTGCGACAACAAAAAGAATCCCCAACCAGAGCACCACATGTTTCACTTTCATATTGACCTCTTAAATAAATTACATATGTTAATTTTTATTAACAGTGTTAATTTATTAAAATCCGAAGCAATGGTCAATCCCAGAAACACTGTTTTTACAATTATTTCAGTGTGACGCTCGATACTCTTTAAATGTGCGGATTTCAAAGGGATTAAGTGTGATGTCAAAAGGTAGAGCGCAAGGATGGGCACCGGGAAGCACTTGCTCTACGAGGTCTGTCTCCACCACCGAGATGCCAGGAGCAGAGCTTTGCAACCGGATGGTGCATCGCTGGCCCAAGGCTTCAACCAATCTGATAATCTTCACATCCTCATGCTCGGCCAACTTCAAGGCTTCCACGGTGACCCCCTCTCCCACAATGTGCAGTGGGAGGTTGGTAGTGCGGCAAATCGAAGTCCGCCGAAGGCTAGCGCATGGAAACACCTGAGGTTGATGGGAAAAGAGCGCGGCCTCATGCATCACGTTGGAATCTATCAGACTTCCGCTATGGGGTATCAGCCTATAACTGAATTCGTGAATTCCCATATCTGCATCTGGATCCGGATTCAGCGGTGCCCTTAGAAGACTCATACCAAGCCTGCCATTCCGGCAGGAATATCCATATTTGCTTTCATTGATCAAGGCGATGCCATATCCCGCCGCTGACACATCCACATAACGACGCGCGCAGAATTCAAATTTCGCGAAATCCCAGCCAGTATTCACAATGGAAGGTCGTGATATGTAGCCAAAAGGAATCTCGCAGTTGGCTTCCGTAGCGAGTGGATCCACAGGGAAATCCACCCTCAGCAATTTACGCGTCTCCTTCCAATCGATTCTTGTATGGAACGTCAGGGAAGTACTATCGGTTGAAAGCCAGATATCCTGTATCAGATCCGATTCTCCAATCCTCAAATGGAATCTGATACCTTCAAGCACGGGTCCTCGTCCTACCCTTTCAAAGGAAACCTGCTGTGCGTACGCGCACAATTGTTCTGGATAATAGAAATCGATGTCCCATGCTTCATAATTATGTGGAGTATCATGGTAGATTGCCAGAAGATTGCCTTTGTCTCCAATTGCGACAATCTGCCTTCCTGCAATCTTGTCATACGCTTCAACAATGCTCGCATCGGGTGCGAATTTATAATACACCAGTGGGTTTTCTAGAACCAGATCTTCGGAAGCGCGTGTCTTTTGCGAAAAGTCTTTAGTAGATTCAGTAGGCGGCGAACAGGCATCGCCTTGATGCAATGTTAAAAAGCCTTGCGAAGGAACTTCGACGAGAGTAACCAGAATCGCTTCTCCGTTGAAGTCCCGTATGGACTGGGTAGGTGTTTGGGTGCCCCAGTTATCCAAGAGGGTCCTTTCGGAATAGGCCATCGGCAAGCGTACGATACACGGGCCATGCTCGACAAGGCAATTGTAGATTACAAGGTTTTCTTCATCACGGCTGAAAAGCTTTTGCACCACCGCTTCGGTCAATTTACGCATCTTTTCGAAGGTCAGCTCATACAATGCCGTCGCATCCTCATACACTTGATGGATGCTTGAACCAGGAAGGATATCGTGGAATTGGAGCATCAACATGGTCTTAACCAAGGTATCCATTTCTTGCCGGGGGTATTCGGTGGCTGGCAGGCAGCAGAGCAGGGCCTCCAACGAACGGATGCCCTCCTCCATACGACGGTTGCAACGTTTCATCCATGCTTGGGTGGTATAGGTACCCCGATGGTACTCAAGATACAGCTCGCCAGTCCAAGACTCCAGCGAAGCTTTCACCTCGCTCAGACGCTTGAAGAAGGCCCCGGCTTTGCCAAAAGCAGCCTTAGGTACCTGCTCCAAGTCTTTTGAACGCATGATATGCTCAATATGCTCCTCTTTTGGACCACCTCCACCATCGCCTATTCCAAGCAAGGTCATGAACTCGTCCAACCAGTCCTTCTCGTGGAACAGCCGCTCGGCCTTGATAAGGTCGCCGGGGAGACCATCGCTGTTGTAGGTCTGCTCAGGTGGAAAATGAGTGAGGACCGAGCTTCCATCGATTCCCCGCCAGTTGAAGGTATCGTGTGGGAATGGATTGAATTTTGACCATGACATTTTCTGGGTGAGAAAGAACGGCAAACCTGATTTCACCAGTATCTGGGGCAAGGATGCAGGATAGCCAAATACATCAGGTATCCAGCAGGTAGTCACATCTCTGTCAAATTCACGCTTGAACCAATTCTTTCCATGCAGGATCTGACGTACCAACGATTCGCCGGAAACCAGATTGCAATCTGGCTCCACCCACATGCCGCCCTGCAATTCCCAACGGTCATCGGTTACTGCCTGCCTGATCTTTTGCATGACAATAGGATGGTCTTCCTTCAACCACTGGTAATGCTGGGGTGAGGAAGCTCCAAATATGTAATCAGGGTACCGATTGATCAACTCAAGTTGACTGGCAAAAGTCCTAGCCACTTTTCTCCGGGTCTCTGCCAAAGGCCATAACCAAGCGGTATCGATATGCGCATGCCCCACCACAGTGGTATGAAGACTAGAGGCGTTCGCAGGTTTTGACAATTGCAGCATGAGCAGGTCGCGTGCTGCTCGCGCACCGTATTGAGCGAATGCATTCATCGCATCCGATAGCGCACGAAGGCAACGCGAAGCTCTGACAGACTGAGGTTCAAGAGCTCCGTACAGATTCCAAAGATGGCTTGCATCCAGCGCGAGCCTCCACATCTCCTCATCCCAGACCCCTAACAAAAGCTTTCCCAATCTTGCTTCCCATCGGCCATGCCGGTGAGGATTGTCGCGTGAAGGCAGGGCATCCGTCCGAGTGAGCCCGAATAGCCCATTGGCTGCAGCCTCAACCAAAAGATGGATCTTGGCCGAGGCGGGGTATGTTCCGAGTTGATAGAGTTCTTTCTGATAAAAAGGATTGTATTGAGACCCATTGGTCAGGCTGTATAGCGGTACACTTTCTTCATCATAAATCAGAGCCTCAGATCCAAAATCCAACCTTGCCGCAAGCCTCTGGCCTTCCCATTTTGCAGGCACTATAGCATCCAACTGAAAATATCCAGATTCCCAATCTCGTCCCCATACCTCGCCTTCCGATATCGGCGTACGTGAGAGTTGATGTGTATCGCGCAAAGGAATCCGCATATCAGTGCGATGGTAGGAAGCTTCGAATCTTAGGGGAGATTTGAGCAAGCTTGCGTTCAGCTCACGCAAAAAGTTCTTCACCCGTCTTTCAATAATCTCGCGCTTGCCTTGCATCACTGAGTCCATCTTCCATCCTCTCAACTTTATAAACCATAGCATAGTTATGCCACTGGTTGAAGAGAATTCGAACAACACACCCATTTTCGCCACCCTATCGTTTATGGTTGCAATTCTGAGAATAATTACTGATTTGAATGCACGCTTGCTACATTTGATGATATATTGAAGAATACGGAGGACTACCCATGCGACCTACACGAATGAGCGTTTTTCTGATCATCGCCGGGCTTCTCCTTGCCACAGGACTACTAGTGGCAAGAGCAAATCCAGAACCACAAGGAGTTCCAATCATGGCTTCATCACCCAATACATCACGGTTCGGTGACTATCAACCGATTTCATCTGAATTATTCAGGAAGCTCAACCCACTTGAAGCACAAGTCATCCTGAGAAAGGGTACGGAAAGGGCCTTTACAGGAACCTATACCGATCTTGAGGATGCCGGCACCTACTACTGCCGCCAATGCGATGCTCCCCTGTACAGCTCTGAAGATAAGTTCCACTCGGGTTGCGGTTGGCCGGCCTTCGATACGGAGCTGCCAGGAGCGGTCACCAGAATTCCTGATGCCGATGGCATGCGCACTGAAATTGTTTGCTCCACCTGCGGCGCACATCTAGGCCATGTGTTCCTTGGTGAGGGATTCACCGATACCAATACCCGCCATTGCGTGAATTCAATCTCCATGGTGTTCAGACCTGAAACACCGAAGGCCAAGGCAGTATTCGCCGGTGGGTGCTTCTGGGGGGTCGAGTACCTGTTTGAGAAACTTCCTGGCGTATATGCCGCGACTTCCGGTTACACCGGAGGACAAACGGAGAACCCCACCTATCGGGAAGTACTCACCCATACCACAGGGCATCTTGAGGCAGTGGAGGTTGTATACAACCCGCTTGAGATTTCCTACGAGGAGCTCGCGAAGTACTTCTTCGAGATACACGACCCTACCCAAGCGAATGGTCAGGGACCTGATATCGGCAACCAGTATCTTTCCGCGGTTTTCTACCGTAGCCGCAGCGAGTACGATACCGCGCTCAAATTGATAGGAATCCTTGAAAGCAAAGGATACAGGATCGCGACAACCTTGCGCCCAGCTGCGGTATTCTGGGCTGCGGAGGAATACCATCAGGATTATTATGACCTGAAGGGCACCACTCCCTACTGCCATTCCTGGACAAAGAAATTCTAAGCGTCGATGTTCCGATACACCCGAGGAGGTCAGCATGTGCGACACCATGGTTCTCAGGGATGATACAAGGATCGTGTTTGGCAAGAATTCAGACCGCGACCCGGGCGAACCCCAGCTGATCCAGTACTGTTCTGGGGCTGAGGGTATTGCCAAAGCTTCACACCCTGAGCATCTGGCAAAGTATGATAGCCGCCAGTTCTTGCGATTGCAAGAAGCCTCCCGGGCGTATCCATCTCCCTATAAAGCACTTATCAGCCGTCCCGCATGGATGTGGGGCGCTGAGATGGGAGTGAGCGACCAAGGTGTCGCCATTGGCAATGAAGCGGTATTCTCCACCTCACCAATTAATAAAAATGGCCTACTTGGTATGGATATTGTCCGTCTGGCATTGCATAACGCTGATTCAGGATATCAAGCGGTCCAAATTATCGTAGAATTGATCAAACGTTTCGGGCAGGGCGGTGACGCTGGGTATAAAGGTCACCTATCCTATCACAACTCATTCCTTATTCAAGACCGGTCTGAGGCTTTTGTCTTAGAGACCGCGGGAACCAGCTGGGCTATGAAGAAAACCAATCCGTCCGCTTCCATCTCAAATGTCTATACCTTAGGTTGTGACTATGACGAGGCGGATGCGGTCACTCAGGTTAAACGTCACCATTTTACCCACCGTCATGCCAGCATCTTGCACCTGTTGTTCACGCAAGGACATGTTCGGCAACGACAATCAGCTGAACGCCTGTCTTTGGCAACGCCAACTTGGCAAGGTATCCGGGACATCCTCATCAGCAATAATGGAACCCAGCGTACACCTGATTATTCAATGCGCTCGATCTGCATGGACTCGCGAGGTTTGATAAAATCGCAAACCACTGGATCGCTGGTTGTTGAGTCTGAAGGCAACATGACTCTAGCGTGGATGACGGGAGCACCAGCTCCAAATTTCAATCCTTTTTTTCCCTTTTCACTTTCAAAAACAGCTTTTGATTTAGAAGGATTCTCAAATCCTGCTGCATCGTATGCCTTTGCCTTGAAAAAAATAGAGCAGACTAACAAAATCAAGCGCGCTTCTGTCGAGGTTCAGGTGAAAATCTCCACTTGGGCAAGGGAACTTGAAGATACTTTCGAAAATCTGGTGCGAAAACCTTTCAACTTGAAGGATGCAGAAGCTCTCGATAAAGCTTGCGCCGAATGTCGGCAGCTGGGAAAAATCCACGATACCCGGGTGGATTCCCTGCTTGTGTAATTTGGGGCCAAGCACCAAAATCCACAGAAGAAACAACAACCTTTAATTCAGGTGTATTGCATGAGGTTTTCATTGTTTTGATCAGGTGCCGGTGCCAGAGTCGGATTTCCTCTTGTGGATTTGGTTGCTGGAACCATTTCCTCGATACTCAGTCCGCCTATGAGCTGTACCTTCCTTATCTTGAACTCTTGTGCATGGGCATGTCCTCCCTCCGCCTATGAGGCGCACTGGCCGAATCGAAGGAGGGAGACAGGAGCCATGCACTAATCCAGCCAGTTCTCATGTCCCTCAATAGCAACATTTCCAGACAGAACACCGCTGAAAACGAGATAAGCTCCCACCTTGCATTCTTTGGACTCAACCATATCCTGGGTGAAAGCCACATCTAGGGGCCCGAATTGAGTGGTGATTGTGGCGACAATGAAAGAAGCACCTGAATCATCCGGTTCGGCGTGAGACCGTTTTTGAACATCGATCACTGGACCGCAAATTAAAAGGACCTCCTCACGCAAACTATGATCACGCTGATCCTCTTGAACGTCTGGATCATGCTTGAGTATGAAGTTTAGAGGAAACACCCGTCTATCGGATAGTATGATGGGTTGGCCGCCATCTGGTGGTGTTACGCTAGCAGCGCGCTCATAATCCTCACGTGATTCATAAAGCGCTACAGCATGGGGAAAAGCTGCCATCTGCATGGCGATACTCTGCCCTTCCTCAATCGCAGGCAGTACCGCGGCATTCATTAAATGGGCAAGAAACACACCATCTTGGGCGAGGTTTGTGAAAGCTACCAGAGCTGAAAGATCATCTGACTCCTTAGGAGTGACGTTCATGAAAGGAATCGCGTTCCAATAGCATCTTCCTGCAAGATGGGTGTCGGTGCCCACAACCCGGAGATCCTCACCATCCCGCATTGTCTTAAAAATGAATTCAACACCGCTTGCCATCGTATAGGTAAGATAATAAGCGCCGTGAGCTTGCCTCCAACGGGATTTCTCGTACATCCCGAGCATCAAATCGCTTTTAAGCACTCCATTCTCTGTGAGGAATTCAAGATTGAGATTGCGAACGAATATTGGCATGCCAGTACCCCCTAGTCAAATGTAGCAGATAGTATGGTCTTTGGCCATGGGAAGTTAGAATTATTCCCGCACCAACAGGAAAATATTGGAGGCAACTCTTGCGTTCATTCAAGTCAATCGATACAATACCGCGTTATGAGTCTGACAGAATTCGTGACCGTATTCGGCATCGGCGTGGGATTATCCATGGATGCCCTGGCCGTCTCCATCACCCAGGGAGCCTGCCTGGAGATCCGGTCATTCCGCTACCCGCTGACAATCGGCATCACATTTGGGTTCTTCCAAGCTCTCATGCCGCTGTTAGGCTGGCTGCTAGGCTCTTCGTTCAACCGCTACATCGCCCAATATGACCATTGGATCGCTTTCATTCTCCTTGCGATCATCGGAATCAAGATGTTCGTCGATGGTTTCACCGAATATCGTGAGAAGAAGCGGATCGAGGCCTCAGGCGGCGAGTACTGCGCGGTATGTATCGACAGGCTGAGACGTCGCGACCTCCTGATGATGGGTGTGGCAACCAGCATCGATGCCTTGGCTGTCGGGGTGACCTTTGGAATGCTGAACATAAACATCTGGCTGGCTATCCTCATCATCGGCATCACCACCTTCCTGCTCTCCACTGGAGGGGTGCTGGTTGGGAAGAAAGCGGGACCTCTGTTAGGTGATAAAATGGAGATGACCGGAGGATTTATCCTTCTTGGTCTCGGTTTAAAGATTATGCTTGAACATGTGGTGCAGGGGGTATAGATGTTCGACGCTCACCGTCATGGACCAGGTCCGAACGCGGAGGAACTTCCTCCCCGATGGGGGGCTTTGATAGCGAGCTCGGGTCCTCGGCAATGGGCGCAAATCGCAGAATCACCGCCTTTACCGAATGTTAGGTACTGCTATGGGTTGCTTCCTCAAGAGATCCAAGCCTTCAGCGATACTGGTATGGATCTTGAACAAGTCCTGCAAAACCTTGAAAAGCTTATCACCACCCAACGAGATTCTGCAGTAGGAGAGATAGGCATTGATGATAGGTTCAATCAGACGGTACCCATGAATTCGCAGCTTCTGCTGGTGGAACGATTGATCGGCCTCGCTCAAAGTCTGGATAGACCAGCGATACTTCACGTGGTCCGCGCCGATGGCCTTATGTTGAATTTGCTAAAAAGGATGAAGCCAAGGATTCCCTTGCTGTGGCATGGATTCCTTGGCTCGTTGGAAACCGCCCGGGAATTGGCGTCCTTGGGTTGTGTGGTTTCTATTGCACCCTCGGTATGGCGGACAGGAACCAAACTGCAGGATCGGTTGAACGTTCTTCAAACCCCAGTGCTGTTGGAAACCGATTACCCCTATCATTACCGTTCACCAGGAGAAGCGCCAGCCTCCTATAAGAAAATTCTAGAACACCACTACCGCCGCTTCGCTCAAGCGACCGGCACCTCAGTGGAAACATTGGAGCGCAGATGCGATGGATACGCGCAGGTTTTTACGAATCAGTAGATTGATCGGTGAAGATAAAGTTACCCGCTTGAATGACGCCTTTGTCGTGGTTGTCGGGCTAGGTGCGGTTGGCGGATATGCCTTGGAGGCTTTGGCGAGAAGCGGCGTGGGTCGCTTTCGATTAGTAGACTTCGATACCATCGGCATCACCAATATCAACAGACAGCTGCTTGCAGTCGATTCCACCATCGGAAGAAAAAAAGTTGACGTGGCACGCGACCGTGTGCTTGATATCAACCCTGAGGTACAAGTGGAAACCTTGGATATTTTTGCCCATGAGGATACTTTGGATACAATTCTCGCTGATGGCCCGGATCTCGTCATCGACGCAATCGACTCGCTTACCCCGAAGCTCGCCCTGCTCGAAGGAGCTTGGAGAAGACAAATACCCATTATCTCTTCAATGGGTGCTGCCCTGCGGCGGGATCCTTCGCTCATTCAAGTAGGGGATCTGATGGATACCTTCGGTTGCCCACTGGCAAAACAGGTGAGAACCAAACTGCGCCGAAGGGGTGTCGATCGAGGGATATTAACGGTATTCTCGTCTGAACCGGTGGAATACACCTATAAAGAACCTGAATTGGAAATCCATCCGCTACAGAACGAGCAGATTCTCGATCGAGGGCGGAAACGGATGGTGTTGGGTAGCCTCCCCACCATCACAGGCATGTTCGGATTACGGCTGGGACATGAAGCCATCATTTTTTTATCAAATACTCCACCAAAAACCGAAGCAGAATAGCGAAAGCTGAGGTGGGATTCAATGTATATCACCACGAGTGAATTACAGGAGGATCCCATGAGACACACAGTCAAAGTACAATCGAGAGGAAAGAGCATTTTCATCATGCTGTTCTGCGCAGTCCTAAGCGCGGCGATGTTCACCGCCTGCGACCCGCAGCAGGCCGACAAGACCGGAAGCCTGCATCTCTCGTTCGAGAGCTCTGTGCGCTACCAGAGCAGAAACATCAACCCAAGCGGTATTTCACCTCTTATCATCGCCACCTATTCCGTCAGCGGAGAAGGTCCTCAGGGGAAAGTCCTGACCAACGTAGTCACCGATCATCCCGACCTCACCATCAACGGGCTCTTGGTAGGCAATTGGACTTTCCATGTGACGGCTTACAATTCGGCAGGCAAACCGCTTGTGACCGGAACGGTGGACACCTATGTTACCACAAGCTCCAATTCGGTGGACATGATTATGGATGAAGCAGTCGGCACTGGCATCATGCAGATTAGCTATACTTGGAATACAGACCAGACTTCACCAGGAGCGACACTCTCCATCAGCATGGAAGACCCAGTCGGAACAGTGTCCGAGCATTCTCCAACCTCTATAAACGAGGCTTCAGGAACAGCGACTTTCAACCTTTCACTCGCAGCGGGGTTCCATACATTGCGCACGACATTGCTATCTGGCACGGATATCCTATCGGGGAAGGCCGAAACCATCCGCATCATCGAGGGAACTGTGTCCTCCGGCACCATTGCTTTGGATATCGGGGGAGAGGTGGATGCCTTCAATCTCACCATCATCAACAATACCCTTGCGCCAATCCAGGGAAGCATAGCCTGTTCCCCAGTCAGTCCAGTGAAAGGCGGGACTGCCACGCTCACCTACACACCCACCCTACCTGCTGGAATCCTGGCAACCGACTTGTCGTCCCAATGGTATTTCGAGGGACAACCGATTGCAGGGGCAACGGCCTTCACCCTGCCGATCTCTTCAGTCCTTGCGGGAACCCACCGGTACGACATAGTTATCCGCCATCCGCTTCAGGGCAGTATCGGTTCCACCGGAGCGCTCATAGCGGTTCCCTCAACAGCGATAGTCGTCACACCGATCATGCTCTAATTACCCGAGCGCAGGACATGAGATACTAAATAAAAGAGGGGTGCTGAAACGCACCCCTCGATCCGCTGGAAGATTTTGAATTAGAATTTCGAGGCTTCCTCAGCGAACCAAGGCTCGAACGGCTCGACTTTCCTTGTCTCAAGATTCACTGAAGCGATACGGACATGCAACGTGGCGAGCTCCTGATCGTCCCTGAGGACCCGTTGAAGAAAAGTGACTGAAAAACGACGCGCCTGCTCGATGGTGGTTTCCACAATCAGAAGATCATCCAGCTCTGCCGGAGCATGATACTCAATGGTGATGGATTTCACCACATAGGCGATCTGCCGTTCGTCCATCAACCGTTTATGCGTGCCCTTGTCTTTTCCCGCAGCCCTTAGCAGCTCGGTTCGCGCATGCTCTGCGAAATCCAGGTAACGCGCGTGGTACACAATCCGGCCTGCATCGGTATCGCTGTAATACACCCTGATGGGATGTCGGTGGGCCATGCTACGCCTTCACCTTCACGCTTGGGGCTCCATCAAAGCGGACTGTTGCGAAAAGGTCGTCCATCGTCTCAGCTCGCCGGATCATACTTACCGAACCATCCTCGTGCAGTAGATACTCAGCGCTGCGAAGTTTGGAATTGTAGTTGAAACCCATGGCATGCCCATGAGCTCCAGCATCGTGCAGCACCACCACATCGCCCCGCTCGAGCTGCGGGAGACGACGGTCGATGGCAAACTTATCGTTGTTCTCGCAAAGCGATCCGGTGACATCGTACACATGGTCGGCGGGAAGCGACTGTTTTCCCACCACGGTGATGTGATGGTAGGCTCCATACAGGGCAGGCCGCATGAGATTGGCCATGCAGGCATCAAGACCTACATACTCCTTGTACTTACTCGTCACGTGCCTCACCTTTGAAACCACATAGCCGTAGGGACCTGTCACAACCCGACCACATTCGAACACGATCCGTAAAGGGGCTATCCCTTCGGCGACGATAATCGATTCGTAAAGCGCTTTTATTTCCTGGCTAACCTTGGACAAATCCATCGCGTTCTGCTCAAGACGGTACGGAATTCCAATTCCACCACCCATGTTGACGAATTCCAACCGGATACCGGTCTCTCGATAGATTCTGACCGCTTGCGTAAAGAGCATTCTTGCAGTCTCGACGATATAAGCACCTTCAAGTTCATTGGAAGCGACCATTGTATGCAGGGCGAACCGCTTGGCCCCCAAGGCTTTCGCTTTGCGGTAGCACTCCACCAGCTGCGCTGTTGTAACACCGTATTTTGCTTCCACAGGATTTCCGATGATGGCGTTGCCCGTGCGGTCCGGACCAGGATTGTATCGGAAGGAAATGAGTTCCGGCATTCCAGCAACCTTCTCCAGGACATCGATATGAGTGATGTCATCGAGGTTCACCACCGCTCCATAACGGCAGGCTGCCTTAAATTCTTCATCCGGGGTATCGTTTGAGGTGAACATGATACCTTCACCAACAATTCCAGCTTGAGCCGCCAACACGAGCTCTGGCTCGGAGCTGCAATCGGCTCCGAAACCCTCTTCACGAAGCATGGCCAGGATAGCGGGATTGGGACAGGCTTTGACTGCAAAATAATTCTTAAATCCATCAACCCAAGCAAATGCCTCCTTGAAGGCACGGGCGTTAAGCCTGATGGCCTTCTCGTCATACAGATGGAAAGGCGTTGGAAGATGATCAGCAAGCTCGAGCATACGCTCGTTGCTGCAGGGAAGTAGTTTCTTACTCATGAAGGGACTCCTATTTGACAATCAGATTTCTTTTAATACTTTCCACCGCTGCATGGATGGCTTCCCTATGTCCAAAAGCGCTGACGCGGATATACTGGTCTCCAGCCGGGCCGAAACCCGAGCCGGGAGTTACAATCACATGGCATTGCTGCAATAATCGATCGAAAAACTCCCAAGATCGCAAACCACCAGGGGTACGCACCCAAAGATACGGCGCATTGTCTCCACCAAACACGGTCAGCCCGATATCCTGAAGACCTTCACGGATGATCCGAGCGTTCTCCATATAGTAGGCGATGACGGCACGGCTCTGAGCCAATCCCTCTTCCGATAAAACCGCAAGACCCCCGGCCTGGGCAATATTGCTTGCTCCGTTGAAAAAAGTCACCTGCCGACGGAACCAAAACCGGTGCAATTCACCAGGTGCGGAATCTTCAGCCTCAAGTTCATGGGGGACAATCGTCCATCCCAAACGAACCCCGGTGAATCCTGCGAATTTTGAGAAACTATTCAGCTCGATAGCGCATTCCCGCGCCCCAGGAATCTCGAATATTGTCTTTGGCAACGAAGGATCGGAAATATACTCAGCATATGCGGCATCGTAGATGATCACGGCCTTATATGTACGCGCATAGTCCACGAAGGCCTGCAATTGAGCATGCGTGGCAACAGCGCCAGTAGGATTGTTCGGACTGCATAGATAGATAAGGTCAACTTTGCTGTTTGGGGGTTCGGGAAAGAAATTGTTCTCCTCCGTGCCCGGAAGATAGACAAAACCCTCGTAACAGCCTTTGGCTTCATTGAATAAACCGGTCCGGCCGCTCGCTACATTGGAATCCACATACACTGGATAGGCAGGGTCCTGGATAGCCACTACGTTCTTCTCACTGAAAAGTGTCTGGATATTCGCAGCATCGGCTTTCGCCCCGTCGCTGACGAAGAACTCATCTGGCTGGATAGTGACACCCAACGAAGCATAGTAACGCGAAAGCGCCTGGCGAAGCGGAGCATCCCCTTGTTCATCTCCATATCCAGTATAGGTCTCGACCTTTGAGAGACCGAGCACTTTCTGTTGGAGTCCTGCGATGATGGCAGGAGGCAGGGCCTCTGTAGTGTTGCCGATACCCAGACGATGCAGTTTCGCGTCTGGATGTGCTTCTAAAAACAAACGTGCGCGCCGGCTTATCTCAGGGAACAGGTAACCTGCCGCGAGCTTGCGAAAGTTCTGATTGATAGTTGCCATGTGGATTCCTTCTTATACCCAGGGAAGATTCAGCGGCGCCAAGGCGTCGGCTATCAATTTGCGGTGCGCCTCATCCTCCAGGGTGCACATCGGAAGCCTGAAGGTCTCCTCACACCAATGGTAGTGGGCCATCGCGGTTTTGATCGGGATAGGGTTCGTCTCGCAGAAACATGCGGCGAAGAACGGAGAAAGCAAGCGCTCCCTCGCGCGGGCGGCAGCGATATCGCCATCAAGAGCGAGATGGATCATCTCGTGGATCATGGAAGGAAGGAGATTGGCCGCGACCGAGATCACCCCATCACCACCAGCTTCTATCAGGTCAACCGCCATATTGTCATCGCCACTTAAAACCGTGAAGTCCCTTAGATTCCGTCCGATGACGGAGCGCATCTGCTCGATGCTCCCTGAGGCTTCCTTCACCGCGACGATATTCGGACATTCATTTGCCAGCCGAGCCAAGGTTTCGGTCTCAAGATTCACACCCGTGCGGCCTTTGATGTTGTACAGCACGCAAGGAATGGCGACCGATTCTGCAATTGCTTTGAAATGGAGAAAAAGCCCTTTCTGGGTGGGTTTGTTGTAGTACGGATTGACCAACAGCAGCGCATCCACTCCAGAATCCTCAGCATGCTTGCTTAAGCGGATAGCTTCGCTTGTGGCATTGGACCCTGTACCTGCGATCACAGGCACCCGTCCAGCTGCCAGCTCTACGGTCAGGGCTATCACCCTATCGTGTTCCGCATGGGAAAGCGTGGGGCTTTCGCCGGTGGTTCCACAGGGCACCAACCCATCGATTCCGTCGCGGATCTGATGATCGATAATCCTGGCCATAGCTTCTTCATCAACAAGTCCACTCAAGGTGAACGGAGTGATAAGCGCCGTATGGACTCCTCTAAATCTTTTCATGATGCGACTCCTTCGCGTCGTGCGCGCTTTAACATATCAACGTGGTATCAGGTCGGTGAGCATATCGTCCAGCGAGAAGAAACCTTTGCGACCGCTGGATACCCAGACTGCTGCCTGAACGGCCCCATACGCAAAACCTTCGCGGTTACGGGCCCGATGTGTTATTTCTATCGTATCCACCGGGCTATCGAACATCACGGTATGGGTACCGGGAATCGAACCTCCCCGTGTAGAGGACACGTGTATTTCAGAGTCTGCGCGCTTGCGGTCCAACCGCCCCGTCTCCAACTGGTTCTTTCCTTCCAGCTCCTCAAGAAGTATATTCCCGAGCATAACCGCCGTACCCGAGGGACTATCGGCTTTCCCAGCATGATGCATCTCATGAACTAGTGTGTCATATTGGGGAAAATTGTTCATTAAAGCGGCGGCCTTGCGGGCTAAGGCAAAAAACAGATGCACGCCTAGGGAAAAATTGCCTGACCAGATGATTGCGCAATCCATTCCTTTCAAGGCTTCCTGCACCTCGGGCAACCTTGAATACCAACCGGTGGTGCCCATCACCGCAGGTAGAGCCATCTTTCCATAGAACAGAATATGCTCCACCGCTTGCTCCGCAGCTGAAAAATCAACAACCACCTCAGCGTCAACGAACGCTTCCTTGGTAAGGATTTTGCTGGTTATCTCATTATCAGAGGAATAGGGATCGACGATCGCGACAATCTGGTGTCCGTTTCCAGTAGCCACTTGCCGGATCAATCGCCCCATCCTTCCATAACCAACCAATGCTATACGCATGTCGCCTCCCCTTGAAGTATATATTTCAAGTGGTGACAGACTATCAGAATCACAACACTTTGTCTATAATAATAACAAAATGTTTTTATAATAACACTCCAACTATTTTTTTCGTTTCTGCCGGTCTTGTTCCTTCCGTTTTTCCGAGGCGGCCAGAAGGTCGGCGAATGAGACACCTCCGCTCTCTTCCCGTTGTTCTTGTCCGGTCTTTCCCCATGGGCGGTCCTCTTTTGGAGCGTTCGGTTTTGGTCTGGACCCTTCAGCAGGCACAGGTTCGGGCCTGCGATTGTAAGAGTGGGCGAGCTTTGAAGGCCTCACCACCTCCACAACGGTTTCCCACTTAATTTCCTCAACTACTGGTTCCTTTTTTTTCTTTGCCACAGGGGCTTTCTTCACAATCACTTTCTTTTTCTGCGCATCCTCCGTCGATGTAGACGGAGTCGCCACCACAGCCGATGAAGTCTTCACCGCCACACGTACCACAGGTGCCACAACTTCGGGATGCTCTTCTTGAGCAACGGCAGGCAACCGCCTTTTCACCAACGCTTCCTCGTACCCGCAGGAAAGGCGTTGACAGAGAAAATGGGTTTGGCCAAACTCATCAACAGCCTTCATCATCGGGCCTGAACACCACGGGCAGGACTTGCCATCAGGAAAGCGCGGATTGAATTTGTCCTTGCTCGATGAGACCTCTTTTACTAAGGACGCCGCATTTTCCTTAATATCCTTGATGAAAACCGCTGAGGATTCCTTGCCTTCGGCAATCAACGCAAGCCGGCCTTCCCAGCGCGCAGTGAGTTCCGGAGAACGAAGTTGGGGAGGTGCCAGCCGGACCAATTCACGTCCGCGTGGAGTAGGAACCAAATACTTACCTTCCCTCTCGATATAATGATTCTGAATGAGCTTCTCGATGATATCAGCCCTAGTGGCTGGGGTGCCGAGCCCACCTCCCAATCTCTTTTTAAGCGCCGCATCCTCAACAAAACGCCCTGCATGCTCCATGGCCGAAAGCAAAGTGGCTTCGGTATATCGTTCAGGAGGATTGGTGGCAGTACGCCGGACTTTCACCGCTGATAGCTTCACCGGGTCTCCCAGCGCAATCCGTGCAAGCGCGGCAGCATCCTCCGTATCGTCCGAATCCAAAAGCGGAGCGGCGCTACGGCGACCGATAAGCCGCGCGACATCGCGCCAGCCCTGGCTTACCGCCACGGTCAGCCGGGTGACAAAACGCTCATCCTCCACAGTAGCTTCCAGCACCGTGGTACGATAGCAGTAATCAGGTGAGAGCACCTCGAGAAAACGCATGGTGATCAGCTCCCAAAGAGCACGCTCCTCGGCGGACAATCGACCAAGATCGACTTTCTGCTCGGTGGGAATAATCGCGTGGTGGTCGGTCACCTGACTCTCCTGGACAAACCGCTGCTCATCAATCCTAAAACCCTCGGTTGCATATCGGGTGGCAAGCGGACCAAAAGGCGTTCCTGCGAGCGCTCGCAGTCGGCTTCCCAGGGTTGGTACTATATCGCCGGTTATATAGCGTGAATCGGTACGGGGATAGGTGACAATCTTATGATTCTCGTATAGCCGCTGGAGAATGTCCAAAGTCTCCTTCGCGCTGTAGGACAAAAAGAGGTTTGCATCACGCTGTAATTCGGTAAGGTCATACGCCAAAGGTGGCTGTTCAGTCTTGTCCTGAGTCTCGAGCAAGGAGACATTGCCTTCCCTGCCACGCACCTTATCGGCGATGGCCTCTGCCCTTTGCTCGCTCTCGATCCGGATTGAATTGGCCGTATCCTGCCAAGAAGCGGAGAAAAGACCGAAATCGCCGCGGAGCGACCAATAGAAGGCCCCAGCGAAGGCTTCGATCTCATCCTCACGGTTGGTCATCAACGCAAGAGTGGGCGTCTGCACCCGGCCTGCGGACAACCGGGCATCATAGTGGCAGGTAAGAGCACGGGTGACATTCATGCCGACATACCAGTCCGCCGCGGCACGGGATGCGGCTGCCTCATAGAGATTCTCGTATAAAGAACCATCCTTCAGTTTGGAGAAACCTTCAGCGATCGCGGCATCAGTCTGACTGCTGATCCAAAGCCGGCTCACCTTCCCTTTCCAACCTGCGAGTTTCATAATCCAGCGAGCTACGAGCTCCCCCTCACGACCGGCATCGGTGGCTACGACCAAGGCATCGACATCTTCCCGGCGCAGCAATCCCTCGACCACTTTATACTGCTCTGCGGTCTGTTCAATCACTTCCTGCTTGAGTTCGGCGGGTAGCATGGGAAGATCGCGCATCTCCCATCTCCGATACCGTTCGCTATAAGCTGCCGGCTGGGCGAGCTCCACGAGATGTCCCAGAGCCCAGGTGACGACATACTTATCGCCCTCGCTATAGCCCTTTTCCTTTTTCCAGCACCCAAGCACACGCGCAAGTTCGCGGCCGACGCTAGGCTTCTCGGCCAACACCAACTGTTTCATCGCTTCTCCTATCCTATCCATCCTGCGAGATGGTCTCTACGACTATAGCGAAGGGATGCGAGTGAAGCAATAGCAGGTACGCTAGCTTTTCGAATCCAGCGAATTGTTCCCAACGAAAGATTTCCATCGCCCTTGGCGCCAACGCCGGATGTACAGCGAGGCACGGACTGACTCATCAAGCGCCAAAGCGATCCATATCCCTACCAAGCCAAGGCCAAGACCAATGCCCAGCACGTAGGACAGACCTACCTGGATCGACCACATGGACAATAGGCCGATGACCACTGGATAGCGGACATCCCCGCAAGCCTGCATGGTGCGCACCACTATGATATTTATGGCACGGGAGAACTCCAAAGCGAGTTCCACCAGCATGATCTGCCGTGCAAGCGCGATGACGTTCTCATCCTGGGTGAACAATCCAAGTATGGACCGGCTGAACAGATACACTAACGTGGTGGTTCCCAGCGATATGCCAACCGCGAGAAAAGCTGTCCTACGGGTCCGACGATCGACTTCCTCAAGCCGCCCACCCCCAATCAGATAGCCCGCCACCACCTGAGAGGCCTGTCCCATTGCTTGAGTGAACAGGTAGCAGTACAACGCTATGGTGGAGCAGTACACACGGGTGGTCACCGCGACTGTTCCCAGACTATTGATGAAAAGCAACACGAACAGCTGCGACATCGCATAGGAGAACTCCTCCAATCCTGTAGGGAGTCCAATATTGACCATTCTCGAAAGCACCCTCCACGGAAAAGGCTGCAAGGATTTCAATGAAAGCTTGACAGGGATGCGCTTACGGAACATCAGGATCAAGGAGAACAAGGCCACTCCCTTGCTGGTTATCGAAGCTATGGCAACACCTTGCACGCCTAAAGCAGGAATTGGTCCGAAACCCCTGATAAGAAGGCTGGCGAGCGTGATGTTCAAGACATTCATCATGACCGCTACCGTCAAAGTCCTTTTGATCATGGAGAAACTACGGAAGCAGGCCATGAAGGACAGGTAAAGCCCATGCAGCACAATGGCTGAGCCCATAAGGGTTATGTATTTAAGGGCGTCAGGCAAAGCCTCTTTCGGAACTTGCATGAAAGAGAATACATGCTTGCTGAAAAAAACCGCCACGAAGGACACGATGATCGCTATGGTACCATTTACGAGTAGCGAGATTGCGAATATCCGCGACACCTGCTCGAGATCGTTCGACCCGATACGCACAGATATAAGGATGGCGGAGGCCATCGACATGGTGGTGAGGGCAATATAGAGAATCACCAGGATCTGGTTGGCGTTGCCGATGGCCGCGACCGTGGCAGAGGAGTACCGGCCTACGATCATCAACGCGATGGTACCCGCAAGCACCTGCATGAGGAGGTCTAGATACAGCGGCCAGGATAGATGCAGGAGGAAGAAAGGACGATCGGGGGACAGGTGCGCCGTAATGTTCCGGGCGGCATTCTCAGCCATTGAAAACCTCTTCTGGCGCTTTGGCTTAGACCATATGCACCTAAAGCGGTTGTAATCTTTTTATCGATTTTACTCAATCTCCACAACCTCTCGCTTTGTTGGGGAATTAGAATTTTTCCATCTTCCGGTAGAATCGCACCGAATAAGGAGAGGAAGAATAATTTTAAAATTCACTCGGAAATCAAGCCTTGACGCGACCGGATTTCAGGTATATAGTCGAACCCGTACGAAATACCGATAAGGAGTCTACTATGGCTTACACTATTACAGACGCTTGTGTTGCTTGCGGTTCCTGTCTCCCGGAATGCCCAGTCGAGGCTATTTCTGAAGGCGACATCTACGTGATCGACGCTGATCTCTGCATCAGCTGCGGCGCATGCGCCGATGCGTGCCCCACTGGCGCTATCCTCGCTGACTGACCGCTCCTACATAGATAGCACGCGTGCAAATCAGGAAGGCAGCTCAACCGGGCTGTCTTTTTCATTATTAAAAGGAGTGGATTGCCGATGACAGAACCACATGGCATCAATGGAATCTTAATGGTGCTCGGTGTGTTGCTTGGCATCGCATTGTTGTTCTTCGGTTATAGACTTGAACGGTATATCGGATATGTCCGCGCTACAGGAGCGATGGGGTTGTTGTTCACGGCTGTATACCTTTGCCTCGCGAACCCGGAGCAATTGCTATCCGCACTAGAAGGGTCTCTTGGATTGTCTGGATTGGCACGATTGGTGATCAATTCTCCCAATGCCTTGCATGTCTCGCTTAAAGTGGCAGCTATCGTGCTTGCCATCGTGTGGGGAGCGCTTGCCCACAGGTTTTTCCCCCGGATCTCGGAGTCCGTCAGCATGCTTATCGTGTATGTATGGTTGTCCGCTCTAGTCTTCATCACAGGCTGGGCCGCTTTTTCACTTGTGGCCTTGCCTATCGCAGCACTTACCCTATGCATTGTCATTAGCGGATTCCGGATTTGTTACACCAAGCTTTTCCGAGCTCTAGAGTCGGCGATATTCGGAAGCCTGCTCATCAGCTGGTTGTTCACCCGGTTCTACTACCTGCCCTTATGGATTTTCATACTTCTTTTAGTGATTTTAGGAGCGTCTGGTTGCGTTGCCCAGATTCTGTTCCTCAGAAAGAAAGCAAAAGATCAAAACGTAATGTCAGGAAAGGAGACCGCATGAGCGACCTATTCGGTGATGTGGTTCTTTCGGTAAGCGACCTTACAAAATTGTTGAAGTCCACCTTGGAAGGTTCCTTCTACGGGCTCACGCTCGAAGGTGAGATTTCCAACTTCCGTCCCGCTTCCAGCGGACACTGGTATTTCCAGCTCAACGATGCGGACGCGGCCATTGCAGCGGTGATGTTCAAGCAGAAGTCCTGGCGCATACCCTTTGTCCCCAAAGATGGCGACATCGTCACGGTAACCGGTGGTTTATCGCTCTACGAGAAGCGGGGAACCTATCAAATTCTGTGCGAGACCATGGTGCGCTCTGGGAAGGGCGATATCCTCGCATTGCTCGAGGAGCGTAAACGGGCTTTTGCCGAGGCTGGATTTTTCGATGCATCCCTTAAACGCACCCTGCCACGATACCCGAAACGAGTTGGAGTGGTGACCTCACCTACGGGAGCCGCCTTGCAGGATATCCTGCAGGTGCTGGGCAGGAGAAATAGCGGAATCGACATAATCATCCTTCCAGCCCCGGTCCAAGGAGATGGAGCCGCAGAGATCATCGCTGGACAGATCCACGCCGCTAACCGCTTGAACCTCGCCGATGTGCTGATTATCGGCCGTGGTGGTGGTTCCCTTGAAGACCTGCTCCCATTCAGCGAGCAATGCGTGATCGAGGCCATCGTCGCATCCCATATCCCCATCATCTCCGCGGTCGGGCATGAGATAGATTGGGCCTTAAGCGATTATGCCGCGGACCTTCGTGCTCCCACACCTTCAGCGGCAGCTGAGCTGGTAAGTGAGAGCCGGCTGGAGCAACTGGAGAAAGTCACAGGTCTTAAACAAGCTATGGCTGGTGCTGTCGCCCAGAAGATAGCTCTCACCCGCAGCCATACCAAGCAATTCACTCCCCGTATCATGGCTGAGTATTTCCACCGTCGTCTGGAAACCTCGCATCTAAGGCTGGATGATCTTTACACCCAGATGCAGAACAAGATGGAACTCAAATTAAGCCAGAGCCGGCACACAGCTGAAATGCTGACGAGGGAACTTCGCAACCTATCCCCACTGGCAATTCTGGACAGAGGATATGCGATAGTCACCAACAGGCAAACCGGGAAGATTGTAACCGAGGCCAACGTGACCACCGCCGGAGACCGCTTGGGAATACGTCTTGCCAAGGGTTCGCTCGAAGTCGCTGTGCAATCCGTCTCGCTACCGGATAGCCACACCACGTGACGCATTCAACAAAAGGAGTCTTCGATGGGTTTTGAATCAGATGTGAAGAAAATGGAAGAGATAGTCGATAAGCTGCGCAAGAACGAGACCTCGCTCGACGAAGCCATCAAGCTGTTTGAGGAAGGTGTGGGGATAGCCGCCCGGGTGGACGAGGAACTCACGCGGATGGAGCGTAAGGTCCAAGTTCTGCTTACCCCTCCTGGATCACAAGAGCAGGCCGAACTAGCACCTTTCTGATCTCGTGAGAGCATACTCTAAACCCGTTGCATCAGCGCGTCCTCCTCGTTATACTGGTGGTCTGTAAACTTTTATCCTTTACTTTCCTTCGGTCTAAACGGTATGTAGCGGCTAAGGTTTACAGACCACTACCACTAAAATCAGGTTCATCGGACCAGACCAAGGAGCAACCCCACATGCCAATGCAGAAGATAATCTTCCTAATCCAGTGCAATGACCGCAAGGGGCTGCTTGCCGCCACATCGCATTATTTCTACTCTCGCGGATTCAATATCCTCCACTGCCAGCAACATTCAGATACACGTGCAAAGCGGTACTACATGCGGGTGGAGCTCGACCTAGGCGATCTTAAAACCACTCGGAAAGACCTGCGGGAGGATTTCGCAGCCTTCGCGGCACCGTTGGAGCTTACTTGGGAATGCCATTTCACCGACTATCGCAGCCGAGTGGCGATACTGGTTTCCAAAACCAGCCACTGCCTGTACGATCTCATCAGCCGCCACCATGAAGGGGACCTGGTGTGCGACATCCCCCTCATTATCAGCAACCATCCAGACCTAGAGTTCATCTCGGATCGCTTCCGCATCCCGTATTACTACCTACCGATCGAGCAGGACAATAAGAGTGCCCAGGAACAAAAAATCCGCGAGCTGCTCAAGCGGCACGATATCGATCTGGTAGTGCTCGCACGGTATATGCAGATACTGACTCCGGAATTCACCCGGGAGTGGACTGGTAGGATCATCAACATCCACCACGCGTTCCTCCCAGCTTTCCAAGGGGCCAACCCTTACCTCCGCGCGTATGAGCGTGGGGTCAAGATGATCGGGGCAACTGCGCATTACGCGTCCGAGGACCTAGACCAAGGGCCCATCATCGAGCAGGATGTGGTGAGGGTGAACCATGAGCTGACGCCGGACGGGCTCAAGCAGGTGGGCAAGGATGTGGAACGCCAAGTGCTCTCGCGTGCGGTGCAAGCCCATCTTGAGCATCGGGTGATCATATTCGAGAACCGCACCATCGTCTTCAGCGCGGAGCGTTGAAAAAAAAGGGCTTTCCAGACTATTTCGGAAAGCCCCCATGGCTGTGGATTCAGCTTTGGAAATTCAAGTCCATGAAAGCCTCATGGACGAACAATCCATCCTTCCGGATAAGTTGGCCATCCATCCATATCTCTCCTCCGCCATACAGAGGGGTCTGGATCTGCACCAAGTCCCAGTGCACGACGCTGCGGTTGCCATTGTCGCAGCTTTCATAGGCATTTCCGGGTGTGAAATGGATGGAACCGGCGATTTTCTCATCGAATAGGGTGTTGTCCATCGCAAAGGTGATTCCGGGATTGCAGCCAAGAGCGAATTCTCCAATATAACGGGCGCCCGCATCGGTATCCAGAACCGCGTTTATCAGGGCATCGTCATCGGCAGAAGCCTTCACGATCCTGCCGTTCTCAAAAGTGAATTTCACATCGGTGAAGCAATGTCCGTTATAGGTTGAGGCGGTGTTGTAGGCGATAGTTCCATTCACGCTATCCTTGACAGGGCAGCTGTAGATCTCGCCATCGGGGATATTCGCTTTTCCTGCGCAGGGGACCGCTCCCATTCCTTTAATGGAGAAGGAAAGGTCGGT
Organism: Sphaerochaeta sp. UBA6084; assembly: GCA_002428625.1. GTDB lineage: Bacteria > Spirochaetota > Spirochaetia > Sphaerochaetales > Sphaerochaetaceae > UBA6084. The sequence goes on from DIXI01000029.1 coordinate 139,460, forward strand.
GTCCTTCGCCAGGATCCTCACTCGATCGGCTTGCTCGAGAAAAACCTTGGCCTTTTGCATCGCGGCAGCCATGGCGACATAGTCGACCCCGGTGGTCACCTTGAAATAGTAGTCTTCAAAAGCTCTCGTGGACATGCGGGCTTGGAAGGCCATCGTCTCTGTGGGATAACGCAGGACCACCCACTTGGTATGAGGGACCCGGATTTCGTGATGGACCGGGGTATTGTATCCATGCATGAAACGGGCATACTGTTCGGGGATATCGGAAGTCTCCCGGGTATTTGCGATACCGCGGATACCGATGAAAGCATCCATCTTGCGCATCCTATAGGCATCGCAATCCGCCCAGACCGCGAGACTCTCATCAGTGCAGGAAGCCGCCATCGCCCGCTCCACCCGGATGCTGGTCATATTCACCTGTGGGTAGCCGCCAGCCTCATACACTGCAGCCACGAGTTCCTCAACCATGGTGACTGGAACATCGACGGCGTTGATCAGACAACTCTCCCCCTTCTGCAATTCAACGGAAAAATTCACCAGCAATCGCGCCAGCTCGCGTTCTCTCGGATCCTGCATACCTCTTACCTTCCTTTCAATTGAAAATACCATCCTGCGGATTATATTCTACCAATAGTCCTCACAGCAACCATGAAAGCCAAATCATCTGACAGGATCAGTCCCCTATCGCCCACTGCGGTCTCCAAGGTACTTCAAAATCGACCATCGCTTCAGATTTAGGATCAGGAAAGCGGATCGAGAGGGCAAACAGATGGAGACCATCAGCTTCGGCTCCTCCGTACAGACTGTCTCCGGTGAGAGGATATCCACACCAGGCGAGATGGCAGCGTACCTGATGCCTGAAACCGGCGGTTAGCTCACAGAGAAACAAACGCTCACCACTCGCATGTACTCCCGCATAACGGACAAGCGTATGGTATACCTGGGCTCCACCTTTTGCTAAAAGAACCCGGCTGGATTGATCATCAAGCGGTCTCACAGCCTTACGCCCAAGTCCATACGGGCGGAAGCGGCTGGATATAAGCACCGGTAGTTGCCCGCCCTCCTTGAAAGGAGCAGGCTTGGGAAATCCGTCCAGCACAATGCCACCGAAGGATCCGGCAAGATACTTTTTTTGGAACAAGCCCTCGGTCTGGCTTGCCTGCAGGCTCTTCAATCCCAATTCCGTGCGTGCGATAAGCACAAGGCCGCTGGTGGCGGTATCCAGCCGGTGCACCACCCCTCCCTCCCAAGGACGGAGTCCCTGGATGCGCACAATCTCGGGAAAATCCTGCCCTACGAGTTCAAGAAGAGTGTCTCCAGTAGAAGATATGGCATCCAACGGAACTGTAGGAGTTCCTGCGGGCTTGTAGACCACCAGATAATCCTGCGATTCCTGGAGGATGACGGGGATTGTATGCTCCATACGAGACAGCATACCAGAAAGGACTGTTTCTGTAAGCTTTTTCCAGATGCTTTCCTTGGCGAAACACGCTATACTGCATGCATGCAGACGATACCTATAAACACCTACAATTCACCAACGGTGATTCTGGAACTCATCTACCGCCTGAAGGTGAAGGATGTGATGACTAGGTCGCTTATCAGTGTCAACCTAGGAGCCACCATGCGCCAGGTGCAGCATCTCATGCGCAGCAATTCCATCACCGGCGTGCCTGTGGTCATGCAGAAACGCTTGCTTGGCATAGTGAGCATGGACGATATCATCCAGGCGTTGGACAACGGCTATATCGAGGATGATGTGGAAAAGCACATGACACGCAACCTCATCGTCCTCGAGGATGACATGCCGGTTTCGTTTGCAATCTCCTATTTCGACCGCTACCGCTACCATCGTTTCCCAGTATTGAACAAAGAGAAGGAACTGGTAGGCATGGTGACCACTCGGGATATCTCCACCCGCCTCCTTTGGGAAATAAACCACGAGATCGAAAACATCGAGCGGATGAACCAATCCACCAGAACTAAAAACGGCCTTTCCAATGAGGTGCAGACTTTTTCCATCCTCAAGCATGATTTTGAGAACGCAGGTTTTGCCTCTACGGAGATAAAGAAGAAGCTTAAGCAGGGCAACGCGTTTCCCAGAACCATCCGGCGGGCAGCGATCGCCTCATACGAGCTTGAGATGAACATTGTGGTCCACTCGAATGGAGGCGAGATCATCGCCGAATTTGGTCCGGAATCCATCACCATAACCAGTCAGGATTCGGGACCTGGGATACCCGATGTGGAAAAAGCCATGGAGCAAGGTTATTCCACTGCCAATGAATGGATCCGTTCACTAGGCTTTGGCGCAGGCATGGGGTTGCCGAATGTAAAATCAGTGTCGGATGAATTCTCCATCACCTCCAGCCCAGCGGGAACCATTGTGGTGTCAACCATCTATTTCGCAGACCAGGAAAAATCCCATATGACAAACCCACACCTGCCAGATGTGCAAAACGTGGCAAAGGAGCTCGCATGACAGTACAAAACCTCGGCAAGGCACTTGAGTATAAAACCTTGGTGATGCCGAACCCAGACGCCGATATCATCAATGGCTATACTTCGGACCTGCTTTCGGATGTCATGGGGAACGCTCCTGAAGGTAGTGTCCTCATCACGATCCAGGGCCATAAGAATTCCATCGCGGTGGCATCGCTTCTCGGCATGCCGGCGATTATCCTATGCAACAATCGAAGCGCTCCCGATGATATGCAACTTGCGGCCCAGAAAGAGGGAATCGCGATTTTATCAACCGGCGATACACAGTTCACCGCATCCTATCGGGTAGCCCATCTGCTCGGCAGAGTCTAGCAGGAAACGCGCATGCGATGGCGCATCGACTTGCACAACCATTCGTGCCTCTCACCGTGTGGAAGCAACCTCATGTTGCCCGCTGTGCTCGCTATAGAAGCGATGGATGCAGGAATCGACATCCTAGCCCTCACTGACCACAACAGCTCCCGCAATCTCCCCGCCTTCGCAGAAGCCTGCGAGATCGCAGGAATCTCCGGAGTCTTCGGGCTGGAAGTGACAACTATGGAGGAGGTGCACGTGCTTGCGCTTTTCGAACACCTTCACGACGCCATGGAGTTTGGAGAATTCATCGAGTTTCTGCTCCCTGACATACGGAATGTCCGCGAGTTATTTGGAGAGCAGCTCATAGTCGATCTTGCTGGTGAAGTAGTGGGCGAACTGGAAAAAAGCCTATACGGCGCAGCGGATATCTCATTTGAGAATCTCATCGAAGAAGTGCTGGCGCGGGATGGTCTGGCTATTCCGGCTCATATCGATCGGCCCTCCAATGGTGTGCTGTCCAATTTGGGCTTTTTGCCAGAAGTACGGTATTCTGCTCTTGAAGCCATCAGGGTCCCGGTCATGTGCGAGACGTTGGGCAACTCCATCATACAAGGTTCGGATGCGCACGTGATTGAACATATCGGCCGTCGGTTTTGTTTTATAGAAAGTGAGCGACGAGACTTTCAGGGGTTGAAAGATGCGTTGGTGAACCATACGGTAACCTTTCGTACATGAGTTAGCTTTATACTTGGCAAACATAGGACACAAGATGGCGTTTTTTCTATAATTTCTTATACATACAAGCCTTTAAAACAACAAATACAACGGCTTTAAATTTAAATCAATCTATCTTATTTTAAAATTCTTGGTTTGTATAAAAAATATAACTTATAATATTATATATTTTTATATAAACTTATAAAACCTAAAAGTGATTTTACAAGTTTATGAATATTACTATTGACATAAGTTTAAGGCTTGTTTAGAATTTTATTATAGATTTACGATATTTTTCTAGTAATTTGAGAGCCTTATGCATAAAGGAGCGACAATGAGAAAATTTGTGTTCACCATAGTCCTGATGTTCTTATTGGGTCCGTATACGCTTTTTGCATTGGCATCTCCGGTAGATCTGCAGTTGAATACTACGATTCCTGCTGTTTCAACACTCCAAGTAAATGGCGGTACTGGCACAGCTGCTTTTATCCCAGGAACCCCTCTCACTATTCCCTACACGTACTATGGCAACCAACTGGTGAAGATGCAAATCACGTCAGCCAATGAATTCAACCTTCGGCATACGCTTTATGCAACGTACAACACATGGGTGATACCCTATACGATGACCTTTGATTATGGCAGCGGCACTCAGACCACTGTAGTCAACGGGAGCTCGGTTAATTTGATCGATTACCATGGTACTTACGATTTAGCTAAAAACATGGTGTTCTCAGCTGAGAATATCAACTATGCAGCTGGTTCATATAGCGATACCATCACATTCGAGGTTATCGCTCAATAAGCGGGGTATTTCGCCTCACATTCCACGTGGCATGGACAAAGCGCTGGTGACAGCGCTTTTTTCATGCATTTTACAAATTCTATGTATTACTCCAGTCTCAGCGGATATAGGAAATCTTTCGCTCACGAGGTTTGGGTTGCGAGGTGGATTCCTTTGCATACCCAAGGGCCACAGCGAAAAGCGGCTCATAGCCGGAAGGAAGAACGAAAGAATCCCTAAGTTTTTTCCCTTCGGGACTTTTAAAAGCCTGAACGAAAGAAGCCAGATAGCACGATCCTAATCCGAGCGCAGTCGCAGCGACGCACATATTCTGAGCTGCGTTCGCACAATCAGCAATAGAGTAGATGCTCCCATCACCTGCGAGGAATACTACAGTGGGAGCATGGTGGAAGCTGCTGAAACCAGGATCAGCCGCACGTTCCACCAGTGAAGGCACTTGTGTCTTACGCATCACATCAGCAACTCCACTGGATATATTTTCTAAAAGCTTGCGGTCCTGCATAACGGTTAAATACCAGCTTTGATGGTTCATGGCTGTGGCCGCCTGCAAGCCTGCATCCAGGATTTGTGTCAGCAGAGCCTCTTCAATCTGCCTGTCTTGAAAACTCCGGCAAGAACGCCGCTCCATGATTGTCTTGATTGTCCCGTTCATCGACACCCCCTCCTGAATTCACCTGTCATTTGGCGCTATCTGTTGCGACCGAAAATCCTCAAGGTGAACAGGAAGATATTCAAGAAATCCAAGTAAAGTGTCAAGGCACCTAAAATCGAAAGCTTGATATACGTGTCTTCGTCCATGTGCCCGCTATAGGCTTCGTTCCATTGCTTGATCTTCTGGGTATCCCAAGCGGTCAGGCCAAGAAACACCACGACACCAAGTATGGAGATGACGTAATAGATACTGGCGCTCCCTAAGAACATATTGATCAAGGAGGCTATGATGATTCCCCATAGTCCCATCATGAGATAATGACCCATGCCATTCAACTCACGCTTGGTGGTCATTCCGTACAAGCTCATGCCACCGAAGGCCGCGGCTGTGGTGAAAAAGGCGCGGGAGATTGTCAATCCGCTATAGGCCATGAAAATAACCGATAGCGTTATTCCAGTGAGCATGGCGTACCCACCGAATGCCGCAATGGCAGATGTTGCAGACATTTTCTGTATGCGGGCGGTGAGGTATATAACTAAACCAAACTGCGCGACGATAAGCAGAAGCAAGCTTGTGGCGCTTCCTAGGAACACACGCTGGAGCGAAGGACTGGAAGCGACTAGATATGAGACCACACCGGTAAGGGAGAGTCCGGCAGTCATCCAGAGGTACACGTTCTTCATGATGCTTCTTTCACGGGACTTCACACTGGAAAGCATCTGTGCTTTAAAATCGGTCATATGCGAATCTCCTCCAACACATTATGGGATAATGATAATGTCATACTTTTCTTCTCAGTCGTCAACTCAAACCCGATTGGTCAGCCAATCGCTTTTTCGATAGAAAATCCAACGGAATAGGAACTCCGCCCCATCGCCAACCACAAAGGCCATCCACAACCAGGCGATGGGTAGATTAAGAACCACTACCACAAGGAGGGAATATGGAACCATGAATCCCCATTGGCTGATCACGCTGGCATAAAGCATAGGTCGGTTTTTGCCCGAACCGGTAAAGGCCGCCCCTATGCCCGACATGCAGGCACCGATCAAAATACTTGGACCGAGGATTCTCATGAGAGAGATGCCCTCTTGCGGTATCTCGCCCTTTCCCATGAACAGGCCAAGAATCCACGCGGGAAACACCATGACCGCAATGGCGAAAAGCCCCACGAGCAAAATGCAGTCGAGAGTGGACCAGCGCACGGTCTGCAAAGCCCGCTCAGGCTTATTCGCACCTAAGTTCTGACCAATGATGATACCGCTGCCCATCATAAGCCCCCACCCCGGCATCATTGAAAACGAATACACCCGGATCGCGACCCCGACCACCGCGATGGCAGAGGTTCCGTAAAGCGCTACAAGTTTAAGGAAAATGATTGTGGATAGGTTTCTGAGCAAAAGATTGATCCCGGATGGAAGTCCCACGGTTATCAGTTTAAGATCGATGGTTTTGTTCAGTACAAACAATTTTCGAGCCCGGATGCGTATTGCGGCCTTTCCTTTTAGAAGAAGGATGAAGCCTACAATAAACGCGAGGGTTATGGAACCGACGGTCGCGATCGCGGCGCCCTTCATGCCCCAGCCTAGGCCAGGGATATTCGTGCCGGGTATGATATCGAACATCAAGATCGGATCGAGCACCATGTTCAGCAGGGCTGAGCCTATAAGCAGCTTCATCGGGGTCTTCGCATCACCCGTGCAACGGAAGATGGTGTTGACACTATAGGAGGAGAAGAAAACAGGAATGAACACCACCCGGATCATCCCATAATCCATCCCATGCTGGATTACTTCAGGGTCTGAGGTATACAAACGGAAAGCTGGTTCGAGCAGAAGGCCCAATATCGTCGCCCCCACTGTCGCCAGCAGGAATTTGAAAATGAGAGTCTGTTCGGCGGCTAGTTGCGTACGCTCCTTATCCCCGCTGCCAAAGCTTTGCGAGATAAGCGATACAGAGCTGTTCCCCACGATTTCATTCATCACCTCCACCAGCCAGAAAAATGTTCCAAATAAAGTGGTGGCAGCGAGAGCCGCTGGGGAGATGAATCCTATCCAAGCCATGTCGACGATATCGTAGACAGCCTGGAGAAGCATCCCCACCATAGTGGGTAGAGAAAGTTTCAATATATGGGAGTTGATCGACCCTTTGGTCAATTCCGCATCTATTTCCTTGGACATATCCGTGGACTTTATCACGACACGGCTTAATCCACAAGACATCAAGATCGCTGGATACATTGCTTCGCTTGCTCCTGAACGCGGGTGATGGTATAGTGGACGCATGCAACCTCATTCCCGCGAATCGCGCTGGATCCTGCTTATGCTGCTCCTGCCGCTCATGCTGCTCCTTAGCTTGGCTAGCTCTTGCGCGACCTCCCGCGACATGCAAAAAAGTCCGGAGGAAATCGCACTGGCGCAGGAAGCGGTGCAGGAAATCCTCCTGATGAGTCTGGATGGAGCTTCAGAACGTGAGTATCCGGTATTCGCAGATAAAAACTCATCCGCCTACTTCGTTCCTGAGGAAGCCGATACCTTGCTTCTGCACCTCAACCGTATTCCTGGCGCCGGTAGGCTTCTCGAACGGTATCTGAACCTTATGTCGGTAGCTGCCAATTCCGTTGTCCGCGGGCTTGGTCCTATCTTCCAACCATTGATCCTATCGATGCTCATTCCTGAACCGTTCATCATCATAGGGGGAGGCTCGAATGCCGCAACCACCTTTTTCGTCCGGGAGCAGGGCGAGCAGGTGAGATCGCAAATCCAGGATAAGCTTTCACTGGAGATGGACTCTCCAATCAACGGAAAGTCAGCGAACGATGCCTGGAACGACCTGCGGATGCTTTACAACACCCATGCTCTCGCGCGCAATCAAGCAGACTTTTCCAGCCTACCACTACTTGAAATAGACCCACTTGCTTGGTCAGCGGCATCCATTTGGAATGTCTTCATTGGAGGAATGGCTGCCCAGGAGGACCTTATCAGGGCGACTGCTGCTTCGTTCGAATCACCGGCCATCGCATTGTTCACTATTGTAGAACGCAACTGACCGTTTGGTTGCCACCATCCATAGGTTGGAGTATAATCCCCGCATGGATCTTTTTGAACACGCCTCAGAAGGCGAAAACCAACCCCTGGCCTACCGCATGCGTCCACGGACTCTTGATGAGTATATCGGACAAGATCATATCATCGGCAAAGGACGTCTGCTTAGGCGTGCCATCCAAGCTGACCAACTCTCCTCGGTGATTTTCTACGGTCCCCCTGGGACAGGAAAGACCACATTGGCCAGGGTGATAGCAAATACCACCAAAAGCAGTTTCGCTACATTGAACGCGGTTCTGAGTGGAGTGAAGGAGCTGCGATACGAGATTGAGGAAGCTCGCAGCCGCATGCAGCACTTTGGAAAAAGGACCATGCTGTTTGTGGACGAGGTCCATCGTTGGAATAAAAGCCAGCAGGATGCTCTGCTTCCGTGGGTTGAGAACGGCACCTTCATCCTCATAGGGGCGACGACGGAAAACCCCTATTTTGAAGTCAATTCGGCCTTGGTGAGTCGTTCCCGTATCTTTCAACTGCTCCCCCTTACGACGACAGACTTGTTTTCCATCGCCCATCAGGCACTTGCCGATCGCGAACGGGGCTATGGGAAATGGCAGGTTGAATTTGAAAAAGGTGCATTGGAACACCTTGTAGATATTGCCAATGGCGATGCCCGCTCATTGCTGAACGCCTTGGAGCTGGCTGTGGAGACAACCCCTGTCAAGTTTCCCCCAGAAGAGCATGCGCTCATCACCATCACCCGAGAGGCTGCGGAGGAGAGCATCCAGCGCAAGGTGGTGCTGTATGACAAGGAGGGCGATTACCATTTCGATATCATCAGCGCCTTCATCAAGTCCATAAGAGGCAGTGATCCGGATGCCGCGCTGTATTGGATGGCACGAATGGTGCATGCTGGCGAGGATCCAAAGTTCATCTTCCGCCGGATGATGATAAGCGCGTGCGAGGATATCGGGATGGCCGACCCCTATGCGATCATGATTGTGGAAGCCGATGCCTCCGCCTTTGAGCGGATAGGGCTTCCTGAAGGTCGGTTCCACCTTACCCATGCGGCGCTGTATCTCGCCACAGCTCCTAAATCCAATACCGCGATGGGGTTTTTCGATGCATTGAACGCTGTCGATGAGGAGAGCAAAGGTGATGTTCCCAATCATTTGAAGGATGGGAGCCGCGACAAGAAAGGATTCGGCCATGGCGAGGGATACCTCTATCCTCACGCGTACCATGACCATTGGGTTCCTCAACAATACCTGCCATCGTCCCTACAGGGGAAAATATTCTATCAACCTTCATCCATGGGCTATGAGGCGAAGATTCGGGACGAGGTCTTGCGGAAACGCGAGTCGCAGCTCGAGGCGGCGGGAATCGACGCGTTCCCTGAAAATCTCACCTTCTCCCCCTCTGACCGTGAACGGGACTTGTGGGCGCAGAGAGCGGTTGGAGAACGGGGCATATTGCTGGAGCAGATACGGGAGCGGATTTTCGCAGGTCTGCACCTTGTCCGACATTCACGGGTCCTGGTGTTGAACGCCGGGCATGGGATGTTGCTCTGGGAGGCCTTCCGCAGGACTCCTGAGGGTCTCGCCATGGCCTTCACCAGCTCTCATGAACAGTTCAGCCATCTACAGCACTACGCTGCGACCTTGGACCCGCTTATGCAACCTCAAGTACGTGAGGGAGACGCAAAAACGCTTCTCGATGGCCTAGAGGAGGGATTGTTGTTCGAGGCGATCATCGGTCGCAACCTGCTGAGCCGGCTCGAGGCTGACAAACCCATTCTTCCTTTGCTCGCAACACGACTGGCTCCTGGAGGTATGATCGCTCTTGCGGAGTCGGTTCCATCATCAGGCTCGCGGCTTTCTGATTTTATCTCCAGCCAGGTTACGAAAGACTTGTTGGCCAGGGCGGAATCTACCATCTACGGAAAAGGTGGGAATCCCTTAGCCACGTGGGATGAGCAGGATGTACGCAAGGTGTTTGAAGAAACTGGTTTTTCAATTCAGGTGGAGGCCATAAAGGGGGCGGAGCAACGGTTGATGAGTGCGAAGGACATACGGAGATGGATAGAGAAAAGCTATGTGCCGGCTTGGAGAGATGTGAATATCGAGTGCGATCCACAAGCAGTTCAACAAGAGCTTATCCGAACCCTTGAAAACCGTACCGTGGCTTGGAAACATGTGGTTTTAGTCATTTTCGCAGTTAAAAAACTCCACATTCAGGGAAATACAGCGATTTAGGAAAATTTGTCTAGGAGCACTTGACAAAATCGGGGTTATCGGGCATTTTATCGTACGTTGATTTGCGCTGGTGAAACAGGCCTGCAACGACGTCTTGGTGGATGTAGTTCAATGGTAGAGCACCAGATTGTGGATCTGGCTGTTGCGGGTTCGAGCCCCGTCATCCACCCTTGTGAGCTTTGCTACACGGTTGTGGTTAACGATGCGTTCGTAGCTCAGTTGGATAGAGTTCCGGACTTCGAATCCGTAGGTCGCAGGTTCGAATCCTGCCGGACGCACTTGGTACTTTGAGTTTTGTTTTTTTACATCGATAATCCGGGCCGCTAGCTCAGCTGGTAGAGCAGCAGACTCTTAATCTGCGGGTCAAAGGTTCGATCCCTTTGCGGCTCATGAGAACATAACCGGTTTTTGTAAGAATTCTTGTTGTGTAACCACTGCGAGAGTGGTGGAATTGGCAGACACGCTAGACTTAGGATCTAGTACCGTAGGTGTGAGGGTTCAAATCCCTCCTCTCGCACTCGACCTTGTTGGCTGGTCTGATGGATTTTTAAGTATGGTTTTTTGCGAGAGTAGCTCAGTGGTAGAGCTCCACCTTGCCAAGGTGGATGTCGCGGGTTCAAGTCCCGTCTCTCGCTCTTGAACAACCGATTTGTGTGTAACAGGTCGGTTGTTTTTTTATTTTATAGATTTGAGCCTGGCACGAAATTGCGCAATTTCGTGCCAGGCACAAATCTTATATTGACATTATTTCTCTCCAAATCATATAATACCCCGTCTATTAACTGCAAAATCAAATTGCTGATGAAATTGCTGAAGTGATTTCAATTTGGTGCAGACTGCGGATCCAAGTCCTGTTGTTCGCTTTCTGGAATGACTCGGTGGTCGCCGGGTCGCTTTTTTTTGCGGTTTTTGGTATGATGGATAAGGTTGTCGCGCATTGCCCTTGCCTGTACGCTTTGGCATGCTTACTATAGAGACCACAAAGAAAGAGGAAATAGCATGATTGCTGATCAGAAAGTAAGAGAGTTGGAAAACTCAGCGGTCGAGATGACCATCACAGTCCCCCAGGGAGCCCTTGCAGACGAATACCAGAAAATTCTGCAGAAATATATGAAGACGCTCCAACTTCCTGGATTCCGCAAGGGAAAAGTACCCGCTACGGTTCTTGAGAAGAAAATAGGCGATGGCATGCGTGAGGAAGCTGTCTATGGCGTGGTGGACGAAGCTGTCAAGGAAGCTTTGGAGGCAGTGGAAGAAAAATATCGACCCCTCCCCTACAGCACTCCGGAATTCGTAGACGAAGCCGCTCTCCCGAAAACGCTCGACGCAGACCTTGTTTTCGCAATCAAGTACGATATATTCCCGTTGTTCGAAGTCCCCGCCTACACCGGCATCACCGCTGAGATTCCCAAGGTAGAGATTTCCGAGGACATCGTCGCCAGAGAGCTTGAGAAACTCCGCGAGCAGAATGCCTTGGTTGTGGAAAAAACCGGCCCCGCTGCCGATGGCGATATCGTCACAGTTGATTATGTCGAGCTCGATACCGATGGCCAGGCGATCGAAACCACCGACCGAAAGGATTTCGTGTTCACTCTCGGAAGCGGCACCAATTTCTACAAAATCGACACCGACGTAGCCGGTATGGCGAAGGGTGAGACCAAAACCATCACCAAGACCTATGCCGAAGACCACGATCAGCCCGAATATGCGGGCAAGACAATTTCGCTGCGCATCACCGTCAAGCAAGTGAAAGTCCGCGAGGTTCCAGCCCTTGATGACGATTTCGCACAGGATGTGAGTGAGGAATACAAGACCGTCGCTGACCTTATCGCCGCCACAAAGGCCAAGCTTGAGAACGGTTTGAAATCCCACCTTGAGGAAAACAAACTCAATTCTCTCTTCGATAAGATTCTGGAGAATGTCACTATTTCCCTACCCGAGTCGATGATCAACACGGAAGTCGATTCGTCTTGGAAGAAGTTTGTCTCCCAGTCTGGCATGCCTGAAGCCCAGATTCTTAAATTCCTTGAATTCCAAGGCCAATCCAAAGCAGATTTCACCAAGTCCTGGAGAGAAAGCGCGGCCAAAACCCTACGCATCCAGCTCGTGATGGAAAAAGTCAAGGAGAAGGAGAACTTCGCCCTCGATGCTGCCGAAGTGGATGCGATCGCAGCCGAGCAGCTCAAGGATGTCACTGACGAGAAAATGAAAGACTACTATCGCGCGGCGATTGAAGACGATATGAAATTCAAGAAGGCTGGAGAATTCCTGCTTGCCAACAACACCATCACCGAGGGAGCTGTGGTTTCCTACGATGAATTCATGGCTGGTCACCAGCACTGATCTTCACGCTCCCGGATTAAACTCCGGGAGCGTGTGTTTTCCGCTCAAAAAGTCCAGAGGAGGACAAATGCCTGATAAAAAAGCTGAACAATTTTCATCCCTGGTCCCGGTTGTTATAGAACACTCCGGGGTTGGAGAACGTTCTTTCGATATATTCTCGCGTCTGCTACGGGACCGTATCATCATACTCGGTGAGGAGATCAATTCCACCACAGCGGATATCGTGGTGGCGCAGCTGCTTTTTCTGGAATCAGAGGATCCCACCAAGGACATAAGCCTCTACATCAACTCTCCCGGGGGGAGTGTAACCGCAGGCCTTGCCATCTATGACACCATGCAGTATATCCGTTCCGATGTGCAGACAATCTGTCTTGGGCAAGCCGCCTCGATGGGAGCGCTGCTTCTTACGGCCGGAGCACCAGGAAAACGTTTCATCCTTCCCTCGGCACGGGTGATGATCCATCAACCTTGGGGTGGTGTGAACGGACAGGTTTCCGATATCGCGATCCACGCTCGGGAGCTGCTTAGGATCAAACAGCTGACCATAGATTACTTCTCCAAACACACAGGTAAAAGCCGTGAGGTGGTCGCAACCGACCTCGAACGGGATTATTTCTTTACAGCGAATGAAGCAGTGTCTTATGGTCTTGTCGACCAGATCATGAGAAGGAGCTGAACATGGCTAGAAACACGAAAGTCTGCTCTTTTTGCGGTCGTAGTTCCAAGGAAGTCAAACGTCTTATTGATGGTCCCGGCGTCGCTATTTGTGAAGACTGCATCAAAACGTGCAACCAAATTCTCAAAGCCGACCCTGCGGTTGAAAGCGCTGCGACCAACTACCTAGAAGACATCCCCACTCCAAAAGAAATCCACGACTATCTGGATGATTATGTGATTGGACAGGAAAATGCTAAAAAGGTACTCTCAGTAGCAGTCTACAACCACTACAAACGGGTGAAATATCAAGATCGATTCCAGGCGGAAGGCTTGGAGATGGATAAATCCAATATCCTTCTGATCGGTCCTACCGGCACCGGAAAAACTTTACTGGCAAAAACCCTAGCTCGGAAACTGAAGGTTCCCTTTGCCATCGCCGATGCGACAACTCTCACCGAGGCGGGTTATGTTGGTGAGGATGTCGAGAATATCCTACTTAAACTTATTCAGAATGCGAATGACGACATCGCTGCCGCAGAACACGGTATCGTGTTTATCGATGAGATCGACAAGATAGCGAAAAAGGGTGAGAATGTGTCAATCACCCGCGATGTTTCTGGCGAGGGCGTCCAGCAGGCGCTTCTTAAGATCATCGAGGGCACCGACGCGAGCGTACCTCCCCAAGGTGGCCGCAAGCATCCAAACCAAGAGATGCTCAAGATAAATACACGCAACATTTTGTTCATTTGTGGAGGAGCCTTTGTCGGCCTTGACAAAGTGATTGAGAAACGCGTGGCGGCACATCAGATGGGTTTTGGTGCCAAATTGAATGAAAACGATGAGAAAGACATGGCTAAGCTTTTCAAACAGATGCACCCCGATGACTTGGTGAAGTTCGGGCTGATACCTGAATTCATTGGCCGGCTGCCCATCCATGTCTCTCTCAATAATCTTTCAAAAGAAGACTTGATGAAAATCATCACTGAACCTAAAAACTCCATCATCAAGCAATACCGTGCATCTCTTAAGCTTGATGAGGTTGATCTTGAGTTCCTTCCGGATGCGGTTGAGGCAATCGCTGAAAAATCAATCATGCAGAAGACTGGTGCCCGTGGACTCCGATCGATTGTAGAGAATATCATGATGGACGTGATGTACGATATTCCTTCCCTTGTAGGTGTGCGGCGGGTGATTGTGACTCGGGAGACTGTGGATAAATCGCAGCAACCTCAGATCATTATGGATTCCGCCGAGATCGCCTGACCAGGAGGTTATGATGTTCATGTATCCAGAAGTCCCGACCGAGATCGTAGATGTCATCCGCAGTTGTACTGTCGCGATTGTGGTTGGCCATGTCGGGCCTGATGGAGATTGCATCCACTCCCAGATATCCATGCAAAAACTTCTGCAGAAACTAGGTGTTGAGGCGCACTTGGTGAATGCAGGTCCTTTCGCACGAAAAGAAATCAAGAAATACGATCTACTTTTTGCGCCGCATGTGGATGAGCAGCTTTACGCTCGAAAACCACTCGTGGTGATGGTGGATTGTTCTACCATCGACCGCATTGGCTATATCGCAGATGAGATCACCGGCCTTACAGTTCTCACCATAGACCACCATGCTTCGGGAAGTAAGTTTGGCGACCTGTCCTATATCGTGCCTAAATCCTATTCCACCTCATTGTGCGTGATGCAGTTGTATAAAGCGCTTGGGGTTGAGTTGACCTTGGAGATCGCGGACCATATTTTCTTCGGACTGGCAACCGACACTGGCTTCCTTAAGTTCCTCGGACCCTATCGTGGCGAAACATTCCATCTGATGGGAGAATTGGTTGAGCTCGGGGTTTCTCCCAATGATATCTTCAATCGAATGGAGGGAGGCAACACGCTCTCATCCCAACTATTCCTTGGCCAGCTTCTGCTCCGCTCCGAGCCATTGCTTGCCGGCCGTCTTATGGTAACCTGCGAGGAACCTGGGGACCTTGACACCTATGGCAAGGAAAACCGTCCTTCGGATGCACTGTACGCCCATTTGCTAGGAATCGATGATGTGGAAGTCGTAATGTATTTTAAAATCACCGATCCTGAGACTTGGGAGATAGGATTCAGAGCCGCCCACACTTCCGCAGTCGATGTAGGCGCGATTAGCGCAAGTCTTGGCGGTGGAGGTCATCGCAAGGCAGCGGGTGCAACCGTTCGCGGGTCCCTTGTTGAGCTGAAGGCGCGTTTGGTTGATATTGTGGAAAAACAGATAGCTTCATAATACCAGCCTTTGTTTACAATTTTTTTATCTTATTGAGCAATAAGCACATAAAACAATCTCAGAGAACGGTTGGCATCAATCCTGCCACTCTCTTTTGCAATCGCAAGGAGGGTTGTATGGTGGTTGTAAAATCAGCGGAGTTCACTCCGCTGACTAAAAAAGTGCTTGAGTACCAAAAAGGATTGATGCAGGAGAATGTAAGACATGACCCCGGTTTTGAGGCCTTGAGATGTGAGGTGGTGCAAGCCAGCTATCTAATAATCTACACCTATCCGGTCGCAATCCGGGTTTTGTCAGAGGAGGATGCCGCTGGATTCCTTTTAAAGCTTCAAACCAGGGTGCCGAAGCTCCTTAAGGATTTCATTTTTGAGTATATATCCTATGAAACCTACCTTAAGAAAATAATCTTCTGGCAAACGAACACGTTTTTACAGCGCAGACGAAATCTCGAACGTCATTATGTATGCGCTCTCAGCGAGCCACAGGAAATCGAGCGGTTTTTCGGTACGAATTCGGAATCCAACAGCTTCTATCAAGAGGATTTCTGGGATTCGTATGTCTCGCAGGAGAAATTCGCATACTGTCCCTCGGATACATGGAACACTGACCACACCATTTCACTGCGACTCAAGGAACGTATGGAGAAATCGCGTAAACTACGCTCTCGCATACTGCAGCTGGTGCTCCTATGCAGCGACTCTCTGAATGCCCAGCAGATCACGTGCATAGCATCGTTTTTGTCTATGGATGAGAAAGAATTGGCACAATTGATTTCAGAAGCCATCGACAAGGGATACCGGAGATTGCAGATCACCAATCAAGTGAGGGCAACCAGGGATTTCCATTTTTATGAAAAGCTCTATCTGGAAAGAGAGCTGATGTATCTTATTGCACATGATTCAGAGCCTGTATACATCGAACGAACAAACAGACGCCTGGCAAAGGAAAGAATCCATTACCAGAACCGGCAGGAGGAATCTAAGATCCGTCCTGGTGTAGTGACGCACGCGACAGTCGCGCAGATGCTATGTGTACCAAAAGGCACAATCGATTCTGGCATGCAGGCGCTACGCAAAATCGTAATGGATTTGGTGGACGATTACCGGTAAATCAGGTATGCTCGAACTATGAGATTTCTGTTCGCCTCCCAAAATGCCCATAAACGCAACGAGATGTCCAGCTTGCTTATTCCCCATACGATTATAATGCCTTATGAAGTGCATATCGAATTCGACCACGAAGAAACCGGTAACTCCTTCTGGTCCAATGCGATGCAAAAAGCAGAGCATTTGTATGCTCTTTCCAGGCAACCTGTAGTCGCGGATGATTCCGGGCTGGTGATCGATGCCTTGGACGGGGCACCAGGGATATACTCAGCCCGATATGGCTCGGATATCCTTGGCCGCCAGCTGGAAGCATCTGAGAAAAACCAGCTTGTCCTGGACCGACTCAAAGGTATTCCGATGGAATCTCGCACCGCACGATTTGTGTGCGCGATGGCATTGATACTTGATACCCACCGCCGCTTTCTTGTGCAGGAGACGGTCTGTGGATATATCGCTGAGATTCCTTTCGGTCTTGGCGGTTTTGGATACGATCCAATCTTTCTTGTTGAAGAATCCGGCAGAACCATGGCCGCGTTATCCGAGGCGGAAAAAAATGCAATCAGTCATCGTGCGCGCGCCGCGCGTCGTTTGACTTCCCTGATACACACTTTAGAACAAGAGGAGACCTTCAATGTCTGCTGAAAAAACAAACCATGCTATTCCTATCCGAAAGGATGTCCCGCTATCCGACACCTGGGACCTATCCGCTATGTATGCTTCTGAATCCGAATGGGAAGGAGAATTCAATCTGCTTAAAGCAGCGGTCGAAGAAGCCCCTGTCTATCGGGGAACCTTGGGCTCAAGCTCCCAGGCATTGCTTGCCGCCCTCCAATGGCTGGCAAAAACCTCGCTGACCGCCGAGAGAGTGCTCCATTATGCCTTCCTCTGCCATGCTGCGGATGGAGGAGACGCACAGCATCAAAGGCGTCGGGGTATGGCCAGCCAAGTCCAAACCGCCTTCGCGGCATCGATTTCCTATGTGGACCCTGAAATCCAGGCCATTGATGAAAAGAAACTGCGTTCATGGATAGCACAGCCCGAATTCAATGATTTTAGGGTCATGATAGAGAAACTGATCCGATTCAAACCACATGTGCTTACTGAAAACGAAGAACGCATTCTCGCGTTGCAGAGCGAAGTGGGTGCTAATTCCCATGGGACTTTTGGCGCTCTCACAAATGTCGACTTCGATTTCGGCACCATCGAGACTCCAGAAGGAACCCTACCCCTTACCCAGAGCACCTACAGCTCGTTCCTACAGAACCGCAATCGTGAACTCCGGGAAAAAGCCTACCATCAGTTCTATAGCGTGTATGACAACCATAAGAACACTCTTGCCAGCTTGTACGATGGTTCGGTGAAACAGGATATCTTCCGCTCTAAAGTACGCTCTTATGAAGATGCGCGCTCAATGTTCCTGTTCCCGGACCGTGTCGACAGTACTGTCTACGACAATCTGATCGCCGCAGTGCATGAGGCTTTACCGCTCCTCCACCGCTATTATGACATACGCCGGCGTATGCTGAAGTTGGATAAGCTAGCCCACTATGACGCATATGTGCCGCTTGTGGAGGGTGTGGATGTCCACCATACCTATGAAGAGGCTGTAAAGGTCTGCTGTGAAGCCCTAGCCCCCTTAGGCAAGGACTATGTGGAAACTCTCCGTTCTGGACTAACCAGCGCACGTTGGGTCGACCGCTACGAGAACAAGGGTAAGAGGTCCGGCGCTTTCTCGGCAGGTTCCTACTCATCCAAACCATACATACTGTTGAATTACAAAGAGGATGTGCTTAGGGATGTATTTACTATGATCCACGAAGGTGGGCACTCCATGCATAGCTATTACAGTGTGCGAAACAATCCCTATCCTTCTTATGATTACACAATTTTTGAAGCAGAAGTGGCATCAACCTTCAACGAACAGCTATTAGCCGATTATTTATTTAAGAAAGCCGAAAACAAGGCTATGGCCGCCTACGTGGTAGGTAAGCAGATAGATGATATTGTAGCTACTCTGTTCCGTCAGACCATGTTCGCCGAATATGAGATGCTCATTCATAGACAGGTGGAGCAAGGCGAGCCAATCACAGTTGAATCGTTGCGCTCAACCTATCGCTCATTGCTTGAGACCTATTTCGGTCCTGAAGTGGAGCTGCTCCCAGAAAGTGACCTGGAGGGGATGCGTATCCCGCACTTCTATACAGCGTTCTATGTATACAAATATGCGACTGGATTATCTGCATCAATCGCTCTAGCGGATAAAGTCATGCATGGAAACGAAGTGGACCGAGACCGATATCTGGCCTTCCTTAAGTCAGGTGGATCTACCTACCCGATAGATTCATTGAAAACCGCAGGAGTGGATATGAGCACACCGGATCCAGTTCGCAATGCCACAAGGAAATTCGGGAAATTGCTGGACCAATTTGAGAATCTGATGGCCTAATGCGTATAGCCTGAAACGAATGAGGGGATTTCGAGACTTCGGTTTAGAAATCCCTTTCTTTTGAGGTTTACTTTGATAAAAACAATGAACATATTGTTCCAAATTTTTCTATTTCTGTGGCAGCTCCCGCAGAATATACTTGGTATACTCCTTCTGACCTATCAAATTGTTAGAAAAATGGACATTTGCATCACTTACGAGCGAAACTGTTGCTTCATCAAAGGGAATTTGGGAGTATCTTTGGGTTTTTTCATTTTTTGGTTTCCCGTCGCCAAGGGAATGGATCCTTCGGCCTATACCTGTAATAAAGAGCATGAATTCGGCCATAGCAGGCAATCGCTGATCTTTGGGCCCCTATATCTTTTAGTTATTGGAATCCCATCAGCTTCACGAGCGCTCTATGCCCGATGGTACCAAACCAGGAATCGACGATGGTGGCCTCGCTATTACAGCGGTTTTCCGGAAAGATGGGCCGATTCTTTGGGTCATGTCGATTCTGAACTGGGAGTACACCTATGGCGGCTTCATGGTGGGGATAAGGACAAAGCGGAAAAAAACGGTTGACGCTGCCAGAGGATTCGTGCAAGAAACGCGTTGAATGAAGCGTATTTGTAAAATCTATTGACTAAGCTGTACCAATAGTGTAGGTTGTTTTCTGTCAGTTTCGCGGCAGTGGTGGAATTTGGTAGACACGCTAGCTTGAGGTGCTAGTGGGCGAGAGCTTGTGCTGGTTCAAGTCCAGTCTGCCGCAACGACACAAACCCTTGCAGGTTTTCCTGCGAGGGTTTTTTCATATCCCCGATTTTCAGGCTATGCTACTGCTTTCTTGTGATTTATAATGGATCTCGGGGGGAAATCATGAGAAAGACACTTGCAGTCCTATGCGTTATGATTCTCGCGATCATGCCGATTGTCGCTGATGATGCGTTTTTCGAGGTGTGCATGCTCGGTTCACCTGAAGAGGTGCTTACCGCGCTCCAGGCGGGCGCATCTTTACACGAGAGGGATGGAGATGGATGGACACCCCTCATGCTAGCCGCGTATGCGAATCCAGACCCCTTGGCCATCGAGATCCTCCTACGTTTTGGGGCATCGGTCGTTGATAGGGACCCAGACGGGTGGACAGCACTCATGGCGGCTGCACGATACTCCGAGAATCCCGAAGTGGCTGCGGTTCTTCTAAATTCGGGAGCCATTATTGATGAGAGCAAGCCAGACGGACTCACTCCGCTCATGTTGGCGACCTATAGCGGGTCAGGCCCTGAAATGCTCAGGCTCCTACTTGATGCTGGAGCTGATCCAAACCTCGTGGATAGCGATGGTTGGACTTCCTTGATGCATGCCGTGTATGCTTCGGCATCGTTAGAATCCATCACTCTTCTTCTCGAAGCCGGCGCCAAGGTGGATGTGCAGGATGCTGATGGATGGACAGCGCTTATGCTCGCCGCCTGGTACAATGACAATCCTAAAGTCATTCCTCTCTTAATCAGGTATGGCGCTTCGGTGAATCTCCGCGATGTGGATGGATGGACTGCGCTCATGTACGCCGCACATAACTCCACAGACCCAAAAACGATTTCTGCCATCCTTGCGGCTGGTGCGAGGGTAAACGATGCGAATGATGGTGATGCCACAGCGTTGATGATCGCGGCTCGTAATAATGAAAATCCAGAGTGTCTTCGTATCCTGCTGAACGCAGGAGCCAAAATCCATGCGACTGATGTCGATGGGTGGACTGCGTTGATGCAAGCTGCGTTTGAGAACCAGAATGCCGCGGTACTGGAACTCCTATTGACCTTTGGCGCATCGAACAAGACCACCGATGAAACGGGGATGAACGCTCTGATGCTTGCTGCTCAAAACAACAGCAACCCGGAGGTGATTTCAACTCTGCTGCGATACGGAGCCGATATACACGCACGGGATGCCTCTGGCGGAACCGCCCTCATGCAGAGCGCAGGTTTTAATTCAAATCCACAAGTCAGCTCCCTGCTGATCGCAGCAGGTGCCAAGCTCGATGACAAGGATATCGACGGCTGGCCACCACTTATGTGGGCTGCGTCATATAATGACAATCTTGATGTCATCAGACTTCTGATAAACTCAGGCGCTGTCGTCAACGATGTGGATACTCAAGGACAAACCCTTTTAATGCGCTCAGCTCAGAACTCAAAAAATCCAGAGATCATCCTTGCGCTCTTGACCGCGGGTGCGGATGCAAAGTTGAAAACCAAAGACGGTAAGACAGCGTTTGACTTCGCTGGAAAAAACGGAGCCCTGGTCAACACGAGGGCCTATTGGGAATTGAACAACAAACGATTCTAAGGATCTTCCGACCAATTGATATGGACCAGTTTTGAAGTTCTCAACGCTTAAGAAGGAGAATCACGTCGTTTCCAATTATCTCGCAATCCAGATTGTAGTGTTCCGCGATGAAAGCAAAGGTCTCTCTGCTGAAAAAACTCACATGAGTCGCATCGAAGCGATAATGCCAGCGGCTGAAACTAGGTTTACCGGTTGATAGTTTTGTCATTACAGCCAAGCACCCTTGAGGTTTTAATAGGCTTAACAGCAGTTCCAACTCTCGAGCAGGATTCTTGAAATGCTCAAAGACTTCAGTGCAGGTGATGAAATCATAGGATCCAGTAAGGACCGAGGTGGATGGAGCGTAGAAAGGATCGAACAGGGAAATCCGACAACCAGCCTCCTCCAGCATCACCGAAAGAGTCGGACCAGGACCGCAGCCATAATCCAAACCTTTCCTGCAAGTTGGTTCCACTCGCTCCAGCAGCGGGATGGCGAGCCTGCTGAGGAATTTCCTATATCCGAAGTCTTGTGGATTATTTTTATGCAAATCGTATTCACGCTTTTCCTGTTCCGCACCGAGATACCCACGCGGGTCCATGAAGATGAGAGCGCATCGCGTGCATTGATGGTATTCATGATGGATATCTTGAAAAAACGATTCCATCTGGGTAGAACCGCAAAGCGGGCAATTCTCCATGCCGCCTATAACCCGAGGTCCTCTATGTTATCATCTTCCCCTTCTAGGCTTCGCGATGGTTCATCGGTGGATTCCTCGATTTCCTGGGGACGCATGCGCCGTACATCCCGATAGATCACCGGCGAAGTTCCAAAAAGCATTGAATCATCTATCGCAGTTCGCTCCATCAAAATCAGTTCCTTGGCGATGGTGGTGACATTGCGCTTGAATTCTGGTGAATTCACCTCGTCCACGGTCTTGCCGCTCACCTTGCGGTAATGGCTATAGTTTTTCCACAGACTGTTGGTGATCTTCCTTACTGTTGACGGTTGCCGAAGGAGATCGAGAAGCTCTTTCCTAAATGTATCTATAAACTCTTGACTTACATGCCTGTCCAATGCAGCAAGCGTCCGCCCCATTGCCCTCGCCCACGTGTCATTCAGTTCTTGACAGAGGAATTTCAATTTATACCAAACTGTGTAGATATCGTTTTTATTTTCCAAAGGAACAGTTTTGAACCAATGGAAAGCAAGCAGGCGGCGACGCCAGTCCCACCATTTCAGGGGACTTTGCAAATCCGCGGAAGGTATCAGGAAAAAACCGTTTTCCAATAGTAACGACCCGAATACACCAGGAGGATTTCCTCGTTTCTGTTTTTTCAAAGAAGTACGATACACACCACAAGTCGGGCTCCCATCCATATAGACATATGCGGTCACCCCTCCACGATTGAGAGCCTCCATACATGCGGTGCAACCAGCTTTCAGCATCTCTCCAACCCGTTGTCCTCCTCGGTTCTTGACATCGGCCTCACCTGTCCAAACCATCGATCCATCGCCACCTGAGACATGGATAGGGTTGCGGGGGACACCAAGTCCCGCCATACACTCTGGACATACTGGATACCAGATGAAATCGGTCTTTTCCCGCCCTAGGTTTTTCAATTCATCAAACCCTTTGCCATTGTAGCGCACGGGGCTTCCCATGCAGCAGGCGCTGATACCGATGCGGATTTTCTCGTGAATCACCACCGTCTGCTTATCCATAATCCCGATCCTCCTTTAAAGTACAATACAAGTATAGCACATCAACGGTCACGATGCACGAAATGCTCGGTGATCATAGGAAGATCAGGTACCCGTACCGCAAGGAATGCAGGCTTGAGCACAATCCGATCCAGGTGTTCAACCGGTTGCCAATGGAAATCCAAGCTCAGATTCTCCTGCTCCTGAATGGAAAAACATTCACCACGGGAGAGTATCGAATCATCTTCCATCCTCAATAGGTAGTAGAAACAGATTTCATGAAAATCCTCACAAAAATGGTCCTCATGGAAGAAATTCTCATTCACCCATAGAAGCCGTTCGATGGATACTTTCGCCGAAAGCTCTTCCTGGAACTCACGGACAATTGCATCCCCACTGGTTTCCATGAGAGATATCCGGCCTCCTGGTATGTAGTGGTAGATGGTACGGGTGTCCTTCATCACCAAAAGCCTGCCTTCGTGAATGACCAACCCCGCTACACGGCAATTGAACCTTCCGTCGGGGGTAGAAAATGAAATGTCCATTGTGTCCAGCCTTTTTCGAGTGCTCTAGTTTTTCTCTATGCCGAATCTCAATACTGTCTTCAGCTTTGCGATTTCAGTTTTTCGGGGATCGGATAGATAGATCTCGCGATGCTTGAGCGAAGCTCGATGATACCCTAAGCTCTCGCAATAGGCTCTCATGCGCTCAAAACTTGCTGTTTCATCATCATAACTTCCCACATGCATCATCTGACAGCATAGACCATCAGTACATATCTGCATCTCAACGGTATCGAGGTATCGATTCGGCTTTTTTTTGCGTGTTTCGGTAATGAAACGCTCGAGCAGATCATCATCGAGAAAATCGGGTTGTCGGATCATGATCTCGTAGGCCAAGTTGCTTTTATCTGTCGCAGGCCGCTCCTTGTCCACCAGATCCCATACTCCTTCCAAAGGAAAGACTGTGTATTCATAATATCCTGACGGAACCACCGGGCTTTTATATGACATCTTCACCGCATAGCTCAGACTATAGAGTGCAGCTGTCGCTGTTGCGAAATCCTCCCCGTTCGGGTCGCCTTGCCCTGAGATCTTCAAGAATCTCATGGGAGGAATTTCGACAATCATTGGTGAAGCCTTCGGTACATACCAATCTTTATACTGCTTTTTATAATCAACCATCGTTAGAGACCCTCCATGGGAAAATCCATGCATGAAAATATCAGTGCGCGCTTTTCAGTCCGGCACCGCATAATGGTACTACGGTATCCAATGTTAGCAATTCCGGATGACTTTCCGCATAGACCCGATAGCCAGCAAAGTTCGCCGCGCTCGTGAGTTCAACGTAGAGCCCTTGATGGGCAAGCAGTTCCCGGGCTTCCAGTATCTCCTCCTCCGTCACAATCACGAAATCTCCACCATGCTTCCGCATGGCTTTAAGGATTTCTTTTCCACGGGCGGGTTCTGCACTTCCAATACCTTCCGCAAGAGTCGGAGAGGTAGGATATCGTAGATAATCTTGATATCCCAAAGCAAACGCTTTGGCTAGAGGGGCGCAGTTTGCAGCTTGCACCGCGATCAATTTTGGCACTTTTTCTATATATCCCCAATCGAGAAGTTCTTCAAGCGCCAAGGCCACTCCCATAAGAAGCGTGCCATTCCCAACTGGAATGATCAAAACCTCTGGAAGCCGCCCCCCGAATTGTTCGAACACTTCATACAGATAGGTTTTCGTGCCTTCCCAAAACAATGGATTGTAAATGTGGCTCGCATAGAAATCACCTGTCTGGGCAACCTGAGCCAAAGCAGCCCGAGCGGTATCCTCGCGAGTCCCCGGTATCCGATGGACTTGTGCTCCATGTGCGACAATCTGTTCTACCTTTTTAGCACTGGTTGACTCCGGAACGAAGACCTCGCATTCGATACCCGCTCGTGCGCAATAGGCGGCGATTGCAGTGCCAGCGTTTCCGCTGCTATCTGCTATAGCCCGGCGGACTCCGAGTTCTTTCATCAACGACACTAAAACAACCGCCCCTCGGTCCTTAAAGGAGAGCGTTGGCATCATATAGTCTGCCTTCCCCCACACTTTTGGCCCAATCGCCACCAAAGGAGTACCCCCCTCACCTAGACTCACCGTCTGATAGCTATCTGGTGACAGGCGGGGCAACGCATCGCGATATCGCCAGAGCGAATGGTCGGCAACAACCTGGCTCCTTGAAAAATCTATGGGTTTCTTAGAGTACTGGAGCGTGAACAGCCCCCCGCAGGTGCAACGGAAACGAGAATCCTGGATCATATAGAGTTTCTGGCAATCAACGCATCGGTACTGCATGGTGTCTACCTCACTTGTGTTTTCACCTTCGATTATATAGTATTTCCGTGAACTGACAAACTTATTAATCATGAGGTTTTTTATGCGTATAGCTGAACTCGACACTCCTTCCCTTCTCATAGATTATTCCATCATGGAACGCAATATCAAGAATATGCAGAACCAAGCAACCGCTTGGGGTGTCGATCTACGGCCACATGCGAAGACACACAAGATGCCTTATGTCGCAGGGCTGCAGCTAGAAGCCGGTGCAAAAGGCATCACCGTGGCGAAAACCGGTGAAGCAGAGGTCATGGCCGCCTGGGGAATTCCTGATATCTTTATTGCAAATGAAGTCGTCGGCACCAGAAAACTAGGTAGAATCCGAGAGCTCTGCGAACAAGGTGCCAGGATATCCTTTGGCGTGGATAGTCTGGTCGCGATAGATCAGATCGGATTGGTGTTCACCCCGGAAGTGCCCGCACGGATTCTCATCGAAGTGGAGACAGGTGAAAACCGCTCAGGGGTTGTGCATCAGGCGGATTTTATCAAACTTCTGGAAGCAATCAACCGGAGCAAGGTAATTCAATTCGAAGGAGTGTTCTCCCATGAAGGCCACTCATACAAGGCGGAAAATCATGAGGATTGCCTCCGGCTTTTTTCCGATGCGCAGCGTTTGACGGTTGACTACGCGAAGCTTGCACGAAGCCTTGGATTTTCCTGTCCCACCGTAAGCGTTGGTTCAACGCCAAGCCTCCTCATCGCCGCGATTCATGGAGTACCATTGGAGAAAGGAATCACCGAAATCCGTCCAGGCACCTACGTGTTCATGGATGTAGGACAAGGAAATGCCATTGGCACTTATGATACTTGTGCCGCGACCGTTCTTGCAACCATCATCAGCAAACCTACCGCAACACGCGTGATTGCTGATGCTGGTGCCAAAGCACTCACGATGCAAAGTCGCTCAGGAGGTATATGCAGCACAGTGGGTAAAGGCGTTGTGAGGTTATCTCCAAGCACCAGATTCGTCGTCGAATCTGTGTATGATGAACACACGATTTTCAATGACGGGAGATTCCATGATATGGTGGAGATTGGAGACACGGTCAGAATCATACCGAATCACATATGTCCGGTGGTTAATCTGTATGATGAAGTCTGTCTTGTGCAGGGAGATGAGGTGATACGCAGGGTTCCTATACTATGCCGAGGAAAAATCCAGTAGGACTATAGACCAACCACATCGCTACGGCGCTCCATAAGCAGGGTATCGGACCATAGGCCATTCTGGAGCATGCTGATACGTTCCCGTCGACCAATCAAACGGAACCCGCAGCTTTCGTGGAGCGCGATGCTGGCTTGATTGCTGACGAGAACCACCGATTGAAGAGTCCAGTACCCAGCCGCCTCAGAAGCTTCGATTAAAGCGGAAAGCAACAGTTTTCCCACTTTACGGCCACGGTAGTCAGTCGCGATATAGATACTCACTTCAGCCACGCCTCGGTAGGCGCTTCGGCTGCTCACCGGGCTAAGGGCAGCCCAACCCGCGACCTCGCCGCTTTCCAGACATACCACAAGACGGCATGATATTATATGGGTGGCATTCCATTGCTCATAGGTTGGCACTTCGGTTTGGAATGTCGCAGTCCCGGTTTTTAGGCCTTGGTTGAATATATCCGCTACCGCAGGCCAGTCCTGGGCAACCATTTCCCGAATAATCATGCCCCAGCATACTGCAAGAGGTGGATTTTGAAAAGCCATAAGGATAGCCTCCTCATAGCAGACCGTACGTGGTTATTGCCTAAAATCACTCAAAACGTGTCATCTGTCATCGATATCCACATTTGGTTATAAAATTATCATCAATTGGAGGATAACCAAATGATGGGGTTCCGTATAACATATCGTGTACAAGGAGGTGAGACGCATGGAAGGTCAATCGAATCTTGGAGAGAATATCAGGAATGCTCGAAAAAGAAAGGGACTCACCCAAGAACAGCTTGCGGAACTCTGCAACAAAAAACCATCCTACATAACCAGCGTGGAAACCTCTGGAAGAACTCCTAAGATCTCCACGCTTAAACAGATATCAGAAGCGCTTGGAGTGGATTACCGTACATTGCTTGAGGTTCCGAAGGGATTCGACCAACTTTCAGAAGAACTATCACCCCACCAGATGGCGCTGAATGAAATAAACATGACTTTGCATAAATACTTCAAAGCAACAGACGGCGCTAAGAAAACCAAATAACAGAAGGGGCGGAAGTCAGAACGACACCTTGTTGCGACCCGAGTTTTTAACGTGATACAGCGCGCGGTCTGCCGTCTCGATTAGGTCATGCCCACCATATAGCGAGGTCATCGAATACTCTTTTTTGTAATTCTCATCATAGGGGGTGGAACCTCTGACCCAAGCTAGTTCAACTTTAGGATTCTGCCAATGAGAACCTTACAGAATCCTCACTCTTACAAGCCTTGTACTGGTTGAACCGTCCCCTAGCTGTCCGTATTCATTCAAACCGAACGCCCACGTCCGGCCATCTGATGTCACCACATGACTGAACTGGTTGCTTGCGCTGGCTGTCTGGACATCCTCCAACACCTTGACAGGAAGCAGCTGGTCATCTTGCGACCCATCTCCCAGCTGGCCATAGTCATTGCCTCCCATCGCCCACAACGAACCGTCTTTTTTAATAATCAAGGTATGCGTGGCTCCGGCATGTACAGACCGTACATCGGAAAACACCTGCACAGGAGACACACGGTTGATGAGCGAACCATCACCGAGTTGACCACGTTCGTTATTTCCCGCAGCCCAAAGAGTACCATCTTTTTTCAGAATCATCGTGTGGGAAAATCCCGCTGAAACCATCTGGACGCCATCCATCACCTTGACGGGAATAGATCTTGATTTTGTATCTCCAGCACCGAGTTGTCCAAAATCGTTCCACCCCATAGTCCAAAGGGTTCCATCGCGTTTGACAATCAAGGAATGATATTCCCCCGCTGATACGGATTGGATTTCCGAAGCCACTTTTACCGGAGAACGATGCATATCGGTTGAACCATCACCTAGCTGGCCGTCTTCGTTGTTCCCTGTAGCCCACAAAGTGCCATCCTTTTTAATAATAAGTGAATGAGACCCCCCAGCTGCTATCGCGGCGACGGAATCCATAATCCGAACCGGGACACTCCGGTTTGAGGTGCTGCCATCGCCAAGCTGCCCAAGGATATTGCCGCCCATGCCCCACAGAATACCCGAATAATCCAGCACCAGGCTGTGTCCGATACCGGCAGATACCGCATCCACTCTTTCCATGACCACAACGGGAGCCTTCCTCGTGGTCTTGGATCCATCGCCAAGCTGTCCATTGGTATTGTAGCCTACGCTTACAAGAGTGCCGTTCTGCTTAAGCATGAGTGTGTGAAAGCCCTTGGATGAGACTTGACGCACTGGGGTGAACCACTGGGCGTATAGCGTGATCACCTTCTCCCCCATTGTAATGAAATCCCCCACAGCGTATAGGGTACCCTTTCCATCCGCCGATGTGCTCCACCCATTGAAAACCGGGCTTTCAGTCCGTGAGTCAACTTTCGGTTCTTGAATCTTGATGGCGGTTCCGTAGTCATAGCTGGTAGCTTCTGGAACAACAGCCAAGGGATTGTCGTTGGCTTGGTAGATGAGAAGATGCCGCTCAACCGACCATCGGGCTTGGAGCCTCGTCTCCTGAAGCACAGGATCTTTTGTGACATTCCACGCTCTGGTGTAGGCGGGACCTTCAAACCAACCCTCAAATACAAAGCCGGTGCGTTTCGGTGTTGGGGCATCTATCAGAGGATTTCCATAGGTCACATCCACCGAAGCGAGAGCCGGACCACCGTTGGAATCGAAATTTACCGAATATGTGTTGGGAATCCACCTCGCGTAGAGAGTGGTGGCTGCGGCAACCTGCCTGAGCGAAAAATCCCAGAGGCTTTGATAGGCTGGATCTGTATACCAGGAAGAGAGAGTGTGCCCTATTTTCTGCGCTACCTTCGGTTCGGTAGCCTTTGCCCCGTAGAGCACCGACTGTGAAGGTATCGAAGGACCATCCTGTATGAAAAAGGAGATGGAATAGGAATTAGGTGTCCATTTCGCATAGAGCGTCGTATTGGCATTGACCTTTGTCTTGGTAAAATCCCAAGGGGTGCGGAAAGTGGTGTCGGTGAACCAGCCTGCGAAGGTATGGCCGGTTTTCTGCGGTACTGGGGGCTGGGTGATTGTCTTCCCTTTAGCCACCTCCTGGATGGCGATGGAAGAACCTCCTTGAGTGTCGAAACGAACGGTCAGTTGAGCGCAACCAGCGGTGATTCCCACCAACACCATAACACATAAGAAAAATGCGATTTTCTTTTTCATGATCAGTCTACCTCTACCCTTGGATATCCTGGTTGGAACATGGTGTGAAAGGTGGTTCCCACCAAGAGGTCGTCCAGATGAAAACATGCTGATCGCACATTCTCATTACCGACAATTCATTATAGGGGCGATGTGCTTAAAAAACAAATCAAATCAAACCCGCCGTTCAAAGATGGGCGGAGCTTGACGTCCGAGAATTTTTCAAATCCCGCTCCCCGATTGGCACACACCATGATATAGTACCCTATGCACATCGTCACAGTCTCTTCAAAAAGTGATAGGCATGCGTTCGTGAATTTTCCGCGTGCATTGTATGTAGGAAATCCCTTCTGGGTTCCTCCTCTATGGCAAGAGGAAAAGCATGCATACGAGGGTTCTAGGAATGTGATGCTGCGGGATAATGAACACGTATTGCTTCTCGTGAAAGACCAGAGCGCGATTCTTGGCCGGCTGCTGGTGTACATTGACAATGCGTTCAATGCCTACTATGCCTCCAGAATCGGGTTCTTCGGGGCTTTCGAGTGCATAGACCAGCAGGAAGCCGCCGCCTTGCTGCTGAACACAGCTTGCCAGTGGCTGCGTGAGCGAGGAATGGATACCATCCGAGGACCTTTCCATCCTGTGGCTGAAAGCTGGGGGTTCCTACTTGAGGGATACGATTCCCCACCCGTGCTCATGGCCCCTTACAACCCTCCCTATTACCACAAGCTGATGGAAAGATGCGGTCTGGCCAAGGTGAAGGATCTTCTGGCCTATGAAGTTGATATCGATAGGGATTACAGCCTACCGCCACGGATCGAGCGGTTCACCAAACTATTGGTCTCCCGTCGCCCGCAGTTCAATGTGCGCACGATTTCGATTGATAATCTCATGGCCGATGCCGGTCACATCTGGAAAATTTCGAATATCTCGTTAGCCGACAACTGGGGATATGTCCCAGTGGATATCTCGGTAATGCGCGACATGGTGCGTCGGCTTAGGGCTATCCTCGATCCGGATGCGGTGTGGTTTGTCGAGGACAATGGTGTTCCCGTTGGGTACGCGCTTGGATTTCCAGACCCAAACCCGACTCTCCAAGACATCAAGGGGCGCCTGCTTCCTTTCGGATTCTTAAAGTTGCTCAGGGTTGCCAAGCATAGCCGCCGATATCGGCTGTTCGCGCTTGGCGTGTTGCCGGAATATCATGGAATGGGACTGGATGTCCTATTGTATAAATCCCTGCACACAGCCTTGAATGGACGAGGCATCCTGTTGGAAGCGAACTACATTCTGGAAGACAATTACAAAATCCGCAACGCTCTGGAGAAACTCGGCCTACGGCTTGTAAAAAAATATCGAATGTATGAAATGCCGCTCTAAGTACCGTTTGCATTGATGTTCCTGACATGCCGGGTGAATGCCACGATTTTGAAGATGCCTGATGCAAGTAGTGCAAGACAACTGGTCATCGCGAGTATCCCTAGATCAGGTATATAGAAGATAATGAAACTCCAAGAAGCACTTGTGGAAAGTGGAACCAACAGCAAGACACCGACAGGTAGGGTGAAATGCCAAAAAATCAGTGAGACAATGCTTTTCCTCAGCCGTCGTTTCCGTTGGGAAAGAGACCGCTGGTATTGGTTGAGTCTTATGATTTCCATTGCCAGGCGATAGACAATATAGATTGAAAGCGCAGCATAAATGGTATAGCTGACTTTTATCGGATATCGGTTCAGGTTGAATACTCCTACTCCCGGGGGGTAGTGGTCGGGGGCCAAACCATAGAGAATGTTGAAAATCCCACCTTCGATCCTGTCCCGATAGCCGACATTGAAAAGGGTGCCGGCAGTGGAACTGGAGGTGTTGCAAAGCATGACCACCGCAAGATTATCGTCTGTCAGCATCTTTATTTTCGATTGATAGTTTGTCAGTTCTCCGCCATGGAATATGCTTCCTGAAGTAAGGAACCACCCAAAACCATACCATTCCCATGGTGTAACAGAAGAGGATAAGGAGAACATCATTTTAAGATTCTCAGCGGAAACGATCCGGATCCCTTGGTGCACGCCTCCATTCTGGAGCATGCCCACATAAATTGATAAGTCGGCTGCTGAGGAGATTACGCTGTAAGCTGGAAGAAAATCTGTCCGAAAAGGTAGTTGCACCGCGACAGGAAAGCCAAAGATTGTACGATACCCTGCCGCAAGCCCATCCTTGAGGGCGGATTCTAGGGATAGATGGCTATGGTGCATCTCAAGTGGCTCGAAGATATTGTGCATGATGTACTCCTGGTAGGACATACCGGCCACAGCTTCTATGATAGCTCCTAGAATAATATAATTAGCATTATTGTATTGAAACGTTTCTCCAAGAACACCCGAAGTCCTGCTGGATGATAGACGTCGCGCAAGCTCTTGGATCGAAGTGTCGTCACCTCGTAAGCTGGCGACAGCGAATTCAGCGTTCTCAACCAATGTGCTGGTATGATTGAGAAGCTGCCTGATTGTGATGGATTGCGTTGATGAGGGATCCTGCAGCGTGAAATAAGGCAGATACGCGCTTACCTTCTGATCCAACTCCACCAAATTTCGATCGACCAGCTGCATGATCGCCAGGGCTGTGAACGACTTGCTTAAAGATGCTATGTGAAACGGAGTATCAGGGGTAACTTCGCGCCCA
The DNA here is from genome assembly GCA_002428625.1 of Sphaerochaeta sp. UBA6084. Classification (GTDB taxonomy): domain Bacteria; phylum Spirochaetota; class Spirochaetia; order Sphaerochaetales; family Sphaerochaetaceae; genus UBA6084. The sequence goes on from DIXI01000029.1 coordinate 171,925, forward strand.
GAGGGATCGGCTTTTCCATACCCCTTCGTGTAAAGCAGCTGACCATTTTGAATCACAGCCAAGGCGAATCCAGGAATGCGGCACGCTGACATTTCTTTTTCAACATACGAGTCTAGGATATCAAAATCGGGCTTTATCGATCGTTGCGCGCCAACAATATCGTGCAGCATCACCGCATAGATCAAAAAAAGGCAAAGCAGCCGGTATATCCGGATACGCGAAGTTCTCAATCGCCTATACTCCTTTTACGTTCACCGCAAGCGAGTCTAAAGGTTACGAGTTAAACCTATCCTAATCAGCTCGCTTAAAGAATCCACACCTAATTTCTCCATAAGTCTGGTTTTATAAGTGCTCACACTCTTTACAGAGATATCAAGCGCGTAGGCGGTCTCCTTTACTGTCATACCTGCGCATAGAGCTCTGAAAACTTCATGCTCACGCGCGGAAAGCCCCTCTATCAAGCTTGGAGCCCCATCCATCTCCATCGATGAAGCCACATAGTCATCACCATACCCGCTGAACCCGTAGGTCCCGCCTGCCGCAACAGCGGTGATCGCCTCCAAGAGCTCTTCATGCGAGCTGTCCTTGGTGACATATCCTTTCGCCCCAAGCCTACATGCCTGCTCAGCATAGGTCCTATGAGGAAACATGGTGAGCAGCACCACTGGAGGAAAGTTCGGTCGGACCTTGGTTTGCTCAAGAACCTCCAAGCCGCTCAACCAGGGCATCGCGATATCCATCAGGATCACATCAGCCTGCGGTAGGTCTTTCAGTGCCTGGATGAACTCTCTTCCATCAGCATATTCAGCTACAATTCTGAAATCACCGATTTTTTCAAACAAAGAAGCTAAACCACTTCTCACCAGCAGGTGGTCTTCCACCACAATCACAGAAATCATCAAGTCCTCTCTCTTTTCTCAGGATTCCCAGAGACAACTGGTTTCCGTTGGAAACGCTGCAATGTAAAAAAGACTCTTGTCCCAAAGGAGGATTCACTTTCAATAGCCAATTCGGTGTTCATTCTACGTAAGAACATCATACTTGTATAGAGACCGATCCCTGAACCTTTCTCGCCATTCGTTCCTGGTAGGGAAACTCCCCATCGTTTCCTATCCAACTCAAGCTTAACCCAATCAGGCATTCCAATACCGGTATCCTGAACCGAGAGCTCCACCACATGGGGTTGTATATCAACGCTCAAGACAACGTTTTTCCCCGATGGCGTATACTTGAGTGCATTATCGAGCAGATTCCGCAACACCACGACCAGCAAGTCCTCGATGCCCAGGATCAGAACATCTTCTTCAAGTTCCATGTGGAGATTGATCCGTTTGCGCCTTGCTATCCTGAAAGCCTCTGCTTGAACCGCTTCAAACAGACTCGCTATGGAAATGGGATATTGCTGGTGCTCCGAACCGATTTCGGGTTGCGAACTGAGCGAAACGAGATTCCGCATCAGAAGATCGGCCCTGTCGATGAGTGAATCCAACTCCTCCCGCATGCCAGCCAATTTTACCGGGTCCTTATCGAAACGACCACTTGCGATCAGCGAGTCAAGCTGACGCATCGCGATAAGTGGCGAACGGACATCGTGGGACATGATGTTGATGACCATGTCCTTCAGGCGGTTTATCTCAACCAATCGGTCATTTGTCTCCTGAAGTGCTGTAGTCATGAGATAATTCTCGGTGATATCGGTAATCAAGAGTGAAACTCCTGATACGTTCTCATGTCTGATCGGTCTGATATGCACAGAAAGATACCGGTTCAGCTTTTGTTCCGCGGTGGCAGGAATTATGGACCAATCACCAGAGCCGTTGAAGGTTGTATCGGCGAGATTGGCCATTTCCGGGATTCTAGAAAAAATCTGTTGAGCGGAACAGCCAACGGAATCCTGCGTAAGAAGTGGAAACCAAGTTTGCGCTGTGGGATTGAAGCCAATCAACCTGTCTTTTTGATCAAGGATGATGCATGCATCTCCTAATGAGTCCAACACAATCCACGCCGCGATGGGGGAAGGGCCAAGTAAAGTGGAGGTCATAAACGCCACCCCAAGGATAATGGCGCTAAGGGCAAAAGATGATGGCACCAGATCCAGTCCCAGTGGAGTGATTGAGAATTGATACAACAGGTGGATGATCGAAGGAATCAGGCAGCTGATGAGGATGATGAAAGCCCGATTCCTATAGTGGGGGTTTTTATCCCGCAGATGCTTCAAACTAAGAAACATCACTATTGCCTGAGAGGCTACATGATAGAGCTCCAGCACATAATATATCAGGCCTTTCTTAAAGCTTTGGACGGAGATATTTCCAATCACGTTGAAACCTACATCGTAATGAAACAAGCGGTGATAGGAAGATGAGTATTGGGCAATCATGATAAGCAATGAAAGAAAAAAGAGATAACGGAACAGCAGTTTCCTGTGGGTGAATTCCACTTGGTAGAACTGGAAAGCAAAACGCATGAGCAGCCAGGGGAGGAAGGGAATCCCAATATATTGGATCCGTGTCCAGAAGACCACATGCTCGAGCGATGGGCTCATGAGTTCGAATGCGAATCCCATGGAATAAATAGTGATGGCTGATAGATAACCCGCCAATGCAGCAGCCGCGCTTTCACCTTTGCGTTGATTGAGCAGTATGGCGAGAGTCATACTGCAGAATGCAGAAAAAATTGTGAACATGCTGAGCATCGATATCCTATACATCAAGCCTACCCTTCTGCGGCATCATACCACGTGGACCAAGCTGGAACAACCTATAATGAATTTCTACAGTGTGCAATTGATTATGACGGCCTTTTCACCACAATTGTAAGGTATTTCCTACAATACATATAATTGCATGATACACATGAATGATTTATGATTGATTGTGGAAGGTTCTATTATATTCGCATATTGATTATTTACTTTTTTACCATATTTTTTATGTGTACACAAGGTATTTCAGTTGCAGATAAAAAATCCCAGCCTTTTGGAAATAGTTTATTATATTACGCTATTTTAGGATTTATATTGATTTTATTGTTAATTTTTTACTATTGAAATGGTATAAGTATATACATACAATTTGACTGACAGGAAAACATGCAACATTGATGTAAGTATTATTATGCTAACTTATGACTTTTTTTCATTTACTTCGGCAGGGTTTCGGAATAGGATGACAGTATGTATGATTTAGAAGATGGTTTTAAGTTTTGGAGACGGGTGGATATCATCAGAGGGACTGCCCTGTCACTAAAAGAGGTGACTACCCAAGCTGGGCTCAGCTATGAATTGGTGAAAGTCCAACGTTCCTTAAACCGTCTACCAAAAGCGACAGATGTCTGCAAGATAGCCTTGGTATTGCACGTGCCCTCCGAGTGGCTGATTACAGGAGAAGCCGATGACCCTCTCGACACAGTCCGGGTTGCAAACACCGACGAAGCGCAACGCGTGCTGAAGCTCATGAGAAAACTGGCTATTTCTGATTCGATGGTCTGGACAGCTGTGGAGATTGTCCTAGACACGTACATGGAAGAAATGGTCCCGGCCTCTTATCCACAGCCTTCTGCAACCTATTGAGGAGAGTAGCTGCTGCGAATCCTTTGGACTTCATCAGCAGCTCTCCCATAGCCACAGTGCTTACAGGGCGTAGTTTACAAAGAACACCACCCTGCTGAAAGAAAGAGGTATCGTGCTGTCGGTCCGATCAGTATTGATTTTCCTCGTGGTGAATTGGGGAATCACGGTGACATCCAGTTTCTCGGTGAAACCAAAGTTGGCCACAGCGCTCACCGTATAAAAGAGGTCAGAAGGACTGTCCCCCATCACATCGGATTTGACTGTCTCAATCAATATGCCCGCGGTATCCAGAACGATAGGCATCCTATACCCGATGAAATACTCGCCTTTATAGCTGAAACCTGAGTTTCTCAAGCCACTCATCTCATACTCATAGAATTCATCGCCTGGTGCATTGGAGTATCCTTGGTAGTTGAACTCATGATACGATCGTAAAAGCACCGAGGACCAATCGCCTTCCAAAATCGCTCCGGTGTCGAATTGAACCGCGGCTCCTACACGTGCGCCATAGACAAGCCCCTTCAGGCTATCCGGCTCGAAGCCCAAGCCCGCTGGTTTACGCATTCCGACAAGTGTGTCCGATAGCGACCAACCGACACCTAGGGACCCTCCCGCATTCAACTCAACCACCGCGATTGGGGTGAGTATGGCATCCAAGGCGATTCCTGCGGCTACTGGGGAGACGCCAAGGGTCGCGTTCAACTTGAGGTTGTTTGAACTGGTCAACGGTCCATCACCTTGCAGCATGGGAAGTTGAACCCCATACCGGGCCTCGAGTTTTGCCTCGACAGCGGTTGTGGCGATGAGCTTGGCATAACCAGAGTACATGCTTTCGGCCGATAGCGAGAAAAGCGCGATGCAGAGCAATACTGCCATCACGATGAGAATTTGTCCTATCCCGGGGGTTGCTGTGCTTCTTCTTGACGTACCCATACAAAATCCTCCTACATGCGGTAACCGCTGGGTATCAGGATACCACAGCGCATAAAGAGATGGTAGAGGATTTTCCACTTATATAAGACTTGCATCGATGCTTAGAAATCATCCCCTAGCGAGGCGAGCCCCAGCGGGGACTTTGGCCTCCATCCATGCAATGTATGGGTGATGAGGTCCTTGGGTAGATCCTGGAGGAAATACGGTTCACCTTTTGCAGGAGATGACTCCACCCAAAAGGCGTTTCGTTGAAAAGAAGAACGCGTGACGATAAGTTCGTTTTTCGCTCGGGTCAGGGCTACATACAGCACCCTTCGCTCCTCTTCCTCGGCTTCCAGTTCTCCCAAGCTTCGGAAATGAGGATAATTTATCTGAGTCGCCCCTGCGACAATGCAGATACCGGCCTCGGTCCCTTTCGCGCTATGCACGGTGATGAGGGTGATGGCTTCATCGTTATGCTCATTGCTTATCTGGGTATCGTGCAATGGTTCCAAGGTGAAATCATCGATAAAGTCAGTGGTGGAATGATAATTCTGCGCGACCCGCACCAAAAGCCCAAAGTCTTTGGTGCGCTGGGTCCAATTGTCGTAACGCTCACAGAGAACCGGCCTCAACTGGTCGGTAGCGGCTTGCAGGCATTCTGTAGGATTCATGAAACGATCGCGGACCAAGCGGTATGTGGTGACTGCAGGATGGTCGAAACCAAGAAGTCCTCCCAGGGTATCCAAAACGGCGGATGCCTCAATGTCTGGAGCGCTATCATTAAGACTATCGATTACCCGCTGGGCGCTTTTTTCCCCTATCCTCGGCCAAAGCTGCAGATAGCGCATCCAAGCCAGATCGTCTTTCTCATTGCGCACCAACCGAAGCAGACTGAGCACATCACGCACATGGGCTGACTTTGTCAGAACGGTACCCCCGATGAACCGGTAAGGTATTTCCCGACGGATCAGTTCAGCTTCAAGACTTCTGGCTTCATAAGCGGTTCGATAGAGCACCATGATATCGGTCAAAGCGATTTTACGCTCCGAACAGGCACAGATGTAATCCGCGATCCAATCAGCTTCATCGGCTTGATGCTCGAAGTCCTCTACTCGCACAAGAGCGCCACAACTACCTCGGGCAGCTATAAGATCGTGTGCGTACCGGTAGGTTGACCGGCCCAGCAGCCAATTGGAGAAATCAAGAATCTCTTGGTAACTGCGGTAGTTTATGGAAAGCGGAAGGACGATGGTGTTTCCGAACAAGGCATCGAACTCATAGACATGCTTGAACTGCGCACCTCTGAAACGGTATATGGATTGAGCTGGGTCGCCTACGCAGAACAATCGCACCCCTTCCTCGCAGAAATGCTTGAGGATGCTGAACTGGATGGGGTTGGTGTCCTGCATCTCATCAACGAGGACTTCATCGAACAAGGTGCAAAGAGCATGTTTCAACGCGGGTTTCCGGGCAAGCATGGCGGAGAAGCGCTCGAGGAGGTCGTCATAGTCTATGAACCCTCGGTCTTCCTTAGATTTTTGATAAGTGTTGAACAATTCCATGCAGACCGCGATCTGATCCGGTTGCATATCCGTCTGTGCGATGAGATAGTCTTGCGGACTTTGGCAAGTGTTCCGGCTGTAAGAGTAATAGGCGAGCAATTGCTCTGGTTTGGCAAGCTCTTTCGCTGGTATCTTGTGGTTCTTGGCATACTCTTTTCGGATGAGGGCCATGAGGCTTTGCTGATCTTCAGAATCTATGATGCATAAACCGCTTACCTCAAAGCTCTTTGGCATCTGCGTCATGGCTTTGAGGCAAAAGGCGTGGAATGTTCCGGCCTGCATGGTGAGGGCAGTCTCCCCTACCTCACTTTTCAGGCGCTGTTTCAATTCCCTCGCCGCACGATTGGTGAAGGTCATGATGAGCACTCGGGAAGGATCGGTTCCGCGCTTCACGAGATGGGCGACCCGACCGATTATCGTACGGGTTTTCCCACAACCGGCACCCGCGGTGACCAGAATGTTTTTCTGCGGTCCATCAAAAACAACAGCCCGTGACTGTTGCTCGTTCAGTTCCATGGAAGCTCCTTCCTGTGAGTCTATATCCATGATACCAGCAAAATCGTACTTTTCCCAGTATGCTCCAGCACCTCAATCCAATTTTCCGACTTGACAGGCACTTGCAAGTCGGCTACATTTGTTGCATGCAACAATTATAATCGCCAGAAACGCACATACCGATCAGGTGGAAAAGGATAAGAACGATGATACCGAATAAGTACCCGAGACTGTACAGCCCTTGTTCGATCGGCAAGCGTATCGCACTGAACCGTTTTGTATCCCAGCCCATGGAATGCAACGATTCGCTCGGTGGAAAAGTTTCCGAGCGCACTATAGCGAGATATGAGGCGTTGGCTGCTGGCGGTTGGGGAGTCATCATCATCGAGGCTCTCGCGATCTCCCATGATTGCCTCGCACGAAAAAACCAGATGGTGCTGAACCAAGAAAACCTTGAAGGTTTCCAGCGATTGGTCTCGGCTATACGTCGTGTTAATCCACAAACCATCATATTGATGCAGATAGCTCATTCAGGACGGAAAAGCGGAAAGGAATTCTCTAGGCCTACCGCGCTGTACGCTCCGAAAGAAGGTGAACACCTCTTGACCGATGATGAAATCGAAACAATCCGAAAAGGTTTTGTAGAGGCCATTGTGCTTGCTGAGCGATCTGGTGCGGACGGTGTTGATTTGAAGCTCTGCCATGGCTATCTGGGATGCGAGATGCTCAGACCTGCCAACAATCGGGAGGACCGGTGGGGAGGAAGTTTTGAGAACCGGACCCGTTTTTTAACAAAATCAATCGCAGAGGTACGTCAGCGCTTGTCTTCTTCTGAATTCATACTTGGAAGCAGAGTCTCATATTATGAAGGCATCCGGGGCGGCTGTGGTACTTGCGGAGCTGAGGAACTTACCGAAGATCTACGCGAAATGGATGATTTGATCAAACTTATGCGAACCCTTAACATGGACTATATCAACGTATCGGCGGGCATTCCGGGAGTCACCTCCGAAATCACCCGGCCTACAGGAACTTCAAAGTGGTTCTACCTTCATCAATTCAGGTACGCGCAACGGGTGAAGGCACTGGCGGGAGAGATTAAGGTCATCGGATCCGCTTACACGGTGCTGCAGGAAGAATCCTTAGCGTTGGCAGAGGAAAACCTACAGAAAGGGTATGTGGATTTTGCTGGTTGGGGCCGGCAGATTCTCGCAGATCCTGCTTTTCCTAAAAAAATCCTTGAGAACATTCCCGTAAATTACTGCACGATGTGTTCGGGTTGCTCACGATTGATGGTGAAGCAACAACCAGTTGGCTGTGTCATGTATCGGAATTAACCAGTATGCCCGAAGGTATGAAGCAACATGAAGAATAAAGTCACGGTGTATGATATAGCGTGCAAACTTGATATTTCCCCTAGCACGGTCTCGCGGGTATTGAATAATTCCTCACTCATCGGAGAGGAGAAGCGCCATTTGATTCTAGCCGCGGCTCAGGAACTTGGGTATCAGAAAAGGCCCATCAAAAAACAAGGATGCCGGGCCATCATAAATATCCGTCTGTTCCTACCCCCGGCAAAATACGATTATATTCATTTTTTCTATGATGTGGCTGAATTGATCGATGGTGTCCAACAAGGCTTCGATGCAACGAAGGTCAATATCATCATCAGCATCAACAACGGAGATCTTCTGCTGTTTGATTCAAAGAAAATCGGGGATATCGATGGTTGCATATTCGCCTTCACCACCCCCTCAAGTGAGATGGAGACCCTCCTCGAGGAACGTGCGATTCCCTATATATTACTGAACAGGCAAGAGCCTGAGAACAATCACCTGGTTGTGGATAGCCTTCGGGGAATGGAATGTCTGGTTGAAGCAATGTGGGCAAGGCATGCTGCGGATTTCAGACCTTGTTTTATTGGATTCTCTCCTTTAGGCCCCTTGTCTCGTTTGCGGGAACAGGGTGTGCGCCTCACCTGCGCCGCCCACGGCACGGAACTCTTGGATTCCGATGTGTTCAACATTGAACAGATAAACGAATTGCAAACCACAGTCCTAGATACCATACTTGCACGTAAGTACAATTGTGTCTTGTGTTTCAACGATCTACTGGCGGTGTCCATCTATCAATCAACGCTCCGCCGGGGCCTCTTAATCCCACAGACCTTCAGTCTTTCGGGATTCGACAATTCACCGATCCTGCAACTTCTCGATCAGCGTATAGATACCATTGAGTTCTCAATCCACGCGCTGGGTGTTGAAGCTGGGGTTTGGCTTCGTTCTTGGATTATCGATCGGGATTTCAAACCCATCCAGAAAAAGCTGGAAGGGACATATGTGAAAGGAGAGACTATCTAAGTGGATTCCAGAAGCTTCACACTCCCAACAAATTATTGCGACATGCCTGTATCTCGGGTGGGCACCCTGATAATCGGATCGGGAGCTGCCGCGCTCTCCTGCGCTATCCATCTGAAAAAAAATGGCTACGGGGATCTGCTGGTCGTGACAGATAATATCAATGGAGGGACTTCGCGCAATGCCGGTTCGGATAAACAGACCTATTACAAGCTTTCCGATTCCAGTCCTGTTGCTGATTCACCCTATGAAATGGCTGGATCCTATGTCCGGGGCGGAGCGATGCATGGCGATCTTGCTTTGGTGGAAGCTCAAGGTTCCTCGCGTGCCTTCTACAATCTTGTCTCCTTAGGGGTCGGATTCCCTTTCAATCGCTACGGGGGATACATTGGGTACCAAACCGACCACGATCCACGCAATCGTGGAATCTCACTCGGGCCCTACACCTCGCGTGTGATGGTGGAAGTTTTATCTCGGGAAATCGCTCGGTTGGGGATTCCGATCCAAGACCATCAGGATGTGGTGAGACTGCTCGCGCATGAAGGGCGTGCCCTAGGAGCCATGATTCTTGATAAACGCACGCTGGATTCTCCAACCTTAGGCCTGAGAATTGTGCTAGCAGACCATGTGGTGCTGGCAACCGGCGGACCTGCGGGTTATTACGAGGCTTCGGTATATCCCCGCGTACACACTGGGGGAATCGGCCTTGCCCTCGAGATTGGAGCCGAAGCAGTAAATCTCACGGAGTCCCAGTTTGGCCTAACCTCGAAAAAATTCCGTTGGAACCTATCGGGCAGCTATCAGCAGGTGATCCCCTGCTACTACAGCACAGATGCGCTGGGAACGGCACGAGAGGACTTCCTTCTCCCCTACTTTGACAGCTGGGAAGAGTATACCAAAGCGATATTCCTAAAAGGATACCAATGGCCATTCGATGCTGCGAAATTGGAGAACAAAGGGTCTTCTCTGATAGACCTGCTTGTGTATCATGAGACAAAAATCCGCGGACGCCGGGTGTTTATTGATTTCAGGAGCAATCCATCCGGTCGACCGGATTGGAGACCTTGGGATAAATCTGCGGCGGCGGGTATCGCGCTTGACTACCTGAACAGCTCACAGGCATGGGAGGAAACTCCCCTCGACCGCTTATCCAAACTAAATCCCAATGCGATAGACTTATACCGTAACCATGGAATCGATCTTCGCAAAGAGCCGCTGGAGATAGATCTCTGCGCCCAGCATAACAACGGGGGGCTGGCTGGGGACATCTGGTGGGAATCCACTAATATCAAGCGCTTGTATCCGATAGGTGAAGTAAACGGTAGCCACGGGGTGAGCCGTCCTGGGGGCAGTGCCTTGAATGCCGGACAAGTAGGTGCGCTACGTGCGGCCCAAAGGATCATCGGCTATGGTTTCAAGGATCAACTGGACATCGAAGCCATCGCAGGCAGCCTCCTCCCGCAGGTGGAACCATTGCTACTCGATATACATACTTGGCTTGAACGTGCGCACACACAGGCCGATCCCATGATCCACTCGCGTCAGCAAGCGGTGGCCTTGCGTGAGAATCTGCAGCAACGCATGACTCGTTTCGCTGGGCCGATCAGGGATGCGAGTGAGATTGAGCTGGCAGCCGAAGAGGCGAGGGAATTGCTTGAAAAGGGGTTTGATCAGTTGTGTTGCACGCGGGAGATCCTTCCCCAAATACTGAAGACCCGCCACATGCTGATTGGCCAGTATTGCTATCTGAAGGCGATCGCTGGGTATCTCGCAGCCCAAGGAGGTAGCCGTGGTTCGTACCTGGTGGTGGATGGGAAAGGTGCCGATGTCCATCCCCTCCTTCCTCAGTATCGTTTTGCAAAGGAAAACCTTCAGCTACGGCAGATGGTGCAGACCCTATCCTTTAGGAAGGATTGTTCGGTGCAGGAAACCTTCATCCCTTGCCGGCCGATTCCAACAGAAGAATACTGGTTCGAGCGCGTATGGGCGGATTTCCGTGATAAGAAGCATCTGCTATAGACGTGCGATCTGTAGACCACCGTCCACAGGAATGATGCTTCCGGTGGAGAAACCAAAATCTCCGCTGAGCAAGGCACAAACAGTCTTGCCAAGATCCTCGGGAAAACCCCACCGGCGTTGAGGTACAAGTCCATCCGCAATCAATCGATCGTATGTGGCCTCTACCGCGGCAGTCATATCAGTCTTGATGATTCCTGGACGGACCTCGTACACCGGGATCCCTTCAGCCGCTAGGCGAGTGGCATACAAGGCCACCGCCATGGATATTCCAGCTTTACTCATGCAATACTCACCACGGTTGATGGAAGCGGTCTGCGCTGATACGGAGGAGAGGAAGACGATGGTTCTTTGCGTGCTGGATTCAAGCTGCAGCCACCGCCGGGCAACTAGTTGGGTGAGGAAAAATGGCGATCTCAGATTTGTGCCCATCACACGGTCGTACGACGCTTCGCTCATGTCAAGCAGGTCCGCTCTCACCAACGGTGCGACACCGGCATTGTTCACCAGGGCGGTAAGGTCTCCAAACGTATTGAATATGGCATCCACCATCGTTTCACGGGCGGCTCCATCCGTTATGTCCGCGCGGAAAGGGACAAACCGTTGGGTTGATCCAGACGCCTGCTGCTCACATAAGGTTTTGGTTTCCTGTGCCGCGGCTTCGTTCCCCGCATAATTGATAGCGACGCTATAGCCGCGTTTCGCCAACTCCAGACAGATACCTCGTCCTATACCACGGCTTCCGCCTGTAACCAACACTATTCCACCCATATGCATCGCTCCTCACGGATATATTGTTGCATGCAACAATAATACTATGTGGCATCGAAAGTGGATTGTCAACGGGGGCCAGGCTCAAAGGGGAAAATATCACTCACAAGGATAGTCCCAGAAATACTCATTTCAACACTGAAGCAATCCGGGAAGCGTTAGCGTTTGATTGGCATGGATGAGACCATGCCGGGCATGGAAAGGACAGTACATGTTAAGATTCACACGGACGATGCACAATGCGATCAGGTATGTGGTGGTTCTGGCACTCGTGACCAGCCTATCGGGCTGCGAGGTCGCGATGCAAAAACCTCAGCAGATGAATCAAGAAATGAAAAAAGCGGTGGTGATCTCCACCATTCTTGCGAATAGACCGGCACTTTCGCGTGCTCTTGCGGGGGGTCCCGGTGAATTTGAAGGTAACGCCCGTTCAGGGGCAACCGGGGAGGACTCGCTGTCTCAAATTGAATTTGAGCAATACCTAGAGGATCCGGTGCGGTTGGTCAATGATATGCTATCGGAAGAACATGGGGAGGAAGCCTTGCATTTTCTCTACACGGCGATCACCTCATCAAATCCGAACGAGCTCATGAAGGCTGCCGAACCTTTGATTGGAGAGGCTGATCCAATATGCCTGGATGTGGAAATCCAAAACTTATCCCGGAACCTGGAGGACTATTCCTCTTCACGTGGGTATATCTATGAACCCGGAAAAGATGATAAAGTCCTGCATCTTTTAACTGGAGCGGCGGTTGCTACCCTTGTTTCCGCACTTGTCTTCATCTGCGCGAAATGGTTTCAGCCGAGCGTGAAAGCAGGGGCTCTTATCGCGGTGTCGCTGTGCACCGGTATTCTCTTTGGCCTGGCGAAAGAAGTGCATGATGATTTCGATCCTAACAATGGATTTGATTTTGAAGATTGGATGGTCACCGCAATGGGGAGTTTTCAAGGGAGCGTGTGGTCGGTGGTGCTGGCAAATATCGTCTATACCGTATTCAGCAGTCATATCCTGACCTGTGTGTTCACCGGGGTGGCCAGCCTATGGTTGCTCTATGAAGGAGAATCGGTGCAATGGCTTTGGGGCAGGATTGTCCGGCTGGCGGGCCGATGATGTATAACGGACGGCTAGGAAGGAATCAAAAGATGAACATATATTTTTCATGCCATAGGAAAACTTTGAAAATCCTTTTAATGGTGAGTCTATTCGTGATTCTGTCAATCACTACAGCTTGCGTGTTCCCTTCTCCTGAGTTTCCCGATGCTGTGCTCTGGTCCGGAACACAAGGTGAATTATGGAGGATTGGTTCAACCGCAGGTGATTATGAACTGTATTACTCGGATGGCGAGGAAGTATGGCTGGTCACCAATGTGTATGGCCTGGACCATGATGAGGTGCTGGAAAAGTGGGAGGTTTCTCAGGATGGTAGCAAATTGCTCGTCTTGATTGTGGATAGCGGAAGAAGTTCGTTTCCACACGGCACGTGTCTCAGCGTATATGATATCGGATCGCCGAAAAACCATCTGTCCTGGAATAGAGCCTATGGCTGGGCTTTATGCCCGGTTGTGCAGATAGTCGATACTGAAGTACTGCAGGCGGATATATTCAACGACCGAGTCGAATATGTAACGCCAGACGGTCCAGCAGTACCCTGTCCGTTATGATGGTTTGCGTTAATTGATGGGTATCGAAGGCAGCAGGACTCAGCTGATTGCTATTGATTGATGATGGCAATCAGCTACTGTATCTGCTACACTCCTTTTAGACCCAGTGTTAGGCTAACGGCATCGAAGGCTATGTGAATTCCAGAGGAGATCGCACAGTGTGGGACAATGTACGTAAACTGAAACAAATCCTCACCAAGGGAGAGATCCGCCAATCCGGCCTCCTTTTAGCAGTAGGAGTTGTGGTTGCGTTCTCCCAGATGCTTGGAGTAGCCTCGTTGATGCCGTTTCTTAGTCTGATAACCGATTCCGGAATTATTGAACACAATCGATTGCTTAACTGGATGTATGGGAACCTTGGTTTTACATCGACACGCAGCTTCATGATTTTCACCGGGGCCGCCATGTTCGCCATCGTGGTGCTGTCGAATGCATTGGCCGCTCTATCAACTTGGATGATGCTTACCTATGCGCTCAAGAACAACCATAGGCTTTCAGAGAGATTGCTGGAAAAATACCTTGGTATGCCGTACGTCTACTTCATAGACCAAAACAGCGCCGACCTTGGCAACAACGTGTTGAATGAAGTCAACCAGCTTACCTATCGATTCATCCTACCTTTGCTCACGGTCATCAGCAAGGGATTGGTCGCAATCTTCATCCTTGTGCTCTTTTTCTGGATTGATATCTGGATTGCTCTCACCGCGCTGCTGGTCTTCGGCGGAGCATATTCAATCATCTATGTCCGTATCAATCGCAAGCTGAAAGAACGTGGCGCGCGACGTCTACAGGCGAATCAGAAACGTTATAAACTTGTAGGTGAGGCGTTTAGTGGAATCAAGGAGATCAAAGTTCTGCACCGGGAGAGTTTTTTCGTCAATGCCTATTCGAAGGAATCCCTGCAGATGATACGTGACCAGTCTTGGAATGCGGTCATAGGACAGATTCCTCGTTTCGCACTTGAAGCGATCGCTTTTGGGGGAATAATCCTATTCGTATTGGTTTTGATTGTCACTGAAAAAGCCGCCGGGGAGATTGTCTCGCTTTCGGGTCTGTTCGCTTTCGCAGGGTATCGGCTGATTCCCGCACTCCAGGAGATTTTCAATGCTCTCACGAGCATGAGGTTCAATCAAGCGGTGCTTGACCGCGTGCACAAAGATATCACCCAGATAGTACCACAAGAATCATCATCCGGAGAACTTCAAGGTCCGGCAAAACAGGTTTTAGGATTCACACATGAAATCAAGCTGGAGCATCTCAAGTACCGCTATCCGTCGGCGAAATCGGTGGTACTGGATGATATCAGCTTGACTATCGGGCGCAATACCTCAATAGCATTCGTCGGTCAGACCGGGGCTGGAAAAACCACCTTGGCAGATATCATTCTAGGGCTTCTTGTACCAGAGCAAGGATTGATGCTAGTGGATGGGGTGATGATCGAGGCTTCCAATCGCGCTGCCTGGCAACGGACTCTCGGCTATGTGGCGCAACATATCCACATAAGCGACGATACCATCCGCCATAATATCGCGTTCGGGATTCCTGAAGCCGGGATTGACCAAAACGCAGTGGAGCGGGCAGCACGGATAGCCAATCTGGATAGCTTCATCACTGAAGAATTGCCTCTTGGTTACGAAACAGTTGTAGGGGAACGAGGAGTTCGGCTAAGTGGTGGGCAAAGACAACGGATAGGTATCGCCCGCGCTCTCTATCATGATCCTGAGGTGCTGGTGTTCGACGAAGCAACGAGCGCACTCGATGGCGCAACTGAGGAAGCGGTTCTCACGGCCCTCCACAATGCCGCCTTGTTCAAAACGCTCATCATCATCGCCCACCGCTTGACCACAGTCCGTGACTGCAGCTGCATCTACATCCTGGAAAAAGGTAAGATTGTTGGAAAGGGCACCTTTGACGAGCTGATGGAGACAAGCGCAGCTTTTAGAAACTTGGCGAAAAAACGACTCTAGCTTATGAGAATGCTTGCGGCGTGAATTGGACTAGGTCCCACAGGTTGCCGTACAGGTCTTTGAAGACAGCTACCATGCCATACTCGGCCTGCTTGGGGTCCCTCACGAATTGCACACCTTTGGCCAGCATCGCCTGGTGATCCCGCCAGAAATCATCGGTGCTAAGAAATAGGAACACGCGCCCTCCAGCTTGATTCCCGATGAATGGTTCTTGTTCCGGTTTGGAAGCTCTAGCGAGGAGCAATGATGTCCCGGTGGATCCAGGAGGAGCCACCAATACCCAACGTTTGTCCTGTTCGGGTTGATAGGTGTCTTCAAGAAGCGTGAAACCAAGAGTATTCACATAGAAATGAATCGCTTCATCGTAATCCCTCACAACCAGCGCGATATGCATGATGGATTGCTTCATACACGCCCCCCCCTAGGCTCCAATTGGATTCAAGCCCACTATGTACCTTAGAATATCAATCCTGCAAGCGTTTTATTGGTCAGCTTTCTCCTATTCCCAGTAAAAAATCCAATGAGAGGGAACTTCAATAGCTTTGCTCCCGTAGTCTATCCCATATGCATCCGCTTTGATATAATTGGGTGATGAAAAAAATTGAACCGTTGGTGAATGCGATATTCCGTTTAGGTTTCCGGATGTTCTTCCGTTTGGACATCAAGACTTTGGGGCAAGTCCCTGCGTCAGGCCCGATGCTCTTGGTTGCGAACCATGTCTCCACCTTGGATGGTCCCATGCTGTATGTGTTCCTTCAACCGCGGAGAATCATCGCACTTGCGAAAAAACAATTGTGGGACCATAAGTTCACAGGATGGGTGATGGATATGTGGCGCTCTATTCCGGTTGACCGCGAGAACATGGGTCGAGAATCGATGGACCAATGTTTTGAAGTCCTCGACCGTGGAGAAATCCTCGCGATAGCACCCGAAGGCACCCGAAGCATCGATGGCAATCTACAGCAAGGAAAAGCAGGCGTCGCCTTTATCGCGCATAAAAAACAGGCTCCGCTCCTTCCTGTCGTCACGTTGGGGTTTGAGAAGTTTTCCCACTATTTCAAACGCTTCCGCCGCACTCCTATCACTATTGTGGTTGGGAAGCCGTTCACTCTCGTGCAGAAAGGTGGCCGGATCGACGCCAACACCCGCCAGGAGATAGTCGATGAGATGATGATGCGACTCGCGCAGCTCATGCCACGATCGCAATGGGGTTTCTACAAAGACCGGGAAATCACCTTTCGCCATACCGCAGACCTATCACCAGAATCCACAAGCTAATCAAAACCACCATAAAGCACTTAATTCAGGCTCCTGGAATGCTGGTTTTGGTTGAATCATCTGGATTTTGTAAATTTTTACGCCTGGCTCGGAAATCCAATTTCCACTTGCGCTGAGGCATATTTGGCTTTACACTACTCCCATTAAACTACGTGCAGGTGTTCCATACCGAAAGGTCCAGGACTCATGTCGCAGAGGAGCACATCATCACCAAAGTCAGCAGAAGAATCAAACTTGGGTTTGGCATCGGGGATTTAGGTGGGAATCTATTCTTCACCATCATCGGATTCTATCTCCTCTATTTCCTTACCGACATTGTGCATCTCTCGGCAGCATTAGCCGGTACGGTATTGATGATCGGGAAAATATGGGATGCCATCACCGACCCGGTAACGGGATATGTGTCCGACCGAACCCGCTCGCGCTGGGGACGACGCCGTTTTTATATGTTTGTGGGAGCGATCATTTCTTTTATAACCATGGGAATGATGTTCACCAAGCCTGAGATGCAATCTCAGATGACGTTGTTTCTCTATCTGACTTTTCTGTATTGTCTGCTGAACACTGCCTACACATTGGTGAATATTCCTTATGCAGCATTGCTGCCGGAACTCACTGATGACTACAATCAACGCACAATCCTCACTGGCTACCGGATGAGCTTCGCTGTTGTGGGAACCTTCGTGGGCGCTGGCGCGGTCATGCCGATAATCGGCTTGTTCACCGAGAAGGAATTCGGCTGGACAATCATGGGGTATATCATGGGCGGGGTGATGCTGCTGACAACCCTGATCACCATCTGGGCTGTACGGGAACCAGAACATCCGGAAGCCCAGGACGATAAAGGCTTCTTAAAGACGTATGCGGAGACACTAAAAGACAAAGTGTTCCTCACCGCCCTCATCCCTTGGTCACTGTTCATCACCGGGACATCGATGGTTCAGGGAGCTTTGGTCTACTACTTCGCCTATATCTTCAAGGATGAGGCCCTTTTCCAAACCGCGTTGCTCTTCCTGCTCACCTTC
This sequence comes from Sphaerochaeta sp. UBA6084, assembly GCA_002428625.1. GTDB lineage: Bacteria > Spirochaetota > Spirochaetia > Sphaerochaetales > Sphaerochaetaceae > UBA6084. The sequence continues at coordinate 189,544 of DIXI01000029.1, forward strand.
AGCCTGCTGTTCATTCCAATCTGGGTGAAAGTATCGGAAAAAATCGGCAAGAAAAACTGCTATATGATCGGTATGGGAATCATGGGCGTTGGAGTGATGGTCTTTTCGCTGTTAGGCGAGCAGTTAGGTCCTAATGTCGCCTTAGTGGTGATGGCGCTTTCGGGCATAGGGCTCTCCACCCACTATGTTATGCCACACTCGATCCTACCGGATGTGGTGGAGCACGATGCGGTCAACCATGGAAACATCCGACGCGAAGGAGTGTTTTCCAGTCTTTGGACTTTCTCCAGCAAAATCGGACAGGCAGTCGCGTTGGCGCTCAATGGATGGATTTTAGCCCTTTTCGCTTATGTCCCTGACCAGCCCTCCGCTTTGGCTGCGATCGGTATAAAGCTCATCTGCGGTCCCATTCCTTTGCTTTGGTATGTGCTGGGAATTATTATCCTGCGCTATTATCCAATCGACAAAGCATACTACACCGCCATGCTGGAAAAACGAGGCTAGACAACCGTGGGTAAGCGTAAGGAAAAAAACATGATCCTACCCCGTGCCACAAGTGGCCGGGGGTTTGTGACGCCCCGCTATTCAGCAGGTGCCCGCCGCTTCATGATTGTTGTAGGTGGGGTGTATCTCAAGCTTGTGGAAGGGGTAGCCTCAGTAAGATTGCACAATGATGCGGTCCTGCTGGATGAACTGGAACGGTTCTATCAGGGAGATGAGCGCATGGTCATTGCTTTTCGGCATGTCACCAAGGAAGATGCGCCGGTGATCATGTATGCCTTGAACAAGAAACTGCAAAAACTGATCAGGCTACGCAACAAGCATCGGAAAAAAGGTGAACGGATCGTACCCCACGCCCGCTTCCTCTATGGCAGGGATGTGCTTAACTGGGCTGGCAAGCTTGCGGCTTGGTTGTTTCCAAGAATCGGCTGCATCCCTGTGCAGAACCGAGGCAGCAACACCAATGGCTTGAACATACTGCGTAAAGAGATGCGCGAAGGGGGATTCCCAATCGCCCTCGCACCAGAAGGCCAGGTGAACTACCACATGTACCAGTGCAGCCCTATTTCACCGGGAGTATCCTCGTTGGCGATGTGGGGTACGGAAAGTTCCAAAGATGTCACCATCATTCCAGTGGCGATTGGTTACCGGCATAGCGATACCCCTGATGCCTTTATCCGCTCGGTGCTTACACGTTGGGAGCAGCAGACAGGTCTTAGGCTAACGACCACTGATACGCAACCTATTCTGAGCCTGCTGCATGAGGCCGCGGTTAAAACTGTCGAGTTGCTGGAAGAACTGTATAAAATCACATCAACCGAACCATCTTTGGACCTTCGGAGCAGGATTCTGGCGGTATGCGAGAACGCGATGCAGCGGGCTGAGCATCTCGCGCAAGAGACTCCCCAAGGCAATCTGATTGATAGATTGTTCCATATCCGCTATCGTGGAGTGGAGGCTGTCTATCCCGAAAGCTTCAACCCGCGCGACCTACCACCCTTAGGAAGAAGCATAGCCGATTTCCGGGCACTCGAAGCACATGTGTATCTTCGCCACTCACAGATAGTCGATGTGCTCCAATATATCGACCCTGCATATATCAAATCCCCCTGCTCGGCTGGAAGAGCGAGCGAATTCGCCCTAGATCTGCTGGATGTCATCAATAGAGCGCAGGGTGGCAACATCAATACCCGCTTCACACCATCCGGCAAACAGGCCTTGGTCGAGATTGGAACCCCTTTGAGAGTCTCCGAGCTATTCCCCGGAGGATCCACTCCATCGAGGAAAGCTAGATTGGACCGTCTGACCAAAGAGGTGTTCAACTCGCTCCAAGCTGTTTCGGAGCATATGGAGACACATTGGGAACAGACCGTGTTCACTAGTCAATCCTGACGCAACTCTTGCGATTTGCAGAGGATATGCCTATCACCCTCCCAACCTGCTATTGCCACAGGTGGGAGACACATCATGTCGCTTGAGTTTCGTATGGACGGTCAAAACGTTTTTCAAATGCTGCATTAGCCTTCAGCTGGGGGTCCCAAAAAGAAGAATTCATCATTTTTTTGCCGAACAGATTAAATAGTATCTGGATACCTTTGCCAAATCGAATCGGTTTCGCCAATTGGCACATATCCCCTGGGTTGAATCTCCCATCGTGCACCAAGTTCTCAATGGCCGATGCTATCGGTTGGATCATGATTTCCTGAGCTTTAGGTGACCTCATCCGCAAGCCTTCCATCCCACCCTTGATTGCTGTACCGAGATAGATTCTGCCCAATTTAGATGCAAATTGCTCAAGATAAGCCTCGAGATAGAATGACTGGCTGCTTTCAGGGAACCCTGATTGCACAAAAAAACTCAGGGTCCCTTGAGATGCGCTGAGCTTCTCAAAAAACCCCATAACATGGGAAGGCATGGCGTGGACATATAATGGCATGAAGAACATTACATCTTTCTCAGTCTTGAAAGCCTCTGCCCACTGCGCCCATTTCTCTCTTGATTTCAGATCACGGACCTCGACTCTATCACCCAGGATTTGCGCGATTTTACTCAGGATCAGAGCCGAGTTGCCACCATTTCTTCTCGGCGAACCGTTGTAGATCACTAATTTTTCCATAGGATCAGTTGATGCAATCTCCACCAGCCTGTTCTTAGCCTTCCTTGATTCCAACGGGAGGATCTTTAAGCCATTATTCTTCACCATGCGGAAGGCTTTGGAACAAAAATGATAGGCGGTACGGTACAGATGGTCTTCTACAACCTGCTCTTCCTGAACTGACAGTCCTTCAGCATCAAAGTAAAATATGATATCAGGATAACTCGCATACCTAGTGACATGATGACATTCACCATCCACCATGTGGATATATGGATGATAATGAGGAATCGTCCTATCTAGAAACGCTTTGGCTTGATGATTGATAAAGCCCTGAGCCGTATCCATCAGGAGAATCACCTTATCACTGTTCATATAGTCTGGATAGATTTCTGCCATCTGGTCATGCATCACACATCTACCGGGGGTCTTGAGCCAACAAGTCCAACAACCAATACAGGCTTTTATGGAATGTTCGCCCAATCCAATCACTTTCAACGGTTCTTCGTACAGATGTTGTATGGCTGCGTGCAAATCATCATCTTGTTTGTTTCTCATATCGAATACTGTTATCATTACATTCTCCTCAGATACACTTCCATACACAACGAACCAAAAGTCTTGGACTCATCGGTGAAACGCTAGAGGATTTACCAGAATGAGTCAACACTCAAAGTCTGAAAGGAATTTCCCAAAACATACCATCAACCGCAAATTTTGTGTGTATTTTTCGATAGGGGCCTGGCACCGGCATCCACAATATACGCAACAACCTTCAAAAAAAGTGCATCTAATGCTGTTTTTTCTGTTTTCATCAGTTGCCAGTGCCAGAGTCGCATATCTTGTCTAAATCTGAAGCGATCGGACCTTTCTTGCGGTATGGTGGTCATGGAGAACCAGGAACCGCTTTCAGAACAACATCCGGTCGAGGCGCTCGTCCTGACGACTTTGCACGAAAAATTCAACCTCCCGTCCTTATATCCTTACCAGGAGCTGGTCATCCGCACCATTTTGGAACGTGGCGGACTTTTTGGTGAAGACCAATGCGAAGTAGCTCCCGAGCATCAGATAGTAGTGCTCCCTACCGGTAGCGGTAAAAGCGTGTGCTTCATGCTGCCTGCATTGCTGCTTCCTGGGATTACATTGGTTGTTTACCCGTTGCTTTCTCTTATGAACGACCAAGGCCGCCGTATGGAGAAGCTAGGGGCCAAAGCAGTGTTTCTTAGAGGTGCGCAATCCTCGCAAGAGCGCGAGCAGGTGTGGATGGAACTGGAATCGGGTGATTCCCGCTTCGTCATCAGCAATCCCGAGACCCTTCGCAACAACTCGGTGCTTGCCAAACTATCCACCTACCCCATTTCACTGCTAGTCATAGATGAAGTCCATACGGTGACACAGTGGGGAGACACCTTCCGCCCTTCGTATCTGGAGCTCCCACGGATAATCGAAAACCTCAAACCAGAGCAGGTCACTGCGTTCACCGCCACGGCCAGCCCAAGAATCATCCAACGGGTCACGGATATCTTGTTCGGAGGAAAAGCCGCGAATATCGTGAAAGGCGACCCTGACCGACCGAACATCACGTACCGGGCATTGCCATCACTATGCAAGATCCATGACTTGGAGATGCTGGTTACGCATCCGCTGCCACGACCGATAGTGGTATTCTGCTCGACGCGCGACCGCTGCGAGAAAACCGCTTGGGAACTTGCACGGCGCCTGCACGACCCGGATGTCCGCTACTACCATGCGGGATTGGAGAAGGTTGAGCGCCAAGCCACTGAACGTTGGTTTTACAAAAACAAGAAGGCCATCCTCTGTGCCACCTGCGCTTACGGAATGGGGGTAGATAAAAGCGACATACGCACGGTAATCCACCTGGACCTCAGTCCTGATGTGGAATCTTTCCTTCAGGAGTCGGGCCGGGCAGGACGGGATGGCCAGCAGGCTCATTCAATGGTGCTGCTTGGGAGCGAGGAGCGCAAGCGGTTGATCGAGCTGGGCCCTGAATCCCGTTTTGGAAAACTCCTAAGCGTTTTCACGGACGACAGCATCTGCCGTCGCGAAGGGTTGCTTAAGTTGCTTGGGTTTGCCAACGACAACTGCAGTGGTTGCGATATCTGCGGAAAATCCCAGATTGTGAGTGCTGAAGGCGAGTTCGAGATGCTTTCGTTTTTTAGGCGAGAGCCTATCCGCCATACCATCACCGGGGCAGCCTATCTGCTCTCGGGAAGCCGGCTCCAATGGCGCTGCCCCCCCATGCATCGGCATGATGCCTGGTATGGAGTGCTTTCCAATTGGTGTCCGCAAGACCTTATCTCGGCTATTGGCGAACTCAGGCATAAAGGGCTTCTGATTGTGTTGAAGAAGGGCCCGTTCAAAGATAAACCAGTGGTGACTTCCAGTTTCCAGGGGAAATTACTGAAAAGATGGATGAACCGGGAACGAAAATCACAACCTGCTCATTAAAAAAGTCCCGATAGCGCTCACTCGGATGTTATCGGGATTTGAATTGGTTAAAGGATGAATCAGCCTACACCGCTTCTTTTTTCCTTGCGATGATGAATCTGTATACCATCGCTAAGGCGATCAGCACCATCCCGGCCAATGCGAGGATAACGATCGACTGGACCACCGGCAACGTGGTGGAACGCTTGAGGTAGATACCATACAACGCCCATATTCCCACCAGCGCGAACCCGATATCCCTTCTCAGAAGAACCGCAAGCACATTGATGGCGATAGCAACCACCATGACGAGCAGAGTCCAGAAAACTTCCGACAGTCCAAATCGTCCCCAGCCCAGCACCACCGCGACAGATGTGAAATTAGCCACAGTAGCGACGGTTATCCAACCAAGATACACGCTGATAGGCAGCATGACCGCGAACCGATACCCTGTGCTTTTAATCCCGGCATAAGCGCGGAGACGGGTGTGCATCGCGATAAGCGAGGCCAGCAGCACCAGCATGAGGACCAGCGAGAGCAGTTGGAATTGCCAATGCCAAGCGACAATCCAAAGGGAGTTGGCGATGGAGGAGATGAAAAACCAGTATCCAAGGCGCCCTACAGGATCGGCCTGTCCCGCGTTCTTGCGAACAGTCATCAACTGATACACCACGAATACAATCAGAAGCGTATAAATCACACCCCAGACCGCGAAGGTAAGTCCGGCTGGCACAAACAGATTCGGGATGGAATCTGAAATCGAGCCAGTATCCCGTCCGTTCAAAGGCAGGACGCTCGCAAGCGTGTTCATAACCAAAGTGATGATCAAGCCTAGTGCATTGAGCCCGACCAACAACCCTCTTTTTTCGTTCTCATTCATCTGGATCCCCCTCTATGCTATTGCATGATTATATCACTCAAAAGGAAGATGAAAGCAATCGGAAATAAAAGATAACAGTACCCGTAGGACAACACGGGAAAAACCTATTTCGCGAGCATCTCCTCGTTTCTTCGGTATATCTCATCGACTGCAGACTTGGAAAGCAGCTTGGAGAGTATCCAAGCGATGATGATGATACCCGGAATATCCACTGCTAGCCGCGTGAATGCGAAACGGGCGCCTAAGGATTCCACCTCGAACAGGAACATGGGGATCTTTGTGGTGGACCAGGCTCCGATGAATATGAGGATGTTGGTGAACTTCACCCCTTTCTTCATGAATACCGAGGCTATCGGGAACGCGCCATATAGAGGACCAGCAGCAGCCGACCCTAAGATGATAGCCAGCACGATACCTTTCAGTCCCGAACCCTCGCCCATATAGCGGACCATCAATTCCCGGGGAACCCAAACGTCGAGCAGTCCCAAAATAAGGAACACGGGGGGAATCACCAGCAGCATCTCTTTAAAGGTGTAGCCAGCTGTTTTCAAAGCAGACAATCCGACTTCGCGATTCACCAATACAAGCAGACCGACGAATGCTAGCGTCCCAAGAAAAACCCGGTAGCGTTTTAAAACCTTCTTCATCTAGCGCCTCCCATCACATACCCGATGGCCAATGCAACCACAATAGAGAATAAAAACGCCAGCACATTTCGCAAAATGGTAAATTTTGTGCCGAAAAAACGCTTTTCAACTGGGAAAGTGACCACACCCACCATCATCAGACTGGACACGAAAGCACCGATCTGCATATAGCCTGCGCCACCTTGAAGCAACATCGAGGCCATGGGAAAGGCGACGAAACCTGGAATAAGGGTGATTGAACCGACAACCAAGGCGGCAAACACACCCCACATACCCGAATCCACCCCTATAAGCGATGAGATCAGCTGAGGATCCATGAAAGCCAAAAGGATTCCCACCAACAGTATGACCACAAGAAACTCAGGCATGATGTTCTCCATCACAGCCAAGGCCTTGCGCAAGGCTTTTTTAGTCTTTTCCTTATCTTTGAAAAATGAAAAGGCAAACAGGCCTAAGGCCACGCCGTACAACACGATCGTACTCACTGATACCTCCAAAGGAAAGCCACCCCAAAAGGTGGCTTTCCGATGATATCACACGAGTGTATCGCAAGGGAAGATACCGTAGCTTCGCCGCCACAGCCGCACACTTCCCCCTGCAGACTATTTCGCCAATTTCGACCGATAACTCTCAACTTCCCACGTGCGTATGAAATCGATTTGATCATCATCCATGAAACGCGGCCCACCAAAACTCTCAGCGAAAGCAGCTACCTTTATAGTATCCAGATATAGATTCAACGCATTTTCCGAGGTTGCGAACACGCAGGTCTTTTGCACAGCCACTATCTTGGGAACCACTCCATTGACCATCTCAAAAGCCCTACAAGCAGCAGCCACCGCTTCCCGAGGATCCTCAGCCGCAAATACCTCTTCTCCAATCCACACAGGCGCGAAACCACTATAGACGATATGGTCCGGAGTGAATGAGGATGAGATGGGATGGAAAGCCTCTGCGTTCTGAAGTCGGGTCTGTAGCTCTCGGTTGAACAACGGAAGCAGCGTTGTCCCTGCCGGATAATAGCGGGAAAGACCGTCTTTCACCAATCCCATGCGCGTCTCATCGGCTTTGGCTTCAAGAAACACAGGCTTTCGCATCACATGAGAGCCTGCCCGTTCCATAATCCGATCATACAGAGCCTCGATGCCCTGTACATCCTTCGCAGCCACGAATACGCCATGGTTCTGTAGGAATATCATCTGCGGCCAATATCCATGCTTTTTTTCGTATCCTAAGGATGCATCACGCACAATCTTAGCCAGGATGTATCCAGGATTCACCAGGGGTATCCACAATGCTTCAGGGAACAGCTCGCGAACCGCAGCCTCTCCACTTTGGGCGCACGTGATCCCATTGACAATCGCCGGATGCAGGTGCACCACGAAGGCGAACGGGATCAGCCCATGCAACAGCGCTTCCACACTGGGCCTGGCAGTCTCGCCTTCGCACCGTGCGGCCATCATATCCGCAAGCACCTGTTGCTCGCGCATTTTCTTATCCACAGGATAGCCCTTATCCCAGATAAGGTTGAGCTTGGACAGGGACATCCGCACAAACCCTTGTTCGGTGATGGTTCCCAAAGCAAAACCTGAGGCCTTGACGTACAGGTCATCCCCCTCTTTCACCGAAGTGTTGCCACCACCAACCAGCACATAACGGGCATCCGAACCATAGCGGCGGGAAACTTCTATAAGATCTCCAAGATCACGTCTAGCCATCATACACGCCCCTTTAAAACATCCTGCTCATAATGCAGCACATCATCTATCACCGCAACATCGCCAATTACCGAATACTGCTGGCAATACTTGTCCCAGACCGCTCCGAAAGGCAACGTGGGCATCGCTTCGAGCAACGCCAGCTTCGCGAATCCATTCCCTGCTTCCTCATAGGCCAGCAATTGCTTATGCGGTTGTAGCAACGCCGCCAGCAACGATTTCTGAAGTGCCCGAGCACCGGTGGTCCATGCACCGATACGGTTGATGGAGGCATCGAAATAATCCAATCCGATATGGGCGCCATCCAGTTTTCCGCTTCGCACCAGTTCTTCAGCAACAGCTTTCACTTTGTCATTGAACAGCACGACGTGGTCGCTATCCCAGCGCAGAGCGCGGCTTACATGCAGCAGAACCTCGTCTTGGAATAACAATATGGATGAGAGCTTGTCCGAGATATCCTCCTCGGGATGGAAGTGACCCATGTCTATGCACAGCAATTTGTTGTTGCGAGCAGCATAGTTCATGTAGAATTCATGTGAACCAACGACGAACGATTCGCTTCCAATACCGAACAACTTGGTCTCCACGGCATCACGCAACTGGCTGGCGGGATAGGATATGGAGAAAATCTCATCCAACGATTCCTTAAGGATCCTGCGGTAACCGATCTTGTCGACCGTAAGGTCTTTGGCTCCATCGGGAATCCAAGTGTCCAACACGCAGGGAGTGCCCAGCTGGCTTCCGATCCATGCGGCGATCTTCCGCACCCGTTTGGCATGCTCGATCCAGAACTTGCACACCGCAGGATCCTTGCTGGAAAGGGTGAAACCGGCATTGGCTAGAGGATGGCTGAAGAAAGTTCCATTGAAATCCAATCCAATACCTAGCTTTTTTGCCCATTGGACCCACCCGGCGAAATGCTCGGGCTCAATCTGGTCGCGGTCCACAAACTTGCCCCCGAACTCGCCATAGCTCGCGTGGAGGTTGACCCGATGCGTACCTGGCACCAAGGTGAAAACCTTCTCAAGGTCTGAACGCAACTCAGCGACTGTTCTGGCCTTGCCGGGATAATTTCCAGTCACCTGGATGCCACCCCCAGCCAGCACGGAACCGGGGCGTTCGAATCCTCCGACATCATCTCCTTGCCAGCAATGGATCGAAACCGGAATCCGCGCCAGACGCGCGATCACCGCATCTGTATCCACACCCAAAGCAGCATACGCCGCACGGGCATTCTCATATGTATTCATGTGCAATCCCTCCATAATCAAGTCATCTATTGCATCTTAACGCGGAATCGTTGTATCCGCCTTGACAAAATGACCAATTTTTAGCACGATTTTATCATCATGGCGTTAAAGTTGTATGCATCAGATTATTTTTACGATCCTTCATTCCAGATGAAGGTGATTGAACGCGATCCCGAATTACCCTACCCCTTGCATAGCCATGATTTTTTCGAGCTGGTGGTGATAGTCTCCGGCAAGGGCACGCACTTCACCGTTGGCAACGAATTCGTCGTGCAGGCGGGAAATGTATTCGTCATCACCCCTGGGCTTGAGCACGGCTACCGGGACGTGCGCAACCTGAGATTATTCAACATTCTTTTCGATCCTGCTATTTTGCGGGAATCGGTCCATGATGTGCGCAGCATGCCCGGGTACCATGCCCTGCTGTCGATTGAGCCTTCCTATCGCAACGAACCAAACTTAGGCTCGCTCATGCAGCTCACACCAGCCCAACTCGCCGACATTCTGCCCCTCATAGAAAATCTCCGACGTGAAAGCGACTCCACCGATACCGATACCGGCTCAAAAGGTCTGGCATTCGCTTTTCTAATCCAGCTTCTGGTTACCTTGTTCCGGATCTACGCGGAGTTCCCACGAAAAGGGAACCGAGTGATTCTCAGGCTGGCCGATGCCTTTGGCTATCTTGAATCGCACACCGACCGTCCGGTGAGCACCAAAGAACTTCTGGAAGTGACCAATATGTCCGCGAGCACGTTGAATCGTTATTTTCAAAGCGCCACGGGTTGCTCTCCGGTAGAGTTCCACATCCAACGGCGTATCGCCGAGGCCTGCCGCCTTATCCGCACCAGCTCGCTGTCAATGGGCGGTATATCGGACGCCACTGGTTTTTCCGATGCGAATTACTTCTCGCGGCAATTTAGAAAAGTAATGGGGATGAGTCCGAAGGAATATAGAAATACCCGGAGCGCTTGGTATAGCTGACGGGCTTTATAAACAGGGGGGGAATCAGCGTTAATCTATGGGTATCTTACTGTAAGATAGTGAATGAGGGTCTTGATCGTTTGTGCGCTACTTTGGCTTGACAGAGTGGACAGTAGCATTTATCGTCCAATGGACGGATACTCCCGGAGGCGGTTATGGAAGGCTTTGAAGCGTTGATGGAATTTCTGGAAAGCGATCGTTTTACGTCGATCCTTCCTCGGCTCTATGGCGAACAACATGATATTGAATTTTATAAAATTCGATATAGAAATTTAATAGAAACGCATCAACATTTATATGGCTATTCTCTTCCATATCCAGCGCATCTTTATAGCACCGCAGGGCGGACCGAGCTTGCTGGCAACCATACCGACCACAATCTCGGAAAGGTGATCGCCGCGACTATCAACCTGGACACCATCGCGGTCGCCCATAGAACCGACGACCAGCTCGCAGTGGTTGTTTCGGAAGGCTTTCCCCCGGTATCGGTGGATCTTTCAGACCTTGATGTCCATGATGAGGAAGAGGGAACCACTCAGGCGCTCGTGCGTGGAATAGCGGCCGCCTTTGCCAAAAGAGGGCTTGAAGTGGGAGGATTCCGGGCCCATACCAGCACCCGGGTGCTGAAAGGGTCGGGTTTGAGCTCATCAGCGGCCATCGAAGTGCTGGTGGGGACGCTCTTCAACAATCTCTACAACCGCAATCTGCTGCCACCGGTGGAGCTTGCTATTATCGGTAAGTTCGCTGAGAATGTGTATTTTGGCAAGCCGTCCGGCCTGATGGACCAGATAGCCTGTGGCGAAGGTGGGATAGTCGGTATTGATTTCGCCCACCCGGATACACCGACGCTCACGCCGGTGGACTATAGCTTCCAGAAGGTGGGCTACGATCTTGTGGTGGTGGATACTGGTGGCAACCACGCGAACCTCACCCCTGATTACGCCGCGGTGCCGAAGGAAATGCGTTCAGTTGCTATATGCTTGGACAAGGATGTGATGCGGGAAGTCACTTTTGAGGAATTCATAGATGCTCTCCCCGCCCTTCGCAAGAAGCTAGGCAACGACCGCGCCCTGCTTCGGGCCTATCATTTCCTTGCCGAGAACAATCGGGTGGAAGCCATGCTCAAAGCCCTGCTGCGGGATGACATCCACGCCTATCTCACGTTGGTGAATGAATCGGGCGACAGCTCGTTCATGCACTTACAGAATCTCTACAGCACCAGCAATCCTAAGGAACAAGGCCTCCCACTCGCGCTAGCGGTGACCAAACGGTTCCTGAATGGCGATGGCGCCTGCCGTGTCCACGGGGGCGGTTTCGCCGGCACCATCCAGGTGTATGTCCCTCGTACCAGAACCGCTGATTATATCAAGACTATCGAAAGCGTGTTCGGTGCTCATAGCGCGACGGTGCTTGCCATTAGAAGCATGAGCACCGCCTGCTTGGTTTAGGTTCCAGCAACTTAAAACACAAAACTAAACTAAAGCTTTTCTGATAAAAGCTTTAATTTGCTTTCTTGTTGTTTGGGTTGCTGGAACCAAAACCACATTCACTATCAATCGTTACCGGACCAGCTTGTCGAGCAATCCCATAATCTCGTGGATCTTTGTATCGACATCGGTCGCACTGGAAAAGGAATCCTTTACGCAATGCTCCAGATGCGCATGAAGCACTGCTTTGTTCGTCTTCCTTAGCAGAGCCTCGGTAGCGAGAAGCTGGTTTGAAATATCGACACAATAGCGATCTTCCTCAACCATCCGGAGAATGCCTTCAATCTGCCCCTTCGCGGTTTTAAGCGCTCTCACTACCGGTTCGCGGTCTGCCTGCATCTCACGCCTCCTCGGTGATTGCCACTACGTCGTACCCAGCATCGGTTACCGCTTTAGCCAATACCGCATCGGAAACAGCGGGAGAAGCGACCACAGAGGCCTTTTTGGAGGAAAGGTCCACCTTAGCGGTGACGCCGGGAATGTTGTTGAGGGCTTTTTCCACCCTCATGGTGCAATGGGAACACGTCATACCTTCTATCTGAATACTCTTTGTCATGGGGATAACTCCTTGTGGTTTCACCTTCACTGAGGTGGGTTTGAATAATTTCAAGCGTAGTGCGTTGGTAACAACGAATACCGAACTCAGGCTCATGGCTGCTGCAGCGAACATGGGATTGAGCTTCCATCCCAGAACCGTATAGAACACACCTGCCGCGAGAGGGATACCGAGCACATTGTAGATAAGCGCCCAGAACAGATTCTGTTTGATAGTACGCAAGGTGGCTTTGCTGAGCTGAATCGCGGTGACTACGTCATTGAGATCGCTCTTCATAAGTACGATATCAGCTGCCTCGATAGCCACATCCGTACCCGCCCCAATGGCGATGCCTACATCAGCGCGTACCAAGGCTGGTGCGTCGTTGATGCCATCGCCCACCATGGCCACCTTCCGTCCTTGCTCCTGCAGTGAACGCACTGCCGCCTCCTTGGCATCAGGCATCACGCCTGAAAGCACATGCGTGATCCCCACCTGCCGGGCGATAGCCTGAGCGGTACGTTCGTTATCACCAGTGAGCATCACCACATCGAGTCCCATCAACCGCAGTGAGGCAACAGCCTCCGCACTGGTTTTCTTAATCACATCGGCTACAGCGATTATCCCGAGAAGGTTGCGCTCAGTAGCGAAATACAACGGCGTCTTACCTTGATGCGAGAGCCGTTCCTCTTGTCCTATGAAACTACTGATATCTATACCATGAGCTTCCATCAAACCGCGGTTGCCTGCGTAATAGCGTCCCTGCTCCAGGTCTAGCCGCGCTTCAAGCCCCTGACCTGGCAGCGCATGGAAATCCAGTACCTTTGAAAGAGTGAGATTCCTGAATTTTGCCTCGGACAGAATCGCTTGAGCCAGAGGATGCTCTGAGGCTGCTTCCAACGAGGCTGCCAGCGCCAAGAACCTCTCTTGATCCATTTCCTCGGCGGGAAGGATATCGGTTACCTTGGGCTTGCCCTCCGTAATAGTCCCGGTCTTATCCAGAACCACAGTCTGCACACTGTGCGCGGTCTCAAGCGACTGTGCGGAGGATATCAATATACCGTACTCGGCACCTTTGCCTGTTCCCACCATGATGGCGGTAGGAGTTGCCAGTCCTAAAGCGCAAGGACACGATATCACAAGAACGGCGATACCGATGGCTAAAGCGAACTCGAAGGAAAAGCCCATGAGCAGCCAGACAACGACTGCGGTAAAAGCAATTGCTATGACAACTGGCACGAACACCGCACTGATCCGGTCTGCTAGTTTTGCGATGGGCGCTTTTGAAGAACTCGCCTCCTGCACCAAGGCGATTATGCGGGCCAATGTGGTGTCCTCACCAACTTTCTCGGCAACATAGGTGAAATATCCTGAAGTGTTGATACTCGCGCTGATGACCGTATCCCCAGGGTTCTTCTCCACTGGAAGGCTCTCACCGGTAAGCGCAGATTCATCCACCGCGGAAGTCCCTTGCACGATCTTGCCATCGACCGGGATACCGGCACCGGGCTTGACCACCACGATATCTCCGACGACCACCTCTTCGGCCAACACCACCAGCTCCTGGCCCTCCCGCATGACGGTCGCTGTTTTAGGAGCCAGGTTGATGAGTTTTGAGACTGCTTCGCTAGTGCTGCCTTTAGCCCTGAGCTCTAGGAATTTTCCAAGCAGCACCAGGGACAGAATCATCGCGGCTGCTTCGAAATAGAGATCCATAGAGAAACGATGGACCATATCCATATCACCATGACCCATACCCCACCCTATTTTGTAGATGGCATAGATACCATATATCATCGCAGCCGACGACCCTATGGCTATAAGTGAATCCATGGTGGGTTTGCGTTTGGCAAGGGTTCTGAATCCTGTCTTAAAATACTGCCCATTAACCAAAAACACCGGTATGGAAAGCAACAACTGCGTGAAAGCGAATACCATAGAATTCTCATGACCGAGAAACAGGGCAGGAAGAGGCCATTCGAACATATGGCCCATCGCCAGATACACAAGAGGAATGGAAAACGCGAATGAAATAATCAACCGATTCAACATACCGCGCAATTCCTGTTTCACTTGGAGCGCTGGATCGGGCTTACTACTTTTACGAAGGCCACCAGCTTGCATCTGAGTCTCGTGTGCAGTTGCGCCATAGCCAGCGTCTTCAACTGCTTTCACCACACTTGTATCATCCAACACCGTATCGTCGGCGAATCGAACCGAAAGCGAATTGGTGATAAGGTTCACCTGTACATCGGTGACACCGGGTACACTCCTCACACTCTTCTCCACATGGATGGCGCAGGAGGAGCAGGTCATGCCAGTGACATCGTACTCTTTTTTCATAAAGACTCCTTGTCACCTACACACCCCACCCCTGTGGGGTGTGTAGATAAAACAAAAATACCCCTTGCTTTGGAAAAAGTCAAGGAGGCGCAGATTCGTGCCTGGCACAAATCTGATGGATAGTTTTGTTGGTTTTCAGCTTAAGCGGAAGCCTGCAGGCCTCTATACAAAGAGATGATTGCTCGAATTCCAAAACCGGCTAGAATGATCCACGACCCTATCATGCCGATGAGCTGTCCGATGGAAAACTCTACGCCACAAAGAATCTGGGCGATCGTCTGCGCGATTACCGCTGGTCCAACAAGCACATTCAACATAAGGAGAGGAAAAGCCAAACGATACCCTTGCGCCTTATTCCTGAGAATCTGAATCCCGGCGAAGAAAACTGCAGGTGCGATAATCCCCATGTCCAAGGCATGAGTCACAGCGGTTGTATAGCGGCTAAGCTAGAAAGGCTTGACTCTAGAAACCAACGAGCCGACTATTTCGCTGCCCCAAAGCAGCAGCACAACCGATCCACTGACGAATAGGAAAATTGCTATCCTTTTATGTGGCATGGTAGGTGAGACCGCAGCAGCGACTTCATCCACTTGTATGCTGCCCATGAGATTGATGAATGCGAAAAGGCTAATTGACATGAGCGCGGTATAGAGCAGGAATAGATCGTTATAGGCAGCTGCGAATGCGAGAGACGCCCCATTGTAGAGGAAAAATAGAATCGCACCGGAAAGAAGGAGCGCTCCATGCAAGCTGCCGGTCTTGTAGCGTTTCCAAGAAAAAAACAACAATGGCAACACCACAAGCATCGTGACGAAATCGGTGCCAAAGAAACCTGCTCCATTCAGCAAAGCATCGCTAGCGTATATTCCTCGGCCGAAAAGGAGAAGGCTGTCTCCATTCAGGTCGAATGCCGAAACCGGAACCCCTCCAAATGAACTAAAAATTCCAATAACGGCACAGATTGAGGCGAGCACAGCGATGCAAGGCACAAGAATACTCAGTGTTTTATTCGGACGCATGATAAGAACTCCTTTGGAAGTGAGATCCCATGCTTGGCACGGAAATCCACAAAGGAACTTTATAATATTTTATTAAAAAGAAATAGTAATTTGTATAAATTTTCAGGCCTGGCTGCGATTTCCACATCCAATCCATTAATACCGGTAGCGGAAACCTACCTGCGGGACTATATCAACCACAAACTGATCACGCAATGCGGTTTTGGTCGGGGTCCAGAAAACGCCATACCCAAGCTCCACAGGGAAAGAGAAATGCTTGAACAGGATGATTTCTATGCCGATACCAACGCCAAAACCAAAAACCGCATTGAAATCACCATAACCAAGCACATAAGGATCTAAAGAAATCATCTCGGATTCTATATAACCCCGATGGTTCAGCGCGCTGAATAAATACAGCCGACCTGAGAGCCAATTGGCGAAATCATCACCATAGACAGTGTGCTGCACTTCAGCACCGATGGTGTAGTTCAATATATTGGGCGTCCAATAGTCGGTCTCATTCAACGGAAAATACAAAGCACCAAAGGCAACCTGATAGCCGGTATCACCTTCCCATTTTTGATAACTGAGACCAAGACCCGATAGCTGCCCCACCTGGAAACCTAGGGCGCTTTCGAATTGACGGAATCCATTCTCCGCTGCAAAAACCATCGTGGAGGCAAGCACGGTCATCACTATACCAGCAATCAATGTGTGTAGTTTTATTTTCATTGCTCCATCATAGCATGGCTTTTAACTTTCAACAGAGTGGAATGTGTGGAATAAATGCTTTTGGTGCCTGGATCCCACCCTAAAAAAGCAAGCGATGGTCTGGTTCAATAGAGCGGTAGCTTCCAGGCATATCCAGCAGATGTGCGAGCGGCTCGGGAATCTCCACCACCCGCCCGATGATCGGTTCCACGATGGTATCGAACTTGGCCGGGTGGGCTGTCGCGTAGACAACGGAGGGTTCCTGCGGGGAGAGCAGCTCTCTGAGCCGTTCCCCTGTGGCGGTATGGGGACAAACCACATACCCGTACTGCCGGTAGACGCGGTCGATTGTGGTCTTGATCGTGGCATCATCGATGCTCTGCGCGCTCACATTGGCCTTAAAGCAAGAATGGTCGGGAAACAAGTGGAACAGTCGTTCCATATTGCTCGGATCGCCCACATCCATTGCGTTTGCCAACGTGGCGATGCTCTGCCGCTTACCATACACGCCCGATTCAAGATAATCGGGGATAGTGCGGTTGGCGTTCACCGCGAGTGCGATGCGCTTGATGGGAGCACCCATCGCCTTTGCCCAATACGCACCGCAGCAATTGCCCACATTCCCACTCGGGATGATGACCAGCGGCTGCTCGCCAGTCGCTTCAAGCATCCTCAGCGATGCATGGAAGCTATATACCATCTGAGGAAGCAAACGTCCAAGGTTGATGCTGTTGGCAGAGGACAACCCCTCGCGGGCAGAAAGCGCGGAATCCATAAAAGCCGCCTTTACCATACGCTGGCAGTCATCGAACATACCATCCACCGCGTAGGCCTCTACATTGCCACCCCAACAGACAAGTTGTTTTTCCTGACGAGCCGAAACCCGTCCTTTTGGGAAAATCACCTTCACCGAGATTCCTTCACGTCCATGGAAGGCCGCTGCGACCGCACCCCCGGTATCCCCGCTGGTAGCCACCAGGATCGTCAACTTGCGGCTCTGCAGCTTCAGCAGACGTTCCATGCAGATCGCGAGGAAACGGGCCCCGAAATCCTTGAAAGCCGCTGTGGGGCCCCAGAACAACTCCAGCACCGCTTCACGCTCGGAATGCCAATGCATCTCAACCGGAAAATCGAAAGCCTCCATGCAGATCTCGGCCAACTGGTTTTCCAGAACATCTCCAATGAAAAAGGGAGCCATCACCTCGTAGGCGAGCTCGGGGTAGGAAGAAGTCTGATCAAGCGTGCGCATGGATATCTGAGGGAACTCTTCAGGGACATACAAACCCCCATCGGGAGCAAGTCCTTGAAGAATCGCCTCGGAAGCGGTTACCGCGGGCGCATTCCCACGGGTGCTGATGAATCGCATGACTTACTCCTTTGCGCCGTTATAGGCGAGCCCCGAGATACGAGCTTAGACGCAGAAGATCGGCGAACACACCTGCCGCAGTCACATCAGGCCCCGCTCCCGGTCCTTGGATGACAAGCGGTTGCCGTTGATAACGATCGGTATAGAAAGCAACCACATTGTCGGTACCCTTGGCCCGCGCGAAAGTATGGTCCTGCGGATACATCGCAAGCTTGACCGAGCAGGAGCCCTCACTATCCACCTGGCCCACATACCGAAGCACTTTACCTTCGCTACGCGCCTGATTATACAACTGAGCGATTGGTTGGTCCATCAGCTCCATGTTAGCCAAGAATTGGGACAGCGGAACCTCACGTAAAGATTCAGGTACAAGCGAAGCCACTGGAATATCGGCGACCTCAACCTGATATCCTATCTCGCGGGCAAGAATCACCGTCTTTCGGGCGACATCCATCCCCGAAAGGTCATCGCGGGGGTCAGGTTCCGTGTATCCCATTTCCCGAGCTCCGCGAACCAAACTGCTGAAAGGCACACTGCCATCATAGGTGGAGAAAAGATATGCCAGAGTCCCGGAGACTATCCCCTCCACAGACCGCACCCGGTCGCCCGTCTGAATGAGGTCCTTGAGCGCACCTACGATGGGCAAACCAGCCCCCACAGTGGTTTCGTAGAGGAAATGGCGGCCATTCACTCGTTTGGCTTCCATCAATTTCCGATAGTAGGCATAGGGAGCGGTACCCGCCTTCTTATTGGGGGTGATGATGTGGATCCCATGCTCGATCCAGTCCACATAATGGGTGGGGATGACCGAACTTGAAGTGCAATCGATGATGACCGCATGAGGAAAGTAGGAGGCGCTAAGGTGATGGACGAATTGCTTGAGATCCAGATGCACCGACTTCTTGGCGAATTCCTCACGCCAACGGGATAGATCCACTCCTTGGTCATCCAGCAGCATCTTGGTGGAATTTGCAATTGCCCTAATGCGGATATCCACCCCGAAATCGCCGTTGAGGCGCTTCACTTCAGCGGCAATCTGGTCCAGCAGGGTGGCCCCGATGTTACCAGGACCGAACAACCCCACGCTGAGAGCTTGGTTGGAGAGGAAAAATCCCGCATGCAGGGCACGCAGCGCCTTTCGGGCATCGTCTTCCTTGATGACTGCGCTGATATTGCGTTCCGATGATCCTTGCGCTATGGCACGGACGTTCACTCTTGCCTTCCCCAGGGCTCCGAAGAAGGTTCCCGCGATACCGGGGACTCCCGGCATATGCTCGCCGACAGCAGCGAGGATCGCGCACCCCATCTCAAAGTCTATCCTATTGATCCGACTAGCGGCGATTTCCGGGTTGAAGGTGCTGCGGGCGGTTGCGCAGGCAAAAGCCGCTTGCTCTGCAGGAACCGCGAAGCAGATGGAATATTCACTCGAGGCCTGAGAGATGAGCACCACGGAGATGCCTGCCTCGCGCATGGCTGCGAACAAGCGCTGTGCAATACCGGGCACACCGATCATACCGGCGCCTTCCACATTTATCAGCGCGATACCGCGGATTACGGAAAAACCTTTGACTGGTTTTTCGGATTTCAGCCCCTGTTCATCATCGACAAACGTTCCAGGATGCTCCCAGTTGTTGAAACTGCGCAAGTATAAGGGAATCCGCTTGGCGATGGCGGGCACCATATGCTGGGGGTGGATAACCCGGGCACCAAAGAATGAAAGTTCAGTTGCTTCGGCATAGGTGATGCAAGGGATTACAGTTGCGCTGGGGACTTCACGGAGGTCCGCGGTTGTCACCAATTCGCTCGGATTCCAGAATGTGATGCAGCTGGCGTTGAATCGACTGCCAAGGAGAGCCGCGGCATATTCACCGCTTCTGTCAAAACGGGCGGCTTCGCTTTGCGGTAGCTCGCCGGAAATCAGATAGGTGCCTTGAGGAGCGAAGGAGATGTCCTTGCTTTCAAGAACATCGCGGATATCCAAAATCTGAGCTTCAAAACCATTGCCGGAGAACGTGCGTAGGAGCAACTGCGCGGCCCAACCGCTCACGATGGAATCCACGTAATGGATCGCACCCTCAGACACATCGCCCACTAGCCACACGGCCCGGAGGATTTCCTCAACCGCACCAAACCCTTTCTTAATCAAGCTCTGCACTTGAGGCCGCAGCGCGGGAGAAAGGAGTTCATCAACCATCGAAGACCATGCGGTGGTCCGGGCTTCCATCACCGCCCATACACGCTCATCCCGATGACGCGCCGATTCGAGCAACGAGGCAAGTTCAAGTGTATCGTCGCATAAAGGAGCGATAACAAACAGGACGGTAGCATCTACAACCGACTTACGGATGGCAAGCAGTCTCTGGACCCCTTGTGGCGCGACAATCATCGATCCCTCGATGGCGTGTACCTGAATATCGCTCACGATGCCCTCCTGTTACAGAAAAATTTAAAAAAAAGAGCCCGGCAGGGCTCTTATCTGGTTGTACCAGTACAATCTCAGGTGGAAATCATACCACCTTCTGAACCCTATTGCTGCGTAGGCATCGCATGCACACCTTGATAGTCCGAGGAGTACCGTCGATAAGGGTTTTCACATTAGAGAGGTTAGGCCGGAACACGCGCTTGACAGTCACGCCGATATGCTGACCTACACCGCCCTTCTTCTTGGCCTGGCCTTTTCTGGTAACACTGTTGCCAGCGACCGTTCCTTTTCCGCAAATATCACATCTCCGTGCCATTTTTATTTCCACCTTGTCTTTTACAGTCACATTCCCGTGGGTCTCCGCATTCCCCGTCCAGAGCATGGGCATCTCTGAGAGCAGTAGTGCGAGGATACAAGCGGCAATCCACAACTTATCGAAAAGTAACAGATAATCGCAAATGTGTAAATACCTGCGAACAACGACGTTGAAAAAATAATCCGATTCTCCTATCATCAATCCATCATGTATGGACAGTCCCTGGCATTCGCAGATTCCGAGGCTCCACTTTCGGCAACCCTTATCGCACTATCGATGAGCCAGCTGTGCACGCAACAGATCCGCTCCTTACGTGACGGACTCTGGAAGGCAACCGGTGACCCCTCGTTCCTCACTTTGTTCCCACTCATACCGCTCCTCTGGATTTACATAGGCGGCCGTATGCCCCACACTCTTCGTTTTCCAGCCGTTCCTCCACCGATAGGCATACACTTGGATTGCCAGCAAAAAGAAGGGAGCCTGTTCCTTCCCGTCGAGGACACAGGGCAAATTTCAGCGATACGCGAGATACTTCTTGAATGGAATACGCATTCCACGGGGCCATTCGTGGACAAACCTACCCAGACCATGCCATTCTCCGCTGATAGAACAGCAGTCTACCTCGGCGCCGATTCTCAAATCGCAAGAGCGCATGTACTGGAATTCGGCACGTCGATGGAGCACAGGTCGATTCCAATCGATGATTTCCGTCTTGTGACGATCGACGTACAATCCAAAAGCGGCTGGAGGCATGACCTCCAATACCAGGTATGGCAGGACCGGCATCTATCGCATGGGAGCCGCGGGTATACGCATGGACAACCGCCACAGCCCATTGACAGCCAATCGAAAAAGCTTCAGATTCAATCTTGATATCGATTGCCACCACTCCTGGAACTTGAAAGGAAACCATGCAGACAACCACCCGTCATTCCTATCTGGCCACAGCCATGCTTTTTGGCGCCGCACTCATCTGGGGAAGCTCCTTCATTATGATGAAGCAAACCGTGAATTCCATTCCCACCAATCTCCTGCTTGCTTTCCGGTTCCTCGTCGGATGCCTGCTTCTATCTGCGATCTTCCCCAAACACCTGCGAAAGCTATCTGAAGCACGCTACTGGTGGCAAGGGGCGTTGCTCGGAGTGCTGTTGTTCACTGCTTATAATATACAAACGGCTGGAGTAATCAGGACCACCGCTGGAAAAAACGCCTTCCTCACCTGCGTGTATTGCCTGTTCGTCCCGTTTTTCAACTGGTTCCTCACTAAACGCAAACCGGATCGGTACAATCTGAGTGCCGCTGTACTGTGCCTTGTGGGAATCGCTCTGGTCTCGCTCGAGGGAGACCTCTCCGTCAATACCGGAGACCTGCTCACACTCGCAGGAGGGGTGTTCTGGGCGCTCCATATCATCTGTGTAGGGAAATTCACCCAAGACGGAGACCCGATCCTCTATACCATCGTGCAATTCGGCACAGCCGCGATACTGGCTATGACTCTTGGATTCATCACCGAGACCGTACCCACCACCATAAGCGCAACGGACTTGTTCTCCTTATTCTACCTTGCTGTGTTCGCCACCACCATCGCTCTCCTGCTGCAGAACCTCGGGCAAGCGCGCACCACTCCTGCTGCCGCGTCAATCATCCTCAGCCTTGAAGCTGTATTCGGTGTGCTGTTCTCAGTGCTCGCTGGTGGAGAAGTTCTCACGCTCCGATTGATTCTGGGATTCGCGGTGATTTTTGTTTCGGTGGTCATCTCAGAGACGAAGCTTTCCTTTTTCAACAAAAGAAAATCCACAAGGCCCTCATATGCTCGGACTTAGGATTGACAACACTGTCTAAAACAGTCGAAGACATCTCCATCAACACCATCTTAGCCATGGCAGATAGAGCATTGTACCGTGCGAAAAACCTTGGGCGAACCAGGTTGCGATAGGCTGATTGGGAAAATGAAAGGTATCGATACCCCAGACACGGAATTGCTTCCCTCTCCGATATGAAGTTACCCGTGCTGACCAGCATTCTAGCAGCATTCGGGGGCCATCCGGTTGTCAATTCCGTGTCTGGCACGAATCTGCGAATCTGGTCCGAAGGACGGGAGCGGGAGCGGAAAGCGTAGCGGCCTGGCGGCGAAGCCGTGCCGCCCAAGTCCCGAGTGGGTGCTGGCAACTCGTAGCTCCCTTTCCTCTCGCTCCGTTGGAGAATCAAGGATAGTTTTTTATTATCTGCGTGCAACCTGTTGACAGAGCAACAAAAATATCCACATAGTCCCCTTATGAATATCAATAAAAACGACAACTTGACCGCTGAGCGCTGGCAGCGGGTGCTGGACTTCTCCCGTCAAAAGGAAACCCCTTTCCAAGTGGTTCTTTCCGATGTCATCGAGGAGAAATTCCATGAGCTTCAGAGCAATCTTCCCTTTGCCCGCATTTATTATGCGATGAAGGCCAACCCTGCTCCGGAAGTGATTTCCCTGCTTGCCCGCTTGGGCTCTAATTTCGACGTCGCGTCAGTATACGAGCTTCGCCGACTTCAAGAGCTTGGTGTGAGCGCAGACAGGATGAGCTGTGGCAACACCATCAAGAAGTTCGACCATATCAAGGAATTCTATCAGGCGGGCATCCGGCTTTTCGTAACCGACAGCGAGCTGGACCTCCGGAATATCGCAATGGCCGCACCTGGTTCAAAGGTGATGGTGCGGTTGATGGCGGAAGGCGGGCTCACCGCCGATTGGCCTTTGTCTCGTAAGTTCGGCTGCAGTCCCGACCTCGCAGGAGATCTGATGGTGCTGGCCCGCAAGCTTGGCTTGGTTCCCTACGGACTCTCGTTCCATGTGGGTTCGCAGCAACGCGATATCACCGCCTGGGATACAGCCCTATCCAAGGTGAGCTATTTGTTCTCCTGGCTAAAAGAGAATGAGAATCTTGAGTTGAAGTGCATCAACATGGGCGGCGGCTTCCCTGCGATCTATCAGGAACGCACCCACTCGGTCTCCACCTATGCCCAGGAGATCATCCGCTACCTGCAGGAAGATTATGGGGATGATCTACCCGAAATCATCATCGAACCGGGCCGCTCCCTTGTGGGCGACAGCGGTGTGCTGGTGTCTGAGATCGTGCTTATCTCACGGAAATCCCGCACTGCCTTGGAACGCTGGATCTATCAGGACTGCGGCAAGTTCGGGGGATTGATGGAGACCCTTGGCGAATCGATCAAGTATCCCATCGTATGCGAGCGCACAGGGCCTGCCGAACGGGTCATCCTTGCCGGTCCCTCCTGCGACAGCATGGACACGATGTACGAGGATTATATGTACGAGCTGCCGCTGAGTCTTGCGGTTGGCGACCGGCTGTATTGGTTGTCCACTGGCGCCTATACCAGCAGCTATTCATCGGTAGAGTTCAATGGATTCCCACCACTTAAGACCTACGTGATATGAGTGGCAAGCCACGCGCGTTGTACACGGAAGAAGCCAAGTCCAAACCGTTTCTGATGGTGGTGCTCTTTTTGGGGCTTGCCTATGGGCTCTACCATGGCATCCAGGATAATTACCTGGCCGAAATTGTCCGCATTTCTGAATTTGAACGCGGTGTGGTTGAGTTTTTCCGCGAGATTCCCGGCCTGGTGCTGGTGTTCGTGCTTGCGCTCATGTACCGCTATACCGAAACCAAAGTCCTTAAGATCAGCATCGGCATTCTGATGGTGGGGTTGGTGGGCCTGATGCTCGCCGGAACCAATAAGTTCTTCGTCATCCTGGTGATGGTGCTCTACAGCCTTGGCGAACATCTGACGATTCCAGTGTATAGCAGCATCTCGCTGAGCATGGCCAGGCAAGGCAAAGGCGGGGCCTCACTGGGCATCACATCCTCGGTTTCCCATGCTGGTAGGATCGGGGGTTACCTGGCTGTCACCGGCATGTTCTTGCTGTTCGGAGCTCTAGGCGTGCCTTCCGGTTCGATGACGGGTTTTAGAATCGTCATGGTTGTCACTGGGGTGCTCATCCTGATTTCCTACGTGCTGACCACAGCGATCAAGGGCGATGGCAGGCCAGTGCGCCGCAGCCGTATCTACTTCCATCGAAAGTTCGCCACCTATTATCTACTGGAAGTGTTCTACGGTGCCCGCAAGCAGATTTTCCTTACGTTCGCGCCCTATGTGCTCATTCTCCATTACGGTGCTGAAACCTCTGTAATCTCCTTACTGCTCGCAGTGTGCGCAGGCTTCGGCATGCTGTTGTCACCTTGGATAGGGCGGTTGGTGGACCGGATGGGTTACAAATTCGTGATGGTGACCGATACCTTGCTGCTGATGGTAGTCTGCTTCTTCTATGGCTTCGCCCACCGCATTTTTCCACGGGATATCGCTTTCATCGTGGTTTGCGTAAACTTCGTGCTCGATTCGGTGATCTCGCTCGCAAGCCTCGCCGCGAATGTCTACGTTCAGGATGTCGCATCATCTCCCGAGGAAGTCACCGCCACCATCACCACGGGGATCTCGGTGAACCACCTCATCAGCGTGACCATCGCCTTCGCCGGCGGTCTCATCTGGCAAAAACTGGGGATAGAGGTTCTTTTCGCGGCATCTGGCATACTCGGGCTAATCAATACGCTTTTCGCGGCGAGCATAAAGAAACCGGTGAAATCCGGTTAGCTGGATCTCAACCGGAGAACGACTCTAAGCATACCATTATACAGCCTGCACGTGCGAAAGGATCCGCCGCACATCCTCCTGATGCTCGAACAACGCGCAACCACCGGTATGCACTCCCCCCACCAGTTGTTCGTCCCGCAAGGCTTGAAACAAAGGCGATTTCAGCACTTCCAATAAAGTGGAGGTGCGGATGTTTCGGTCCGAATAGGGCGAGAACGGACAGTTCTCTGCCGCACCGTCAGTGTTGATATGGAAAAACCCACGACCGGCGGCGAGGCAGCCCCCCATTTTCTTCTCATCTCCTGGAAACGATAGAAACAGCATGGACCCATACTGCCGCCGCAGTTCAGCTTGACGGACTTCCAACCGCGCACGGCACGTGTCATCCGGAGCCAGATCGTCAGTACCCTCGGCTACCGGCACATATTCGATAAAAAACACCACACGGCTGCCTACCTCTTGCAAGTGGTTGATAAAACCATCCGAAGTGATTTCTTCGAGATTGCGCTGGGTCACTGTCAACGAAACACCATGGAAGAGACCCTGCGTGTGCATCGTTCTTAGAGTTTGCATAAGTGTTGCATACACCCCTCTCCCCCGCCTAGTATCAGTCGCCAATTCCGTTCCTTCCAGACTGATGATAGGTAAAAGATTGCGGTGAGCATGGAAAAGCTCCAGGTATTCAGCATCCACCAGAGTTCCGTTGGAGAAAATTGGAAATATGATCTGTGGAAATCGCGAAGCCACTTGGATGACATCCCTGCGGAGCAAAGGCTCTCCTCCAGCAAGCAGGATGAACGCGATCCCCAAAGCCTGTGCTTGGGAGAATAGGGCTTCCCATTCCGCGGTGGACATGCTGGGCTTTGCACTATGCTCGTGGCAAATACCATTCGCACGGGCATAGCACCCGGTGCAGAACAGGTTGCAGGTTGCAGTTATGCTCGCGATGAGCAAAGGTGGCACATGGGTTCCATCTTTCGTTTCTTGGATGGATCGCCGCTCTTGCGCTTTCTGCATGGCTTTATTGAATCTGATAAGAAATGCAAGCTCGCGAGGGTTGCCAATCGCAGTGGCGACTGCCTGCCTGACAATGCCATGGATGGCCTTATTCATATAGTTCGTCAAGCTTTGGTCAATCTCCATATCTTATCTCCCCGGTCCTTAAAACCAACGGCGATGAGTATAGCACAACTAGTTATCCTCTTCCACACGATCTGTATGGATAAGTTTGAAAACGAATGTCTAAAGTTGTGATAGAAGTATGTCAAAAGAAAAATCCCCAGAACACAGGAGCCTGTAACCACCTGCGTTCGGGATTGTAACCATCAAGTTGCTTCCCCTCCG
Source organism: Sphaerochaeta sp. UBA6084 (assembly GCA_002428625.1). Lineage (GTDB taxonomy): Bacteria > Spirochaetota > Spirochaetia > Sphaerochaetales > Sphaerochaetaceae > UBA6084. Next base: position 216,239 of record DIXI01000029.1, read on the forward strand.
CTCGCTTCGTTGGGGAATCAAGCCTCTTTCTTTCTGGTTATCAGCGAAACCACCACCAGCGCGATGAAGCTCAGGGGGATCGAGATGATAGCCGGATTATCAAGTCCGAGGGGTGAGTTCGCTGGATCCATCCCATATCGCACGAACATGCTAGGCGACACTAGGATGATAGCTACAGAAGCGATCATTCCGACTAGCACAGAGGCTACTATACCTTTGGCGGTCGTTTTCTTCCAGAACAGCATCATGATGATGGCCGGAAAGTTCGCGGATGCCGCGATAGAGAAAGCTAGACCTACCAGGAAAGAGACATTCATACCCTCGAACAGGATGCCAAGCACTATCGCGATACCACCAACCACAATGGCGGCTATTTTACCAATCACCACGCGCTGCTCATCGCTGATGTCACGCTTTCTAAACAGACTTTTCATCATATCATGCGCCACAGCCCCGGAGGCAGCGACTATCAAACCTGAGACCGTCCCCAGGACAGTCGCGAAGGCGATAGCCGAGATAACCGCGAACAACAGAATTCCGAAGGATTTTGCAAGCAGAGGGGCGCTCATGTTGCTGTTCTGCACGTCGATCACCCCGTTCACCATCGCGCCAAATCCGATGTACAGTGTGAGCACATAGAAGAATCCGATGGCGGCAATCGCTAGAATGGTGGATTTTCGGGCATCTTTCGGGCTTGGTACGGTATAGTATCGGATGAGCACATGCGGTAAGGCCGAGGTACCGAAGAACAGCGCGACCATCAGGGATACGAAATTCAATTTCGACAGCGGCGTGGAACCTTTATCCACCTTGAACTCCAGACCCGGTCGCATCAGCTCGGTTCCCGCAGTTGGCTCTTGATACCAAAGTGCAACGGATTTTCCTTCGAAGCTGAACGTCAAGCCGATGAAACGGATGACTGTGCTGTCTTCGATGGTTTCAATGAACTTGAAGGGCCCGATTGGCCCGGTGGCTTCTACTTTTTCTCCGTTTACCATCAACGTGTCCACATGACCAACCTGGAAAAACGCCTCTGCTTCCTTAGGCAAGCCATTGTATAGGGTAACGGTTCCTGGGGCCGTCTCCACCGTGAGCGTCTCAGTCAAGATGGTTTTATCCAAAGTAGCATCGCTGAGGTACCAACGATGCACTCCATCACGCTCGAGGCGCACGAAAACATGTCCTTTGGCTGTGGTTTCGCCAGTCAGACGATAGCCTGGGTCATCGATCCCAACGACTTTTCCGTCCTTGACAGAGCCCGTGAGCGTCATGAATTCATGATAGCCCTCGGAAGGTGAGGTCGCGAGACCTTTGCCAAGTATCGCGATTACCAATACGAGCGAAAACACAATGAGCAATGTGCCTTTGATGAACTGCACATAGGTAGTGGCTTTCATTCCCGCAGTGGCCACGATGAAGATGACCAGACTCCCTACAAACACCACACCAACCCAATGGGGGAATCCTAGTAACGGAGTCACGAGCGCTCCGGCGCCCACCATCTGGGGGATCAAATAGAAAACCGAGACCACAAGAGTGCTGATTCCCGCAGCCAGACGGATGCCGGGATAGTTGAAATGGGAATCGAGGGCATCAGCAAAAGTAAATTTACCCAAACGCTTGAGGGGTTCGGCGATGACGAACAAAGCCACGATCCAACCGGCGAGATACCCGATGGAATAGAGAAACCCATCGTACCCGGAAAGCGCGATCATGCCGCATATCCCTAGGAATGAAGCTGCAGAAAGGTAATCGCCAGCGAAGGCTACCCCGTTGATAGTCCACGGTATGGTTCCACCAGCGGCGAAATAGCCTTTCGAAGAGGATGATTGCCGGGAGAAGTATATGGATATGGCCAGCACTATGATTACGATAATTGAGAAGAGCAAAGTCGCCAGGATTGATGGATCATACGTCATTTCCCAGCCCCCTTGCCGCCATGGGCATCAACTTGCTTAGCCAAAGCCTCGTATTCCTGTTCCTTTTTCGTACAGACCGCGTTATAGGCCAGCCCCATGATGATGGCGAGAATAATGAGCCCGAACCCATAGCTTACAGCGAGATTCAAGCCAAGCAGCACTTTCACCTTCATCAGCTGTGGAAAGAAGGTATTTATAAGCACGAAACCGGTGAAGGCAATGCCGTAGATTGCAAAAAACCTAAGACCGATTTTTGTCTTATAATCCGATAATGCTGTTTCTTCTTGGTATTCCACCGCAGGTCCATGATCCATAGTACGCTCCTCGGAATTTATCTGACAAATCCCTAATTAATGACAATATCATATCCGTAAGACAACTGTTAGTGAAATAGCGAGAATTATTTTGGGAGTGTTGAGCAGCACGTGCGCACTTGGATAGGAAGGGCTTCAGCTAATTCCTCAAGAGTCTGAGGAAGCTGAGGAAAAATACGTTTCTCTTCCATTAGATGGGTCGTGATCCAATCCAGCGTAAAAGGCTTGTCAGGGCTTGCGTTGAGAAAAAGCCGGGCGAGTTGTGCATAGACGCGCTGATAGATGGAATTATCATGTTCCTTCATGGCGGAATTTTTAAAAAGAATGGTGAGTTCTCGCTGGGGTGTGATGTTTCCGATAAGCGTGAAGACATCCTCCTGTTTCAAGTGGATATTGAAATGATAGCCTCGTTCACCCTCATGGAGGGTTGGGACTATCCCCAAGTGGAATACCGTGCCGTCCAAAGAAGCTTTGAAGAGATAGCCGCCATTGGCCACCAGCACCTGAGGGTTGAATGCGGACACCAGCGTGCGAAGAAGCGTCTCTAGAGAAATTGGCTTGCGGTTGAACACCCAACGTTCGACTTCCGGGGTGACTAAAGCCTCTGGATGTATTTTCTGTCCAATTTCCTGCATATCATGATATCCGCATGGATGAGGAATCGTGTCAAGGCATACAAAAGTGTGATAATTGTATAAATCGCTAAAATAAATTTGATTTTTTGACATTCTTCTACGATAATTCATCTAAAGATGACCTGTGTCGGCAGGTTGATATTGATTTCGGTCACAAGGGAGGACCACATGAGAAAAGTTTTGGCATTTGTATGTATGGTGATGCTTGTCGCTGTTGGGACACTTTCCGGAGCTGGCATGGAATCTCTATACCCGCTCGTGGTTCCGTATGAATACACTGAACTCAATGTCCAGGGGGGATTGTTTCCCGATGCCGTGCGAATCAATCTTGATCTCGCCCCCTTCGGATTTGATGCTGATGTCGGTGGAAGCGGCAACTATCAATATGAAAATCAAACCGCTAAAGATTTCATGGACCTGAATGCGAACGCCAGCCTCCGGATGGGCACAACCTCCATCACCACCACGCTTGGCGGCGATGGCACCTATAAAAGCTATTCCCTGGACATCCAGAGCATGCCAGGCTTCTACACTGCCGGGGGGTCGTTTTTCTTCATGCCCGCCTTTGTGGGAGGGTCGACAAATATCCAACTGGAACTCGCGGCTTTTGGCGGGGTGGGAATCGGCAGGATCTACAACATCACTACTATCCGTACGATCGAGTTGATGATGAAACATCTTGGTGTTACCCCAACTGAGGAAAATGTCAAAGCAGCTGCCGAAATCATCTATACCAACCGGTACCGCCTGAACAAATACTCCGATGACAACAGTGCGAATTATGTGGAATACTACCAGAAACGTAAGCGGACTATAAATCACCATTC
>DIXI01000016.1:0-21677 GCA_002428625.1 Sphaerochaeta sp. UBA6084
GTCTTATTCGCGCGGAAAATTCACTCTGACGAGCATGTTCGCGGGAATCGTGGTTATGGTGGCCTACTACCTCTATGCCTTCGGGAAGTACCAAAAGGGGCTGGTGGTGGCAAGCGACCTCAAGTTTTGGGCGGGAGCCATGCTGCTCTTCATCGGAATCGGCATCGTCGCATCAATCATCATCATGATCGTGTTCCATATTGTCTACGCCATCGCAATCGCGGTAAAGCAACGCAATTGTGATGAGAAGGAAATCAACCGCACGATTGAGTCCTCGATGGTCGAGGATGAGATGGATAAACTTATCGAGCTGAAATCCTCGCGGATCGGGTTCATTTTCGCTGGGATCGGCTTTGTCGCAGCTCTGGTGTCGCTGGTGTTCGGGCAACCGACGATGGTCATGCTCAACCTGCTGTTCTTCTCGTTCAGCGTAGGGTCGGTGGCCGAAGGGGGTTTCAGCCTCTACTATTATCGGAAGGGGCTCTAAATTGACCAAAAAAATTGAGATCACCAACAACATACGGACCTTGCGTTTCTTTGCCAATGAGATGACCCAGCAGGAGCTTGCGGAAAAAGCAGGAGTCTCGCGACAGACCATCATCGCAGTGGAGGCCGGCAAGTACTCACCTTCTTTAGAGTTGGCTTTCCGTATCGCCGAGGCGTTCGGCGTCCAGATCGGCGAGGTTTTCTCCTATCAGTCCAAAGGAGAGGGAACATGAAAGTGATTGTCTATGAGAAACAGAAAAAATCGGCGGAGCTGGTCCTCCGAGAGGTATCAAAACCCGTCCCGAGTGATCATGAAGTGCTGGTGCGCATCAAAGCTGCCTCGGTGAACGCCTTGGATTATCGTCCGATGCAGATGGGTGTGGGCATGCCGAGGAGCGGGATTTTCGGAGCTGATATCGTGGGCGTGGTGGAAACAGTGGGGGTGGCTGTGAGCGCATTCAAGCCGGGTGATGCTGTCATGGGTGATATCTCGGGCAACGGATGCGGTGGTTTCGCCGAATATGTGGCTGTCCCCGAGGATGTACTGATACATAAACCAGCTGGTGTATCCGACGAAATTGCAGCCGCCGTCCCGGTGGCCGCAGTCACAGCCTTGCAGGCTTTGCGTGATAAAGGCAATATCCAAGCAGGGCACACGGTGCTTATCTACGGAGCTGGTGGTGGAGTAGGCACCTATGCTGTCCAGCTGGCAGTGTATTTTGGCGCTCAGGTGACCGCTGTGTGCAGCGCGCGCAATAGGGCGATGATCCAGAGCTTAGGTGCCAGCGAAGTCATCGACTATGCGCTCGAGGATGTCACCGCCAGCGACCGACGCTTCGACCTCATTATCGCCATCAACGGCTATCACCCCCTCTTGGCCTACAAACGCATCCTCGCTCCAAATGGCATCTACGTCATGGTGGGCGGCTCGTTGCGACAGATCTTCAAATCGCTGATTTTTGGACCCTTCATGTCCATGGGAAGCAGGAAGATGCGGGCTTTGGCTGCGAAACCGAATGTAAAGGACTTGGAATTCGTCATGGCTCTGGTGGCCAGCGGCAAGGTACGCCCTGTCATCGACCGCAGGTATCCGCTGGAGCAGACGGCCGAGGCCATGCGCTATGTGAGTGAAGGCCACGCCCTGGGAAAAGTGGTTATTACCATCTAGCATCACCATATAGTCAGTGTTCAGACCAATTCGGCCGAGGACCGCAGATTCGTGCCTGGCACAAAGTTGACAGATGGTTCCCCGATGCGGCCTGCCGGTGAAACCGTGCCGCTCCTATCCCTATTGTAAGCTCGTCGCTTTCACACCGCTCGCTTCATTGGGGAAGACAGGTTCTCCCCTGTTTTTGTATGAGTTGTGGTTGCCGGTGCCAGAGACGGAAAAGAAGGCGGTATTACATTTGAGCTTCCAATGTGCGCCGAATGTCTAAATCCAAGCGAGCTTCCTGGGATGCTATACCCGCCACACGTTCGGCGAATTCTCTAGGTACCACTATCACACCATCCCCATCGGCGACAATCACATCGCCGTGATGGACCAATGCTCCGCCAACTTCAACGGGTTGATAACAAGATTCGAACCGCACACGACCTTGGACCATGGTTTGGGCAGTACCTTTAGCCCAAACCGGGACCTTGCGCTCCCGAAGATCATCAGTATCCCGGACCCCTCCGTTGGTGATAAATCCAATAGCCCCCATAAGCATGCACCGAAGGGTATTGCGCGAACCCAAAACGCCCACATCCAATCCGCATTGATCAATGACAATCACATCGCCGGGTTGAATATCGTCCTGCCAAGGCCGAGGGGCTATGGTGGACTTATATTCATCTGCCCAGGCGCGGTAGCCTTCCGCATCAAGCTTGGGGACAGTTCCTATGAATGGCATATATCGGGTGGTGAGCGCAAAACCCACCACCCTGCCAAACGTGATCAGATGGATCTCGGGCTGCATGGAACCGAACGCATGCATCCCGCACATATCCATCGCATCCCTGACATCAGCAACCCGTGCACCTGCGAAAGCATCAAGAATCAGCTTCCGATCAAAATCCACGGGCCGAGTGGGGACCAAGAAATCATTCTGTCGCATAGATTTTTTCAACAAAACGGGCGAGTTCCGGGAAACTCTTATAGACATCTTTCGTAGCTGCTCTAAATCCAGTGACATCCGGCTGCGTGAACACCACTCCATTGCTTTCCAACGTAGCCTGCATAGCCGCCCATTCCTGTTTCGCGATCTCATGCTCGAAAGCCTCCGCCTCACGGGCGGCATCCAGCACTACCTGCTGCAGATCCTTTGGAAGAGCTTTGAAGGTATCTTCGGCGATCAACACCCAAACGAGAGAATACTGATGGTTGGTCATAGCAACGTACTTATTCGCCTCGTATACTTTACGCGCATAGATAACTGACAACGGATTCTCCTGGCCATCGATAACTCCCTGCTGAAGGGCAGAGAACACCTCTCCCATAGCCATGGGGACCGGACGGGCGCCGATGGCTTCCCAAGACTGGATGATGGCGGAGCTCTGGGTGACTCGGATTTTCTTACCAATCACATCGTTGATCGAATAGACAGGCTTGTTCATGGTCAGCTGGCGCGCTTCGCGAACAAAAGACATGATCGGACGGAAACCGGCTTTATCAACCACCAGCTGCTTCAATTCCGCGCCAACCGGCCCATTGTCGACCCGACGCAAATGCTCAATATCTTTGAACATGTACAGGAAACTGTACGCATCGATTTCAGGCACCCAAACGGATAAAGGTTCAAACGTATAGGTCATATGGACGGCACCAAGCTGCATGTTCTCCAACACCTGCTTCTGAGAGCCCATCTGACCACCGCTATAAATCTTGAAAGTCAAACGTCCGTTGGATTTTTCTTGTGCGATTTCAGCAAATCGGCGGATGCCTTTTGCCCAGCTCACAGAATCGACTGCGTCGAATGCAACTACCAATTCAAATTTCGATTTGGAATCATCCGCCTTGCTTGACTCGGCCGAACCCGAGGAAAACACATTTGAAGTCACGAGTGATAGAACGATCAATGCAAGAATCACATTCCTTTTCATATAAAACTCCTTAGGATATATTTTTCAGGGCATGAGTACCCTTGGCAACCAAGTAGAAATCGCTGGAACATAAGTGACTAATAGAATCACTACAAAAAGAATGCCATAATATGGGACCATCGCTTTCACTATCGCTCCCATCGGGCGTTTTGTGACACTTGCCATAATGAACAGCAAAGTCCCCACGGGCGGCGTCAGGCCTCCCATCATGGTCACCAGCACTATGATCATGGTCAAATGGTAGGGATCGATCTGAAGGTACGAAGCCATCGGCAGCAACAATGGAACTGCAATCAACAAAGTCGGCATGCCCGCGACCATCATGCCGAGAATCAGCAGCATGATTACGATGAGGAATAGAAACACACCGGGAGCCATTTCCAATCCCACTAGAAAAGTGAGTAGGTTTTGTGGAACTTGCTCATATACGAGGATCCAGCTTAAGACGATACATACCGCTGCGATCAACAACACTTCAGCAGTGACGATCACTGTCTCCACAATGCAGTTGATGAATTTCTTGACCGAGATTTCCCGACGGACAAACATACCGATGATGATCGCACCAAACACTGCTATGGCTGCGGCTTCGGTAGGGGTGAAGAATCCAAAGACAATTCCCCCTATCATCACCACTGGTACGAGGAGATCGATGAAAGCGCTACGGAATGCCTTCAGGATTTCCATCAATGGGACCGCTGCATGTTTTGGATGTTTATGGATATGGGCGAGAATGGCCGCGACCAACATCATCCCCAATCCCATCAATATTCCAGGAACCATGCCCCCTAGGAACAAACGTGTTACGGATAATCCAGCCATCGCTCCAGCGACAACCATGGGCACACTTGGTGGAATTATCGGTCCTATGGTGGCAGATGCTGCTGAAACAGCAGCAGCATAGTCGATATCATATCCATCGTCAGTCATCACCTTCACCATCAGAGTTCCTACACTGGACGCATCTGCGACTTGGGACCCTGAGACTCCCGCGAAGACCATGCTTGAAACGATATTCACATGGGCGAGCCCTCCACGGACAGGACCGAACAAACCCCTGAGGAAGTTGATGATACGATCGGTCATACCTCCGGCATTCATCAGCTGGGCGGCAAAAATGAACAAGGGAATAGCAATAAGCACGAATTCATCCATATAATTGACTATGGACTGAACCGCGAGCGCCATCGGTAGACCAGTGAACAATAGATATGCAAAGGAAGAGGCTCCAATCGCGAATACGATAGGAACACCGAGGAACATCATCAAAAGGATCACTCCAATCAATATCATAATACTCACTTGCGGTCCTCCTGAACGGCTGCGTTCCGTTTCGCAATCAAATTGCCATACTGCCTGAGCAGGACCGATACCAACGTGAGTGTTCCTGTGACGAAAATACTGGCGTAGATGTAGGTGTACTGCAAGTCCATGATTGGGGTGCGCATCCTTGCACCTCGTTGAATCAGGTTGATGGAAGCGTAAGCCATAACTATTGCGAACGCACCAGCGATCACGACATTCAAACCGAGCATGATGGCTCGAGGCACCGGTTTCATCTTGTTCAAAAAGAAGTCGATTCCGATGGGATCCTTATCCAGGAACTGTAGCCCGCAAGCAAAGGCAACAATCCATTTGATAAGGAAACCACCAAGTTCCTCAGTCCACATGGGAACCTTGATTGAGGACCAACGGGAGACTACCTGTAGACCGACATTGAGCACCAGAACCATCAGAATAATTGAGCATATCGCAACAAGGGTCGTCCGATAGATCTTGATAAATCTCATCATACCGCATGCACCTCCGGAAATTTGTTATATTGGGCGAGCCGTTTCTGCATTTGATTGCCAAATGCCTGATACAGGCCGTCACATGTTTCTTTGATGCTCCTGTGGCACACGGTGATGTTTTTATTTTTAATGGTGCCTTCGTCGATAAGTTTGATCCACTCTTCGGGAACCTGGCTTGCTCCTGAGAACGCACCGGCCAATCCTGCGGCGATCGCGGCGGTACAATCTGTGTCGCGGGCAAAATTCACCCCGTGCAGAATGCTCTGCTTTGTATCGGCCTGCGTCTTGATGAAGATGCAGATTCCACGCGAGACCACTTCCTCGCCTGAGCTCTTCTGCTCACCATACATGCGTATGAACCTATCGTTGATCTTCCGCCTCATTACCAGGATATCATCATCATTGAACGCGAAATCGTACATGGTCTTCAGTTCATCGGCGACAGGTTTATCCACGTACTCCAAGGTGGCTTTCAACACAGAATCGATAGTTGCGTTCGGGTCCATCGCTTCTGCGAGGGCTGCTGCGTAGGCGGCTGCCGTCTGAATACCCGAACCATGCAACTGGTGATAGATACCACCGATCGAATAGATATCCTGAGCTGCTTGAGCTGGATCTCCACCGTTGATGAGCCCGATGGGATGACACGAGCGAGCGAGGGTGACCACCGCCGGCCATAGGCTGAAAAGACCGATATACCCAGCAGGTAAGCCGGCTTTCAACATCTCGTAATACGGTTTATCGCTCCAGTGCAATGCGTAGCCAAAGTGTTCTTCTTTAATATTCCTCATCCAACTTTCAGCAAGGTCCTGGATAGTGATTCGTCCATTCTTCCGTATGATCGCATCGGCGATAAGCTTCTGCCGTTCAATCCCATCTTCGGTGGAACCAGCGCAAAAAGCATAGTGGTTCTTCCGGGTTAGCGGACCGTGGGTCCATCTGAAAACCCGTTCTGACTGAACCGTATCGCGCATTTCGGTGAGAAATCCATAATTCGCTTCTACTTGCTCAATTGACATGTGCTCTGTAGACATCGCCATCGACGAACCGATGCGGGAACCAGCGATACATCCTAAAATCCTATCATATACCCGATCCATATCATCTCCTTCATACATTCAACTCAATTTCAAGTAAACGTTTTCTTGTGTTAGAATCATAAAACCTACTATAGTTATTGTCAAGGAAAATCTTATTAAAATTTTTCACGGGGGAAATTATTTGAAAATTATATTTCTATGTATATAATATATATTGAATTATAAGATTTCTTTTTTTGAGGTGGACTGTAATGTTGGAACCCATAGTTTGATATTTTCGATAAATCCGCAATCTTCTGTCGTGCTGGATAAGATATGTTTACCCAACAATAGGCTTTAATATGAGAGGTTAAGCATCTAAATTTCCAACAAATTATTATAAATCATTGCTATAGTGCTTTATACTAAGTTAATTATTTTTCATTATTGACAAGTAAACGATTCCATACTAAGTTGATGATGGTAATTGCATGAATAAAGCCGATACGCTATCCTGACCCCTATCGAGGTGTTGTTTTGAACAATAATGAGAATACCCAAAAATCTACGATAAAAGACGTTGCGAAAGCTGCTGGGGTTTCGATTGCGACAGTTTCACGGGTAATCAATAAGAACTACTACGTGAGCCCTGAAATCAATGTAAAGGTTCAGAACGCGATAGTGCAGACTGGATATGTACCGGATTCCATCGCACGGACTATGAAAAGCAATAACACGAATCTAATCGGGTTTATCGTCTCCAATATTTCTAATCCGCATATGATGACTATCGCTCGGGCGATTGAGAAGGTGATACGCGAATCGAATTACAATTTATTGGTTTGCAGCACTGAAAATGACCCTACACTGGAGTTAAAATATCTGAACGCCTTTATTTCAAGAAGGATCTCAGGTCTGGTTCTTCATTCCACCGGAGGAAACGAAGAATATATCGCTCAGAAGATCAGCTCCACCTTACCAACCGTGCTCATGTTCAGACATAATGAGTGTAAGGAATTTGTTGGGGATACCGTAGATACAGATGGCCGCCAGGGTTCTTATAAACTGGCGAAACACTTGATTGAGTGCGGACATCGGCGTATTGCTTTGTTGGGAGGGCACCTGGAGGTAAGCACAGGCCGCGACCGATATCAAGGCTACCAAGATGCCATGAGGGAATTTGGCTTGGAAATCAACCCTGAACTGCATTATTTTGGTGATTTCTCGGAGTTGTCAGGCCTTCAGGGAGCCCGTAAACTGTTCACTACGTCAAACCCACCTACAGCCCTGCTCTGCTTGGCCAACATGGCCGCTGTTGGAGCGATGAAATACTTCCGTGATAAAGGAATCCATGTACCGGACGATGTCTCGGTAGTGAGTTACGGGGATATAGAGAATGTTGAGCTCATGTGGGTGAATCCAACACGTATACCGCAGATACCTTCAGTACTAGGGCAAAAAGCTGGGGAATTAGTGCTGGACCGGATTCAGAATCCACATCGGCCAAATCGCGAAGCCACCTTTGATACCGACCTGATAATTGGGAATTCTGTAAAGAATTATATATAGATTCCAATTACCATTGAATATTGAAAGCTAGACCCCGGCGAGTAAGTCTTCAATCGCTCCTATGTGGTCCCAGCGATCGAAATCCGCATCTACCTCCGCCAAGGTGACCATGGTAAAGGTGAGAATTTCACATCCCAGTTCCAAATGCCCACCATAGGCTACCTTTTCGTTGGAATAGGTGACATGGGCATGAACCCTGCCATTGATAATCGCACCGTTCATACTGAGGATATCGGCAGCCGCATCCCCTTTGGTGAAATATTCCTTTGGTGGGTTCACTGTGCTTGCGACCACGTGGTAATGATGGCTCACCACCGAACCGACTCCTGCGATAATTACCGCGTTCTGCACCTCATTCTCCCTCACCGCCACCCTCAGGGCTTCCAAGAGATCATCACCTGGGTTCAACCGTAAGATAAGTACATTTTTTATTGGCATACGGACTGCTTTCATGGAATTTCCCCCTTATTTTATAAGTAAACGTTTTCTTGAAAAAAGTACCATGAGACCATGCATATGTCAAGATGTAAAATGCGCTATGTGAGTGAAGGCCACGCCCTGGGAAAAGTGATTATTACCATGTAGTGGGTAGATTCCAAGGTCGCTGTGTATAGTGTGGACGCCGATACCAGAGCCGTATATACTTCTGAGCATGGTGTTGAAGCATAAGAATTACATCACCCGCCTGTTCCTCTACCTAGCTCTACTTCTAGTGGTGGTAGCTATGCTCATGGCCGTCGCCATCTCCTTGTACCTGAGGGAAATCATAGAGGACGAAGTAATCTCCTTCAACAGCGCGCTGCAAAAGCTGGCCACTGAGAACAGCGCCCAAGCGATCAACAGCATCGTTTCGCTTACAGACGAAATCTCCTACGACAGCAAGCTGGTGGATATCCTGTATGCCTTTAAACGCACGGGAGGACCGCTACCGGTAGATACGGTCTCCGATTATCTCAAAGACAAAACCACTGGGAACGTCTGGGTATCCTACCCCCAGTCAAACCTACTGGAGATCCATGTGCTCATCCGCGATGGCCAGAACTACCACGCCATCTCACCGCGAGGTTCCATCACCAAAGTACTCGAACGGAATGAAATAATCCAAATGCGCGACAATCTTGATAAGACTTTGATCATCCCCACCGCTGAGAATCCAGGCTATCGGGGAGTCAATCAGTATTCATTTCAGATCCTCAGCCCCATCACCGACTACGTCAGCGGTGACGAATATGGCCTGATTGTGGCGAATGTGAGCGAGAAACTGCTCTACGATTCGTACCGTGACCTTCAATCAACCAATAAGGAATTCGTCATTGTGGATGGTACGGGCACAGCCCTTTCCGCCAAAGACAAGAACCGGATTGGCGAAGTCTTCCTATCCCCTGCGCTAGCGGTATTGGGCTCAAGGACCTCGGGCTATGTGCGGGACAATCGCGCCGCAGCCATCCTGTTCTACCAACAGATCGGGGGGACCGACTGGTACTTGGTGCAGAAAGCCAATATCAACGTGCTGCTTTCCTCAATGCGGAACATGCTGTTTTTCATCAGCATCACCTGCGCTTTGTGCATACTCGCCATCACGCTCATCCTTAAGCACTTCCACCGCAAGACCACCACTCCGGTGGCGACTATGAATGCCAAGATGAACGAAGTGGCCTCGGGGGACCTCACTGTCCGCGCCGATGTCTCCACCGATGATGAGTTCGGCCAGATGGCCAGGTCGTTCAACACCATGGTGATGGAGATCGACAACCTACTAAACGCCGTGCGGGACACGGAGAAAATGAAGCGCTTGGCTGAGTTGGACTTCCTGCGGGCCCAGATTAATCCACATTTCATCTACAATACCCTCAGCTCCATCCGCTTTTATGTGGAGATGGACAAACCTGAGCAAGCAGGCGAGATGCTGTTCCATTTCTCAAAACTCCTACGCGCGACTCTATCACGCTCGGACCAGTTCGTGACCCTGCGGGAGGAAATCGGCACAATTGTAGATTATGTGGCCCTGCAGAAGCTCCGGTATCCTGAAGGCTTCGAGATGTGCTATGAGCTTGATGAACACACCCTGGATTATGAGGTTCCCACCTTCATCCTACAGCCTTTGGTGGAGAATGCGATTTTCCATAACGAAGGTCTTACCCGGACAAACACCATCACCATCTCGGCTAAAACAATCACAGCGCTACAGGAACCTGTGGACATCCTGGAGATCTTGGTGCGTGATGAAGGAGTCGGGATGGATGAGGAGCATATCAAGGCGGTATTGAAACCAGCGCTCCAGATGAACAAGGTCGGCTTGCAGAATGTGCAGGAACGGATCAAGCTGAACTATGGAGCCCAGTACGGCTTGAGTATTCAGAGCCAACCCCAGAAAGGAACCAGCATCTTCATCACCCTCCCGGCGCGCCGAATGGCAGGCTCTGGCGGAACCGAAGGGGGCCGAACATGATCACGATTCTGGTGGTGGATGATGAAGCACCTATCCGCGATTGGATTGTCTATAGCATAGAAAGAGAGAAACGCTCGGAGTTCCAGGTGGTCGCAAGCGCCCGCAATGGCAAGGAGGCCTATGATCTGGCGCTCCAGCATAAACCGGATGTGGTGGTCACCGATATCAAGATGCCGGGGATGGATGGCATCGAGCTGATGCAGGCGATTTTGGAACAACTGCCCTATACCGGGTTCATCATTCTTACCAATTATGCGGAATTCTCCTATGCCCGGGCCGCCATGGCGTACGGGGCCAAGCACTACTTGTTGAAATCGGAACTCCGGAGCGCGGACCTTATCAGGCTGCTGCAGGACCTGAACCAGACAAAAATGAAGATTATCGAGGGTAAGCGCACCGATATCTATGCGAATGGCTTTCTGGACGTGTACGATCTGTATCAACATCCCGACAATCTCTCCTTCGCCAAGGGATTCTGCCTGCGCCATGGCATGACCGTCGGCCAACCCTACTGCATTCTTGGATTACGCGAGAGCAATCGTTTCGGACAGAAGGAACTGCTCGATTCACTCCTGCACGAATTCCAACCCCTCTTTGGCATTGCGGCTCTTCAGCAACAGATTGTCTTCCTCATACTCCAGGATACGAAAGCGAACCTGCTTATCGATAAAGCGCAGCATATCGCCGAACGGTATACCCAAAGCAGCGGCCAGCAGATTGCCATCGGGCATGTCAAGCATAATCTGGAAGAGATTGTGCCCTCCTTGGGGGAGACGGAATTGCTCGTGCATGCGTTGTTCTTCCATCCGGCCCAACCAATTCTGGCGTTCAATCGCTTCCATCACCTGCCACCCGTCGACCGGGCTGCGGTGCGGCGGATGAACCAAGAGGTCATCAGCTTGCTTGAAAGCAGGGATTATCAGAAAACCAGAGAGGCGTTGTCAGCTTGGTCGGCTGCGTTTGACAATCTTGCTTTGGAGGATGTCCTCTGGGCAAAGGAAACGTACCTGAAGATGGTGTTTTCGCTAGAGGAACGCCTTTCCCAGGTGCGTGGGGAGATTCCGGATTGCCCCTCCACCGACAGCGGGGACCTCACTTCCTTGCAGGCATGCTGGCAATGCATGCTGCGGATGCTGGAGGTGCTCGAAACCAGTTTTGGAAAAGGATACTCGCGCAATATCCAGCAAGCGTTGAGCTATATCCGGACGAACTACGCCAAGCAGATCTCGTTGATGGAGATAGCCGCCCATGTAGGACTCTCGCCGGAGTACTTCAGCCGCCTGTTCAAGGAAGAGACCGGAGAGAATTTCAGTGTGCATCTCATGATGTACCGTCTGAACCAAGCGCAGCGTCTGCTGAAACAGACCGACCTCAAAGTCTATGAGGTCGCATCGGCGGTTGGCTACGCGACCCCCAGCTATTTCTCCAAACTCTACCGCACCTACATGGGGGCGCTTCCCGAGTCCGTGCGCCGAGAGAAATCCTAGTGCCAGGCACGTTCATCCACATCCCACACACAATGTCAATATCGTTGCATATGGTACACGCAAACACAGTCACACACCCCGGCTGAGTCTGGGTAAATGTCAAATCATTGTTATAACTTGTCATCGTCGTTTCTTTCGGAATATGCTGGCCTGGCTTACCATGCAGTCATGGAAGCTGCGTGACCGCAGCCAAGGAGGATTGACGATGAGAAGATTTACATTGATCATGCTGGTTCTGTTGATCGGTTTATCAGGCATCTGGGCTGCGGGAAACAGTGAAGCGGCCGCACCCGCGACCAAGAAAATCAGTGTTGGGCTCGTGCTCTCTACCGGGGGTCTCGGAGATAAGAACTTCAACGACATGTCGTACGAAGGCCTGCAGCGTGCAGTGGACGCCTTTGGCATCACCTTTGATTATGTGGAACCGAAATCCCCCAGCGATTTCCTGCCACAGCACCGTATGTTCGCCGAAGCAGGCACCTATGATCTGATTGTGGCCCTCGGCAACGATCAGCTTGAATCCATCAAAGAAGTGAAAAAAGATTACCCCAATCAGAAGATATCGTTCATCGACACCTCTTCCGTGATCCCTGGAGTGCGTTCGGTCGCCACCAAATGGCCCGAGCAGACCTTCCTGTGCGGTATTGTCGCCGGTTTGGGCACCCTGAGCACTATGGAGAAGGCGAACAAGGAGAATGTCGTTGGAGTGATCCTGGGAATGGACTTTCCCAATCTTCGCGAAGGTGTGGCTGGCTTCATTTCCGGCGTAAAATACGTGAACCCCACCGCTGAAGTGCTCCAAGCCACGGTCGGCGCGTTCAACGACCCGGGAAAAGGCAAGGAAATCGCCCTGTCCATGTACAACCGCGGCGCAGACTTCATCCAGCATATCGCGGGAGCCAGCGGCCTGGGTGTGTTCAATGCCGCCAAGCAAGTGAACCGCTACGCCTTTGGAGTCGGTGGCAACCAGAACCATCTCGAACCCGACTATATCGTCGCCACCTCGATCAGAAACGTCGACGACATGGTGTTCAATGAAGTCAAAGCCTTGATCGAAGGCACCTGGGTGGAAGGGTTGCAGATTAGCGGGATGAAGGAAGGCGCGGTCGGCTATTCCACCGAGAACTCCAACATCGTGCTGCCCGAATCAATCCGCAAAGTGGTAGAAGAAGCCCGGGTGAAGATTGTCAGTGGCCAACTGGTCCCTGCCGCGAACCTCGAAAGCCTCGATGCATGGGTAGCTGCCAACAAATACGGCAAATGAACCCTGGACACCACTGCTCTGGAATCATCCAACATTCCATGATTGTACCTGGCACCCCACTCAACCGGAGTGTCAGGTATACCATGACTAGGTAAGGGCTTTTAAATCCCTTTACCCCCTTGCCTCCCTTGCCCCCTTTCATCCCTGTCCCCCATTGAAACCATAAGGAGCTACCACAGATGCGTGTCGTCGAAATGCATGACATCGTGAAGGACTATCCCCTGACCCGGGCTCTGGATCATGTGGACTTCGCCTTGGATAGCGGCTCAATCCATTCCCTCCTTGGAGAGAACGGAGCGGGAAAATCCACCTTGATGAAGATCCTCTACGGCATGTGCACCCCAGACCAAGGGCATATCCAGATCAAGGGCCAATCGGAGCGAATCACCAACCCGCGCCAAGCCATCAACTTAGGAATCGGCATGGTGCACCAGCACTTCATGCTCGCACCGGTGATGACCGTGGCCGAGAATATCGTGGTCGGCTCCGAACCCGATACCGGACTGCTGTTCGACAGCCGTAAAGCAGCCCTGGTGGTCGATCAGCTTATCGCGCGCTATGGATTCTGCATCAAAGCCAACGAGCGGGTATCCAACCTTTCGGTGGGTGAGCAGCAACGGGTGGAGATCCTCAAAGCCCTCTACCATGGAGCCGAGATTCTCATCCTGGATGAACCCACAGCCGTGCTCACGCCCCAGGAAGTGGAAGAATTGTTCGTCATCATGCGGGAACTGAGGAAAGCTGGGAAAAGCATCATCCTCATCACCCACAAGCTCAAGGAGACCCTAGCCATCGCAGACACGCTATCGGTGCTGCGGGACGGCAGAATGATCACATCAGGGCTATCGATCGAAGGCGTCAGCGCGGACGATCTTGCCAGGATGATGGTCGGTAGGGATGTGGACTTGGAGATGACCAACCGCAGCAAGACCATCGGCCCCATCTCGCTGCAAGTGCGCGGCCTTACGCTCAAAGGCAAGGAGAAGAACATCCTCAGTGACCTTTCGTTCGACCTCCACCGTAATGAGATCCTCGGAATCGCCGGAATCGAAGGCAATGGACAAAGCGAGCTGATCGAGGTCCTCACCGGCCTTGCCAAAGCCGAAGCCATCGTGTTCCAGCATGAAGGCACCACTCTGAGCGGAGATGCCCATGACTTTATCCAGCTGAAAATCGGCCATGTGCCCGAGGACCGCTCCACCCGCGGACTTATCAAGGAGATGACGGTGGAGGAGAACCTGATGCTCGGCTACCACCGCTCCCCCCGCTTCAACCGGCGCGGCTTTTTCCGCCCCTCAGCGGTACGGGATTTCGCCCAGCGGATGATCAAGGACTACACCATCAAGACCGGCAGCTCCAGACAGCGCTGCGGCTCGCTCTCGGGGGGCAACCAACAGAAAGTGGTTATCGCCCGGGTGTTCAGCGAGGATCCCGACCTGATCATCGTGGCCCAGCCGACCCGTGGAGTCGATATCGGGGCGATGCACTATATCCACGAGCGCTTGTTTGAACTGCGCGACCAGGGAAAGGCGATCTTGCTGGTATCGGCCGATCTGGACGAAGTGCGCCGCTTAAGCGACCGCATCGCGGTGATGTACGATGGCCGGATCGTGTCTATCTCAAAACCAGGCGAGTACACCGAAACCCAGCTCGGCTTGATGATGACCGGTTCGTCTGTGGAGGGCTGCAAAGATGACAATCAGGCGTAACCTATTTCGAAATGGCGGGAATCTGCTCGCTGCGACCGAGACCATCAGGATGTCCACGCTCTCCCTGCTGCTGGCGATGGTGGTCAGCGCCATCATCATGGCCATCTGCCGCTACAACCCCTTCGAGGCCTTCGGCGCCATCTTCACCGGCGCGTTCGGCAATTCGCGGGCAATCAGCCAGACCCTGGTGCATGCCACCCCGTTGATGTTCACGGGCCTTGCCTTCACCATCGCCAAGAAAGCCAGCCTGATAAATATCGGGGTGGAGGGACAGATGTATATGGGAGCCATCGCCACCGCTTGGATCGGTGCCCTGGATTTTGGGCTTCCTGCGGTACTCCATCTTCCGCTCGCAATACTGTTTGGCGCTGTCGCCGGAGCTCTTCTCGCAGGGCTGGTTGGCTTTCTGAAAGTCCGTTTTGGATCCAACGAGGTCATCTCCACCATCGTGCTCAACACAATCGCCATCAACATCACCGGCTATCTGGCCAATTATCCCCTGAAGGCGGATGGCCCTACCGCGCAGACCAACCGCATCCTCCCAACCGCCGAACTCCCCCGCCTGTTCCAAGGCTACCAGTTGACGGCGGCGTTTTTCATCGCCATCGCGGTGTGCGCAATCATCTATCTAGTGATGAACAAATCACTACTTGGCTACGAGATCCGCTGTGTAGGCTACAATCGTCTGGCGGCCCAGACCGCAGGCATTCCCATCGGTCGGGTGATGGTGGTGACCATGCTGATCAGTGGCGCGGTCGCAGGCCTGGCTGGCGCCATGCTGGTGCTGGGAGTGGATAAACGCTTCATCGTTGGCTTTTCGCCTGGCTATGGCTACAACGGGATCTCGGTGGCGGCCTTGGCTGCGGACAATCCCATCGGGGTGGTGTTCGCCGGATTGATCTTCGGGGCTCTGAACGCAGGGAGCATGGTGCTCAACCGCACCACCCGTATCCCCACTGACTTTATCAACGTGATCCAGGCTTTCGTGATCATCTTCGTCTCGGCACCTCTACTGGTGAAGGACATCCTGCCCTTCCACAAACTGAGGAGGAAACATGATAAGTGATTTTATCCTCCGGATGGTCTTTCCGGTGCTGATCTCAACCATCAGCATGTCTACCCCGCTGATTCTGGCGGCTTTAGGCGGTGTGTTCTCGGTGAGGGGCGGAATCATGGCCCTGGGATTGGAGAGCATGATGATGACCGGCGCGTTCTGCGCGGTGCTTGGCTCGTACCTATCCGGGAGCGCATGGATCGGCGTGCTGTGCGGGGTGCTGGGCGGCATGCTGCTGGGCTTGCTGCACGGGGTGCTGTGCATCCGCTATAAGGTGAACCAAGTCATCAGCGGCATCGGACTGAACCTGCTGGCGCTGGCTACCACCACCTTGTTGATGCAGCTGGTCTGGAAGAACCGCGGAAGTTCGCCGCAGGTCGCCTCTTTGGAGTACAGCGGTGTGGTCTCGCCTCTTTTCTGGTTGACCCTGGTGCTGGCGGTCGTTGCCTCGGTGGTGCTGTTCCGGACCAAGTTCGGCTTGCGCTTACGGATGGTGGGCGAACACCCGCAGGCGGCGGCCTCGATGGGGATCCGCGTGCATGGCTACAAGTATATCGGCGTGCTGGTGTGCGGCGCATTGGCTGGTCTCGGAGGGACCTATCTCTCTTTGGATCATCTGAATATGTTCGTACGCGATATGACGGCCGGACGGGGCTATATCGCTGTGGTGATCAACATCCTTGCGCGCTATACACCTCTGAACACCATCTGGTGCGCAGGAATCTTTGGCTTCAGCGATGCAGTACAGATAATCTTCCAAGGACGGGGCATTCCCCCGCAACTGGTGCAGTCGCTGCCGTATGTGGTGACGCTGCTGGTATTGGCCTTCGGGGTCAAGCATATCACTCCTCCTGCCGGCGTGGGTAAGAGCGAGGACGACTGAACTTGATGAGTAGTTTGGACGGGTAGTCTGCAACATCTAAATGGTATGGTTGAACTTGAAGCGGTTCTGGAGAAGAATCAGGCCAAAGCAAGGAAAGTAGAGAATTGAATAGTGCAGACCGGCATATTTGATTTTGATCGACAGAGAGGAGACCTAGTATGGAACGTGACCACAAGACTTTACATCGCGCTCTGACCGATATCTGGACAACCAGCTGCCAGTATCCGCTTTCGGTTTCGGATGGGCAAGACACCACCTACATCTGCTGGCAGCAATACGCCAAAGGCCACGATACCATCATGGCCGGAAAACTCGGCTCCGATGGCCTTAAGACACCTTTGATAATCTCTGGCGAAGGTGAGGCGCTCAAACCGGCAGCGGTATTCCATGACGGCGCGTTTTACTTCGTGTGGAGCGAATGTGTGGACAAACGCTGGCGCATACTGCTGCGCACGATTGAAGGTTCCGTACTCGGACCTATACGTAGCATTGACGAAGGGGTGGCCTTGTTCTATCCAACTTTGAGCATTGTCGATGATGCGGTCGCAGTACTCTGGTGCGATCAAGGCAAACGCTCAAGCAAGGTGATGCTCTGGACCTCTGCCTCCGCTGATACTCCGCCACAAGTTGTCTCAACCTCTCCCGAAGTCTACCGGCCTAGCATGGCTGTGGGTGGTGATGGATATACCTACCTGGTGTACGACAGGTTCAATGGAAGCAATTACGATGTCGTGGCGCGCGTTCGCGCCGATGGTGCGTGGATGCCCGAGCAGGTGGTGGCGGTTGATGAGAACCGCTGGGCTGCTTCCCCCATAGTGGTTCCCGCTTCAATGGGTGTGGTCCTTGGCTGGTATGACTATGGCGCCGGGGCTGCTTTTGCCTTTAAGAGCGCCTGGCTTTCCCTCGCAGGAAGCGCGGTGATGGTTTCCAAACCTTGCGTCTTGACCTCGGCGGTTGATTGGTATCAGGACATATCCTTGAGTTCCAATGGCACCGATGTGGTCTTCGCCTACACCTGGGGCAAGACCAATGTCCATGTCCGCCGTGCTATAGGCAACGAAGGATGGTCGGCTCCGGTGGTGATGTCTTTCGATGATACCAATTGCGCGGTGCATCCGCATGTACGTTTGGATGCTCACGGGATGGTGAATCTCTCCTGGCAGTTCGCCTTGAAGAACGGCCATCAGCAGCATCGCAACGCCCAGGTGGTGTACAGCACCTTGGCACTGAAGGATTTCACCAAGAACGCACGGCCTGACGCCGAGCAGAAAAGAAATGATTTCACCTTGCCTATCCCCACACCGAAACGGCTTGATGTCCCGCAAGCGGAGGCCACCCGGCAGTGGCTTGCCCGCAATGGATTCGCTGATCTGCAGCCGGTGTTTGGCGATATCCATGGCCAGAGCGGGATTTCGGACGGGATGGGAGAGCTCGACCAGTATTTCCAGTATGCCCGCTTAGTCGCAGGCTTGGATTTTACTGCCCTCACCGACCATGATTGCTACCCCGACTGGATGAGCGAAAGCGAGTGGGAATGGATCCGCACTACCAGCAGCTTGTTCAATTGCGATGGCGACCTGACTACGCTGCTGTCCTATGAATGGACGCCGAATGAATACCGCTACGATTTTGGTCATAAGAATGTGTATTACCCTGGTGATGAAGGTGGTCTGTATCGTTCTGGAGACGAGGGCGGGATGACTCCGGACCGATTGTTCACCAGTGTGAAGCAGTTTGGCGCGATGGCGTTTGCCCATCATCCTGCGGCGACCTGGACCATGGTGAGCGCCGCTACCGATTGGGCTTTCCATGATGAGGATGTCCAGCGGGTGGTGGAGATCTATTCCCGGCATGCGCCTTTTGAGTTCTTTGGCAACACCTCGATCTTTACCAAGAACAATCCCCAATTGCGGCATTGCAGTGTGCAGGATGCCTTGAAGCTGGGGTATCATATGGGTTTCATCGCGGGTAGCGACTCGCACCAGATGGAACATGGTGTTGAGGGGGGTATCATTGGCTTGCTGGTGAACACACTGAACCGTGGCGAGGTATTCGATGCGCTCTATGCGCGTTCCACCTGGGCGACCACGGGAGCCCGGATCATGGTCTCCCTTAAGCTCAATGGCCAAAGCATGGGAAGTGTGGTTCATGTGGATGTTGGAACACAGGTTGCCCTCGAGGCCAGTGTGTTGGGCACCGATGCCTGCAAGGTTGAGCTTCTGTGCAACAACGAGGTGATTTTCACCCAACGCTCCATCGGCCAGGTGTGCGATTTCAATTTCAGCGACCGAGTGCTTGATGAAAAAACCTGGTACTACCTCCGCGTGACCCAGGACGACAACCACCAAGCCTGGTCCAGCCCCGTGTGGGTAGAGTAGGAATAACTGAGTAAGGTCGTGGCTTAATAAGATCGGATTTGGCACCAGCGTCCTCGAAACACGAACAGAACAAGAAGAACCTGCATTCCCCTGGCTTGGAAGACAGGTTCTTTGCATTTTTATGGAGTGAGTGGTCTAAAAACGTAAAAACTTGTCAGTTACCTTCAAGGTTGATGGGTGAAGTGTGAATATTAGTGCCTGACACCAAAATTCCCATCCTTCAAATCCTAAGCGAGGGTTTTCCGCATGCAGACGCTATTCGTACTTTCTGTATAGGGTTCGTAATTCGGGATGATTTCGAAACCAGCTTTCCGATACAGCTGGATAGCCTCCGGCTGCAGCACTCCAGTCTCCAAGATCGCGGATCGAAAACCTTTAGCCGTTGCCATCATCTCAAGCTCACGAAGAATCATGCCCGCCAACCCCTGCCTCCGATATTCAGCGGAGACAAAAATCCGTTTAAACTCAACAGTCTCAGTGTCATACGGTTTGAACGCACCGCAACCAACCGGGATCCCTTCAGCATATATAACCACTACATCTTGGATGCAATCCACCTTGTTGAACTGGGCAAAATGCTTCTGAATAGGGCCATAACGCCTTGTAAGATCCTCATCAAGGAAAACGATGAGCTTTTGGAAATCCCGATTGCCATTATCAACACGCATGATGTTGAAACCCATAAAAGCCCACCTCTTTCGTGCCAGGCACGAATCTGCGTCCCCAAAACCGCAAGGGAACCACCTAATTCTAAGGAAAATCAGCAAAACCATCAATACAGGGGCGTAGAATGCTGATAGATTCGTGCCTGACACGAGGTTCTCACCTTTCCCACTTTCTGCTATGATTGTCCTACCAAAATCCGAGGAGCGCACTATGGAAAAACACCCGATCATGTCGATGCAGGCACAGTTCGCCTACCAGGATGAGATATTGCTCGACAGGCTCGAAACCGTGCTCCCACAGGTGATGGAAGAGACAGGCGTTGACATGTGGATCGTCATCGGAGACGAGTACAACGAAGGACCCACGGTGGAATCCTTTCTACCCAGCAGCTTCTTCCACGCCAGGCGCACCGCTGCCTTCATCTTCACCCACCAGAAAGGAATCACTACCCGTTGCATCGTGTCCAAACCCGACTTCTCCATCGACCGCTTCTACACCCCGGTACTGCTAAAACCAGCTGGCTTCGATTATGAAACCTACTATTCCACCTTCGCGCCCCAGTACGATCTGGAAAAGATCCGAAAGATGGATGAGGAAGACCTGTGGAGCTGCATCAACCGGATTATCAAGGAACAAGACCCACGGCAGATCGCCATCGACGTCTCGGCGGGCACCCCCTTCGCGGACGGGCTTTCCAAAACCAATCACGACCACCTTCTTACAAGTGTCGACCAGCGTTACCACGACCGCTTCATCTCCTCGGAACCCCTCGCCATCCGCTGGCTGGAAACTAGGACACCTAAGGAAATGGAGCTGCTCACCAAAATCGTGACCATTACCCGCCAGATTATCAAGGAATGCTACTCCCGCGCCGTGATCACCCCGGGAACCACAACCACCGGCGAGGCACGCTTCTTCCTAATGGAACGTGCCACCCGCCTAGGTATGATCCCCTGGTTCGACGCCACCGTGTGGATCAGGCGGAAAGGGAGCAGCCATATCGACGATGACAGCGCCATCATCCATCCAGGCGATTTATTGCATTGTGATTTCGGGATCCGATACGCCGGGCTCTGCTCGGATGTACAGGAAATGGCCTACGTGAAAGCACAGGATGATGAAGTCCTAATCAGCGAGCTGCAGCGCATCCACACCACCGCGATGCAATTGCAGGACATCATGGCGGCGACCTTCGTGGAAGGCATCAGCGGAAATGAAATCTTAACCACATCCTTGGCACGCGCCCGCGGCACCGGCATGCGAAAACCCATGATCTATTCCCACCCCATCGGCATTTTTGGCCATGGCCCGGGACCCGTGATGGGCAGCTTTGGCAACCAGAAGTTTGTCGAAACCAGCGGCGAGCGCTTACTGCATGACTCCACCTGCTACGCTATGGAGCTGAACGTCCGTGAGCAGGTGCCATCTTGGGACTACCTTGAGATCATGTACGGTCAGGAGATCGATATCCTCTTCAAGGATGGAAAAGTAGAATTCTTCGCAGGTCGGCAGGAACAGCTTCATATCATCTAGATCCAGCGCAGATACATAGCCAATTTCCTTAGAAATCACACATATCTTTAATGTAACCCCAACGAAGCGAGCGAAAAGGGAGCTAAGAGCTTCCAGCACCCCACTCGGGACTTGGGCGGCACGGCCTTGCCGTCAGGCCGCTACGGGGTCCGCTCGCGCTTCCGTCCTTCGGACCCGGATTCGCAGATTCGTGAAGGCACGGAATTGCTTTCCGGGAAGCAATTCCGTGCCTGGCACGAATCTGCTGCCTATGAACCCTACTCCCGCCACATTCCCCGCTACATACTGGGCACATCCTCGCTC
>DIXI01000016.1:21720-61189 GCA_002428625.1 Sphaerochaeta sp. UBA6084
TCATTCTGCCTATGAACCCTACTGGGTGAATCGAAAGAATGAAACGGGAGCCATGCACTTAGATGGGAGCCAGTATGCTCTTCTGTTCGGCTAGTTTGGTCAGCGCGGTCTTGATGCGGTTGAAGGCGGCTTCCGCGCGGGTATCGTCAGCGAACACTCCGGTGACAATGCGGAGAAAACCCTTGCCCTGCTCTCCGTAGGCGCTGCCAGCGTTCACCAGAACATTAGCCTCCTGCAGCAGATA
This sequence comes from Sphaerochaeta sp. UBA6084, assembly GCA_002428625.1. Lineage (GTDB taxonomy): Bacteria > Spirochaetota > Spirochaetia > Sphaerochaetales > Sphaerochaetaceae > UBA6084. The sequence goes on from DIXI01000016.1 coordinate 21,965, forward strand.
GGCCGCGACTTCCTCGCTCGTACCCAGCTGGGAGACATCCAACCATGAAAGGATGCCGCTCTCGCTCGGGTGCATGCGCACCCCGGGAATGGTGGATAGCGTGCGGTAGGCCAAGTCCCGCCGGCGCTCATGCCGCTCTGTAAGAGAACGGAGATACTCCGTCTCCTTCAACGCCTGAACCGCACCGATGGAGGTGATGGTCGCCGCCGCGCCAAGCACGTTCACCGCGCCTCCGTACAGCACATCCATGATCTTGTCATCGGCATAGATATACCCAATGCGTAAACCGCTCAGGCCAAGACCCTTGGAGATGGAGCACACCGTCACCGTGCGTTCCCACATCCCCGGAAGCGTCGCGGGAGAGACAAACTCCAGCCCATCGAAGATATGGTCCTCGAACGCCTGATCGCTCACCAACACCAGATTGTGGCGGATGATGAAAGCGCAGAGCTCCTCAAGATTCTTCCGACGGAACACCGTGGTGGTGGGGTTGTTTGGATGGGTGATGACCACCAGCTTGGTCCGCTCGGTCACACGCTGCTCGAAGGCGGCAATATCGAAAGCATAGTTAGCCGCAGTGTCCAAAGGAACCTTCACCACCGTACCACCAAGCAGCACGGGATTGAGAAAGTTGCTAGGGTAGCTGGGATCGGCCACCATCACCTCGTCCCCTGGCTCGATGAAGGGCATCATCGCATACAGGAGGCCGGAGTCGGACCCTGGGGTGACAATCACATTGCGGCTGGGGTCGATAGGCAACCCTGTCTGCCGGGTGATCTTCAGCGCGAGCTCTGCACGAAGGTCCGCCGCACCGATGGGCATGGAATAATGCGATGGGAAGCCCTGTCGCAGAGCATCGACCATCACCTCAACCACCGCCGGGGGAATAGAGGGATCGGGAAAGAACGGATCCGCCCAAGCCATGATATCCACGCCCCGCGCCATCAGCTTGCCCGCACCCTCACCCACATCGGCCTTGGTCACAGACTCGAACAACCCGCCATTCAACGCTCGGAAATTCCTATTCATCAATGCGGTGATATCCACAATCAGCCCCTATTCCTTATTCGTATTCTGCAGATAGCGGTAGATGGTCTGCGTCGAAACGCCTAGCACATTGGCCACCGTGTTCACGGCACCCTTGAACTTGAACACACCCCGAGCCTCCATCTTGCCAATGATGATCCGCTTCTCGGCTATGGTGCTGTCTATCAGCTTCAGACCCGACTCCAAGGTCACTTTTTCGATAATCTCCTGCACGATATCATCCACCGCCCCATCGAACCGTTCCGGACTCTTATCAATCCCGAACGCCTCCGACTTATGGGTCTGGTTCACCATCAGCAAGTCGCCCACGGTCTCCTGCATGCGCAGCAGGTCGGTGATGTCGATATTCACGCAGAGCAGGCCGATCACCGCACCCTCGTCATCCTTGATGAAATACGTTGATGAGCGGAGGATCTTGTCGCCCCCCTTGGTGGTGCCGGTGTAGTTGGTGAAGCTGTCTCGGTTGACATACTCTTTCTTCTGCAGCAGCTCCAAGGCATAATTGGTGATGGACCCACCCACCTTGCGGTTGGTGATGTGGTTGTTCACGATATAGCAGATGGAGTGGCTTAGGTCGCTGAGGTCGTGGATGAGCACCTCGCAGTTCTTACCGTTGATAGCAGCGATATAATCGGCTATCGGGAAATACTTGCGAAGCTCCTTACGGACCTCACGTCCCACGCATCCGCCAACAGAGCCATCGGCACCGGCAACACCAGCCTTAGCACCAGCGGCTGGCCCGTTTTCAGCCATGGTCAACGCGCACGCATCGTCCTGGTTGTCCATATCATCCATATCCACCTCCCTCACAGCATACCTATCAACATGGGTATCAGATTGTCTATCACCGGACCTATCGGAGGCCGCAGAGGCCACTGAGGCCATCACGCCGCTTATCCTCGAACGCAGATGGCATCGATCTCGACACCCACATCCTTGGGCAACCGCGAGACCTCAACGGCAACCCGCGCCGGCGTATGTCCCTTGAAAAAATCAGCGTACACGGCGTTCACGGCTACGAAATCGTTCATACTCTTTAAAAACACCTGGCACTTCACAATATCGGTGATGCTGAAGCCAGCCTCGGTGACGATACCTTCGATATTCTTCAGGCACTGGGCCGCCTGCTGGGCTACATCCTGGCTCACCAACGTCATGGTCTCGGGGACGAAAGGAATCTGTCCGGAGACATACAAGGTGTCGTTCACCCTATATCCTTGCGCGTAGGGGCCAATGGCAGCGGGTGCGTTCTTCGTAACAATTGTAGTTCTCATGCTAATCCTCCACTATAGTATTCAATGCAATCATACATAAAAGCAACTGGCGAAATGATCGGGCTCCAACTCGACGAGCGCGGGCTTCTCCACACGGCATTTTTCAGTCGCGATCGGGCAGCGGGTGGAGAATGGACACCCCTTTGGCGCGTTCATCGGATTGGGAATCTCCCCTTCCAGAATCACCCGGGTATGCTTGGCCCGCGGGTCGCCCGAGCTGATGGATCCGATAAGGGACTTGGTATAGGGATGCCTGGGGGCCGCGAACAAATCATCCGAGGACGCGATCTCCATAATCTCACCAAGGTAGAGCACCATGATCTTGTCGCTGATGAACTTAACCACCCGTAGGTCATGCGAGATGAACAGGTACGTCAGGTTGAGCCGCTTCTTCAACTCTTGCAGCAGGTTGATGATCTGGGCCTGCACCGACACATCCAAGGCTGAGACCGATTCGTCACAGATCAACAATTGCGGATTGAGCGCGATACCACGGGCGATGACGATACGCTGCCGCTGCCCACCGCTGAACTCGTGGGGATAGCGGTTCATGACATCACGCGACAATCCCACAATCTCCAGCAACTCGGCCACACGGTCCTCTTTGGCCTTGACGTTCATCTCCTTGCGGAAATTATCCAGTGGCTCCATGATGATATCCCGGATGGTCATCTTGGGGTTCATCGAGCTGTATGGATCCTGGAAGATGTACTGCATGTCCTCGCGCAGCGCCCGCAGCCGGGTTGCGTCGTAGGCCATGATGTTCTCGTTGTTGAAAATGATGTCTCCGGAGGTGGGCTCGTACAAGCGCAGAATCGATCGTCCCAGCGTGCTCTTGCCACAGCCGGATTCACCCACGATGCCGAGGGTCTCTCCCCGGTACACATCGAAAGAGACGTTATGGACCGCCTTCACGTACACCCGGTTTTTCTCACGTAGCGATTTCTTGAGCAGGAAGAACTTGTTTAGATTCTTCACTTGCAGCAGCAGTTCCTTATCCATGGTTCACCTCGCCCGCGCCTGGTCCGTCTTGCACACCTGGGCCGTCTTGCACGCCAAGCGCGTCTTGTTCATACAAAAAGCATTTCACCGCCTGCTGGCCAACCTGGAACACCGCTGGGGAACGCTGGGCGCATTGCGGCATGGCATGGTCGCAGCGGGGATGAAAATAACACCCGGTAGGCCGTTTGGTGATGTTGGGCACCACCCCCCGGATCGTCGGCAGGATATCGTTGTCATTGTCCAGCGAAGGCATGGTAGCCAACAGCCCGATGGTATACGGGTGCCGGGGGGTCTCGAAGATATCGGCCACAGGACCTTTCTCGATAATTTCGCCACAGTACATCACGATCACATCATCCGCGATATCGGCCACCACATTCAGATCATGGGTGACAAATAGGATGGCGGTCTTGTAGGTTTCCTTCAGGTTCTCCAACAGATTGAGGATCTGGGCCTCGATGGTGACATCCAGGGCGGTGGTGGGTTCGTCGGCGATCATGATCTTGGGCTTGGTCACCAGACCCATCGCGATCATCACCCGTTGCCTCATACCCCCGCTGAGTTCATGGGGATATTGCTTGATGCGTTGCTCCGGCGAAGGGATGCCCACCTGTTTGAGGGTATCCAAGGCGATAGCATAAGCTTCCTTTCGCGAAGCCCCCTGATGCTCGATGATGGTCTCCATGATCTGCTCGCCCACCTTGAGGATGGGGTTGAGCGCGGTCATAGGCTCCTGGAAGATCATCGATATTTTCTTTCCCAAGATACTGTGCTGCACCTGGCGCTGGCTGAGCTTGAGGATGTCCTCGTCATCGATGAAGATCTCGCCGCTGGTGATCTTGCCGTTTTCAGCTAAAAGCTGCATGATCGCCAGCGAAGTGACGCTCTTGCCACTGCCGGATTCACCCACGATGGCCAGGGTCTTCTGCTCCTCCAAGTCGAAACTGATATGCTCGACCGCGAAGAACATGCCCTCCTCGGTCCGGAATTTCACACTTAAGTCCTTCACCTGCAGCAAGGGTTTCTTGTTGCTCGGGAGGGGGGATCCGGGTGTGGTGTTTGATGGTTTCATGGGGTTCAGCTCCTATTGCTTGGGGTCGAAGGCATCGCGCAGTCCATCGCCGACAAAGTATATGGCCAGCACCAGCAGCAGATTCACAATTCCCGGTGGGATCCAGATCCACGGCATATCGCGAAGCACCAGCAGTTTCTGCGCATCCATCAGCATATTTCCCCAACTGGGAGTGGGTTGCTGCACACCAACCCCGAGAAAGCTCAACGAGGCCTCCATCAGGATGGCCTGCGCGGTGCCGATGGTGATCTGCACCATGATGGGGGCCAGGATATTGGGTAGGATATGCTTGAGGATGATCTTGAGGGACGAGGAACCGCAGGCGTTGGCGGCCACGATATAGTCCAGCTGCTTCACCCGAAGCACCTCGCCCCGCACCAGACGCGCCGTGCTGGTCCAGCTGACGAAGCCGATGGCGAAAATGACAATCCAAATGGAAGGTTTCATGATGGTTGAGATGGATATGAGCAGGAACAAAACCGGGAACGAGATGACGATATCGACGATGCGCATGAAGATGGCATCCACCAGCTTGCCGAAATACCCAGTGATCAGCCCGATGAAGGTCCCTATTACCGTGGAGATGGAAACCGCCAGCAAGGCCACCATCATGGTGACGCGGGCTCCGTAGATCAAGCGCGAGAACACATCCCGGCCCAGCGAGTCGGTGCCCAGCAGGTGCCCGTCGGAAGGGGGCGCGTACTTGTTGTACACATTCTGCCCCTCCACAAAAAAGAACTCGGACGGCTCGTACGGAGCGATCAGCGGAGCGAAAATGGCCATCACCACGAACAACAGCGTGACCGCCGCCCCTATCACCGCCAGCTTGTTTTTCTTGAAGCGTTTGTAGGCGAAATCATAAAAACTATTTTTCTTGAATAGTGTCATACCCATACCCTCTTAATGCCTGATCCGGGGATCGACGATCGCATACAGAATGTCCGAAGTGAGATTCCCCAGCAGCACCAGCGTCGCGGTGATGAGATTGAGGGCCATGATGATACCGTACTCGCGGTTTTGAATGGCGGTGATACCCAGCTGACCCATACCCGGCCAGTTGAAGATGCTTTCGGTGATATACGCCCCGCTGAACAGAAACGGGATGGAGAGCCCGAAGATGGTGACCACTGGGATAAGGGCGTTGCGGAAGGCATGCTTGTAGACGATAGCCTTGTTCCGCAACCCTTTGGCCTTGGCGGTGCGGATGTAGTCCTCTTTAAGCACATCCAGCATGTTTGAGCGCGTGAAACGCGAGACCGAGGCGATATTTCCTAGCGAAAGCACGATAGCGGGCAAAATCAGGTGATGCAGGACATCTTTGAAATAGGCGTAACCGGTATAACCCGCCCGGATGTTTATCATACCGCCCGAAGGGAACAATCCCAGCACCAGCGCGAAAAAATAAATCACCAGCAACCCGAAGAAGAACGAGGGGATGGCGACTCCCACCAGCGAGAAGAAGGTGAGGCCGTAGTCCACCCGGGTGTTCTTGCGCACCGCGGCGATGACCCCTATAGGGATGCCCAGCACAAAACTGAGCACGAAGGCCGACAAAGTGAGTATGATCGTGTTCGGCAGCCGTTCCAGAATGAGACCGCTGATGGAATGATTCCCGCTATAGGTGTAGCCGAAATTTCCTCTCACCACCTGCCCTATCCACTTGAAGTACTGCACGAACAACGGGTCGTTGAGCCCGAGGGCCTGACGAGAAATCTCCAAGTCCTCCATGCTGATGGACGGGTTGATAAAGTTCGCCAGCGGGTCGCCTGGCGAGAGCTTCATGATGATGAAAGACAATATGGTGATGCCGATGATCACCGGGATGGATAGCAACAATCGTCGCGCGATATACTTGAGCATGTGCACCTACCTGATCAATGGATCAAGACAAGAGATTCTTGCCGTCTGCTTAAGAGGACCGCCCCCTGGGCTGTCACCAACACGTTTTCCTCGGATATGATCGCCGGCCCGGCCTCGTAGAGAATCGTGGGCTCGATGGCGAACACCATTCCCTCCTCAATCACTCCCAGCGATGCGTTCTTATAGCTTTTTTTCAGCGGCCCTAGCAAGGTCCCGCCATCATGCACGTCCCGGCCCACCTGGTGACCCACCGCATGGAAGATGTTCTGATAGCCGCAATCCAGAATATGCTGGCGGGCGGCGAAGTCCACATCCTTGCCGATAGCCCCTGGCTTAAGGGCCGCCATAGCACGGTTGATAGCCTCGTAGATGGTCTCAAAGGCCCGGCGCATGCTCTCCGAGGCTTCAGTCTCACCCTCTTTCAGCACATAGCAGGTGCGCGCGATATCGGAACAATAGCCTTGGTAGTCCACCGAGAAGTCAAAAATGAGGTAGTCGCCCTCCTTGAGCACCGAGGTATCGGGTGGCCGATGGGCGATGTTATGGGTCATCACAATGGGTGGGCTGAGGGTGCGGGTAATACCGTTGACCACTCCCCGCGCTATCATCCCCTGCACGAACAGGTCGCCGATCTCAATCTCGGTCATGCCCTTGCGCACTTTGGCGAACACTTCGTCGTAAATGTCCAAGGTGATGTCGATCGCCTTCTGGATAAAGGCCACCTCCTGCGGCGACTTGATGCTGCGGATCTTCTGGAGGAACGGCTCGCTGGACTCCACCCGCGCGGCATACACCGGCGTGAGCATCGACAGCAGCTTGCGGTAGCTACCCACCGTGAGACCATCCGAAAGATGGTTGGTTCTAGAATAGTTCAGGGCGATCCGCTTGGGTTTCAGCTGGTCTATCACGGACTGCAGCAGTTCGGGCAGACCGGTGCGGGTGTAGGTGCGTATCTCAGCGAACAAACCGCTTGCGCGCACATCCTGCGCATCGATCGTGCTGGTGATGGCGATGGTGGTGGTGGGAGTGACGATGAGCACGGCATCACCAACGATGGTGAGCCCGAACATCAAGGGCATGCAAGGGTCGCTCCCCTCTTTGGTCTTGATAAGCCAGCAGTCAATGCCCATCTGCGCCAGGAAATCCTGAGCTTGGGCGATTTTCTCCCGGTTCAGGCAATGTGGGTCAGTCATGGTCAACACCTCCCATACGTGTGATCAGATCGGTGAAATACCTGGTTCCCAGGATGATGGAGTCCCGGTCGATCCGTTCGTTTGTCTGATGCACCAGGGTAAGCACCTCTTCAAACGTGATCGCACGGGTGACGGGCGAGAAACCGTAGACATCGCACGGCAACGATCCCAGGAAGCGGCCGTCCGTGCGCCCGAGGGCATATACCGGCAGCAAGGTAGCCTCACCGTAATGCTCGCGCACCAAGGAGGCCATCGTTTCGAAAAAGTCGTTCTCGCATGAACTGCCGAAGCCAGGGAGGAAATCGGTGATGGCGTAGGTTGCGTCCACCCCATCGAACAGCTGGGTAAGCATCCGCTGGGCATCGTCTCGGGTCTTGCCCGGGAGCAGCTGGAGCGCGAAGTCAAACTCAATATGGTAGGGCATCACATTCACTTGCGTCCCTATATCGTATTTCTGCAGGATGCAGGCATCGTGGCCGTTGTAGCGGGCGAAATTGCGTAGGATGCCATTATCGATTTCCGGTCCCAGGCAGTTCATGAAGCGCCGGTACACGGGATTGTCGTCCAGCGGGAAGTCATAGGAGGAGAGCTTATCCAGCAGGTGGATGAATTTGTCCACCGCTTTATTCTCGTTCTTGAAGGAGGCCGGGCCTGGAGAACCCTCGATGGTCACGTGGATATCGCAACGACCCTTCTCGCCCACAGTACAGGTGAAGTACGGCTTGCCTTGGTTCTCGATGTAAAAACCACCACCTTCGTTGATCACCAAACCCCGGGTGAGCTGGGGAGCGAAGCGCTTGACCACCTCTGGCATGCCAAAAACGCTCCCCTTTTCCTCGTCCGCGGTCGCCACAAAGTACACCGGCCGCTTGAGCGCCTGCGGGTCTACACGGAGAAACGCCACCAGTTCCATAGCGGTGAGGTGCTTGGTGTCCATAGTGCCCCGCCCATAGATGAAACCATCCTCCTCGGCGGCAGCGAATGGTGGATGCTTCCAGGTCTGCCCTTCGTAGGTGACTACATCCACATGCGAGATGAGCACGATGGGACGCGCTCCGTTATCCGGTCCTATACAGGCCACGAGGTTGCTCCGTCCGGGTGCTGACTCCACTATCGTGGACGGGATGCCATATGAGCGCAGCAAGGCGGCGATATAATCGGTCATGAGGTATTCGTTACCGGCAGGATTGGTGGTGTCCAGACGGATCATATCCTTGAAAATCTCTACAGCCTGGGCGTCTGCTACCATCGGTGCGTCTGTTACCATCATCGGCATCCTTCGGCTTGCACCGGCTTTGATGGGACACACCCGATGAGGTAGAGGGACAGCTGACGGTCACTGAGAATCTCCACGCCGCCCTCGCGGATGACGATATCCTCTTCCACAATGAAACTGGGGAGGCCATCGTCCTGGATCACCGTGGGCTCTATCGCATACACCTCGTTGGCCTGCACCAGGCCCAGGGTGGCCGGCCTCTCGGGGTTGCGGGGACTGAGCGATGTGCCACCATCATGTACGCGCATACCAAGCTGATGTCCGGTGGCATGTCGGATGGTGGGATAGCCCGCTTGCTCGATGACGTCACGGCCAAGGCGGTCGGCTTCGTAACCAGGCATCCCCACCGCGATCGAGGCTATTACCGCCGATACTGCTGCTACCGTAGTGTCAAACGCCTTCTGCACCGCAGCTGGGGCTTGGGTCTCGCCCTCACGCAGCACATAGAAGCTCCGGGCGATATCGGAACAATAGCCGTTGTGGCGTACACTGAAGTCGCAGATGAGCAGATCGCCGGGCTCCAGGACATTGTTCGCATTCGGTTCGCGGTGGGCAAGACCGCAGCGGTTGATGCAGATGAGCGGATAGCTGTACGGCGCTCCAAAGGCATTCACCACAGCGTGGCGGCGCATTCCCTGCACGAACAACTCTCCTATCTGGGTTTCGCTCATCCCCACGTTGATGCTCCCGGCCACCTCATCGTATATACGGCAGGTCTTTTGCACCGCGGTGCGGATCTGCTCGATCTCATACACGCTCTTAATGCTGCGAAGGCGTTGGATAATCGGCTCACTGGAGCATTCCATCGTAGCCAGCCGTTCGGCGCCCACCATATCCTGCAGCATCAGGTACTGCCCCATCGTCAGGCCATCAACCAGGTAGTCATCCTCGGAGATGTTCAAAGCCAGCCGCTTAGGCGCGAGCCGGTTGAAAACCGTCAGGAAATCGGTCTCGAAATCGGAAGTCACCTCCACAATCTCAAAAATGCCGAACTCTTTGTAGGTATTGGCATCGGTACTTCCGGTAAGCACGATATGGGGCTGCGACTTACGGAAGAAAAACGCGGTCTGGGCCACCACATGCACGGGTAGCAGCAGCGGCAGCACGATATCGGAATCCTCCCGCGAGAGTATCAACAAGGTGTCGATGTCACGCGCGGTCAGTTCCTGCTCCAATTGGAGGATTTTTTCCAAATTAGCCAAGGTATGCATCTCCTGTCAGGTATTCGACGCAGACATCATGCAGAACCTGCTCGCAGAAGGCAATGGACTTTAGCGAGATACGCTCGTCCAAGCCATGGATCAGCGGCATGATGGTGGTGAAAGTCTCGTCTTTATGCAATGGTGCGAAGCCGAGGATCTCGCATCCCAGCGGTTTTAAATACTTGCCGTCGTTGGAGCCGGGTGTGATGAACGGCAACAGCCCTTTGATTGCAGGGTCATGTTTTTGTAAAGTCAGTTCCAGCAGCTTGATGAACTTACGCTCGATATCAGCCTCGTAGCCCTGCGAGAAAGACAGCACCTGCACCTGTATCGGCAGGCCCTCCAGCGCGGTCTCGACTTTATGGACGAATTGTTCTTTGGTGATGGCCGGCAGCAACCGGCAGTCCAGGTCGATGGTCGCCCGGATGTGAGCTAACAGATTGGGATTACGCGCGCCACCATGGATAATTGTGGGCGTGATCATCGATTGGGACATGGTATCGATCAAATTCCGCAGTTTCGCATCCATCGCATGGGATGTATCCGCTGGGTCATCTGTAAAGGCATTTGACAACAGGCGCGAGGTGCGGGGGATTTCATCATCGATCACCAATTTCTCCAGACGATCCAAGGCGCGCACCAAGGTGGCCTCGTGAGTGGTGGTATGGAAATAGGGATTGGAATCGGGTTCTTCGGGAATCGTAAGCCGGAGCCGGCATACCGACTTCTGTCCAGTCTCAAACAGATAGTGGCACGTATTCTGATGGAAAACAGCGAATCCGCCCCCCTCATTCAGCACCACCTTATGGGAAAGCTCCCCGGCGATGCCTTTTTCGGTCAGCAGCCGAGAGAGGCCAAAAGCGCTGCCGGTTTCCTCATCGGCGGTGAACACAAAGACAATACCCCTCTTGAGAGTTGCTTCCTGTGCTTTGAGCGAGCGCATCACCACCATGGCCGCGGCGATGAAGTACTTCATATCCAGAGCACCCCGTCCGTACAGGTAGCCCTCGCTGATATGGGCCGCGAACGGGTCAAATTTCCAATCTTCAGCCTTTGCGCGGACTACATCGGTATGACCAAGCACCACCAGATTCTCCGGTGTGGATCGGCCTATTCGGATGATGATGTTCGCACGCTGCCCCTCATAGAGGTAGACGTCGTTCTGGATATGCAAGGCTTCGCAATACTCATGGATATAGTTGACCAGGGCCACCTCGTTGCCGGGTGGATTCTGAGTATCAAAGCGGATGAGGTCCTGCAAAATTTCGACACAATTCTTCTGATGCATGCATGCTCCGTGCAAAACCGCGGCAGATGGCTCTGCCGCGGAAGGATTGGATACAATAGTCAGTTATTTAAGGAACCATGTGTGGGCGTTGAGCGTATACCCACGGGTATCGGGTTCAAGACCGCCGATGTTCTTGCCAGCGACGATAGTCTCGTTCTTGCCGGCATAGGTGAACCAGGGGAGGTCCTCGGTGATCTGCACGGAGATTTTCTGCAGAATCTCGCTACGCTTGGCCTGGTCGGTGGTGATGGCCTGCTCTGCGAACCATTTCTGCACGTCGGTGTTCTCGTAGTGGTAGAAGTTCCAGAACGGATCGTTGACGAAGTACTGAGCATACTCATTCGCATCGGATTCCTGTGCGAAACCAAGCAGATAGGCATCGAAATTAGCATCGGTGGCGGAAGTGGCCTTGTCGAAGCTCAGGCTGTTGGCAAGATTGCCATTGGCATCGCTCTTACGGAGCAGGACAGAAATGAGGGCGCCGAAATCCACCAGCTTGAGGTTCAGATCAACCCCAGCAGCCTTCCACTGCTCCTTGAGGATAGCAGCCTGGGCGGCACTGGATTCAGCATAGAACAGTTCGATGGTCAGGGGCTTGCCGTTCTTCTCGTACAGCTTGGTGGTGGCGTTGAGCTTATACCCTTCTGCTTCGATCATCGACTTCGCCTTGGCGACGTTGTAGGTATACGGATTGTCGTTGGGGCTATCAGCTATCGACCCCTTCGGGAAGATGGAGTCGTGGGCATAACCCATCACACCATAAGCACCATTTACCAGCGCTTCCTTGTTGGTTGCGTAGGCCAGGGCTTGGCGGATGTTCTTGCTGAAAACGGCGCGGGGCTCACGGGTGTCGGCGGCACGGCCAGGTCCGGTGAGGAAGCCCACATAGTCTACACTCTGCATCGGGTAGGTGTACAGCACGAAATCGGCGTTGTTCTTGAAGGTGTTGTAGCCTTCTTCCTCAACTTCCAGCATGTCGATCGCGCCGGTCTGCAATTGGCTGGTCAGCGCCACGAGATCGCCGAATTTCACGATGATGCTGGAGACTTTGGGTTCGCCGAGGTAGTACTCGGAATTCTTCACGACGGTGATGGAGTCGCCGACTTTCCATTCCTTGAACTTGAAGGGGCCGGTTCCGACAGGATTGGAATTGAAGGCCGCTTTCTCAAGCTCGACCAAATTGATGTCCTTGATCAAGTGCTCAGGCAGGATCTGGAAGTACAAGCCTGGCAAGAAGGTGGCGGAAGGGGCTTTTATCTTGATGGTGACGGTCATTTTGTCAGCGCTGAGGGAGACACCGGAGAAGGGTCCGTTCGGGTTGGCTTTGAATTCCTCAACTCCCACAATCTGTCCCACGCGGTCCACACCACCAGCGTAGTCAGGATGGGCGAGCATCTTGAGGGTGGCGACCACATCGTCTCCATCAAAAGCCTGTCCGTCATGCCATTTCACGCCTTTGGCCAAATTGAAGGTATAGGTGACACCATCGGCTGCGATGGAGAAGCTTTCGGCCAAACCACCGACAATCACACCGTTCTTATCGGGTTGCACGAAGTTGTCGAAAATCAGGTTGGTGACGATGGAGTCCTGTCTGCTGGGGAAGAAGAGAGGATTCAATGTTCTTGGGGCACTGTTGCTGCCGACGATGATCGGGCCGTCTTTCAGGGCAACACTGGGTGCTGTTTCTGTTTTGCCACCGGCGAATACCAATGCCGGCACACAGATGAACAGCGCGATTACGAGTAGCATGGACACTGTCAGTCTTTTCATTTACCGTTTCCTCCGTTTGAAAAGTCGCTTATATAATTTTGTGCTTCTCAGGCGTTCGATCAGCCCAAAAATTATTTCGTTTGATGTTCCTTACCGGCGATTGGTATTCAGCCAGTTCTCCAGGCGGTCAAGGCCTTCCTTGAGAATCGCATGCGAGGTGGAAAAGCAGATGCGGATGTACCCATCGGCTCCTGGTCCGAAAAACCGCGCGGTTCCCGGCACCACGGCCAGCTTGGCCTCGTCCCGCAGACGGTTGGCGAGTTCTTCCGATGAGAATCCGGTTTCCTTGATGTTCACAAAGAACAGGTAGGTAGCCTGAGGGGTACGGCACGAGACTCCCGGCATCGCGTTGATGCGCTGGCAGCCGTAATCGCGGTTGGCGGTGAGGTGCTCGATGAAGGCTTCCACCCAATAACGGCTCTTGTCCAGGCAGGCCATGCCGGCGATCTGGGATAAGGACGATATTCCTCCGGCGGTAGTGCGAACTTCCGCGTTCTCCAGCAGGAGCTTGAATATCTCCGGTTCATGGGCGTATAGGCAACCGGCGCGAAGGCCAGCGATGCCGAAACTTTTTGAGAAGCCGAATACACTGAGCGTCTTACGGTTGCGATGGGCTCCTAGGGAGAGTATGCTGGTGAAAGGTCGTTCACCATAGACAATATCCGACCATATCTCGTCGTTCATGATCCATAGGTCATGCTTGTTGGCTAATTTGAGCAGGGCGTCGAGATCCTCTTTTGGGTACACCATCCCCAATGGATTGTGGGGGTTGCACAGGCAGATCATCTTGGTTTTGGGTGTGATGTAGTCGCCTATATGAGACAGGTCGATCCTGTCGCCCGCCACTTTGGTCGGGTACAGTACGGGCACTGCTCCGGCCGCCAAGGTCGATTCTCTGAATAGATAATCCACTGGATCGAATATGATGGCTTCGTCACCGGGTTTCAGTACGGTTTTCGCGATGATGTACATACCTCGGGCTGCGCTGTCTATGGGAAGCACCAGGGCGGGGTCGACATATTCGTTCTTGTAGTGGTTCAGGTAGGTCGCGATGGATTGCTTGAACTCTGGCAGGCCGGTGTGGGGGATGTAGGAAAAATAGCCATCCGCGATGTAGTCCGTGATCGCCTGGACGATTTCTTTGGCTACAGGAAAATCAGGATCGGCTGCAGTGAGGGGGATGACTCCGTCCGGCACCTCGGCCCAGCGGAAATTGAACGCTTTCGCCTTCAAAGCTTTCATGTTCACCGCTTCATCAGTAAACAGCTCTTGGGTAGGTCTTGGAACTTCCATAGGCATCCTTTATATATTCAAATCTTTGCATAAATATACAACGCCCATTGAAGTCATGTCAATTAATTATTAAACAAAAGGTGAAAATATAATTTTTTCTCAAAAAGAAGGAAAAAACTTTGGTGCCAGGCACGAACCTGCGCGTCAAAACAGCGAGTGCCCCCAATGCTGTCAGATTCGTGCCTGGCACAAAGTTGCCTGGCACAAAGTTGCGCGTGCAAACGGCATTATAAGCTCCATTATGTGAGGGAAATCGAGTAAAACCTTGCAATGGGGGTTTAATTCGCTCTCAAGAAAGTGCCAGGCACGAACCTGCGCGCAAAAAATTGCAAAATGGCCCCAAGGCTGTCAGGTTCGTGCCTGGCACAAAGTTGCGAGGTCTTGAAATGCGTCAATCCGGTAGTCGTATTCCGACACTTTGCCATAGCCATAGCTTGCATAGATGAAGGGAAGGTTGTTTGCGCGGGCGGCTTTGAGGTCCGTTTCGGCATCACCGACAAACGCCGCTTTGGTGATAGTATTACGTGTCATGAGGAGAGCGACATTCTGGGCCTTGCTCTTGCCTGTATCGCCAAGCGCGATGGTATCGCAAAACAGGTGCTCCAGCTGGTGTGACTGTAGGAAGGCCTCGATATAGCCGCTCTGGCAATTACTTGCGATGAAGAGTCGTTTACTTTGGCTCAGCATGGTGAGCACCTCGCGGACATCAGTATACAGGTCGCCACCCCCCTCGGCGATAAGCTTGTTCTCAATCGCGAATACACGTTCTGTGATCAGATCCTGCTGGGCAGGCAGGATTCCTGGAAGGAGGATCTCGGATGCATCTTGGAGCATCATGCCATAGGTACCGAGCAGAGCTTCCGTGGTGACGCAGGGGCAATCGAAGCCAAGGTCGCTGCATGCGGTGCGCCATGCGACCAAGCTGAGCTCCACCGGGGTCCAAAGAGTTCCATCAAGGTCGAAAATGATCTCTGAGCAGGTGATAGGTACCATGGAGCGCTCCCTGGTGATGCAGTATATGCAGATACTACGGGCGGCTTGCGTTTCGTGCAAGAGGAAATTGGAAAACGATTCTAGGGAAAACCCTGAAAAGGGCTTTCAACTACTCCCAGAGCTCCTTAAGGAATCTATTTTGCAAATTTTTCTTAGAGTTCACCAAAATCTGTGCTTTCCCCGAGGTTTCCCCCAGACACTACCACATGATTTCAGACGTGTTGCAGACCACTAGGAAAAAGCACAGTTCTACTCTTGCCCGTGGCTTTCGCTTGGAGCAAAGCCTGGTCTGCTTTATCATACAGTTCTTTGAATCCCTCCACCTGGACAGCTTGGTTGACAAGTCCGATACTTACAGAAACATGGAATAGCTGGTCGCCGCCTTTGAATTCGATGGTAGCAAGTCCTTTATGGATACGTTGGGCGATATTGATGGAATGAAATGCATCGCAATCAAGCACTAGGATAGCGAATTCATCACCCCCCACTCTTCCCAGAACATCTTGCTCCCGACAGCTCGTGCGTAGAATGCCGACAATCCCTTTCAGTACTTCATCCCCGACCATATGCCCGAATGTATCGTTGATATGTTTGAAATCATCGATATCCAGCATGAAAAGTGAACAAGATCTCCCCAAGCGTTCGGGAACATTGAGCAGCTCCTGGGCCTTTTCTTCAAAGGCATTTCGATTGAGGATCTGAGTCATTCCATCCTTTTCAGCCCGGTGCATCAAATTCTCGCGAAAGGCTTTCTCTTGGGTTATATCCTGGACAAGTGAGACCGCACCTAAAGTATTGTGCTTCCTTGTGAGATGGTGGACCCGGATCCGAAATGTTTTATCTCCAGAGGCTGCAGGAACAGATAAATCCAGCTCATGGTCCTGACAAGTTGAAATCGCATTTTGCCATTGAATAGTACTGGTGATAAAATTATGGACAGATTTTACATCGTCTCCAAATTCCTTGCGCGCAGCTGCATTGCATTCGACCACGGCGCCCTTGGAATCGGTGAAGATTATCCCGATATCCATTTCGTCTAGCGCCCAGTCCCTGGCGATTGGCGAGGTTGCAAGAAAATCGTAGCGATACATACCGAAGAGTATGAAGCAGATTCCTATGAGAAAACTCACCGATGCCGGGACATTGAAGCCGGACACACGCTGGAAAGCGCTGCTGAGATAGGTCGAAACAATCGGTATGAGAAATCCGATGAAAACCAGGATTATTTGCGAACGACTTCCCCGAGAAGCGTTTCTCATAAATACCCAGAGTCTTACCAATGCTATGACGTTCATTAAGGTATTCAAGGCGACAGCAATCTTTCCCACGAGTGTCTGCCGGACCGCGAGCCCCGGACCATCAGCCTTCTGCACCAATTCAACGGAAATACGCATGATGTGATGGAGGTCGTTGGTGAAAATAAGAATTATGCATACGAGGGCATAGATGAAGTTGATTTTCCGCCAATAGGTGAATAATCTACGGTCCTCTTCGGTATACGTCATGATGAAATTGAACGATGACGCGGGAAGGATGAACAATCCTATTTGGCTGAGATTACGCCAGAACAGTTTCCCGGAGTAGGTTTTAGCTATGAGTTCAAGTAGGATGCAGAATGAGGCGATGAACATGAGCACCATCATCAGCGCCAGTTGCTTGCTCCCCCGGTTTTGCCATCTGGGAATAGTCACGGAGAACGCGAAACCCAGAAAAGCCAATGCCAGCACGCTGATGGAGATGTATGCATAACTTAAAGCCATTTATTGTGCTTCCTTCGTGTGGAGATTTGACAAGAACCCCTTCATATCGTCTCATGGTACTTGATGCTGTTATATGCTTATTCATGGTTTTTCAAAAATACGTGCAATGATTCATGATTACAGTTAATCACACAACTGTCAACAAAGAAAAGATTTCGAAGAATCGAAGAATCACTTAAATCACCAATTAACAAAGGTTTTAGTAGTTGGAGAGAGTGGAACTCAATCATATCTCACGGTCCCCATCCCGACATACAGCGATGCAACCGTTTCCCAATCCATCAATAAGATCCCGATGTGGATGCCTGATGTAGCAATTCCCTGCTTCATGGTACATCGCGAGAATATTCTTGGCGAGGATATCCACCTGGAAGGCAACGGAATCATGCAGCCCTCGAAGAGCCCTCGCATATAACTTGATTCTCCAGTTCTGGCTCCCGGAACCTACCGAGATATCACGTGGAGAAGATGGCGATGGATCTTTTCTTAATTGAACTTCAGCTTTTCAACGAGAAACGGGGCCTGGGACTTTTCGGATAATAATATATAGCTATTTCCTTATATACGCTAGGTATCAATTCTTTTTCAGGTAGGCCGATCTTTCGCTAATGGAAAATTATACCTGAATTGCTAGACAATTGCAGTATTGCCTTTTATGATAGTCCATCATGGAAACGACGCGCTACCTGCTACTGCTCAACGAGCGGCTCAAAAAAGACCTACTCTCGCAATCGACAAAAGCACGGGAGCGCATTCTGGAAAAACTGTCATTTTTGGAAAATGGTATGTGGGATGCGGGAGTACGGGTGAAAAAACTCAAAGGACCCTCGAACAAGGTGATCTTCGAGGCCCGTATCAGCAAAGGCGACAGGCTCATCTTCACACTAGGAAGAGACGGAGAGCGCACCTGCATTTACCTGTGGGGAGCGGTCCACCATGATGATATCAGCTCAAAGGCCCGGACGATCTATCCAGACAACGCGCCGTTCCTCAACTTCGAGACTCATAGCGACGAAAACCTGGATGACCTCCTCATCGACAGCCTGCCCGAAGATTGCTTCACCCAGGAATCGATCGAGCAGAAGGTGCTTGAAGATTATGGCCCACAAAAATGGATGGATATTGGCGAGGAGCAGTTGCAAAGGCTCTTGGAAAAAACCCATCCCGACTTCTTCGAACTCTTCCTCTACCTGACTGGAGAGCAACAGGAAGTGCTCGGTCTAAAACCTCCCGTGCTTGTATCGGGAACCGCGGGAAGTGGCAAGACCACACTGGCCGTCTACTACCTGGTGAAAGGCAGCCATACCGGCCAGGCAGTGCTGTTCATAACCTGTAGTAAATTCCTTAAAGAGTATTCAGAAAAACTGTACCGGGGTTTGATCGTCCATTCCTGCTTGGAGCACAAGATCGGGAATGCACGCTTCTCCATGTTCCGCGAACTGATACTGGAGATTCTCTCCACCGCAGGATGTCACCAAGACCTGAAAATGGAGGTGGATCTTAAGGGGTTCAGTGAGATATTCAGCCGGCACGCCCTCGCCAAGAAGTACGATCCGGAGCTGGTGTGGGAGGAAATCCGTGCCATCATCAAGGGAGCGAATCCACCTGTGAGCCTCCGGCATTACCGCGACCTCATCTCCCGTTACTTGAGCAACTCTCTTTCAATTATCCAGTTACGTCAGCTGAAAGACGCTCTGCTGGCATTGAAAGCCTATGATTTTGCTAAAAAATTCGAGCGGATCATCGAAAACAAAAGCGCGTGCACCGACTTCACGGACTTTGTGCAGAAGCTCACCTTTCCCAATCAACAATCCGATTACGCCACTTGCGCCTACATCCTCGGCGAGATCTTACGGATACTGCAGTCTAAGGAGCACCATCTCTCCTCACCGTTGCTCTCACTGCAGGAATATTGCGAGCTGGGTAAAAAAAGAGCCCCCAACTTCCTCTACAACCGGGAGGAGATCCACAGCATAGCAGAATATTACCAGACACAGCTTGATGCAGAAAAACGCTTTGATGAAATCGATCTGTGTAGACGCGCGATAGTTGCCTTGGAGAAACTCGGTGACCTGTTCCAATGGGATTTGGTGATATGTGACGAAGTGCAGGATTTTTCAGACATCCAGCTCACCCTCATCTACAAGCTTTCCAAAAAACCAGGGGAACTGGTGTGCGCGGGGGACCCCAAACAGATTATCAACCCCAGTGGTTTCCGCTGGGAGGAACTCAAAAACCGCTTCTACGAACAAGGTCTCCCGGTACCGGAGGTCCAGCACCTGCATCTGAACTTTCGGTGCGTCGGTAGTGTGGTCAAGCTATCCAACGCCTTGCTCAAGCTTAAGCAGCAGCTGGTGGGAATCAGCGGGCACGAGCAGATGGAGGAGTGGAAATTCAACGGTCGCCCGCCCTATCTCATCCACGGCATCTCCGAGGTGGAGATGAGTAACGAAGTGGCAAAGACAGCGGCTGGGCAGGTGGTTCTTGTACGTACCGATTCTGAGAAAAAGCGGTTGATGAAGATCCTTGGCACCGAGCTTGTCTTTACCATACACGAAGCGAAGGGTTTGGAGTTCGACACCGTGCTTCTTTGGAAATTCTCCTCCGATGCCAAATCCGCCGATATCTGGCGGAAAATCCAAGCGGAACACCTGCTTGAGACCAGCCACCATCCCCTGATACGCCATGAGATCAATTTGCTGTATGTGGCGGTGACCCGGGCTAGAAACACCTTGATCATCTATGATGGAGCGCGGACATCACCGGTATGGCAGGTGGAAGAACTCGCTCCCCACATCTTTATCACCCAGGAAAAAGAGGCCCTGCAGCACATATGGAAGCGGATTTCGACTCCAGAGCAATGGAACGAGCAAGGCGACTATTTCTTCGCCCGCGAGCGCTACCCGGTGGCCGCGGAGTGCTATCGGAACAGTTCCAACGACGAAATGAACGATATCTGCCAAGCGTACATCAAGCGAAGTGAGAAACTGTATCTTGAATCGGCCGAGCTGTTCTTCGTCCGGGGAAGAAAAGCCGAAGCAGCCCAGGATTATGAGGATGCCGGCGTCTACCGCAAGGCGCTCCCTATTTGGAATGAGCTCAAACGCAAGGACCGTATCATCCCATGCGAGATATCGCTGATGGAAACCGAAGGAAGGTACAGCGAGGCGGCCGAGCTCTGGGTAAAACAGAAGCGTTTCGACCGGGCGGTGGAGAACTGGAAGAAAGCCAAAGCGTTCGCACAACTTGGTGCTTACTATTTCAAGATCCGGTCCTTCAGCCTGGCAGCGGATTCTTATGTATCCGGAGGCCTGTTTCTGGAGGCGGCGCTGTGCTGCAAGCGGTTGAAGCAACTGAAAAAGGCCGCTGATTACTATGTGGCCGGAGGTGATCACGCATCTGCCGCCCCTATCTACATCCGCCTGAAAGCCTGGGACAATGCGTTTGCCTGCTACACCGCCTTGGGAGATCATTATCAGCTGGGTACCTTACATGAGAAACGCAAGGAGTACGCGCTGGCGATCCAGGAATTCTCCATCTATGCCAAGGAATCAAAGAAGCAAGAGAAGCAGTTGCTCGTTGAGGCGCAGGCCCAAGAGAAAGTCTCCCGAACAATGGTGAATGCCGGGATACGGTATGCCGCGCTTTCGCATCACGCGCAAGCCTCGGAGCTGTTTTTCAGCAAGGGTCAGTTTCAGCTGGCAGCCGATGGGTTTATGAAAATCGGAGACCAACGTACCGCTGCCCAATGTTTTACCGCGCTTGGACAGTATGACCGGGCGATTGATCTGTATGAGCTGATTGACGATACGGCTTCTCATTTCCAAGTGAGGGAGCTTCTGTGCGCTACTATGAGGAAAGGCCGCCGGTATGATCAAAAATTGATTCAAGCCTGCTACGAAACCGCTGAGAACCAATATAAAAACAAGCAGTACAACAAGGCGCTCACCCGATATCTCACGGTGAACGAGGTAGAAGGCGTTTTCAAGGCAGCTCTGCATGTCGATAGCCGGGATGAGGAAGCGCTCGACTTTTTCGTGGAATTGCATAAACCTGAGAAAGCAATCGAGTTCATCGCGCGGAAAAGCAACCTAACCATCTCCGAAAGCTATCTAAAGGATAGGATCAAGCAAAGAACGAGTCGGACGATTGTCGATTTAGCCTATGATAAGGAGGGTCAGGTTCTACTGGAGCTGCTTGCAAAACTTATGCGCGGAAAGACTCCCTACAATCTCATCGCGATCATCCATACGTATCTGTTCTCCTTCGATATGATCCTGAGTGTCGAGATAGCACCGCGCTCCTTCATAGACCTTATCCTCGAAACACGATATCTCAACCATATGTTCCTGATTGTCACGCAGAATAGCACTCAAAATGAAATGTTCATCGAGCAATTCAAGAAACGGCTTTCCACGCTTGCTATCATACTCAACGATCCCCTCCTAAAAACATTAGCCCAGGATAGTCTACCGACTTCGCTGGATTCGCTGATACAAGACCTTCCAATCGATATTCATAATTATCTGCTGTTCAGCCGCTCCTCCACACGATTCGCAGAAGCGCTCGAGTTCCTCAAGGAAAATGAGGTTTTCATAAAAACAGTGGCCTTTTGCTTCAGGGCAGGAAGATATAAAGAAGCGGCGCTTTTATATGAACAGGCGGGAAATTTCAAACGGGCGGCCGAGCTCTTTAGTGGTGAAAAGGATTTTGATGACGCGCTGCGATGCTACAAAAAAACCGAGGACCTACCGAGTTTGGCGCGCACGTATGAAGAATTGCATCGCTATGAAGAGGCCTTGGCTATATGGACGAAATTGGGTAAAACGCACGATATCGATAGGATGAAGAAGAAGCTTGCTAAACAACCCGACAAACAACCCGAGAAACAGCTGGACAAACAACCCGAGAAACCGGAGAAGCAGCCGGAGAAGAAACAGTATGTCCAGAAGGAACTTTTTAGCGACGTTTAGCGCAGATTCGTGCACAAAGTTGACAAATGGGTTCTCGATGCGGCAGATCCGTGCCTGGCACGAAATTGCTTCCTTCTTCGGTATGAAGTTACCTGCACCGACCTGCATGTAAACCGCATGCAAGCAATACTGCTGCGTCAATTTCGTGCCTGGCACGAACGGGAGCGCGAGCGGACCCCGAAGCGGCCTGACGGCGAAGCCGTGCCGCCCAAGTTCCGATTGAGAACCGAAATTTGGTGCCTGGCACGAAAATGATGTTATTTTTACCCTTATATTTATCACGTTATGTGCTATAATGTATATATGAAAAGAAAAGAAGAAGCATATCTATCAGAGTGGTACAAGAACCCGCATCGTAAACCGCTCATCATCCGTGGAGCCAGGCAGGTGGGCAAATCGACAGTAGTCCGGTTGTTTTGCCAACAGGCCGGCATTCAATTGATTGAGCTCAATTTTGAACAATCCTATAATTTGAAAAGCCTGTTCGAATCAAACGATCCTAAAAAAATCATCCAAACGTTGGAAATCCTCTACAATGTGAGAATAGATTTGGAAAAGTCAGTGCTTTTTCTTGATGAAATCCAAGCTTACCCTAGAGCAATCGCCACCCTGCGCTACTTTTTCGAACAAATGCCAAAACTTGCGGTTATCGCTGCCGGATCTTTGTTGGAGTTCGCGCTGGAAAACCACGAGTTCTCCATGCCCGTCGGGCGGATCGAGTATCTATTCATGGGACCCATGACGTTTGAAGAATACTTAGACGCGATTGGAGCGGATCAACTGCTCACGTATTTGCAAAACTATACATTGGGAGAGGAAGTTTCGGAAATCATCCATGAAAAGGCTTTGGAACATGTACGAACCTACCACCTGTTAGGAGGAATGCCGGAAGTTATAAAAGTCTTTAGGGAAACAGGGTCGTTGCTCGAAGCTGATAAGGTGAAATACTCTATCCTTAACACGTACCGTGATGATTTCGCAAAATATGGAAGCCGAATAGACCTCAGCAAGCTCCAGGAGGTTTTTGATAAACTAGGATCCACAGTTGGTAAAAAAATCAGCTATGTCGATATAATCCCTCAGGAGAGGAGTGCTGTCACCGAGAAAATACTGACTTTATTTGTGAATGCCTGTCTTTTTTATAGGGCGTACCATTCAAGTGCTAACAGCCTCCCGTTGAAAGCTGAGACCAATCGAAAAATGTCCAAAGGAATTCTATTGGATATAGGGTTATATCTCGCTTTGAGCGGTTTATCAATTGGAGAACTATCCCATGATAAAGAATTGTTTTTTTCGAACAAGGGGGAATTGGCTGAACAGTTCATCGGACAACACTTACTCTACAGCCAACCAAGCTATATGAATCCGGAGCTCTATTACTGGCGTAGGGAGAAGGCCCAATCAAATGCTGAAGTTGATTTTGTAATCCAGCAGGGAAATTCGGTACTTCCCATCGAGGTGAAATCGGGAAAAACGGGGACGTTGAAATCCTTGCATGTGTGTATGGAATTGAAAAAACTCTCGACAGCGTTGCGGTTTTCAACAAACAGGCCTGTGGTGGAAATCATTACTTCTTCTCTCCCCTATTCCGATTATCAATATACTTTAGTCACACTGCCGCTCTATCTCGTTGGCCAGACCCGGCGGTTGATGAAATAGGGGGCTGACCCGACCGAACTCCTGTATCAGTATATTCTTGCCTTCATCAATAAATAGCGAGTCCTTCTCGAGATACAGATCACACCGTTTAGACTGAAGGAAATTAAAGGATTGAAGTTTACAGACCACTAGTATCGTAATCCGTATTACTGTAATTCTGGTTACGTTCATAATGCTCAGCAGATTCGTGCCAGGCACCAAACNNGTTTGGTGCCTGGCACGAATCTGCTTTCGAATCTACTTTTATGGATTTTGGGGCTTGAGTCGCAGCAAGTTGCTTCATGCAAATCCAGTAGTTGCGCTCGGAGATGCTATCAGCGGATGCGATCATGGCCTCTAGATGCGTGTCATCCATCAACCAGTCCGAACGCATTCGGCCAAGCTCCAGACAATACTGAATTGTTGATAGGGCATCGGGATCCATACCCTGCAGAGAAATCCGTGCCAATAATTGCGACGCCAATCCGTCGTAGGTCGGGTGGGAGAATTCCCCTGACGAGGCGTTATACTGAAGATCAAACTCCTGGGCACCTTCAACCACCTCTGGCAACAGCGCGCTATCTTCAACTGTTTCTTTTACAAAGAGATAATATAAACTTGAAATGGACTTTCCACTCGAACGGCGCAAAATCCGCCCGAGGCGCTGAATCCGCTGACGTTCTGTCGAGGTGCTTGACAGCACGATACCGACATCGGCTGAAGGAATATCGAAACCCTCGTCCAGTGCACGGCAGCAGACAAGAATCCGGACCTCACCTTCACGATAGCGTGAGATAGCGTATTTCTTCGAAACATCGCCCATCTCGCTGTGATACCGGGCCACTTGGTTAGGGTATACCCTCAACAACTGCTCGTAGAGCAAATCACCTTGTTTGATTCGCTCTCCAAATACAATGATTTTTGCCCTTTGCGGCAAAGATGCGATAAGGTCGACAGCACATATCCTCCTAGCGGACGCTTCGTACACCAAGGTCCGACGCTTATAGATAAGATTGAGCAAGTTGATAGCCCAAGCGGATAGTTCCGGGTCGGAATTGTTCGCCATCTTCTTAACTGTGTGGAAGAAATCGGAATCGCGCTCACTGAGATGCGCCCGCATATGTGTCCCGTATTTTGATAATTGAAACTTGATGCCGTGGGAGAGATCATCATATTCCATGCTCTCATCGAGGTCGAATGAAAGACCGATATTGTACAGCACACAATTGTTGATCACCTTGTGTTGGATCGCTTTGGTAAAACCATAGGTATAGATGAGCGGGCCAAGAGCCGGTACGAGGATCTCGTCAAAGCCGAAAGTCTGCGGCGTGGCTGATAGTCCAAGCGAATGATATGCGGGAACCACAGCCCCAGCGCGATGCTGGAGAAATTCAAAAATCTTCATGTTCTCTGGGCTTGCGTAATGATGGCACTCGTCAGCAATAATAAGCACCGGATGCCCCTGCTTAAAATCGTCCAGAATATGCCGGGCAAGGGAATAACGGGCGGAATTCACCACATAGATCATGTAATGCCGGGTTGGAGGATCCTTGTGTTCCCCAAAATAGCAACCGATCTCATCACGGGATATCCCGAACAGGGAGTGATTA
Source organism: Sphaerochaeta sp. UBA6084 (assembly GCA_002428625.1). Lineage (GTDB taxonomy): Bacteria > Spirochaetota > Spirochaetia > Sphaerochaetales > Sphaerochaetaceae > UBA6084. The sequence goes on from DIXI01000016.1 coordinate 47,216, forward strand.
TCCAACAGACTGGCAGTCCATTGCGCCACCATGAAAGTCTTCGGTACGATGATTTTAACTTTGAGACCAGCTACACCGTTCTGTTCTAGCTGACTTGCGGCAGCAAGCGCCATCAAAGTCTTGCCCGCACCAGTGACCACCTGCACAATTCCCCGGCCTTGGTGCCTAAACCAGGCTTGTAGACATTCTTCTTGCCAGGGATACAGCTTCAAGTCCATCCGGCGCAATCTCCCTAATTCGTATCTAATTTCATTATAAGTTTTTAAACTCTATCGATAGATGCAAATCCCTATCAACCAAGCCGATGGCTATACCCCATTCCATCCAACTATCTGTTGCACACTCGCAGGATATATAATAATATCAATCGACACAATAAAAACAATGTCCAAGACGCTATGAATTAAGGATACCCCCATGGATTATGAGATTTTATACCAACAGTACCTGATGCTCGAGAAAGCTTTGAAAGATAAATCCGCCAGTATGGTGAAGCTCCAGAAAGCGCTAGCGAAGGAAATGGCTCTAGGAGACCTCAAGAGTGCTTCCAAAAATATCCAGACGATGCTCAATGTTGACGCTGAGCTTGCTTTGGTTTTGCGACAGTCGCAGGAGACTATCGATGGATTCGATGCGAGAGCCTACCTGGAGAATGGTTCCTTCGCAGAACAAATGCTGCGGTTATGTGCTGAACATCAGGTTGATGTGATTGGGTCGTTCCCCAACTATGAGATATTTCCGTTCAAAATCCGTTTTGATGTGGAGAGCCAGGATATCTACATCGACCGTAAGAAAGTTTCGTGTTCCCGCCCGGAAAGTTTCGTGCAGAGCGTGAAGGAAGCCCGTGAAAAATTGATGAAGGTATCATTCAATGCAGGTCAATTCGCATCTGAGTTAGCCAATTGTTACGATCTTGCGCTGCTTAAACTGGAAAAAGCTCCAGATGCCGATGTGTACCTTCAGACCCTGTATAAATTCCTTGTTCCCATGAGCCGTTTCCGCAAGGATTACGACCAGCAGAGTTTTGCCTTTGACCTTGCCCGGCTGTATTGTGCTGGACCGGTGGAACTTAAGGATGGTAGGAAATTCCAATTCGGGCCCAGCCGCAACAATAATAAAGCGATCCGGATCCTAGATGATGCAGGACGCGAACAGTATTTAGCCACAATCCGATTCTTCGCATGAAGTCCTGAAGTGAGGTAAGATTTGTTAGAGCAGATGAAAGATACGCAGGGGCTGGATAAGGACCATTCAACAATTGTCCAGCTCGCCCATGGGGAAGCCCCACATAGCAAGAGGATTCTGGATGAGTTGTCGGTAGGTATCGATTTTATCACCGACTTCTGGCTCGAACGCTATTTCAGGGAATTCATTCCAGCAGGCGGGAGCAAGATAAAATTCATCACCGGTCAGCCTGGGAGCGGCAAAACCCACACCCTCCACCTGTTATCTGCTATCGCACGTAACGAAGATTTCATCACCGTGCAGTTCTCTGCGAAAGAAATCTGGCTGCACGATTTCAAAGAAGTGTATCTCGAGATCCTCCGTCAATGCGACCTCATGCATCTGCTTGTGAGATGTAGTCACGGCATCATAGCCGCAATGGGCTTCAATCACCAAGATATCCCCGAAGGTATGACTTTCATGGATTATCTCGGTCAAAATGGATTGTCCGACGGCGTAACCCGACGTGAACTCCGGTTGCAACTTAAAACCATGTTCTTGGACAACACTTTCTTGGATAATAATTTCGCACTCGCGTGCAGCTTGCTGTGCGGTGGAATTCTGGGGCACCCATTTTTGGAGAATCAGAGCAAGCAGTTGCTTCTTTCGTGGTTGGCCGCTGATAAAAACATCAAAGTCCCGTCCCTTCGTCCGCTTGGGCTGGCACCATCGCGCATCACAAAATTCAATGCGCGGCATATGCTGCGTTCTCTTGCCGAAGTGGTGCGGTTGAGTGGGCATCCTGGCCTGCTGGTTGCGATTGACAACCTTGAGGTCCTTATCGATAAATCAAGCCTGAACCCTATGCACTACACGAAGATGAAGCGGGATGATACCTATGAGAGCATCCGTGAGCTCATCGACGATATCGATAGTTTCCATAACATCATGTTCATGTTCGCCTTCGAACGCTCGCTGCTAGATAACGACAACAGTGGTTTGAAATCGTATCAGGCCCTCTGGATGCGCATTCAGAATGAGATTGTGGGGACCAGGATCAACCGGTTCAGTGATATCGTCGACCTAGATTCGATCGCTTCCCAGCTCTTCACTCCCCAGATGTTGGTGCAGATGTCTGAGAAACTGGCCAAAGTGGTGAACAGCATCGACATCAATGCCCGGACGATTGATGAAGCAAAGGCTAACGAGATTGTGAATCTGGCCAAGCTTGGAGGAATATCAATACCAAGACTGGTCAACCAAGCCACCATGCAGACTCTCGAAGGAGCTTCGCTATGACATTCGATTATGAAGCACGCCATATCATCGAGGCCCTGCGCTCTGGAATTCCATCCCGCGCGGTAGGACAATATTTCTCAGAAGCCCGTCCTCAGATTATGCAAGAGATTCTACAGGATCTGGATGCGGTGCGTGAGAATGGGAAATCCAGCGGCCGCATCATCAGCGGTAAATACGGGGAAGGCAAGACCCATCTCCTGAACACGGTATTCAACATCGCCCATGCCAACAACATGGTTGTTTCGGTTATCTCGCTGAGCAAAGAGACACCCTTTGACAAATTGTACCTGGTCTATCAAAAATTGGTCAACAACACCTATCTGCCCAAACGTCTCCAACCCGGATTCATGCAAGAGCTCGACCAGCTGACTCCGAACAACCCGCTCACCAACGACTTGCTTTTATTCGCGGCCAAACAGCTTGAGACCGATCGCTTGTACCACATCCTCCACGCCTATGTGAATACCGATGATCAGGATGAGAAATTCCTGCTGCAGACCGATTTGGAAGGGGATTTTGTTCCAAATCTACAAATAAAGCAAATCTGCCGGCGGATTTTCGATGAGCGTATCTCATTTCAGGTGAATTTTGTGAAATCGAAGCATTATCAGGATTATTTTTCCTTTCTCAGCCATTTGTTTCTCCTTTTAGGGTACAAGGGGTGGATCATCTTGTTCGATGAAACTGAACTGATGGGACGCCTAGGCAAGAAAACCCGTCTGAAAGCGTACCAGAATATGGCGAGATTCCTTTTCCCCCAGAAACAATTGGAATCCACCTACAGCCTGTTCGCAATCAGTGCTTCCTATGGCGAGGATGTGATTGAAGCCAAGCATGAATACGAGAGCGTCAAGGAAGTATGTTCCGAGGAAGATGCCAAACCTTTGCTGGAAGTGCTTGGAGCAATACGGAACGCTCCTCAGCTGGCACCTCTGACCACTGAGGAAATCAATGAGGTCTTGATCAAGCTGATTAAATTCCACGGTCGCGCATACAATTGGGAACCAAAGGTCACCGTTGCGCAGATGATGAAAACCATCGATAACGGTGGACATCTGCTACGAACCAAAATACGATCTTCGATAGAATATCTCGACCAACTGTATCAATATGGTAATGTAGGTCAGAGTAGTGTCAGGTCGTTGGACAAGGAGCGCTTTGAGGAAGAAATGCCCAGCTTGGATTCGATATTGGAATAAAAGGTGCTCAAGTCGCCTATACGTATCGCATTCGGATGGAGGATATGATGAACTACCTCACTACCCTGCTCCAGAAACAGCTCAACGCAGCGCTTCGTACCCTTGGGTATTGCATCGAGGCTTGTCCCGAGGCTGATTGGCAGGAGTCCCATGGCGACTACCCCTTCTCACAGGTAGTGTTCCACACTTTGTTCTACACCGACTTCTACCTCGGGCGGGATACCATGCCCTTCAAGCAACAACAGTTCCATGTCAGCCACCCAGAGGTTTTCCGTGATTATGAGGAGATGGAGGACCGCTTGCCGATCCATCTATACGAGAAGTCCTTTTGTCTGGAATATCTGGCGCATTGCGTAGGCAAAGTTGAGGCCGTGGTGAGTTTAGAAACCGAGGTCACCTTGGCCGCGGCCTCTGGGATATCCTTCCGCAAAGGGTGTCGTGCCGAGCTGCATGTGTACAATATCCGGCATATCCAGCATCATGCGGCACAATTAGGGCTGAGGCTGCAATTGTTGACGAACAAGGAAATGCCGTGGTTTAGTGGTGGAGCGTGAACGTACCTGGCGATAGCGCAGCGTGAAGTTAGCTGTTCAGAACCTGCCGTCCGAGATCCTCGATCAACGCCAGCAGCGCATCAAGTTTCGCATGGGTGACCAATGGATTCAGCAAGGTGAACTTTAGGAAGGTCTTGCCTGCGTAGACAGTCTGGCCGATGACGACCCCGTGGTGATGGAGGAGGTTGCGGCGGACCCGCTTGTTCACCTCGCACTCGGTGCGCAAACGGAAGACCACCGAGCTTATCTCCGGCTCGATCGCCACTTCGAAGGCGCTGTTCGCACACAACCGTTGGTACAGATAGGCAGCATTGCCCACACAGGTATCGATGATGCGGGCGTAACCGTCCTTACCACGCACTTGGAAGGCCATCCACACTTTAAGGGCATCGAAACGACGCGTGGTCTGAATCGATTTACCCACGAGATTGGTATAGCCGTCCTCTTCATCTTCCTCGCGGTTCAGATAATCCGCATGCAGCATGAACGCATCCAACGCACTGCCATCCTTCACCAAGAATGCGCCGCAGCTGATAGGCAGTAGGAACATCTTGTGGAAATCCACAGTTATGGAATCGCAGGCCCCAATCGGTCCCAACCGGTTGGCGAAGCGTTCCGATAGAATAAGTCCGCTACCATAGGCGGCATCGGCATGTAGCCAGAGACCGAATTCCTTGCACAAAGGCGCCAGCTCGGCCAAAGGATCGATGCTCCCAAAATCCGTGGTACCAATTGTGGCCACCACGCACATCGGCAACAGGCCTGAATCCACATCCTGCTGGATGAGGGTACGCAAAGCCACGGCATCCATGCGGCACGCGGCATCCACCGGCACTTTGACTACCGAATCATACCCCAAACCCAGCAAGTGGGCGCTTTTTTCCATTGAGAAGTGCGAGATTGCGGAGGTATAGATCCGTAAGCGTGTGTAACCGTCGGGGAGACCTTTCTTTTTCACATCATGGGCCAGGCGTGTAGTGCAAAACCAATCCCGGGCTAAGGTCAAGCCACACAGGTTGGACTGGCTACCCCCAGAGGTGAACACTCCATCTCCAGCTGGGCCAAACCCATACATTGCGCACAATTGTCGCACAACGTCCAGCTCAACTTCGGTGGCAACCGGTGCCTGGTCCCAGGAATCCATCGACTGATTGAAAGTGGACAGGATCAGCTCGGCTGCGATGCTTTCGATCAGCGCGGGGCTGTGGAGGTGGGCCATATAATCGGTGGAGGTGGTGCGCAGGAAATTTGGGAGAATCGACTCAGACACCCGTTGCATCACCGCATCATAGCCCAATCCGTGAGCGGGAAGCATGGAATCCACGTGGATCTGCTTCTTTAGGGCATCGGGAGTCATACCGGAATAGGCCTTGTTATCCTGCAGCGAAGCGAGAATAGTCTCCACTACCTGGTCGATCGCCAGCCTATAGGCGACCTTAGAGGCCTCGCTCGAGGTGAGGAACAACGCCTCATCGGTCGTTTGGGTATGGGAATCGCCTAGTTGAACGCTAGGCGACTGGTGATTGGTAGGAGAAATCCCAGTACTATGAATCAAATCGCCACCCTCAGCTGTTCGCATAACCATCGACCCGGCGGATGACGGTCTCCAGGATATCCAGCATGATGCCGAGATCTTCACGAGAGACATTCAACGCGCAGAGGCAACGCATCACCGATCCGAAGCGGCCGCCCTTCTCCATAATCAGGTTGCTGTTGAAGCATTCCTTCTGGACCTGGGTGGCGATCGAACCTGCGGAGGGTAAAGAGCCAATGCAGTCAGGAGTCCCTTTCGGATCCACGAATTCGATTCCTATCATCAGGCCACGCCCTCGGATATCGCCGATGATGGAGACTTCCTTCTTAAGGGCTTCCATGCGGTCCATGACTATCTTGCCCTTGGCCACGACCTCAGCGAGGAATTCGGGCTGGGACACCCGGTTCATCACCACGGTGCCAGCGGCCATGGCCAATTGATTGCCACGGAAAGTACCGGCATGAGCACCGGGGAGCCAAAGATCCAGTTTTTTATGATAGATCACCACGGCCATCGGTTGCGAACCACCGATGGCTTTGGAGGAAAGGATGACGTCGGGGACGATTCCAGCGTGCTCGAAGGCGAAGAACTTGCCGGAACGGCCGATGCCGCACTGGATTTCATCCACAATCATGGGGATGTCGAGTTCTTCAGTCACCCTGCGGACTGTCTGGAGAAATTTTATCGGAGCCGGAATCACGCCGCCTTCGCCCTGGATGGGTTCTAGGATGACCGCGGCGGGTTTGGTGATGCCGCTTTCCGGGTCTGTCAGCACACGTTCGAAATAGGCGCAGGCAGCATCGATTCCCTGCTCGCCACCAAGTCCAAAGGGACAACGGTACGAATAGGGGTATGGAAAGAAATGCACATCCGGCATGGAGACGTTGATTTTCTGCTTCGCGTGGAGGTTGCCGGTCATGGATAAAGGTCCACTTCCCATTCCATGGTAGGCTCCGCTAAAAGCGACAACAGAGGATCTGCCGGTGGCTGTTTTACACATTTTTATGGCTGCATCAACAGCATCGGTGCCTGAGGGGCTGCAGAACTGGATTTTTGCATTATCACGCAGTTCTTGGGGTAGGTTGCTGAACACAGTCTGGACGAACAGGTCTTTGGTCGGAGTCATCAAGTCCAAGGTATGCAACGGCGCGTCTTGGTTGATGAGGTCGATCATGGCTTGGTTCACTTCAGGGTCGTTGTGTCCTAAAGCGAGGGTTCCGGCTCCGCATAGGAAGTCGAGGTATCGGTTACCTTCTACGTCTTCGAGCCATGAGCCTTTGGCTTTTTTGATTGATATTGGAAATTTCCGGGGGTAGGTGCGTGCGTTGGATTCGGTGTCGTTCTGGCGTTCTAGATAATACTGGTTTGACTGTACGTGCAAGGTCTCGTCCATTCCGTATTCCTTTCTACTTCATAAATTTTTTTTCGTACTAAATGTTGCTATTTAGCCCTTTAATATTAAGTCTTTCCCACGGCTTACCATGGTTATGAGGTAATTATAGGTAAGTTAAGCATATAGATCCGTTGTGCTCCGAAAAAACTTTCCGAGGCACGAAAATGCATATTATCAACTATCGTTACGTTTTGCTAGCCATAAAAGGCTCGAAGCTGGCCCATTTGTGGAAAATTATTCTAAGGTGCCGGCAACCTTGAGTTTAATATACTACTAAACTCAACACTCCATTGTATATATTGAGCCTATTTGAATCACTAGACCCCTCTAGCACATGGGCCTATCTTGATCTCCAGCCCCCTCTAGCACCCGGTCCTGTCCTCCCTCAGCCTATGAATCGTACTTCCGTACTCTTATGCTTTAGTGCTTGGGCCAGTCTTCGCTCCGCCAATGAGGTGCACTGGCCGAATCGAAGGAGCGAAACTGGAGCCAAGCACTGTGGTTTTGGTTCCAGGAACTCTTTCCACATCGCACAGTAATGGGGGTCGCCTCCGCTACGCAAGGAGGCCGGCCTCCAGCTCCCGCTGTGCTTCCCACGGGAAGCACGAGCTCCGCTTCCATCCTGACCCGTAGGGAACTCCTTAGGATTGTGGATTTGGTTCCATGAACTGCTTACTTATTACTTATATTATATATAATTCTAAGTGCTGTGATCATCTTGATCACCAGACCCCTCCAGCGCATGGGACCATCCTCGCTCCGCCTATGAATCGTACTTCCGTACTCTTATACTTTAGTGCTTGAGCCTGTCCTCAGTCTGCCTACGAACCCTACTCACTCCACATTCCAATTCTGCATACTGGGCCCATCCTACTTCCTAGACACCTCTAGCACTTGGGCCCGTCTTCATTCTGCCTATGAACCCTACTGGGTGAATCGAAAGAATGAAAAGGGAGCCAAGCGCTATCCTCGCTCCGCCTATGAGCTGCTTCTTTTTCCAAATTTTATGCTTTAGCGCATGGGACCGTCTTCATTCTGCCTATGAACCCTACTCACTCCACATTCCAATTCTGCATACTGGGAACATCCTCGCTCCGCCTATGAGCTGTACCCAGCGAGTCGAAGGAGCGAGATGGGAGCCAGTATGCCATCGAAAGACTGAGATGGGAGCCTGTATGCTATCGAAGGAGTGAGAAAGGAGCTAAGCACTGTAACCTCTTATTCTTAAACTTTAGTGCTTGGGCTAATCTTTAGTACCAGACCCCTCTAGTGCTTGGGCCAGTCTTTGCTCCGCCTATGAATCGCACCTTCTATATCTTTAACTTTAGCGCATGGGCCAGTCTTTGCTCCGCCTATGAGGCGCACTGGCCGAATCGAAGGAGCGAAACTGGAACCAAGCACTATCCTATACGATCACCGCTCGCAAGCGAGGATACGGAATCAGAAGTTGCCGCAGTTCCGCCATCTCTTCATCAGACGGTACTGGGAGATGCTTAGCCATCTCGCGCACACCACAAGGGCGGAAACGGATAAGCTTATACAGAACCACCTTCCCGTCAGGGATGAAGGGTGAGACCAAACTGGCAGTCCGGAGCACGGTGTCCGCATTGGGAAGCTGGCCGGGAACCACCACCGTGCGAATCTCAGATAGCTTACCACGTTGGGCGAGATACACCAGATTCTTCAACACCATGCGGTTGGAGGTACCGGTCAAAGCGAGGTGCCGGTCATCGTCAAAGCATTTGACATCCAACATCACCCCATCACAATTATCAAGCAACTGCTCATGCAGGGCGAAGTCCACGCTTCCATTGCTATCTATCAGGATGCTGCCGATGGACCTTCCAAGCCGAGCGCACAACTGTTCGAGGAATTCCGCGTGGAGCATGCATTCGCCACCGGAGATCGTCACCCCGCGGATAAAAGGTCGATTGGCTTCCAATCGCACAGCCAACTCCTCCACCTCATAACGTGTAACTTTAGGCGATGCTGAAATTGGACACACCCGCAGACAGGTATCACACCCTATGCAAAGACTCTCCGACCAAACCACGACACCTTCAATGAGCACCAAGGCCCCGGAAGGACAGGAACCAACACAGATTCCACAATTATCGCACAGGTTGATTGTTTCTGGATTATGGCAATAGCTGCAATTGAAATCACAACCTTGGAAGAACACAACACTCCTGTTTCCCGGTCCATCCACACAACTGGAGTCGATAATCCGGCAGATGGGTGCATTACCCCTATCCGAACCTACCCTGTTTTGGCAGCCGGTTCTGCTCACTGACGCACCTTCCGCTCCAGAATCCGACCATGCCGAGCCTCACCCAATCCCCAGATTACATTGTTCTGCAATACAGTCTCTCCTCGGGCCAACGCTTCCATATCGGATTTTTTCACCAGATAGCCTGTGATGCGGATGACATCGCTATCTTTGCCATAGGTTGAGAAATAACGCATCCCGGATGCGAAACCCCCATCGATGATATCCAGAATCGCTGATGGATTACGTTCGTAGGTCTCGTCGAAGGGGAAAATATCGCCCGTGCCCGAGGGAAAATAGTGATGGAACTCCCCTGCATGCCGTAGATGTTGATACAATGGAAGCTCCTCGCCGATGGCAATGCGGGCACCAGGGCTGATGCCGATATCGGAATCGATCCCAACTTGCGCATGCAAAACGAAATGGCCACCACTCGCACCACAGTGTGGATTCTGATGGGTATGCACCAATTGCTCCAAACGCTGCATGATCTTGTGCCCAAGAGCGTTGGCTTCCTCATCTTTCCCAAATCTAGCCTGCTTGCCTTCCTTTTTCATCAGTACGTTGACGGCTTCGTGGAGCCCGACTACACCAAACATCCCAGTGAACGCATCTTTCGAGAGAAAACCTTCCTTCACTAAGAAGCTTGAGGTAAAGAAGTGGCTGCGCTCGACAAGGAACTCGATTTTTTCATCCATGAAGCGACAGAGGGCTTGGGTGGCCTGAGGCATGACTCTATTGAAGAAATCATCTATCCCATTGGCGGCGTCCGCGGCTCGTTTAAGCACAATTCTGGATAAGGTGAACGCACCACCCCCGATGTTGAGTGCGTTGTAGCAGCTGGCGATGCCGTACGGCCTCGCATTCTCCAGTCGACAGGCTCCATGATGGGCGAAACTGGGTTTAGCGCAGCTGAGAGCACAGCGGACACAGGCTTCTGCGAAACTTCTGGAAGTTAGCTCACGGTCGTATAAAAGCGTGAGTCCTGGTACCGCGTCCTGTCTTTCAGCTTCTATTTCCACAATCATAAGACCCGCGACGGTCTCCACCGGTCCGATATTGGCATGGCTAAACGAATTTGGTAGCGTCCGGCTGATGAAGTCCAGAAAGCGCCGTATCTGAACGCGAGCCTCTGTTTCGTGCATGCCGAGTACGAAGGGTTCCAACAGGGTATCGATATTTCCGAGATAGACGGGTAGATGGGTTACCGAAGGAACATGCAGATAGAAAATCTGAAGGGTCTGAATGGCATCCGCTAGTTTTAAGGGTCGTGGCAGTCTCAGGAATTCACAACCATTGGTCATCAATTTTTCATAATCTGGCAACAAATAGCGGGGAGCATATGGAAGTCGGGGTTCTCCCATATCGCAGAGGACTCCGACTTTTTCCCATTCCACATACTCTTGTGGCACTTCGAATGCCTGTGGGTGCGAAACGGCTAGGTCGGCCAAGTTCATCATGGCTTGCTGGTGTGTCAGAGTGGTATCGGTAATGATCTTTAAGATCGATTCTGGTGTGAAATCCATGGACAAGTGCTCCTTGCAAGGTTCAATCGCAGATCTTGTGGGGAATGCGATAATACGCAGATGATACATGACTACTGCTTGTTTTTAAAGATAGTAGCTTGGGAATCCTTATACCAACTATAAAAAGTAGCAATTTGTACATACTCCCCTTCTGCTCTGGCACCAGCTAAATCCGAATTGTGAATCGCTTACCAAAAACCTGCATTCTAACCATTGGGAATGCGGATTTTTATTTTTCGCTGTGGGTTTTTGTCATTTTGGTGCCAGGCACGAAAATTATATATCGTCTCTTTTGTCTATATAGAACTATTATTATGATTTATTTTGTCTAATTTGACGATTTAAATGAGAATTTTCTAAATGTTGATTCAATTGCTTGTGACCGCTGTGGAGGAACGCCTGCTGCTTCTGCAAATCCGTCCCATCGACCTACACTTGCAGAAACTTCCCGAACAATCGAGGCTGCTCTACCCCGTACCAGGCCAGCCGCAATCCCACAACTGTTGAAATCCTCAAGGGTGAATCCATCACGTCTGCCGTTCATCGTCATCTGATGTGTCCCTGTCCAAGCTCCATCGACCTGATAGCTGTATGTGATGTCATACGCTGGGGCAAGTGACCAAACACCTGATTTATCCATAAGAAACGCGATGTTTTTCACATGGTCATCCTGGTTTCGCGCGACGATATTGAACACCATCCGCCTGAAGAATTCTTCAATCGACGACATTTTCATCCCCAGTCGACGCATTATCGGGAACACCTGCTCATAGGCATAAGCCCCTGCGAGATTGTAATCGAAATGAGCAAGCGCCCCAAGACTCTGCATATGGAGCTTTGCCCCATCCGCGGTTCGATCGAAACGACGGGTCATGAAATGATTCCGACCATTTTCGTGGAATAGACGGGACTCACTGATTGTGACACCAGCATCCCTTGCCATGAGGTAGTAGGCATATTCAATGGTCCCATAGCCTTGAGAGTCAGCGAGTTCTTTGTCCCGGTTGCCCTGTACTCCATCAAACTTCATCAACCAGTGCTGGAATCCAGAACTGGCATCCACCTGACCTGATCGTACCTCGTTTGTCACAGGATTCCACGCGATCACGGCCTTGGCCCGCGCACCACCAGCAGAAGTCCCCACCTGGAGAATCTGCCGCAGGGCTCGCTCAGTCTCCTTTTCGTTCTCACCCATCACATGAACATCAATCAAGGACCTAGTGCGCAATACCTCGGACGCGAGATGCACCAATCGATCGATATCGATCCGCTCGCTACGTTTTTGCCTTTCACCGATAATAGGATAAAATTCCAGCGCGCCCATCCCTCGGGTCCCGGTATAGCAAAGCCGCTCAACCGCATTGAAAAATCCGGGGCTCCTTCCCTGACCAGCCAACCAGGCATCGATCAATGCATTGCCAAAACGGTCCGGCAAGGAATCCGCCAGCATTCCCGGCAGTCCGTGAAAGGATACATCTGATAAAGCTGGAAAGCGATAGATTGCCCTTCCAAGAGGCATCATCAACGGCGCTACTTGGATTCCGCTCTCGATAAATGACCGTTCGTATTCAAAGCTCGCGAACTGGGCGTTTTCTTCCAGAAGTACCGCACCTATCGTCTTACCCCACAGACGCACTTCGGCAAGGGTGCTCATACCGTATCACCCCAAGTCCAGGATTTATCAGGATCTGATTGCTTGCGCGGTGATGAGACCCTTTTTCTCGCGACTTTTTTATGTTTGAGAGCTTCCATAGGACTTGTTTGTACAGGGGGGATTAGTAAATCAAGATTCTCCAACTGGCCTAGGATGCGCAGCACCCGGATGAGGCTTCGCGATTGCACTTGCATACCATTTTCAAGTCGCTCCATGGTACGTTTGGCGATGCCGGCCTGCTCGGCGAGGGACTCCTGGGATAACCCAAGACTGATTCTTAATTGTACAATCCTCTGTCCCAGCTCAACCATTATTTCGTCATCACCCGAAGAACTAGAAATACGCATGACGTCCTCCTGCTTATATTTCGTCTAATAATACGACTTTTATAAGTTATTGTCAATTTTTCGTCTTTTATGGCGATAATAGTCGTAGAAGTAAAGGAACGGTTTGAATATTCATATCGACTCGATTTCGACTCAGGCACCAGCGATATCATAATTTTGAATCCCTTACTGAAAATCTGCATTCCACCCATTTGGAATACAGATTTATATTTTACGCTGTGTATTGTGTGAACGCTGGAGCCTGGCACCAATATCCAAAATACACAAACAGTGGCTCCCGCTATCTATACACCCATGGTAATCTTGCGGTATCCAAAACCTCTCAGGGGGGGCCATATGGCCAGTTTCACCGGCACAATTATTGGTGTGCAACCACGCATTTCCTTATCCCGGTCGTTTGATGAACGCTATCACCCCTATCTTGGGCATCTGTTGATTATCGATGGAGTCATCGATGATGTTCATAAACATTTCACCATTGGAGTAGGCCCAAAGGCCCATGAGAAATTTAAATTCTTGAAGGGCCGGACAATCTCGGGTGGATGCCAACCAGCCGAAAACCCTGAGACCGAGCCAGCCGACTATTATAAAGCTATTCAGATAAAAGTTTCAAAATCCCCAGAGGTTGATCGCCAAGGTCCTCCTTGGTTCACCCTGGCTCCCGCCCTAGAAGTATCGAGAACGAGGACACCGGCGCCTTTCAGTCAGAACCTATGAATCAAACTGCGAGGGGTGCGTCTGGGGATGCCAAATGGCTGTCGAAATGATAATCGATTAATGGAATCCGCGGGTTCGCAAATACCGACGTGAAACCTTTTGCTACGGACCCCTCGCCTGCAAATTGTACAAATCAGGACCAGTCCGTCAGGTTCCAGGACGCAATGGCATGGTTTTTATCGAGGAAGACTGGGTGGACGAGCAATCGTGAGGCAATCGGGAGGAGAATTGAATCCTCTCTACCCTAGCATCAACTCTTTTCAATATCTTGAGAAAAGAAACAAGTGCTTTTCTCGTGCCTGATATGTTGTGACCTTG
>DIXI01000001.1 GCA_002428625.1 Sphaerochaeta sp. UBA6084
CGTTTGTGAATTGACTTGGAAGCCCTTACACTTCCTCGATAACTTTCGTTACCTGCACTTTGATCAACGACCCCGAGGGGCAATCATCATCGCGCTATCTTTCCTTCTCTTCTCTTATATCTCTGTCAAAAATCTTGGCCTTTTCGGCCTGCATCTTCAGGAGTTACCCTCAAGGCGCTCGACCTTTATAACAGATTTCATTTCATAGTGTCAATACTCATTTCCACTATTTCTCATTTAATCTGTTTTAGCCTTGAATCAGCGGCTCTCAACCAGTGATTCGCTCGAACAACGAGACGGATACTACTCATTTTGCGTATTTACGTCTAGAGGATTTTCACTTATTTCCTCATTTTCTGTAAAACAGTCAAAAAATACCTATCTAGACAGGTGGGATAGCCCTTTTTCGCGGACAATCGCCCTTACATAGGTCAAAAATGAGGCTACGGAGGCAAACGCCGCCAAACCAAAAACAATCTTCAGCGCAAATCCTGCGGGCTCAAGCCAGGAGGCTTTTGCAAACCATCGGGTGCTGGCGACGAATAAAATCCCAAGCACCCCGGATACCGCGTACAGCACGGCTTTGGATTTACCCCAGATATTGGCGGGAACGGCTTTGCCCCTCCCCATCATCAGCATCCTGAGGAACACGATGGAGAACTCGCGCCACATGATGATGATGAAAGTCCACACGGGCATCACCCCCACCGCCGAGAGACAGACAAAATAGGTAAGCCGGCTGAACGTGTCGGCGAACGGATCCATCACCTTGCCCAGGTCGGTGATTAGATGGTACCTGCGGGCGATATAGCCGTCCAGCAAGTCGCTCAACTCGGTGAGGGCGAAAAGAGCCAGCACCAGAACCGTGGAGATGGTGGCGAGTCCCTCACCGAACCAATGGGGGAGAAAGAACGCGATGAAAAAGAGGGGGGCCATGATCAATCGGGAAATTGTAAGCTTGTTCGGTAGATTCATCAGATGCTCCCTTAAAGGTATTTGGCTGAAAGGTACTTGCTGAACCAGCGGGGGTCAAGCGGCTTTCCGGTGACGTTCTCCAGCAGTTGTTTTGGCCGGTAGATCGAGCCATGCCGATAGATGTTCGCATCAAGCCAATGGGTGATCTCCACCAGACGGCCAGACTCCAGCAATGCATCGACATCGATCTGCGACCGCATCGTCTGATTGATCTGCGCGCCATAGAGGTTGCCCAAGGCATAGGTGGGGAAATAACCAAGCTCACCCATCGACCAATGCACATCCTGCAGCACGCCTTCCCGAGCGCTCTTAGGCCGAACGCCCAGCAGCCGCACCATAGCGTCATTCCAAGCCTGCGGAAGATCCTTCACCTCGAGGGATCCAGCGAGTAGGGCGCATTCAAGCTCGAACCGGAGGATGATATGCAGACCGTAGGTCACTTCGTCGGCGTCCATCCGGATGAAGGAAGGCTCCACCCGATTGATCGCCGCCAGGAAGCGGTCGATATCAACCCCTTCCAACTGGACGGGAAACAGTTCCTTAAGACGCGGGAAGAACCGGTTCCAGAAAGGTCGGCTGCGCCCGAGGATATTCTCCCAGAGACGGCTTTGGCTCTCATGCATCGCAAGCGAGGTTCCTCCCGCGAGACTGGTGCCACGCGTGACCGTGTTGGATGCCCCTAGCTCATACAGCGCGTGCCCTCCCTCATGGATCGTACCGAACAGCGGACTGGTGATGCTGGGTTCGGTGTAGCGGGTGGTGAGCCGGATATCATCGCTTCCAATGGAGGTGGTGAAAGGATGGGTGGAGATGCCTGTGGTCCCCCGGTTGAAATCGAAGCCCATGGCCGTCAGCACTTCCTTGCCGAACAACGCCTGCTTGTCCTCGGGATACTTCAGATAGAGGAAGGAATCATCGGCAAGCGGGCGCCCTTTCAGTTCGTCAATCAGAGCCTGGAGGTCTGCTTTCATCACCCCAAACACCTCAGAAACATCTTTGGTTGTGGTCCCTGGCTCGAAACGGTCAAGCAAAGGATCATAGGGGCTTTCCACATATCCATATCTTTGGGCCTTTTCCCGCACCAAGGTGACAATCTCGGACAGTATCGGTTGATACAATGAGAAATCGTCCGCCTTACGCGCGTTCGCCCAAAGATGGTGGGCTTTCCCAGTGGTCTCGGCGAATTTCTGGACAAAATCGGCCTCGAGCTTCCGTTCACGGTTCCACGAAGCGTACCGAAGCCTCACCAGAGCTTTAGAACGGTCGTCAAGCGAAGGTGCTCCATCCACATGGGAATCGTCTGCCCCTAGCGTGGCGAGTATCATTCCCATCTCATCCGAGGCCACAAGGTCGTGAAGCTTCCTCTCAAGCCAGCCCTGCTGGCGGGAACGTTCCTCGGTTCCCATCGGGGGCACCGCCTCCTGGTCCCATTCCAATACGCCGGAAATATGGGAGACAAGCACGATCTCCCTATCGATTTCTTCCAAACGCTGCAAAGCCTTCATCTCCGCCATCACGACCCCTCCTTTTGTTCCTAAGCGACGCCCTATTACAAAGCTTCCCTTTTGGAAACCTTATCCTTCACAAGCGCAATGAATTCATTCACGGCAATCCCGTTCACCTGCCGCCCATCGCGATAGCGGACGGAGACCACATTTCCCTGGGCCTCGCGATCGCCTAGCACCAGCATGTACGGCACCTTCATGTTCTGCGCATTGCGGATCTTTGCGTTCATGCGGTCTGCGCCATCATCCATATACACCCGCAGACCAGCTTGTTTCAGAGCAGTGAAAACCTCTCCGCTATAGCTGTTGAACACCTCCGAAACGGGAATCACGCACACCTGCTCGGGAGCAAGCCAAGGCGGGAAGGCCCCGGCATAATGCTCCAGCAGCACCCCGAAGAACCGTTCGATGGAACCAAGCAGCGCCCGATGGATCATATACGGACGTTTTTCAACACCATCGCTATCCACAAAGGTCATGCCAAAGCGGTCGGGCAAGTTGAAGTCGAACTGGATGGTGGACAACTGCCACTCGCGGCCAATCGCATCCTTGATCTTCAGGTCGATCTTCGGTCCGTAGAAGGCACCGCCTCCTTCATCAACGCTATAGCTCAAACCCTGTTCGATAATCGCCTTGCGCAGTGATTCGGTGGCGGCATCCCAACGGTCGGTATCGCCAACGCTTTCCTGGGGCCTGGTTGAAAGGTACGCGCTGATATCCTCAAACCCGAAGGAATGGAGCATGAACAGCGAGAACCTGAGCACTTCGCGGATCTCGGACTCCATCTGGTCAGGAGTGCAGAAGATATGGGCATCGTCCTGCGTGAATCCCCGGACGCGGAGAAGACCATGCAGAGACCCGGCTTTCTCATACCGATACACGGTGCCGAGTTCGGCCCAGCGGAAGGGCAGCTCACGGTACGAGTGCTTGGTGTTCTGATAGATCATGATATGGAAAGGACAGTTCATCGGCTTGGCATAATAGTCGGCCTTGTCCATTTCCATGGGCGAGTACATGCTGGCTTTGTAAAAATCCAAATGTCCTGAAGTCTCCCAGAGCCAGGATTTTCCCACATGCGGGGTCTGCACCATCTCATAACCGTTGGCGTAGTGCTGGTCCCGCCAGAAGTTCTCAATCGCCAGGCGGATGCGTGCGCCCCGAGGATGCCAGTACACCAGGCCCGGACCGGCTTCCTCATGGAAACTGAAGAGGTCCAGCTCTTTGCCCAGCTTGCGGTGGTCGCGCTTCTCAATCTCCTCAAGCTTCTGCAAGTACAAGCGCAGGTCTTTGGGATTGGTCCAGGCGGTGGCGTAGATGCGGGTGAGCATGGGGTTGGTTTCCTTCCCACGCCAATAAGCGCCAGCGGTATTCAGCAGCTTGAAGGACTCCGCGTTGAGGTCCTTGGTGGAAGCAACGTGGGGGCCGCGGCACAGATCGGTGAAGCCGCCCTGGTTGTACAGGGAAACCTCCTCATTCTCTGGGATCGCATCGATCAGCTCAAGCTTGTACACCTGGCCGGCGAACATCTTGCGTGCTTCATCCCGCGAGACAACAATGCGTTTGAACTCCTTGTTCTCGTGGATAATGGTTTTCATCCGCTGGGATATTTCCTCGAGATCTTCCGAGGACAGAGCCCGCGGGAGTTCGAAATCATAATAGAAACCGTTATCGATCGCAGGCCCGATAGCGATCTGGGCCTGGGGGAACATCTGCAGTACCGCCTCGGCCATCACGTGCGACATGGAATGCCGTACTTTCTCCAACTTTTCCTCAACAGGTTCTTTTTGCGCCATGTTATTCTCCTATAAAAAAACCCCCATGCTTCCGTCCACCGTTCCATGCCAAGGCACGGACTCTGGTAAGGACGAGAACATGAAGGTCATGTTTCCGCGGTTCCACCTTACTTCCTCCGGAAACTCTCAATCGCCTCCGAAGGCTCTCATTTTCCCTCTTCACGCCAGGGGTGGCGGCTAAGCTTACTGATCTCCCTATGAGAAACACGTTCAGCTTGCAGCTCAGGAGGGGTTTTCGCCGGGGGCCGCCAGATGCCTTCCACCCACCCTACACCACCAAAGCAGTTAGGGAGGACATCCTCTCTTGGACGACCGGATCCGTTTACTCGTCTCCATCAATGCCATTGAACATATAGTGTAAAGGAACCGGGGAAAAGTCAAGCCGGAGATCTTCTTTTCCACAGGTTCTCTCTTTTCTACCAATTCAGGCAGATCAACTGCGCGACTTGCTCGATGAACCGGGCGTCCTGGAGGGAAAACCTCGCAAGGTCGGGGCTGTCGATATCAAGCACCCCCACCACCTGCCCGTCCACCCACAGAGGAACAACCAGCTCGCTTTGGCTGGCGCTGTCACACGCGATGTGGCCCGGGAAGGCATGCACATCGGGAACGAGCTGGGTTTTCCCGGTCGCGCAGGCTGTTCCACACACCCCTTTGCCCACCACGATCCGGACGCAGGCGGGAGCTCCGTGGAAGGGACCAAGCTGGAGATGGTCATCTCCAGAATTCCCATCGGTATCGCGCAGATAGAAACCAACCCAGTTCACCCGCTCCAAGTACATCGCCAGCAAGGCGCTGGCATTCGCAAGCGAGGAAACCCGGATAAGGAGATTGCCTCTGGACGGTTCCAGCAACGCGCCGAGTTGTTCAAGCAGCAAGGCTTCATCTTGTTGCCGGATTCCGGTCAATTCCAATTTCTCAAACATCTTTCACTTCCTTAGCGGTATAGCGCCAACTTTGGCCACATTCCCCCCTTGGCGAAGCCGAAGGGCGAGCTTGGGATTCACCACAACGCCTGGCCCGGCCAGACATCCACCTTCGCAACACATCACCTCCACCAAATCTGCTTCGGGTGGACGTTTCTCCCACACCTTCATGGTCCGTACAGTCTTACGATCGACACCATCCACAGGAAGGACCCGCACCGCTTCCGGATCGGCCACCCTGCGAAGGACCGAATGAGCGACACCCTGGGAGCAGGCGAACTCCCGGCAATCCTGAAAAGCGAGGGTGTCTTCCGGAGGAACCGGCTGCATCTCACGGACATCGATATCCTTGGCTATGAACAAGGCCGCCAGCTCGCTGAAGGAGATGACACCATCAATCTCGTCAATCTTGGAAGCCTCGACCTTTTTAGCAAGGCAAGGCCCTATGAAAACCCGCTTGCTGTCAGGAATCCTTTGCGCGCATAGCTTCGCGGTATAAGCCATGGGCGACAGGGCACTGGAGCGACGGTTCTGGAGAAATGGGAGGTGCTTGTCCGCCAATTCCATATAAGCCGGACAACAGCTGGTAGTCAAGTAGCCCTGCTTGGCCTGCATGCGGCCTGACAACTCGGCGGCTTCGTGCTCAGCTGTCACCAAAGCCCCTTGGGCGACCTCCACCACCGCGGCGAAGCCAAGCGCGAGCACAGCCGCCTTGATCTGGGCAAGGTTTCCCGGAAACTGACCATCGATCGCAGGAGCGATCATCGCTACCACAGGTGTACCCGAAGTAAGCATCTTCACCACAGGAAACAATCCGCTGCGCTCCACAATGGCACCGAAGGGACAGGAGCGGGCGCAATGTCCGCAACTGATGCATTTGCTATGGTCGATCTCCACAAAACCCTCAGCATTCTTTTTGATGGCATCCACCGGGCAGGCTTCCTCGCACGGCACCGGGATGTGCACAACCGCATGGAACGGGCAGACTTCCAGACATTTCCCGCAATTCACGCACCGCTCTTCGATAATTCGCGCGCGGCCGTTGACAAACACGATAGCATCCTTGGGACAATTGGCCATGCAGGGCCGGGCGAAACACCCCCGGCAGGAGTCGGTGATATGGTATTGCTCATCCGGACACGAACTGCAGCCAGGAGAAATGGTGGTAAGCGTTGGCAAAACCGGAGGATCCTGGGCAAGCGTCTCCTGCACGAACTTCCTCAGTGGTTTCAGCTCATCATCATCCCGATCGATATCCACTCCAAGCAAGGACATGATCCGATACCGGACCATCGCCCGCTCTTTATATACACAACACCTGTTGGGAACCCGTTCCCGTGGGATTATCTTTATGGGAAGCGTATCGACAATCTCTTCCAAATCACCAGCGAAAAAGGCCTTGAGCACTTCAGTGTCTATGCGGCGCTTCATCAAGGTGTATTGATTGTTGATCTCAAGCATGGGCGACCTCTCTCAATAATTCGACCAACAAAGCCGGGGTCACATTCGCATGGAGCGTCCCATTGATCTCGACAAAGGGTGCCTTGCGATCGCGTGATTCCGCCTTGCATCCACCCAAGCAGGAGGTACCCTCGATATCACATTCCCCTAACAGCTCAGGGTCAAGAAAATCACCGTATAAAAGCAGATCCGCGCCACCTTGCACAAAACAAGCGGTTCCTACGCAGATGCGGACTTTGATTCTCTGTTTTCTCATACCTCGGTCTCCTTATATATACTCAATGGAAGTCTCTTTCAGATAATTTTTCTCAAGCGCGCTGCGTATCCTGCTGATGATCGTCCGCCTGATTCCAATCTCAACCGGAATACTCGGATCCTGATGCGCTTCATTTATCTTGGTTCCCACGACAAACTCCACCTGATCGCTGTCCATGAGAATCGTGATGAATTTCCTCACCGCATCCTGTGGCAAGGAGGTTACCGGGGCTTTTCGTTCCAAGCCTGTGGCTACCTTGCTCAACGTGAGCATGCCTTCGGTTATAAGGTCCACGCCATCCATAGTGGAACTTGGCGGAACATCCTTGGACCAGCTCGAGAGGTCCACCTTCACCTTCTTTCCAGCGAGCCGCGCCACAATGAGGGCAGTGGTCCCTCCTGACACGATCTTGCGCCCGCTGAAATTTTTAATGCGGTCACCCAAGGCTTGGTCGCGGTCAGGCGTGAAGGGGGGTCCTGTAACGATCAAGGTCCTTCTTGGACGCCGCACGTAGACAACCGCGCAAGTGATGTCGTCACGGGAGGCCAGCCCATCCAAGGAAAATGCTTTTCGGGTGATGGCCTGCGCGAGATCGTGTGAGGATATGGCTGGATTGGCGGCGATGGTCTGGGCAATGAAACTCCTTACCCCGGTGGAACGCCAGCCCAAAGGCAGGGTCTTGCCCATACCTGATTGAGTGACACCATCGGTGAACATGATCAACCGGTCGTTTTCCGCCAGCCGGAACTTCGAATGCTGGACGACCTCCTGCTTGAAGGCGCCTGCACGCTGCAGGTCGATACGCTCCCGCTCCCAATCCAGCTGCTCGGCGCCCCGGAAATGCAACGCCAGGGGATTGTCATACTCCACCAGCTGGACTTCGATATCATCCAAGGAGGAATAGCGGATATCGGCGATGGTGAAGGTGGAATAGCTGATCTTGCGTTGATTGCAGACGGGCAAGGTGTTCATGATGATACGGGCTGAATGAGTCAGGTTCATGGGACTGAAGGAGAGCTTATGCGCCATATGGGCAGTGATGTTCGCCAATACATTCGCCTTCACCCCGCTACCCAACCCGTCCGACAAGGTGCACACGATCTGGTTGCTCCGGGAATCCCGGGACTGCAAAAAGACATCACCTCCGATCTTCTGCCCGGCTTTATAGATCTGGGAGTAGTCGACATCGATAAAGATATCGTTCATCGCACAGGTCTCTGGTCATCGTCAGGAAGGAAGCCCTCGGGGGCTTGTCCGCTTGTCACTTTGAAAGCCTCTATCAACGAGTTGAGCATGATTTCCGTTTCCGCAGCGTTTTCTCCTAGCAAGGACGCTATCTGCTGGACCGTCTCCAGGCTTTTCTGAATGACAGCCTCCGCATGCTTCACCACGGTCTCGCGTCGAACAGTCGGGGTGGTGATATCTTGGAAAATCGCTCCTACCAAACGATGGTTCTCGACGGTGAAAAAGGTGACTTGCAGGAATTTCTCTTTATAATGCAATCTATAGGCGACCGCTCCGGGATTATCTCCGAAATGCTGGGAGAATTCCTGGTAAAAGGGGACAAACCGCTGCAAAGGGAGCCCTGAGATCAGATCGATGATCTCACCTTCCACTGCGTAATCAATATCCCCGAACATATGCAGGAACTCCGCATTGCAATCCACGATCCGCAGGTCCCGATCCACTATCACCACCCCCATGGGGAGCGTGCGGAGCAGGACATCGATCTTGCTCTGGGCTTGCTTGCGCATCTTTGTCACGCACATCTCGGGTTCAGCCATTCCGTCAAGGTACGCTACAGCCATATCTCTACATGAATTATATCCACACCCACCACAGTTCAACTCATCACTCGGGTCGTTTTTACCTAATTCAAACAGTGCGCGGGCAATATCCTCGTCTGAAAACGAGCGTTGCCTACCACCAGGAACCATCGTGGCGGAAGGATACACTGAAAACCGCCCGGGCATTGAGAGAAGCGCATAGCCCTTGTCGAGTAAACGATCGACCAACGCCGGGTCCGGTTGATACACTGGCTGGACAGAAGCCAAGCGTTTGCGGGTGAATCGGGTGGAGGTCGATTTCCTTACCGCGGACGAGCGCCGCTGGACCACTGCAGGGCCATTGATGCAACCTCCTTCACAGGTCAACAGCTCTAGGAAATCGCTGAACACCACAGGAGAATCGGGCAGGAGCGAGGACTCTGGCAAATCATCCAAAGTCGCCATCACAGCTCCTGCTCCGGAAATCGCTACTCCAGAGGCCTGGAAAACGTCCTTTCCCATCTTGAGCGAAGCAATCATGCCTCCCTCCACTGGATACAAGGTGCTTTCACCCGCTCTCGCGGGAATCAATTCCGGAATCAGCCTGTTTCCTTCCGACAGTTCCTGCTGGAGGGTATCCAAGGAAATGGACTCATCGGAAAGCCAGTTGCGAAGCTCGCGGAACGTGAGAGCGAAATCGGGGAAGCCTGGGGTAGTGTCAGCCTCTACCTTTTTGGCGATGCAGGGGCCTATGAACACAATAGTGATATCCTCACCATATAGTTGGCGCAACAGGATGCTGTGGCACTGCAAAGGGGAAGGTATCGGAGATAGGTTTGGCACCAGCTTTGGATAGTATTTACCCACCAGCTCCACAACCGAAGGACAGGCCGTCGAAATCCAAGGGCACCGGCCTTCATGGTCCTGGGCATAGCGGTCGATCGCCGCCGAGACCAACGCAGCGCCCAAGGCGGTTTCGGATATTGCGGAAAAACCGAGCAACGGTAGAGCGGCCAGGAACGCATCAGCCTGCTCTGGAAATTCAGCCGCGTAGGAAGGTGCGATGGAAGCGAACACCTGTCGCTTGCTTCGCATGCATTGCTTGACGCGCTCCACATCGTCACGGATCTTCTTCGCATGGGAAGTACAGGTGTCGACGCACCTTCCACAGAACACACATCGGTCCTTCACCACAACTGCCCGTCCATCCTTCACCTGAATGGCTTTTACCGGACAGGCACGCACACATTTGTAGCAGTCCCGGCATTCGGTCAA
This sequence comes from Sphaerochaeta sp. UBA6084, assembly GCA_002428625.1. Lineage (GTDB taxonomy): Bacteria > Spirochaetota > Spirochaetia > Sphaerochaetales > Sphaerochaetaceae > UBA6084. The sequence continues at coordinate 9,958 of DIXI01000001.1, forward strand.
CTCGGTATAGATTGGATACACCATCATCTTCTCCCAATAGGCTTCATCGGCTTTTTGATAGCGCTTCGACGAGCAGGTCCACGACACATTCAGGCTTGACACCTGCATACTGCTGGGAATCGATTCTTAGATTTGGCCCTCTCGAGCAATCAGATAGGCACAAGTGCCCGACCAACTCCACGCTTTGCTCAAGTTTATGTTCTTTTATATACCCCTCAAGATTCGACAGGGCCAGTGAATTTCCTCTCGCGAAACAGGAGCTTCCGAGGCAAAGCTCTATGGTTATCTTTTCCATCCATTCTCCCTAATTCAGGCGCTACAGTACAACAATACTAAAAAGATGTCAATTATATTTCATATGGAATTTTATTTTACATTTTACCTAATATTTAGTGCAATATAAAACCCATAATACCACTTTTAATGTGATTATAATTATATTATATATGTTTTCAAATAATTATCGGCAAAATGGGCATAAAAAAACCCCGGATAGCTCCAGGGTATGATGGATGAATGGATAGATGAATGGGGGTGGTCACTCAGAAGCGTCGGTCTCGACCTCGAGTGATCCTCGGTCGAACATCCGTCGGCACTTCGCTGACAAAACCGCGAAGCTCGTAGCAAGGTCGGTCCTCTGCACAACTATTCCCGCAGGCAGCCGGAGGTCCTTGGGGGCGAAATTCCAAATGGCTTTTATCCCAAAACCCACCAGCTCATCCGCTAGCGCTTGGGCGGCATCGGCCGGTACTGTAATAACCGCGATATTGATGGCATGGTCCTTGATATAATCGGCAAGCTGCGCCATTGGACGCACTACAGTATAGCCAATCGCCTTACCCACTTTCGAAGGATCATTGTCAAATACCGCTACAATGCGTAGTCCATAACTGGCAAAGCCCTCATAACGCGATAGCGCGACCCCTAGATGTCCAGCGCCGATGAGCACGGCGTCGGTGGAGTTGTCCCACCCAAGGCAATGGGTGATGGATTCAAGGAGGGCGGCGATTTCAAATCCAACTTTCGGACGCCCTTCAACCCCAGTGCCCGCCATATCCTTGCGGACTTGAATCGGGGTGAGTCCAAGATCTCCAGCAAGCTTGGTCGCGGAAATCCATTCTTCTCCAGCCTCCTGATACTGTCTTAGCAACCGGAGATAGGAAGGGAACCGTTTGATAGTGGGTATGGAGAATTTTGGATCGTCTTCGATTTCCATAGTCATGCTCCTTGCGGTTTCAGCCTGGCAGGTGCCAGGGTATACACAGAATCAAGTACCAAAAGGGGACGGTATGCGAACTTTTGCGAGGTATTCACATCGGATACACCGGAGAGAACCAGTACCGTATCGATCTCGCTCTCAATTCCGCTGACTATATCGGTATCCATCCTATCGCCTATGATCGCAGTGTCCTCCCGTGTGGAGTGCAACCGTTTGAGCGCCTGTCGCATGATGACTGGATTAGGTTTCCCCACAAAATAGGGTTCCACCCCAGCGGTGCGGGCGATTGGCAGGATCAAAGCTCCCGTGGCGGGTACGATGCCATTTTCCAACGGCCCGGTGAGGTCTGGATTGGTTCCAATCAAACGTGCGCCATTGCGAACCAGATTCACCGCCCGTATCACCGTCTCGTAATTGTAGGTTTTGGACTCCCCCACCACCACATAGTCAGGGTTGATATCGTTCATCGTATAGCCGACCTCGTACAAGGCATTGATCAAACCGGCCTCCCCGATCACATAGGCGGTGCCATGCGGAACTTGGGAAGCGAGGAAACCCGCGGTCGCCAAGGCGGAGGTGTAGAAATTCTTGGCGTCGACCTTCAGCCCCAACCGCTGCAGCTTCAACTGCAGCTCCATTGGAGACCGCTCGCTGGAGTTGGTTAAAAACAGATATTGCTTATCTTCCTTCTGCAACCAGCGCACGAAATCCTCCACACCAGGCAACAGACGGTTGCCATGGTATATGACACCGTCCATATCACAAATGAAGGCTTTTTTCTGGCGGATGGACTCAAGTATCGTTTCTGAAGAACAAAATCTCTCGTTGTCAATCATATCGTCTCTCCTATCAAAGCCCGGTGGACCGCATCGATATCATTTTGTGGAGTCGAGGTTCCTGCAGTAAGCCCTATGCGTTCAAAAACCCTCATCTGCGGGACCACATCTTGTGCAGACTCAATGTGCCAGACAGGCAAGCCTTGTTCGGCAACAATCCTTGCCAAGGCTGTGGTATTGGCGCTTTTCAAACCTCCGACCACAACCACTGCTTCAACTTGACCACAGAGATCGATCAAGGTTTTGTTACGTCTCAACGCCCCTGGGCAAAGATGGTTCCCTATTGTCAGCCGCTGTCCGAAGCGTTCCTTCATCGCATTGGAAATCTCTTTGTACTGAACCGCCGGTAAGGTAGTCTGTGTCATGAGGAGACACTCGCCAGATCGATCAGGCAACAAAGATACATCATGCGCAGACTCGACCACCGAAACCGGCACAAGCTTTCCTGCACTATCCCATAAGCCAGACAAGGCCACAACTTCACTATGACCGACAATTCCTGCTATTACAATAGTAGTTCCAGCCGGAGTGTTCCGGATAATATTCTGAGAATATGCGACATTGTGGCACGTGCCATCCACAAGAAAATAGCCGGCATCTACAAATGATTGACGAAGCGTATCGGGAATTCCATGCGCTCTAATCAGCGCCACACCCGGAATTCCTTCCTCTGGATGCTCGATATGCCGCATGCCACGGGCAATGAAAGAATCGACCACCCGTTGGTTGTGGATGAACCATCCTATCGAATAGACCGGGAGCTGTTTATCCGTAGCTATCCTGAAGCATTCCTCCGCTAGGCCGATCACATGGCCTACACCAGAGCAAAACCCAAGGGACTTTGAAAGAATCACCTCCACCTCATTTCTCCTTCGTCATTCAAACCACATAGAAATAAACAAGCCGCCAGTGTAGAAATCCCACCCCGGCGGCTATCAAGGACGCGAAAATCAAAATAACTATTTATTCTGCTGTCGCTTGCCTTTGAGTTTTCTCTCTGCGGTGGGAATGGCCAGTTCTTCTGCCACAGCACTCTCGGTGGACCCTGCGTTGACCTGATCAACATTGATAGCGGTTGCATCAGCGGAGCGCTTCGGATGGGTGGATTCCTTCTTTTTGGTAATCCACAACAGCAAGGACGGGGCCACGAAGTTACAAGAATACGCTCCAACCAAAATACCAAAGACCATCTCTATCGCGAACAGCTGAATCGCGCCAGAAGCGAGAATCGCCAAAGGAGCAATCGCCAGTATCGTGGTGAGCGAGGAGAATAGAGTTCTGGTGAGCGATTGGGAAACGCTGGTGTCGATCAGCTTCATCATGCTGAGGTCCTTGAGAATCGGACGATTCTCACGGATCCGGTCGAAGATGACGATGACGTTGTTCAGAGAATACCCAATGATGGTAAGCAAGGCCGCGATGGTGGTGCTGGAGAATTCAAGCTGGAAGATCGCGATGAAGCCGAGCAACATCAAGGTATCATGCACCAATCCGAGAATGGCGGCTAGCGCATAGCTGATCTTGAAGCGGAACCAGATGTACAGCAGGATAAGCCCGATGGAGACCACCACGATAAGAATCGAACCGGCGACCAGCGTGGCTGAATACTTGGGACCGACGAAATCGGATTGAAGAACGACCACCTTGCCCTCTCCGAAGGCAGCGGTGAGTTTCTTAGAAACCATATCGGCCAGTTCTTCTTCAGTAGCGGCATCAGCACCGAGGCGGACCTGGAAGGTCTGGTCGGCAGCCTCTCCCACCACCTGGACCTGGATGCCAGCGCCAAGGGCGGCACGCATGCTGTCGATGGTGGCAGTGGTGGAGGATTCGATCTTCACTCTTTGTGAGAAGCCGCTTTGAAAATCAATACCGAGATTGAATCCACCGAACACGATGTATCCAATGATCCCGGCGATCAACAGCACGGCGGAGATGGATACCGCATGGAAACGATATTTTGTGATGGGATAAATTCTCTTAGCCATTATTTGACCCTCTTCCAGCCAATGCTCAGCTGATAGTTCTTACGAGAAAGGGCTGCGTCGTACATCAGCTTGACCACGAACAGAGCATTGAACATGGAGCTTACGATACCAACGGCCAGGGTGTTGGCGAAACCTTGCACCGAACCAGAGCCGAGCTGTGACAAAACCAAAGCCGCGATGATTGTGGTGACGTTGGCGTCGGTGATAGTCCAGAACGCTTTTGAGAACCCGGCTTTCACCGAGGCCTGGGCTGTCTTGCCAGCGGCAAGCTCTTCCTTGATTCTTTCCAAGATGATCACGTTGGCATCCACAGCCATACCCACCGTCAGCACGAGACCAGCGATACTGGTAAGAGTAAGGGTGAGGTTGAATGCGGAAAGAACGGCAAGCATGATCACAAGGTTGAAGACCAACGCGATAATCGCGAAAACTCCGCTTCCTTTATAAATGACCAACATGAAGAGGAACACAAGCACAAGACCGATGAGGATCGCGGTTAGACCAGATGCAACCGTGTCTTCACCAAGGGAGGCGCCGACAGCCTGCTGGCTGATAACCACAAGTTCGATCGGGAGGGCAGCGGTCTTAAGAACGATTGAAAGCTCGTTCGCCTCTTCCACAGAGAAGCCGGTGATCTGGACATCGCTGCGGATAGCCTCGGTGATAGTGGCCATCGCCTTCACTTTTCCATCCTGGACAACAGCGAGGGTGTTGTTGGTATTGGTTGAGGTAAGCTTATAGAAAATCTCTCCACCGGTGGAATCCAGCGAGAAATTGACTGTGGGTTGGCCGGTGACGGGATTGGAACTGGTCACAGCGCTTGCAATATGGATGCCGTCAAGACCGATTTCCTCGTACAGAACGACATAACTCTCCAGCTCATCCAGGCCATAGTCATCGTTGATATAATAACCAGCGGCGATCCGTCCAGCGGGGAGGAACGAAGGTTGCTTGATCTGTCCGGCATCGGTGAAGATCTCGCCCGGGTTCTCAGCGTAATAGGTCTGAAGCTGGGTGGTGAGTTCTTGATCGACTATCTGGAAAGCGAGCGAGCCCTTGCCCTTGAGGAAGGAATTCACCCGTTCAGGATCCGCCGCACCAGGAATCTCAATCAGAATCTGATTGGTGCCCTGCAAGCGGATATCTGGTTCGGTCACACCGAATTGGTCGATCCGTTCATTCAGAATCGCGATATCTTCCTGCACCAGGGCAGTTGCTTCAAGAGCTGAGACATTCTTACCTGTCTTTGTCTCGTACGCTTCGATATCGGCTTCCAGAAGGATGCTCATACCACCGCGCAAGTCAAGTCCAAGCTGCAGGACCTTGCCACTGAGGGTTTTGAGATCAAGCAGTTCGGTACGGTAGGAATCCTCCAAGGTGTCGAACATATCCTGCTCTGAATAGAAACCTTTGAACAATGCTTCCATCGTCCAAGACTTCGGGACCGCCCGTTTCATGGCTTTGTAGTTGTCTTTCGCCGTAGCGATAAGGAAACCATATGTATCGGGAAGAGCTCCCGCCGGATCCGCTTTCACCAAGGTCTTCAGCTCACGTAGGTCTATCGTAGCCTGACCACGTGCGTATTCCTTAATCTGGAGCTTTGAGCCAGTCGCCAGATCCTTAGTCTCCTGGGGTACAAAACCGTACCATCTGATGGTGGGATACAGAAAAACCCCACACATCACCACAACCAGAAGAACGATGAACAATCGCCCTCGTTTTCTCATGATTCTCTCCGTATGACTTCGATGTATATCTATTTGGTCTCTTTGCGGTCTTCGTCCAGCTCTTCAGCCGCAGGGGATTCCTCCACCACAACAGCATCTTCAACCGGTTCGGCTTTCGCCGTAGCTTTCTGTCCTTTCTTTTTAGCGGGAGCTTCGACTTTCTCCACCTTCTCCACCTTTTCCTCAGCCTTCTCGCTCTTCGGGGCCGCGGTCTCAGGTTTCTTGTCGATGATCTGGGCGATCGCGCTCTTGGAGAACTCTATGCGGGCGTTGTCATCCACTTTTACGACAACTGTGGTTTCCTTCACGGTCACGATAGTTCCACGAATTCCACCGATTGAGACAATCTTGTCACCTTTTTTCATGGCAGCGAGCATGTTCTTGGTTTCTTTCTCACGCTTTTTTTGTGGTCTGATGATCAGGAAGTAGAAAATCAGAATGATAAGACCGAAGGTGATGAATGTGGTTGTCATCGAACCGGCCGAACCCGTCGAACCGCTTGTAGCTACACCCGTTGTCCCCAAGGTGGTCAGCAATGCATTCATACTATTAAAACCTCGCTATTTAGGAAAAATTTTACGTACCGCTTAACGTATCACGTTACCGCTAGGGTAGTCAAGTTTGATATACGGTTCTTGAAACGACGGAAATCGAAGGAAGGCATGTCAGACGCGAGCTGTTCGCATCCAAAACAACCACACCCCCTGACAAAATGCAGGCTCCAGGAAGATCCTGGAGCCCACCCGTTCAACAATAGGATGAATCGGGAATCCGATTACATCATGCCGCCCATTCCACCCATTCCGCCCATGCCACCACCACCGCCACCAGCGGGCATCGCCGGTTCCTTGGAGGGAAGATCCGTGATCGCGCATTCGGTGGTCAGGATGAGAGCCGCGATGGAGGCCGCGTTCTGCAGTGCGCTGCGGGTGACCTTCGCGGGGTCGGTGATTCCAGCTTCGAACATATTTACCCAAATCATGCGGGCTGCGTCGAAACCGACGTCCGGCTTCTCATATTTGGCTTTTTCCGCAATGATGGAACCATCGAGACCAGCGTTCTCCGCGATTTGGCGGATAGGCTCCTCGAGAGCCCGGCGCACGATCTTATAGCCGATGACTTCTTCTTCGGACAAACCGGTCAGGTTTTTAGCCTCGAGAACACGGACAGCTTGAATCAAAGCCACACCACCACCGGCGATAACGCCTTCCTCGATGGCGGCACGGGTAGCGGAGAGAGCGTCCTCAACCCGATGCTTCTTCTCTTTCAGCTCGACTTCAGTAGCCGCGCCAACATTGATCACAGCGACTCCGCCTGCGAGTTTCGCAAGCCGTTCCTGAAGTTTCTCGCGATCGTAATCGCTGGTGGTATCCTGAATCTGCACCTTGATCTGGGAAATCCGATCCTTGATATCAGACTGCTTGCCAACACCGTTGATGATGGTGGTGTTGTCTTTCTCGACCTTGACTGTCTTCGCCCTTCCAAGCTGGGAGATGTCGGTGTTCTCAAGCTTGAGACCGATTTCCTCGGAAATCACCTGTCCACCAGTGAGAATCGCGATATCCTCGAGCATGGCCTTGCGGCGGTCGCCAAAACCGGGGGCCTTCACAGCGACAGCGGTAAGAGTTCCACGGATGGTGTTCACAATCAGGGTGGCAAGAGCCTCGCCATCCACATCCTCAGCGATGATCAGGATGGGTTTGCCGGCCTGGGCAACCTTCTCAAGCACTGGGAGAAGATCTTTCATGTTGGAGATTTTCTTATCATAGATGAGAATGAACGGATCCTCGAGAATGGAGATCATCGCATCGCGGTTGGTTGCGAAGTAAGGGGAAAGGTATCCACGGTCGAACTGCATGCCTTCCACAAAGTCCGTGGTGGTCTCGATGGTCTTGGATTCCTCGACGGTGATGACTCCGTCCTTACCGACTTTTTCCATGGCATTGGCGATCTCGTCGCCGATCTCACGGTCGTTATTGGCGCTGATGCTGGCGACCTGGGCAAGCTCTTCCTTGTCCTTGATCATCCGGGCCTGGCGCTTGAGTTCCTTGATCGTGTCCTCAACCGCTTTATCGATACCCCTGCGGATACCCATCGGGTTCACACCTGCGGCCACACTCTTCATACCTTCCTTGGTAATGGAATAGGCGAGCACGGTAGCCGTGGTGGTGCCGTCGCCGGCCACATCATTGGTCTTGGTAGCTACTTCCCGAAGAAGCTGGGCGCCCATATTCTCAAACGGATCATCAAGCTCGATCTCGCGAGCCACCGAGACACCGTCCTTGGTTACAGTAGGAGCTCCGAACTTCTTGTCAATGAGGACATTGCGTCCTTTTGGTCCAAGAGTCACTTTCACCGCACGGGAGAGTTTCTCAACTCCTGCGACTAGAGACCTGCGGGCCTCTTCATTGAATTGCAATTGTTTTGCCATAACATACCCCTCACTTATACTTACTAGTGTGTTTTATAGTTCAGCCTCTGTCCAGGCTTGAATGACAACGAGGCACATCATCCTCATCACCGCTATGTAACATACAAATAAAAAATCGGAACATCAACAGCAAAATGCATGAATTTTTCAATTATGGGTTTTTTCCGGTCTAAAACCATTCTTCATCTATAACAAACCCTATCACATGGGGTTAGATGGTAGGGATTCCGCTCTGTACATTTCCCAGCCGAAATGGCACATTCCTCCTATGGAAAGACAGCCTATGGCCCACCTCATCGCTCTTGGCACCATCTTGGTGTGGGGCACCACGTTCATCGCCACGAAAATCCTCCTCGAGACTTTCACGCCGATCGAAATCCTCGCCATTCGGTTTGTCATCGGATATCTCACGCTTCATCTGATCTCACTTTCGGTGCGTCCCACACAGAGGGCCAAAGAGCCTATCAACTGGAAACATGAATTGATCTTCGCCGGTGCAGGCCTGTCCGGCATCACAACCTACTATCTTCTTGAGAATATCGCCCTCACCTTCACCCTGGCATCGAATGTAGGCATCATCGTCTCCATCGCGCCGCTGACCACCGCGATGCTCGCAAGCCTTTTTCTGCGTGAAGAACCTATCACCGCACCTTTGCTGCTTGGATTTTTCATCGCCTTCTGTGGCGTTGCGCTCGTGCTCTTCAATGGCTCGGTGATGCTCCAGATAAAACCGGCAGGGGATATCCTCGCGCTGCTCAGCACTGTCGGATGGGCGGTGTATTCGATACTTTTGAAAAAAATCGATACCGTTCGGTATACAGTGGTGGACTACACCCGGAAGATATTCTTTTATGGAATACTTTTTATGGTTCCCGCTATCTTTTTACTAGGGTTCGAGGTCTCGCCAGCAGACTTCAGCTTGCTCTCCGTGCTGATTTTGGTATTTCTTGGAGTTGGAGCCTCGGCGCTCTGCTTTGTCAGCTGGAATTTCGCAGTCAAAGTCCTCGGCGCCTTGCGCACGAGCGCCTATATCTACCTCACGCCCTTGGTCTCCCTGGCTACCGCGGCCTTGGTATTGAAGGAAAACATCACTCTTATGGCAATCGGAGGATGTGTGCTCATCCTACTTGGCCTTTCATTATCGGAGAGAAGCGCCTTCCTAAAACGACGGAATTCGATCAAGAGTTCCGCGACTTGATCCTCTGTCGACCAGCCAGGGCCACTACAGACCAAGCGCTGAGAAGGGCGGGCTCTTTTGGAACCCGCCCAGAGAGAACCTTCAGCGTGACGGCAACGCCGGCAGCTGATTCCAATAACCTGACAATAGCCTTGATTTGTGGAAACAACGTGTCTTGTTTCTGGAGATTGCAAAGAGAAAGATAGAGAAAAAGGTTTGGTTGCCACTCATCTATGTCCATGGTATATTCTGATATATCAATCAAGGAAGGTACTATGCGCCAGTTCACTAAAAAGGCCACTATCATCATATTATCCCTGCTTCTAGCTCTCATCCTACCGCTGTCCGCGGCTACGGGAAAACCAAGCGACCTCACTTCATTCTGGACGTTGGATCTCAAAGGCAACGAAGTCACCCAGGCGGTGTTCGCACCCTACAAGCTCACTTTGGTCAATATCTGGGCTACCTTCTGTCCGCCCTGTCTAGAGGAAATGCCCGCGCTCGCCCAATTGAGGACTGAATACAAAGACAAAGGGGTGAACATCATCGGCATCGTGACCGATGTCTACTCCACCAACCAGCTGACCTTCACAAAAAACCGCGCCACCGCCAATCTGATCATTCAGAAAACCGGGGCAGACTACCTGCATCTTCTGCCTTCGGAAGACCTGGTGGAGGCCCGGCTGCAGTACTCGCAGGCTGTTCCCGAGACCTTCTTTGTGGATAGCCTTGGGAGGATCGTAGGAGAGACATATGTGGGCTCGCGCACCAAGGCTGTCTGGAAAAGTGTGATTGACAAAACCCTGGCCGGCTTATGAATAAAAGCCGTGGCATCTCAAAACTCCTAGTCCCTATCCTTCTGATTGTGACCGCTTTGGTCGCGATCGCCATCGGTATAGCGACTGGGGAGGTGTTCACGGTGCTGCAAAAAGCCACGCTCATATGTCTGGAGTGCATCGGCCTTGGCTAGGTCATTCACCCGCTTTATCGGGGGAACCAGGGGCATGGTCCAGCTTGGAACCGCGCTTGTCTCCAATGCCTATGTGAAAGGTTTCTTTGAGGGGACCATCTACAAAGGCGACACCAAAGCCATCTGCGTCCCAGGTTTGAATTGCTACGCCTGTCCCGGAGCTCTTGGCTCCTGTCCCATAGGGTCGCTTCAGGCAGTGCTTGGCTCGAGAGGCAATTATTTCTCGTGGTATGTAGGAGGCCTGATCGTAGCCTTCGGCGCGTTCCTCGGCCGCTTCACATGTGGCTGGCTTTGTCCCTTCGGGTTCTTTCAAGATCTGCTCTACCGCATCCCCATACCAAAGGGAATGCGCAAATTGCGAAAACTACCTGGAGAACGCTATCTTGCGATGATCCGGCATATGCTGTTGGTGGTTATGGTGATCCTGCTGCCCTTGTTCGCAGTAGATTTCATCGGCCAAGGGAGCCCATGGTTCTGCACCTGGGTCTGCCCTTCCGGAACATTGTCAGGACTCTTGCTCCTCGCTGGAAACGAATCCCTTCGGGAAGTGGTTGGCTGGCTTTTCGCTTGGAAGAACCTTATTCTTATCGTGACGGTGGTTCTTTCAATCTTTGTCTACCGCCCTTTCTGCCGATATCTGTGCCCCTTGGGGGCGATCTACGGTTACTTCAATCCCATCGCCCTCTACCGCTTCAGCATCGACAAAGAAAAGTGCACCCGCTGCGGAGTGTGCCAGCGGGTGTGTAAATTGGATATCGATGTGTTCGATCATCCGAATAGTTCGGCCTGCATACGTTGCGGGGACTGCATCAAAGCCTGTCCCCACGATGCCATCCTTCATGGAGCACAAGTCTTCACCAACCCATCCGCTTCACAAAACGCATCAGGTTGTCCACAGTAAGCTCCATGTCCTGAGGCGCGCGCGCGATCACCTGTTTGAAATCCTTGGCAACCCGGTTGATGCTGAAGATGGCGGATACCCCTTCATCATAGGCTCCCTCGACGTTGTCCCCGATGTCTCCGACCACCGCGACCAAAGGAACCCCCTTGCGCTTGGTGCGCCTCGCCACCCCGATCACAACCTTGCCACGGAGGCTCTGCGTGTCTATTTTGCCTTCACCGGTGAACACCATGTCTGCTTGCTCCAACAGCTGGTCGAACCCAACTGTATCCAGCACCACTTCGATACCCATCTGCAACCGCGAGCCAAAGAAGGCGACCATGCCGCCTCCCATACCTCCGGCGGCCCCAGCTCCTGGAACTTCCGCGACATCCACCCCAAGCTGTTGGACAATCGTCTTGCTCAGCGCACGAAGCTGTCCGTCAAGGAACTGGACCATCTCGGGATCAGCCCCCTTCTGGGGCCCAAATATATAAGCGGCTCCGGTTTTTCCTGCGAAGGGGTTGTCGATATCGCACATCGTGAGGATATCCAGACCTTCAAGCTCCACCAAGCGCTGGGATGTATCGATCTGCGCTACTTGAGAGAGTGTCCCTCCGGTAGGTATGAAACTTTTCCCCGTGGTGTCCAAAAACCTGACGCCAACCGCGGCAGCGGCGCCGGTTCCTGCATCATTGGTGGCGCTCCCACCAAGACCTACGATGATTTTACGGCAGCCATTCCTCGCCGCATGGGCAATCAGCTCTCCCACCCCATAGGTAGTGGTCTGGTCCGGCCGTTTGTCATCCCCCACCAAGGGCAGCCCCGCGCAGGCCGCCATCTCGATAATTGCGGTATCCCCATTCACAATGCCATAGAATCCTTCCATTTTCTCAAAATACGGCCCACTTACTTCTACAGTGACCTTCTGTCCTCCCATGGCGGTGAGAAACGAATCCACACTGCCCTCTCCTCCATCAGCTACAGGAATCTGAATGACCTCAGCCTCTGGATAGTGGCGTTTGATGGAGCGTTCCATGATGCCGCAAATGGTAGAGGAGCTCATGGTTCCTTTAAACGAGTCGGGAATCAATAGTATCTTCTTCATAGTTTCCTCCTAGGGGGGGGTGGACTGTTTGTTCCGTCCTATAAAATGATAAGGCTCAAACCAGAACCAATCAAGACAGCGATGGCATTGCTCAGAAAGTTCACCATATCGTTATCGATCCAGCGGACACCACGGCATAACTCGAACCGTAGGCCGTCACGTTGATCGTGTTCTGTGATCTGATTGCGCTCGGGGTCCCAGTAGTGCCCCTGAACGGTGGCCCCGAGCAGGCTGTCGACAATCATACCCGAAAACCCAGCTATGGTGATGATGGAGGTAAGAAACACCCACGAAAGGCTTGAATCCAGAGCAAAGGCACCATACCAAGCTATCGCGATGAGAAGCGACCCTAGCAATCCGCTCAAAGTGCCAAGCAACGATATCCCACCCGACAGGCCGGTAGGAACTCTTTGAAAGCTTGTGATGGAAACCGGTGGCTTCTTACTGAGGATACCAACCTCGCCTGCCCAGGTATCGGCAGTGCTCGCGGCGATCGCCGACCCAAACATCACCAAAGCCAATGTACCGCCCTCGATTCCATAAAAAAGCGCCGCAGATAGCGCAAGGCCGCCATTGGCCATGACTTGCGCCCAATCCCGACGACCACCTTTTTTCTGAATTCCTTCGGCCATGCGCGGTGTGGCGGCCCGGGCGATTTTCCCCAGAACGTTTGCAGTGAGAAAAAAGAGCATGAGGAGCAACCAGCCACCAAAACCGGTGAAATGCAAGACCCCGGAACCCACCAGCACCGCTGACAAAGCACCATTGACCGTAAGCCATCGCAAGCGCCACGAGACCAACCCCAGCAGCAGATTGATTCCGATGCTGATGAGCGTTGTGACCAGGAGTGGACTCATACGGCATATACCAGCGCGGAGATAATCGCGGTGCCAAGGGGCACTGAGAGGTTGTCAAGACCCCAAGGAGTGAAAGCCTCGATGCAGGTGGCTGCTGCTGCGACCACTATCAAACCTATCCACCAGGACAAGGTCCATAAACCATCCAGCTGGTAACCTACGCTGAATCCAAGCACCACCAAAGCGGTGATGAGGAACATGACAGAGGACCCCACCACCGTCTTTGCCCCTTTTGTGCCACTCACACCACGATGCCCCCAGCGCTTGCCAGCCACCGCGGCGAACCCGTCGGCATAACCCATGGTAAGTACGCCGATTCCAGCTGCCCACATGGGCAGAAGCTCCATGAAGCCGGCCGCCACAAGGAAAAACAGCGAGATGGGGTAATAGATGAGCCCGTAATTCCTCCGTCGGTCCCGGATACCAAGGACATCTGCGGTACCGGTGAACACTGCCACGGTATTGGCGACGATGAAAAACACCGGACCCACCAAGGCGTAGGCAAGGGAATCGAAACCCCAAAGCAGGAGGAACCACCAGTTGGCCACACCGATGTGGATGAACTTCCTGATGAATTCCGGTTTGATGCGTTTGTCCCTGGCCATGAAGAATCCAGCTCCGACAATCGTCCCGATGAATCCAAATGAAACGGTCAATCCTAGCATATTCATTGCTCGAATATAGAGGAATAGTTCTACAAATGCAAGATTCCATACCGGCAGTGATTACGATATTGACAGACCAAAATGACCGTGCTATTGTGATATTGCTTTCGTTTTTGAGTTGCAGCTGGTTCTTTTAATCTAGTTTTTCGTGTCGTGTGCTTTTCTCTCCCGTAGACCGATTAAATTGACTCGAGCATGCCGCCAAATGAAGCAATTTTAAGCAAACAGGTAGACGACCTGTGAAGGATGCTGAATTATGGCAAAGAAAATCTATGTAGGCAACATGAGTTACGCCACTACCGAAGAAGAACTTCGGGACCTGTTCGCCCAGTACGGCACCGTCTTGAGCGCGAACATTATCATCGACCGTGAAACCCATCGCCCCAAGGGGTTCGGCTTCGTGGAAATGGAAGAGGATTCGGCTGCTGAAGCCGCGATCTCCCAGCTCGATGGAAAAGAGCTCGGCGGACGCAACCTTCGTGTCAACGAAGCGATCGCAAAGCCCCGGCCCACCAGAAGCTACCGCGACTAATCAGTAATTCGACATAACATTCAGGAGCCGTTCCTCACAGGGGCGGCTCCTTTTCACAGGTCCGCCTGAATCAGCTCGAACCGTGGAACCATCCTGCCATCATGCTCGACTTGGCCGCAGAACATAGCATAGGGACGGATCCACCAGACCTCGGAGTCCCGAGGGCGATAATACACGTAGGTCTCAAGCGTCTCGCTATGGATGACCGTATCTCGGACTTCATACAATCCGCCTTTGAAATGCCGGTAGAGACCAGGTGCAACCAGCTCCCGCTTGACAAGACCACCCATTGGACCCTCCTACAGAAACAACCATACCACGACGAATAGAGCGACGAAGGCTATATTCACCAATGTGAAAACCCCCAAGTACCGCCCGGTCCCCTGCGGATTGAATCTCGCGTACAGCTTGAAGGAGATCACCGAGGCCAGAGAGGCTATCAAAGTGCCGCAACCACCCGCGTTCACCCCCAGCAGCAACTGACGGGAATCCACTGTGAAATGGGACAGCAGCAGAGTTGCCGGGACATTGCTGATTATCTGACTCGCAAGCAAGGAAGTGAGGAACACCCTTCCCTCCAACAGCTTCTCAAGGAATCGCCGGACAAAGCCAATCTCCTCAAGGTTTCCTACGAAGATGAAAAACCCTATGAAAGTGAATAAGAGAGAATAGTCTACCTCTTTGATCAAGCTCCACTGCGTACCGATAGCCACTACCAGCACCGCAAGGTACCATGGCACGATATCGAATACCGCCAGCAGCGCGATGATGAATAGAACCAGATAGCGGACAAGTTGCATGGGAACAATTGAATCCGGTGGTTTGAGCTTACTTGAGAAACCCTCTTGCGGACTACGGAAAACCAGCAGAAGAAAAATCAGCAGCAGCACCCCGGCGAAAACCAAGGGAAGCATGATTGCGAAAAACTCACCGCCAGCCATATGGTAATAAGAGTAGATATAGAGATTCTGAGGATTCCCAACGGGAGTAAGCGAGCTGCCGATATTCGCGGCCACGGTCTGCAGCACTATCGTGAACAAAATAGGCGCTCGATTGCCGCTCAAGCTGAATACCACCAGGGTGAACGGGACAAAGGTGATCAGGGCGACATCGTTGGTGATCCACATGGAGGCGAAAAACGTGATTCCCACCAGAACCGCGCTGACTTGCAAAGGGGAGCGCACCCGCACCAGCATCTGGTAGGCGAGTTGATTGAAAAGGTTTATGTGGCTGAATCCCGCCACCACCAGCATAAGGGCGAACAAGCATCCCAGGACCTTGAAATCCATATAGGCCAGGTAGTCCGAAGAGGGAGGAATGAGGAACATAGAGGCTAGGGCCAGGCTCCAGGCTATCATAAGGACGGTCTCGCGCTTGAAATACCCCACTATCCAAGCACGGGCGCCGCTACCAGGCACCACCGCCGCCTCCGCCGAAACCACCACCGGAGAACCCGCCGCCACCAAAGGACGACCCTCCGAAACGGGATCCGGGGCTCGATTTCGGGGCTACCGCGACCGAGGCCACCAAGGCAGTGTTGCATCTATTGAGCATTGAGCTTAAGAACATCGCATCCCAGACAGTATAATGACCCATATACCAGCTAGGTGGTTCCAAGGTGATGGAGGCGAACTTCTTAGCCCATTTTTTCTCCAATCCCATAACGATGGCGAACGAAAGAATATGGTAGTAGAACTGGGGATCATCATCGATCATCCGTTTCAGCTTGTCCATTTCCACTTTATCGATGAATTCCCGGAAACCGAGGATCTGCTCCAGCTTTTTCTGGCCGAATGCGCTTCGTTTACGGGTTAGAATCGCTAGGAACACAATCGGAACAATCGTGGCCACGACCTTGAGCGCTTCCACCAGCCCAAAACCGATCTCAACTTCGGACATCAAGCTGAAGACCGCAAGTACGGACCCTCCGAAAAGACTTGCCACAACCAGCAGCAGCATCCAGAAGATTTTTCCTATTGGCTTTCTCAAATGCCAGATGCGCATCATGAAGTGGACAATGATTCCTAAGAACAACGCAAACCCAATCGCCGCGGCAAAAATGATCAAAGAAAGGGGTCCAGGATAGTTTGCCGTGCAAGCCAAGGCATACCCAAGGGCTGGTATCATCACCAAAAGTCCAGAGAGCACAGCCATATTGCGGGAAGTCGCGCTGGACAACGCCCGTTCGCCACGATAGTACCGATCCACCGAGCTGGTGAGCTTTTGGTATTCGGAGAAGAACTTGCCCTGCAGATCGGTGATCTTGACCACACCCTTCTTGGCTCCGGCGAAGAAAGAATTGAACAGCTGCTTCTCGTGTGTCGAAGCGCCTATTGGATCCCGGCCTTTCACAAACGAGAACTTCTTATCCTCCTCCACTATCGAGAGGCAGCCCTTGTCCGCCCAATAGAAGATCATGGATGTCACATCACGGGGATCCAGTGTGCCGTCGATCATATACCCAAGATCCATCGGGGTCATGCCTTCCGGAGGGGAAAATTGGGTGACAACCACCAAGTCGTCATCCCGGCCGAATCTGAACCAGAGGAATATCGCGACAGCCACCGCGAGCGCATACAGAAGGATATTGAAACGCGCCACAATCGCCTGGTAGTCGGTACGTTCCAGAAAATATCCCTGCGGCATCTCGACACGGACCGTGAGGGCCTCGCCTGGCTGAAGCTGAGAGACCGAACCAGTAAGAAGTGTTCCGTCAGCGGAAAGCTCCCAAGTCACGCCCCGGCTGGTGGTGGTTCCCCACACTCCGCGGGAAAAGGAGATGGACTGCCTCTCCACCGGGGAAGGGAAACGTACAGAAAAGGCGAATGCCGCGATAGGCACCTCCCAATCCTCTCCCGCAAGATTGAAATAGAACTCATCGAAGCCGGCATTGCGGTCTGCGCCGATATCATAGAGATAGGAGATGCGGTACTGCTGCCGGCCGGTCACGGTCCGGTTGGCATCGCCAACGCGTATCACCGTGTACCCGCTCTCCCTGGTCACACTAAGCGTATCGCTCGCCCGGATATCCATTACATGCACACGGATATCCTGCTTGGAGGGATCGTTGAAATTGTATTCAGTGGGCAACACCCGGTAGAACCCGTGCAAAGGTTTGAGAAACGTCATCGAGATCTCTTCCTGGACTTGGTAGACTCCCTCAGGAGTCACCTCTATTCGGGAAGCGAGCGATTCGATGGTATAGCCTGCAGCTGCCTGCGCTGTCGCGCAAGTGAATAGCAGGAATACAAAACCAAAGAGGATATTACGATATTTCATAGGTTAGAATTTCACCTTCACCTGAGAGCGGGCTTCATCCTCAATCGTCAGGTACGGTTGTTTGGCAAAATGCGCGATACCGGCGACAATTGAGCTAGGGATAGTCTGGATCATGGTATTGAGATCGTTGATGATGGCATTGTAGTACTTTCGGGCGCTCAAAAGCTGCTCTTCAATCTTTTGCAGCTGATTCTGCAGATCCAGGAAGCCCTGGTTGGCCTTAAGGTCGGGATAGCTCTCGCTGAGGGCGAAAAGACTCTTGAGCGTAGAGCTGAAGGCATTGGAGGCTTCGTTCTTCTCGGTGAGCGTGGTCGCGCTCATGGCCATGTTGCGGGCTTCGATCACCGCGGTGAGCGTACCCTTCTCATGCGATGCATATCCTTTGACGGTCTCCACGAGATTCGGCACCAGGTCGTATCTATTTTTCAGATGCGCATCTATGGCCGCGACGGATTCCTCACTCTTGTTCCTCAGGCGGACCAGTCTGTTATACACCCCTATCCCATAAAAAAGAATAAGAACCACAACACCGATAATGATATAGATAGCCATTTCATCCTCCTGAAGAATCGATATCCGCAGCTTATGGCCAGTGACCCAAGCTCGCGTGAATATCATACTGCCTTGTCTATGTTCCGTCTATATGCTCTATGGACATAATCGCTTCAAGCCGGGGTGATCCGCCAGCCTAAAGTGCCTGCGGCCTCGAATTTTCTTGTGTTTCCCCAAATTCTCTTGTATATTCATACAAGCAATAAAGAATAAATATTCGTTTTTGGAGATGTGTATGAAAGAGCGCCACAACCGGCTTTCGGTGGTGAAGGAACTGATCAAGAACAATCGGATCGACAACCAGGACACACTGCTGGAACTCTTGGGAAAAGAAGGATTCTCTGTCACGCAGGCGACATTATCCCGCGACCTGAAGATGTTGAAGGTGGGCAAGATCTCCGATGGCTGGTCTGGCTACTATTACGCGCTACCCGAGAACGACCTCATCTCCGAATCGGAAAAAAGCTATATCCAGGATGTCCGCCGAGGCGTCATCTCCATAGAGTTCAGTCATAATTTCGGTGTGATCAAAACCCGCTCGGGCCACGCCAACAGCGTCGCCTTGGCGCTTGATGTCCTAGGGCTTCCCGAGATCCTCGGGACCTTGGCAGGAGACGACACTATTTTCGTCCTCCTTCGGGAAGGAATGACCAAAGAGGATCTTCTGGAGAGCTTCAAGCTCCGTATTCCCGAAATAGAAGCATAGCGGCCGATGTAAACCTCCCCGAACCGGCTCAATGGGAAGCTAGGAGCCGCATGGCCATCAATGGATGGGTCCGAGGTCGGTCCGGATATTTCCAACCTTGCGGAAAAGGAGTTCATCAATATGGATTTTAAAAACCTCACCTCCACGGAATCCTTTAAAAAAATTGAGCAGCTGCCCCCCTTGGACCTCCATGCCAACCTTACCCCAGAACGCATCGTCTCAGCATCCATCCCCCTCGGTGGCGGCCTTGCATACAACTGGGCCTCGATGCCTATTGGAGCGCAACACCTGGAGGCACTGCGGAAGCTTGCCCTTGAACAAGAGCTGGTTGATAAATATCAGGCGGTATTGGCGGGCGAGGTAATGAACACGGGAGAGAACCGTCTTGTCCTGCATCAACTCACCAGAGGCAGGGTGCTTGGCTCCGATACCACCGTCTATGCCGATGGGGAGGAGAAAGGTGAGTTCTATGCCAGTCAGCTGGCAGCTATCGAAAGCTTCTCCAATCAAGTCCGAAGCGGCACGTTGACCGGCTCAACCGGAAAGCTTTTCAAAACTGTGGTGCAGATTGGGATCGGAGGCAGTGATCTCGGTCCACGCGCGATGCACCTAGCCCTCAAAGGATGGTGCGCGGGACAAGGAATAAAGCAGCTTGAAGCGCGATTCATCTCGAATGTCGATCCGGATGACGCGGCTGAGGTGCTTGCAGGTATTGATTTCGAGACCACCCTTTTCATTTTGGTCACAAAAAGTGGAACCACGCAAGAAACGCTCACCAATCACGATATGGTATTGAAAGCGATGCAGAACGCTGGAATACCGGCTCTGGTTCCCTCTCGGCATATGCTGGTGGTGACCAGCAAGACCAGTCCTTTGGCAACCTCGGACGCCTTCCTCAAGGCCTTCTTCATCGATGACTACATCGGAGGCAGGTATTCTTCCACCAGCGCGGTTGGGGCGGTGGTGCTGGCGCTGGCTTTTGGTTTCCAGGTCTTTGCCCGTTTTCTCCACGGCGCCCACGAGGCCGATGTCCTGGCCTTGGAACCCGAACCAATCAAAAACGCCGCCATGCTGGATGCCCTTATCGGAGTATATCTTCGCAATGTATTGCGGCTCCCATCGACAGCGGTCCTGCCCTATGCGCAAGCTCTATCACGCTTTCCAGCCCACCTGCAGCAACTTGATATGGAGAGCAATGGAAAGCAAGTGAACCGTATCGGCGAGCCGGTCGATTATCCCACTGGTCCGGTGGTCTTTGGCGAGCCAGGGACAAATGGCCAGCACTCGTTCTACCAGCTGCTGCACCAAGGCACCGATTGCGTACCCCTGCAGTTCATTGGCTTCAAGCGTTCCCAACGGGGGTTGGATATCGAAACCGAAGGTTCTTCGAGCCAGGAAAAGCTTGTGGCCAATCTTATCGCCCAAATAGTCGCCTTCGCCAAGGGCAAACACAATATCGATGCGAACAAGCGCTTCCTTGGCAACCGCTGGTCAAGCGTGATCTATAGTGACCAACTCACTCCCGAAGCCCTTGGTGCTCTCCTAGCCCACTATGAAAACAAGGTGATGTTCCAAGGATTCCTATGGAATGTGAACTCTTTTGATCAAGAAGGGGTCCAGTTGGGGAAAGTCCTGGCGAAAAAGGTGCTCTCCGGCGGGGATGGCGACCAGACCTTGCAAGCCTACATCAACCTTCTCATGTAAGCGTCAGACAGGCAGGCGGGAAAGTACTTTCCTTATCTCGGTCGTGTACCAAGACTGCAGCAGGCCATTGGTCGCAATGCAATCTCCGTTATCGGGAATGCGCGCTTCCGGAAGAAAGGCTCCGTAGGCCCCTCCGGCTTCGGTGAGGATGACCATGCCGCCAGCGATATCATAGTAATGGAGACCATACTCGAAAAACGCATCCGCGCGACCACTTGCGAGATAGCACATATGCAAAGCCGCGGACCCCAGGTTCCTGAATTCTCTGGTCTGATTGAAAAGGCTCTGCAAGATAGACAGGTAGGGTCCGGCGAGTGCATGGGTGCGGTGGGGAAGCGAGGTGAAAGCGATGGCTTCCTCCGGCCGGTCGACCGTGGAGACCCGGATAGGAACCTCGTTGAGAAACGCGCCACATCCTGCTACAGCAGTATACATCTCGGCTTGCACTGGATTGAACACCACGCCGACAACCGGCACGCCCTCCTCCTCTTCGTAGGCGAGGCTGATGGTATAGTTCGGCATGCCACGGGTGAAGTTGACCGTACCATCGATCGGATCGATGATCCAACGGCCCCCTGTCCCCTCCTCCTTGGAGGAACCAGTCTCCTCTCCGAGAAAGCGATCTTCTGGAAAACGATGCCCGAGATAACCTACTATCATCCGCTCGGCGGCACCATCGAACTCAGTGACGATATCATTCAATCCCTTGGTGTGGCTCAATCGTGTTTCCAAACGCGCTCCTAGCAGCATTGCACCGGTTTCACGGGCGATTTCCACCGCGGCCTCGAGGCGTTCAAGAAGATGTTTGGGAGCTGGCTTGATATCGTGCATTATAGTCTCCTTGTGTGGAATTGGTTCCTGGGAGAGCTCCGAAAAAA
>DIXI01000021.1 GCA_002428625.1 Sphaerochaeta sp. UBA6084
TGTAGGCTCAACTGTCGAACGCCAGTCAGTGGTATATATGGAGAGTTCGTTGAAAATAGTGAACATCGCTGCATAATCAGCTACCTGTCTGGTTAGTTCTTGAATAGTATCTTGAAGTCCAAGGTTTTGTTGGGTCATCTTCCATTTCAAATACAGGTGTCTCAGAAATAAACGAAGGAAATCCAATTTAACAGGGACATGCTCATAGGGAAGGTCAATATATGTACAGAAATCATAGACCGGTTCAAAATCAGACTCTTCTGAACTGTCGATATACACAATTTTTCTGCAAAAATCCTTAAAAAAGTTCTGAAGATCCATCCGGGTAAAGCTTGAAAGATCGCTATGTTCCTTCCAGTGCATCAACCATCCGTGCGTTAGGAGATATCCACCTTGTGCAATTTTCTGCTGCACCAGCTTTTCGTCGAGAAAAAGACTGAACACCGTATCGAAGGTTATTTGTCTTTCTTTAGGAATAGTTATTGTCGTTAGAATCGGACATGTCTTGCAGGCCATGATAAACAAATTATCAGGCTCCCCTGCGTCATGAGGATGGGGGGCAATTGGTAGGTTCTTGGTGTCCCTAAGCATATCACAATAAGCGGGAAATGAGGAAATTGTCATTCCTTCAAGCTGCTCGCTTTTTGAGGCCTGTTCGATTTCATTCAGTATATTCTTGCAGCATAAAAGATGTATTCCAGTATTCATTCCTTATTTTGTTCCCTTGAATACGTGCCCCAGTCTGCTACACATTCACTAATTGTAAGAAGGGTCTCTTCTTCAACTTGCCACGGTATTTCTCCATGATTATCAGCAAGAATGAAGCGGCCCCCCGGCATCCCTAGTTCAAGTGCGGCCTTTACGTGTTGTTTTGTTTCGGTCTTGTTCCAGCTGCTCATCGAAATGCCACACAAATTACCCATTATTGTGAGTGGACTGGTTTTCTTGATGTTCGCCAATGAGTCTTTGCCACTTACCGCTACGATATACGTTCCAGATTGTGCAAGTTCTCCGAGTATTGATTGAGTCCTTCCCGACGCAAGATGGGTTGCGGTTGGTCCTTGTATATTTTTAATAACTTCACAATCAATAGGATACCCAGTCTGTAGATACAGGCCCTTTTCAATCATATCGGTGGAAGCTAGTGGATTGAAATAGCAGATAGCCGTCGCGCCAGCTCCAAGCTGGGCATTCGCCCATTCTATGCAAAACTTCTTATTGCATTGCATCAGTCGATTAAAACGCGGGCGATCCTTATGCAAAAGCTTCAAATACGATTCAAAACCCATTTGCATCACAGGGATGCTGAAAGGGCTCATGACAACCCCGATAATCGGAATGGTATCTCCAACAGCAGCCTTCAACTTTTGTGTAATACGCAAGATCCTACGCAACGGCTCAGAACTTGCGACATCGGGAGAAGCGAGACTATCAATGTCTTTGCTGGATGTGATAATGGGAGCTCCCGCATTAGGTGGGCCCTGTGGGTAGAATATGGTGTCTCCGCCAAAGGCTTCGGTCTCGATACTTGCATAGCTAAATGTGTACAGGCAATCAGTATGATACTTTTTCTGCAACATGAGCTGCGTGTCTACAACCGCATCGACATCATTAAAGTACTCTTTTATATCCATGTTGCATTCTTTAGCGCCATACATTGAGAACAAGAGGAAAAGGGGGACTCGATCAGGTATTTTCCCCGATAGCACAGTGAGGACTCTTTCCATTGGGGTTAGCTCAGCCATTCTGCATCACCTCTCGTATAACCGCTGCCGCATCGCTGGCAGTCGCACCAAACCCATCAGCGCCAACCTCTTTCCACAAGAGTGGATTCAAACGGAAGGGAGCTCCACCCACAATAATTTTTGTAGAATCCCCAAGTAAGGATTTTAATTTTTTTCACCTGTAAAGCCGCAGGAAGCATAAGGCTTGAAACCAAAAGAATGTCGATGCCTTGCTCAGAAACTGCCAGTGCGATCTGCTCTGGCGTCAAGCCCTGTCCAAGATCTGAAATTTGATAGCCTTGGGCGAAAAGCATCATGCTAACGAGTTTTTTACCAAGAGTGTGTTGGTCCGCTAAAGTGACTATCCCGATTTTTTTATCTTGAGGATGATGGGAACGTGCTTCTTTAAAATGTTGGGTGATGAGCGATTCAACGATAATGCCACTCATATAGACTTGACTCAAAGCTGCAGTGCCTTCTTCCCACTCAAGCCCTATTTGTTCTAAAGATTGAATGAGAATCTGTTCAATTACAGGATATGGATCCGTATGCTCATTTTCTATGGTTTTCATTATCTGCTTCGACTGTAGGCTGTCAAGATTCTTTAGGGCGGCAACCAGTTGTGAAGTAAGATCAGTCACATCAGCTATCATTATGAATTTTACTCCTTTACCCGTGCCTAATGAGGTGTCATAAAAAATTAAAGGCTCCGCTAGCCTAAATGCACATTTTTTATTCTATCATATGCATATAATAATTGCTATTGATTATATATTTAGGGAACTCGTCCGTCGCAGAATACACATAAATTTTTCACCAGATCATGTCGTGATCCCTCCTTGTGGGCACCCTTGGGTCTTAGATTGAAAAGTGGTGGACTGAGCGTTATCGCTACTCATTTGCCACACATCTTTGCTGTTATTTCTGACAAAATCGTATAAAGTATTTGAAAAGATATGTAAGCTGGGCGGGAAATGCTTGTGGAATCTGGAATATATCGTAAAATATATAAAATTTGCAGGAGTGCAGCATGATAACAATTAAAGAAGTTTCCTCCAGACGGGATTGGAATATATTTTTCAATTTTTCCAAGGATCTCTATAAAGATGATCCACATTATATACCGGCCTTGATCTTCGATGAGAAATGGAATTTCAACCCCAAGAAGAATCCTGCCTATGAATACGTCGAGACGGTTTGCTATCTGGCGTACAATAACAAGCAGGTAGTGGGGCGCGTCGCCGGCCTTATCAACCACAAGCTCAACAATCTTAAGCAGCAGAAGACCGCCCGATTCAATCGCTATGATATGGTTGATGATCTGGAGGTCTCCAGGAAGTTGATCGAGGCGGTTGTCGTGTGGGCGAAAGGGAAGGGCATGGACACGCTCATCGGGCCTATCGGTTTTTCCGATCTCGATAAGCAAGGATTGTTGGTGGAAGGTTTTGATGAACCTGGATCTTTCATAACCCTCTATAACCATCCCTACTATAAGGATCATCTGGAGCAACTGGGATTTGTCAAAGATGTCGATTGGGTTGAGTACCAGGTGATGGTTCCCAAGGAAAACGACGCACGAATCGAGAAGATCTGCAATCTTGCCCAGAAGCGGCACGGGTATGAGGTGCTTTCTTTAAAGAGGAAAAAGGATGCGATTCCTTACGCGTGGGATATGTTCCATATGTACAACGAATCGTTTGCCGAGCTGTATGGATTCTGTCCTTTATCGGATGCTCAGATCGCGATGACCATCAAGCAATTTTTCAGTTTAGTTACTCTTGAGTATATATTTATTGTGGTGGATGCAAAAAAATCCGTCATCGGCTTTGGTATTTTAGTGCCCTCGCTATCCGAGGCTGTCCGCAAATCCAAAGGTCGTTTGCTCCCCTTCGGATTGTTACGGATTAAGAAAGCTTTGCACACCCATGATGTGTTGGATATGTACCTTATCGCCGTAAAGCCCGAGTATTTTGGCCGTGGTGTGAACGCGGTTATCATGAACGAGAGTATCAAGAAAGCAATCGCAAATGGGGTGAAATACGCCGAGACCGGCCCTGAGCTTGAGCATAATACAAATGTGCAGACCCAGTGGAAGTCCTTCGCTGCCCGCCAGCACAAACGCCGCCGTTGTTATACAAAAGCAATCTAAGTAAAATTATGTGATTCCAAGGCGCCTCGGAGGACGAATTTCGCCCTCCGTCCCGTCGCCGCTCCCGCTCATCGGCCAGGCCGATGGAGCTCCGCTTTACCGGTGGCGCGCAACTTCGTGCCAGGCACCAAACTGACAGTCCCGTCAGCTTGGTGCCTGGCATCGATTTATCCAAAAAGCTAGCCGATGAGACATTATTCTCCATTTGTGCTTTTTCTCGGGCATGGTATGATTCACGCAAGGAGCGATTGCACAAACATGGATTCAATACAGAAAAGAAATTTCAGCGCGTTTCTCCTCCATGCGCTGTTTCTGGCGTTGACGCTCAATTTAATCGACGTGAACACTGTGGTGCCCAACATGCTAGCTGAAGCTGGAGGGACCGCAGTCCATATGGGAATCTTGTCAGCCATCATGATAGGTGGCACAAAACTGATGCAGCTGGTGTTCGCAGGGATGATTGTTCCCTTGAAAAAAAAGAAACCGGCATTGCTACTCGGTGTCTACATCAGAGTATCTGCGCTGCTTGTCATAGGGTTTTTTCTTCGGAACCTAGGGGGCGAGGCGATGTGGAAGGTCTGGACCATCATTCTGGTGATGACGGTATTTTCCTTCAGCGGAGCGTTCGCCAACATCTCCTATACAGACATCATGGGGAAAGTCATTGAACCGCAACGACGTAAACGGCTTCTTATGCTCAAGCAGTTGATTTCGAGCATTGGGGTGATAGTCTCGGCTTTACTAGTTAAGACCATTCTATCCTTGCTTTCCTATCCGCAAAGCTACAGCCTGCTGTTTCTGCTGGCCGGGCTCTTGTTGTTTTTAGCAACAAGTGGATTCTGGATGATTGTGGAACCATCGGGAGTGGCTCCTGTTAAGTCGGAAAGGAAAGTCAACCTGAAGGAATTCGCACTGGTTTTGAAGCAGGACCCCAACCTGCGCAAGTATCTGTTCCTGATAAACACCTCAGGGGTGATCGTCTCCACCCTGCCATTCTTTATATTGTACGCACGGCAGCATTTTACGGTTGATGGGAATCTCACCGGGACTTTCCTCTTGGTGCAGATGGTAGGCGCCCTAGGAGCGAATATCCTGTTGAACTTTTTCTCAAAAAGCCAACAGTACCAATCCTTGATCTATCTATTCGTCATCATCAGCGCCCTCACCCCGATAGTCGCCTTTATCCTGCCTGCGATACCACTCTGGTATTCTTTGGTCTTCCTTTTTAGCGGTATCTCCTTCTCCATCAGCCAGATACTATTCGCGGGAATCCTGCTTGAAATCTCCACAGATGAGAATAGGGCGGTGTATGCGGGAATATCAGGTGCGGGTTCGATCATGCAGGTTGTCTATCCCTTGCTGACAGGCTATCTGGTGACTCTTGTGGGTTTTGGCATGGTTTTCATTCTCACCGGCATCTATATACTATTAGGACTTCGCGTGGCAGGCACCATTCAGTGTGGAATGGGACGCCCACAAAGGGTATGATGTAGAGGGTTATAGAGATAGGAAACACCATGGATCGTAAACTGGTCGATTTCTTCCATACCTTGGACCGCTCGGTCTTCATCGACAACGAGAACAAGGCATTGGCACAGCTGGATGCTCCCTTATCCATCGGGTTTGGCCAGACCATCTCGCAGCCGAGCCTGGTTGTGAGGATGACCGATTGGTTGAATCTTGAATCACAGAGCAGAGTCCTGGAAATAGGCACCGGCTCTGGGTACCAGACTGCGTTTCTGGCCGAATTTTCAAGTCAGGTGTATACCATCGAACGTATCCCCGAGTTGGCTGCCACGGCCCAATCCCGGCTGGAAAACCTTGGGTACACCAACATCCATTACAAGATTGGCGATGGCAGCGTTGGCTGGGTGGAGGAAGCGCCCTTTGACAGGATCATCGTGACCGCCGCTCCTCAGCGAATGCCGGACGATGTGGTTTCACAATTGGCGCCCGGAGGAGTGATGGTGCTCCCGGTTGGACCGAGCGGATGGCAACAATTGTTACGAATCACACGCGATACGCAGGGGCAATTGCATACGCAAACCCTGGCCGATGTCGCCTTTGTCGCGATGATCGGCAAGTACTGCTGAAGCAAGGTTTGGTTGTGGAGTCTGCATGAAAAGCTCAAAATACCCTAAATATTGCGAAAATTCTTGACGACTGCATCAAACCAATCTACATCATGGATATGTCGCGAGGAGACGTAAGGATGGACAATACCTACGAGATGATCACAGTGGACGGGAAAAACCTTGATGAACGAGGGTTCTTCTGCTACATGAGTAAGCGCAAGGCGCCAGGTTACAGCCAGAAGCAAGATTGGATGACGGCGCGACTGTCAGAGGGGCTTAAGTTGCACATGTTGCATGAGACTGGTGGGCGGACAGTCGGTTTTATAGAATATATTCCCAGCGAATTTGGCTGGCGTGTGGTCGATGCTCCCGGATATATGCTCATCCACTGTCTGTGGGTAGTAGGCAAGGGGAAGGGGAAGGGCTATGGCAAGCAGCTTATCCAGACGTGTTTGGACGATGCGAAGGCCCAAGGCAAGCATGGTGTGGTGACCGTCGCTACCGACCGTGTATGGATGGCGAAAAAGGACATCTTCCTCAAGCAGGGTTTTGTGGAAGTCGATCAAGCTCCCCCATCCTTCCACCTGCTGGCTTATCGCTTCAACGATACCGCGCCTCTTCCGGCCTTTCCCACAAATTGGGAGGAGCGGCAAGCCCGCTTTGGCAAAGGTCTCACCGTGATCCGCACCGCGCAATGCCCATATGTGGACGATGCCGTGCTCGGGGTGTTGCAGAGTGCGAAGGAACGTGATATCCCGGTGAATATCGTGACCTTAACCTCCGCGCAAGAAGTCCAAGCTCTCTCCCCCTCGCCGTACGGGGTTTTCGGAATTGTCCTGGATGGTAAGCTAATATCCTATCATTATCTCCTCCCTAAGGATTTCGACCGTCTGCTCGGAACCTGATAGTTGCTAATCAGCCGCAGGTTTGGTACCATCAACTCACTATGGATACAAAAATTATGGAAAAGGAATTGTCGACAGAGCAACGTGACAGTCTCCTACTCACCTTGAAAGCTCGTTTTGAAAAGAACCTGCGCCGTCATGCAGGGCTCGGATGGTCTGCCGTGCAAGCCAAATTGGTAGCAAATCCTGGCAAACTCTGGTCCCTCAGTGAGATGGAGCGTACCGGGGGCGAGCCGGATGTGGTTGGACAGGATGAAAAGACCGGTGACTTCATCTTCTTTGATTGTTCATCGGAAACCCCTCTCGGCCGCCGTAACACGTGCTACGACCGCGAGGGCTTGGATTCCAGGAAGTCCTTCAAGCCCGAGAACAGCGCAGTCGACATGGCCGCTGATATGGGTATCGAGCTTTTAACAGAAGTGGAGTACCGCGAGTTGCAGACGCTAGGCGAGTTCGACCTCAAAACATCCAGCTGGTTGAAAACCCCTCCCGATATCCGCAAACTCGGCGGCGCACTCTTTGCCGACCGCCGCTACAACACCGTCTTCGTCTACCACAACAGCGCCCCATCCTACTATGGTGTACGTGGATTCCGCGGTTCGCTAAAGGTGTGAATTTCCGTGTCAGGCACTATTCTATCATCATCCACGGCCCTGGCTGCAAGGTATTCCAAAAAAACTTGTAAACTAGGACCTCAGATTGTTGATTTGGGTTGATAGAATAGTGCCTGACACTAATCTTCGGGCGCCCCAATCGGGCTATCGCCCTCCGGTCCCGTCGCCGCTCCCGCTCTCTTTCGGGTTTACCCGGAAGAGGAGCTCCGCTCTGCCGGTGGCGCAGCAGATTGGTGCCAGGCACGAATCTGCGAAGCTGGTCCGAAGGACGGGAGCGGGAGCGGACTCCGGAGCGGCCTGACGGCGAAGCCGTGCCGCCCAAGTCCCGAGTGGGTGCTGGAAGATAAGAGATTCCTTTCAGCTCGCTCCCCCAACAAACAGCTGTTCTCCGTTCGGGAATGAGCTTGCGTTTTGCACTTCCTCGTTCCTATACTGTAAGTAAATTAACAAGAGGCGGGTTGTGATGAAGAATATTTTCCGTCCGATACTTTCATGCTGTTTTGTCCTAATAGCGGTTATCATGGCGTTTTCCAGCTGCGCCACCGCACCTACCGCAGCTGCCGAACCCAACGCGACCACCGAACCCACCGAGCAGAAGGTTGCCAGCAAGGTGGAGGAAGCGCTGCAAAACATGGTTTCGAGTAAATTTCTACAGTTCAGCCAAGCGAACGACCTCCCCCCAGAACTTGGAGTGTTTCTCCATATGGAGACCCCGGTTGGCAATTACAACACGCACGTTGGTTTTAGCGGAGAGCCGGTCTCGGAGGACACGCACTACCGCATCGCCAGTGTGAGCAAAACCTTCACCGCCGCAGCCATCATGCTGCTGGACCAGGAAGGAAAGCTTGCCATCGACGACCTTATCACCGCGGACATACCCGGGAAAGATATCCCCTATCTGCCGGATACCGACGATTTCGCCATTCCCCACAAGGAGAGCATCACCATCAGGAACCTTCTTTCCCATAGGGCGGGCGTTTTCGACGTGTTCAACGACCCAATCCCAGCCGAATCGTCACAACCCTACGCGGGCATGAACTACATCGGCTACATGCAGGCCATCCAAGGCAAGCCGGACCACCAGTTTACCTTGGAAGAACTCGTCTCGGTAATCGCCAAGGACCAGCTTTCCTATGCCGAACCAGATACGCTGTATCATTATTCCGATGTCGGCTACATGCTTCTGGCGGGAATTGTGGAACGGGTCGCGGGCATGTCCTACGACCGGTTTCTCCAGGAGCGGTTTTTCGAGCCCTTGGGCTTGCACGACACGAGCGCTCCATGGAATGCGAACGACACCACCTTGCCCCAACCGTATTTCACTGGCTACACCCGCTGGGATGGCGACTTCTTCAGTACAGTGGAGGACAACATGTCCTGTCAGATCGGGCCTGGCAATATCATCGGCACACCTAAGGACATCGCGCATTGGATCCGGACCTTGCTCTCCGGCCGTGGCCCCTTGACTACCGACCAGATCCAGCGGATGAAGGTAATTCCAGAAGGAAACACCACCTACGCCTTGGGAATTTCAGCATCGACCTTCGGATATGGTCACAGCGGAGCCCACCCAGGGTATATGAATTTCACTGCCTACAACGAGGAGCATGACATCTCCGTGGTCGTGGTGGCCCCATTCATCGATTATGATGCGGGTGACATGACCCGGCTCTACAATCTGTTGGGGATGTTTGGCGAAATTTCGATGGAGGCCTTGGAGATCGCTGGCTTCACCAAAGATTGAATAATTGGTGTCAGTCACTTTTCTATCATCATCTGGGGCCCTGGCTGCAAGGTTTTTCGTTAAAAACCTGTAAACCAGGGCCACAAAGTGTTCATTTCGGTTGATAGAATAGTGCCTGACACGAAGTTTTGGTTTTGGGCGCCCCCCTCGGGCCTCCGCCCTCCGGTCCCGTCGCCGCTCCCGCTCTCTTTTGGGAAATATCCGCAAGAGGAGCTCCGCTCTGCCGGTAGCGCAGCAGATCCGTGCCAGGCACGAAATTGATTCTTTAGCCTTTATGAAGTTACCCGTGAGAATGTGCATGTAGACAGCATAGAAGCGCTACTGCATAAATTTCGTGCCTGGCACAAAACTGACTGAGAGAGGATGATTTTTTAGAACTTGTTAGGAAAACAGCTGGCTCATCACGCCCTGTTCCATGAGTCGATGGATCAATTTGTGAAGTTTTTCATTCGGAATTGGGTCTGTCTGATTAAACCAAAAGCTCATGATACCGATCATTGCTGATAGGGTGTACTCCAGGATGTAATCCAACTCAATTCGGGCGGCAGGAGGTTCATTGGTAAAAATCCCAATGATGGTTGGCTTTATGGAATTTTTTAGCTTGCTTGCGAAGGCTGGGTCGCCACTCTCTCCAAGCAACACCGCGTAATACTGGCGGTTTTGATTGAAAAGTGTAAAGAACGCCTCTATTGGCATACCCAATGAGCCAGATGGCGTCGAAACCGGGGGGAGCTGATCTAAAGAAGGGATCAGGGAGTTCTCTATGTGTTCCAAGACATCATACACACTGGTGAAATACTCATAGAAGGTCCCTCGGTTATAGCCAGCTTTCTGTGTGATATCCTTGACGGTGATGTTTTCTATCCTTTTCTCCCTATACAACGACCAAAAAGCATCAATCAGGTTTTGCTTGGTCTGGGCTGTGATCTCAATCCTTTTGTTCATGATCCACCTCGCTACTGTAATCCGACAAAACTCACTACCTTGTTGGTTGATGATCGGCATCGCCTCTTGTACTATAAAATCATACAACATGATGTTGGATTAGTGAAAGAAGAAAATTCATGATCACGATTCTTTGTTCAGGTTCACGGGGTGATTATCAACCCTATATCGCACTTGCGCAGCAGCTGAAAAAGCTAGGAAAGGATGTCCGCATCACCGCAAGTAAAAGCTTCAAAGGTTTCATCCGTGGCTACGGGGTAGAGGTGTATCCAATCGAAGCAGACTTCCAGAGCATTAAAATTGATCCCAAACTTCTCCAAGCGGCAGGGTCGGCTGACAACCCTTTAAAAATGCTTTTAACCTTTAACAAGATGAAGGAATACGCCATCTACATGCAGAAGGATTTTTATGCTGCATGTGAAGGAAGTGAGCTCATCATCTACCATCCCGGCTGCACCATCGGCTACTTTGCCGCACAGAAACTTGGGATTCCTTCTGTCCTGGCTTCTCCTTTTCCCATGCACAAGACCAAGGAGTATCTCTCAGTTGTCATGTATGGGAAAACAAAATCCACGATGCTGAACAAGAAGATCAGCTATCCCCTGCTCCAACGGATGCTATGGCTGGCTTCAAAAGGTTCGGTCAAAGGTTTCTGGAAAACCCGATTTGGCGCAATACCAGACAATTTCGGCTGTCCTTTTGAACGGCATACAGATGAATCGCACCCCGCTATAGTGTCGTGCAGCAACTTCGTGTTTAACAGACCCGCAGATTGGGACAAGCATATCCACCAAAGCGGCTATTGGTTTGTAGAAGAGCTAGGCGAGTACACACCAACCGCTGAACTAGCAGCGTTCCTGCAAGCTGGGGATAAACCTGTGTACATAGGTTTTGGTAGCATGACTTCTCTAGAACAGCATGAGGGGCTGGCGGAACTAGCAGCGGATGCACTCGTGAAAAGTGGAAGACGTGGGATTCTATGCGGTATGGGAAAACCAGCTGACCTACCGGATACCATCATCGCTATTGACAGCATTCCACATTCTTGGTTGTTCGAGAAAGTTTCCGCTGTATGCCATCATGGCGGGGCAGGTACTACAGCTACTGCGTTTAGAGCCGGAATACCGAGCATCATCATTCCGTTCTCCAACGATCAGTTTGCCTGGGCCCACCGGTCCTTCGACCTAGGAGTAGGTTCCAAACCCATCCCCAAAAAAGAACTGACCTCAGAAAAGCTTGCCGAGGCAATCAGATTCGCCCTCACGGAAAAAGTCGTCTTGAACGCTAAAAACCTTGGCAGAGAAATTGCCACAGAACAGGGCGCCCGGGATTGCGCGGAAATCGTTGTCCAGTGTCTTGATCGGTACTAGCGGCGAGCGGCACCGCAGATCCGTGCCAGGCACGAAATTGATCCCCCTATCCTTGATACGCCGGCATAAATTTCGTGCCTGGCATAAAAGTTTTTCTTTCGATGCGGCAAGGACACGGAGGGCTTGGTCCGAAGGACGGGAGCGGGAGCGGACCCCGGAGCGGCCTGACGGCGAAGCCGTGCCGCCCAAGTCCCGAGTGGGTGCTGAATGCTCTTGTAGCTTCAGTTTTTGTGGCTTTGGTGGGAAATTAGCTGAGAAACTGCTCGGTAATCCACCGCGCAACCCCATCCTCTTCATTGGAAACCGTGTGGTGATGGGCTGCTTCACGAGCCTCAACCCTGGCATTCGCCACCGCGACTCCTTGGAAATGGGCGAGCATACCCGCGTCCATCGGGTCGTCGCCAAAGGTGAAAACACGCATAGGATCGACTTCGCAAAGGACGGACTTGAGCGCATCAAGCTTATTCGCCTTAAAACTTGCTATTCGGTAGAGCCCGGGAAGCCACAACGGGGTGATGAGAAAATGTTCGCTCCAATAGTCTACAAATGTGGGTGGTAAAGCCGATTCCATCCACAGGATGAGTTGATACGCATCATGCTTGAAGGGCCGGTCGACAAGCCGCGTATCCCCAAAACGACCTTGTGATGAATCAATCAGAGTGGGACGCCCGACAGGAAACTGCTCCAGTTCCCCCCAAAGAAGGTCTAACAGGGTAGGGTCCATGGTTTGGTAATGGACTACTTCAGCGTGCCTCATACCGATTGCCCCACCACACACGACCAGCGCATCGGGCTTGAGTAGATCGATGTACGGTTGGGCGAAGGCTTTGTAACGGGTGGTGGCGATCGCGAACTTGGTCCCGGCAGCTCTGATCCGGGCTAGCGTCGAAAGCGTGAAATCGGAAACCGTGTTGTCGTTTCGCAACAAGGTTTCATCAAGGTCGGTCACGATCCATTCCGGAATATCCACCATATAATCTCCTTCCTCGAGCATATCCCAAAAGATAAAAACTTGCCAACCGCATTTTTGTGCCAGGCACGAATCTGTCTGGAAATCAAGCCTTATTTGAAGGATTGGGGGTGTCAGATTCGTGCCTGGCACCAGTTTTCGGGTTGCTATTGGGTATTGACGGGAGTAGTATGTATAAACGGAGCTTTGAAGATTCCAAACTGGAGGAATTATATGGCGTGCGCAGATACATCTGCTTCAAAGAAACAAAACCTGCTGGTGATTTCTATGGTGGTGCTCATGCTTGCGTTGGCTATCACCCCGCTTTATGCGTTCAAAGCGGGAGCGCATGCGGTGCTGTCTAACGATATCGCACGGAGCCTGCCCGAAGACAGCATTATCCGAGAAGCGATGCTACGGTATCACTACATCGCAGCCTGGGGTGCCACGGGCCCCGATCTGCCTGCGAACTCGGTGGGTATCACCATCGACCATGCGCCATGGTTCGAGAAATACCATTATGAACTGGTGGGATCGTTCGCCCGAAAACAGCTGCAGGTTGCCCTCGCCAACAGGAACCTCCAGCAGATCGCCTGGGCCGCCGGGTGGTTGAGCCACGTGGTGGGGGATTTGTACTGCCATGGGATATTCGTGAACCCAGACCCCGAAGTCGGTGGGGTATATCTTGCCAATCCCGATACCAAGGAAATGCACGGCTATTTGGAAGCCTATGCCGATAAGGTGCTCTATACCGACAGAAGCAATCCAAGCCGGACGTACAACGTGCAGCACATGCAGCAGACCTTTGCCAACTTCAATCCTCAGCCAATCGCCGATTTGATGGCGGCTGCTTCCAATCCAATCTACGGAGCGTCGCCCACTTTTGAGAACATCGACGACTGGATGTGGTTCTTTAAGAAGATCTACCTCAACACCGGGGTGGCCGGGGGGTTCAACTGGGTGTATAACAACACCTATCAAGAGGCTGTCGACCACTTGCTTGACGAAGAAGGGGTGATCAGCTCTGGCCGTTGGGCGGGGATGACCCGCCTGGATCGCCTGAATCTTGCGTACGATGAAGCGGTTTCCATGACAACCCGGTTGCTGTCAGAGGCGGAACAGGGAAACTATTATGGATTCAGCGATGCCTGGAACCTCGATGCGTATCATCAGGACGGAAGGTCGATTGGAACGCTCACCGTCACCATACGGACGGCGGATGTCTCCATGGCCGGAACCGATGACGATGTGATATTCGGCTTGGTGCGGGATGACGGATTCGTCTGGCGGTCTCCCGTGCTGGACAAAGGCAGCGGACTGCTGGGACTCGGTGGAGCTATGATCAATGACTTTGAGCGTGGCAGCTGCGAAACCTACTACATATTTGTGGAAGGCAATGAGATTCCCATCAATCGCATCCGGGAGGTTTTTCTGCGAAAGGATCCGGATGGTGCCACCGGAGGATGGAAAGTCGGATCTGTAACAGTGACCATAAATGGCGTTACCTATTTCGACAGCTCCGTGGATACGTGGTTGGAGGACGGAAGGCTGTTGTGGACTGGGGCGGTGATGAATGTGCCGCCACAGCGCATCCCCGTGTATATAGAGCTGACTCCAGATGTCATCAATGACCATATCTCGATGCGGGCATCTATCGTTTCGACGGGGCTCCCCGCTTATAGTGGGCCGGCGACCCTATCGGTACAGCATAAGAACGGAGTTGTTGATTCGTACCCAGTCACCTTGGGAAGCGACGGCAGAGGTGGAAAATCGATCCCCCTCTCACCGGAAGATCGTGTGCAAGCGCATGTCTATCGGTCAAAGGATAACAATTCGCAAGAGCTGTACGTCGGGCAGACCGCTTGGACCTATCCAAAGATACCGTATGAGGATATCGCCATTCAGGCTGATGCGTTCAACGATCGCGTGACCGGCACGGTCGGTGGGGCGTACAATGGAACAGTGGAAGTGCGGATACGCGATACCGATGGATCGGCGGATGACCGGATATACCGTGTGCAGGCGAGGGCAGGGGAGTTCTCGCTTGCCGCACCACTGGTTGGCTCGGATGGGATCTCGGCATGGAGTTTTTGCGAAGGTGTGCGCTTGCCCAAGGGTGAATATATGGTCATGCCCGACCTTGATTCCTTGCAGATTTCCTGCTCCCATACGAACCATGACCAGCTAGTGGGAACGGTGCTCAATAGTGCAGCCAACCCCAGCGGCCCGTATCGTGGGGATGTCTATATTGCCCGTCCAGGGACAACAGATGTGATTGGAATCACCCAAGCTTTTACAACTGCAAAAACCAGTGGTCTTGTAGGAAAATCACTTGCGGTTGCATCAAAACAACTTCAGAACCCAAACAGCGAATTCACGTTCCTTGGTGTTCCTATTGTCCTCGACCTGGGGTACTCGGTGTGGATCGAGCATGAGGGATTACGCAAGTTCTTTACCTACGATCCCACAGAGGAGGTTGCGCAGGAGGCTAAAAAACCAGTGGAACTGGCGGTAGTTTCACCGTTGGCCAACGTTATCAACCCGGTGGTGAACCCTGTCCAGCAAACCCTTGCCCTTCAGCAAACTCTTGTCCGCCAGCAATCCGATGTCGCCCAGATAAGCCAAAGTTCAAGTTCCTCCAGTGCATCCCCCATGCAGATGATGGCACCCTCCGCCCCGTCCCGATTCATCTGGGAGGGAGCTTGGGAAACCTCGGTCGGCCCGATGATTTTGAACCAATCCGGGGAAATCATCAGCGGGATGTATGGTGAAGACCGTTATCAGATTAAAGGGAAGGTATCGGGAATTCGCTTGATTGGGACCGTGGATGAAGGTGATGGGATGATTGGGTCAATCGATCTCACGCCCACTGTTGATGGCCGATCGTTCACAGGAATGCTCCGTTTCGCGGGAGAGTCGGAGGCCGACCCGGTGGACGGTGTCTTGGTCCTGCCTTTGGAGCGTGAAGGAATCGTCGCCAACCCGAAGACGCTCGAGGGCGTGTGGACAACCGATTGCGGGGTGTTGGTCCTGGATGTGGTATCAGGTCGGTATCGTGGGATATGTGGTGCCGATCACCTGCAGATCGATGCAAAGTTTGCCAATGGGGTGCTTCAAGGTGATGTGATCAACGACAGAACGGGCGAGAAAGGCCTGTTGCGGCTCACGTTCGACCGTTCACTTGGATCGTTCACCGGGTACTATCGCTATGCGGGTGATGATGAAGAAACTCCCTGGGAGGGCACGCGGTTGTGGTAGGATGCATATCGTAGCGGCCCCCCCCTTGAGCAGATTCGTGCCAGGCACGAATCTGCGATTGCTGCCATAGGTAATCTGGTATATAGTGAGCAGCAACGTATAAAAGTTTCTACCACTGGATTTACTGTATGGGTATAAAGCGAAGAGTGTTTGAATGGTCTGGGCGGCATGCAGTGGCAATATTGCTGATTACTGTCGGGTTAACCTTGATCCTGGGGTTTTTCGCCTTCAGAATCACGATGGATTCAAATATCCAAAATCTCGTCCCTGAAGATGACAAAGTAACTGAAATCCTTAAGCAGCATGGTTTTGAAGATGGCACCTATCGGATGATAATTCTTGCGATCGAGGGGGGCGGCAAAGATGTGTTCGATCTGGAGGGACTTCAGCTATTCGAGAAAGTAATCAAGGAAATTGAAGCCCTTGATGGGATAGGGGAGAGCATCAGTCCATTCAACTCGATTTCTTTTAAAAAAGACGGAACAAGGCTGGTTGTATCCACCTCAGCGGTTGATGGCAAAGCACCTCGGACTCAATCTGAACTGGATGATTTTAGAAAATCCTTTACCACCGACCCAACCCTAGCAGGTATAGTGCGTTCAGAGGACTCGTCGATAATCTCAGCCCTTTTTTATTGTGATGAAATAGAAAGCACCCAGTTGTTCATGCAGAGCTTTAATCCGATCATCGAACCCCTCAAGGAACATTACTCTGTCTACGCGAGTGGCGATTATGTATTCACCGCCAGAACAGAAGCATATATGTCAAAGGATCTTTCAATCCTGCTGGTGCTCAGCAGCTTGTGCATACTCATCTTTTTCTATCTCGGATTCAGATC
This sequence comes from Sphaerochaeta sp. UBA6084, assembly GCA_002428625.1. Taxonomy (GTDB): domain Bacteria; phylum Spirochaetota; class Spirochaetia; order Sphaerochaetales; family Sphaerochaetaceae; genus UBA6084. The sequence continues at coordinate 16,572 of DIXI01000021.1, forward strand.
GCTACGCGCTGTGGTCCTTCCCTTCATCAGTGTGCTCATCGGAACCATCTGGAGCCTAGGGCTCATGGTCATCTTTGGGATAAAACTCACCATTATAGGGATCATGATGCCCCCCCTGGTAATAACCCTTGGGACTTCGTATAGCATCCATCTTCTCAATGAGTATTACCGCTCCATGCCGGAAAAAATGGGTGATGACCGCTGGATAGTGCTAGGAGTCCGCCGAATCGCAGGGACCATCCTCATGGCGGCCGTGACCACCGCCGCAGGATTTTTAAGCTTGCTCACCACTTCCCTAAGCCAAACCCGCGAATTCGGACTTGCATCAGCCTTTGGCATAGTAAGTTGCGCAGTTCTCTCACTATTTTTTCTTCCGGCTGTTCTGACTATGCTGCCAGCACCAAAAAAAAGATACGCGGCACTCGTACGCAAGGGGCTCCTTACTCAATTCATGGGTGGACTGGCTGATAAAATCTATGGATTGCGATGGTATGTACTTGGAATCCTCGCCTGCACCACCGTGGTGTTTTTTATTTTGAACCCAAAGATGACCCATCAGTCGGATTACCTGAACTACTTTCCCAAGGAAGAGCCAATTGTGAAGGATCTGATATATCTCACCGAAAGACTAGGAAGTTTCCAGCCCGTCAACATCACCTTGAAAGCGCCTGATAACCAAAAGGATTATTTTCTTCGGGAAGACGTATTGCAAAAAGTATCGGCACTTGAAGAACAACTTCTTGTCAATCCATCGGTTCAAAGAATCAGATCGTATGCCAGCTATTTAAAAAGCATCAACTATATCATGAATGGTGAGTCGGCATTACCCGAAAACCGTGGGCTGTCGATGGTGGTAAGCAGGCTTTTCAAGGTATTCGACCTGCAGACCACCGATGCTATGGCAAAAACCTTCATCAACCAGGATTACTCGGAAATAACCATCAATTGCATGGTACGCAACCCTAAAACCGGTCTTCTGGTGAATGACCAAGCATTTTTTGATCTATACACGTACATGAACGCCTCAATTGAAGAGTACCTCCGTTCCGAAATCGAGCATGAGATCTGGTGCAATGCCCTCATTTTTCTCAATCTCAGCAACATCATGAACAGGGACCAGCTGCTGTCAGTCCTGCTTTCCATGGTGTTCATTTTTCTTATCACTTTCGGGATTTTCAGGGTTTTCCGATATAGTCTCATCGTGCTCGTGCCCTTGGCCTTTGGGTTGATGATGAATACGATTTTCATGGTTGCATTTGGAATTCCACGGGACATGATCACGCTCATGGTATCCAGTGTCGCGATAGGAGTTGGCGTGGATGACGCCATTCATTTCATGCTGCAATATATAAAGCAGAGGAAGAGGCAGGAACACAATATCCGGTTGGCCTTGGTCGCAACGCTGCGGATAACCGGAAGGCCTATTCTGCTTACTACCGTATCCATCTTCGCTGGAATGATGGTGCTTACAGCGGCATCGTTTAAGGGAATCGCGGTCTTTGGTCTACTTGTTTCGGTGGTGCTGGTCTCAACAATGGTGGGAACTCTTGTGTTCATCCCCGCGCTTCTCGCAGTGTTTGGTAAAGGAAAGGACAACCGCTTCTTGGAGAATTCTGCACATGCGGATCCTAAAAAGTAAAAAAATGAGCTTGGCGTTGGACCACGATTGACTTGGACAAACAACTACTTAAGTGCTTTTACGAGTTTCCTACTGGCCTTTCTTGAGAAATCGATGCGGTCCTCAACGGTAAAGATATGACGGGGTTTGAGTTGCCCCAAGGAGGAAGTGGAATCGATTTTTTGCATGATCTCCGATTGTATTTCGTTGAAAGCCTCGGGGTGGGTTATGCGTATCTCAAGCAGTCCCATGCTGTCAGCGGATTTGATCGTATCCGTCTCGTCATGTGTTTTATACATAAGAACCTCGCGCACTTGTGCAGCAAAGCCAGCGACATCCACTGGGATATCCACCGGATAGATCAAGAAAATCAACGCGCCAGGACCTTTGTCCCCCTTGCGAACCCGGAATAACTCCCACCAAGCGATGTTCTGAAGGGATAGGATCGCCTGCTGTATCTGCGGAGTGTAAATCTTTTTCCCCATGAATGATCCCATTTCCTCATCAGTCTCAAAATCAATGGCATCAGCGGAACGTGCGATAACACGGATCGCTGGGGCAGGTACAGGTTCGGAGAGTTCCTCTGGGTATAATACTGCGGTTTCCGGGACGAAAAGCCTGATTGGTTCAACAATCTCCAGCAGGTCCCCAGTAGCATAACGGAACAGGGGGAGAGCTGTGCCCGGACGGGAAATGACCAGTTCTCCAGTCATTCCCTTTTTCCATTTATACCAAGGAATGGTTTGGACTCCATAGCCCGGATTCTTCTTTGCCTTATAGATTTCCAAAGGATCGGCAAGCTCGGCGAAAAGCGCAGGCATGAGCAAAGCCAAAGCATCATCGGTTTTATTCAAGGTGGCGCCGATTATCGGGACTTCTGTACTTCCATACACATCGTACATTGTGAGATTTGGGAAGTGTTCATGGATCATCTCGATATAGGATGAGAGGGGTTCCGCATAGGAAAAACCTCTATACATATGCTCCATCGCCCGTACAAGCTTTTTAGAGTTGAAGCCCGCAAGAACCACTTTCGCGACTTGTTTCGCAAGGAAAGCCGGGAGGTGCATATCATTTTTCAATACTCTCTGGACACTTTCATGCATATAGTGGTTGTCACGAACAGCTCTGCAGATGAGGTAATACGCAATGGTTGGACCAGCGATCACATCAGCTCCGGTGCTTTTTGAAGCTTTTTTCAAGGCAGTCACAAAGTCCATTCCATTCTTGATAGGGGTATAGATCTCACCGTTGGTGATAAATCGTTTTTTAACCAATTCCAGCAGTTCTCCTGAAACCATTGGTCTCTTAGACCCGAAATTCCAGAAGGAACTGTTCGACCGTACTCCTGTAAGCCAGGCGTAGGCTGCCCAGATATCGGCGAATACATCGGCATCTTCTTGCGAATAGTAGAAGGTTTTAGAGACTCCTGAGTAGCCAGAAGTCTTCCAGCAGTACGTATGGGGTGTATTTAAAACCGATTCCGGATTGTTCTCGCTAAAAGTCCGTTTGATCTGGTCGGTTGTCAGTATCGGCAATCCGCTCATATCTTCAGGATTGGAGATAATCGGGAAATTCTCCCCATAGAGAAGTTTTGATTTAGCTGCCTGATTTGATATCGATGCAAGCAGCGATTTGTGATTTTCAATTCTCTGTTCGGGGGAAACGCAGAAAAATTTTTTTGCTGTATCAATCGTTGTTAATGCCATAGAGCATTGTAGAAGTCGATTTTGCCATAAGTCAATTGGAATTTTTATTATTTATTTTTTATTTGTTTACACAAGTGAATTGTTAATTTACATTGACTGTTATGATCAATACAAACCAGCGGAAATATTTTGGATTCCTCATTCTATACCTTGGACTATATGAAATCTTCGACAGCTATCTGACCGTTGGCTATACCATGCATGTCTCGATGGTTCTGGATTATTTCCAGACTTCGCTCTCCTCATATTATCAGGCTGTCGCTTTCGGTTCGCTCGGGCTATTCTTCGTTGTTGTCACTCTGGTGCTTGCTGATTTGATAGGCAGAAGAACGTTGATCATCATAGTGTTCTTTGGCATGGGCCTGAGCATGTTTCTCCTTAATCTGACTCAGACCATCCAACAGTATGGCTACGCCTTATTCGCCATGTTTATTTTTTTCTCATCGGACCTTTGGGTGATTGTCATAGCGGAGGAAGCTCCTCCCGAGAGACGAGCCCGATATTCATACCTTGTATCTGCGATTGGTGTTTTGGGTATTTTTATAATCCCAATTTTCAAGATTCTATTGACCCAAGCATCAAATCCTGAGACCTGGAAGCGAATGACCTGGTTTGGCTGGTTGGCTATGCCTTTGAGTTTTTTAGGATTGTTGATCAAGAAAAATCCGGATGATGCAATCCGTAGATTGGAAACTGATAAAAGAAAGGAGAAATACGGTAGTTTACACATATCCTCCCGTATATCCTCCCGTATGATTCAAAATCAACTTAAAGAGCTTTTTATCGAGGACAGATGGAAAATGACGTTGATGTTTATGGCAATCGGGTTGCTGATTGGACTGAATGCCGCCTCTTTTCAGACAGTTGAGAACTATTTGATGAATGTGCTTTCCAAGAGTTGTCCCGACGCTGAAGTTCGAAAAAACACCATAGCGTTGATTCTCACCGTAGCAAATGTCGGCTCTTTGTCTGTCTATATTTTTACAGGGTTCCTGGCAGATAAATTCGGCAGAAAACCAATTCTCCTTCTTTTCAGTTTCCTTTTTGGTGCTTCAGTATTCGGGTTGGTGCTGGCAGCTGAGACCGGCAGGATAATCATGCTGTATGCTGCGGTATTCATCGCCCAGATGGGCTACTGGGGCTTGTTTTCGCTGGTGAAGCTCTACAATGCCGAGTGCTTTCCGGCAAGTGTGCGTGGCACAGCCGCAGGTCTCAGAACTGTCATGTTTGCGATTGGAATGACTGGCGGAAGCCTTGTTGCGGGAATGATGGTCTCCCGGTTCTCTGATTATGTGGTGTATTTGGTATATGCAGCGATATACACCATAGGCATTACGGTCTTTTCCTCATTTCTTCCGGAAACGAAAGGTGTCCGGTTCCAGGAACTTGAAACACGAAATGCACAAAAGTGCGTGGAAACCGCATTTTAGGCTTTTGGAATGCGGTTTTTGGTTGGATGCGTGCGCGGCGGTTCCCGGAACTGTTAACACGATGATTAATGGGGGTTTTTATCATTTTTAAGAATGAAACAGCTATGATTCATAATAAGATTTACATGGGTTGATTTTGAATAAAAAGCGATGGCGCCAAGGGGGAATTCCTCCCAGCGCCATCGTCTGATAAAAAGTTTTACTACTCGTTATTCAGTATCAACGAGAATAGTCCTACATTTAGAGAATAGGTGTGAATATCGGATCCATAACAGTATTCGCGATAAGAGTGACGTTGGTTTGACCCAATAACTTGCCCGTGATTGAAGCACCCGCTGTAAGAGCAATTACACCCTCACCTAAGATGATTCCTTGCATCTTGGAATCAGCCAACAAACTGACAGCTCCTGTAACCTGCCAAAATATATTTTCAGCCTTTGCTCCATTGATCAATACAATTTCTACAGTTGCAGCCACATTTAAGGCACCAGTTATCTGGAAAATCCAAATAGCGTCTTCATTGTTCTCTCCATCTAGTGTTAGATTTGTAGAGAGACTTACTGCAGGAATCGACTTATATAGTCCAGAGGTAAGAGTTACACCGCCGACAATAGCATCAGGTTTAGGATCCGCCAATGCGACTATATTGTTATAAGCGTTTTCCATATCTAAAATTGCTGCGATTAACATCGTTGGAGTTGGTTCTAGAAAATCTGGAGCATAGATTTTCCCTCCACCCAATACAAAACTAGAGGTAGCATACGTTCCGTCCACAGAGAGAACTTCTGCGAAACCAGTAACAGTGGCGCGAGCCGCGGGGCTTATTCCTAGATCTCCAGTAATCTCTGTTGTTCCGGTGGTTGTAATCCCAGTCTTAGCTAGTATTACAAAATTGTCCGCTGTTCCCATATCCACCCTAGCTAAGGGCGGTATTGGAGCCGCTACTGTTGCTGGGAATACCGCAGTTACCACTCCAAGGTCACTGTCGTTGGTTGCTGTAGCTCCTTCTACAGTGAAGAAATTTTCTGTAACCCCGGTCAGGGTATATCCCGTTGCAGGCGTCAAAGTGATAGTTGCTATGTACACTGTATCCACTTCGTACGTGTCCTCAGGTGCTAATACTGTGAGATCAGCTTTTGTCCATGTCACACTACTGCTGGTATACTCTTCAGTATTTGTTATTGCAGTGACAGGACTCTCTCCAGTTGCAGGTGCGGTCACTCCAGTGATTGCATTGGCACTGATAACCTTGTCCGTGACTGTAATCCCTAATGTACCTACAATACCTGAATCATCATTGGCTGTCGCTTTAACGGTGACTGTTCCAATGCCCGTTCCCGTAAGCAGACCTGCCTCACTGATAGTGGCTGTTCCTGTTCCGGCCTCAACTGACCAAACAAAACTCTTGTCGGTTGCATCGGCAGGAAGTACAGCTGCACTCATCTGCAATGTTGAACCATTTTCTACCGTGATTGCATCACCTTCTCCAGTGACAGTAATACTTGTCACATCAATAGGAGGTATGACCACAGCGGTCACGGTGATTTCCAATTCTCCCACAATACCTGAATCATCATTGGCTGTCGCTTTGACGGTGACTGTCCCAACGCCTGTTCCCGAAAGCAGACCTGCCTCACTGATAGTGGCTGTTCCTGTTCCGGCCACAACTGACCAAGCAAAACTCAAGTCGGTTGCATCGGCAGGAAGTACAGCTGCACTCATCTGCAATGTTGAACCATTTTCTACCGTGATTGCATCACCTTCTCCAGTGACAGTAATTCCCGTCACGTTTATAGGTAGCTCGTATTCGGTCGGACACCCCAAGGTAACCGCCAGAATACCAATTAAGGCAATAAGAAATACATACTTTGTGCGATTCTTGATTGTTTTCATTGAAATCCTCCTGATTTCTCGTTAATTAAGAAAGAGCATAGTGTTACACTCCTATCAGATCACAATCTTGAAGCCGCGAAGGGACTCCAATGCCTCCTTACCCTTTATTAGGGTGGTGTTCACAACGTTTCTGCCTTTAATACCAACTATGAAATCCTCCTAATTCCTATGGTAAACTGATCTGTGCCCTGATTCCTTGTTGGGTTCGTTTGCGAATCCGTCGCAAAATTCCTGCCCCTTGCAAGCGATTTGGATATCTATAGTCTCAATATTCTCGAAGAAGTAACGTACATCCGGAATCAGGAGAGTGATACCAGGACTTTCCGAGAACCAATCAATGATGTTGATGTCAAATCCTGCGCAGAAGAGTTGTAGGCGAAGTTGCTCGTACCACTTGCAGGCATATCATTAGATACAGCCAGCAGATAGTCGCACTACAGTTCTCTTGCTAAAAAAAACGATAGGCTGCGCAGCGAGAGCTCGGCATCCACAGCGTAGTATGTCTAAAGGGGAGGAGGAAGGTACCTTGTTCCTGATGGAAAGAGTGCCAAGGTATACTTTGCAAGGGTCCTGGCCCCTGCAAGAAGTACAGTTGGTCGTCCGTTGTTTGGCGATTGACTACCCATCCGGATACAGCACAGGTAATGAAAAGCTCTGGAAGAAGTCTGATACATTCAAAGACCTCTCCTTGTTTTTTATACTAGCCTGAGATAAACATATTGTCAATCAATAAAAGTCAATTAAAGACAAATTTAATTAATAATCTATAATTAATTAAAAATATAAGTAATAACTATCAATAATCATTAAAAACGGTGTCCGGTTCCAGGAACTTGAAACACGAAATGCACAAAAGTGCGTGGAAACCGCATTTTAGGCTTTTGGAATGCGGTTTTTGGTTGGATGTGAGCGCGGCGGTTCCCGGAACTTAAAACACAGAATCCACAACTGCCTGCAGCTGAAGAGTTGCGGTTCACAATATGAGATCGAGATCGTGGATCATCACAAAGTCCATCTCTCTGGTTTCCAAAAGGGTAAAGCCTGATCGCAAATAGAAATCTACCGCACGGTTGCGTTGGTCCACACTCAACGAGAGCTGTGGATAGCCTTTGCTTCGAAGTTGTTGGAAGAGATTTTCAAGGAGTAGGGTGCCAATCCCTTGTGCGCGGTATTCAGACAGTACAGCCATGCAAAGTTCAGGTATGTGGGGTGCGACGTAGCCGTATCCAGGATTTTGCGGGTTGAGCAAGCGGCTCCAGGCCGCCCCAATAGCGGTACCTTCCACAGAGGCGATGCAGCCGCAATCGCTTGGCAGCTTCCAATCCAGGATATATTTGATTATCCGTGGATCTTCGATAATGGATTCCTCGGGCTTGACCTCCCCCGGAGGAATAAAGATCGCCTCATAGAGCATCTTTCTCAGAAAGGGGAGGTCCTGGGATTCGGCCTGTACGATCGTGATGGATTCGGAACTGCGCATCACAGACTATTATTCTGCATAATACCCCACCACATACTGGCTCAGGAACTGATGGGATCCGCCGTTGAACTTATCGTTCTTGCCTGAAGCTTTGATAAGTAGCTTATAGCCCTTATCAGTGGTAGTCGTCACATATTCATTGGTAGTCGCACCAAGAATGAGTATCTCATCCTCCCAATCATTAGGATCAACCCTATACCACTGGTAGGTGAACGCATCGGTGATGACATTGTCATCCGGATCCACCACTGTAAAAGTCGCCCGCAAACCATAACCGATATTTGGTGGTGACGTTCCAGTAATGCTCATATTCTCCTCTACCATGTAGCTGACGTCAGCTTCTGTTATGCATCGTTTTGCAAAAACTTTATTGGAATATTGCCCATCGTAGGTTCCTCCGGCTATGGCCAGACGCAACCATCCATCGGCAGGAATTTCGATTGAATAAGCCACGGCATTTGGATTGTCTGTAGTAAGCACAAAACCACCGTTCATCAAATCGTCCCAAGACCCATCCACTCCTGTCGCAGAATATTGGACCGTATAGCTTGTGGCACCAAATTCAGCAGGAGTCTTAAAACTGATAAAGACTTCTGGACGCGATGGAGATATCGACTCAGAAGTGTAATAATAGCTTTTTTCCAGAAATAACAGATTTGAGGGCGTGGATTCGATGATGAAATTGCCTAACCCACCACCTCCGAAGGGGCTGTCTAAACAGCCAGTTAGAAAGACCGATGCGACTACCACTAGAACGCATAGTAGCTTTTTCATGGAATCCTCCTGCATGCAGTATTATATTTCCTGTAATAATACCATAAGAACAACAAAATATATGACAAATTACACCATTAAACATAAATTTATGACAATCAGCACTTAAAGTTCCCAGGTACTGGACACACTAAATTCACAAAATAAAGTAAAAAACTGCGTATGGGATCCTTGGATTTAAATTCTCTTCTCGGTGTGAGGGTAATGGTTCTTGATATCATAGTCACGGGAGCCATTGCCATTGAAGCCCCAGCGGTTTTGTACCAAATACTTGCCCTTTTACATACCCTGCTCGTTATTCGCCTGTTTAGACCAAAAAAATAGGGCAATTAACTCTTTATATTGTAGTTAATTGCCCTCTGGGCGCGATTGGGTTTGAACCAACGACTTCTACCGTGTGAAGGTAGCACTCTCCCGCTGAGTTACGCGCCCGGTTCAATTGCTTTCCCTATACTATTGGAAAATCATATTTTTGTCCATATCCTACTTGCAACGAAATGTGAAAGCCAGTAGAATCGGAGAAATAAGACGTTGCAAAAGCAACGTAGAGAGGTATATGGACCACTATCTCCCCATGCTCATCAAGACACCATTGTTCGCGTCCCTTAGCCTTGAGGAACTACCCCACATGCTTGACTGCCTGAATGCGCGCACACGAAGCTATCAAGTAAAAGAATATATCCTGCACGAAGAAGACAAAGTTGAGGACGTCGGAGTAATACTGAGGGGCACCGTCCAGGTTATAAACGAAGACGCCCTCGGCAACCGATCCATCACCGTGAAACTTGGTCCCGGCGAACTTTTCGGAGAGGTCCTCGCCAGCAGCAAGACACCTGTGAGTCCCGTCTCCGTCATGGCGGACACTGACTGCGAGATCCTCCAGCTCCGCTTCGGCAAGATCGTCACACCCTGCATACGCGTATGTTCGTTCCACACCCGCGTCATCGAGAACATGATGAACGTGCTCGCCCAACGAAATCTCTTCATGAACCGAAAGCTCTCTATCCTCTCACAGCGCTCCACCCGGGACAAACTACTCGCCTACCTAGCTTGGCAAAGCCAGGAACGCAAGAGCGCCGAATTCGATATCCCTTACAATAGGGACGAACTCGCGGATTTCCTCTGCGTCAACCGCAGTGCGCTCTCCCGCGAGATCTCCAAGATGATTGACGAAGGCCTCATCAGCAGCGAACGAAACCACTTTGCCCTGTACGAGGACACCTTTCTGTAACCACGCAGCTAGAAGGAGTATCCAATGGCCATAGAGGACATCCTGCAAAAGCAACGAGCTTATTTCGCAACCGGAATCACCCGCTCGGATGCGTTTCGCATTGCATCCCTGCAGCGGCTTCGTACGGCAATCACCACCCATCGTGGACACATAGAGGCAGCTCTTAAAGCAGACCTCAATAAAAGCACCTACGAAACCTATATGACCGAGCTCGGCCTCGCTATGGAAGAAATCACATACCATATCCGGCATCTGCGGAACTGGATGCGCACCCGCCAGGTTCCCATCGGCCTTGGCCAATTTCCCGCCCGCAGCACCGTGATGGTGGAACCCTACGGAGTCGTTCTCATCATGGCCCCCTGGAACTACCCCGTGCTGCTCAGTCTGCAACCCCTTATCGGCGCTATCTCAGCAGGCAACTGCGCCATCGTGAAACCCTCCGCCTACGCTCCCCACGCCTCGCAAGCAATTGCAGATATCATCGCAGAAGCCTTCGAACCCGAATACATCACCGTCATCCAAGGGGGTAGGGAAGAGAACACCACCTTGCTTGGCCAACGGTTCGACTATCTGTTCTTCACCGGCAGTGTCGCGGTAGGGAAGGTGGTGATGCAGGCGGCGGCAAGACACCTCACCCCCATGACCCTGGAACTTGGTGGTAAAAGTCCCGTCATCGTGGATCAGAGCGCCGACCTAGACTTGGCAGCCAAGCGCATCGCCTTTGGCAAGATTGTAAATGCCGGCCAGACCTGTATCGCGCCCGACTACGTGCTCGTCCACGAAAGCGTAAAGGAAGAGCTCATCAGCAGGATGGGAGCTTGGATCGCCACCTTTCTTGGCCAAGCCCCACTGGACAATCCCGATTACCCCAAGATCATCACTGCAGCGCGCCACCAGCACCTGCTGGGACTGCTTGAAGGCTGTACCATCCGATTCGGAGGCCACTCGCAAACACCATTTATCGAGCCCACTATAGTGGAATGCAGCGGTTGGGAAGCCCCCATCATGCAGGAGGAGATTTTCGGACCAATCCTACCCATCCTCAGCTACAGTTCTCTTCCACAGGCCATCAACCAGATCTCTGCACACGATAAACCCTTGGCCCTGTATCTATTCACGCGCGATCCGGCTGTGGAACACCTGGTGTTGCAAAACCTCTCGTTCGGCGGCGGCTGCATCAACGACACCATCATGCACGTGGCCTCGCTGAGGGCTCCTTTCGGGGGAGTCGGAGCCAGCGGCATGGGGAGCTATCATGGGAAAGCGAGTTTCGATACCTTCAGCCACCATAAAAGCATTCTCAAGAAGGGACGTTTTCTTGACCTTCCTTTTCGCTACCATCCCTACCATGAGAAGAATCTCCGCCTCATGCGGAGAATACTGGACTGAGGATGCGTCAACTGCAGGCCTAGGCAGGGTTACTTTCGGATAGCCGCGATCAAATCCAACGCTTTCTGATGCCAGCTGCGGGGGATTCCCGTGCGGTCGCCGGAGCCATGCTTTATCTCAGTAGGGGGTTTTCCTTCGACAACCCAAGAGAGCATGGGGGCAGGGGTATTGGGCTCGAACAACGTCAAGGTGGTATCGATGCGGTATGCACCACCACCATCGGTATAGTAACCCAGTAAGGTGGGGCTATACGTGATAACCACCAGAGCGCCTACCTGTTCAGGTTGCACAGGTGAGTCGGCGGAAAGCTGATGGAACGTAAGGGGTGCGCCAGCATATCCAGTATCGGCGAAAAGGATATCACCCCGCAGCGAGCCTGCATAGGTGTCGTTGATGCTGATGCTCTTTTGGATTTCCGCCACCGTACCGGCGAACCGAAGGGCCAACGCATCACTTCGCTCACCGTCGATCGAGGTAAACAAGACGCCCCCATCGGTAAGAGTGTCGCCTTGCAGGCTGGTTCGATGGGCGAATTCGAGATCGATCACATAGATGGCATCCTTGTCATTTCCATTGCGATAGAAAAGCCAATTCCCCACGAGCGCGATGCCAGAGGCCTTGTCCTTGGATACTTGGGTGATGCCAGTACCATCGGTGCGGCTGACATACACTCCGCCACCCGGGACCACCCCTGCCAAATAATCTCCACCAAGCGCATATTCTTCCAAGGAAAGCATGCTGGCCTGGATATGAGCACCTCCCTCAACTGGCTGCCGCCACAGCAGGCCATCACGGCGGAAAAATATCCACGCGCCAGAGATTTCGGCGTCCTGGTACGGCCCATCCTCCAAACGTACCCGTTCGTCACGCTGCGAAAGGGATATCCGGACAATCACCTTGTCACCGGCGATACGGTCTGTGGCATACAGCCACCCTTCGCTCACTCCAATCAAGCGGCCTACACCTACAGCAACCAGTTCCTTATAGCCAGCGCCATCGCATGGAAGCATCCACAGATCCCCTGTGAGGGCTTCGGAGTAATAGAGCACTCCATTGAGCATATGCAAAGCATCGGCCCGCACAGAATCAAGGGCTGTGGTGTCGGTAGTGCTCAGGTCCAGCACCGATACCCGAAAATCGTTGGCCTCGTCGATGAAATAGACTTTTTCCTCATACATACCGGCTAATCGACCATCAAGCGGGGCTATCACCACATTCCACAGATAATCGATTCCTATTTGGGAGAATCCAAGACTCTGAAGGTAGCTGACGTACGAGCCATCGTCAAAAGTCATGCGGTTTACATAGTAGATTTGTGGATCATCCACCAGCACATAGCCACCATTGCGCAAGTTGCTGGCGCTGTTGCCACGTCCTGCTGCCTCCGGATCCTTTGCCGATACCACCACATGGTTGGCGATCCGTTTGGAAGCCTCGCCATCGATGACAATCCGCTCCATTGGCACGCATCCTGAAAGTATTGCAATCAAACTAAAAAATGCTGTGCAGAGGAGGGATGTCTTTTTTCGCATGCTGTTCCTATCTAATGGAGTCTATCTCGACTGTAGCGGGGAATCCGGACTCAGTCAAGAAAAATACCGACCACCAGTATCTATTTATATCCACAGTTACACCCTATACATAGCGCATAAGAGGCCTGCAGGTCTAGATGTATGTGACTTCAGCATGCGAGCGGCCAGCGGTGTAGATGCCCTCGATGATCCGGACCGTCTCGCGGCCGTCCTCGCCTGTGACCGCAGGCTTCCTGCCCTCCACGATGGCCTGCACCAGATCCTCGATCTGCAAGGTGAAGAAATAGGTGGTGGGGTCGATGGTCTTGAAGAAGGCCTCGTCCTGCTGCTTCCACTGGTCCAGCAGCTGCTGCTCGCCCGGATACGTCCACAGGTCGTTCACCGGCGGCTCCAATATCCCCGACATGCCCGCGACGAACATCGCGCCTCCGTCGGTCTGCACCCCGGCCGAAGCCCCGCTGGTGCCGTGGATGTGGATCTTCGCGTAGATGCCCGGCTTCTGCGAGTTGGAAACCAGCACCGAGCCCATGCCGCCATTTTTAAAGCGGATGGCCGCCACCGCCGTGTCCTCCACCTCGATGTACGGGTGGTTCACATTGTCCCAGTAGGCCTGGATGCCTGCCGCCGGACCCATGAACCAGCACATCAGGTCGAACTGGTGCGGCGCCTGGTTGATCAGCACCCCGCCGCCCTCGGTGTCCCACTTGCCCCGCCAGGGGTCGGCCGCGTAGTACTTCTCGTCGCGCCAGCCCAGGATGGTCACCTGCGCGACCGCCGGCTTGCCCAGCTTCCCGCTCTCGATCGCCGCCTTGATGCGCTGGCAGGAGGGGTACCAGCGCCGCTGGCTCACCACCGACAGCACCTTCCCAGCGCGCCTGGCCGCCTCGATCATCGCATCGCACTCGGCCACCGATATCGCCATCGGCTTCTCCACCAGGACATGGCAGCCCGCGGCGAACGCGTCCAGAGCATCGTCATGGTGGCGGGGGTGGGGGGTGTTGATGATCACCGCGTCCACGTGGTCCTCGCGCACCATGTCGGCCACCGTGGCCCGTGAGGCGATACCCCAGTTCCGGGCGAACTCGTCCCGGCGCACGGTGTTCCGCCCGCATACCGACACCAACCGGGCGTTGCGCGACCGGCCCAGGGCCACCGCGTGCAGATTCGCCACCTTCCCGTAGCCCATCAGGCCAAAGCGCATTTTCTCCATGATATTCCTTATTCCCTACGGTACCGAATTCCCTATGGTACCAGCACTACTTTCAATAAACCGCTCTCCCGTGCATACAACCGATCAAACCATGAAGGCCCTTCGCTCATCGGCGCTACGGCGCTGATCAAGGATTTCACATCGATAAGACCTCTAGCCATCAAGTCCAGCACCAGTGGATATTCACCCGCCATCGCGCACGAACCGTACAAAGCGATCTGCCTAGTGACCACACTCTGCAACGGCAACTCGATGGTAGGGCTTACATTGCCAATAAGCGTCACCGAACCACCCTTACGCACGATGCTCAGCGCGGTCTTGATCGGAGCAGTAGCACCTACAGCTTCGAATACCCGGTCGGCTCCTCGGCCTCCAGTAAGCTTCTGAACCTGAGCCAGCAAGGTGGGATCGGTTGGATCCAAAGCCACCTCAGCGCCAAATCCAAGTGCTGCCTGGCGGCGCGAAGGATCTGTATCCAAGGCGAGGATCCTGCCACAGACCGATGCTTTCAGCACCTGTATCAGCAGCAGTCCTATCAAGCCTGTCCCCACCACTGCGACAGTCTCGTTCAGCGTGACTGGGGTGATGCGAAGCGCATGGGCTGCCACAGCAGCAGGCTCAGCCATGGCCGCTTCTTCAAAAGAGAGCCCCGAGGGGAGCTTATACACAATATAATCAGGAACAACCACATATTCGGCGAAGGCTCCGTCGCGGCGGTATTCAGCGCACGAGACGCCTAACACGCGCCGGTTGTCGCATAGGTTCACATCCCCGGTACGGCAGTACCAACACTCTCCGCAGTACACCGTGGAATCGAACGTCACCCGGTCGCCAACAGCGAACGCGCCCACCGCTTTGCCGACAGCCACCACCTCACCCGAAGCCTCGTGTCCCATCACCACCGGTGGAATCCGGCGGCCGGTGGAACCATCATATCCATGCACATCCGAGCCACAGATTGAGCACGCGCGCACGCGCACCAATACATCTCTGTCCGAAGATAGCACAGGAGTAGGGTATTCGACATACTCCATATGTTTGTAGCGGTCCATCAGCAAAGCTTTCATCGTGAACCTCCTGGTCCTTAACGCTGGATACGGGCCGACCCGCCCTGAGCGAACGCTTCTACTTGTTCCAAAGTAGCCATGGTTGTGTCTCCGGGGTAGGTGGTGAGCAAGGCGCCATGTGCCCAGCCAAGGCGCAACGCTTCGTCAGGACTCTTTCCAGCGAGCAAGCCATGGATGAGACCAGCGGCGAATCCATCTCCACCGCCAACCCTGTCGTATACATCCAAGCTGCAGGTGGGAGCCTGATAGCTCTTGCCGTCGAGCCACAGCACCGCGCTCCAGTCATGCCGGTTGGTGGACAACACTTCGCGCATGGTGGTAGCCACTGCCTTGATATTGGGGAACCGCTTGGACACGGTCTCCATCATACCAAAGAACACTGTTGGGTCGAGTTTTGAATGCTTATCGACTTTAGGTCCTTCCAACGCAAGACCCATCTGCAGGTCTTCCTCATTGCCCACCAGCACATCCACATGCTCGACAATCCGGCTGAGCACGCTCTGGGCGGTCTTCACCGGGTCGGTTCCAGGGATGGCGTTCGCAGCCCACAACTTGGCGCGGTAATTGAGGTCCAGCGAGACCACAGCACCTGCGGCATGGGCGGCTTTCATCCCTTCTATGACCAATTCCGGGGTGGTGGGGGAAAGAGCGGAAAAAATTCCACCTGAGTGGAACCAGCGTACTCCGTTCTGGAAAATTGCCTTCCAATCAAAGCTGCCTGGCTTGAGCAACGCGGCGGCCTCGTTCGCGCGGTTGTAGAACACCACAGGGGCACGCACTCCCTTGCCCTGGTCGCTCCACACTTGCGCCATATTTGGTCCATGCACACCGTTGTGCTTGAATCGGCAATAGAATCCATCCACACCCATCTTACGGACCTCGGACTCGATTTTTCGTCCGATGGGGTAGTCAACCATCGCCGAGACAACCGCGGTCTTGCGGCCAAAGGCGCGGGAAAGATTGGCGGCGACATTGAATTCGCCTCCCGAGACATGCATCTCGTAGGAACTGGCGTATTCAAAGGGGATGATACCGGGATCCAGACGGGTCACCAATGCCCCCAGGGTGATGAAATCATACCCGGAGGTGGTGATAGTCTGTTGTTTCACAATCGGTGCGGGAATGTTGAGTGTGCTCATGTGTGTCTCCTTGCTTTCTATTGATTCTACAATATATTTATATTTCATCAGGTCCGTCGTTTCGCGATGATCCTCCGCATGGCTTCGAGATTCTCCACTCCTTTGGTTCCAAAGATCTTCATCAGCTCAACGTACAGGGCATCCACCACCACCAGATGGGCTATGCGGGCTGAAAAGGCCTCCGATACGAACGAGGTGGAGGCGACACCCACCGAGAGGACCGTTTTACCGGCTCTTGCCAGGGCAGAACGGGGGTTGCTGGTGAGCACGATGATGGGACACTGCTGGCTTCGCAACTCTTCCACAATCGCCAGCGTGTCCATGTTGGCTCCCGTATGGGAAATGACCAACGCGGTGCAATTCAGGCAGGCCTGCGAGGCAAGCATCAGCTGGATATGGAAATCGTCGGCCATTGAGCAGTCGAGCCCGGTGCGGATGAATTTATGGTAGGCATCATGGGCAACGATATTGGATCCGCCGAGTCCGAAAATCAACAATCGTTTGGAAGATGCGATCATCTCGGCCGCTTTTGATATGGCCGAGCGGTCAAGCACCCGTTTGGAGAGCTCCAAGGTGGCGATGGCGCTATTGAAGACCACCTCCACCTCGTCATCCTGATCATCGATCGGTGTTTCGAAAAGCCTAGAGGTAGACCCGATTGCCTCGGTTGCCAGAGCGATGCGGAAGCGTTGATAACCGGGAAAGCCAAGTTTGCGCACAAAACGGACTAAGGTGGATTCGGAGATGCCAATATGGTCAGCCAATTCCTCGATACTGGGATGGACCGCTCCGCTGGGATTCGCCAAAATGTAGTCGGCGATGATCCGCTCCTTCTCGCTAAGGGTCTGGTAACGCGATTTGATAATGTAGATGCAACCGGTTTCCGTCATGAGACCCCCACTATCTGCGAGCGTAGTATACTATGAAATAAATATTCATGCAAATGAAATGAAATAGTCAGATTTTCTTTGACAGGACTTGAGAACCAAGGGATAATATATCGGTCGGCAGCAAGCCGTCATATCACAAAAGGGGGAATGAAACATGAAAAGAATCCTGGTAGTTTTGCTCATTGCCAGTCTCTGTCTCTCGGTTTTCGCACAAGGCGCCGCTGAAGCACCTGCGAAACCGCAAGAAATCCGCGTTCTTCTGGCCAACCATCCCTACGGCGAGCTTTTAAAGGCCGCTATTCCTGAGTTCGAAGCCTCCACCGGCATCAAGGTAAATGTGGAGAGCCTCCAGGAAAGCCAGCTCACCCAGAAGCTCACCACCGAATTCGCCACTAACTCCTCCACCGTCGACGTGTTCATGACCCGTCCGCTACAGGAAGGTCTTTTATTCATCAAGAACGGCTGGTATGCTCCTTTGGACAAGTACGATTTCACCGATTATCCTGGAGCTTCCGTGGATATCGGACGCAAAGACGGCAAGGCCTTCATCGTTCCGCTGGTGATCGAATGGCAGGTCCTCTACTATCGCAAGGACCTCTTCGCACAAGCTGGACTGAAGGTGCCCACCACCTTGGCAGAGCTTGAGAACGCGGCAAAAGTCCTTACAAAGGATGGCATCGCTGGTTTTGGTTCCCGTGGCAAAGGTGCGGCGGCTGTCACCCAATTTTCCAGCTACCTGTATAACTTTGGCGGGCTGTACCTAGATAAGAACGTAGCGGTGTTCGATACTCCCGCTGCGATCGAAGCCCTCCGCTATTATGGCCGCATGCTCGGAACCTATGGACCGCAGGGAATCGTTTCCATGTCATGGGAGAATCTGATGCCCGTGTTCCAGGCTGGCAAGTTGGCCATGTGGACCGACGCCTCGGTGTTCCTTGGCCAGATTGTCGACCCCACCAAGACCCAGATTCCCGCAGCCAATGTCGGCGTAACCAGCCTCCCTGCCGGACCGAAGGGTGACAGTCCGTTCATCGTCACCTCCTGGGGAATGGGAATGTCCGCCAAGAGCCAGAATGCCGATGCAGCCATGAAGTTCCTCAACTGGGCGACCAGCAAGGAACTGGCTATCAAGGGTATGCTCACCAACATCCCGATGGCCCGTAACTCCGCATGGAAGGACGCTACGGTGCAGAAGGGCATGAACCCCGAGCTGATCGCCACCCAGGCCCATGCTGCTAAGAACGGCTATCCTCTGGACCGCCCGTTCATGAGCGCTGTTGGACAGGCCCGCGACCTCATCGGTGAAGTGATCATTGAAGCCATCAACACCAAGGGCACCTCCACCAAGCTGCAGGCCCTGGCGACCGAAAAAGTGAACGCAGTGAACGAGCTGTTGAAGAAAGACGGCGAATACGGCGGCAAATGACTTTGAGTTTTCCTGTAGGGGACCAGGTCGCGAGGCCATGGTCCCCTATCATCATATCCAGCGCGTATCATCCATAGGAGGCCGACCATGATAAAAAGCGGATTCTTCGAGAGAAACCTCCGGTATATCTTTCCACTACCCGCGCTCATTTTCGTCCTGCTGCTGATGGTGTTCCCGGTGGGCTACACCCTCTTCATCAGCTTCACCGATTGGACGCTCACCTCAGGGCGCCCCTTGAAAGTCGTCGGTTTGGAAAGTTACCTGACCGTCCTGAAGGAACCCCGTTTCCTCGATGCACTTGGTCGGACCTTCGCCTTCACCTTTGGCGCTGTGGTGGCGGAATCGATTCTGGGTACCACCATCGCCTTGGTGCTAAATCGGGAGTTCCGGGGAAAGAACGCCCTTAAGTTCATCTTGCTGCTTCCTCTGGTAGCCACCCCGGTGGCCATCGGCATCGTTTGGAACCTATTCTACGACCCCACCATCGGATTCCTCAACTATGTGCTCAGTGTCCTAGGCCTCCCACAGAGCGGTTGGGTGACCGCTTCGGCCACGGTGCTACCCTCACTCGTTATCGTGGATATCTGGCAGTGGACCCCCATGATCGCCCTGATCGTGCTTGCCGGTCTAGCGGGCTTGTCCACCGAACCCTATGAATCCGCAAAAGTGGACGGAGCTAGCAGTGTTCAGACTCTGGTCCATATCACCTTGCCGCTGCTTGCGCCAACCATCCTCACCGCAATCATCCTCAGGGCTATCGACGCTCTCAAGACCTACGACATCATCTACGCCATGACGCAAGGGGGGCCGGGCTATGCCTCAGAGACTCTCAACATCCTGGCGTATAAATTCAGTTTTGAATACTTCAATCTTGGACAGGCCTCGGCCATCCTCGTCTTCCTCTTTTTTGTGGTGTTGCTGTTCAGCCTCGGGGTGATGCAACTTCGCAAGCGGTTCGAGCAGTAGGAGGCCCATATGAGAAAATCCCTGCGTTTTCGGATTGGGTTCCCGCTACTGGTGCTCGCCATCATCCTTCCCATGCTGTTTCCCTTCGTCTGGATGCTGCTTTCGGCTTTCAAGACCCAGGTGGATATCATCAGCTGGCCACCGAAGTTTTTTTTCAGCCCGACTTTACTCAACTTCCGCAAGGTGATCAGTGAGCAGAACTTCATGCTGTATCTTAAGAACTCCAGCATCGTCGCCTTCTGCGCGGTGGCCTTCTCATTGGCTTTGGGCCTTCCAGCCGCATATTCCATCGCCCGGTTTCAGCAGAAGAAGCTTTCGGTGCTTATCCTCATCGCCCGCCTGATGCCCGGTATATCCTTCCTCATGCCATGGTATATTATTTTCTCGCGTCTGGGATTGATGGACAGCTATATCGCGCTCATTCTGTCGCATATGCTCATCGCTCTTCCTGTGGTGGTATGGGTGATGTCGGCATATTTTGAATCCATCCCCAGGGAGATGGAGGAATCGGCGATGGTTGATGGCGCGACCTTACAGCGGGCTTTCATGACTATAATCATTCCACTCTCGGTGCCTGGTGTTGTCACCGCCACCACCCTTAGCTTCATATTCTCGTGGAACAACTTCATGTTCTCGCAGGTCCTGAGCATGCAGAAGACGCGCACGCTGCCGATAGCGGTCTACAACTTCATGTCCTACGCCGAGGTCGATTGGGGTGGAGTGATGGCGGCCGCGGTTGCGATCATGGCTCCGGCGATCATCCTCACCATGGTGTTCCAGAAATACGTGGTGAAGGGCTTGACGATGGGAGCGGTGAAGGGTTGATACCATCCCCGCAAATCGCGGGGTGCCTTCAGATTCGCTTCTTTTCCAAACCTCCGCGGATCTTGTCCGCATATGCCTGCAACTTTGCGATGATATACGTCTTCGTCCGTTCTCGCTTGGGAATGCGGGCCATCTCCTGCTGGATGTAGCTGAAAGTGGCGCTAATCAAGTCCTTCTGTTCTGATATGAAGGCGAAACGCGGTTCCCCCGGCCTAAGCACCATCATTCCCGCTCCCTGGATGACAAACAGCTGCACTTGCCGCCGCATGTGCTTATGGGGCAGGATATACAATTCCATCCGCGGGTTCTTTTCCAATAGCTTGATCGTATGTTCTATCTGGTCAAGGAATTCCTCGGGTTGATATGTGCATGGGTGAAAAGTAAGCAACTCGGGGATAAGGGCTGGTACTTGTCCTTTGAGCGTATCAGTGATGCGGGGGAGGCTGATAACCATTTTAAAAGACTGATGCGCCATGTGCTCGGTCAAGGACTGCTCGCGAAGCGCGTGCCTTTGAACCAGCATTCTCCGAGCTTCTTCTTTAAGTGGGGTTCTCTGCAGGATGCTTTGTAGAATTGAGGGTGGCATACCTGAGAGGGGATAGCTCTGTAATCCGGCACCCGGGCCAGCGCTTTGAGCGAAGAAAGCGGACTGTTGATCCAGATATTGGCTCACCCTATCATGGGTAAGGGTTCGCACCAGGGGCTTGCATTCCTCAAGTTGGGCGGCGAACGCCATCTCTGCCGAATTTATCGCATCTGAATCGGTCGCATAATGATATGGAACCGAATGACGGTCCTGCCCTTTTACTGAGGTGGAACTGACGGTAGCGTACCCTTGCAAGGTGAAACAGGTATGATAGAACAATCCATCCCGTTTGTGGGGGTAATAATAGCTGGTGATGGCTCCGGTAAGATAGAAGGGGAGCCACCGCTGTACGGCTATCGCCAATTCAGCGCTATCACGGGTAAGGGTGTGGATGATCTCTATGCGTGAGCCGTTTCGAATGCATTCCGAGATGAGAAAAGCCCAGATTCTGGAGAACTCAGCATGCTCCACCATCCATCTCATGGGCTCATCGCTATACAGCAGCAGCTTGGCGCCACGACCGATTGTCAGTGCCTGCAGCATGAGCTTCATGACTGCCGATTGAATTCCCTTATCACCATAGAAGGTGTCAGTGACGATTCTTGTTCCCTCAGGTTCTGAGGGGAGTGTGATATTCTTGGGGGGAGTGGATTCCATCCCTCCACTTGATCCAATGGTATCAAGTAGGAGCTGGATGGTATCATTGCTGATTTTGGATTCGTTTGACAGCCAGCGGACTAGATGGTTGGCTATGACATTCTCTCCCACACTCTTGTCTTCCAAAGAGTGGCCGGTTAGTTCAAGCAACGCGACTTTTTGGAAGTCCTGCCGCGCCTGGGTTGCAAAGTAGACGCCGATCATCTGTATATAGCGCGAGTTATCACCAGGTTCTCGTGATCCAGTGCGCCAGCGGCTCACTAGGGAAGGGTCGACACCAAGCGCGTGTGCGAGACGGGAGTTGGTTGCATTGGACATCTTCATCAGCAGGTTGAATTTCTCATTGAATCGCATGTAGTAGGGTTCCTCGTGTATAATCTACGATGGATTCTATCATATACAAGAAATCATGTCATTTGAAGATGTCGAATTCAAGGGCAACTGGATGCATTCCAGAAGGAATTATCCATAACCCCTTGATAGTGGGTGTCATCGGTCCAGGGCGTCCCCAAGAATCCTTCCAAGGTTTCAGAGGTTTCTGTTGATTTCACTTTTACAACCTTCTGCGCTGTGGTATGGTGATGCAAGAAGCTCTGTACCGGAGGGTATCCCATGGGTGCTATTTCCAAAACATACACGCGTCGCGATATTGAACTGCTGTACGAAACCGCCCGAATCGCCACAGAATCCCGCGCGGGAGGCAATCATCCGTTTGGTGCTTTGCTCGCGGATTCCCAGGGAGCAATCCTGATGGAGCAGGGCAACGAAGTCGTCACCACCCATAACGACTGCGGACATGCGGAAACCATGTTGCTGCTGAGGGCTTCAAAAACTTACGAGCGCGCTTTTCTGGCTACCTGCAGCCTTTATACCAGTATCGAACCCTGCGCGATGTGTACCGGAGCTCTCTACTGGTCGAATGTCGGACGCCTGGTATACGCGCTTACAGAAGAGCGGCTGCTGGAGATGACTGGCTCCAACCCGGAGAACCCCACTTTCAATCTTCCCTGCCGTGTGGTGATCGACCATGGCCAGAAGGATATCGTGGTGGTTGGCCCTGTCGATGACTCAGACCTAGAGAAACGCATCGTCGAGGACCATATCGGCTTTTGGAACTGAAGCGGGCATCGGGATAATCAGCTCCGATTTGGTCGGAGCCATCGTAAGAAGGGTAGGAGAGGCAACATGAGATCGGCGATAATCGGAGGTACAGGTTTTCAGATTCCTGATTCCGGGCTGACACGGCATGAGGTGCAGACTACGTACGGGGATGTGGTTCTTTTTGATGATGGTGGTGGAGAGGACGCGCTGTTCTATCTTCCACGCCATGGCGAAGGCCACGTCCTGCCGCCCCACCGGGTGAACTACCGCGCCAATATCCAAGCCTTACGGCAGTTGGGGGTTGTCCAAGCAATCGGCATGTATGCGGTCGGCTCCATCACCAGCATGGTTTTGCCTGGCAATTTTGGGATTATCGACCAATTCATCGATTTCACCAGTGGAAGGGAATCCACCTTTTTCGACGGTGGAGCCTCCGGAGTGCACCACATCCCCATGGTTGAGCCCTACAACCGCCGGCTTCGGGCTCTCATTGCCAAGACCGCGGTGGAGCAAGGTCGCAAAATATCACTCAAAGGCACCTATGTCTGTACAAACGGACCTCGTTTGGAAACCCCTGCTGAAATCGCGATGTTCCGGAAGTGGGGTGCCGATTATGTGGGGATGACCGCATCCACCGAGACAATTCTTGCGCGTGAGGCGCAGATAGATTTTGCCGGAATCGCATATTCTATAAATTGGGCAGCTGGTCTGGATGCGGAGGGGTTCTCCTTTGTGGAAGAGGAGATTTCGTTCCGAGTAGTATCGCAGGTGCTGCAGCTGGCTCAGTCCGTGCTGAAACTACCTGCTGTGGAAACCGCACGAGGTTGATATGGCATGTATCGAACAGCATCATCAGTTACGGGACGGCTTCCCAATTCTCGTTCGCAGCGCGCAAGCCAAGGATGCAAAACCTTTTATAGACTATCTGCATGCAGTAGCCGGTGAGTCCGAGAATCTTACCATCAGTCAAGGGGAGATGGATGGATTCGAGCACGAGGATCGTTACATGGAGGAGCTTGCGAACGCTCCCAATGCGATCTTTCTTCTAGCTTTTGCTGGAGATGCGATTGTTGGTGCGCTCACTTTCACGTGCGGCAAGCGCCCAAAGCTTTCTCGTAGCGGAGAGTTCGGGCTAAGCGTGCGGAAGGCTTGGTGGGGACGTGGGATCGGTTCTTTGCTGCTTCGGACACTGGTTGAGTGGGCTCCGGGGGCAGGTATTGGCAAGATTCATCTGCAGGTGCGCAGTGATAACGACCATGCCATCGCGTTATATCGCCGTTTTGGATTTGTCGACGAGGCGGTGATCCGGCATCAATTCTGCATCGACAACCAATACTACGATCTGTTGTGGATGGGTTTGAAGATCGGTGAGGACACTCCTCTAGATGTCCCTGTTCCCTATACAGCTCCACCGCCAGCTATTTTACGCACTCCAGTCCAGATCCGTACTGCGCGGCCTGAGGATGCTGCCGCGATTCTCGCCTGTCTTGAAAAAATCTGTCAGGAGACCGAGTTCATGAGCATGGGCACTGAAGGGCCGGCCATCACCTTGGAGGAAGAACGCAATTTTCTTGCGAACGCGCAGCACGATCCTGGAAGTCTTTACCTCATCGCCTTGGCGCAGGACGAAGTGGTGGGATTCCTTTCGTTCGCCGCTGGCAAACGTCAACGTATCCGCCACGCGGGAGAGTTCAGCTTGGGCATCCTCAAGGCATGGGGAGGGATGGGGATAGGCAAGGCCATGATTCACCGCATGATCAATTGGGCGGAAAGCTCAGGTATCCATAAAATCAACCTAGAAGTCCGCACCGAGAACAAACTGGCCGTGGACCTTTACCTGAAATGCGGTTTCACCATCGAAGGAACCATATTTCGCACCGTATTCTACAACGGCGGCTACCACGATTCCTACGCGATGGGGCTTATCGTGCCTTTCGGGAAACCAACTACCTGAAATCCTTAAAGCCAGCAGATTGGTGCCAGGCACCAATCAGGTGATGATTTTCTGGTGGTCGTCGAAACTATCATCCATAAATGTGGTGAACTCCTCAACCCGCAACTTCACCACATCCCCTTCCTTGTGAGTCTCAAAGGTGGAGGGTTCGGCAATCACCCTGATGACCTGGCCTCCGATATCGATGCGGCAATCATTCACATCGCCAAGATAGAACTGCGACAACAGGGTTCCGGTGAGATCATTGGATTTTGAGTCGAAGCGGATATTCTCAGGCCTGATCCCCACTACCACCGAGCCAGACAGGGGGCCGCGATAGGCTAGGCTCTGGTCTGTACCGTTTATCAGCAACTTCGTCCCATCGATCATAGCATGCAGAAAATTGATCTTACCCACGAAATCAGCCACGAACTGGTTAGCAGGGAAGCGGTAGATCTCGCTTGGTTTGCCAACCTGCTGGATGATTCCCTTGTAGATCACTACCACGCGGTCGCTCATCGTCATTGCCTCAATCTGGTCATGGGTTACAAATACCACTGTGATGCCGAGGGCTTTCTGGATCTCTTTGATCTCAAAGCGCATGCTGTCCCGGAGCTTGGCATCCAGATTGGAGAGTGGCTCGTCCAGAAGCAGAAGCTGGGGTTCGGCAACTAGCGCGCGGGCGAGGGCCACCCGCTGTTGTTGACCACCGGAAAGCTGGCTGGGGATCCGCTTGGCGTACTGAGCCAGATGCACTATCTCAAGCACCGCTTCGACCTTCTGCTGAATCGTATCCCTGTCGATCCGTTTGATGCGTAAAGGATAAGCTACGTTCTCATACACTGTCATGTGAGGCCACACAGCGTACGATTGGAACACCATGCCGATATCCCTGCGCTCAGGGGGAACAAATGTGTCAGGGGAGGTCACCACCCGGTCGCCGATCTTGATAGTGCCACGCGTGGGTTTCTCAAAACCTGCTATCATGCGGAGCATGGTGGTTTTTCCACATCCCGATGGTCCAAGGAGTGTCACGAATTCACCGTCTCTGAATTCCGCCGAGAAATCCTCCAGCACGACCACCTCGCCAAAAGCCTTATGCACATTCTGAATGGTTATATTTGCCATGATAAGATTCCTCTCCTCCTAGACTGAGAATTTTCCCTTGGTGAGCCTGCTGAGCAGCCAGTTGACGAATATAACCATGATCAGAATCGCTGTCGCCAATGCAGACGCGGTCTGCTGGCTGTGGTAAGTCTGATAGGTGAACAATTCATATCCAAGAGTCTTTGTATTGGTGGAATAAAGCAAGGTGGACATCGTCAGTTCATAAAAGCACGGCATGAAGATAAGGAACCAGCCAGCAACGAAAGACGGTGCAATCAGTTTGAAGGTGACATCCTTCATGCGCCGGAACCAACCAGCTCCCGAGATCTGGGCAGCCTCCTCTAGCGATGGACTTATCTGTGAAAGGGCACTGACGACTGTCCGCATTCCCATCAGCATGTATTTGATCATATAGGCGATCACCATGATGGAGAGGGTGTTGTAAATATTGATAACGAACTTCCCCGACATTGTCATTATCAGGGCCAAGGCGATGACCACACTGGGGGTTCCGCTTCCGACCGTGATGAGGAAATCAGGAATCTTGCGTCCTTTCGCTTTAGTCCTCACCAACAGGTATGCCATCATGCTGGTCACCACCATGCCGAACGTGGCCGCGAGCGTGGCCGAGACCACACTGTTTTTGGCCGAGCTAAGGATAGCCTTGCGGGTGAATATCCGCTCCCAGTAGCGCATCGTGATATTTTCCAACGAGAAGGGTTTGCCTAAGTTGACCGTCAAGCTCGTGGTGGCGACTGTTAAAAACGGTATCACCACAACGATAACGGCAAAGATGACCACAACCAAGGTGATCGGGATCCGCCAACGTCCAAGGTCTACTATATTCGGCCGGGTTGATTTTCCAGAGACAGTGATGAATTGTTTTTTTGCCAAAGGGAAGGTGGAGACATACAGCACGATATTGGCTATCAACATGAGGAATACCGCCAGCGTCGTGGCATCGGTCAGGCCCTCTTGGGTGCCGATGTAGACAAAATCGATGATCCGTGTGGTTACCGTGTGGATCTGCCCGGGTACACCCACGATGGAGGGGATGCCATAGCATGAACCTGCGGTGACAAACACCAGCAGAGCCGCTGCGACAATCGAGGGGAGCATCAACGGGAGTGTGATTTTTGCCAGAGTCTTCAGGGGGCTGGCGCCCGAGATTCGGGAAGCCTCTTCCAAAGAAGGATCCATTTTCTCCATCGCCCGGCTGATGGTGATGAAGGCATAGGGGAAATAGAATCCGGTGAGTACCCATATGAGCCCGCCGATGGAGTAGATATTGAAAGGCGAGGACTCCAGATGGAAAATCTTCATCAAAATCACATTGATAGTCCCCACGGTGGGGTTGAGCAGTCGCATCCATGCCATCGCACCCACGTACGGGGGCACCATATAGGTGGTGACGAACAGAGTGCGGAAGAATTTTTTACCAATCAAGTTGGTCCTTCCCACCAGCCAAGCCAGAGGGAATGCGATAATGATGCCAAACACCATGGTCGCAGACGCTGTGATGAGGGTGGTTTTCAAGGCATCCCAGTTCATCTTATAGGTGTAGACACGTTTGAAGGCTGAAAGCGAGAAGCTTCCTTGGGGAAAAAAGGATTTCACCACCAGGTATAGCAACGGAAAAACCTGGAAAATCACGAGAAATCCTATGATGACCCCCATGATCAGCCATTTTGGATCAAAATATTTTTTTTGGGTTGCCAGAGCGCTCTCTGCCTTCACCATTTTTTGGCTCCTAAAAATATGGGGACTTGAAATCCAGCCTCAAGTCCCCGGTTGTCTGGACAATGACAAGCAGATTACTTTTTCGCGGTGACGGCTTCTTGGAAACGGGTCCGCATCACATCGCGGTCACGAACGGTTCCAGCCCAGTCCACAGGCATGGTGTTCTTCATGATCTCGGCTGTCGGCCGTGCATCGTAGGGGGCGGTGGGGAAGTCGGACCGGACAGAGTGCATCCACCCGTTCACGATGTTCTGCTGCCCTTCGATGGAGAGCAACCATTCAGAAATCGCCTCTGCGGCTTTGGTGTTCTTGTTGAAATTCCATTTGTCGTTCACGGACATGACCGTTGAAGGAATGTTGATGGTACCGTCTGTTGGATAGATGACTTCAAGTTTTGAACCATCAAGCTCTCTCTTCTGCAGCACGGATTCCTCAAGGATCATGATGATCTTGCACTCGCCTGTCTCCAGCTTTGTAAGGGCCACAGACCCCGACTCGACCTTCACTTGCTGGTTGCCAAGAGCAGTGTAGTATTCATAGCCATATTTGTCTTTGAGCGCGCTGATGGAGGCCAACGTGGTGCCGCTGGTAAGCGGATTTCCCATTGAGACAGCACCCTTCACCCGTGGGTCGTACGCGAAATCTTTAAAAGAATTCGGCAGGTCTGCCTTTTTATATTTCTCGGGATTGTACGCTAGGACCATGTTGCAGATACGGACGGGATACCAATAGCCATCCGCATCGTACAGGTGCTCAAGTTTGCTGGCGGCTGCGGACTTATAGGGATGCAGTATGCCAAGTTCTTTTAGCTCCAGTGAGTAGGAAGGCTCGGCCACCAAGAGCATGTCGCAACCCAATTTTCCAGACGCGATCTCAGCCGCAAGTTTTGCCTGCAAGGCTCCGGTACCCCCATAGAAGAATTCTACATCCACAGTGGGGAACTTTTTAGCCAATGCAGCGTCCAGTTCCTCAATTACATCCGGATAGATGGAGGTGTAGATCATGATCTTCCCCGAAAGATCTGTCGTGGAACTTGTTGCCGTCTCCTTCGCGCCTGTTGCAGGAAGCAACGCAAGAACACACATCACCATGCAGAGAATAGCGAAAGTCTTTTTCATCACGATACTCCTTTAAGTGTGATTCTATGTGGAATCTTAAACCTAAGGGTATCGGCTGTCAATTTTTTGTTTTGGAAACAAGATCGAGACCTTGCCAATCGGCTTGCTCCCACCATGTGGTTACCGGATGGATACCTGAAAAAAAAGCCTGACTCCGAGGGTCGCTCGAAGCCAGGCTGGTAAGATTCGTGCCAGGCACGAAGTTGTGTTAGTCTACGTAGCGGATGGTCTGCCAGATAGCTTC
>DIXI01000030.1 GCA_002428625.1 Sphaerochaeta sp. UBA6084
TCTCGATCAGATCGAGGCCGCATCGCTACGCAAAGACTATCACCGCGCTCCGCAGCTCTCCACCTACTACTATGTGTTCCAGGTTGAGAAGGCTCCGTTCGATGACGTGCGCGTGAGAAAGGCTCTCTCGCTGTCCTTTGACCGCCAGGCATTGGTCGACCAGGTCACCCGCGCCGGACAGATCCCCGCATGGGGCATCGTGCCCGAGATGGCCGGCTACACCGGTCTGGGCGAACCGAAGCTTGACATCGCCGCCGCACGGAAGCTGCTGGCCGAGGCCGGCTATCCCAATGGCGTCGGATTCCCGAAGACCACCATCCTGTACAACACCAGCGAAGGGCACAAGGCCATCGCCGAGTTCCTGCAGCAGGAGTGGAAGAAGAACCTGAACATCACCATCGAGCTTGAGAACCAGGAGTGGGCCACCTACCTGTCCAACAGGAACGCGGGCAACTTCCAGGTGGCGAGAGCCGGCTGGGTGGGCGACTATCAGGACCCGAACACCTTCCTGGACATGTTCATCACCGGCGCCGGCATGAACGGCGGCAAGTACTCCAATCCGACATACGACCTGCTGATCAACGAAGCAGCCCGCATGGGTGGCAAAGATCGTCTCGAAGTCCTGATGCAGGCTGAAGACATCATGATCAACGAAGACCAGTCGATCATGCCGATGTATTACTACACCACCAACAACATGATCGACACCTCCAAGTGGGGTGGCTGGTATCCGAACACCATGGACTACCATCCGACCAAGGACGTCTACCGCAAGTAGATTTCCAATGATTTCATTCTCCAGCCCTCGGCGCTTAGCCGAGGGCTTTTGTTTGTCAGCATTGCCTTGAACGCCAAAACCCGATATAGTCCTTCCATGGATATCACCCTAAAACCAACTCCTGTCGGTGGGACAATAACCATCCCAGCATCAAAATCACAAACAATCCGGGCATTGTTACTTGCAACCTTCGCCAATGGAACCAGCATCATCCACAATCCACTTGATTCTCAAGACACCCGCTCATGTATGCTGGCCTGCAAGGCTTTCGGGGCCGAGCTCACACCGCTTCCGACGCAGACAGATACAGGAGTCCATGCCTTACGCGTGCTGGGTTTTGGTCTTCCTATCAGGCCAGCTACCATCGATTGCGGCAATTCAGGGACAACGCTCTACCTTGCAGCCGGTATGGCTGCGAATTCTCCCCACACTATAACTTTCACTGGTGATGACCAGCTACGAAAACGGCCGATTGGCAACCTCCTTACCAGTCTGGCCGATCTTGGAGCCACGATAACCGGAACTCAAGGGGGGGTGCGTGCTTTATATCCACCCTTTTCTATCCAAGGTCCCTTGATAGGTGGAAAAACATCCATCACCTGCCATACCAGCCAGCATCTGTCCGCGCTGCTCCTAGGCGCACCCTTGGCAAAATGTGATTCGGATATCGAGGTTCCTCTACTGAATGAGAAACCGTATGTCCACATCACGCTTGCTTGGCTACGGGCCCAGGGAATCAACTATACTCATAATGAAGATCTGAGCCATTTCACCATTCCTGGTGGTCAGAGCTTTAAGCCCTTCGAGGCCATGGTGAATGGTGATTTCTCTTCGGCCGCTTTCTTCTTCTGCGCTGCAGCGATATCCGGCGGGACCATCACCGTGCAGGGGCTGGACCGAAATGATCCACAAGGTGACAAGGAAATCCTACCTATCCTAGAGGCGATGGGGTGCACTATCTGCTGGCAAGGTAATGCGGTGACGGTGACGGGGCCATGCATGGGGTCGCTTAAAGGTGGTGATTTTGATCTCAACGCCATGCCCGATGCACTGCCAATCCTTGCGGTGACCGCTTGTTTCGCAAAGGGAACCACAAAATTAGGCAATGTCCCCCAAGCCAGAATCAAGGAAACCGACCGGATTGCCGTTATGCACCAGAACCTCACAGCCCTGGGAGCCAAGGTGGAGGAGCTTCCGGATGCCTTGGTAATCCATGGCACTGGCACACTCAAAGGTGGGGAGTGCGATGGTTTCGACGACCACCGAATCATCATGGCCATAGCTGTCGCTTCGCTTGCATGCTCCGATTCAATCACCATTCACGGTATCGATGCTGTCGATGTGACTTTTCCCACTTTCTTCCAACTGCTGGATAGCATCCGCCGATAACTTCGGCAAGGAGTAAATCATGAAACTGTATGATCTTAGAAGCGATACCATCACCAAGCCGGTGCCGAACATGCGCAAGGCCATGGCCGCCGCCGAAGTTGGCGATGATGTCTACCAGGAAGACCCCTCGGTAAACCGGCTGGAGGAAATGGCCGCCACACTCACAGGCAAGGAACGGGCGATTTTCGTCAGCTCCGGTTCAATGGGCAACCTCATTCCCCTTTTCATCAACGCCGGTCGTGGTGCTGAAGTGCTCACCCACGCCAACAGCCATATCATCCAGCACGAGGTAGGGGCGATGTCCGCTATCGCCGGAGCGATTCCCATAGCGGTAAACTCTCCACGAGGTCTTCTTACCGCAGCCGAACTGGAACCCTTGGTAAAACCCAGAGCCTATGATCTTGCCAGAACAGCCATGATAGAGGTGGAGAACACTATCGGCGGGGTCTGCTATCCCCTGTCGCAACTTCAGGAGATCGGAGGGCTTGCCAAACGGTATAGCCTATCGGTGCATATGGATGGCGCAAGGTTGTGGAATGCTTCCGTGGCAACGGGTATCCCTGTAGATACCATTGCCGCCATGGCGGACACGGTCACCTTCTGCCTTTCCAAGGGTCTTGGTGCCCCGGTTGGCAGCATGCTGTGCGGCACAGAGGAATTCATCGCCCAAGCCCGCGCCGTGCGTAAGATGATCGGTGGCGGCATGCGCCAGGCAGGCATCTTGGCCGCGGCAGGAATATATGCTTTGGAGCATCACGTCGTGCGTCTGGCCGAAGACCATGCCAACGCGCGAAAAATCGCACTCACCTTGCTGGAGACAGGTTGGGCTAAGTTGGAACTTGAGAACGTGCAGACCAATATCATCTTCTTCTCCGTTCCCGGATTCACAGGGCAGCAGGTTGAGCATACCTTGGTGAAAAAGGGAATACTCTGCTTTGGAGACCGCGAGGAAGTCCGGCTGGTCACCAATCTGGACCTCAGCGTTGAAGATACTGAGGCGGTGTGTGCGATTTTACGAGAACTCAATCTTTCGGATTTCAACACATGAGCACCACTATCTTCGATTTCAATCTCCCGGTAAACCGTTCGGGAAGCCTGTCGGTCAAGTGGGATAAGCAGCCAATCAAATCCATCTGCGGGAATCCGGAAGCCCTGCCCTTTTGGGTGGCTGACATGGATTTCACAATAGCTCCAGACATTTCTGAAGCACTGCAGGACCAGGTCGACCATGCGGTCCTCGGCTACCCTCGCTTCTACAATCTGCAGGAGACTTTCTGCACCTGGACGAAATTCCGCCATCACTGGGAGCCAAAAATAGAATCGGTGGTGATTGCTCCCGGCATGCTCACCTCCTTGGCTGTTCTGATGGATGAACTCACTGTCGAGGGAGATGGAGTGATAGTCCCGATGCCTGCGTACCAGCCGTTCGTGCGGATGACGAAAGGTCTTAAGCGGACTCTCATTCCTTGGGATTTGGGGTACGACCATGCAACTTCAAGATTCTCGCTCGACCTGGAAGCCCTTGAACAAGCCATGAGGCAGCCATCCACCAGAATCCTGTTGTTCTGCTCACCGCACAACCCTACGGGAATGGTCTTTTCGGAGGAGGAATTGACAAAGATCGCCATCCTCGCCCGCGATAATGATGTGATGGTTTTAAGTGATGAAATCCATGCCGACCTTGTGTACCATAGCGCGAACCACATCCCATTCGATGTTGTTGCCCGACGGGTTGGATGCCAGGCGGTTACCTGCATGGCTCCTTCTAAAACGTTCAACATAGCAGGAGAGCATTTCTCGGTCGCGGTATTCTCGGACCAACGGATGGCCATCCGATTTTCGCGAAGACAACAGACTCTATTTCTTGGTACCGGACTTCTTTCAACCGTGACCGCCCTTGCCGCCTATCGCGGAGGGCATACCTGGTTGATGGAATTGATCGGCTACTTGGAATCGCAAGCTGACTTCATCGAGACATTCATCCGGGAACGCATCCCTAGGCTCCGTTTCATCAAACCACAAGCGTCCTTCATCGGTTTCTTTGATTGCTCCGATATACTCGCGGATGTAGAACGGGATGCTGTCGATCACCCTGAGCTCTATAACCCACATATCAGTCCAGAGGGGGGCCTGTTATCCCGGTTCTTCGGACAGCGCGCAGGGATCGCTATGAATGATGGCAGCTGGTTTGGAGAACGCTACGGACAATTCGTACGGTTTAATTTTGGAACCCAGAGGTCTCGGGTGGAGGAAGCCTTGCGCCGGATTGCGAAAGCGGTCGATACCCTTATTTGAGCGCGTTTCATGTTTCCCATTGGATGATCTCGGGGGCTCGCAGGTAGCATAAGGTCGACCGCACTGGTTTTCCCCAGATGCGGCTGACCGCCTCGCGATATACCTGCAGTTGCCCGCGATGGATTTCCGGGTGAAAATTAAAATCGGTCTTGAAATCAACTATGCATAGTTCATCAGCATACTCTACCAGTAGGTCTATGGCACCGTACACCGCGCAATCGTCGCCTTCAACTTCTCTCCGGAGGGCAAATTCAACTTCCGTCTCCATCACCAGAGGTTTTGCAGTGCACAAGGAAACGAACAAACTTGAATTTAGGAATCCAGTGCCTAGCTGGACTACCGCCGACATTATCACCATCCGGTCCTTTTCAGAAATAGCTGGATTCAAAAAGGTCTCGGGCATGACCACACGGGGGTCCAGAATCTGCGCCAAACCCGAAGTTTTATACACTTCGACCGCTTGCTGGATGCACGCATGGCACCAAGTACCGAAATCAGCCGATAATCCAGCGGCCAACACCAAGGAATCTGCGTTCACCGAAAGCAACTGAGGATAATTGGACCGGAAATCCTGGCCCAGATCAGGCTCATTATGCTCACCACCATAGAGAGAGGTCACTCCGTACCAAGTGCGCCGGGCTTGCCATGCTACAGGAGAAGCCTGCTGATAATAAGGCATTAATGTACAAAGGGTTTGGCTGACCTTTTTTTGTGAAACCACCGACTGCATCCGCGAGGCCATCGCATCTGGAATCTGGTGCAAACTAAAAATTCCACCAAGCGCCTCTGGTTCGGTTTCAACCCTCGCGCTGGTTCTGAACAACGCTAGGAGATTCCGTTTTGGAGCTTGCTCGCCACGGTTGTTCTTGGTTTCGCAGCCAGTGAGAACCAAGTGGGTCTTAGCTCGGGTAAGCGCGACATAGAGCAAGCGTTTCATTTCCGCAGTCTCCATCGCGTTCAACACTGGTTTGTTATATTCATGGAAAAGATTGCGCACTTTCCCATAGGGCCGCATGTGGTAAGGGATTGGGATTTGGCCTGCAGGCGTCTCGAAGGAATACCATAGTGGAGTAGTGCCGGGACGACTGGCAGAGCCCATGTTCGCTAAAATCACAATCGGGAATTCCAAGCCTTTCGATTTATGGATGGTCATCATCTGCACCCCGTTGGTCTCCTCTCGGAGCAAGTCAAGATCGGGAAGCTTTTCGTTCTGTCCAAGTCGAGGCCGGATAAAATCGAGGAAAGCCGCCAGGCCTTTCCCTTGAGAGTCATAACGCCGCGCAAGCTCCAGCAGGTACTCGCCATGCTCGAGGTACACGAGGGTGGAAGGATCGCTTAGCAGCAGATAGCGATAGCCGCCATCGAACCAGAGGAATGCGACCAATCGTGCCAACGGCTCTTTTCCGACCATCGCGAGCAGACGGGCGAACAAATCGGCCGCGGCAGAGAATTTCAACCTCTCTTCTGGGGACTGTGGGATATCAACATGCTGAAGGTTGAAGGGCTTGAGGGCTGTTCCACCAGCATCGAGAAGCTGAAGTATGGCGCAATCGCTCAAGCGGCAGAAGGGGGAGCGTAACGCCGCGATGTATGCTTTGCGATCCGAGGGATACAAGGCAAGCTGAAGCATGTGGTAGAGATCGTTGGTCGGTGCCTCCAGAAAAAGCGACTGCACCGCCGAAAGTGTATAAGGAATATCCTTCACCCGCAAGGCTTTCTCATAATGCAGCTGATTTGACGCAGCGCGGTACAGGATGGCGATATCACGATAGGTCGGCCGGCGTGGAGCGCGAGCGCGGTCCTCACACGGAATAAGATAGGTGTCGGTGGACACCATGCGTTCTATCAAATTGGCGATTGCATAGGCTTCAGCTTCGACGGAGGCTAGAGGCTCATCGTCACCTTGTGTTTCCTGGTCATCATCATCAGCCGGCTCCTCCTCGCTTTGCTCATCTACCAAGGGTTTTATCCAAAGTGAGACCGAAGGTGTGATTCCCTCTGATGGCTGACGGGAGGACAAGGGAGAAAAATCGGCTTCATAGTCTTCACCACCATTCTCCATCACAAAGGGAAAGACTGTATTGAACAGCTCGATCAAGGCCGGCTCACTGCGATAGTTGGTGGCAAGCTCGATATGCTCTCCTCCAGCATCGTGCAACTCACGGTCCAACTGTTTGAAGACACTGACATCAGCACCTCGGAAACGGTAGATGGATTGTTTTTCATCCCCTACGAAAAACAATTTCCCCGTCGATAAACGGTCGACTGAAGGAATACCTTCGCCGAGGAGGTCATCACGCTCGGACAGCAGGAACAGCAGGTCCTTCTGAAGCTGGTTGTTGTCCTGGAACTCATCAATCATCACATAGTGGAATTTTTGTTTATAATAAGCACGGATTCCTTTGTTGCGTTTGAGAATATCCACAGCCATCGCAGCCACATCGGCAAAGGTGAGCACCCCGGCCTGCCGCTTCCTTTGGAGATAACTCTGCCGGAAACGAGCGAGAAAATCGTAGATATCCACTAAGAAACGACGGTCGGAGAGGGCTGCCAGCACGCTCTTCAACCGCTGGCAGACATCCAGCCAGATAGGTTGCAATTCATTGTAGAACTCAACCTCGGGGGCTTTTCCGCGTCCCTTTTTTACCGCTAGGCTATCCAATACTGCAAGATTGGAGGCCATGGCGACCTCGTCATCATCCAGTAGATCCAAATCAAGCACCCGCGCGCATGCTTGCGAGGCTTCTTCAAGAATCTTACCCGAACCACCTATCTCAAGAATACGATGGCTGGCAGACACCAGCTCCTCAACCAAGGCCTCCCGGTACTGGTTCATGTACGCCTGCACCGCCAGGGCTGCCGCGGTGGAATCGAAAGGAGTGGCCGGATGGAAGCATTGCCCCGCCAACCCCACGAGGAAATTATCGATAAGGTCGGCGGGATTGTACAATCTGGCAAGGAAATCCAAGCCGGGATGATCCTTCAGGTTCTCCACCATAGCCAAAGCGCATTCCTGGGCGAGGGTGCGGTTGGCTTCGTCATCCAAAGTGAAATCAGGCGCGATACCATAGTGCACCGCATCTGATACAACAATCCGCTTGCAGAAGCTATCCAAGGTGGAGATGCTTGCATGCGGAAAACGACCAAGCTCCAAGGCGATGGAGGGGTCGCTTGCATAGGAGAGCAGCTGACGGTGGATGCGTTCATGCATCTCGGCGGCAGCTTTACGGGTGAAAGTCAGAGTGAGGATTTCATCGACATGGGCCTTTTGCTCCAGCACCAACCGGATGAACCGATAGGCGAGAACTGTCGTCTTGCCCGATCCAGCGCCGGCAGACACCACGCAATTGCCATCGTGGAATACCGCTTTACGTTGATTGACGTCCAGATGTTCGATTCGCTGCAGGAATTCAGTTTCACACATCATTGAATGGAGTACCTCCGCCTGCAGATTTGTCTATAGCCACACGCCGAACAGGTCTTGGCTGAGGGCGTGGCTCTGAAATCACCAGCTTCCAACCCTTCAACCATCGCATCAAGCTTCTCTTCCAACACAAGCAGCAGCTCTGCCAAGCGGGCTTCCTCCCCTGATTTCCAGATATGCTGGTAGCTCCCTTTGGCGATGTTGTAGAAACTCGCGGTCTCGACCTTCACAGGAACGCCCCCGTCTTGGTCCATAAGAAGCCTGGCATACAAAGGAAGCTGCATGGAGGGATTGGCTGTGCGTGGCTGATCGTAAGCTTTTTTGCTTTCCCGATGGGATTTTTTATAATCCACGATTCCGAGTCCTTCGGTATTGAACGCATCCCGTCCATGACTGAGAATACGGTCGATCCTACCTTCCAGTTGATATCCCTTGCCGGGATAAGTTTGTGAAAGCGCGACCTCGAAGCCTGTACTGATAGTATCATGGAAATTTTTACGTTCAGCCTCGATTATCTGGGGAAGCAGGCGCCCATACAGGTCCTGCATATGGGTCTGGCTGGTAAGGGATGGCGCATCTGGGGCAGATCTTAATATGGAGAAGCGGTCATGCATGATGGTTTTAAGAATCTCATGATACTCTAAAAGCCGTTCCTCAGTGAAGAATCCAAAACGTGTGGTGATTTCTTGGAAAAATGAGCTGAGGATATCATGCAGCAGGACTCCGATGAAGCGATGGTCGATAGGTTCGACCGTGAAATCCTCATCTTCAATAGAATAGAGGTAGCGGGAAGCCCATTGCATTGGGCAGTTGGAATAGCTATCCAAACTGGTCGCGGAAATACGTAGAAGTCCATCTTTACGTGGCAATCGTCCATACACCTCTGAAGGCGCGTGATATCTTGCGAAATCCAATCCCTTCGGGCCGAAGAGCGTGTGCTCTGCTTGAACAAACCATCGTTTTTGCGAGGCATGCACCCGGTTGGTAGGTACAAGCCCATATGCCCATGCCTTTTCTTCATTTGAAATGCAATCGTAGGATTGAAGCTTGGTGGCTTGCGAGCTATCGAAGTCTTTTACAGCCTCCTGCTCGATGAAATACGAAGGCGGGAGAACGACAGAAGTGCTGAAAGTGCTTCTGCCCATCGATATGGATACGTCCTCCCCCGAGCCGAGGTAGCAGTTGAGGAAGGCTGCGGACACATCGCGTTGGAGTGGAAGATTCTGGTCCCACAGCGAATCCGGGATCATCGACACATCGTTGACCACTTGCTCGCTTGCCTCATGATTGCATCCAACAATGAAGTGATGGCGTGGTAGGATGCCAGCTGAAAGTCCATATGGATAGACCGGTATACCGGGAGTACGGTCTTTTTGGACATAGCGGGAGCCTTGAAGAATCTGCAGGTACACAGAGAACAGGTTTTTTACAGCGTTGAAGGTACCGGCGGCCATCGCTTGACCAAGCCCGTCGAGTTGGCCGAGACAGAACGAGAACACCTGGGCCCCTTCACTACTTGGTTCGTCCTTGTCAGCGATGGTGTTCCATCTAGTGTGTATGAAATGGTCGTCTTGGAATGCGAAGAGGATCGACCGTATCTCCGCGACCGTCTTGGCCTCCATGAGAGTGATAAGCACCTGCTTGAAGCGCCTGTACCACACGGAGAGCTCGCGGTCCTGGGCCCGTAGTCCGAGCTTCCATTCCCAGCCATCGGAGTCCTGCCGCCGTTGGGCACCCCGCTGTACCTTGAGTTCTATCGCCCGGGTGATGAGTTTTTGATGAAGTGCGATATCTTTCCATGGATAACTGGGATCTAGGAGGAACTCCTTCATGGAAGCTAGGGAGAAATCATGCTCGAACACATCCCGAAGCCTGGTGAGAAATCTGCCCGCAGGGTATGCCAATGGGGAAAGCCCCTCCACAAACTGCAGAGGGATATCGCGGATAGCCGCCTCATGCTCAAGGTAGGGCCTCCAGGTATCCAAAGATGCGGCGGTTATGGCGATTTCCGCGCATTCCACGCCCTGGTTGAGGAGCAGCTCGACTCGGCGCAGCTGCGTGCGCAACTCAATCATCTCATTCTCAAAAACCTCGATAGGTGCGATTGGCTCGGTAGCGGGAATGGCGACGGTGGTGATCCAGTCAGGATACCCCAGCTCTTTGAGAAATCCTTCGCAGCCATCGATCACTTCTGGAAAGCAGATACGATATTCAGGATGGGTCTTGAAATTGGTGAGGTTTTCCAACGAGGGATGCTCGAAACGGGGTTCAAACAAACCATGGAGGTCCAGGAACCTGCGGTATTCGCTATCGATCAGCTGGATGTCCTCGCGTAGTTCCCGGGGAAGCCGGCCGTAGGCCTCCGGCTGGGATTGGGAAAGCAGATGGAGGGAGTCCAGCTGTGGCAGCAGCGTGGCGATACTTGATGCGAAACGGGAACGGGCTTCCGGATGCGCTGGCGAGACCAGCCAGGAAAGTGTTTTTCCAGCGGGGCTTTCCAAAAGGTCCAAGGCGAATATCTGCCGAAGCACCTTGCTCACAGGTGCGCGCGCATGATGGGGAAGAAACAAAGCCCGGAAGGTATCATACGAAACAGCCTTGCGAAGCAGCACTGCTCCACGCTTTCCTTTCAAGGTGTAGTCGGCCAGCCAGAACCGCGCGATGGTCTCGGAAGGAAACACACAAATCGTTCCAGGTTCCTCCAAGAGTCCATGGATCACCTGGCGCCTCGCTTGCACCATACGTTCATTCATATTGGAAGTATACCATGTAAGATGGTATACTCCTAGCATGATCCAGTCCAAGCCGCCCCGACAAAGGCTTAATACACTCATTATCGAGCAGGAGCCTGCTGTAGGTACGCGGTTGTCCGTGCAGAAATGGATTGTGGCCTTTATCTCGATAGAGCTGGTATGGACGTTCCTTGGAGGTTTCACCACCTACTTGGCCGCAGGCTTGCTTGGAAAGCTGGCCCCGGAAATAACCATGATTTCGCGCTATCTACTCAAACACATCAACTTCATCATACTGCTGTTCGCGATTGTTGGTTTCATCCACTGGGGTCTGACAATCCCGACCCTCCGGTTCATCACCCAAGCACCAGCTTTCCGCTGGCGACTGGCCTTCATGGCCTTTGGAATCTGGACTTTAGGATTGGGACTGCTCGCGATCGCCCTAGCCCTCATCAATCCCGGTTCCATCAGCTTCAACTCCGGGATACGCACCTCCGAACGATTGCTCATGGCAGGTCTTGTCCTGTTCTTTACCCCTCTGCAATGTATTGCGGAAGAGTTGTTGTTCCGGGGAGTGCTGTGGCGGATGCTTGAAGGGCGCGATCTGCATAACATCCTGCGCAACTGCATTTCCGGGCTGGTGTTCACCCTTGCGCATCTTGCCAATACTGAAGTTGGACTATCTTTTACGGGCTTGATAGCGTTGATGTACTACTTTCTTACCGGCTTTCTCTTCATGGAGATGACCACAAGCTCCAACGGCTTGGAAACGGCCTTTGGCGCGCATATCGCCAACAATCTATTCATCGCCTTGGTCATGAACTATCCAAGCTCATCCTTGGAGTCCACTGCCTTGCTCATGCAGGACAAGATGCGCCCATCCGTCGATCTTATCGTGCTGGTAATGTGCGCGGCGTTGATTCTGAGGGGCATAGCGTGGCAAAAGGAGAAAACTAGCGCAAGCGGGGGTTATCAGGAAATCTTATAACCGTCTTTATCGGTGAAGTTGCCGGTGACGATCATCACCAGGTCCACAATCACCCAGATGCCCAAGCCACCAGCAGTAAGGATCATCAGAATACCTGTGCCGATCTTGCCTACATAGAAGCGATGGAGGCCCAAAGGCCCGATGAAGAGACACAGCAGCAACACGATGAGCCACGTGCGGTGGTTTTCTACAAAATCACCCCGGTTATCGCGGAATCGCACCCCGCAATGCGGGCAGACTTGCGCATCGATATGTATGACCGCCCCGCAGGAGGAGCAATATTTCTCATAGCTTTCCTTGCGTTGTTGTTCCATCATCTTTCTCCTACCTAAAAAACAAAGTATATTGACTGTGACCAGAGCTACCATCACCACAGTATCTGAACCACCTCGGAAATTCAAGCGAGAGGTTCCGTTGTACAGATGAAAGGCTCGAAATATTAAAAACACGAGAGAGGTGGACATGGCTCGCACACGCGCCAACAGCGGTAAAAAGAAAACCCAGGCAAACCGGAAGCACACCTCGAGAAGATTGTTTGGAGCGGTGCTTCTCCTTATCGCGCTGACCGTCGCGCTGTGGCTGATCACCCCAACGCATGAAGATTACCATGCGCCTGTTGATCAGGCTGAGGTTTTAGCTGGGTTGGAGATTCCGATGCTCCGCGACGGTGACGTCCTGGTGCTGCATACAGGTTTCGCACTTGTATATAACGAAACGCATGAGCAAGCGGATTGGGTGGCCTATGAGTTGACCAAAGAAGAAGTCTATGGAATCTATGACCGGTCTGATAATTTCCGTGCGGACCCCTCGATCTCCACAGGTTCGGCTTCGCTCGCGGATTATCGGAGCTCAGGGTATGACCGGGGTCATCTCATTCCAGCCGCGGATCTCAAATGGTCCACGGAGGCGCTGTCGGATTCTTTTTATCTTAGCAACATGAGCCCTCAGCAACCTGAATTCAACCGGGGTATCTGGAGCAAGCTGGAGGCAGTGGTCCGCCAGTTCGCAGCAACCGA
Organism: Sphaerochaeta sp. UBA6084; assembly: GCA_002428625.1. Classification (GTDB taxonomy): domain Bacteria; phylum Spirochaetota; class Spirochaetia; order Sphaerochaetales; family Sphaerochaetaceae; genus UBA6084. The sequence goes on from DIXI01000030.1 coordinate 12,623, forward strand.
AGGTTCGGTCCATGTGGTCACAGGACCGGTGCTTGCCGATGGCCCATATGAGAGAATCGGGGACAATGGTGTCTCGATCCCTAAGTTCTATTTTAAAGTGGTGCTTGATTATCAGGAACCCATTCTGAAGGCAATAGGATTCATACTCCCCAACGCTGGAAGCAACCAACCGCTTACATCCTTCGCGACCAGCGTGGACCGTGTCGAGCATATCACCGGAATTGATTTCTTCCCGCAATTGCCGGACGACCTCGAGCGACAGCTGGAAGCGCGGTTTGATATCGACGCATGGGTGATGAAGGAATTCCAAGCCTCCAGCAGCGAGCGGGAACTATACCATCAGCAGGAGCCATCGGAAGCAACTCAGGCAGCAGTCCAATCCAAGAACGGCAGTCCGGCTAGTATCATAACGGGGATATTGGTCGAGCTTAAGCACGAGGTGACGCTATTCGCGTTCAGTCTACTTTCGTCTCTTATCGACAGGTGATTCCCAACGGAGCGAAGGGGGCGAAGCTTTGGCACTCCAAGGCTCGCCCTAGGGGTGTGGATTTGGTTGCTGGAACCAAAACCACATCCACATCATCAAGTTGTCTAGGCAGCGTGACTTGAATGCACAATAATAGTTCAAGAAAGGTCATTTTAAGTCAATTAAGTTCATAAAATGCTCACTATTCATTCATTATTCATAATTTTCTTTTGCATTTAACCATTTCTCCTGTATACTGGAGTTTGCCAATTGAAATATCTAATAACCGAGGAGGTCCTATGGCGGTCAAGCGGGACTCATACATCATGCCCACACGCGGAGTCGGGGTACGCAGAGGGATGACAATAAGAACGCGAAGGGACATGTTTACCTTCCTGCTGTTTGTCGCCCCTAACTTTATCCTTTTAGGTGTCTTTGTCTTCTGGCCAATCCTCTATAGTCTTATTCTCAGTTTCTTCAAATGGAATATGATTGCTCCTAAAAAAACCTTCATCGGCTTTCAGAATTACCAAAGCCTTTTTTCCGATCCAGTTTTCTGGCAGGTGACACGCAACACCTTGGTCTTGGCGCTGGCAACTGTGGTTGTCAAACTCTCCATCTCATTGGTGCTCGCGTTGGAGATGAACACCGATATCCGCGGCAAGTCTTTCTACCGCGCCATCATCTTCTCGCCAACGTTCACCACCAGCGTCGCGGTGGCTATGGTATGGTCATGGATCTTCGACCCGCACTTCGGCCTGCTCAAGGTGTTCATCAGTCCATTGGGACTCCGGGCCCCCGACTGGCTCTGGGAAACTGAATACTCTCTTCCCGCGGTTATCATCGTGCTTATCTGGAGCGGAATCGGCTACGATATGGTGCTCTTCCTCGCTGGCCTCAAGAACATCCCTAGGGAAATCTACGATGCCGCCTTGGTGGACGGGGTTTCCCCCTGGCAGAATTTCATCTATATCACGTTCCCCCTGCTTTCCCCCACTACCTTTTTCCTAACCATCACTTCCTTCATCGGGGCTCTGAAAGCCTTCGATATCATCGCGATCATGACCGATGGAGGACCGCTGAACAGCTCGAATGTCTTTGTGTACTACCTGTATCAGAACGCGTTCCAGTGGTTCAAGACAGGCTTCGCGTCGGCCTTGGCGCTCATTCTGTTTATCCTGATCATGGCGATCACGCTCGTTCAGAACCGGCTGTCCCGCCGGTGGGTCCATTATTAGGAGGAATCGCATGGAAGGCTTGCTGCATCGTAAAAATTTTACTTGGTACATAGGAAGATTCTTTACCCACGCGATTCTCATTTTGGCTTCGATCATCATCGGTCTGCCCTTCCTGTGGATGATCACTACTTCCATCAAGAGCCCGGCCGAGGTCTCGATGTTCCCTCCAATCTGGTGGCCCGAGACCGTCCGCTGGGACAATTTCAGCAAAGCGTGGAGCCTTGCGCCCTTTGGGCGGTTCTATTTGAACAGCGCCATCACGGCTGGGACCGGAGTCATTCTTGAGGTTATGGTGGCAGCGCTATCGGCCTATGCCTTCGCACGGATTCGGTTCAAGTACAGCGGGATATTTTTCATGGTCATGCTAGCCGCCATGATGATTCCCAGCCAAGTGGCTCTGATTCCAAACTATGTCGTACTCAAGCATCTGGGGTGGATCAACACCTATAAGGGTATTGTCATCCCACATGTATCCAGCGTGTTCGGCGCTTTTCTGCTTAGGCAATATTTCCTTACGGTTCCCGGTGCGCTCTATGATGCTGCGGAAATGGATGGTCTCGGGCATTTTAGAACGATGCTGTATATCGCCCTTCCGCTCGCCCGCCCTGTTCTGGGGACTCTGGTACTGTATTTGTTCATCTCCAAGTGGAACAGCTACCTGTGGCCGCTGATTGTGACGAACACGCAGAACATGCGTACCCTGCCAGTAGGACTTGCGATGGTGCGTTCCGCGGAGTATGCGATAGGACCAGAGCATCTCATGGCTGCGTCGCTCTTTGTCCTTGTTCCCGTATTATTTATCTATTTTATTGCTCAAAAGCAATTGATCGAGGGTATCGCAGCTGGTGCTGTCAAGGGGTGACATCCAACTGAGATTGATATAGGGAATCCGGTTTGGATTCCGAGGAAAAACTTCAGGAGGTTTTCAATGAAGAAAAGAAGTATGGTGTGGGTACTGTTGCTTGCCGCGCTGCTGCTGTCCACCAGCACGCTGTGGGCTGCTGCCGAGGTCGAGCAAGCTCCGACCGGGCCTGTCAAGATCGTGTACTGGAGAAGTCTGACCGGTGTCGCCGGTGATGTCCAAGAGGAATTGGTCGCCCAGTTCAACGCTTCCCAAGATAAAGTGATCGTGGAATCGCAGTTCCAGGGTGCTTATGCGGAAATCCTGCAGAAGCTGCTGGCAGCGCTTGCCGCTGGCGAAGTGCCAGATGTGGTGCTGTTGGATTCGCCCTTCGTCCCCCTCTTCGCCAAGGACGGCGCATTGTTCGCGTTGGACAATCTGGTTAAGAATGACAAAACCGCTTTCAACCTAAAGGACTATATCCCCGGTCTTCTGGCTGATGGTTATTATGATGGCAAACTATATGCCCTTCCCGTAATGCGCAGCACCCCGCTGCTCTATGTGAATGGCGATATGCTGGCCGAAGCCGGACTCCCCCGAAAAGCCCCTGCAACTTGGGACGAATTCCGCGCTATCAGCAAGGCAGTCACCAAGTACAACGCCGCCGGTGAGATGATCCAGGTTGGAGCAGGCTTCACCCTAGGACTGACCACCGCCCACTGGTATTTCCAAGGTGCTGTGTATGCCTATGGCGGACAGATTTCCGATGAGAAGTTCGGCATGCATCTTTCTGAAGCACCCGCGATCGCTGCCGCAACGCTCTGGCAGGACATGGTGTTCAAGGACAAGACCGCTATTCCTTCCAATTCACATGATGATTTCCTTAACAAGAAAGTCGCGATGGTCTTCGGTTCAACCGGAAGCATGGGCAACCTGCTCAGCCGCGCTACCTTCCAGGTTATCCCCGCCTTCATCCCCGGCCAGGTTCAGAATCTTGTTCCCGTCGGTGGAGCGGTGCTTGCAATGACCAGCAATGACAAATGGCGCCAGCAGGCCGCTTGGGATTTCATGAAGTTCATGACCAATGCGGAAAGCAATGCCAAGATCGTCATCAAGACCGGTTACATGCCTGTCACCACCTCCGCGGCGAATCATCCGGACCTCGTTGCATACTTCAAAGCCAACCCAGAACGTGCAGTGGCTATTGATCAGCTCAAGTACACCAGGCCGCAAGCCAGCGTCATCTCCCTTGGTAAGGGAACCGAGATTTTGCGCCAGATGGTTGAGAAACTGTTGATCGCCAATATGGATCCTGCGACTGTGATGAAGGAAACCGATGCCGCTCTGTTGAAGGAATACAATGAATCGTACAAATGACCAAGTATGTATTTCAAAGAGGATGGCCGCACCTGCGGCCATCTTCGTGTGTGCGGCCATATTGACGCTTTTAAGCATGAGCGGGTGCAATGCCACGAAAGCCCGTTCGGAAATCCAGGAGGTATCTGTGATGCGTGTCGCTCATCGGGGAGGGTCGGCCTTGGCGCCGGAAAACACCCTCGCGGCTTTTTCTGTGGGTCTTCAGCATGACGCCGATGCGTTGGAGATGGATGTGCATCTCAGCAAAGACGGAGAGATCATCGTAACCCATGATCCTTTATTGGAACGAACGACAGGCCAGCTTGGGGAAGTCGCGGATTACGATGCCAAGACTCTTGGTGGATTCAATGCAGCGGTCGCGTTCGCCGGTGCCACTGTGTATGGTTCGCAGAAAATTCCTACGTTCGATGAAGTCCTCGACCTTGTGGAGCGCGAAGCTAAACGACCAGTGGTGCTTCAGGTTGAGATCAAGTTGAGGAACGATGGGACCCGCTACCCCGGAATCGAAGAAAAGCTTATCGCGAAGCTCCATGAACGAGGAAGAATTGAATCCACCATCATCATCTCCTTCGATTTCCCCTCGCTTGCCCGTATCCAGGAACTTGAGCCTAGGATTCAGACAGGAGCGCTCATCAGTAAAAAGTATATGACTTCGATTGGGGCGAAAGGACCGAAAGCCGTGGCTGAGGATATCGCCTCGCTTAAGGTGGACTATGTTGGTATCAATTACCAATATCTTTCCCAAACGCTCTACAACGAATTCAGGAGTAAGAAACTAGGAGTCGGTGCGTGGACGGTCAACGAAGCGGTGGATATATCGAGATTCCACAAGATGGGAGTGGACTTCATCACCTCTGACAGACCCGACCTGTTATTGCAGATAATCGGGCTTGAGAACTAGTTTTCCAAGACAAGTCCATCACATGCAGGCTGTTTATAGGGGTTGGTGTTGAGCCAGCCCTTTTTCGTTCTAGATTGACACTCGGACTGTCCCAAAGTACTCTCAGGCCATGACAATAAGAAAAAGCACTTATCTTCTAATCAACGCAAAGATCATCCCTGGAAACAAAGAACCCATCGGGGACTGCGTCCTGGTAGAACGGGGAATCATCAGGAAAATTGGTAGGCAAGCGGACATGCCAAGGATAGGAGAGATCCCGGTCATCGATGCCCAGGGACTAACGGTGGGTCCGGGTTTGATCGACATGCATCTCCATGGGGCAGGTGGTGTGGATATCTCCGAAGGGGATGCACTGGCGAATCTCCTCCACATGGCGGATTTTCTTGAGGACCGGGGGATAACCAGCTTCCAACCAGCGATGGTGATGGATATGGACCGTCTTCATTCAATCCAGCAGGCGCTCCAGAACAACACCCGGATCGCCCATAAAATTCCTGGTGTCTTAGTGGAAGGCCCATTCCTCAACCAACGCCGCCGAGGAGGAATCCCGAAAGAGAACATCGGTGAATTTTCCCCTACCCAGCTGGAACTCATCCTATCGATCAAGGCGAATGGACACCCTGTAGTGCGGTCCATGACCTTCGCGCCTGAGATTGAAGGAAGCGATGCGATCCGACAGCATCTCGAGGATGCCGGGGTGATGCCAGCCTGGGGCCATTCGGAAGCCTATTGCGAAGATGTCTTGGATTTAAAACCTTGCCACCTCACCCATTGCTTCAATGCGATGCCGGGGATGGACCATCGGAAACCCGGTTTGGCGTTGCTTCCTTTCCTGAGGAAAAACCTAGACATGACCTTTGAGATCATCGCTGATGGGGTGCATATCCACCCTGCAATGCTTGATTTCATCTGCTTGCATGCCGCAAAATACCAGATATGCCTTATCTCCGATGCTATGAAATCCGCTGGACTCGGTGTAGGAGAAAGCTTGTATCTCGGGCAAAAGGTTTGGTGTGATGGACGGGTGAGCAGATATATGGATACGGGAGTGCTGATTGGTTCCGCCATGCTCATCTCCGAGACTGCCCGAGAGCTATTCGCACGTGGATGGATCGATGCGCAGATGTTTTTTCAGATCGCCAGCACAAATCCCGCTAGAGTTCTGGGACTCGCCGACCGAGGAAGCCTGGAGGAGGGGAAATTAGCGGATATGGTATTATGTGATGGAGATATGCGGATTTCCGCTGTCCTTCCGTGTGTTATTTAGATGAATTTAAACACATATTGTTGACTATTCTGTTATTAGGGTCGATATTAAAGCAATGTTATTTTTGAAACAAACCTATCCAAGGAGAACGAATTCATGAAGAAACGATATCTCTGGGCATTGATTCTCATCATTCCCGCATTGATCGTGTCGTGCACCGCCACCCCTGTTGAAAGCAAGACCACCGCCGAACCCGCGGCTGTGGCAGTCGCGCAACCAGCCGCGCCTGTCGCTGAAGCTGTTCCAGTCGCTGCCCCCCCCGCCCCCGCCCCCGCCCCTACCCCTGTCACACCGGCTGCGGAAACAACTCCAGTCGCCGAACCAGTCGTGGTAAACTCAGCCCCTGCGATTACTGCGGATGACCCTGAACTTGACCAGAAGTTCAGTTATGTGTACGGACACCTTCTTGCCGCCAGCATCAAAGACCAGGGAATCAAGTTGAATACGCTTTATTTCAATAATGGGTCTTCCGACTTCTTCAATATGGTGGAACCTGTCATCACCGAGGAAGAGATCAACACTTCCTTCAACGAGTTCCAAAACTATCTTGACGGCCTTCTCACCGATGAACAGCTTGTCCAAGGAAGTGATCCAGCTTCGGCAGTACCACTCTCCTTGTTCGACCGCTTCAGCTATGGGTATGGCTATCTGATCATGTTCAATCTGCAAAGCCAAGGAATCATTGTTTCTTTGGAAGATTACAACAATGGCGTGACTGACTCTCTGGCCGGAATCGCCTTACCCTACACGGAAGCGCAGATTGATGAATTGTTCACCGCTTACCAAGAACGCATGATGAATGAATATTATGCATCCATGGAGATGATGGCGGCTGAGAATCTGGCGATGGCCGAGGCTTTCCTTGCGGAAAATACCAAAAATCCGGAAATCACCACAACCGCGAGCGGACTACAATACCAGGTGATCACCCAAGGCACCGGCCCGTTGCCCACTATTGAGGATACCGTGAAAGTGGACTATCTCATCACCTTCCTCGATGGCAGCACCGGAGACAACTCCTATGCCCGCGGAGAACCTTCTGTCTTCGCATTGAACAGTCTGATTCCAGGATTTGTGGAAGGCGTCAGCCTCATGCCCGTAGGCAGCTACTACCGCTTCTTCCTCCATCCCGCCTTGGCGTATGGAGAAGCAGGAAATGAGAGCATTCCTCCCAACTCCCTGCTGGTATTTGATGTGGAACTACACGAGATTGTAAAGTAAAACATCTTCCGATGCATGCCCAAAAGCCCTTTGACGGTTTCGTCAGAGGGCTTTTTCACTACTGGATTTGGCTGGATGATTAAAATCGCGGCAAGTCAAGACAAGGTGACCTTGATGAGTGAAGACTACAAGCAGACGCTTCTTGCACTAGCAGAACCGGAATACAGGGATTTCAATACAAAGTTGATTCCGGACACTCCTAATATTCTTGGTGTCCGCTTGCCAAAACTCCAACAGTTGGCTAAACGTATCTCCAAGGAAGACTGGCGGGATTATCTACAACGGACAGAGGACCAGTTCTTTGAAGAAGTGCTGATCAGAGCAATGGTCGTGGCAGATGCTCCAATCAACGAGCACGAGCGGTTGACGCTCATAACCGATCTCATCCCCCGTATAAACAATTGGGCTGCATGCGACACTCTCTGCGGCCGTCTGAAAGGAGCTGTCGCAGAGCAGGAACTCTACTGGGAGTATCTTTCTCCATACTTCGCTTCGTCAAAGGAATTCGAGCTCCGTTTCTCAGTCGTGATGCTGCTGTGCCACTTCATCAACGAAACCTATCTTGAGCGAGTCTTAGCGGTTCTCGATGGTATCAAGCATGACGGTTATTACGTGAGCATGGCTGTAGCTTGGGCTGTATCGTATTGTTTCTTCAAGTTCCCCGAGAGGACTTTGGCTTACCTACGCACTTGCGGTCTTGACGACAGAACCTATGCCCGGGCATTGCAGAAGATCATCGATTCGCATCGGGTGGATGGTGAGACCAAAGCCCTGGTAAAGACTCTCAGACGGACATGGAAAGTCAATTCTTAAGATGGTTCCAAGGACACAGGCGCTTGCCAAGGACCGTGAACAACAGGAAGAAGAAGGTTCCAAGGATGCTGAGCGAGACCATGCCTGCATACATGTCCAAGTAGTCCATCCTCGCCCAGCTGTCCATAATATACCAGCCAAGGCCCGATACGGTGGCGAAAGTCTCAGCTAAGAACAATACTGCGGTGGCGGTTCCTGTGGACACCCGCAACGCAGTGAACAAAGCTGGCAACACCGAAGGGACAATCACATGCCGGACTATCGCGGTGCGCGAGGCATCGAGGCTCCGCACTGAATCCACATAGCGCTCGTCCACAAGAGCCGCGGCATCCCGAACAACGAAATAGAGCTGGAAAAATACAATCAGACCGATAAGAAAGATTTTCGAGAGATTACCGAGTCCGAGAAACAGCATGATGACCGGAAGCAGCGCCACCTTGGGAATCGGGTAGAGGATGTAGGCGAATGGAGTCATAAGCTGGTCAGCTTTGCGGCTGCGGCCTGCCAGCACTCCCATGATCGCAGCTGGAATCGCCGCGATCACCAAGGCGATGGTGATGCGGGCACTGGAGATTGCAAAATGCCGCAGCAAGTCATCTTGGACAAGCGCCAGAAGCGTATGCAACGCCACCGCATGCGGATATGGCAGAAAAGGTCGTTGCATTGCAAACGCAAGGAGGTACCATAGCCCGATAAGTACGAATACCGCGCGGCGCATCAACGGGCCTCCATCTCAAGGAGTTCCCTGATCTTCAGACAAGTGGAGAAATACTGGCTGGTCTTGCGGAATTCAGGCGCGCACGCGTCCTTCTCGTGGGTATTGTTGACTTCTGGTTGGAAGACTGTCCGGACCGCTCCCGATTGAGTCTGTATCCGACTCATCACATGGATCCGATCGCTTAGGTAGGCAGCCTCCTCAATGCTATGGGTGACTATGATAGTGGTTATTTTCCTATGGGCATTCAATCGTAGCAGCAGTTCCTGCATCGTCTCACGGTTCATCGCGTCCAAGGCGGAGAAGGGTTCGTCCATCAGCAGTAAGTCTGGCTCTATCACCAAGGCCCGGGCTATCGCGCACCGCTGCTTCTCACCCCCGGAGAGTTGTGAGGGATAGGCCCTCGCCAGCGACGATATTCCAATTTCCCGCATGATCCGTTCCACTTTCTGCTGCCGCTCAGCCTGAGGAACCTCATGCAGGAGGAGGCCGAGTTCGATGTTTTCGTACACTCTCTTCCAAGGAAGAAGCCCGAAATCCTGCAGGATAATGGCCTGTTTATGCCCACCGATGCCAATTGGCTGTCCATGTATAAGAATCGTACCCTCATCTGGCTTGATGAGATTTGCCAGAAGGTACAACAGAGTGGTTTTTCCACACCCTGAATGCCCGATGACCGCATGGACCAAGCCTGTCTCAAAAGACCTGGAGCAGCTTGAGAACAATGCGAGCGAGCGTCCAGTGGCTTTGTAGGAAAACCCTACATGGTCGAGCGTAATCATCTAGAATCCTTTGACGATGGAGGCGTCGACAAGGTCGATATAGGCTATCTGCTTTTTCAGAAGCCCTCGGCTCTGAAGCCAATCCACTACATGCGAGACCTGCGATTGGGTAGGCACCTGGGGCTTGGTGTAGGTGACGAACTGGAAGAGATCGCGGATCGTCTGGGGGAAGCCTCCCTTGGCAACAAGGAAATCACGATAGGCCTCCGGTTGGTTATTGATCCTTTGAGCCGCTTCCCAGTAGGCCCCATAGGCCTTTTTAAGATCGACCTGGCGTTCTTCAACCACCTTCGCAGAGAATATCATGATTCCGGGGGCATCGTCCAACGAAGAGCTGTCTCCGAGGGCCCGAGCTCCATTGGCGATAGCCAAAGTATAGAATGGTTCGGGTAGGCAAGCCGCCTGCGCCTGACCATTCAGCAGGACTTCCATGCGCACTGGGATCTTAGGAATCGCGACAAGGGTGAAATCTTTACTTGGCACACCCGCGGCCGTCACCAGCGAATGGGCAATGAATTCGATGATTGTATTGCTGGAAACAGCTATGGCGACGCCTCCCAGCTGCCCAGCTGAGTTTATTGTTCCTTTTGGCGAGGCCACCAACCCATACCGGCCATTGGTGATGGAGGTGATGGCGATATCGAATCCGGACTGCTCTAAAAAGACAGCCCCGAGTGTATCCCCTACAAACCCATCCAGCTGCCCCGCTTGGAAAGCCGCATCGCGTTCGACCGGGCTCTGGAAGGGAACCAATTGCACCTGGACGCCGTGTGTGGCAAACAATCCCTCTTCCTGGGCTAGCAGAAACGGAAGGGAGTCCACATCCGGCATGATTCCTATCCGTATCGGCCGCGCTTCAGAAACTGCCGCCGACCATAGCAGGCCCTGGCAGGAGAGAACCAGCACCCCTAACAGCATCCATAGTGATTTCCTCATGTTCATATCGGACTCCATCGCTTGGTGGAATCCTGCCTGATAAGAAGCAGATCGAGGATGCGGTCGACTGTGGAATCGATGATATCCTCGATAGTCTTAGGCTTATTGTAGAACGTGGGTTCGGGGGGGAGGATAATCGCCCCGCTTTGGCTGAGACGGAGCATCTGCTCCAGATGGATGGAGCTGAGTGGGGTCTCACGAGCCACTAGGATGAGTGGACGACGCTCCTTGAGCGCGACCGAGGCAGAGCGCTCGATAAGATTGGAGGCAAGCCCTGAGGCGATGGCTCCTAAGGTTCCCAAGGTACATGGAACCACCACCATGGCATCGGCAGGAAAAGAACCACTTGAGATCGAGGCCGCGAGATTGTCATGGGCATGAACCACCAAGACTTCCGGCGGATAGGGCGCGATCCATTCGGAAAAGGACTTGCCTGTCTCTTGGAGCATCACGTTCTCCCCCCAAGGTGATATCACCACATGGATGCATACGTCAGGCTCCCACGTGAGCCGCTCTATCAACCGAAGGCCATACCAAGAACCGGTTGCGCCTGTGATGGCCACAATCATCTGCTTCATACGAGATAGACCTCCATCAACACGAATACGAAAAACAACCCACCGATGATCTCATTCAGGTGATAGGCTGCGAACGTGATATGCTTCAGCCTTCCAGGGGCTACCAAGACGTTCTCTACCAAGAGCAACCCTGCCACCACCCCAGTTCCAATTCCATACCACATGCCCGTGCTGTACATTATCCCCCAGAGCACCAGAAGCATCGCCGCGCCTGCATGATTGAGGGCTGCGATTCTAAGTGCCGTACGGACACCGAAGCGTGCGGGAATGGAAAACAGACCTTCCTCACGGTCGAACGCAACATCCTGGCAGGCATAGATGATGTCAAAACCCGCGACCCAAAGCGCGACCGCTGCCGATATCACAAAATAGCGTAGTTCAAACCTGCCTGTAAGAGCCAGCAAGGACCCCATAGGAGCGATCGCGACAGTCACGCCTAAGATGTAATGGCAAAGCCAGGTGACTCGTTTGGTGTAGGAATAACCTAGGATAAGCAGCAAGGCCACTGGAAGAAGGAGTACACAGAGTGGATTCAGTTGGAAAGTCGCGAAAACCAGCAACGCCAGGCAAAATGCGCTGAACAACCAGAGGTCGAAGTGCTTCAGCTTACCCGAAGGCAGCTCTCTCCCCTTGGTTCGGGGATTACGGGCATCGATGGCAGAGTCGATAATCCGGTTGAGGGCATTCGCCCCGTTGCGAGCCCCGAAAATCGCCAGCAGGATCCATAGGAGGTCCATCAAGGGCGGTTTACCCTTGGTTTCCAGCAGAATGGCGGCACCAGCAAAGGGCAACGAGAACAATGTATGCTGGATCATGACCGCGCGAGCTACCAGGAATGGCTTTCGTAGGGTGCGGGATGTTTGGGGTGACATCACATCATCCATCCAGGCCAAGTTCACGCCAGATCTCTGAGACGTGGGCGACAACGGCCTTATCCATCACGATATCGTCTGGCCACGGTCTGGTGTGACCATCGGCAGCAGTCTTGCGGGTGGCATCGATACCGATCCTTGTCCCCCGAAGCGGAAAAGGCGAAGCGTGGTCCAATGCATCCAGGGGTCCATCGGAGAACACAATGTCTCTACGTCCGTCGATATTATTGAACACTTTCCACATGACCGTGGAAGTATCATGCACATCCACAGTATCATCGACAACGATGATCATCTTGGTGTACATCATCTGACCAAGACCCCAAAGCGAGTACATCACCTTGTTCACCTGCCCTGGAAACCGTTTCTTAATGGAAACGATGGCGCAATTATGAAAGACACCCTCCAAAGGCAGGTCCAGATCGACGATTTCGGGTATGATGATCTTGAGCAGAGGTAGGAACAATCGTTCGGTTGCCTTGGCCATATAGCAGTCCTCCATAGGAGGCTTACCCACTATGGTGGCGGGATACACAGGTTTGTTCTTGCGGGTGATGCAGGTGACATGGAAGACCGGATACGTGTCGGTGAGCGAATAATAGCCGGTGTGGTCGCCGAAAGGCCCTTCCGTCCGTAGCGGTTCCTGTGGGTCTACATAGCCCTCCAGCACAAACTCCGCGTCGGCAGGCACTTGGAGCGAACAGGTGATGCAATTGACCATATCAACCGGTTTTCCCCGAAGGAATCCAGCGAACAGGATTTCATAGATACCCTCCGGAAGTGGCGCGGTAGCCGCGTAGGTGATGGCAGGATCGCACCCGAAAGCGACTGCTACAGGCATCCGTTCCCCGCGCTTCTTGTACTTCTGGTAGAAGTGGGAACCATCCTTATGGATATGCCAATGCATACCGGTGGTGTTGCGGTCGTACACTTGCAACCGGTACATACCGACATTGGAGGTTCCTGTCTCAGGGTCACGGGTGAACACCAACGGGAGGGTCATGAACGGCCCTCCATCCTGAGGCCAGCAGGTGAGCACGGGAAGCTTGGAAAGGTCAGGATCGTGATCGACGACCTCTTGGCAAGCGGCGCGTTTTACCCGGTGAGGGAAAAAGGAGCGGAAGATGGACAGCTTGGGGATGATGGAAGGGATGTCGATGCTTTTCGCCTGGGAGAAACCCCATTGGATCAGCTCTTGGATCTCCGCGGCTTTCTCATCAAGCGACTTCGCCCCCAAAGCCATCGACATGCGCTTATAGGAACCCATCGCATTCATCAACACGGGAAATTGAGAACCCTTCACCCGTTCGAATAGGAGCGCCGGGCCATTGGCTTTGCACACCCGGTCCGTTATCTCAGTTATCTCAAGATAGGGATCAACCTCACGGGTAATCCGACGAAGTTCGCCTGCTGCGTCGAGTGCTTGTATAAATTCCTGTAAATCTTTATATGCCATAATCAAAGGATACCATGGTTCCAAAAAAAAGTCTTGAACAGCGCATGACTGCCCAAGACTTTCGCTCGAGGGAGCTTCTTTAGTATTTCTTCGCGCCAGCGGCGAGAGCTTTATTCACAAGAGCGATGAAATCGTTGATGGTGATGGTAGCACCCGAAATGTCGTCGGTATGACCGCTTTCATCTTTCAAGGTGATCTTCTTCACATCCTGGACCTTCACCAGATGCTGTTCAACCCTGCCGGCCTGCACATACCATTCATCGATGGCCTTGCCATAGGCGACCATGTTGTACTTGCCTGCCATGTCGAAAGCCTTCTTGTCATCCCCGGCCGCATTGACACCGCTAAAGTTAACGCTGACGATGTTGCCGTTGGCTACCAGCAGAGAGACGAACCCTTTCCAACCAGAAGTACTGAAAGCCTCTTCGCTTGCATAGTAGCCGCCATCGGCATACTTGCCCATGGAGACCGGACCAGAAGCGAGTGCTTTTTCCGCGAGGGCGAATAGCGGAGACACATGGATGGAGACTCCGGCGATATCATCGGTACGACCTTCGGCATCCTTGTAAGTGAGAGTTTTGGCATCCTGTTTGGCAACCAGGTAGGCCTCGACTTTCTCAGCCTGCTGATACCATTCGGCCTGGGCCTTGCCATAGGCCACCATATTGTACTTGCCGGCCTTATCGTACGCTTTCTTCTCATCTCCGGTCTTGTTCACACCGCTCCAATTGACCGCTGCGATGCGACCGTTCAGCACGGTGAGTGAGACATATTCCTTCCATCCGGAAGCAGGGAAATCGGCATCGATTGCGAAATAGGCGCCATCGGCATAGGGGCCACGGCCCACAGGTCCAGCAGCAAGCGCTTTCGCAGCCAGATTGAAGAACGCGCTGACATGCACGGAAACTCCCGCGATATCATCGGTATTGCCTTCAGCGTTTTTATAGGTGATTTTGGCAGGATCCTGGCTGGCGATTAGATAGGCCTCTGCTTTCTCGGCCTGCTGGTACCACTCGGCCTGAGCCTTGCCAAACGCCACCATATTGTATTTGCCGGCCTTGTCATAGGTTTTCTTGTCAACTCCACCCTTGATGTTCACGCCATTCCAATCGGCGCTGACAATCTTGCCACCCTGAACGGTGACTGTGGCTGTTTCTTTCCAACCAGAGGAGCCAAAAGCTTCATCCATGGCGAAATAGATGCCGTCTTGATACTTCTGGACTGGTGCGGGAGCCGGTGCGGGTGCGGGGGTAGGTGCAGGGGTAGGTGCAGGGGCGACCGCCGCGGCAGGCGTAGCGGCAGGGGCGGGAGTGGTTGTGGCAGGAGCCGTATCTTTTACACAGCTGAACAGCGCTATGGAGGCAAGCACAAGTAGCGCAAGCATCATGAAACGTGGAAAATTCTTCTTCATCGTGAGTCTCTCCTCATATATCGATTGCTTTTACAAATATATGAGCATTCTTCCTTTTACACAAGATGCTCTTTGACACAACCCAGGCAACCTGATACCATTTTCCTCATGAAACGAACGCTTGTCGGAGACCTCGCCATCCTGTTGCTTTCCCTTGCGGTGATTGTGGGAAGCTTCGGATCGTATGGAGATATCAAAGGAAAACCAGAGGTCCATGTGCGTGTGGGCAACCAGGCTTTCGTCTACGATCTCTCGGTTGATACACTCGCGGTATTCAGCGGGCCAATTGGTGAAACCTCCATAGAAATCGTCGGGGGAAAAGTCCATGTGCACGATTCCGACTGCCGCAATAAAGTATGCATATCGGCTGGTTGGATCAGCAGACCAGGGCAATGGATCGTCTGCCTGCCCAACAATGTGTTTATCATGATCGAAGGCCGGTTGACGACTGATGAAGGAGGGGTGGATGAGATCGCTTTCTAAATCCAGACCTCCAATGAGGCTGGAATTCATCGCCCTACTTGGAGCTTTCGCGCTGTTTCTGTCCACAGTGGAATATCTCATTCCCAAGCCGGTGCCATTCATGCGAATCGGGTTGGCCAACCTTCCTATCATGATCGGGCTGGGCCTGCTCAATCCTGCTGAGTTCATCGTGCTGGTCTGCTTGAAAATCCTAGGACAGGCCCTCATCTCGGGAACCTTGTTTTCCTATGTGGTCCTTTTCTCCTTTGGGGGGACAGTTTCCAGCGCGCTTGTCATGTACCTGCTGTATAACCTGGGTAGTCGATGGGTGAGTATGGTGGGAATCAGCATCGCAGGAGCCATGGCCAGCAATATAGTCCAACTTGTACTATCCCGGTATCTGCTGTTTGGCGAGAGCGCATGGCTGATCGCACCACCTTTTCTCATCATGGGACTGGCTACTTCCATCATCCTTGGAATCTTCACCCAGCAGTTCATGAAGCGCTCGGTCTGGTACCGACAGAAGGCCAGCCTATGAGTATTTCACGCGCGAATCTCCGTTTGAGCATAGGCTTGCTGATGCTGCCAGCGATCCTATTGCAGAACAATCTGGTGGGAGTGGCGCTGCAAGCCAGCTACATCATCATCCTGGCATTGGCTTATGGGAGGCGGTTCAAACTCCTGCCAAATCTTATCATCCTGCTCTCAGTCTCAGCCGCCCATCTGCTCCAGCCGAATGGACTCCGATTGTTCAGTATCGGCACCTTTCCCATCACCGCCGGCGCTCTGGCGCTCGGAGCACGTAAGGCCCTGGTGTTGATCGGGCTTTTGTATCTTTCGCAGTACATGGTCACTGGCCGGCCGACTTTCCCGGGAAAGTTGGGAAAAATCATCTCGCTGCAATTCTATTATTTCGAACGCATCACCACGGAGTGGAAGAACATCCAGAAAAAACCCATCATCGGGGCGCTTGATACGCTGCTGTTCACCCTTGAGCGGATCGATACCACCGGGGATCGCTCCACATTGTCCCAGACCAAGCCCGCAGACAGAAGAGACTGGATGATTGGTGGATGGCATGTGGGTGTGCTATGGGGCCTGTACTTCCTAGGTTCGTTTGGGGTCCTGCCCGTACTGGCGTGATCAGCGGACGATGGTGTAATCCTGATTGGTGAGCGCGACGGGTATCTTCCCCTCAAGAAGCCCTTGAGATAGGTAGACTTCCTGCAAGTTGTTGACAAATACCGCTTCTACGCCTTCAAGAGAGTTGATTAGCTCCATCCCCTTAGCAAAACCCAAAGAATAGACCGCAGTTGACAGAGCATCCGCAATGAAGGACTTCGGGGTGATGATACTGACACTTGTGAAATCGGAATCCACTGGATACCCGGTTTTTGTATCCAAGATGTGATGGTACACCACTCCGTCGAGCTCGAGGAAACGCTCATACGGCCCGGAGGTAACCAAAGACATGTCGGTGAACTGGACTATGAGCAGATAGCCCCCTCGTTCGACCTCTGGATCCTGGATGCCGATTTTCCAGGCGCTTCCATCGGGCTTGCTCCCCACTGTGAGCACGTTTCCCCCAAGGTTGATGATCGCGCTCCGTACTCCGTAGGCGGCAAGGACCTTGGCGACTTCGTCCGCAGCATATCCCTTGGCAATTCCTCCTAGGTCGAGCACCATGTGTGGATCCTGAAGAAATATAGTGGACTTAGCCGCATCAAGGGCCACCCGGTTGTAACCGATAAGCGGTAGAAGCGAGTCGATCTCCTCCTGAGGTGGGCGCCGTGCATTGTCTCCTCCGATATCCCAAGCCTGCACGAGCGGACCAACTGTTGGATCGAACGCACCCCCGCTTTGAGCTGCGGATAGAAGCGCTTGCTCCACCACCGCGAAAGTGTCGGCTGACACTACCACCGGACCAATGCCCGCCCTGGCGTTCACTTGAGAGATCTCGCTTGTTTGGATCCTGATGCTCATGCGATCTTCAATATCTTTTATACGTTTGAAGGCTGCTTTAAAGGCTGCATCAGAAGGCTGGTCGTATATCGTTATCTTGCAAACAGTTCCCAATAACAATTCTGATTGGGCCTGTGGTTCCACCACCGCGACGACAGTCCCTTTCCCGCAAGAAACGGTAAAAATCAAGAGAAAAATCGTTCCGATAAAAAAAGACCGAATTGAATAATATATCAGTTTCATGCTACTACTTCATCAGTGATATATCGCATTATGCGATTATCAGCAACCCATTGCAACCGATTGTACAACGACATGATGGATTATTCACATCTGGAATTGCAATCCTGAGCAAGCTATGTAAAAATAATATGTCCATTTGCCAACAATGGAACAACGGAATGAGGAGATTCAACATGGAAAAGAAGCGTATCGTGGTCCTTGGAGGAGGATATGCAGGTGTCCATGCAGCGAAACGGCTGCATAAGGCCTTCCGTAAAATGCAAGACCAGGTGGAAGTGACACTGATCGACCGCAACCGGCATCACATTCTCATGACCGAACTTCACGAAGTGGCTGGTCATCGGGTTGATGAGGCCTCGGTGAAAATCTCCTTCGACCGGATTTTCGCAGGAAAGATGGTGAATGTGGTGCGGGACGAAATCGCGACAATCGACTTCGTCAACCAGAAGCTTGTGGGCAAGATCGGTGAATATGCCTATGACCAGCTTTTGATCTCCACCGGGGCGGAAGCGACCGACTTCAATATCCCGGGGGTGAAGGAACATTCCTTCTACCTATGGAGCCTGGACGATGCGCTCCGCATCCGCTGCCATATCGAACAGATCATCAAGTCTGCCTCTTTCGAGAAAGATACGGAAAAACGCAAGCAGATGCTTACGTTCGTCGTGGCTGGCGGGGGCTTCACCGGTGTGGAACTTGTGGGAGAGCTTATCGAATGGCTGCCTATCCTCTGCAAGGAAAACGGGGTTGATTTCAACGAAGTAACTTTGATGAATGTAGAGGCCTTGGGCAACATCCTCAACATGCTGCCTGAAGGGCCGCGGAACAAAGCCATCGCCTACATGAAGAAGAAAAATGTGGAGATCCGCTTGAATTCCCTGATTGTCAAGGTGGATGCCGAAAGCGTCACAATCCGCGACGGCTCGGTGATCAAGACAAACACACTCATCTGGACCTGTGGCATCCGTGGCACCACCTTCTGCTCCTCCTTACCCATCACCGATGGTAAAGTAGGACGCAAGAAAGTCAACGAATTCATGCAGTCCCCGGATCATGCCAATGTGTACCTCGCTGGTGACGGCATCTGGTTCATGGAAGATGGAAAGCCCCTTCCGCAGATTGTAGAAGCCGCGGAGCAAACCGCTGCGACGGCGGCTGATGGCATCATCCAGAATATCAGAGGACAGCTTGGCCTGAAGACCAAACCGGTGGAACCGTTCAAGTCCCGTTTCCATGGCTACATGGTTTCTCTCGGTGGCAAATACGCTGTTTCCTTCAACATGGGTATCGCGTTGTCTGGTTTCTTCGCCCAAGCGGTTAAGCATCTTATCAACATGTACTACCAGTTTGGCGTCTGCGGAGTGAACGGCGCTTGGTCGTATTTCAAGCATGAGATTCTGGAAATCAAGCATAAGCGTTCGCTGATCGGCGGCATGGCCGCATACCGCGTGCCCTCCTACTGGGTGGTATTCCTCCGCATGTTCCTCGGCGTGATGTGGTTGATAGAAGGTATCAACAAGATTGTAGAGGGCTGGCTGACGGACACCACCGGTCGCAAGGTATATTGGGGACCTGTGAAAGGTGCGGCTGAAGCAGTCGCGGAAGGTGGAGAGGATGCATTGGCCGCAGCCTCGGAAGCATGGGAGACGGTGGTGGAACCGGTGGTTGAAGCAGTAGCCGCAGCCTCGGAAGCATGGGGCGAGGTGGTTACCGAAGTGGTGAACAATGGCACTGTCACTACTGTAGCAAAGGCAGCCAAGCAATTCGCTCCTCCTCTGCTTTCACAGCCGCTTGCCATCTATACCTGGATCAACGAGACCTTTGTCTCCGCGGCACCTTATCTTTTCCAAGTTGTCATCGTGCTGGCTGAAGTAGGCATCGGACTATGCTTCCTCGGCGGGTTCCTTACATTCCCGGCGGCGATCGTCTCCATTGGGCTTTCCATCATGTTCCTCATCGGAGCTTTGGCTGGAAAAGAAATCCTGTGGTATATGGCTGTCAGCATCCTTATGCTGGGTGGAGCCGGACGGGCGTTTGGTCTCGATTATTGGGTGATGCCTTTCCTGAAGAAGATCTGGAACAAGACCCCCCTGGCCAAGAAGACGTATTTCTTCATCGGTGAACCCGAATTCACCAGAAAGCAGATGGAACGGCGTTTGGCGAAAAAGAAGGATGCGGCTCTCTAGCATGAGTGATTTTTGGAAAGATGAGCCGGAAGTTTTCGCCGAGCTCAGTCAAGTACGCAGCCTTATCAGAAGCACTGTAGAGCAGGCGCATGGCTTTATACGCACCGTCCTGCTTTCGCAGGTGGACTCCATGGGCAAGATGCTGAGACCAGCGCTTGCCCTGATCACCTCCCGTCTCGGCGCGTCACAGGAACGGGAGAGCGTCCTTCGCATCGCCAGTGTTCTGGAGATGATCCACCTTGCATCCCTTGTGCATGATGATATCATCGATTCAGCGAAAACCCGGCGGGGCCTACCCACTCTGTACGCTCGGCTAGGCTCGAAGCAAGCGGTCCTCGCGGGCGATTATCTCCTAGCTAGGGCGATGTCCCTGGTGAACGGTAAAGAAGGCGATCTTGAAGCCCGCGCTGTATCCAACGCATTCAGCCGGTTGTGTGAGAGCGAGCTTGAACAGGATGCGGCTCTAGGTGATTTCTTTATTTCTGAACAAACCTATCTTAGGCGGATTGCAGGAAAGACCGCTTCGTTGTTCGCTTTGAGCTGCTATGCGGGAGCATCCATCAACAAAGCATCACCGGCCGACCAAGCCAGGGTGCACCGGATTGGCTATGCGATGGGAATGGCGTTTCAAATACAGGATGATATGCTCGATTATGAAGGTGATGAAGCCAGCTTGGGCAAACAGGTGGGCAAGGACCTTAAGTGCGGAGTCCCTACCCTGCCCCTGCTGAAAGCCCTGCAGGCTGAGGAAAATCTACCAGCCGGTTCCCAAGAGCTCCATACCCTGCTTGCAGGCAAGCCACATCTTACAGACCGTCAAGCGCGCAAAGCCGTAGCCTTGGTCAAACGCCTTGGTGGTGTCCAAGCCGCCCTCGCGCTTGAGAATGCATATACCCAGCGGGCTTTGAAAGATATCGCCGCACTTAGCGATCCAGTGGTTTCCGGGCAACTCTCCCGATTATTCGCGCGGCTTTCCATTCGGGCTACTTGAAACAGTATTCTAGACCATCTCGATAGGAAGCGCCTTTGGGCGCTTTTTTCATGTCACGTCCACGGTTGACGACAGATGGATTCTCGTTGCATATTACATGTGTTTTTGAATAGGAATAGGAGCGTGAGCGATGTCGATTGAGCAACGGATATTGGATGAAGAATACGAGCGGATCCTGAACAGGCTGACACACCGATCCAGCCAATTGAGTTTTATTATTGACGAAGTGATCCAAGAGCTCCATCATCTTCAAATCTACGAAGGACAGGACTGGGCTGGTCGTGGCGAGATCAAGAACGCCGAGATAGCCGGCCAAATCTATGCCTACCAGGTTTTCATCAAACGCTGGAAGGACACTCATCCTACTACCACCATCTCCGCGCTAAACGGGGCTGCAACGCATTAACCCTCGGCTATTGAACCGCGGGCCACGACTTATGTGACCCACGGGAGAATGAATCTAGAAATTGAAGTCATCGGGATCGGGACCGAAACGCTTATTCACATTGAGAGCGTCAATCGCAGCCATATCCTCATCGGAAAGGGTGAAATCAAAAACCAATGCGTTTTCGCGGATCCGGTGCTCGTGAACCGATTTTGGAATCACTACAATACCATGCTGCACATGCCAGCGCAACACTACCTGCGCTGGTGTTCTCCCATACTTCTTCGACAATTCCAGTAGCAAAGGAAGCTCCAGATTTCCCTTCATGATGGGGCTCCACGCCTCTATCTGGATAGAGTTCTCACGACAGAAGTCGCGAAGTTCCTTTTGATTGAGCAACGGATGCAGCTCAACCTGGTCTACCGCTGGGACAACATCGCTCATCTCAAGAATATTCTTCAGGTGGTGTATGTGGAAATTGCTGACTCCGATAGCCCGCACCCTTTTCTCT
Organism: Sphaerochaeta sp. UBA6084; assembly: GCA_002428625.1. GTDB lineage: Bacteria > Spirochaetota > Spirochaetia > Sphaerochaetales > Sphaerochaetaceae > UBA6084. The sequence continues at coordinate 34,237 of DIXI01000030.1, forward strand.
TCATATAATCTGAGCAATGCTCTCCACGTGTCCAGATAGTGGGCTTTCACCGGCCAATGGATAAGATACAGATCCAGATAGTCCATATCCAGCTTACGTAGACTGGTTTCGAAGGCCTTGAGCGTTGAATCATAGCCTTGGTCGCCATTCCAGACCTTGGAGGTGACAAACAACTGCTCCCTAGGGATTCCACTGGCTTTGATGGCTTTGCCGACCCCTTCCTCATTGCCATAGATCGCGGCGGTGTCTATGCTGCGGTAACCATTGCGAAGCGCTGCCTTCACCGACTGTATCACCCAGTCCCCATCGGCCACCTTGAATACCCCTAGCCCAAAGCCTGGCATCCGGACTCCATTGTTCAATAAAACAGTATCCTGCAAGTTTGCGATCATATCGCACCTCCTCTGGTAGGTTTTTGTCTAATACCGGCCACGCGAAGTTATAGACCGCCAAGCGTGACACCATCACTATTTCATAAAGATACTACCTATGGGCGGTATCGGCTATCCAACCTGGTTTTAGGTTTCCAGGTTGAATCCTGAGGCAAATCCTGGGGGTGTTGCATACACCTAGCGAGCGTGATAGACTCTTTTCCATCATGCAGGTAGCGTTTCGTAAAGCACTCCCACCCAGCCAATATCTCATTTCCGGATTCTTCATCATCATCTTGGTGGGTTCGGGCATACTTTCGCTTCCGATTGCGATCCGTGAGGGGCAGCACCTTTCCTATATCGATGCCTTGTTCACCTCATTCAGCGCGGTGTGCGTAACGGGTTTGGTGACAGTGGATGTCGCCGCCACCTTCACGATCTTTGGCCGGGCAGTCATCGCTGTGCTCATCATGCTAGGTGGAATGGGTTTTGCCGCGGTCATCATGTCCATCGTGCTCATCCTAGGCTGGGATGTAGGAATTTCGCAACGGAGCATGCTGAGCGAGGCCTATAACCTAGGGGGTTTGAGCGGCACCATGCGGATTGTAAAAACCGTCATATTGGCTTCCATGCTGTTCCAAGCGATAGGAACGATCGTAGGGTTGTTCATCTTCCTGCCGCACTATGCTTTTCCCGATGCGCTTGGCCACGCGGCATTTCTCTCGATTTCCGCCTTCAACAACGCTGGCTTCGATATCATGGGCAACTATATAAGCATGTCCGATTACCGTTTCAACGTCTTGTTCAATCTGCTTACCATGTTTCTGATCATAACGGGAGGCCTGGGATTCTTCGTCCTCAGCGATATCCTCCGCAAACGCTGGCATTGGCAAAAGTTCACCATGCACACCCGTATCGTTATATCCATGACTATCTTCCTCATTATCGTTGGCACTTTGACGATAGCGGCATTGGAACGGCTGGATCTGTTGTCGGCCTTGTTCCTAAGTGTAACTTCAAGAACAGCGGGCTTCAATACAATCGACACAGCCGCGCTTACCATGAGCAGTCTTTTCTTCGTGATCCTACTGATGTTCATCGGTGCTTCCCCGGGCTCCACCGGTGGTGGTATCAAGACCACCACTACTTTCGCAATCTTCCTTAGCCTCATGAGCATGGTGGTACGTCGCCAACCGGCGGCTTTCAAACGAAAGATCCCTTCTGAAAGCCTGCTTAAAGCGTTCCAAGTGCTCATGCTGGCCTTGCTTACTGTCACTGTCGGATTGTTTACTCTCACTGTTTTCGAAGGCGAACGGTTTTCGTTCATTCAAATCACCTTCGAGGTGGTCTCGGCCTTTGCAACAGTGGGTCTTTCCACGGGTATCACCCCTAGTCTTGGCGCGGCGGCAAAAATCACCCTCATGCTGGTCATGTTCGTGGGTCGTCTTGGCCCTATCACCGTTGCTACGAGTCTGAAAGCCAAGCAGTCGGTGCTAAGACATGTCGAGGAACAAATTTTTATTGGATAATCGCAAGGAGTCTTTAGGATGAATATGAAAAAAACTGGTCATGATAGCAATTCTTTTGGAATAATCGGGTTGGGGCGGTTTGGTGCTGCTTTGGCCCTGGAATTGGTGAATGCTGGCAAAGATGTCGTGGTCCTTGAAATCGATGAAGCCAAACTCAATGCGGTGAAAGGCAAAATTGAGCATATCCATCCGGTTGACGAGATAAACCACGAAGTCCTGATGGAATCGGGGATCTCGCATTGCGGCACCGTCATCGTCTGCATTGGAAAGGATATTGAAAGCAATATCTTGGCGACCTTGCACGTTATCGAGCTGGGTGTACCGCGGGTGATAGCAAAGGCGAGCAACGAGGACCACGGCCGGGTGCTGCAGAAGATCGGTGCCGAAGTGGTGTTCCCCGAAGTGGAGATGGGCAACCGCCTGGCGAAATCCCTAGTTAGTCTACGAACCCTGGATTTTCTTGAACTCGACGAAGATATATCCATCACCGAGATCAAGCTCTCCCATCATTTCAGTGGGAAAGCGCTGCATGATCTTAATTTCCGCAAGCGGTACAATCTCAATATCATCGCGATAACCCATGACGACAAAACCAACGTGAATATCCTACCCGAAACCACCTTGAACGAAGATGACGAGATTGTGGTTATCGGACGCAACGAGGATATCGCCCAGTTTGAAAAAATGAACTCCCGCTAGGTTGGCTTGTGGAGTGTGGTTTTGGTTCCAGGAACTTTTTCCACATAGGATGCTGTTTTTCATTCATTTCTGAGTTTCCAGCCCGCTTAATCGTAGCCTTTCTTTCTTGGCCATCCCATAAATCATTCTATCAATTGTCTTTCCCATGATTTTCTTTAAAAAATTCAATTTGGTTTTGTAATAATAGTCAGAGGTATTCCACCCCTTTTCTTCATAATATTTTTTATCCACATCTGTCGCTTCGCTAAAATATCTCATCGAGGATCTTGTCATGCGGTAAATAATTAACTTGAATAACGAGGGAGAAGGATACCTTTTCGAACCAAGTTGCTTATCTATCTTTCCAATCGCCTTGCTGAATATATCCAGTATTTCCTTTTCATTCCCGATTTCTTTCTTGTAATCCAAGGAACCCTTCAGTACGCTGCCTCTAACGATATTACAGCCCCAGAATCCCATCAATTCATCAACATACCTGAGGACTTTATTTCCCCCATAAACCCCTTGAGTGACAAAACATAAGGAGCTCTTTCCGAATAACCTAGGCCGGTGAAATATAAACGCGAGTCTATCGAACACCATCTTCAATTTTCCCGGTACATTCAATGAGTAATTTGGAGTGAAATATACAATTGCATCCGCATCTACCATCTTATCATGCAAATGGCCAATATCGTCTCTGACGAATGGGCAATATTCCTCACCATTCTTCAAACAAGCATTGCAACCGATGCAAAGCTCCACCTGTAAATCTCTTACTCGAACAATTTCATATGAATGGTTGTTTTCCAAAACCAGTTCGGAGAACCTTCGGGCATACACCTGACTTAATCCGTTTCTTGGACTGGCTTCAATGATCAAGTATTTCATTTGACCCCCCACAATCAAATACGAGAGCGAATCTACTATTGGATAGAATGGTCCGACTTTATGAGGGCGTCAAGATATAAAATATATGGAAAAACTTGACAGATAATTTGGTTGATTATCAACAACTCCTGCAGGCATCCATGCCGGGATTATAAGATTATTAGGTTGCGGATGTGAAAATCGTATCCAACACCCTGATTTATTAAAGTGATAATAATGTGATTATTCGATATACACGATCGCACACCCGTGCTATAGTGCCCGAGCGTTGCAGTAGGATCCAGCATTCTAGATGTCTGAATTTTGGTTTTATTGATTGATTTAGGTTTCTATTTCTATTAGTCTTTCTGTTATACTCTCACTTTTTTGTTTTCTTCCTACTGCAACGCAATATTACAAAACCCTGGCATGATCCTCTATAGCTCTAATTATCTGAGGATAGCTCACGGCCCACCGGCCTGGCGGCGGGTTTTCTGATATCTGGATCTGCAGGGCTCCGGTCCCGTCAGCCTCTGCGAGCATTTCACGCGTTTTAGCATAAATCTCCTGTTCACCGAGCAAATGCACAGAAGAAGGAAAATTCATGAGCAGCTTGATACCCGGCCAATAGCGCAAGGCCTCTGCAACTGTCATGTCGTTATCGGGCTGCGGAGAAAACGAGTCTATTCCCCCTAATTTGGAAATTGCTATGAGTTGTCGCAAGGACTGCAAGTCGCCATCCATGTGCACCAGCAGTTCAAGCTTTTTAGCATGCAGGATTTCAGCCACCTGCTGATAATAGGGAACGCAATAGCGGGCGAAACGGTCCGGTCCAATCAAGGGAGCGGTGATATTATCGCCTATCACCACATAAGGAATTTCAATGGTATCTGACAACTCGGCTACCAGCACGGCTTTTTTCAACAGATTCTCACCCATCATATGCATGATTTCGTCCAGCAGGTCGGGAATATCAACCAGATGAAAACTCAGATCTTCCATAGACACCCAGTCGACCCATAGTTCCTGGTAGGGCGTTCTGCCTATCCACACATGTGGAATGCCATCATCTCCGACATAATCCCAGACCCGCTGCACCGCACTGCGGTCGGTCTCAAAGCACATAGCCTGCAGGTATGCCATCACGATCCGGTAATCTTCAGGATTGTGCACATAGTGTTTCTTGATGCTCATTACTTTTGGCAGCGCCGGCACAGACACCCGTTCCTGAAACAAATCCCCCATGGGTGTATGGAGCGTATCACGGTATCCTGTATACCCATTATGGACTATTGGCTCGCTGGAAACCGAGCAGCCGGGAGTCTTTACCTGATGCGGCAGCGTCCAGACGGAGATACCCATGTTCTGCCTGCCCACGACCTTCCAGATATCTTGGTTAGGTCCGCCAATATGATCATATTGTACGAATGGAACCCTATCCGTAGGTTGTCCTTTGACAAAGCGCGTCATTCTCTCCCTATTTGTCATACGGCTCCTCATACTGTAGTCTCGAATGGCTTGCTCATGCAAAAATTACGATACAGTCGTCGGTCGACTTTTTGCAAGTGTAGTACCCCCACTTTCAGCTGTCAAGGAAAATCCCCGAGGAGGGATCTCCGGTTCCAAAAACCAATGAATGCGGCTTTTAAAATAGTCAACAACAATGCCTGTGTAGCGGAATGTGTAGTATGAAGGGAAAAGGGAACGCTTCGCCTGCTCGCCTCCCACCCATTCTCGTTCGTGCCAGGCACGAAATTGATTCTTTCTCCGATATGAAGTTAGCCGTGGGTAGCTACATTTTAGCAGCATTCAGAAGCTATTGGGGTTATCAATTTCGTGCCTGGCACCAGCTTGCCCAAGTCCCGAGTGGGTGCTGCAAGCTCGGAGCTTCCGTTCCTCTCGCTTCGTTGGAGAATGCAGATATTTGCTTGCATATCTATTGATATTGACCGAGTCACTTTGTTGGCATATCATTCATCGACAAGGTGTATGCCTTATGAAGAGCAGAGACTAATTTCAACGAGGAGCTTGGATGTTGTTTGGTACATTGGATTCGGTTCGTCATGCATAGCAAGGGCTATTGCATACTAACATAGTTTTTGGGCAATAGCTCTTGCTCATTCCTGGCACAGAAGTAGGAGGAGCATGATGAGCTACAAAAAAGCAAACGATATACTGCCGTATAACCTATTGAGTGCGGTTCAACAGTATATAGATGGAGAGTATATATATATCCCACGTAAAGCGGACAGCAAGCTGCCGTGGGGTGCGAACACCGATACAAGGAACATAGTCGAGGCAAGGAACAGGGAGATTCTAGCCAAACGTGTGGCAGGCAGTTCTGTTGGAGACTTGGCTGAACAGTATTTCTTGTCAGAAAAAGCTATATATAAAATTATCAATGCCGGCAAAAATGGCTGAGATGAAGCGCCCTGACTTCGATTGGGGCGCTTTCTCCTTTCTGAATCAAAAAGTGGGATGCATTTGGAAGCCACACAATGTAAGATGTCCTTACACAACTAAGACGTAAGGAACATGACCATGAACACCTCTTTTACCGACAACTATGACAAAGCTTTTCTCCTAGACACCATGATGGGGCCGAACGCCATGCGCATCACCGAGGAACTGGCGGGCTATCTCCCTATTACTCCGGGCATGCGTATCCTTGACCTAGGGTGCGGAAATGGAATCTCCTCCATCCTCCTTGCGCAAAAATATGATGTCACTGTGTTTGCAGCTGATTTGTGGATCTCCCCCACCGAAAACGCGAAACGTTTCGCCAGCCTCGGGCTAGACGCAAAGGTGTATCCCTTCCTGGTTGATGCGACGAAAGACATACCGTTCGCACATGAGTATTTTGACATGATCATCAGTGTGGATTCGTATCAGTACTTTGGCAATAACGAGAGCATGTTGCCAAAACTCCTGCCCTTCCTGAAAAAGGATGGCCTCATCGCGATTGCCGTTCCCGGTTTCAATCAGGATTTTCCCGAAGGCCAGTTGCCGCTGGAAGTAAAACCTTTTTGGACGCCAGAGTGGAATTTTTATTCCTGCGACTGGTGGCGGGCCCTCTGGGAAAAGGAATCCGGCATCACGATTACCGCGCTGCGTGAAATGGACTCCTGCAAGCAAGCCTGGGATGAATGGCTGCAATCTCCCAACCCCTATGCCCAGAGCGATATTCCCATGATGCAAGCTGGTGCTGGTAAATATTTTAACATTATCCAGATGATAGGTATAAAAAAGTGAGCGAAACCCAGATTTAGCATCGTTTTCGCTATTCGTACAAATTGTTATATACAGTGGGCCAAAGAGGATAAATCTGTTTGTTTACTGCTGATAGACATCGATGATTGGAGTATTAAAGTGGAAAAGGGAACGCTTCGCCAGCTCGCCTCCCATCCCTTCGCCCCTACCAGTGCCCACCTCCCCGGTTCCTGCTGCCCTATGGTACGCAGGGGGAGGTGGCTGGTGCGGTTCTACCCATTCTCGTCTGCTGATATTTTCGTGCCAGCCACCATTCTGACAATGGTGTGCCTGGAATTGCTGATCGCGGATGTAGAAAACGGTGAAAACTTACCTATTACTTATTTTCTCCGTCGATCTTGAACCAAAGCTTGTGTTTTCTGTGCATTGGGTTCCGGGGAAGCCTCCGAAAAAGTACTGATTTTAAAGATATCCTTACGAAAACCTTCAAATTAGAGGCCTAGAAGAGGCATGCGAAACACTGATTGGTCGTTTTTCGGAGGCTTCCCGGGAACCACTCCCCTCACCCCAAAACAGAAACCGTATCTCAGGTATCCAGAATGCAGTTTTTCAATCATCTCTGTGCATTTTGTGTTTTATGTTCCTGGAACGGATGATCTACTTTTTTCGGCCAGAATAGAATCTATGTTTCCAATCAGGTCCCAATCTCTTATTTCATTTTTAATTTTGGCGAGGGTAACCACGGCGAATGTCAGTACAGTTGTTCCAACCTCAAGATGCCCACCATAAGCTATTCTATCATTAGAATAACTTATATGCGCATGAACCTTCCCATTCAAGATCATCCCTGATAGAGAGACAATGTCCGCTGGTGCTTTGCCCCGCGTATAAATCTCCTCTGGTGGATTGATTCCAGTCGAGACCACATGGAAGTGGTAAGAACTAGTCGAGCCCACGCCCCCTAGAATGATACCGTTTTTAATATCAAGTTTCTCCACAGCCTCTCTTAGTGAGACCAGCATATCATCGCCAGGATTCAGGCGAACAAAATACAAATTCTGTAAATCAATTTCCTCAAGATGCATCATCGACCACCTTCATCCTGCATACCCAGTGAGTCTGGGAAGCCATAATACGATATCTGGGAATAACGCCATCAAAAGCGTTCCTCCAAAAAGGATGATTACGAAGGGTAATGCATACCTTGCGGTATCCTCCACTGAGGTTTCTGCAATACCCGCTGCTACGAACAGACATGTTCCTACTGGTGGAGTGAGTACTCCGAACGAGAGCGACATGCATAGTATGAGACCGAAATGGAGGGGGTCGATTCCTAAAAGATTAGCCGCAGGGAGCAATACGGGACCTAGGATGATCAAAGCGGAGAGAGTATCAATAAAGGTTCCAACGATAATCATAAGGAGAACGATTCCAACCATGAAAAGAGTTGGGGTTTTCAGGACTGAAATGAGCACATTGGCCACAGTTGTCGGGATATTCTCAAAAGCCATGATCCAGCCAAAGAGCGAAGCGATACTCATCACCAGCATGACGAATCCCGTGGTTACGGCTGCATCAATCAATATTTTCGGAATGTCTTTCAGCTTGAGCTCCCGATACACAACGAAAGAGATGATAAAAGCATACACACATCCAATCGCACCTGCTTCAGTAGGAGTCATTACTCCACCAAGTATTCCTCCCATAATTAAAAATGGGGTGAGAAGCGCGGGAAAAGCTGAGATGAAAGCTTTTATCCGTGTCTGGTTATCACACTTTTCTGAAATCGGGACTTGGAGTTTCCGTGCTTTCAGTATCAGAAGGATGAGGATGCCAATAGTAAACAATATTCCAGGTACATACCCACCGATAAACAAAGACCCGATCGATAGACTGGTCAGCCCACCATACACAATGAAAGGCAGGCTAGGGGGAATGACTGCGCCAAGGCTACTGGAAGATGCCTCGATAGCCGCAGCCATACCTTTTGGATACCCGTTTTTCTTCATCAATGGAATGGTTATCGCACCCGTCGCAGCAACATTGGCAACCGAAGATCCGGATAGGCTGGCAAAAATCACACTTGAAAATAGCGCTATCATACCAAGGCCGCCTCTTCGGTGGCCTACCAGCGTTTTGATGAACTCAACCAGCCTCTTGGAGATTCCACCAGCGTCCATGATAGCCCCGACCAAAATGAAAAACGGGATCGCGGTCAGAGTGAAGGAGCTCACTCCCCCAAACATCTGCTGGGCAAGGGTTGAAAATGGAACATTGGGCAGAAAAAGGAGGATATATGTAAGAGAAGAAATTCCTAAAGCAAATGCGATAGGCACCCCGATGGCGAGAAAGAAAAAGAATGATGACAATAAAAGCGTTACTTGCATGTGTCGCCCCTTGGTGTAACTAATCGGACTTAATTTTCGATATCAAAACGCACGATATGTTCCCCACGGATAAGCATCCTCATGAGTTCCAGCAACATCAGCCCCATAGAGACTGGAATGCTCGCGTACGCCCACGCCGCGGAAATGCGCAGGAGTGGCGTTCTCTGATCGAGGCTGACGACACGCCTAACGAATTCCAATCCACCCACGAACACTGCCAATACAAAGACCATGACCAATACCAAGATGATATGCCGGCTGATTGTAAACGCATTCGGAGGAAGCCGTTTGATGATGAACGTAAGGGCTAGGTGGGCTTTTTTCCTCATGGCCAAATACGCTCCGAGGAACACCACCCAGATAAATAGGAGCAGGCTGAATTCCTCTGCCCAGGTTAGACCGATTTTCAGGATATAGCGAGCGAACACATTGCAAGCCACGACCACGAGCAAGAGGCCCATGAACAACGCCACCAGACTCTCGACAAACTTACCAATGGTTTCCGCGATTCCGCTTATGATATTCGCTCGCATAGTATATCCTTGCTCCTTTCAGATGGTCTTACAGTTGCTTCAGAACTTTGTCATACAGATCCTGACTAATGGTTTTACCGACATAGTTTGCGTGGACAACCTTGGTTGCATCCTTAAAGGGTTGCATATTCTTGGGATAGTTGACCTTCATGCCCCCAGCGACCATTTTATCAATCAGGTCCTGCGTCAAAGTAGCCACATAATTCCTATGCCAGTCCTGGGCCTTCTTTGCCGCAGCCTCCACCAGCTGTTTATCAGCTGCTGAAAGTGAATTGTAGAAATTCTCACTTGCTACGATTACCACGAACGAGAGGATGTGGTTGGTCATCGACATATACTTCTGCACTTCCTGGAGTTTGGACGGATAGATGTTGATCACCGCGTTCTCCTGTCCATCGATTGTCTTCTGTTGGAGAGCAGTATACACCTCCCCATAGGCGATGGCGGAAGGAATACCACCTAAGGAGCTGGTCACAGCAAGGTTCACCGGGTTTTCAGGACTGCGGAACTTCAAGCCTTTGAAATCGGCAGGAGTCTCCAAAGGTCTGGTGTCGTTTGTGTACACCCGGGCTCCATTATTACTCCAACCAAGGATATGTAGATTTTTAGTAGCGAGTTTCTTTTCCAGCTCGTCACCCACTTCGCCTTCGAGAATCTTGAATGCCTGTTCATGGTTGGCAAATAAGAATGGGAGGCTAAGAAGTGCGGAATCGGATACGAACTGGGCAAGCGGATCGTGCCCGATGATGGTAAACTCGATTACTCCATTCTGCACGTTCTGGATGACCTGCGATTCCTTCCCAAGCTGTTCGGCTGGATACACGGTCCCCTTGAATCTTCCTCCGCTCAGTTCAGTGAGGGATTCAACAAACTTGTTCGCGATCATATCGAAGTGCCCCCCGACTGCGGCGGTATGGGGAAGCTTATACTCGATAACCTTCTGCTCAGTCTGTCCTTGGGCGAACAGCCCACAAAGAGTCACAGTGATAAGTACCATTACGATTAGGATCTTTTTCATTTCGCTCTCCTTTATTATCCAGGCTATGCCTGGTTTACTTATTTTTAAGCCTCTCGATTAATGAAGTCTGGGCATCTAACCGATTACGATGGCTTAACACTGCCGAATACAAGCCTTTGGATAGATTGATCATGTCAATCTTCTGCATTGTGTACTTGTTGTTGGCGATAGCTTTTTCAACCGCTTCAACCCATTCAGACGGGACGCCATCGATTCCCTTGTAGGCACCGCAAATAGGTCCAAGCATTCCACCGATACAATCGGTATCGCGTCCAAGATTGGTCGCTCCAATCATTCCTTCTCTCACATCACCTTTTGTGATAGCGAAAAGCGCAATCACCTCAGCAGCTGTCTCAACACCGTCCGCATATGGATAGGTGGGCATAAAATGCTTACGAATCGGTTCCCTGATCGCTTTGATGTCGGGATACTTTGCGGCAAGTTCAAGCGCTTCATCAAGAATCCCACGAGTATTGATGGAGACATTTTCTCGTGCGGCTTGAATGATGCTGTCAACTGTAGCATCCGGATCGAAGGCCGCTGCTGTTGCTGCGGCGATAACCTTGCTGGACTCGGTGCCGCCGCTTTCAGGAGGCTGGATAAGCAATGAGACTTCTGCGGCATCATATGCGGCTTGGGCAGGATCCCCGGCGTTTATAATCCCGATGGGGCCGATCATATGCGGTGCATCTACAAGTCCCGGCCATGGGGTCATGCTGCCGATCAAGCGTGGAGGGATGCGGGTCACGCTGTTGCCAGCCATGAGCCGATCGTAATGAATCACGATGTGGGGATTCACTAGCCTGCCGATGTCTTCACGTTTGATGTGTTTTTTCCAAACTTCGGCCAACTCATCCACGGTAATCCGCCCCTGCTTTTCAATAATAGCGAGAGCGAGAAGGTACCGTATCTCCGCACCATCCTCGGTCATTCCGGGTTCCATATCCATATGGTAGTAATGCAGAAGGGGGCTGTTATTCCAATAGCGTACATCCCGCTCTTGCTGGATCCAAGGCATGAATCCTTCAACCCAACCCCATTTTTCATCGATTGCTTTCCAACCTCCGCCAGGTACGCTTACCCACTCGACAGCACCTCCCATCGCTGAACCAATATTGGCGGCAGCGACCGAGCCATAAATCTTCTTAAAAAGCATGTTCTCGACCATCATTATTATTCCCCTGTTGCTAGAATTGACTCATATCCTCAAACCAATTTCTCGATTTTACATGTAATAACGCAGCTTCGGCGGCTTTCTCCGGGTTTCGATTCTTGATTGCTTCGACAATCGCCTGCAACTCTTGGTGCATGCTTTCCAACGGTTCCCGCTTGAATCCCTTGATGCTGAAAAGCCTCACGCTTTGCTGGTATAAACGTTCCAGTGTCTTCGCAAGTTCCGCATTGTGGGCTGCCTTGTATATAAGCGCGTGTAATTTCTCATCAAATAGCACTTTTTCATCTTCCGAGAAGTGTTCTGAATCGGTGATAAGATCAAGCATAGTCGTAATCTCTTGATCAGTTGCCCTCTTTGCTGCTAATTCCGCAGCAAAGGTATCAAGCTTGCAACGTAATTCGAATACATCGCGGACATCGTTGCTGCTGATTTGAGTGACGAAGACGCCTTTACGGGGAATGCTGTAGACAAGGCTTTCCATAAGTAGTCGTTGGATTCCTTCGCGGATTGGTGTGCGTCCCAGCTGAAAACGTTCAATCAGATCCTGCTCCTGGAGGAGTGCCCCCGGGTACAGCTCACCATTCAAGATAGCCAGTTTGATTATCCGATAAGCGGTATCGCTCTGTCGTTCTGTGCTTCTTCCGTTGGAATCTGACATACACCACTCCTTTGCCATCAAATATATTTGAGATATATTTGAGATATATTTATAATATATCTATAAACTGAGTAATGTCAACCAAATTTTTTATTTCGCTTTGAATTGCTAGTTTGCCCTTTCGTGAATATGATCCGTCCATTGTCCATATGACTTTGTATGCCCCGTACGCGGATGGCTTGGTACCTCTTGGCAGGATTGAGTCTGGGATTGAGGAGCTGGCAGGGATCCGAGAAAATTTCACAATCCATCTTTCACGAATGAATTGAATCTGCGAGGATTGGATTGCATCCGGCTCTGGGACGTAGTTTATTCGGTCACTTCGGTTTGATTCGTGCATGTTCTTTGAGGAACCGATGATCAAGTCAAGACACTCCTTGTGGATGTTGGCATTGATGATAGGAGTACATGAAGGGAAAAGGGAACGCTTCGCCAGCTCGCCTCCCATCCATTCTCGTCTGCTGATATATTCGTGCCAGACACTATTCTGACGATGGAGGGGGGCAATATCCCAATCAGCAGTTGCTTTTTCCGCCATTTAAAGACC
>DIXI01000014.1 GCA_002428625.1 Sphaerochaeta sp. UBA6084
TGTAGGCTCAACTGTCGAACGCCAGTCGGAGAAGGAAACAATTCCGTGCCTGGCACAAAGTTTATTCAGCGGGGATTTAGTTCGAGGACTGGAAAAGTTCCCGGAACTTTTTCCACAGCAACTCTTTCACACCGGGGCGGTCAGACAGTCTATATGCGCGAAGGGAAAGAAATTTCCCTGCAAAACCAGGACATTTTTTTTGGGACAGGTTGTCGGGTAGCAAGAGGGTAGAGTAGTCCTTGATACGATGTGTCGCATCTTTCCTCGGTGTTCAAGAAACTATGCGACGCCATCGTGGCTGAATTGTGTCTAGCAGTCAGTCACATGAAGTACGAGTTTACTTTATTTTCTTCGATAGGAATTCAATCCCTTCTCGCAACTCATCAACGCGGAGTTGAAAAGTGTGTTCATCTACATGTATCGGATGCTCCGGGTCATGGAGAAACGGCTTCCCCCATTCGGGTTGCTGCTGCGTTTTTGGGACAAGGTGAACATGAGTGTGGTTCGCCTCGTCACCCCAGATTGAATAATTGATTTTCTCAGCATGGAACAATTCGGTCAATACTTGTGCCACATGCGCTACATCGTTGAAAAATTGACATCTTTGTTCTTCTGACATTTCAAAAATCTCTTTAAAATGCTTTCTGGACGCGACCACAACCCGCCCAGCATACCGCTGGTCTCGAAATAAATAAACCACAGAGCCTGGTAGATCACAAACTTTTGTCATTAAGCTCGATCTTCTTAAGCTTTCTGGTTGGCAATACATGCATTCCATCATTATTTTACCAGGTCCTTCACATCAGCAATCAATACTTGACGCTTGTCGTTGACAACTCCATTAAACACAATTTTTGTATCATCCTGATTCCATACTGGATGTAGATCGTTGCGGAAATCGAACGGGACCTCAGCTGAAAGGCTCCATATATACAAAATATTGCGATCCTCCCCTGTTTGGGAGTTAATCAATCGGATGGGAATTTCCTTATCGTGATTTGCGAAATTTTCATACGGGTATGTATCTGTCATAAACCAACGCAGGTTCTTTGAGGTGCTTGGATGCCCGCTTCCCGGAAGATGCGGATACATGATTTGTAGCGAGCTACCATCTTGCTTAAACTTCACAAACCGCAAATACCCATTGAACCGGAGATTCATAGTAATCCATTCTGAATCTGGATACCAATCAGGATGATGTGAATCTGGTCCCCACAGCTCAAATGGCAATGCGATTTTGGCATTCCCTCCATCAAGATCACAGGTCACGATAAAACGAAGTTGACCCGTACGTCCGGTTGCATCATTACTCTCAGGCGTTTTACATCGGATCATCTGCATGAGACGCTTTTGGTTCGGACTGATTTTAGTATGGAAGAATACCATCTCACAGTTCTCAAATGGTTTTTTATCTGGCAGAAGGTTAAAAACATCTTTTTTAGTCAAGATAAGGTGTGCTGAATTGTTTTCAATATCCAATCTCCAGAGTCCCTCATCATCGGCCAAACTTGAAGTAGGGGTAATATCAAATTTGTCATCGAGGGTGACGCCATATCCTTTTTGCACATTGTTCAACAATGCAAGCGAAGGACCAAAACCCCATCTACCATCTCTCGTAACTTGGTAGAATTCATGGCAAAGCTTGCGAGTGGTTCCAGATTCAAGATGATATTCAATGGAAAAAACAGACCCATCTTCCTTGTCGTTGAACAACAGCTGATTATCCGATTTCCCCCAACACACATGAGCCCCGACACAGAGCCCCCATCCCTTTGTTTGGTAAACGTCCGCAATTTCTTGAGTTTTCAGATTGATGATGCACACTGTCGCAGCATCCTCGGACTTCGGGAGCCGGTCGACAAAGGGAAGTTTGATGCATGCTAAATACGTGCCGCTAGGACTGATTGGATCTACATCAAAAAATGTATGCATGTAATTGCCATCATCAGGAGTCACTATCATCACCGGACACATATTTGAATCATGTTGGTATTCTCTGAATGAAAATTTCCTAAATATTGGTTTCATCTCATCACTCCTTCATTTCTGTGAATTCCCAAAGTTCGAATATTGTCCCGGAGGCGGCCAATGGGATCCCCTTTGGTTATGCAACCCAAAATCGATTGGTTCGTTTTTCATTGAAGCTTCGAATCCAACCAATTTCCCGTCAATTACCCATCGCTCATCTCCATCATGGAGATTGTCAATCAACCTTTTTATCAGCATTTCTTTTATTGCCAACAGGTCGGCACAACCAGAAAGATCCTGCAATTCAAATTTGTCCTGTTCAATATCGAACAGTTGGACAATATTGCCACACGGGTAATAAATCAGCTTGTACCTTCCGTCCATTATCATCCTGGTTGCTTTGGTTCCCTCAGTAATTTCACCAAAGATGTATTCATGCCTCTGTTCAGATACCAAGGATATGCCATCGACAGTATCAGGGATATCAATACCACACATGTCGAGAAGTGTTGGCATGACATCCTCAAGAGAAGCTATCTGGTGTGTATCTACTTTCTTGCGGTATTCCAAGGCAGGCGTCCCGGATATGATAAACGGTACATGACAGGACCCTTCATAAAACAGCCGCTTCCCAATACATCCATGTTCGAAGAGCATGTCGCCATGGTCAGACAAAAAGACTATGATGGTATCGTCAAGCATATTTGACTCACGTAGTGTTCCCAATAAAAGCCTGATTTGACTGTCAATATGAGTACAAGTGGCGTAATAAGCCCGAAGAGCCAAACGCATTTCTTTCTCTGAATATGCATGGGCTTTTTCCGTAAATGTTTTTAGGATAGGTGAATCAGATTCAGCCCATTGATTGGCTACATCAGGCAGCTGCATCTCATCTAAAGTGAACATATCAAGATAGGTGTCTAAAGGAAGAAGTGGTGGGTGGGGAGCTGCATAGGAAATATAGAAGAAGGCAGGCTTTCCCGGATCCTTTCTTTTAATCATCCGCATCATCTCTTTAGTTGCCCAAGTTGTCGGATGAGTTATTTCCGGAAGATGCCATGGGCGGGTGTAATAGGTATTGTTGCCAATCGTGTGTAGAAATTCATCGCCGATGTATCCCTGCTCACCAAGCCATATCTGATAATCATCATACACACCAAATTCATTCCGACCTTCTTCCATTAAAATCACGTCGTCAAAGCCGATTCTATTACGTTGGGGATAGACATGCATCTTGCCGACTGCATAGGTTTGATAACCCGCATCAGAAAATGCTTGTGCTAAGGTCACAGCCGATGGCATTGGCATGGTATCCTGATACACCCTATCTCCATGCGATTTTGGGCTCATACCTGTCATAAGGCTTCTTCTCGCGGGGATGCAGATGGGGCAAGTGCTGTATAAATTGTCAAAATTGAGACCGTTTCTGCCAAGAAAATCAATCGTCGGCGTCATCGCTATGGCATCACCGGATAGGCCCAGCCTGCTCATTGAAAGCTGGTCGACACATATCATGAGAACATGTTTTTCACTGGCCATTTTGTACTCGCTTAACTTTCTTATTTGATGCGACCACCGTAAAGACAATCGATAGGACAGAAAGAATAATCATAATGCATGAAAGGGGATGGGTAAAGAAAGGAACTATGCTCCCTTTACTGAAGATCAACCCTCTCCGAAGGTTAGTCTCAAGCATGGGACCAAGAATGAAACCCATTACCAAGGGGGGTACCGGGTACTCGAATTTGGTTATCAGAAAGGCAAGAATGCCAAACAACAGAATTACAAATATATCAAACACCCGGTTGTTGGCTCCGATCGCTCCAATTGCGCACACACACAGGATACCAGGAAGCAGAATATGTTTGGGGATGTTAAGAACTTTGATGAATCCTTTCAAGAACAGCAATTCCAATACGATCATAGCGATGTTGGAGATGATTAAGGCTGTGAATATTGAATACAACAGAGTCGGCTGCGTAGTGAAAAGCATCGGACCGGGGGTGATGCCCTGAATCATGAACGCTCCGATTAATATCGCGGTGACCACGTCTCCTGGAATGCCGAGGCACAACAACGGGATCATCGCACCACCGATTGCGGCATTGTTCGCAGTCTCAGGAGCAACAACCCCGTCCAAAATACCAGTTCCAAATTTTTCGGGTTCCTTTGAGCTGCTTCTCGCTGCGGTATACGCAATGAGATTAGAGGTTCCACCCCCTATTCCAGGCAGGATTCCGATGATGGTTCCAATCACGCTTGAACGTAAGAAATTCACTGTCTGACCTGTAAACTCCTTCCAGGTAATAGCGACTTTCCCGACATTGCTAGTGATTTTCGTTGGAGCGTCTGCTTTGATTGCATCCTCCGCAGAATTGAGAATCTGTGATACCGCATACAAGCCAATCATCACCGGCAGAAAGACAAACCCACCGTTGAGATTTCTTATACCCATGGTATAACGAATGACCCCATCGATAGGTGCGCTTCCCACAAAGGAGAAACATAAACCCAAGAGACAGCTTAGCAATCCCTTGATCAAGGATTTCCCTGCCAGCCCTCCAACCAAAGTCAAGGAAAAGAGAATTATTGAAAAATAATCGAAAGGGGTGATTCTTACAGCGACTTCGGCAAGCTGAGGTGCAACAAGAAGTAATATCATGATGCTGAAAAGTCCACCTAAGAAGGAAAAGATTATGCCCGCGGCCAATGCTTTGCCTGCTTTTCCCTGGGTTGCCATGGGATGTCCGTCAAACGTTGTTGCCAAAGAGCCTGCGGTGCCTGGGATTCGAAGAAGTATCGCGGAGATCAAGCCTCCAGATACACCACCGAGGTAAAGTCCGATCAGCAAACACATGGAACTGACAATCTCTAAATTGAATGTCATGGGAAGGCACAACGCGATTGCCATGGCAGGAGTCAAGCCCGGAATAGCTCCAAACATGATTCCCAAGGCAGTGCCGGCAATGATCAACAAAATATTCCCTAGGGACATCACCTCTATAACACCGGTCAAAAAATGTGCAAACATCCGAATACCCCCTTTCTATCCGAGAATCCCCTGGGGAAGCATAAGATAGAAAACTTGCGAGAATAAGTAATAAAAAGCTACTGATGAACTTGCGGATATGATAAGGTACGACACGCTTTTCTTATATTTCCAATTGGAAATGATAAGCATTTGCACGAACATCAGCAGCGTTGTCATGATGATGAAACCCACCACATCAATGCTCAATGCATACACCAGCATTGATATGATGGAGATACATACTTGCATGATCGCTTTTTTTGAAATGGCCGGATTTCCTGTTCTCTCAGCTCTCCAAGATACCAACACCTCCAATCCACCTAGGATAAACATGAGGATAGCAACGGTGCGAGGAAGCAGGCTCGAGCTGAATTGGCTAAACATATTGGTCTTGATCGTATAGGAGGAGAAAAAAATCATAACACCCAAGACCATGAAAAAAATTCCTGATATTACATCTTTTTTTACTTTCAAAATAAACCTCACAAAATCAGACTGGTAGGATTTCCGGCCATATCCATTCAAATTACTTTTTCAGGGTATCCATGAAAGGCTCAAAGGTTTCTTTAATACCTGTGATGAATTGTTTGCTTTCGTCACCGGCCATGAAACGTAAGTCTACTCCAAGTGCAGCGAATTCCTTCTTGGCTTCCGGGTCTTCAGCAACTTTCTTCATGGCAGCAGCGAACTTATCAACGATTTCCTGAGGAGTGTCTTTGGGAAATCCGTACCAGAAGAACTTGCTGTAGAACGCTTCCATTCCATCCACACCAAACTCGGTAATCGCAGGAACGTTTGGATACATTTCGTTGCGCTTGTCATTCAGGTATGCAAAACCTTTGAATTCACCAGCAGTGATAAAGTCCTTGACATTACTGAATTGCCTGATGGCGAAGTCAGTCTGGTTGCTCTTGAGTGAAGCCATGTCGTTTCCCATATTTCCTGTATCGATGAGATGGAACTCCACACCGGTCGAAGCTTGCAATACCGATGAAGTCAAATGAACCACAGATCCTACTTCGATACCGACCCTTACATCACCTGGATTCTTTTTTGCATAGGCAAGCACTTCGTTAAAATCTGCAAATCTTCCTTTTACATTTCCAACCAACAGCGTATTGGTATCGAGTGCGCAGATTCCTGCGATGTTGAAATCCTCAAGGAGGTTGTAATCTCCGACTCCCAATAGGGTGTTCATCAACGAACCCCAGTGAGAAAAAAGAGCGATATAGCCATCTGGCCTACCTTCCAGTACCTGTCTGGCACCAACTGAACCCGCAGCTCCAGTCACGTTGCTGACAACTAGTGTCTGCCCAAGATACTTCTCCATATGCTTTGAGAAAATGCGTCCGTTCACGTCAGCATCTCCTCCCGAACCATATCCGATTATGACCTGAATAGGTTTTGCAGGATACTTGTCGGCAGGCGATGCAGCTTCTTGGGCTCCAGTTGCCAGTAATGAGAACATTGAGACCAAGCTGATCAGAATCAATGCGATCAACAGCTTTTTCGTTTTCATATCTGTGACTCCTTTTGGTTGTGCATGGATCACTCCATGGCGTATTGTAAAAATACTAGATGGAATAACGTTATTTGTCAACTTAAATATTTATTGGATTTGTGATGTAATATACTCGAATCAGATTTAACTGAGATTATATAAAAATATACAATTTAGTTAATAAATAGATAGTCAAGATTGAAAATAAAAAAACAAACGTTATTTACTTCAATTTGATTTCTTGTACATGTTCTGATATAGTGAAAACGAAGGAGACTCTACATGGGAAGTTCTACTCGATTAAAAGACATTGCGGAAAACCTGAATTTATCCATAGGAACAGTCCAACGTGCTTTAAATAATAAAGGTGGTTACAGTCCTGAGACTCAGATGAAAATATTAGAGGAGGCTAAACGTCTGGACTATACAGCGAATGTGGCAGCGTCCGCCTTGAGAAGACCTCCAATCAACATCGCAGTAGTGTTGCCAAAACCCGAGGGAACCGACAAATATTTCTTCCAGTATGTTTGGAAAGGTATTGAAAACGCATGCCAAGACCTCTCAATCTATAATATCAATCTCAGCAGGCATTACTGTGAGCTTAAAAGCGAAGAGTCTATTAGTGAGTTTGAAAAAATCCTTAACGGTGAATATGGAAAGGTAAACGGAGTCATCACAAATGCGATGAGCAATCCAAAGATCTTGGCAGTACTAAAAGAGATTTCGGATAAAGGTATCCCGACATTCAGGATGAACGCAACCACACAGCTGTATCAATTTAAAAATGGTTTTTCTTCTTCCTCAAATATGTATGTTGGGCAACTCTGCGCAGATATTTTTTCAGCCATCCTTAGGGAGAAAGAAGGCCAGTTGCTTTTATTGGGAGGTTATCGTGAAAGTGACCGACAGTCTGAGCGTATCAATAATTTCCAAAGAGCCATGATGAAAAGTTGTCCCGGTATCCTCATGAATGAGATTCATATCTTCGACGACATCCCCCGGTTGAAACGTGCAATTGAAGAATATTTAAAAAAGTTCGACAATTTACTGGGAATTTATGCCGTATCAGCACGTGAAACGTTAAGCATGTGTGAGATCGTCAAGGGTCTTGGGTTGTCGGGAAAAATTGTCACTGTAGGTATTGATGTATTTCCGGAGCTGCTTCCATTTTTTGAAGATGGCACGCTCACCTCATCAATCTATCAGTATCCGGTCCAACAAGGATATATGGCGGTTAAAGCCATGGTTTCCGATATGACACAAACGAATTTCCAATATGCAAATTTACGTTTCCCTGCAACGGCTGTGTTTAAAAGCAATGCCGAAGCTTTCACTCAAATGAACGATATTGTGTGTTCCATGTAAGAGGTATGCCAGTGTTATTGCCAATAGTGAAGATGTCTCCAAATAGAGTACGAAGAAATTATCTTGGGGGGGCAGTGATTGATACCCTCAGGGGTATTGAACAGGCGAAGGATGGGGACAAGCCGGAGGAATGGCTGTGTTCGATTGTTGGGGCAAAAAATCCAGGATTGCCCTTCGTTTTACACGAAGGTCTTTCGCAGTTTGTCCACAATGGCAATACATACCTCCTCAAACAGGTGCTGGAACAAAATCCAGACTATTATTTAGGCACAAATTCTGATTCTTCGCTTTCATTTCTCGCCAAATGGTTGGATTCCAGCATGCGACTTCATATGCAAGCACATCCAACAAAAGAATTTTCGAAAAAATTTCTCGGGTGTGAGTATGGTAAGTTTGAGGCCTATTATGTGCTGGCAATCAGGGAGTCGGTGGAAAATCCATACATTCGATTAGGGTTTCAAAGAAAGGATATGTCTAAAGCTCTCTGGACTGATATCGTTCTCAGGCAAGATATATCGATGATGGATTCCTGTTTTGAAAACATTCCGGTTCAGGTCGGAGATGTCATCTACATTCCTGGTGGGATGCCGCATGCAATCGGGGAAGGAATATTGTTGCTCGAGTTGATGGAACCCAGCGATCTCGTAGTCAGATGTGAGTTCAACAGGAACGGCATCGTTGTTCCTGAAGCGGCTCGCTTCATGGGTAAAGATGTGCAACTGTGTATGAGTATGTTTGATTATCAGTGTGTATCTGTCGAGCAAATACGGAAAAAGTTCTTTGTACAGCCAAATAGTATCGAAAAGGATATCGGATATTCGAAAGAACTACTGCTTGGTTCCGAAATCTCGGGATGTTTTGATTTTTATCGTCTACGAATCAGGTCGAAAATTGAACTGGATCTTGATGATAGATACGCTGTTGTTGTTTGTACAAAAGGGAATGGGATAATACAGCATGAAATTTCTTATGGGGTTTCTTTGCTCGATAGTTTCTTTGTGGCCTCCAATACACGCAGGCTTACCATCACTCCCACTCAAGAAGAATTGGAGCTCTGCTTGATTTTGCCACCGCTTCAAGATTAAGTGATGAAAATTATCTAGACAAAAGGATTGCGACGCATTGACCTCCTATCCCTTGTGAGCTATAGGGAAGCGGGGTGGTGAGGAAAAGGTTCCAGCAACATTTTCCTCAGTGAACGTCCACAAGGATATGCTGTCCAAAGCCCACAAAAATTTACTCTCTAAAATGGCTTCTACACAAGAAGTGTGGTACTCTACATAAGAAGAGGTTCCGAAAATCCAGTATACCATGCACAGGGTATCCTGCCCTTCGAACCCGTGGAGTGTTGAGAAAAAGCTTTGTGAAGCAGGAATGCCCAAAACCCGTCATGAATTATAAACGGGAAATTGTCCGATTCAGAAAGGAAAACTAGATGACAAAAATTGGAATAATCATTTGTGGACGTTACATTAACTGTGGTGGAGGAAAGTGCCTCAGAGCATTGAAAGAGCATGTTGGAGGATTTGCCAACTATCCAATGGAGGAGCATTTGGAACTGGTTGGATTCTCAAACTGCGGTGGTTGCCCAGGTGGAAATATTGAATACGTCCCCGAAGAGATGATTAAAAATGGAGCAGCGGTAATCCATTTTGCGACAGGAATGATCGTTGGATACCCTCCTTGCCCATACATACGTCAATTTAAAGAGTTCGTTGAGACACGCTACAATATTCCAGTTATACTCGGGACGCATCCGATTCCCTTGAAATATTTTACTACGCATAACACTCTATCGAGCTGGAAAACCATGAACATGGATGAGATATGCAGACCCTTGATGACTGAAGATGTAAAGGTAATGGAAGCATACAATTAATCCTTTCAGAAGAACTCTGTCCTTAAGAACCCTCGGCCCCAAGAACGGGCGTGTCAGCTTTTTTCACCCATCCTCGGCACTTGGGCGGCACGGCTTCGCCGTCAGGCCGCTCCGGGGTCCGCTCCCGCTCCCGTCCTTCGGACCAGATTCGCAGATTCGTGCCTGGCACGAGAAAACATAAAGAGGCTGTTTTCTCGTGCCAGGCACGAACCTGCGCGGCGGACGCGACCCATAGGCCGCCGCCCACCCCCCTTCGCGTGTGGAAAAGGTTCCACCAACCTTTTCCATATTAGAAAAATGAAAGCCCGATGGTAACCCCCACCATCATTACATTTGAAAGACTGTGCATCAACATGGGATAGACAACGCTTTTAGATTTCTCAAAGCAATCACCATAAAGATACCCTAAACCAAGAGCTAGCAACACTTGTGAAATTTTGAATGAAACATCAAAGGGACTCAACGATATGTGCATATGAGCAGCACCAAAGACAAGAGCCGCGAATAAGTTTGCGTAACTCAAGTGCTTATTCAAGCGTCCTTTACTAATCAAAAGGACAAACATAGTCATTGCAAAAGCTCTAAAAATCACTTCTTCCGATGGTCCCGAAAGCAACAATTGAAACCCTAAGCTGCCAACAATGTTTTTTGCAGTCAGTGGATATTGAAACGATGGAACACCACTGATAATGATGGTACTGGCAAACGCAACCACCACATAAATCGAGTATATAACCAGAAAACGCTTGAGATACCTAAAACCAACTTCCCTATTACCCATACCTAGGTGGAAGTCGACTTTAAATCGCTTTGTAAGTATAAAAACAACAATCAGTATCAATAACGCTTGAACTATATGGTGTATGCTGATCCACATGAATGCACCATCGGGGTCTATGCTGGAATAATCAAACAAATGAGCAACCCATGATGCAAGCTTAGGTGCACCAAGTAAAAACACGACAAGCATAATCAAGCTTATGATTTTTTTACATAATTTCATGTTTTTCTCCAGTACATAGAAGCGACATGTACGAAGTTGTATCACATCCACAACAGCAATTAAAGACCTTGGAAAGGATTCCTGAGCTCTTACGCTGATATCACCCTCATCGGCACTTGGGCGGCACGGTTCGCCGTCAGATTCGTGCATGGCACGGTGGGCAAAGGTTCCTCCAACCTATTCCACAGAACCGCATACAAGAACATGTGGACTATATGAATACCAACACTATGATGCTGAATAGATTGGCGGCAAAATGCGAAATCGCACTCATCCACGCATTATTTGCTTTATGGAAGACTATTGAATACAACACACTGTTGATGCAAATAAACAAGACATCATACAGTACGATAACGGCATCTCCCTGACTGAAATGCCCGATCGAAAACAAGACAGCCGTAATGATGACTGTAGGAACGATCGGCAGCGCCTTATTCAATTGTTTTTGAAAAAAAGCGCGCCATGCGATTTCCTCTCCCAAGGCAAGAAATGCAAGCTGAAATACCAATAATACAATTTTATCAAGGGATACAAATTGTCCGGTTCTTGCAAGCACATGTTCCAGGTATTCAGGTAACACCAGCTTTGATAAGGTAATGCTGACAGCATCCATGATGAGCGGCAATGCCATCCACAACCAGATGCTCGTATTTGCAAGCTGGGACCTGATAGCGCCGATTTCAAGACCGCTGCCTTTGAATGGTTGTTTCTCACCCGCCTTGTGAATGAAGAAACCGATAGCCCCGACAAAGACAGCCGCCCCTGCAATGGGCAGCCCAAATACATTTGAGAATGTGAGCATGGACATCAGTATGATAGCTAGTAAAGGCATTTTTTTTAAGGCTTGCATATATCAACCTCATGTTTGTCTGGCAACGCGGTCTCAGGTGCTGATGGTGAAGCTGGTCTGCATGAAAGCGTTCTCAATTTCCTCATACTGTATCAAAAAGTCTTTGAATTTGCCATCGGAATCGGATACGAGTTTCACCTGATGAGGTTAAAGATAGAAAATAGGAATTATGCTTGACAACAGGTCTCATCATATCAGAAGGTTACCGAGGAGATTTAGCACTTTTCGCTATAGTCACATGGGTTCCTCTCTCAAAACTCTTCAGATATGCACGATTGGATTGGAATTAGTTCCCCCTGGTGATCACGATAGCAATGGGAGCGGTGTTTTGGATGGAGTTACCGAAGGCTTGGAAATGATCGAGGATGAAGGGATGAGGATATTAATAGTCGGAGCAGGGGCAATAGGAAGTCTGTTTGCCGGAAAATTGGCAGGTTCCGGTCTCGATGTGACTGTATTGTCCAGAGGTGAACGTCTGGAAGCTGTGCGGGCACATGGAGTGGAATTGCGCGAATCGACATCTTCCTCAGTGGAACGGTACCCTGTCAGGGCGATTCCATCGCTGGCTCCGGATGATCGGTATGATTTCGTGCTTGTCGTGGTGCAACGGACACAAATCGAAGCATTGCTTCCCACACTGGCTGCCAATCGATCGCCCAACTTCATATTCATGGTGAACACCGCGGCGGGATATCAGTCCTATGTCGATGCTGTGGGGGCTGAGCGGGTGATGGTGGCATTTCCTTCGGCTGGGGGTGAGGTCGACGGCGATATTGTAGTGTACCGGATTGGTAGAGGGCTGGTCAGGCTATTCCAAACCACGACTGTGGGAGAGCTGGTGCATGCTTCCAGTGATCGTGTCAGGGTGCTGGTACACATGTTTCGGAAATCAGGGATACCCACTGTCACCTGCGGTAACATGGATGACTGGCAGAAGACGCATGTAGCGGTGGTATGCGCGATTGCACAAGCACTTTACAAGCATGGTGGAGACCCGGTTTCGCTGTCCAGGAATCCTGCTGATATCAGGTTGATGGTGGCGGCGATACAGGAGGGATTTGCGGTATTGAGGTGTCTTGGGCATCGGATCACGCCGAGAAAATTATGGTATCTGCGCTTGCCTGGGTTTCTTGTCGCAGGCGTATTCTCATTGGTATTACGTACAGACCTTGCAGAAACGGCGATGGCTAGGCATGCTCGCAGGGCAGTGAACGAAATGTCTGCATTGAATTGTGAATTGATGGATTTAGTGGAAGCAAGTCGCATGAAAACTCCAGCTATCAGAGCTTTGGCTATGGTTGTTCCTGTGTTTGACTGAGCCGAGATACCAGGTAGGATTTCCCCCTTGCGGACAGTAGGGGCGCGGGAAACAGCCGATAGGTGCTTAGGAGAATGCGTTCCCTTTCATGTTGAATGCATCATGGTGGACAATGTTCCCGATACGAATCATAGTGGTTCTATCGATTGCATTAAAAGGAAACATAAAGACCAGACAGGGTTTTTATGAACATAGGTGATACACATGGAGCACAGCGATATCAAGATCATCGCGGTCACAAAGGAAACCACTCACGAGCAGACTGTCTTGAGAAACCTCCTAAAAATGTACTGTTATGAATGGTCCCAATACAACAAGTTTGAGGTGAACGGGGACGGAAACTTTGAATTTGAGAAATACGCGTCTGATTATTGGACAAAAGATGGATATCATGCCTTTCTCATCGCTGTCCCTGACACATGGGCCGGCTTTGTTCTTTTTGACAAAGAGGGCTTTATCGTACATGCAGATTATGATTATTCCATGGCAGAGTTTTTCGTTTTATACACATATCGTTGCAGCGGTGTCGGAAGTCATGTCGCCAAGGCCATCTTTGATTCGTTCCCGGGCAGATGGGAAATCGGATGCCATCCAAAAAATACTAGCTCTGTTCGGTTTTGGGAAAAAGTCATCTCCGAATATGCAGCCGGCGATTACGAGGTGAGGCTTTCCTGCCCCGAACTCCAGTACCATGACGGGACCCTAGGTGATGTGCTCTCTTTCCCAAGTAGGAACGCCTCTGGCCCTGTAGCATAGGGACCATCAAAAAAATCCACAAATTATTCCTTCCCCAGTGAAGTTTTCAAAAAGGAAAATGAAAGGGAACTCCGAGTTTTCATCACCCCCTAGGCGCATTGGCGGCACGGCATCGCCGTCAGGCCGCTACGGGGTCCGCTCCCGCTCCCGTCCTTCGGACCAGATTCGCAGATTCGTGCCTGGCACGAGAAAACAGCCTCTTTATGTTTTCTCGTGCCAGGCACACCGATGTTGAATGGATTCGGAATAATCGACATCTCAAAGGAAGTGGTCTTGATCAAATTGATCAGGTCAATCAAAGATCTCAGCCCCCCAGGGCAAACCCAGGAAAGTGGAGGCTTTGCCTCCGCTTGTACCCCAAGGGGCGGGGTATCTCACCTTGCTTTCCCAGCACGCGCTCGCCAGGGGAACCATCACGATGCCCCCTTACCGCTCACTTCGTTGGAAATCAAAAACCTGGCGATTGGTGGAGCCCTATGCATCCGCCCAACTATTTATCTACAAACTTGCCAATATTTGCTTCTGCAATAGGGTCTTCCCAGGTGGAGTGACCAACAAGTTTCTGCCAGCTACCGTCTGAAGCTTTGTTTTGGCCAAGGTAGATCCCCACCAACCGGACTTCGCCTGAGGTCGTTTTGAGGGAAACCTGCGCTCTCACAGAGCGTGTTATCCTTCTTGCAATTGCTGTTTTTGTGGTGTCGGTAAACTCTACAACGTCCTCAATAGCCCAATCCTCAGATGTCACTGTCACATGAAAAACCTTCGCGTTTGGATAATCTTTTAAAGCAGCGAGGCTCGCTGTTTCTTTTAGCTGCGCGATATCGTTTCCTTTATAGGCATCGCGAAGCTGAAAATTTCGCTGACTCCAGATTACTCTATTGGCCTTGTCCATATCCTGTATTTTCTGGAGCTTGGACCTAAGGGATGCGACTTTTGGATCACCCTTGGCTGCTTTCGAAGCGTAATCTTCAACAGCCTCTTGCAAAGATGCAAAATCTCTTGCCATGATTATGGGCGGCACCGCTTTCTCATCACTTTTCCAAGCTGTGGTGGTTTCAAAATAATTGATCACATTGTCAATTCTTTGCTCAATTTCTCCTGAAATCTTCATTCTGCTCTCTTCTAGGTATTTTGGCATCTCTGCCAGTGCCTCGCCAAAAAGCTTTTCAATCTGCTCAAGCCGATAAGTCTTTCCATGGGGGAAATCTGCTTTTTTGTAGGCTTCGAAGGCTTCCTTTGTTTCTTTATAGTTCGTCTCACTTGCCTGGATCTCTGTAAAATCCATCGTTACCGCAAGAACAAGATACTTTGGACTTCCTCGGCCTACCTCAACGTACGGTGAAAGAAGATCAACCCAGGGGGCGCATGAAACTTCTTTGACATCGCTTTGCGCTAGATCCGCATAGTACTTCAGCCTATCAGCCAAAGTTGATGCAATGCTTTCAAGATCAAAGGTTTTTCCATGAGGGAACTGCGTGTTTTTGTATTCATCGAACAGGATCTGAGCCTCACGGGCGGATGCCTTCGCGATAGCTTGCTTATCTTCAGGAAGATAATTAAGACCGGAGCCAATCGGGAGATCCTTCCCGCTGTTTTTATCTAGATATGGAGCAAAACGTTCAATCCATTTCGCACTTAACTCTTCCTTTGCCTTCTTTGCCAATTCCTCAGCTTCTTTTGCTGAACTTGAGAGGCCCTCAGCATCAGAAATGGCTTTCGTTGCCGCATCGAGCCGAGTTATCATTGCAACGTAGACAGGGTCGTTCTCTTCAAACTTCCCTTTGTAACGATCATTTATCTCTTTCATGATCACGTTTATTTCGCTAAGACGTCTTTGAGCTGTTGAAAGCTGGTCCTTTTTCAATGCTTGCTCAATTGCAACAATCGCAGCTTCTATTTTCGTTACCCTCGAAGATACCGTGCTCGGTAGTTGAGCTGTTATGATTGATGCCGAAGAGACAACAATCAAGATCACCAGCAAGATGAATCTTTTTTTTGAAAGCTCACAATTGTTACACATGATTAAAGCCTCCATTGGAATTTATTTTCCTTATATGCAAGAAATAATATCCTCCAACTGGGGTGCTGTCAATGGTTGTTGATTACATAATCACATCGTGGTAACCCGAATAAGATTTTTTCCATCGTGGACGACACTTTGGCTTCATGAAGGAAGAGGATGGGGACCTGCTATGATCTCCACACTTTGTTCCTTCTCCAACGAAGCGATCTGAAAGTGAAAAGAAAAGTGAAACGGAAAGGAAGTTCCGAGCTTCCATCACCCACTCGGTACATGGGCGGCACGGCTTCGCCGTCAGGCCGCTGCGGGGTCCGCTCCCGCTCCCGTCCTTCGGACCAAGCCCTCCGAGTCCTTGCCGCATCGGAGCCCCAAGATTCGCAGATTCGGGGGCGCAGATTCGTGCCTGGCACGAGAAAAACATAAAGAGGCTGTTTTCTCGTGCCAGGCACGAATCTGCCCCGGGAAAAGATAACTATCACGAAAACCATGAACCAACTAAAACGATGATCTGAAAGGGTGGGCGGGTAGCTGGCGAAGCCCTACCTTTTTCCCGCATGACTCCCAGCTTTCATTTTTATCATATTGACATGGAAATCGCTCATGAGACCAAGTGAGTAATCATCTGGGACTCCGTCATATAGTATGTCATTATGTTCATTTTTCTATTGATACACATCAGCTTTTACCGTACGATGAGTGCACTATTTGGGAGCTGTGGGGGTCTTGAATCGACTGATGAACATACGATGGAGCGATGCGGATGAATGATTCACCAACCAGTTCAGATGCACAGCATACAATCGCACAGCATTACTTGGAACTTTCCTTTTTTGCCGACAGCCTGAATGACGGGTTGTACGTGACCAACCCGGATGGGATGTTTGTCTATGTGAATACAGCATTGGCACAGATCTTGGGTTATGAGAAGCCTGACGAGATCATCGGGCGATCCTTCATGGAGTTCATCGAAGCCTCGTATAAAGAGGCGATGGAACAGAGATATCAAACCTTTCAGCATTCAGGAGTGCCTTCATCGTTGATAACGGTGAGGATCATCCGCAAGAACGGTTCTACCGGGGTGATAGAGATCAAACCCTGCAAGCCGGTGCATGTTGGCTTCTCCCAGGGTGTCGTGAGGGATATCACGGAGATACGAAAGACGGAGCAGCAGCTGCGGGAGACTGAGAGCCTCTATCAATCGATAGTGGAGCTGTCCCCAGACGCCATCGTGTTGTCCAGCTTGGAAGGGGCGATCCTTCATTTCAACGAAAAAGCCCTGAAGCTCTTCAACTATCAGCAGAAGGAAGCGGTCCAAGGGCTGTGGATCGGTTCGTTCGTGGAACCATCCGAACAAAAGGCGATGGAAGTATTGCTCATCGATGCAATCCAAAAAGGGGAGCTTTTATATTCTGAGGTGACCCTGCTGCGTTCCGACGGCTCGACGTTTCTCGGGGAAGTCTCCGCGAAACTATTGGGGGCGATCAATGGAGAGAAGCCTTTGCTTCTGATCCTCGCCAGGGATATCACAGACCGGAAAGCAACGGAAGACCAGTTGCGGGCGTTGTCGGTGACGGATCCTCTCACGAGATTGTTCAACCAAAGAGGCATCACCATCGCCGCTGAGCAGGAATTGCGCCACGCCAAACGATCCGGTACACCAATCACCATCATGTTCATGGACCTCAATGGGATGAAAAGAATCAATGACACCTATGGTCATGATATGGGTGATTCAGTGCTTGTCTCTGTCTCCCAGGTGCTGCGCGATACGTTCAGGGATTCCGATATCATCGGGAGGATCGGTGGCGACGAGTTCGTGGTCGTTGCCTTGAATGCTTCTAGCGATACCGTTCAACCCATGATAACAAGATTGAGGGAGAATCTAAAAAAGTGTGGTTACCCCTTCGAAGTGTCTTTGGCGTGCGGCGCGGTCGAATACCGCCCGGATGATGACCAATCCCTCGCTCAGTTGCTTAAGCAGGCAGACACCGCGATGTATAAGGAAAAGAAATACACCAAGCGTGCGAGATAATGCGGCGAAATGCACAACACATATTAAATCCACACACTTTGTTCCTTCCCAAACGAAGCGATCGGAAACGGAAAAGAAAAGTGAAAGGGAAAGGGAAAGGAAGTTCCGAGTTTCCATCACTCCCTCGGCATCTGGGCGGCACGGCATCGCCGTCAGGCCGCTCCGGGGTCCGCTCCCGCTCCCGTCCTTCGGATTCGCAGATTCGTGCCTGGCACGAGAAAACAGCCTCTTAATGTTTTCTCGTGCCAGGCACGAATCTGCCCCGGGCGGGAAAAGATACCTATAACGAAAACCATGAACCAACTAAAACGATTATCTGAAAGGCTAGGAGGCCAGCTGGCGAAGCCTTCCCTTTTCCCTGTCTGACTCCTATCTTTTGCTTGTATCATATCGACATTGAAAACCTTCATGAAAACCAGCTAGCACATCCACGAAAATGGTGTATATTTCCAGCATGAGCGATGGATTGGATAAATGGAGAGCCTAGGATGGAGAGTCTACGGAGCACGATGATCAAACGCGCCTTGATCGCGATGGATTTCAAGGGGACGACGCTCAAACGCATACGCGAGACTGGGAGCATGATTCGTCCGGGAAGTGAGCAACCCGATCCGGGGAGAAAGCTTCGAAGTCACCACACAGTCACCACCACGATTATCTTCGACCGCCCAGTCCACTGGATCACCCCTAAAAACACAGCATCCAGACACGATACACCACCCAAGCATGACCCCTCCAAGAACACCTCGCCCCTTCAGGACACTCCCGACACGCGGCATAGCCGCACGGTGCTGTTTCTCCACGGAGGAGCCTACCTCACCAGCTTCCTGCCCCTGCACTGGTCGCTCCTCAACAAGATCATGGATAAGAGGATGGACCTTTCCATCGTCGCCCCCGACTATCCGCTCGCCCCTGAGGGCACGTGGCGCGATGCATTCAAGCTGCTCGACGTGGTCTATCGAAAAATTTTCGATACCAGCGAGGCCTCATCGATAACCCTATTGGCCGATTCCGCAGGTGCAGGGCTTGCACTAGCCTGGAGCATGTATCTACGGGATAATTCCCTTCCTCTTCCATCGTCCCTTGTCCTGTTGTCCCCGTGGGTGGACGTGTCGATGGAGAATCCCGACATCAGCACGGTCGATCTTATCGACCCATACCTCAGTCCCGAGGCACTGCGGATTGCCGGGCGGGCGTGGGCGGGGGATGACCCGATTGACGATTGGCATGTCAGTCCTCTCCACGGGGAACTCGAAGGACTGCCAACGACGCACCTTTTCACCGGAACCGCCGATATCCTGCATCCCGACGCACTTCGGCTGGCGAACGCTATGCGATCAGCCGGCACGTATGTCCACCTCCACACCTACGAGGCCATGATGCACGACTGGATGATGTTCAGCATGCCGGAGGCCGACCGGTGCCTCGCTGAGCTGCCGCTGTAGGGGAGGATAGGGTTCAGATGATTAAAGAGACAGGAAGTTATCTGTGAAAGTCGTGAATAAGACGTTTCTGTAACGAATTTTTTGAAATCTGGTTATTGAAGGCTTTCATTATTTGTCTTATTATTAAAAAAAAAGCTTGCAAACCAGATAAATGTGCTGTATAAGTAAATTGTCACTATCTTTTATCCGGATATATCTTCTCTGAAAAAGGAGATGATTTCGGATAGACGGCTCACCGCAAAAGACGGAAAATCTTCTGTGGTGGGACATGGTGGAATGTGAGACTCTTGTGGTCTCCAATGATGAATCCTGCAATGTACTTTTGCAGGATTTTTTTTAGCTCCATGCATAAACCCCATGGGCATCCTAGGTGCATAGGGGTGCGCAGATTCCGCAGTTTCGTGCCAGGCACGAAAGTTTACTTAAGCCGCCAGATGAGGTCCTTCACCAGCAACTCGTCTTCAAGCTTGTGGGAAGTCGTGTCCTTATCGATATGGATGAACTCGATGTCCATGACCCTGGCCCAATCCCTCAGCATCTCTGCCGTAACGTCATAGCTCAGGACAGTATGGTGGGCGCCACCAGCCAAAATCCAACATTCAAGCCCGGTGGTAAGGTTGGGCATGGCCCGCCACATCACCCTGGCTACAGGCAGGTTAGGCATCGGGAGGATGGGCTTCACTGCCTCGATATCCTGGACGATGAGCCTCATCCTGCCACCCATGTCGACAAGGGAAGCTACCACCCCTTGGCCGGTTTTTCCTTCGAACACCAGACGGGCAGGGTCCTTTGCGTTCATTCCGATACCAAGGTGGTGGGTCTCGATCCGGGGTTTGCCGGCGGCCAGGCTGGGGCATACCTCGAGCATGTGGGCGCCGAGGGAATATTCATGGCCATCGGCGAGGTGATAGGTGTAGTCCTCCATGAATGCAGAGGAACCGTTGCCACCTTCTCCCATCGCCTTCATGATGGCAGTCATTGCGGCGACCTTCCAATCGCCCTCCCCACCGTAGCCATACCCTTGGGCCATGAGATGCTGGCTTGCAAGCCCGGGAAGCTGTTCCATGCCGTAGAGGTCCTGGAAGGTGTTGGAGAATGCCCGGCAACCCTCCCTGTCCATCATCTTCTTCATAGCGAGCTCTTCTCTGGCCTGATAGCGGATGGCATCGAGGTCGGTTGTCGCGATATCATATTCCAGCTGGTAGACAGCGAACAGGGCATCGATCTCCGCCTCGGTCACGGCATGCATCTCTTGCACCAAGTCTCCTGTCGCCCAGGTGTTCACTTGCCAACCGAGCTTGATCTGCGCCTCCACTTTGTCACCTTCCGTCACGGCCACCTCGCGCATATTGTCGCCGAAACGCATGACCCTCAAGTTCTGTGAAACCTGGACGCCGATGCATACCCTCATCCAATCAGCGAGCCTGGACAGGACTTCAGGGTTTTTCCAATAACCGGCGATTACTTTCCTGGGCATTCTCAGGCGTGCGGCAATGAAACCATGCTCGCGGTCGCCATGCGCCGCTTGGTTCAGGTTCATGAAATCCATGTCTATCTCTTCGTTCGGAATTTCCTTGTTGTATTGGGTGGCGAGGTGGCAGTATGGCTTCTGGAGAGTTTCAAGGCCGTTTATCCACATCTTTGATGGACTGAAGGTGTGGCACCAGGTGATGAGGCCACAGCATTCATCCCGGTAGTTTGCCTCCTTGATGACGTCGGTTATCTCTTGGTTGGTTTTTGCCGTTACTTTGTAGACCAATGGATACGGTAGGGTCTTCGACAACTCCTCTGCCATTTCCCGCGCTCTCGCATCAACTGTCTGTAAAACCTTGTCCCCATAAAGCGACTGACTTCCCACCACAAACCAGAATTCCCTTTTTTCCATCGTATGTTCTCCTAAGCGTATCGCGCGTGTGTCCTCTATGTTCATGCCGCTCTTTCTACAAGAGTGATCATGATGAAATCATACCATTGGTTTACAAAATAGCAAGAAATATGTACATACATTTTACTCAAATATTCCAAAAATCTGTGAATATATGTACGCATATATCATAAATTTCACGTTATCGGCCAGTTGTGGGTGAGTAACCCCAGGGTGCACCCTATCGCTAGGACAGCACCCGTGGGTCTCAGGATCTGAGAGCAAGAGCGTGTTATGCAATATGAGGAAGAAACCATACAAATTCAACTAGTACTTGTAATTTGTACATTCCCGATTTACAGTACAGGTAAGAGAAGAAAAAATGTCGAAATATGCAGATATCGCAGCGATTCTACGTGATGAGATAACACAAGGCTCCTATGGCAAGGAAGGCAAACTCCCCACGGAGCAAGAGCTAGTGAGCCGCTTTCAAGTAAGCAGGCAGACGGTGAGGCAGGCGATAGGCTGCCTGAAACACGAGGGTCACCTCCATCAGATCCAAGGCAGTGGAACGTACGTATCATTGGCCAACCCACCTAGAATCCGTCAAAACTCAAAGACAATCGCCACCATGTGCACCTATATCAGCAATTATATTTTCCCCGATATCATCAGAGGTGTGGAGCGGGAGCTTTCGGGTGAAGGGTTCTCCGTCAATCTCATCCAGACGGAAAACCGTGTGGATAAGGAACGGACCATCCTGGAGAAGATCATCAGCGATGGCCACATCTCAGGCATGATCGTGGAAGGCACGAAAACCGCGCTTCCCAATCCGAATATTCTATTATACAGGAAGATTAAGGAGATGGGGATTCCCCTTGTGTTCCTCCATTGCACCTACCCGGAGCTTTCAGGCGAGACGGTTGTTGGAATGGATGATTACCAAGGTGGGAAGGCCCTGGTGAACTATTTGGCCAAAAAGGGCCACACGGCGATTGGAGGGATATTCAAATCCGATGACCGCCAGGGGTTGGCCCGTTATGCAGGATTCTCGGAAGGCTTGCTGGAATGTGGGCTCGGACTGAATGACGCAAGTGTGAGATGGTACACCACGGAGGATTATGCAAGGCGGCATAAAGTCATCGAAGGCAAGGATCAGGTGTTCGATAATCTCTGCGGATCAACTGCTGTCGTGTGCTATAACGACGAAATCGCGCTATGGCTCTCCCGCGTCTGTAAAGATGCTTCAGTGAAGTTACCCGAGATTGCAAGTTTCGATTCCAGCCAATACGCGATGCTGCTTGATAAACCGTTTGTATCGATCGGGCACCGCAAGGAGCTGTTGGGGAAGACCGCCGCCAGAAAGATTCTCAACATGATCTCAGGCCAGCGGGAAGAATCCATATTGATGGATTGGGACACCACGGTTCTGAGTTAGACATCCTGAGCTAGACATCACTATAAAACCTCCAATTCTTTACTCCGACGCTATGACTCCGGATGCGATAGGTTGCTTTTTCGCATTGGATTGAACCACATCCGATAGAATAGCGTGTATCACGCTCTCAAGCAGAAATTTGTATATCCAGTCGATGGCATCGGTTCCGGGTTATCCACCCCTCAGCCCCCCCCCACACACGCCAATGGCTGCAATCCCCACAATTAGTCAGGGTACTATCCCGCAGCGATAAAAATCCATCACCCTTTGACCGCTATAAGGATAGACCGATACTTCGCCCTTCGATGGAGAAGCATACGGTGGTTGTCTCATGGAAGTACAATAGCTTTCGGGTCCAAAAATTTTCTATAATTTGGTATTTACAACTCTACCGTGTGATGCTACGATATCGTTGATTTGTACGTATAAATATCGTCATCTCGTCATAAGGATTCAGCTTGTACAAGCGGCTGGTCTTTTTCCGGACCAACAGTAAAAGGTATCAAGGCCCTAGGGGAAGCCGCTGAAGGCGGAGGCGTTGCCTCCTCGCAGGCCACACGGGGCGGGGTGTTTTACCTTGCTTTCCCAACACCTGCCAGGGATTGAAGCCATCAGGATGGTTCCATTCCGCTCTCTTTGTCGGGGAGGGGAATCGAATCACCGTGGAAATGAACGAGTGGAATCAATGCTTCGAAAGAAGTTACGATAAGGAGAAGTGGAGAAATATGAGTAAGAAAGGGAAATCGTTTCTGTTGTTAGGAGTCCTGCTGGTTGTGTTCTTCCTCGGGCTCATCATTGCCCATGGAGCGGAAACTTCCGGAGGTAAGGTTGATGTGGACAGGTTGTTGCTATCAACCGACGACAACTACACCTTGAGCGTCAAGCTTTGGAGGCCGAAGACCGCAACTGCGAAAACCCCGGCACCTGGCATCATACTTGTACCTGGTGGAAACGCCAGCCTTGAGTATATGTCCTCCACCGCCCTCGAGCTTGCACGGCGTGGGTATGTCACCATGGCAATCGACCCGTATACGATTGGACGGTCTGAAGTCGCCCCTTCAACGCCTAACCTCGGCACCACCTATGCATTGTCCTATCTTCAGGCCCTGGATTATGTCGATGCGACCAAAATCGGCCTCGGGGGTTGGTCTGCCGGCGTGGGTAGAGTCTCCGGAGCAATCTACAATGCAGACAAGACCATTAAGGCTGGAGTCCAGGCTGTCTTGAATATTGGAGCGGGAGCTTTCTTCGCCCTTGATGTGGATGTCAATCAGGGAACCTTCATCGGACGCTTCGATAACACGTACGGTCGTGGCGTAGACCGCCAGGTAGACATCAACACTGCGAAAGCCTTCATCTCCGTCGTGGGTAAGGATAGAGTCGAGTTCGGGACCTGGTACGGGGACCTTGCCAATGGAAAGGGTAGAGTCCTGTATTCCGGATTCACCGGCCATATCCTCGAGCTGGTCTCAAAATCCTTCATTTCAAGTGCCTGCGATTTCTTCGATACCGCTCTTGCCCCGGGCAACGGTGTCTCCAATTTCATTTTTGGTTGGAAGGAATTCGGCACCTTGCTTGCTATGGCAACCCTCATCGCAGCCATGATAGTCCTATGCAACATGCTTTTACAGTTGGCCTATTTCGCCCCTGTGTTCAATAGGAATGAGAAAGCGGTGCTCAAGGCAAATTCTAAAAGCTGGATCATGTGGGCTCTTTTCGGAGTCTCAGTCATTTTTGGCGCACTTATCACCAAGACCGCGGTATATAACGGACAGATGCTTCTGAACAAGACCAAATTCCTCCAGATAGCCAACGTCAACGGCTTCGTCTTCTGGCTTATCTGCCTTTCAGCCTTCTCTTTAGCTCTTCTGGTCGCCAGATTGTTCCTGGATAAGAGCATCGATCGTTCCTCCCTCAAAGCCCACCTGCAGATTTCCACCCAGAGCCTTGGCCGTACTGTTGTTCTTAGCATCGCGGGAATCTTATTCGCCTATATCATGGTGAGTCTTGCTGACCAGTTCTTCACCATCTCCCCCCGCATCTGGAAGGTGCAGATGAACATCCTCAATCCCAAGCGGTTTGCCTTGTTCCTCATCTACTTCCCCTGCTATCTAATTCCGATGCTCATCATCAACTACATGCAGACGTCGAGCTATTATATTGAAGAGAACAAGCGCCTTTCGACTTTCCTCGTATGGGCTTCCAACACTCTTCCCGCCCTCCTCTTCGTCATCTACGTCTATGGTTCGATTTTCATCAAAGGCGTGACTCCAATCACAAACGCAGCCATGTCCAGAGCGAATGGCACCATGCTTGATGCCGTGATTTTGATGATACCAATCAGCTTCATCGCTGCCCACTTCTACCGCAAGACCAAAAACTTCTACTTTCCTGCTATCCTGAACTCCATGCTCTTTGCGTGGTTGGCCGTCTGCACCGACCTCATCACCTATTTGGCTTGATGTAGATTTTTCAAAATCGAGCCGCCGTAAGCGAAAACCTTGCGGCGGTTTCCGCAGATTCGTGCCAGGCACGGAATTGATGGGGAAGGAATCAATTCCGTGCCTGGCACGAATTTGATGCTCCAGAATGAATTATCTGACCTGCGGTCCTCTTGGCCGAGCTGGTGTGGAAAAGGTTCCAGCAACCTTTTCCACACCAGCAACCTTATCCACACTAGTGTAAGTAGTGTGGATTTTCTTTTTCCCAGGGGGTACAGGAGGCTGCGATCGCGGCATGGTACCGGTCCCATGCGATGGGTGCGTCCTGGAGTTGCTCGGCTCGGATGGAGCTAGCGAGGGCGAACCAGGTGGTGCGTAGATACCATGCCAAGGATTGGGCGTCGCAGAGGGGAAGCATAGCCTCCTTATGAGATTGCTCCAGCGCTGCACGTACGTCGGTTTCCACGATGTCGGCGGGAAGTGTTGGGTCGAAGGCGAGAAGGTTGTGCTCGAGGGCACGGGATTGGAATGCGTCGAACCATTGGGGATTTTCTGCCCAGAAGTGCAGGTACGCCTCGCCATCTGCGATCACCTCTGCCCATCGGCTTATGGGGGAAGAAGGTGTGTGGCTCTCGCGGATGCGGCTTTTATAATGGATGATATATTCCATGAAGCGGACGAATATTCGTTGCACCACGCGATCCACCAGATCGTCCATGTTGTGGAAATGCTTGTACAGCGCGGGTCCGGTTAGACCGAGTTCTTTGCCAAGCGATCGTACGGAGAGGGCTTTCCAACCGTCGCGTACCACTATGGTCTCGGCCATGTCAAGCATCCGTGTAACTGAGGGTCGTTCATGCTGTGCGTCGGTGGGGACAGGGGTTGAATTTTTATCCATGTATGAAGTTAACACCGATAACTAGATGGTGTCAAGGGTTATGGTTGCAGGATCGAAGCATGGGTGGAATCGATGCGTAGGCGGGATCGATGCTTGGGCCGGATCGATTCGTGGGTGGGATTGATGCATGGGGGCGGGGGGCGGAGAAGTCATCACCTGGTGGCAGGTGCCGCGGGATCAATTCCGGATGTGATCTTTATGCTTTTTTTCATTTTTGGAGGGAGGGATTGGGTGTAGATATGGGAACGTGTGGCGATTTCTTCAAGGATGGCCGGGTCGCAGGCGAGGGGGTCGGTTATCACCAGGTATTCTTTCATGGGGTGTCCGTTGGGGCTGAAGCGCGTGGTGCCTTCGAGGGTTTCCAGTTGGCGGGTGATGTCATCGGGTGGGAGGCGGAAGACAAAGCCGTCGTCGTACACGAAGGTCCACATGTTGTCGTTTACAAAGTAGGTGGTATGGCCAAACATAAGTTTCATGCGGGATGGGTAGGAAGCGATCAGCTCAAGGTGCTGGGCTATGGTTTCGGCCGATGATCCGTGTTTTTTCATGGGGTGTTCCTTAATGGTGTAGTTGGTGCTGGGGGAATCATCACCCGAGGATCCTAGGAATTATCCATCCGGCCATGCTGCGCTTATGACTGTTAGACGAATGGTGTGCGTGGAATGTCGGGATAACAAAAAGAGCCGGGGGCGGTTGGATAGATGCTAATTCATCGTGGATTGGTTACCACACTTGTAGACTCGGGCTATTAGCCCTGAGAATCAAGAAAGTAGTCAGCTCGAAGCCGCTACAAAATTTTGCACTACTACCTGCCGAAACAGGTTGCACCCCCGACTCACATTGGTTTTCAAAAATCTGATTCCACCGACACTGATTGACGGGTGTTTGCAGCTCCCGATGGTTCGGCTTGTGACTCCTTCATTATACCATGGTTGCTCAGGATGTCCAGCGAGTGTTGCATGCCATAATTACAGCGTCACAATTACAGCACTTCTGGTTCTATCAGCGCTCTTGGAGTTTTAGGGTATTGGTGGTGCGGATGTTTGTGAAGAGCAAGTATGTGGCGATAAGTCCGAGAGCAGTGATGACCGGAAACATGACGGCAAGCATGGGATCGCTAGGGACGCCGGCACGGTTCATGTTGATGACCATCAAGGTGACTGCCATTCCGAGTGTCACAAATTTAACCAGTCCGACTGCAGCAAGGAGGTAGCCCCATGCCCTGCGTTTGAAAAGCAGGACTGCGGTGGTTGCGCAGGTGGGTACGATGATGCCGAGGTCCATCGCCTGGATGAACAAACTGGTGGTGTTCTCCAGCGGGGGGATGCTTCCGGGACGTAGTGTGGAGGCGATAAGTCCCAGCCAGGCGAGAGAGATGAATAACGTGGCGGCCATTAGGATTGAGGCGATGGTCTTGCGGGGTAGGTGGTCGCTGAATGCCTCTGGAAGGGTGCTGATGGCGATGGCTTGGAATGATAGGATGAGTGCGAATACGCTGGTGCCGAGCAGTGCCGTGTAGATAAGGAACAGTGGGTTGTATGCCGCTCCGACACACATGGTGAGATAGGTGTACACTATAAAACCAAGCAAGCCGCTTTGCAGCAGGCGTCCGCGTAGCGAGCCTTTCCGCGCCAGCACATGGGATACGATAAGCGCAGGCGCCACGAGGATAAGGGAGAGCAGGTCGTTGGCTTGCATCTGCGCCGCACTGCTTACAGTGTCGAGTCGATACAGACCGTGGTTCCGGATGGTCACGGTTTCTCCACGGAAATTGGTGATGCTGTAGGGTGTTCCTGTACTTGGCCACAGCGCGGGTATCGTGGCGGCGACAATGAGCAGGAAGATGATGGGGATGAGGACTGACAGAGCAGCGTGCATCGGTTTACAGGGGTTCAAGGGTATTGATGTGTTCATGATGTGGTGAAGGTTAACACTGATAACCTTATTGTGTCAAGAGGGAAGCTTTTTTCGTGCCAGGCACGAAATTGACAGCATCCTATGCCCATAGGAGGCCCATTTGCCCCGAAAACCCTCAATCCAGGCCCGCATTGAGGGGTTTCGCGCGTCAATTCCGTTCCTGGCACGAATCTGCGAAGTGGTTCATCCGATTCCACGTATTCAAGAATTTATATCTATATGTAATCACACATATTCAAGATTTTACAGAGTAAGTCTTATACACGTTTTCAAGGTATTTGTAGCAGGCTACATATCTCCTATCAGCGATGGGTTTCCAGACATTCACGTAGAAACGCGCCCACCACCGCCTTGTAGATTTCCGGCTGCTCTAGATGGTGCAGGTGGGTCGCATGTGGGACTACGGCCAGAGAGGCATGCGTCATGGACATTTGGAAATCCTTGAGCGTCTTCACACCAGCCTCATCGAAGTCTCCACACGTCAACAACACCGGCATGGTCAACTCACCAAGGCGAGGCGAGACATCAAATTTACGCAACTTACCCGAGATGGTGAACTCGCTCGGTCCCCACATAGTCCGGTACACATCCATATTCAATTTCCCGAAAGCCTCCATCAGCGACGGCGGCCAGGGATCCAGACGACACACGTACTTGCCGTAATAGGCCATCATCGCAGCTTGGTATGCATCACTGAAATCCTGATTTTTCTCCCCATGCTCGATGGCATCGACCACTTCCTGTGGCATCGTTCTGATATTATCCCTCTGGTCCTTATCCCACAGTGGGGTGCTGAGAAGCGGCCCCGATAGGATGAGCCCGATGATTCCCGATGGCTTTTTCTGAAGCACATAGGAAACCGCCAGCGCACAACCCCAGGAAAATCCCATGAGCACCACCTCGACCAGGCCAAGGCGGTTTCGCACCTCATCAAGTTCCTCAACAAAACCATCGACCGAATAGTCGTTGGGATCCGCGGCTTTGTCTGAGTTCCCACTACCCAGCTGATCATAAAAATACACGGGCCTTTCAGCACCAAGGTCACTGACCACATCGGTCAAGCTCATGAATCCAGGACCTCCATGAATCACAAGGAGCGGAATCCCCTGTTTTTCTTCTCCAAAAACTCCAGTCCATATCCTGCCCCTGCTTGTCTCTATGTATTGTTCCCGCATCGTCGCTGCTCCTTTTGATGAAAATCCGTAACTTTCTCGTGCCAGGCACGGAATTGACAACCCTGGGGCCACCGAATGCAGCTAGAATGAAGGTGCGCACGGGTAACATCATATCTGAGAAGAAATCAATTCCGTGCCTGGCACGAATCTGCGAAGGAAAAAAATTTCTCTAAAATGGTGAGTCTTTCTCTAAATTAGGTGTTTGCCTCCTGGAGCTCCCCCCCTCTCGGTATAGAAACGCGCCTATCTGTTCAAGGTATCGGTGGCAGTGCCCTCAGCAAGTTCCGCAGCTAAGGCGAAGGTTTCGCTCAAGGTGGGATGCGGATGGATGGTCAGGGCGATATCCTCTGCGACAGCTCCCATCTCCAAGGCCAATACCGCCTCGCCGATCAGTTCCCCGGCGTTCTTGCCGGTGATGCCGGCACCAAGGATGCGGCCGGTCGCTGGATCGAACAACGCCTTGCTGACACCATCGGTCGCCATGGAACTCAACGCCCTGCCACTTGCTTGCCAGGGGAACGACGCCTTTTTGTAGGGGA
The DNA here is from genome assembly GCA_002428625.1 of Sphaerochaeta sp. UBA6084. Lineage (GTDB taxonomy): Bacteria > Spirochaetota > Spirochaetia > Sphaerochaetales > Sphaerochaetaceae > UBA6084. The sequence continues at coordinate 29,444 of DIXI01000014.1, forward strand.
CACCCTGCGCTTTAGCCTCCTGCTCAGTCAGCCCGACCCAGGCGATTTCGGGCTGAGTGTAGGCAACCGACGGTATACCCATCGGGGTGAAGGCAGAAGGAAGACCCGCTGCCACTTCCGCGGCCACCTTGCCCTGGTGGGCTGCTCGGTGGGCGAGCATGGGGTCGCCGGTGACATCACCTATGGCATAGATATGCGGAACATTGGTACGTTGCTTTTGGTCGGTGATGATCCAGGAACGGGGGGATGTCTGTATCGACGTGTTGCCGATACCCAATAGGTCGGTGTTCACCTTTCTGCCCACAGCGACAAGCACCGCATCGGCCTCTATCTGGGCAGGCCCCTTGGTTCCTTCGACATGAACGAGCAGGTGTGTATCGAGCGCCTCGACTTTGGTGACTTTGGTGGAGGTGAGGATGGCCGCATACTGCTTCTTGATCTTCTTCAGAAGCGGCTGCTTCAGATCCTTGTCCGCTGGGGGGATGAGGGAGTCGGTCATTTCGATGATGGTGATCTCGGAACCAAAACCGTGATAGATGCCGGCCATTTCCAGACCGATGATCCCGCCACCGATAATCACCAGGTGCTTTGGGATGCGGGTGATCTCCAGAGCTTTGGTGGAATCCCAGACCCGCTCGTCATCATACGGTATCCCCGGGATCTGCACCGGGCGCGAGCCCACGGAGATGATGAGGTCGGTGAAGGCAATCCTGAGTGTGCCTTGCGCGGTCTCTACTTCTAGTTCCGTATCCGATTTCAATGTTCCTGTACCGGTGATCCGTTGTATTTTCCTTGCTTTGCACAGGCCGTCAAGACCCGTTGTAAGTATACCGACCACGGATTCCTTGTGGGTGCGGATCCTATCCAAGTCCAGCGCAGGAGCACCGAAGGACACCCCGACGGATTGCAGGGCCTGGGCCTCTTCGATCACTTCGGCAAGATGGAGGAGGGTTTTTGAAGGAATGCATCCCACGTTGAGGCAGACGCCGCCGAGAGTGCTGTTTTTCTCAATCAGCGTTACATTCCGTCCAAGGTCAGCGGCTCTGAAGGCCGCGGTATATCCACCTGGTCCGCCACCAAGGACCACCAGGTCGCAGGTGATTTTTTCCATCATACCCTCCTGTCCATGACACCCATGACACCCATGATACTAATCATATCAATCATACCGATCATCCCAATCACATCCATCCTGCCCATCCCGCGCTTTCTGCGCTTCCTACAGCAAAACCCGTCGGATGTCGCTCAGCAAGGACACCAGATAGGTGGTGAACCGGACACCCAAGGCCCCGTCGATCGCCCTATGGTCGTACGAAAGGGAGAGCGGGAGCATGTCGCGCGGCACAAAGGCCTCCCCATTCCACACGGGTTGCTTGGTCATGCGGGATACCCCGAGAATAGCGGTTTCGGGTGGGTTGATGATGGGAGTGAACGCAGTGCCTCCTATCCCCCCTAGGCTGGATATGCTGAAGGATCCCCCGGTGATGTCGTTGACCTTCAGTTTCCCATCCCGTGCCCGCGCGCTGAGTTCCTCCAGTTCGGCTGCCAGCTCCTGAATGCTCTTGGAATCCGCATTTCGTATCACCGGGACCATGAGCCCTTGAGGTGTCTCAACCGCGATTCCTATATGGTAGTACCGTTTTAGGATAAGCTCTCCAGATTTCCCATCATAGGATGAATTCAGCTCGGGGAATTTTTTGAGCGCGGTTGTCACGGCCTTGATGATGAACGGAAGGAGGCTGATTTTCACTTTCAGATCCTGCTTGCCTTTGGCCATCTCATCCTTGAGCCGCACCCTAAAGGCCTCCAGCTCGGTGACATCGGCTTGGTCGAACTGCGTCACGTGCGGTATGATCTGCCAGCTTTTCTGTAGATGCGGACCGGATACTTTCTGGATGCGCGTCAGCGGTTTGCGCTCGATTTCGCCATAGACGGAAAAGTCTTCCAACGCTGCCTCCGCCGCCGGTGCGGCTTTTTGCAATGAACCAACCAGCGCCTGCTTCACCAGCTTTTGCACGTCTTCCTTTAGAATCCGCCCATGCAGACCCGTGCCCTCCACCATTGACAGCGCCACCCCCAATTCGCGGGCATACTGCCTGATGCTCGGTGTGGCATGATACACCGCACCCACCGTTTGCTCGTTCATCAAATCCTTGTCCGGCTGCGCCGGTTGCGTTGGTTGTGTAGGGCTGACCGATTTGATGGGTTCTGCAGGTGTGGATGCCACGGCTGGGGTGGCTGGTGCAGCTGGTTTGGCAGAATCTATTGATTTGATAGGTTCGGCGGGCTTGCCAGGTTTAGCTGGTTCAGCTTGTTTCTTATCTGCATCAGCTACCGGTTTTGCCTGCTCCGCCACCTCTATATCAGCAATCAACGACCCTGTGGATACCAGATCCCCTTCGTGGATATGTAATTTTTTGATGACACCTCCAAAAGGGGAGGGGATGTCCGTGACCGCCTTGGCGCTCTCGAGCGCAATCACGGGATCGTTGGCCTTGATGGTGTCACCCACCGAGATATAGACATCGATGATCGGAATATTGGAGTAATCGCCCATATCCGGTACAACTATCTGTGTAATTGCCATATAATCTGCCTCCTCAGCTGATTAGAGGGTTTGGTTTATCAACATCGATCCCGAATTTCGCGATTGCCTCGCTCACCTTCTTCGCCGGAATCTTTCCACTATCGGCCAGACCTTTGAGAGCGGCGACAGCAATATAATACCGGTCCACCTCGAAGAATTTCCGCAGGGCCGCACGCATATCGCTCCGACCAAACCCATCGGTTCCCAGGATGGTCACCTGCTGCTGCGGAATCAGGCGTCTAATCTGCTCTGCATAGGCTCTGATATAGTCGGTGCTGATTACCACCGGACCTTCATGTCCCTCCATGATCTTGGTGAGGTAGGGGACCTTCCGTTCGGCTTCGGGGTGCGTCAGATTATAGCGCTCGGCCTCCACGCCGTCCCGATGCAATCCGTTGACTCCCGGTATGCTCCATATCTCCGAGTCGACCTCGAAATCCGCCTTGAGAATCTCGGAGGCCGCGATCACCTCCCGCAGAATAGTCCCGCTGCCCATAAGCTGCACCAGCGGTGCTTTGGACTTCTTGGCTTGCTTATAGAGATACGCTCCCTTCACAATACCTTCCTCCACCCCCTTGGGTAATTCAGGATGGGTATAGTTCTCATTCATCAAGGTGATGTAGTAGAAGACGTTCTCATCATCCTCGTACATGCGTTTGAGTCCGTCCTGGATAATCACCGCAAGCTCGTAGGAGAAGGTGGGGTCGTAGGCCTGGCACGATGGATGCGTGGCCGCCATGAGCAACCCATGTCCGTCCTCGTGCTGGAGTCCTTCGCCATTTAAGGTGGTTCGGCCAGCAGTGGCCCCCATAAGGAAGCCCTTGGCCCTGCTGTCCCCGGCGGCCCAGACGAAGTCATCCACCCGTTGGAAACCGAACATCGAGTAGAAGATATAAAACGGTATCATGCTCACATTATGGTTGGCGTAGGATGTTGCCGCGGCGATCCATGAAGAAATGGCCCCAGCCTCGGTGATGCCTTCCTCCAGTATCTGTCCCTTGGCGTCCTCGCGGTACCACATGAGAGAATCGGAATCCTGAGGTTCATACAGCTGTCCCGTTGGCGCATAGATCCCTAGCTGCCTGAACAGTCCCTCCATGCCGAAGGTCCGGGCCTCGTCGGGCACAATCGGCACGATCCGATTCCCTATCCCTTTGTCCTTCACCAGCTTGGTGAGCATACGCACGAACGCCATCGTGGTGGATATCTCGCGGTCTCCCGAAGACGCGGTCATGCCCGAGAACTCCTCCAGCGAGGGGGTCTTCAGTTTCTCGGCCTTTGGGTTGCGGTAGGGGACCGGCCCACCCATCACCTTCCGTCGCCGGGCTATGAATTCAGCTTCGTTGCTGCCGGCTTGTGGTTTGATAAACGGCAGGGCCTCGAGCTGATCGTCGGCCAATGGCACATGGAAATGGTTGCGGAAGGCTATCAGCGCCTCTTTATCCATGCTTTTCTGGTTATGGGCGGCCATGGACGCTTCGCCTGCTTTCCCCATCCCATATCCTTTGACGGTTTTAAAGAGGATGACCGTGGGTTCGTCGGTGTGGTTGGAGGCCGCTTGGAAGGCTTCGAAGATTCTTCTTGGGTCGTGGCCACCCCGGGTGAGCTGCCAGAGTTCCTGGTCGCTCTTGTCGGCGACGAGCTCCTCGAGATAGGGATCGCCTCCGAATATCTTTTCCCGCAGGTACGCCGCACCTTTGTACTGGATGGTTTGGAATTCCCCATCCACCATGGAGGCCAGTTTTCTCAGGAGGATCCCTTTGGTGTCGCGTTCCAGGATGGCATCCCATTCTGTGCCCCAGATCACCTTGATGACGTTCCAGCCAGCCCCTCGGAATTTGCCTTCGAGCTCCTGGATGATCTTGCCGTTCCCACGAACCGGGCCGTCCAGCCGCTGCAGGTTGCAGTTGACCACGCAGATGAGGTTGTCCAGTTTCTCGCGGGCCGCCAGCGAAAGGGCTCCCAACGATTCCGGTTCATCAGATTCCCCATCCCCCATGAAGATCCACACCTTCCTGTCGCCAACTTGCTTGAGCCCTTGCGCCTCCAGATATTTCATGAAACGCGCTTGGTAGATGGCCATATGCGGGCCTAGCCCCATGGAGACCGTGGGGAACTGCCAGAAATCGGGCATGAGATAGGGATGGGGATAGGATGATAGTCCCTTGCCGCCCACTTCCCTCCGGAAATGCTCCAGCTGCTCTTCGGTGAGCCTTCCTTCAACAAAGGCCCGTGCATACATCCCGGGGGCGGAGTGCCCTTGGAAGAAGATCAGGTCTGGTCCGTATTCTGAATCCGGTCCTTTGAAGAACCAGTTGAAGCCGACTTCATAGATCGCCGATGATGAGGAGAAACTGGCGATATGGCCGCCGAGTCCCTTGCCGTCCATGTTGGCTTTCGCTACCATCGCCATGGCGTTCCACCGTACAAAGGCCGAGACATTTCTCGCAACCAGGGAGTCTTCCTTCGGGATGACCGCGGTTGGGTCCTGCAGCACTGTGTTCACGTACGGGCTTATGACCCCTGGAGAGGTGTTGACTCCAAGATTCCTGGCGGCGGTCGTCAGCGCCTGAAGCAGAAAGTCGGTTTTATCCGCGCCTTCGTGTTTGATCACACCCTCGATGGAATCCAGCCAATCTTTGGTTTCTGCAGGATCAGGATCATGAAAGATCTGCTTGCTCATAAAGTTCCTCCGTCTTGAGGTTGTATTCCCCTGTTTTAGAATACTCAATTTTTTGGGTGTCAACCACCTAAACTATACCCTGTGGCTAGGGATAACTCAACGAAATAATCTTTTCGTGCCAGGCACAAAATTGACGCGCCAAAACCCTCAATGCGGGGCTGCATTGAGGGTTTTGCGCGCAAATGTGCATCCTAGCGGCCTAGGATGCTGTCAATTTCGTGCCTGGCACGAATCTGCGAAGGGGGGGGCTCGCTGGAGCCCTTCCGCTTTGGACGGCAACCAAGTTGATGCCATTGCCATTGCCATCGCCCGACCGTCGCAGGGCACCTACTCTTCGCCGAATCAGTACAGGGAGAGATATGCCAAACTCCCGTCTCTTCCTGCCCTTCAATTTTCCCCAATAGGGAAGACAGCCAGGGCATGAAAGCAACGCATTCCCTTCTTTTTCTCTAAAGTTCATCAGAAATCTGAAGCAAAACGCCTCCTGAAAGAGTTCGTTGGTATGTAGCAGGGAGGATCTGATGTCAATAACAACAGCAATCAGAAACTGCCCATTACATAGGAGCCAAAACCCACTATGGAGCGATCACATGCGACACCATCACCAGTGGACTATCACAGCAGTGTCATCGGGCTGCTGAAGATAGCGACCAATGGACTCCTAAGGATCTTTCTGCACATTCACCTCCATCACTGTAACTTGAATGGTGTGGAATCATAATTAAGGGGTAAAAAATGGTATCACAGAATATTTTGGGAGAATCAACATCAATGGACCAAGCTGTCAAAATGTCGACTTGGATCCAATGGGAAGGGCATTTGCAATGGACTTATTAATCATCGGGAAATTTTCCCCCGCATTCCGGAAAGCTCTGATTGAGGGAAGAGTTGATCTAGATGGTTTGAATTGGGAGTATGCTTCAATTCATGGCTATAGAGGGGTAAGATTGCATGCCAGTGAGAATCCGAAAGATCACAAGCTTTCACGAAAGGATTTCAATTCTCAAATTGAAAACGATAAGCCGGTACCTTCCGGCGGTGAACACGATAGGGATTACTTCAGCTGTTCTTGTTTCACTGATATTGTGGCTTTGACGGATGCACTCAAACTAAGGACATCTGCGATGAGAAGGAGGACTTGGCTTATCGCTGAAGGAAATGTCTGTAAAGAATATGGTCCGGTGGATGGGTATCTCCCCCATATCAATTGGTATCTATTTGCGGATGCTTCACCTCAGAACAAATTTAGGTTATCATCGGGTTATGAATAGCATGCAGTTGCCAGAGATAGGTGTATTGGCACACGAAAAGACTCTCGTCCGGTTCGATATCGATTTACTATGGATTGCGAAGGATCCAGCAGAAAATAGATATGCGGTACTTTGTGAGGATGACGAATCTTGTGAGTACTTGATCGTCCCTGTTGCTTCTCAGAGAATTGTCGATATGCTGGCTGGTGGAATACCTATGAGAGACCTTTTCACTCATCCAAATCATGCGTATTGGGCCCGATGGGTGGCTCTGGACAAGCAGTGGACGGTTAGGGTGATTGACGTGCAAAGCCTGACCGACGAATTGTTACCTCAAGCCAATGCCTATTTCGAGCATGCAGATGCTGATCTGATTCTGTATCGTAACCAACTGCAAGAAGAGTCACTACTCCTCAACATTTTTTGGATACTTCTTGGCGAGCATTCATACGAACCAAAGATCGCGTACGAAGTTCCCCATACATCACAAAGGATGAATTCCATCATTTCTCATTTTGGTTCAATGGATACTACGTACAAGGTGACGGCATAGGAGTTGTGAATACATGTATGATACCAGCGGAATCAAGCTGAATAGAATCTATTTCTCAAGGGTTGAATATGATTTTACCCATCAACATACAATGAATAAGGTGCATATTGGAATCACATTGCAAGCTCAAGTGTCAGAAAAGGAAAAGATTACCTTTCTCGTGTTCAAATATGTGATGTCCGAGAATGAAACAGCCAAGTCATTGGTTGCCATAGATTGTACACTTGAGTATGAAGGAAGGATTGTTAGAGATTCGGGGAAACCAGTGGATCCTTCGATCGTTTCGGAAGCTTATGATCTTTTCAAGGCTAGATTGATTGAATTCTCAAATGCGGTGAAAATTACTTCCTTACCAATTCCCGATGCTGTTTCGCCAGTTCAATATCAGATTTGATACCCCAACGAAGTGAGAGCTAAGGAGGTTGCGAGCTCCCATCACCCCCCCCCCTCGTCACATGGACGGCACGGCTTCGCCGTCAGGCCGCTACGGGGTCCGCTCCAGCTCCCGTCCTTCGGACCAAACCCTCCGAGTCCTTGCCGCAAGTTCGTGCCAGGCACGAATCTTCGAAACCAAATCAGTTGGGCCTCCATTTTTCTCTTGCTTTGATGCTTCCAGTATGTCTATAATATCATTATTGATAACAATATCGCATACTAAGGGGAGCCAGGCCATGAACGATGTGGATACGTTGCTGAAGTCAGCTGTCAGCGAGACGAAAAACTTGAAGGAGGGGGAGGGGTTTTTGGTCAAGGATCTGTTCAAAGGTTACTTGTGGAACAGGATCCCCAGGGGCGACAGGCTGTTGCTTGGCTCGTTGTTCTTGAGCTATGTGGGAAGTCACGACTGCCATATCGGTATTGCTGATAAGGGTGTATCCGGGCAACAACGGTATATCAGAAAAGGATAAGCTCCAGGCGCAGCGCGATCCCGCTCCCGTCCTTCGGACCAAGCCCTCCGAGTCCTTGCCGTATCGAGAGACCGCAGATTCGTGCCAGGCACCAANNTTTGGTGCCTGGCACGAATCTGCGGAAGGCGTAGTGCGGAATCGCTTTAGTAAAATCGGCGAAACGGTTGAAACTGCTAAAACGGTAGAAAACTTAAAAAATAAATATGTACCGATTTTAAAATCATGATATAACTGATACATTATGAAGGAAGACGGTGCCGCTGAATGGAACATAACATACAAAGCAAAGAACAACTGAAAGACCTCTGGACCAACATCTACAATACAGAGGGCAAGCCGGACTGGTCGCATATCCTGCCCTACTATGACGATGGGATATACTTTTGCGACAGTGTGCAGAAGATACACGGCATCGAGGAATTCAAGGCGATGACGGAACGGCTGATCGCGCGGTCGAACAACCTGAAGATGCAGGTGAAGAACACGGCGCAGGACGGGAACATCATCTTCCTCGAATGGGAGATGAGCCTCAGCTATAAGAAATACCCCAACTCATCGGTGTACGGCTCCAGCAGGGTGACGCTGAACGACAGTGGAAAGATCATCGAGCAACGTGATTATTACGACCTGTGGGGCGACATCTTCGACAATATCCCCCGATTCGGCAAAGCCTATCGGAAGTTCATGCATAAAAAATTCGGTTGAGACGAGGGCGAACATGAATCCATATCTAAAAGAATACAAATGGTCGAATATCGGGGCGATGCTGAAGAATAACAAAGCCACGCCCAAGCAAGAACATAAGGACTTTCATGGACACCTAGTCGTCATCTCCGGGGCGACGTCCGGCATCGGCTACGAGACCGCCCGGCTGTACGCCTCCCACGGAGCGGAACTGCTGGTGATCAACCGCAACCAAGAGAAATCGGAGCAGCTCAAGCAGGAGATCGAGCGGGATTTCAACGTCCCCTGCAACTACTATCTAGCCGACTTCACACGCCTCGAGCATGTTCATGCCGCCGCCGACATGCTGGCCAACCTTGGCCGGGACATCGCGGTGCTCATCCATAATGCCGGTGTCTTCAACACGACGAAACGGTTCACGGCCGACAACCTTGAAGAAGTCTTCCAGGTCAACTATCTGGCCTCCTTCATCATCAACCAACGGCTGAAGGAGAAGCTGAAACAGCAAAAGCATGCCCGCATCATCTATGTGAACTCCGAAGGGCACCGCTTCGTGATCGGCGGGTTGAAACTCGAGGATCTCCGCTGGGAACGGCAACATTACACCGGCTTGAAGAGCTATGGCTCGGCCAAAACCGCGCAGCTGCTCTCCATGTTCCAGTTCTCCCGCTTTTTCCAACAGAGCGGAGTCACCATCAATGCCATGCATCCAGGCGATGTGAGGACGAACATGGGCGAGAACAATGGCCGCATCTATAAGTTTTTCAAACATCTGATGATAAATCCGACTGCCAGGACCCCTAAGCTATCGGCCCAGGCCCTGTATTATCTCGGGGTCTCGGACGAAGTGGAGGGCGTCAGCGGGAAGTTCTTCAACTTCACCACCGAGGAAATCCCTGCTCCCCATGCGCTGGACCCGATTGTCGCTGAGAAACTCTGGCATGTGAGCCTCGAAATGGGAGGGAGACAATGGACGCAAAGCACTATGAGATGCTGATAGTCGGGGCGGGTCTCTCGGGCCTGACCGCGGCGGCGTATTTGTCCAGAGCAGGCTACTCGGTTTTAGTGCTGGAGAAAACCTCCGCCTGCGGCGGCCTGCTCAATTCCTTCACGCGGGATGGCTATGTGTTCGATGCCGGCGCTCGGTCGATAGAGAATTCCGGTATCATCCGACCCATGCTCAAGGACCTTGGTCTGGAGCTGGAGCTGGAACTGGTCAATAGCCCCGTTTCCATCGGGGTGGAATCCGAGGTCATCGATATTGAGTCCAAGGAGAGCATCGACCGCTATCGCCAGGCGCTTGAGACCTTGTATCCCGACAATGTCGACGATGTGCGCAAAATTTTCCGGGTGATCGATAAAGTCTATAAAAAGATGCATGTCATCTATGGGTTTGAGAACCCGGTTTTCAAGAATTTCAAGCAGGACCGGAAGTATCTATTCACCGAGCTGCTACCGTGGCTGCCAAGTTTCCTGCTGGCCGTCTCCAGCATGGAGCGCATGAATGAACCCGTTGAGACGTATCTTCGAAAATTATCCACGAACCAGTCCCTTATCGACATTGTCGACCAGCATTTCTTCAAGCGGACCCCGACCTTTTTCGCCCTAGGCTATTTCTATGTCTACCTGGACTATCTCTATCCCAAGGGCGGCACTGGGATGCTTGCCGAGAAGCTTAAGCAGAAGATTCTTGACAATGGTGGCCACATCCAGCTCGATACAGAAGTTATGGCGGTGCGTCCGGCCCAAAAGGTGGTCGTGGATGCCAAGGGTCAAAGCTATTCGTACGATAAGCTGTTGTGGTGTGCGGACCTCAAGTCCTTGTACCGCAATGTGGATACCGCCGGTCTAGGTTCTGATGTGGTCGGGGAGATCGCTGCTCAGTCGGATAAGGTCTTCGCCGGCCGCGGTGGTGATTCGGTGTTCTCCCTGTTCCTGGGAGTGAACCAACCAACCAAGGCCTTCGCCAACATTGCCAAGGGCCATATCTTCTATACGCCTTCCCGCCAGGGTTTGGGCGAGACTCACCTGTCCGAGCTGAAATTGTTGCTGGCTAAGGGCAAGGGTGCGTCTAAAAAGGAAATTTTTGATTGGGTGGCGACGTATTGCGCTTTGACCACCTACGAGATTTCCATCCCCTCCCTCCGCGATGCTACTCTCTCCCCCGAGGGCAAAACCGGTCTGGTGGTGAGCTTCCTGCTGGAGTACGACTTAGTGCGCTTAGTGAGCGATGCCGGCTGGTTAGATGAATTCAAGCTCTGTGTCGAGGATGGCATGATCGATACCTTGAACCGCTCCCTTTTTCCCGGCTTGCTTTATGAGCCTGAGCTCCGCTTCTCTGCTTCCCCCTTGAGTCTTGAGCGTCGGTTCGGCAGCAGCGAGGGTGGTATCACCGGATGGACCTTCGAGTTGCCTTCTCCCGCAGTCAACAAACTCCCGAAAATTCCGAAATCCGTAACCACCCCCATGCCCGATGTCCTCCAATGTGGCCAATGGGCCTATAGTCCGGCAGGTATTCCCACCGCCGCCATCCTGACTGGCTGGTATGCCGCCGACAAGATCACCACCGATGCCGCAAAAGCCGCCCAGCAAAGGAGCAAAGTAAAAAAGCAGGGTTGACTCTACATCCTGTGAGCAGATCCCGATATCCTCTGCATAGCGTGGAACAGATCCCCGTATAGTCTCCGATAATCCACGCATGTCGAGGGATTACGTATACATAACTTTGGATTTGATGCTTGCGCGCGATCGATTCGTATCAGGATTTTTTGCGCCTCCTCGGGCATGCGCCCTCCGATCCCGTCGCCGCTCCCGCTCTCTTTCGGGGCCTACCCGCAAGAGGAGCTCCGCTTTGCCGGTGGCGCCTCGTGCCAGGCACCAAACTGACGATCCGTCAGTTTGGTGCCTGGCACGAATCTGCGAAGGGGGTATGCTATCTTGCTAAGTCTTTACCTTCCCCTATTAAATACCTAAAACCCTACCTGTGATCCATTTTTCTACCACTCAATACACATTTTACCCTGCTGTCCTCTGGTCGCGCTTAGCAATAGGTTGCTAATTACCTTAAATACTACTATAATAGTAGTAAAGGATAGTTAATGGAAATTAGTGATACTAGGATATTATTTATATCACCTGCAAAAGCCCAGCGGATCATAGCGGAACACATTCGCGAATGCAGGTTGCAACTTGACCTTACACAAGAGGGACTTGCTGAGCGTTCGGGAGTGCCTTTGGCGACGTTGCGGAAGTTTGAGCAAAAAGGGGTCATCTCCTTGGAATCGTTCTTGAAGCTGCTGATGGTGCTGGGAATGTTGGATGCTATAGTCAAGGCTACGGAGATGCCCCAAGTTCCTTTCACTTCTCTCGATGAGGTGATCGCACTCAATGACACTCCAAAACGCAAAAGAGGGAGACAAACATGAAGGCACTTGCTCCGGTACCAGTGATACACGTAGGCCTCGACTTTGGAAAAGGGAGAGTTCCTGTTGGTCGATTGGCTTTGAGAGCGCGACGCATCTACTTCGCATATGAGCCTTCTTTCCTTGCACGGGGCCTTGAAATATCTCCTTTCATGCTACCCCTGAAGGCGGGGGTGACAACCTTTGACAATAATCTGTTTGAAGGGCTGCCGGGAGTATTCAATGACAGTCTCCCCGATGGTTGGGGACGGCTGTTATTCGACCGTTCCGCGCTTTCCCAGGGGATATTGCCTGCGGAGGTTTCTCCTTTGGATAGGTTGGCATCGGTGGGAAGCCACGGGCTCGGTGCTTTGGTGTATGAGCCAGAGATCGATAGGGAGACCGCACAAGGACCCCTACAGCTTGATGGGATTGCTTCTCAAGTACAAGAAGTGCTGCAGGGAACTTCTACGCAGGTTTTGCAGGAACTTTTAGCCTTGAACGGTTCTTCCGCTGGAGCGAGACCCAAAGCATTGATCGGTGTTTCTGAAGACCGTGCGCATATCATCCATGGAGCAGGTCACCTTGAGGCAGGATTTGAACCGTGGCTGGTGAAATTCCCCAACAGTCAGGATGGCCTTGATGCTGGCGCTATCGAGTATGTATATGCTTTGATGTCAAAAGACGCAGGTATCGTCATGCCGAATGTCCATCTGTTTTCGGCTAGTGAAGGTCCAGGGTACTTTGCCACCAAGCGTTTTGATTGCGATGGAGCCAACCGGTTTCATATGCACACGGCTTGTGGCTTGCTGCATGCCGATTTCCGTGTCCCTTCACTCGATTACCAAGACATGCTTACCCTTACTTTCATGCTGACCCGCGATATTCGAGAAGTTGAAAAAATGTATCGTCTTGCAGTGTTCAACGTTTTCGCCCACAACCGTGACGACCATGCCAAGAACTTCAGCTTTTTAATGGATCCCCAAGGCGTGTGGAAGCTGTCCCCTGCCTATGACCTCACCTTTTCCTCTGGTCCTGGAGGCGAGCAAAGCACTATGGTGATGGGTGAGGGGAGGAATCCCGGCATCGAAAACCTGATAGACCTCGGCCTTGAGGCCAAGCTCTCCAAATCCCGTATCACTCAGATTCTCGATCAAACCCGGTCGGCGCTCTCATCATGGACAACCTTGGCGAAACACTATGGTGTGAGTGAAGCTAAGACGCATGTGATTGCGAAGAGAATTTTTTCGTGCCAGGCACAAAATTGACACCCGGATATCGCTTGAATGCTGTTAAAATGCAGGTGTGCACAGATAACTTCATATCAAACAAGGAAGCAATTTTGTGCCAGGCAGTGCTGCCGAGGTTAATCAAGATGGAAATTCGCGCTATTGGTACGCAGGACATCGATCAGGTAAGTGATTTGATCGTCCAGTTGGCAGAGGATCTAGGGGAAGATTTCCGGGTAGGCCATGAGCAATGCATGGCACACTATGAGGATATGCTTCAACATGGGGATATGTACCAGAATTTCGTGTATTGCATAGATGGTGTCATAGCAGGATTCATCTCAATGGTGATGTACCGGTCCTTCTTCCACAAGAAGGGGACGGCCTTGATCAATGAACTGGTGGTGAAAAAGGAATTCAGACAGCAGCACATAGGAAGCGCATTATTGAAACATTCCATCGCGATAGCCCAGGAGTTTATGATGGACGAGATTGAAGTCGGAGTGATGATAGAAAACACTAAGGCAATTGAATTCTATCGTCGCAATGGACTTGATGAGGAATACATTCTCTTGGGCAAAGAGTTTCAAGGATGCGCAAAGGTTTCAGAATAAGTTGAAGCCAAACACCGGGTTGGCTGCTCATTTCGATCCAGGGCAACTGGTGGGATAGGAGATTTCTCACTAGGATAACATGTTGCTGATCAAACAGGACTTGATTGATAGCATGCTTTTGTGATGGGTCTGAGAAATCGCAGACCCAGTGGTAGAGTATGGTGGCAGGAGGGTGTGTAGTGAACCGCATCAATATTATTTGCTTGGGCGTTAAGGACATGGCGGAATCGATCCGCTTCTATCGTGATGGGCTGGGTTTTGTCACCGACGAGGCTCGCGTTTCGCCACCGGTTGTGTTTTTTTCTTCTGCAGGCACAAAGCTGGAGCTGTATCCAATCGATCTGCTGGCGCAGGATATCAACGAGGATGATCCTCCTCCTATTGCGCAGGGGTTCGCGGGTATCACCTTGGCTTACAATGCGCGAAGTGTTTCGGAGGTCGACAGTGTGGTCCAACAGGCGATTCTAGCTGGTGCGACGGTGGCTAAGTCGCCCCGTAAAGTGTTCTGGGGTGGTTATAGTGGATATTTTATCGACCCCAATGGGTATTATTGGGAGGTGGCCTACAACCCTGAATGGAAGTTCGACGAAACTGGAATGTTGCCAATCTAAGTTTTTTCGTGCCTGGCACGAATCTGCGATGTGATGTATGGGGGGGGCCAGCAATTTTTTCCACACGCCCACTCATTCTCCCACTCATCCTCCCACTATTAGGCAAAAATCAAAAAATTACTTATTAAGCAAATGAATGGGTTCAAGAGAGTTCGGCATGGACGAGGTCGGCAGCCATTTTCGCAGTCATGATGCAGGTGGGGAGGCCGGCGGGGCTTGCTGTCCATTGGCCAGCACGATAGAGGTCGGGCATGGTGGTGAGGACGGCTTTCTTCATATTGAGCATTCCCGCATCGATGGGGATTGCCTGTTCGAACGACCAGCCGACTATGGCCCCCTCGGAACTGTTCACCCCCCGCTCGATGCTCAACGGACTAGCGGTGAAAGAAAAGAGGATATGCTCCTTGAGCTCGTGGTAAACCGATTGTGTGAGGGTATCGACCATCATCGCGCGGATGCGTTGCTCGAACTCGCCGTACCAGCCATCCGCTTCGATCCGGCGGGTCAGTTCGTAGTCGAAAAGGAAGCTGACGATGAGGCCGCTTTTCCCCTCGGGGGCCGCGTCGGGGTCATTGAGCACCGGAAGGGATATCTCGTAGGTGTTCAAACGGCAGAAAGCTTCAAGCCAAGTGTAGAAACGCTCCCGAGAAAGATGGTCCCAGTCGGCCAGCAGTGCGGAAAGCTCGGAGCGGTGGAGCTCGCCGAGCCCCTTCCGTGATGGTGTGTAGAAGAAGTGGCCTTCGGAGATGCGGGCGAAATACTCGGGGGGCAAATCAACAGCCATGAAGAGGGTGAAGACGGATTCCGCACCACGGCTGGCGAGTATCCGCTTCTGCTCTTCGATGATTAGGGCTTTCTGTGCCTCGGGGAAGTCCTCTATGGAGATATTCCGGTAGAGATGCTTCAAATCCGCGCACCAGATGAGCTTGTCATAGGTATACTCATTTCCATTACTGTCGATAAGGAGCTTGTTGAGCGCATCAACCTGCACCACCTCGGTGCCGGTCCTCACCTCGGATCCAATTTCTATCAGGCGTTCCTTAAGCGCGGACGGGATACGGCCCACGCCCCCTTTGGGGTAGTGGTAGTCGGGATACAGCGAAAAATAGCTCATGGCGAAAAAGGCAGGGGTCTTTTTAAAGAAGTGCTGCGAGATGATATCGATGAGGGCTTTGTCCTGGAGCAGCTGGCTCAGGAACTTCTCCATCGGCATCTGCATCCGCATGATGGCGGCACCTGTCGCCAGGAATCGGAAGAACCAGATGATGAAGGTGGTGAGGTAGTACCGCAGATCACGTTTCGCGTCCTTGAAGAAGGGGCTGTCGCCTCCAAAGAGCACTTTCATGTAGGTGTCGAATTTGCCGATGACTTTGATGACTTTCTCCACATCCAGGGTGCTTTCGGGATAGAGTTCCTTCAGCAGCTTCTCGTACGCGCCTAGGCTGTCGCTGCTATTGGCGTTGATGATTTTGTTCTCGATTCCCAGCGATACGTAACTTGGCAATAGCTGGAGGTCGATCTGTAGTTCCGCGAGCATGGGTTTGATCATCCCAGCGTTCTCGACTGCCCGGATCCCACCATCGAACAGGAATCCCTCCCGCGTGAATGAGTTCACCAGTCCACCGCAGGTCGCGTTTTTTTCCAGCAGCAAGACTTTGTGCCCCCGCATTGCCAGCGAGGTCGCTGCTGTCAGTCCGGTGATTCCTGCCCCCACGATGATGATCTTGTTATGTTCCGCCATTTCCAAGTGCCCCCCTTTGCATGCTTGCGGTTTTCAACCGGCAGTATACCATGGAATCAGATTCGTGCCAGGCACGAAATTGACAAATCGAAACCCCAAATGCGGGCCTGGATTCAAGGTTTTGCGTGTAAATCGGCATTCTGGACACCTTGGCTGCTGTCAATTCCGTGCCTGGCACCAAAAAGCCTTTGACCTACAACATTTTGCGTTCGATGAATTGGATTTGAGGAGCCTGAGCGCCACGTAAAACCTAATGTCAAGCCAAACTATTTATCATAATCATAAACATGTAAAAATATGCAGAAAATATGCAGAAATAATTTGAATATTGGTTGGTTTCCCTTTATAGTGGAACGAAAATGGCTGCATAGTGGCAAGGAGAACGTATATGAGCGGATCCATGGTAAAATTTCATAGTGGTAAAAACATCCCCCTAGAACTGCATAAGGTCAGGGTAGTGCAGAAGCTACATCTCAATCCCATCGAAGACCGGCTGCGGGCTATCCGTGAGGCCGGTTTCAATAGCTTCCTGTTAAGCACGAAGGATACATTTCTAGATATGCTTACCGATTCCGGCTGCAATGCGATGAGCGACCGGCAGACGGCAGCGATGATGCTGGCGGACGATGCCTACGCAGGCAGCCAGAGCTATGATCGGATGGAAGCCAAGGTCCTGGAGCTTTTTGGCAAGCAGTTCATCCTTCCCGTCCACCAAGGACGCGCCGCGGAAAATATCATTAGCCGTGCGTTCATCTCCGCTGGCGACCATATCCCCATGAACTATCACTTCACCACCACAAAAGCCCATATCGAGCTGAATGGGGGGACTTTGCACGAGATCTATACCGATGAAGCGCTCAAGATCAAGAGCGACCATCCCTTCAAAGGGAATATGGATCTGGATAAGCTCAGGGCGGTTATCGACACCTACGGGGTGGACCATATCCCGTTCATCCGCCTTGAGGCCTCCACAAACCTCATCGGTGGACAACCGTATTCCATGAAGAATATGCGCCAGGTGAGGGAAATCGCCAATAAAGCAGGAATCATGATTGTCCTCGACGCGAGCTTGATCGGTGAGAACGCCTGGTTCATCAAGCAACGTGAAGATGGATACAAGCACAAATCCATGGCGGCGATCATCCGCGAGATGTCAGACCTCTCCGACCTCGTGTACTTCTCCGCACGAAAGCTTTCCTCCAGCCGTGGTGGCATCATCTGCACCGCTCGGGAAGACCTCTACGATAAAATGCGCGACATGGTCCCTCTTTTCGAGGGTTTCCTCACGTATGGCGGCATGTCGGTTCGTGAGATTGAGGCAATGGCTGTTGGATTGGAAGAGACATTGGACAATCAGATGATCTGTCAATCGCCTGCGTTCATCGACTATTTTGTAAAGGCGGCTGATGCATTGGGCATACCGGTGGTGACTCCGGGCGGGGCTCTTGGCGCCCACATCGATGCCGGGGCTTTTCTTTCCCATATTCCCCAGACAGAGTACCCGGCGGGGGCTTTGGTCGCCGCTTACTATCTCATTTCGGGGATCCGGGGGATGGAGCGAGGCACGATCAGCAGTGTGCGTCTGGAGGATGGTTCGGACCTTCTCGCTGATATAGAGCTCATGCGGCTTGCCTTTCCACGACGTGTTTTCACTTTGAGCCAGACAGAATACGCTCTGGACCGCCTGAACTGGCTCTACAAGAACAGGGAGTTGGTCGGTGGGCTTCAATGGGATAAAGAACCAAAGGTCCTGCGGTTTTTCGTCGGGCGGCTCAAGCCCATCGGTGATTGGCCGGAAAAGCTCCTCTCCAAGTTCCGCGCTGATTTCGGAGACAGCCTGTAGAAGATCCTCAGATCCGCAGATTCGTGCCAGGCACGGAATTGACAAACCAAAACCCTCAATTCGGGCCTGGATTGAGGGTTTTTAGTATAAGGGCCTTCCAGATAGCTGGAAGGCTGTCAATTCCGTGCCTGGTACAAACATGAAGCGGCAACGAATTTCCAGCATTCCCTCGGCACTCGGGCGGCACGGCTTCACCGTCAGGCCGCTTCGGGGTGCGCTCCCGCTCCCGTCCTTCGGACCAAGCCCTTCGAGTCCTTGCCGCATCGGGAAGGCCGCAGATTCGTGCCAGGCACGGAAATACATCCTTATCTGATTTGAAGTTATCCGTGCAGACCAGCATTCTAGCAGCATTCGGGAGCCCTCGGGTTGTCAATTCCGTGCCTGGCACGAATCTGCGAATCTGATGAGAGCGAAGGGGTCGCGACGCATTGGCCAGCGCTTCCTTGCGGACAGTATGGGAGCGAGATTAGAAGCGATGACCAGCCAACAGGCGCGTAGGGGAAAACTTTCCCCTGCGAAAATTATTACAATTGATGCAGCCTATCACAACGAATATTCAATTTATTGTCCTGCTGTGGATTGGGTTCCAGAACCTAATCCACAGCAGGAACCTAATCCACATAGCGAAGCCTTCCCCTTTCCCTGCAATCCCATGGGTTTCGATGCTTAATGGAGATCTTTTATAACGTTAATTGCCGCTTCTATCTCATGGTTGCTCGCCTTCCGCTAGTTTACATCCCTCCGTGTATCCCGTACGATGTAATTGTTAAAATCCACCTGATGTACTGAAGGAGTTCCTTATGAAAGATATAGATGAACAAAAGAAAATCGCAGTTCTGATTGATGCGGACAATGCCCAGCATTCCAGGATCAAGGCGGTCCTGGCTGAAATATCCACCCATGGCCATATCATCACCAAGCGCGCGTATGGCGACTGGTCGAGTAGCAATCTCAGGTCCTGGAAGACAATCCTCAACGAATATTCCATCCAGCCTGTCCAGCAGTTCGCCTATACGACAGGTAAGAACTCCACCGACGCTTCCATGATCATCGACGCGATGGATCTTTTGTATACCGGGAAATATGACTCCTTTGTCCTTGTCTCCAGCGACTCTGACTTTACCAAGCTGGCGTCAAGGTTGCGGGAGGCTGAGAAATTTGTTTTTGGCGTAGGGGAGGCCAAGACGCCTGCCGCTTTCAGGAACGCATGCGACGATTTCATTCTGGTGGAAAACTTGGAACGGGAGACGAAATCGGTCGATGAATTGGCTAGAAGGCCCCGCGGCATTGCTGCCGGGACGGGGGCGGTAGCCGCATCTGGAGCCGCCTTAGGGTCAACATCTTCTGCCTCTACTACAGCCGCTGCTGCTTCTTTGGCTACCCCCGTCACCACCATATCCCCCATTACCCCCGCCGTTGCAGAGTCTACCAAGCCCAATGGACGGGGCAAGGGCACCCGCACCAGCAGGAAGCCTGCCGTACCGAAGCAAAGGCAAACCGTGCCCGGAGCTTCTGCCATCGAGGAAGTCATCGAACTGCTGGATATCGCCTCACATAAATACGCCGACGAGGATGGGTGGACCAATGTCGCTGCCGCCGGTACGTATATCAAGCGGTCCATGCCTGATTTCGACCCCCGCACCTATGGCTTCATGAAGCTATCGGACCTCATCGCCAGCATGACTGAGATCTATGAGATCAAACGCCACAGCGGCAAAGGTACCGGGAGCATCGTCGCATACAAGAGGGTGTGATGGAAAGAAGCGCGCCGCAGATTGGTGCCAGGCACGAAACTTTTCGTGCCTGGCACGAGTCTGAATATGTTCCAACGGTGGCGATTAATGTGTCAAACATGCTGTATTTTTCCTATTATTTAAATTATTGACAGGTAAATATCCCCGTGCTAGACTTAGCGGGAGTTCCAAAGAGGTCTAAAAGATTTTGGAAGGAGTGTCTCAGTGGCTGGTTTGGTTGCGCAGCTCCTTGGAATTCTTGCTCTCATCTTCATGGTGCTTTCATACCAGCAGAAGGTTCGTGTCGGGCTTTTACGGATGCAGATGCTTTCCAACGGCCTGTTTGTTGTCAGCTATTTCATGCTTGGTGCCATTTCAATGGCGGTGATGTGCCTGATCAATGTAGTGCGTTCATTCGTCTTTTCCAAGAATGACACCAAGTGGGGAAAGAGCCCGGTGTGGTTGTATGTGTTTTTAATCGTGTCGCTGGTCGGAGGCGTTTTTTCATGGGAAGGACCCATCAGCCTATTGGTCATTGCGGCGACGTTGATCCTGACAGTTGCGCTGTATTCGAAGAATTTGAAGTTCATGCGGAGAATGTTTCTGTTTCCGCCTTTGTTCTACATATCGTACAATTTGCTGAATAGGTCGATTGGCGGTATCGGTGCTGATGTGTTTTGCCTTGTATCGGCTGTGATTGCCATCTGGCGGTTCGATATTCGAAAGCCAGTTGAAGAAGACAAAAAGGAGGAGCTGATTCGGGAAACTGAATAAAATCCTTATATTACAATTTACGATTGTATGACCCTTGTGCCGGTAGGCAGGAGGAAAGCCCTGATCGTTTCAATACGATTGGGGCTTTTACATTTTTCAGGACTCAGGAGGAGTGAAAGCATGTCAGAAAAAATGAAGGTACTAATCATTACAGGACCAAAAGTTACGCAGATTGTCGAAGTGCCGCGGCCAAGTCCTAGAGAGGATCAGGTCTTGGTGAAGATCGACGGTTGCGCCATCTGCACCTGGGAACAGAGAGTCTATGCCACAGGCAAATACAAGATGCCGTTTCTCGGCGGGCATGAAGTTGTCGGTCATGTTGTAGAGATGGGTGGCAAGGTCCGTACCAAAGAATATGCTGTAGGCGACCGTGTCGCACTTAGTGTCATAAATTCCTGCGGGACCTGTTATTACTGCCGCAAGGGAGAGGAAAACCTCTGCGTCGATTCCTATGCCAACCTAAGCGAGGAATTGGGCATGAACGGACCAGGCGGGTTCGCTGAGTACAAAGTCATGCCACCCCACAAACTATGGAAGCTTAATGCGGATATGCCTTGGGAATTCGGTACCTTCTCGGAACCACTCGCGTGCGTATGCACCAGCGTTGATAAGGCAAAAATCGCCTTAGGTGATGATGTGGTCGTTATCGGTGGAGGCATCATGGGAATCCTCCACATGTTGGTTTCAAAACTACGCGGAGCGAAGGTGATCATGAGCGAGATTGATGATTCACGCCGCAAGCTGGCCGAATCACTCGGATGCGATATCACCTTCAATCCCAAGGAAAAGGATGCCGTCGCCTATGTGAAGGAACTCACTGGCGGACGCGGAGCCGATGTGGTATTCGACACGACTGTGTTTTCCGCGGTAGCTGCCCAAGCCATCGAGATGACGGGGAAGCTAGGCCGCTGCATCATGTATTCATCAGTGAAGCCTGCCGACCCGATCGCGCTCAATCCTGATGAACTGCACAATACTGAAAAGATCATCACTGGATCGGTCAGTCCGAGCATTCAATCGTTCGACACAGCTGTACGCCTGCTCAACAAAGGTCTGATCAATCCTGAGAAACTACTTCATGGTGTATATCCGTATCAGCAGGCTTCGGAAGCATTTGAAACAGCGGTTCGACCCGGAACATATCGTGTGGTCGTGAGCTTTTAGGTGGGCAGATGATAGATTTCTCCTTCTGTATTCCAACATGCTTCATACTCGGTGCGGGAAGCCCGGCTCGCGTAGGCGGCGAGATCGCCAAACGCGGCGGAAGCCGTGTGCTCATCGTGCATGACGGCGGGTCCTATCTGGAGGACCTGCTTAAGACCGTGCGGGAATCGATCGAGGATGAAGGGTTGACCAAGCTGGAGATGGAGGAGAAAGCGACTTCACCCTATTTGTCTCTGATACGCAAAGGCATTGAGTTCTGCCGTGCCAATAAGGTGGATTTCATCCTGGCCGTAGGTGGCGGGACTGTGATGGATACAGCCAAGGGAATTGCATTTCTGGCAGTGAACGATGGGGACCTGACCGAATTTGTGCATCATCGTGCCGAATCGTCAAAGTGCATGCCAGTTGCAAGTGTAGTCACCCTCAGCGGAACCGGTAGCGAAGTCTCGGCAACTGCGATGATCATCGACGATCTGCATGAGCCCGTCATCAAATATCCGCTCTTTCAGGAATCGATCCGCTTCCTGTTCTCCATCATGGACCCTACTTTGACTTTGTCCCTGCCCCTGCGCATTACCCTAGCCGGTGCCTTCGACGCGATCACCCACATCATGGAGCGCTATTTCAATGGTGCAAGTGGATACGACCTTCAGGACCGGATGTGCGAGGGTGTGATGTGCTCGATCATGCACAACATGCGGCAGGTCATCAAGAATCCGGTGGACTATAAGACCCGTGCGCAGCTACAGATTGGCTCGACACTCGCCAACAGCACCCTACTGGGGTTGGGTTGTGATTCCGACTGGGCGATGCATTACATGGAAAATCCAATCACGACCGAAACACATCAGCTGCATGGGTCTACCCTGGCCATCATCGCTCCTGCTTGGATGCGCTATTGCTATGAGCGGGACCTGCCTAAGGCTGTGAATTTTGCAATAAGGGTGATGGGGGTCTCTCCATGGGAAAGCGATCAGAAGACCGCGCTGGCCGGTATCGACGCTTTCCAGGCGCTCGTGGAGGAAATAGGGCTTCCGACGCAGCTGAGCCAGATTGGTATCGGACCTGATCGGTTTAAGGAAATGGCCCACCGTGCGGTCGTAACGGCAGGCAAGGAGTATGTCGGGGAGATATCCCGTCTCACAGCGGACGATGTACAGGCGATCTTTAAAATCGCCGAATGAATGTAATGTGATGGAATTTCGAGTGATAAAAGCGAGTGATAAAAGGAGGATAGAGATATGTTGGTATCACTTTCGGAAATGTTGGGCCGTGCGAAGGCCGAGGGGTACGGAATCCCGGCGATTTCAGCTGCAAACGAAATGACACTGCGAGCATGCATTGAAGCTGCGGAGAAGGCAGAGTCTCCGGTCATCATCCTGACCGGGTATTATCAAACCGATGCGGTGAATTACTATACCCGGATCATTGAAGACTTCGCCCGCATGGCCAGCGTGCCGGTGATGGCGATGTGGGACCATTCGTCGAACTTCAAGGAGAGCATCCGCGGCATCCGGGCAGGTTTCAGCTCGATCATGGTGGACAGATCCTCTCTGCCTTATGAGGAGAACGCGGCACAAGTCAAGGAAATGGTGCGGATCGCCCATGCTGTCGATATTGGGGTTGAGGCGGAACTGGGACATGTGGGAACCGGTATGAATTACGCCGTAGACGGCTTTTCCGCTCTCACTGTTCCCGATGAAGCGGTAAGATTCATCAAAGAAACCGGAGCAGATTGTCTCGCGGTTGCCATCGGTACCGCTCATGGTGTGTATAAAGGCGAGCCTAAACTCCGTTTCGACCTGCTTCAGGAGCTAGCGGAAAAAGTCCCCGTACCTCTAGTGCTTCACGGTGGAAGCGGCACAGGTGATGAGAATATCTCCAAAGCGTGCAGGATGGGTATAACTAAAGTCAATGTCGCCAATGAACTGATGCGAGCTTGCTATGACGCTCTCCAGGCTGACGGAATGGAAGGCAACAACATATACAAATTCTGGCCCGTCATGGAGAAGGGTTATAAAGCGAAATGCGCCCATCTGTTCGAGGTATGTGGCTGCGCAGGAAAAGCGTGGCAAGCGCGTCAGTGTCTGACGGCGAAATCACAGGCGGCTTTCAAGAAGGAGGCTTAAGTTTTTGACATTCGATCGGTTTATACGGATTTGGATTTCGAAAACGATCTAGTAATAGATCAGATTATATCTAGGAGGAGAAGAAATGAAAAAGACAGTAATCGCGATGCTTTTGATTCTGCTATCACTATCTCCGTGTTTTGCAACAGGAGTCAAGGAAGAACAACCTGCGAAAACCGCATCTTATAAGGAAGAGGTGGTTATCGGTGTCCAGTCGAAGACCTCGGGGACGAATCCGACTTCCCAAACCAGTGTCGCACATAAAATCCTGTTCAACCTGACTCACAACAGTCTTGTGGGATATGATGAGAAATCAAAGGAGATTGTTCCCGAGCTGGCGGTTGAGTGGAAGTCCAGCAGCGATCTCAAGACCTGGACCTTCACACTTCGTAATGATGTGACCTTCCATAACGGCCAGAAGTTTACCGCTGACGATGTGCTGTACACAGCAGAATATGGCCGCACTGCTTCAAATGCGACAGTGAAGAGTTTCTGGACCGGTCTTGAGTCGATCAAAGCGATTGACGACACCCATGTCGAGCTGGTTCTTAAAACCGCCAACCTCGATCTGCTCTACCTGATCTCAAACGAATACTTCGCTATTCTGAATCGCGAGGCGGTTGTTGCCGATGCGACAAAAGGCCCTGATATCGGAACTGGTCCCTATATGAACAAGGAGTTCTATTCCGGCGATTACACCTTGCTTGAGCGGTTTGACAGCTATTGGGGCACACTGCCTGCAGCCAAGTATTTACGTTTCCGATATCTGCCCGAAGGTACCGCACGTCTCGCTGCACTGGAGAACGGAGAGATCGATGTCTGCCAGGCTCCCAACAACACTGAGCTGGACATCATCAAGGCTAACGCCGAACTGGTGCTGAATACCTATCAGACCACCGCCTTGACCTTCCTGGCGCTCAATACCGAAGATCCGGTTCTCTCGGATCAGAACGTCCGCTTGGCAATCGCCTATGCTATCAATATCCAGGACGTGATCGATGGTGCCGCCAGTGGCTTCGCGGGGATCGCCAACGGCATGTGGGGCTTCTTCCAATACGGATATTTTGATGATTGGAAATCTGTGGGGCAGTCCAGCTATGCGACCAACGTGGAGACCGCCAAGCAGTATCTCGCTAAATCCAAGTACCCGCAAGGCGCGACGCTCAAGTTCACCGCCGCTTCCTCATGGACAGTGAACGCCCTGCAGATCATCCAGGACCAGCTGAAGGCCATCAATATCAAGGTTGAGATTGAGCAGGTTGATGCCGCTGGTCTCAGTAGGAAGACCACCACTGGCGATTATCAGGCGATTATCTACAGCGTTACGTTCACCTCCGCGGGAAGCGATTCCGCCAGAATCTTCACACCGGGAAACAGCGTGAACTATGCGAGGTACAACAACGCCCGCGTGAATGAGCTTTTCAATCTAGCTGGAAGCGATACGAACGATACGACCCGTAAAGCGAAATACAAGGAAATCCAGACCATCGTGCACGCTGAATGTCCGTACGTTCCTTTGTACTATGCCAATTCCGGAGTCGCTCATTCGAAAAAAGCTGAAGGCGCGGTATACAATACAAGCGGAAACCATGATTACACCTATATCAAGGTCGCCAAGTAAACAGGCTTGTTTCGATAGGTATCACGTATGTAGGCAAGGAACAGGAGCCGTCGTATCCAGGCTCCTGCTCCTGCCTTTTCCCTAGAGGTGGATGGTATGCTGAGATATGCGATGAAACGTTTATTGCTGATGATCCCCGTCATCATAGGCGTGTCCTTTCTGATTTTCTTCATCATGGACCTTGCCCCAGGCGACATCGTTGATTTGAAGTTGGCAGAGGAAGGACTGACGTATGAACAGACGGAACAGCTGAGGGAGGCGTACGGCCTGACAGGTTCGGTATTCACCCGCTATTTCTCCTATATGCTGAATTTCCTAAAAGGGGATCTTGGTACGTCCAACGTATCCGGAAGACCTGTGTTGGATAGTTTCCTAGAGAAGATGCCGGCGACAATAGTCCTGGCCTGCGCATCGATTTTCGTATCGATCATCATATCGATACCACTGGGAATATATGCAGCGATAAAACGCGGCACTTTCGCCGATAATGCCAGTATGGTGCTGTCCTTCATCGGCCTTTCCATTCCGAATTTCTGGTTGGGTCTGATGCTCATCATCGTTGTCGCCCTCAATGTCTCATGGCTGCCTACCGGCGGTTTCACCAAAGGTATCGCCAGCGTCATACTGCCGGCTATCACGGTAGGCACCGGCCTCACTGCCACGCTTGCCCGCACCACCCGTTCATCGATGCTTGATGTTCTCAGTCAGGATTATCTCAGGACAGAACGAGCCAAGGGCCATAAAGAATTCAAAGTCATCATGAAATATGCATTGAGAAACGCGCTCATCCCGATCATCACCATCGCCGGTGGTCAGTTCGCGGTCACTTTAGGTGGAGCTGTTCTCACGGAGACGGTCTTTTCCTGGCCTGGCGTGGGTCGCTTGATTGTAGATGCGGTAAACTCCCGGGACGTACCCATGGTTGTCGGTTGCATCATCTTGAAATCCATCACCATAGGTATCGTGGTCCTTATTGTCGACTTGTTATATGCCGTCATCGATCCAAGAATCAAAGCCCAGTATGCAAAAAGAAAGAGGAAAACCGCATGAGCATCAATAATGTGACGATCAACGCACCAGCGACTGAAAGCGCTCATGGTCCTGCCCCCAGGCGTTATGTCCGCAAGACCCAGATGCGCATCGTGCTTCATCAGCTGAGTAAGAACAAAGGAGCGATGGTGGGTCTGTTCATCATCCTGGCTATCGTGCTCGTAGCTATTTTCGCCGATGTGCTGTTCGATTATGACAGAGACGTGGTAGGCATACACATATCCCAAAAGCTTCTCAGGCCAAGCTGGGCACATCCTTTTGGAACAGATGATTTAGGTCGTGATATCTTCATCCGCGTCCTATATGGTTCCAGATATTCCGTGTCAGTGGGTGTGGTGGCTACAATCATCGGTCTAGGAATCGGTGTGGTCTTGGGCGCGATTGCGGGTTACTACTGTGGTCTAGCTGAAGATATCATTATGCGATTCAACGATATACTTTCCGCAGTTCCATCTATCTTGATGGGTATAGTCATCGTATCCGCAATGGGGGCCACCACCTTCAACCTTATGCTTGCCATCGGCATCACCAGTGTCCCGCAATTTGTACGGATCACCCGGGCCTCCGTCCTTACGGTACGCAATCAGGAATACATCGAAGCACTCCATGCCGCAGGAATCTCAGAAGCTCGGATCATCGCATTCCATGTGCTGCCAAACTGTTTGTCACCGATTATCGTGCAGGCTACCTTGCGTATCGCCTCAGCGATCATCGCTGCCTCCAGTCTCAGCTTTCTAGGGCTGGGTGTACCGGCACCGGCACCAGAATGGGGCTCGATGCTTTCCCTGGGCAGACAATATGTACGAACTGCATCGTACCTGACCATTTTCCCGGGGTTGGCAATCCTTGTCACCGTCTTAGCCTTCAACCTGTTGGGTGACGGTCTCAGGGACGCCATCGATCCTAAACTGAAGAAGTAAGTGAGCGTATCATGGAAACAATGAAATCCTTGCACGATCCGGTTCTGGAAGTAGAAGATCTCAGTGTCCAATTCGTCACGGAAGACGAAACAGTCAACGCGGTGAATCACATCAGCTTCAAATTGCGGAAGGGCCGCACTCTAGGTTTTGTCGGTGAGACTGGCGCAGGCAAGACAACCACCGCGTTGGCTCTTCTGCGTCTGGTGCCGAATCCCGGGAAGGTTGAGAGTAAAAGGATCGAGGTTTGCGGACGTGAGGTTTCAGCCATGACGGCTCGTCAGCTTGAGAAGTACCGCGGAGATGACATCGCCATGATTTTCCAGGACCCTATGACAGCCCTGAACCCGGTTTTCACGGTGGGGCAGCAGATTGCTGATAGCATCTTGCTCCATCAGGACGTTACTTACGGAGAGGCTATGAAGAAGGCGGAGGAGATGCTCGAACTGGTGGGAATCCCTGCGAGCCGTCAGGCAGAATATCCCCATCAGTTCTCCGGTGGTATGAAGCAGCGGGTTGTAATCGCTATCGCACTTGCATGCAATCCTGAGGTGATGATCGCCGACGAACCCACCACTGCCTTGGATGTGACGATACAAGCCCAGGTGCTGAACTTGATGAAGAAATTACGCGATGACCGTAGGATGTCCATGATCATGATCACTCACAATCTTGGCATCATCGCCGATATTTGTGATGAGGTCGCTGTCATGTATGCTGGCAGAATTGTGGAAACCGGTACTTTGGTCGAGGTGTTCAACCACACGAAGCATCCATATACCGAAGGTCTTTTCAACTCCCTGCCCAATATCCTCAACCGCACCGCCAAGCTCAAGCCTATTCCCGGCCTGATGCCGGACCCGTCGAACCTACCTGTCGGTTGCGCTTTCGCCCCCCGTTGCAGGTATGCCGGTCCGGACTGCACCTGTGCCCAGCCTAAGGCTCACTGGTTCTCGGACACCCACACGGTGGCCTGTGCCGCCTATGAACGGGTGGGCTTTACCATCGATCGTCCCGAAAAGAAGTAAGTATGGAGAAAAACGTGTCAAATACGATTCTTGAAGTAAAAGACTTGAAAAAACACTTTAAAACATCCCGAGGTATGCTTCACGCTGTCGATGGTGTGAGCTTTTCGATCGAGTACGGGAAAACTCTCGGTATCGTGGGGGAATCGGGTTGCGGGAAGACAACCCTAGGCCGCACCATATTGCGTCTGGTTGAACCTACCTCTGGTGGGATAATGCTGGAAGGTAGAGATATCACCAAGCTCAACTTGCGCGACATGAAGAAAGTCCGCAAGGATATCCAGATTATTTTCCAAGATCCATTCTCATCGCTAGATCCCCGTAATACAATCAGCCAAGCGCTTACCGAGGTGGTCAAGGTCAATAAAATCCGCTCGGGCAAACAGGAGATCAAAGACCGCGTGCTGCAGCTGATGGAGACAGTCGGCCTAGCTGAGCGTTTGATCAATACCTATCCACATGAACTTGACGGTGGGCGACGCCAGCGTATCGGTATCGCACGGGCCCTGGCCATGGAGCCGAAATTCATTGTCTGCGATGAACCGGTTTCCGCGCTTGATGTATCGATACAGGCGCAGATTCTCAATCTTCTGCAGGAACTGCAGGAGACCTTGGGGCTTTCCTATATTTTCATCACGCATGATTTGGCTGTCGTCAATCATTTTGCCGATGTGATCGCAGTGATGTACCTTGGACAGATTGTCGAGAAAGCACCTACAGAAGAGCTCTTCGCCCACCCCCTGCATCCATACACCCAGGCCCTGCTCTCCGCGATCCCGATTCCTGAGATTCTTGTAGAACGTCCGCGCATCCTGCTGCGGGGGGAGATTACATCTCCTATCAATCCGAAGGACGAGTGTCGTTTTGGCAACCGTTGCTTCCATGACTGCAAGGAGTGCCGGGGTAGCAATCCTGTGCTTCGGGAAGTATCCCCTGATCATTTTGTCGCCTGTTGCAAAGTATAGTCACCCTATGCATCACGCTCTTTGCATGGTCGTCACCACCGGAGAGTTTGTTTTCTTCAGCGCAGCAACTGTTCCATCACACAGCCATCCGTTCCTGGGAAATCAAGGCCGAGCATGCGCGCGAGGGTAGGGGCCTCATCGATGACCCTTCCGGTTTTAAGCACCACTTTGGAACGTATCGCGGGACCGTAGGCGAGAAATACTGGTTGGGGTCCCACATCGGGGTCATGGCCATGGCTGGCTCTTTGATACCCCGGTTCCACAGGCTCGGCTGGAGAGAACACAGGATCATTCCAATTGGAAAAGAACAGCGTTGTCTCGTCGCTTTCCAACACGAATGAGAAATCTCCCCACAGACCGAAGCGCTCTTTTGCTTCCCGCGCAGTATAGACAGCTCCAATACCCCTATCACCTGAATTCTGCCATTGCACAAGTAATTCATACACTTTTTGGTGAAGCTGCAGGTCCGATGGATCTTTAAGCTGGATCTGGGCGCAGAAGTTCGCGCTCTTTGCCCATACGTCATAGTCAAGGAATTTCCCATCCTTGTCGGTGGTGATGAGTCCTTCTGCCCGGAACAGGGCATTCAGGTTCATCTTGCGGGTATAATTGATCTGACCATGGTCACTCAGCACTACAAAGTTGGTTTCTTCCAATACACCTGCGTCCCTACAGGCATCAAATAGCATCTGCAGATAGCGCTCCGACTTCGCGACGCCGCCGGCAACCTTATCGTTATAGACACCATACCGATGACGGTAGTAATCAATCTGCCCCATATGAAGGGTAAGCAGGTGGGGTTTATAGGTTTTTATGATATCGCAGGCAAGAAGGATTTTTCCCTCGTCAGTAACGGGTGAGTCCCAGGTGTCAAGCTTTGAAACCAGCGGGCGTACGAGGCGGTCGAACAATTCGTCGCTCGTGCCGGCCCTCTTGTAGGCTGCTTCCAGTGTATCGTCTTTTCCTTGCGCCCAGTATTCCGCGATAAGATAATCCACGTTATTGTGCGCTCCTGTCACCGGCCAGAAAACCGATGCCGTAGTCAGCCCCGCCTCCTTGGCGATATCGTGGAGGTCTTTCACTTTCACCGGCTGATGGAACCAGTACCAGTCGCATTTCAGGTTTCCCGGTATCGACGGTTCGTTGTTGACTATGCCGTGCCGCCCTGGTGTGACTCCTGTGAGGATGGTTGTATGGGCAGGATAGGTTAAAGAAGGGTAAATCGTCTGCATGCGGTTCACACGAGAGCCTTCATTCCACAGTTTCCCAAAGCATGGTTTATCCGTCAGCAGATCCAGGTCCTCATAGACCATGGCATCATACGATACGACAACAAGGCGTTCATTCTTCATCGCGATCCTCTTATAACATTGTAGATATCCACTCTCTCGATAATATCATACTCTGAGGATTAGGCTAACTATCAGATTGGTGCCTGGCACGAAACTTTTCGTGCCAGGCACCAATCTGCGCACACCGGGGGCAATTGGAAAAATGCACAATTGATGGTAAAACATAAGTACCACTTTTGGTGTTCAGGGGAAAACGGGTATGTCTGGTGAGATGGATTTAAAAGTTCTACTAGGTTCGATGGATCCAGAACTCTCCGATGGGGTGTATGTATTTCATTCGATGCCAGCGGATTGCGACCAGCTGTTCCAGCTAAGGCCTTGGGCGATCATTACGGAAACGGAAGGCTATACAATCATTATCGATAAAGACACCGCCACATTGAATGGGATACCTGTTCTGGATGTGTTCAGGAGGATTACCTTGAATGTACATTCCAGCTTGAATGCCGTGGGACTCACCGCTGTGGTTTCAACAAAATTGGCCGAAGCTGGAATTAGTGCGAATGTTGTCGCGGGGTTCTATCATGACCACGTGTTTGTTCAACAGGATCGCGCTGCTGAAGCCATGCGGATACTGAAGGCTTTTAACTACAGCTCTTAAAAAAAATGGCCACTGGATTTCTGATTATAGAATCTAGATAGCGACGATAGCCTCTCCAGCGATCCTAGCGATCTGATAGTGACTACATTCGAAAAACAGCAGGAATGAATATCTCCAATATTTATAAGCACTTAAAAGGAATGAATTGCTCTCGAGCGAAAGTTCAGCGCGGCAAGGCAAGAAAAGGGGTGATCTGAGATTTTCCCTGTAAGAGAAATACCGCCCCAAACCGTTAAAACAGAAGGAAATGAAAGGTATCAATGCACTAGGGCGAATCCTGGAAAGCGGAGGATTCGGCTCCTTTTAGGCCCCACGGGCGGCTTATCTCACCTTACGTTCCTGACAATCGCTTGGTAATGGAACCATGGTAATGCTTCCGCTACTCTCGCTTCATTGGGGAATAATAAGATAGAAGCGCACAGACCACTTTGTGCCCAATCGATAACTGAATAAACATAGGCGACCGTTTTACCTAACCATTGCTTCAGAAGGATATATATTCTATCCGTGGCATGTAAATTGTTTTACTTAATGATAAAAAACCAGGTAGAGGGTCGGAATTTGAAGATGGATGAGCTCATGAAATGATAGATTCGATATTTCAACATGTATACGGAGGTAAATCTCGGTACGTCAACAGTATTTAGACCAAGCTTTTAGAAATAGTGGATTTTTGTTGACAGTTTATTTTGTACAATTTATAGTGTCAATGTACTTAATAGGAAAACGATTTTCCCAATGAGAAAATACGCTCTATGAGTTCTGCCAATAGAAAAGGAGATCAAGATGAAAAAAGCATTGATGGTTCTTCTGTGTGTCGGGCTGGTTTTTACCGTGCTCGGATGTACAAAGGAAGCTAAGGTCGAAGTGACACCCGCGAACACGGCAACTGTCGCGCCGGCGACTCCCGCTGCCGCCGCAGTTACAGTTGTGAAGGAAGCCCCTGTGGAGAAAGTCGTAGCCACGCAGATTGCTATCGCGACAGCTGGAACCGGTGGTGCGTACTATCCAGTAGGCGTCGGGATGTCGGAAGTCTTTAAAAAGGCCATACCCGGACTCAGCGTAAGCGTCGAAGTGACTGGCGGAACCGTAGAAAATCCAGGGCTCGTGAACATTGGCGACTGTGAGATCGGAATCGCAAACTCCGATATGGCCTATTTCGCGATGGTAGGATCAACACCCTTCACCATGAAACACGACAACATCAGAGGCTTCATCAACGGAATGGCCCCAGGTGTCGTGCATTATGCTGTTCTCGAATCTTCTGGTATTAAAACCCTTGCTGATCTCGTTGGCAAACGAGTCGCTGTCGGACCCCAAGGCAACAGCACCTCTCTTTTTCTTGAGAAAGTCCTAAACCTGATGGGTTACACCTGGAAAGACATAACCCCCAGCTACCTCTCGTTCAGTGAAGGCATGCAAGCTCTTGCTGATGGAAAAGTCGACATGGCCATCGCCTCCGCGGGCCCACCTGTCAGCGCAGTGCAGGAATTGGCAGCCACTGGTAAGAAATTCGCACTCTTGGAATTCGACAACGCCTTTAGGGCAAAATTCCTCGAAGCCTATCCCTACTACATCTCGTACGACATTCCCAAAGCCACCTATGGCCTGGCGAACGATACCCACACCGTCGCCACTCAGAACATGCTGATGGTCAACTCCAAAGTCGATGCCGACCTGGTCTATAAAATGACAAAGGCCGTATTCGACAATTTCGACTTTTTCGTAGCCGCCGCTCCCGCAGCCGCCACCATCACACTGGCCGACGCCCCCAAAACCAGTATCCCCCTGCATGAAGGTGCCGCAAGATACTATAAAGAGATGGGCGTGTTGAAGTGAAACTGCAGAAAATCCTCAACGGAAGACACATGGAGATTTTCATAGGTGTGATTGCGTTGCTAGGAGGCCTATTCCACCTCTACACAGGTGGAATAGGTACCTTCTCTTCCATGACGCAAACCGCGACCCACTGGTTGATCATCTTCTCAATCGTATTTCTTCTCTACCCGAAGAAACGCCAGCGCAATATCCTAGACTGGGTATTTGCCCTTAGCTCGATTGTGATAGGCGTGTATATCCTCATGACCTGGATGACCCGTGTCAACCGCGTCTCACCTATACTTCCCACAATCGAATTCATAGTGGGAGTAGTGTTGATCGTGCTTGTACTGGAGGCATCGCGTCGTTGCACAGGCAATTTTCTGGCAATCACCTGCCTGCTGTTCCTGGTATATGCCAAAGTCGGCCCGTACCTACCGGGGATATTGCGCCACAAAGGATATTCCTGGCACCGGGTTCTCTCCGTGCTCAGCTTTTCCGAAACGGGAATTTTCGGCAACGCTCTGAATATCAGCGCGACGTTCGTGGTTTTGTTCGTCCTGTTTGGGTCGGTTCTGAATGCCTCCAACGGTGGCAAGCTCTTTATCGACATAGCGTATGCGATGACAGGAGGCTCCCGGGGAGGTCCTGCGAAAACCGCAATACTCAGCAGTTTGATGATGGGCACCATTTCCGGGTCACCAGTCGCTAACGTGGTCACCACCGGTACATTCACCATCCCCCTCATGAAAAAAGCCGGTTACAGCAGCGAGGAAGCATGTGCCGTGGAAGCAGTCGCCTCCACCGGGGGTCAGATCATGCCTCCTATCATGGGTGCCGCAGCCTTTTTGGTAGCCGAATATATCGGTATCTCCTACGGTGAACTCTGCAAAGCGGCCTTCGTGCCCGCGATCCTCTATTATATCGCACTGTTCTTCATCATCGATTTCATATCACTTAAAAAAGGATTGGTAGGACTGCCTAAGGACGCTCTACCCCCGTTGAAGCAATCGTTGAGAAAAGGTTTTCATCTTTTCATCCCGATCATCGCCTTGGTGGTAAGTTTGATGAACGGATTCTCATCCATGAAATCCATTTTCTATTCAACTATCGCACTCATTGTGATCGCCCAACTAAGCAAGGGGACGCGGATGAACCTCCCCAAGATCGTCAGCGCGATTCAGGATGGAATTATATCGGCTATTCCCGTGGCGGTTTCCTGTGCGGCCGCAGGGATTATAGTCGGAATTGTAAACCTCACCGGACTGGGTGTCAAATTCTCCAGCTCGCTGATAGCGATGTCCCATGGGAACGTCCCGGCTGCCTTGTTCCTCACCATGATTGCCTCAATCATACTTGGATGCGGACTGCCAACCACCGCTGTGTACATCATCCTGGCTTCGCTCGCGGCTCCAGCGTTGATCCAGATGGGTGTGACCCCACTTGCCGCCCACCTGTTCGTGTTCTACTTTGGCTGTATCTCAACCATCACCCCTCCAGTCGCCCTCACTTCCTATGCAGCTGCCGCGATAGGTGATGCAAATCCCACTAAAACCGGGCTCAAGGCCTTTCTTTTTGGCATTGTTGCCTATATCGTGCCTTTCATGTTCGTGTTCTCGCCTGCCTTATTGCTACAGGGATCGACCTTCACAGTCATCTACGGGATCATCACTGCTTTGTTTGGCATCTACCTTTTATCAGCAAGTGTCGCTGGCTATCTACGCACTTCGATGCCCTTGCTCCTACGGTTGGTCCTCTTTGCTGGTGGAATAGTCTTGATCCATTATTCACTCGTGACCGATTTGATTGGTCTCGCACTGTTCATATTCATTCTCATCATACAGACCATTCGGAAAAACACCCAGAACCTAGCATCTAAAGCAAAGGAGAGTACATAATGGACGCACATGAAAAATTTAATTTGAAAAAACTATTGGAGATAGATGTTCCACAGGAAAGGATTGAACGTCTCCGAGACGTAGTGTATTTTGATCGCGGTGATATCAGTCAAGAGGTGAAGGACTTTTTATTGAAGGAACAGATCCGGTTCGTGAATATCCAGTATGCCCGTTTTTTGGCGGGAACGCACTTCACCCCAGCTGATGTGGATGGGATTCTGGAAGGATCGATTGATATCCACGCCCATGGTGGTTCTGAACCTTTTGACCGTATCTGCTTGGAGGATGAACTTCTGCAAGACTATACCCGTGCTAAGATGCGGGCGATTGTGATCAAGACCTGGTACACCCCTTCTGCAAGCAGGAACGCTCTGCTGATGAAGCAATTGAAGGCATGGGCGGCGACAGAAAACCTGGAGCCAGTTACCTTGATAGGTGGTATCACCTTGAACAACTCAGTAGGTGGATTGAACCCGAACGCGGTGGAGCGCTGCCTGAAATTTCCTGGCTTCAAATACATCTGGCTACCCATGGTGGATTCCTATCACCACAGGAAACTGGTCTACGACGACCAAACCGGCGCAGGTCTCCATATTTTAGATTCAAGTGGCAAGGTTTTGCCCGAACTGAAGGAGATTTTTAGAATTGCCGCTGATCATGATCTTATCGTAGCATCAGGGCATTATCCATATGCTGAGACTGCGGTTGCGTTTGAAGAAGCTCTCAAAATCGGCGTCAAGCGACTCGAAGTGGTTCACCCGGCGCACATCCACTCCAAGACCACCATCGCGCAGATGAAGGAATACGCAAAAGAGGGGGTTAAACTTATGCTTTCGGGTCTGGGTACACTGTGTTTCCCTCTGCATGAGACAGGTCCTATCTATGCTGCGCAGATGATTGAGGAAGTGGGAGCTGACCACTTTGTGTATGGTTCCGATTTTGGTCAGATTCACAACCCGACTCATATCATCGGCACGCGCTGGATGATCCAGATGCTGCTGGCCTATGGTGTGACCAAAGATGATCTGGTGAAGATTTTCAAAACCAATCCCGCGAAACATCTCGATTTGGAATAGGCGGGCTACGGAATGGGATCGGTAGCGATATCGATCCTATTTCTTGCATTCCTGTGGATGTCATACTAGAATCAAGGCACTGAAAAAGGGGTATACGTGGAAATTAGAAGAAAGACACCCGCTTTGAAAAGCTTGGACAATGCTTTGGAGATTTTGGATTTCATCGGTGAGACTCCTAAGGCGATGACTGCGTCTGAAATCGCCAAAGGGGTGGACGCTTCGATCAGCTCGGTGTATAAGACGCTCAATACGTTTGTAGAAAGGGAATATCTCGATTTTGACCGATCTACAAAATCCTATCGTCTGAATACCAAGATTCTGCGATTCGCAAACACCATGCGGAACGAACGGAGTGTCATTCAAGTCGCACTGCCTGTGATGCTCGCTTTAGCTGAAAAAACCCGAGAAACTGTCCACTTGGGAATACCTGAGGGATATTATGGTGTGTTTATTGAGAAAGTGAATTCGCCTCATACTGTAGGGGTGCAAACTAGGATTGGTACCAGAGCTCCATTTAATCGCGGGGCAACTTCCAAAGCCATGATGGCTTACCTCTCCACCGAGCGGTTTGAAGACTTCTGCGCTCATTATCTTGAAGATGGAACACCAGGGGGAAGGGCTGCGGTCGAGGAAGCGATTGTGCAGCGGGCTTCGATTCGTCGGAGCGGATATGTGGTTACCCGCGGGGAAGTCAACCAGAATGTCGCTGCAGTAGCTGCCCCGATTCTGGAATATAGCGACAGGCTAGTGGGGTCGATGGCGATTGCCGGGCCATGCGACCGTTTCTCAGACGAGAAGGTCGAAAGCTACATCAACCTTATTCAGGAAGCTTGCAAGAGCATTTCCCGTAGCCTCGGCGCTTCAGTTTGAGGGGTGCGGAAGCGCAGATTCGTGCCAGGCACGAAATTGATGGCCCAAACCCTTAAATTCCGCTTGGATTCAAAGGTTTTCTGTCTAAATGTGCATGTAGCACCCCTTGGAGCAATCAATTTCGTGCCTGGCATGAATATTATCTCTCTATCTTATAGAAGGCGACCGTGTTGATCTCGCGGTTCGCGGAAAGAAGGCAACGGTCTTCCCCCCTGTCGTAGCGGAGAATATTGGTTGACCCGACATCGGCGGCGAGGGTTTCTACTTGATAGGTTCCGTCGTAGCTGAAGCCAAGAATGTCGCGCTGCCCCTGACGGAAGCCGATGATGGCATACGGCTTGGAATCAAGATAGCCAGCCCAGAGCGAATGGACGAAGGCGGCTTGTTTGGGATACTCATAGGACATATAGTACTTACCATCTTGGAGCGAATAGATACGGATGGTTTCGCCATGGAAAGGGGATAAGGTGATCATCTCATCCTGGCCGTCGCCATCGAAATCGACGAAAGCGATATCACTGGTGGGTTCGGCGAGGAGCTGGGAAATCTGCCAGTCGTCGTGGTTCTGATTGGGAGGAACCACCTTGAACACCCCATTGTCAGACCCTACCACGCAGTAGTCTCCGGTCGGAGCATGCCCTTTCCAGTATCCGTGGTTGCGTAATAGATTGTCTGCGACGACGGTGAAGGAGACAACCTTGCCTTCGTCGACCCAACTCCAATCCGTGGGCAGCCTGTAAGCCAGAATCTGGCCGGGATGCGACCAGTCCTCCTTATGATCATGTCCTGATTTGATAGTGCACACGACAAGAAACCTAGCACCACCACTTTCAAGGATATCAAAACGATGTGCGAAAGGGACCTCGGCCAAGGTGGTGATTGTCCAATCGTTTTTCGCCCGGGGCCTTACCAGCACAATCTTAGCCTGTAAGGCGTCATTGGGTGAGTACATCTTTTGAGTCGCAAGGAACCAACCATCCTTACCAGGCACCGGCACCAAGGACATGGTGCCGCCCGGTTCCTCCCAGATAGTCTCCTCGAGATTTCCATGCAGATCGAACATCAGACACTTGTTCTGTTTCTCAGCCGCGACAATAAGATGCTCCCGCCCTTGATAGCTCAAGGAGGTAAGGGCATAGCATTTATCCAAGGGATAGGAGTTCTCAAGGACCAGTTTCATACAATAACCTCCAACGGCTCCTCCCCCGAGGGAAAGGAACCGTCCTGACAATTAGAGAATCGAAGTGAACGGAGTGTTTGGTTCATGGGAGAAGCAATCGGAGAACCCCCGGTCATGATGGTAGGCGTTCTTGTCTTTATCCCGTGGATAGATATACTTCCCCCCAACCTCCCAGAGGAACGGATGGAACTGATATTCCAGGCGATCCTTGCGATAGTCGTAGAGGAGCTTGATCTCGTTGGGATCGGCCATGAAGTTGGTCCAGACATCGTAGTGGATAGGAATGACAACCTTGCACCGCAAAGCCTCAGCCATTCTCAAGATATCCATGGAAGTCATCTTATCGGCGACGCCGATGGGGTTCTCACCGAAGGAACCGAGGGCCACGTCGATGGTATGGTCCTTGCCATGTTTGGCGTAGTAGATTGAGTAGTGGCTGTCCCCGCTGTGGTAGATGTTGCCACCCGGGGTCTTGATAAGGTAGTTGACCGATTTCTCATCCATATCGGTGGGACAGATGC
Source organism: Sphaerochaeta sp. UBA6084 (assembly GCA_002428625.1). GTDB lineage: Bacteria > Spirochaetota > Spirochaetia > Sphaerochaetales > Sphaerochaetaceae > UBA6084. The sequence continues at coordinate 68,242 of DIXI01000014.1, forward strand.
CCCTGATGTCCTGATATCCCTCAGTGGTCACCAGACAGGTCCTGTCGAAGGACTCTAAGGTTACAATCTCGATGTCTTTGATCTTGATGGTATCCCCTGGTTTGACGGTGATGCAGCGGTCCGCCGGAACCCCCCATTTGATCCAGGTCTCCACCGACTTTTTCGGCCCGATGAAGGGAATCTTCTCATCGAGGTCATGCAGCACATGGGCGGCGTAGTTGGGGTCCATGTGGTCTTGGTGATAGTGTGTCGCCAGGACTGCATCGACATGCTTGACCTTGAACGGATCGATGACGAACACCGAAGCGCGGAGGTTTGGCTGAAGTTTCCTGCATCCACACATATTCGCCATCTGATGGCCCGCCACCATGTCCTTCACCCGCTTGGTCTGCTTGCCTACGCCACACCACAAATCGACGCTTATATTGCAATCCCCAGGTGTTTTCACCCAAAGCCCGGTGCAGCCAAGCCACCACATGGCGACATTGCCCGGCGCCACCACCTCATCATCAATTTCTTCATTCAACCACGATCCCCATTCGGGAAAGGTGCTGAGAATCCAGGACTCTCTCGTTATTCCATCGATCTTGCTCATATATTTCTCCTCTGTTCTGTATTCTCGTACTGTAGAATTTCCGCTTCTATCTGTTGGTAAAGCGCCGCATTCACTGATGAAGGTAGGTACCTTTGCTTCTGGATGTTTTTATCCAGTATGCGAATGCAATCCTCCTGACTTTGGGCCAAACCCAAGGTGGCATACGCGCTGACCCAGGCCCCGAGGGTGGTTGCCTGACCCGTTAGATATCGTTCAACCGGTTTCTGGAAAAAATCAGCCTGCAGCTGGTTGAAGAATGTATCGTTGGTGAGCCCACCTGAGATCCTGACCACATCCACAGGCCTACCGTTCACCTTGGCCACGTGGTCCACGCACTCCTTGGCGGAGACTGCCAGCCCTTCGAAAAGCGCTCTGGCGATATCTTCCTTGGTATGGACCAACGATAGATTCAGCAAAGCCCCACGGGAGCTGGGATCCCACAATGGGGTTCCTTTCCCTGCCATATGCACGGAGAACCGCAGGCCTTGGGCACCTGGGGCGGCTTTTCTGCTTGCCACGGTGAAACGTTCGTAGGGATGGGCTTCCTGAGGCGAGGCGAAAAGCAGGTTGTTCAGCCAGTCCATCGTCTTGCCCGCGCTCAGGACCGCTCCCTCGATGATGTACTTGCCAGCGGTGGCGGATAGGTTGCAGTTGGTGCTCATCTGCTCATCAAAGACCGGTTTGTCTGAAAGTCCGATCGCGTACATGCCCGAGCCCTCGTTGAGCATGTAGTCTCCGGGATTGAGGCAGCCCAGACCCAAAGCCGCGCACTGCTGGTCGCCCCCGGCGCTGATAACCGGAATCTCCTTGCGCAGACCGAGTCTCCTGTTCACCTGCTCGGTGGTGTGGCCAACGATGGAACCCACCTCGACCAAAGGACAGAGTTTTTCCTCATCGATTTCAAAAAGCTCCAGGAGGTATTCGGACCACCTGCGGTTGGTGATGTCAAAAAGGCAGGTTCGGCTGGCAATCGAAAGATCCGTGGCGAACACATGGGTAAGCATATGCAGGGTGTATTCACAGAACCCAACCAATTTGTGGCTTCGCGCGTACAGTTCAGGCTGCTGGACTTTGAGGAACTGCATCTTTGGCGCTGAAAAGACAGGAGAGGGACGCATCCCGGCGATGGAATATATATTTTCCAAGTGGGGAAGCTGCCGGTCGCAGAGGTATTTGGCCCGCGTGTCCTGCCACATCAAGGCGGGACCTAGGGCTGTACCCTCTTCATCCACCGGGATAACAGAAGAGCGCTGTCCGGTGATGCTGATGGCTTCGATTTTGATGGTTCGCTCCCGTGCATAGGCGGCCACACCGGCGAGCACTTCCCAAATGGCACCTTCGAATTCGGCTAGATCCATCTCCACCGCATGGGTGGAGGGATAGGATAGCGCGTATCCTTTGGTCCGCACCTGGACGAAGTCCCCCCGGGCATCTACCAAAGCCGCTCGTGCATTGGAGGTCCCGATATCGAGTACGATTATCAAGATATCACCTTCCCGCCGCCGGCTTTTCCAAGCCAAGCCGTTCATACTGCTCGCCAGGCGCACCCGCCCACTGCATCAGCTCCAGCAGCTTCTGTATCATCCTTGCTTCAAGCGCAGGGTCGTCGATCGGATGCAGTTGCTCTGGGTCATGTATATGATCGAACAACAAGGATTCGCGGACGTACTTGCTCGATTTGAAATGTCCGATAGGGAAGGGGGCCGGGATCTTGTAGACAGGGAAGTCGGTATAGGGTAGGAACCGTCCCATCTCGATTGAATCGCGGTCCTTCAAGGCCATGAATTTCAGCAAGGTGGTAGGCATGGAGCAATAATTGTACAGCGGAGTGTTGTCCTCGCGCACCGCAGCGCGGAAGTAGGTGTATTGTCCATCGCACACGTTGACCGGTCCACCGAACCACCCATACAGGATCGCGTCCTTCATGACTTTTTTCCGTTCTTTGACCACCGGTAGAATAGAGGTTCCCAGCATGGTTTCAGGTACATCGCAGCCGAAGTAATCCAGCAAGGTCACCGGCAGGTCGATCGACTGGGTAAGGTCGCTAAAGCGTTCTCCATTGTGAGGCCCTCCAGGGTAGCGCATCATGAACGGGATATTGGAGAGCTGGTTGTAACCATGCGTATAGTTTTTTCCGGTGAATCCATGTTCGCCCAATAGGTGCCCATGGTCGGAGGCCAGGATGATAAGAGTGTCCTCGTACAGGTTCAGCTCCTTCAATTTATCGATGAGTTTGCCAAACCAGACATCAGTCATGGTTACACAGGCGGCGTATCGGTGCTGGATGTGCTCGATCGCGTCTTCGGGTTCAGTCACCTTTTCGTACGTGGAGCAGTTGAACCGTGGTCCGGCATAGTCATCCGGGTAGAGGTCCTTGTATTCCTTAGGTGTGTCGAACGGTTCATGTGGATCGAACACCTCAACCTGTAGAAAATAATTGTCCTCGTCCTTGTTCTCGTCCAGCCACGCGCATGCGGCCGCGAAGGTCCGGGGTGTGGGATAGTCAGTTTCCTTGATGAATTTGGTCCGGTTCAGCTCATACTGTGGAAAAACATGGCCATAGTGCTCGAATGGGGGCATCGGCGTGACCTTGGAGACCCACGGATCATATTCCTGACCTCTGATGTAGTCCCAGGTCGAGTACTCCTGCAGGTAGTTTTCCCCGCCACGGTCCATGTAGTGGCAGTGGTCGGTCACGATGTGGGAGTACACCCCTATTTTTCTAAACTCCTGGGTCATGAGCTTGTCGTAGGCTTCGATCGGACCCCAGCAGCGTTCCAAGAAACTGTACCTTCCCGTCAATAAATCACGTCGCGCAGGCATGCAGGGAGCAGATGAGATGAAGTGATTATCGAACACGCAGGAATCCTGGGCAAAGGCGGATATGTTCGGTGTCTTCACGTAGGTATCCGGATTATAGGCTGGCAAGTATGGTTTGTTCAGGCTGTCCATCAGCACAAGTATCGCTTTGATATCGGTACTCCTTCTCGGTTCGTTATAGATCGCGATCGGTCGCTATAGGTCGTATCGGTCGCTATCAATCGTAATCCAGAAATTGCCTAGTTGTTGTCAATCGTCGGCATTTCCATTTTCGCTTTATGCAGCTTTTTGGCCCGATTGTTCATATACATATTGAAGGCAGGAACCACCACGGCCAAAATCAGGAACACAGTTCCAGAACGGAAGCTGTCGGTGAGTGTGGCTCCGAAGGACCCAAAGGACATGATCGAGCGTCTGTAATTCAGCTCGATGATGGAGCCAAGGATGAACCCGAGGATCAGCGGTCCCAGCGGGTATTTGTTTTTTTCCAGCACCAGGGCCAGGATTCCGAAGAAAAGCATCGACCACGCATCGAAAGAACGATTGTTGACGCTGCTTACACCCACGACGCAGAACACTATGATGAACGGATACAGGATGTGTTTTGGAATCGCTAGGATTTTTACAAAACCCTTGATAGCGACGGATTCGATAATCAGCATCAGCACGTTCGCGATGAATAGTCCAATGATGATGTTTTTGATCAGCACTGGCTCGTTGGTAAATAAAAGAGGGCCAGCCTCCACGCCATGCAAGGTGAGGCCCCCCATGATGATGGCAGCCACAGCATTACCGGGCACTCCAAGAGAGAGCATCGGGATCAAAGAGCCCCCGGAGACAGCGTTGTTGGATGTCTCTGAAGCTACCAGCCCTTCCAAGCTACCCTCTCCAAAAAGCTCCGGATGTCTCGAGGCGCGTTTGGCCTGGGAGTAGGAGATGAGCGCAGCCTCAGGACCACTCAAACCTGGGAGGATCCCAATCATGGTTCCGATGATGCTGGAACGGAGCATGTTTCCCGAAAGGTGTTTTATTTCACTGAAGGTGGGAAAAAATCCCTTGCCCTTGGTGAACTCGATATTTGATTCGGTTTTCGAGTGTCTTTTTCCAATCTGATTGATCATCTCGGAGATCGCGAAGACCCCGATGATGACTGTGATGACGTTGAATCCGTTGTCAAGATTGTGGTTGCCGAAGGTGAAGCGGGCTTTCCCATCGATGGGACTGGTGCCGAAAAAGGAGAAGATGATTCCTAACAGGGTGGTGATGACCCCTTTGATGGGATTCCCTTCGATCAGCATGCTCACCAAACTGAGGGAGAACACCGTGACTCCGAAGTAGTCGAAGGGGCTGAAGCCGATGGTTACCTTGGCCAGCAGGGGGGAGAGAAAAAGCAAGACTATCGCGCTGAAACAACCACCAACGAAGGAGGCGAAAATGGCGACTCCGAGGGCTTTTCCGGCTTTACCTTGCTGTGCAAGGGGATAACCGTCAAGCACGGTGATGATTGAGGAAGGGGTGCCAGGGATTCTCAGCAGGATGGCTGATATCAAACCACCTGATACTCCTCCCACATAGACTGCGATCAACAGATTGATGGCTGAAGAAGACTCGAGTCCAAAGGTCAGGGGGATAATGAGCGCGACCGCGACGCTGGAGGAGAGCCCCGGAATCGCTCCGAAGACAAGCCCGTAGAAGACGCCGGCTGACATCAGAAGGATATTGGTGATGCTGAATACGGTAAGCATAGTGGCGAGGCCTCCTTAGAAAAAGATCCCTTTGGGCAACATCACGTGCATGAGACCCACGAAGATGTATTGGATGACGAAGGCGAAAAGGACCGAGATCCCTGTGCGGATGGCGATTTGCTTGACACTTCCCAGAGATTTCTGATGATTGACGCGGTAGAGGTAATTGACCAGAAAGCCGAGGAATAGAATCGTCGAGAGGGTGAATCCAAGGATGGTGAGAAGGGCTAGGTAGGCGACCAGGCTGAGCAGCCCGATTCCCCGTTCTCCTTTGAAGAGCTCAATGAAAACGAAGCCCTTGAAATCCTTCTTGACGATTTTTTGAATCATGAGAATGGCGATTGCGACCAATAAGAGGATAAGGATGTATTGCGGAAAAGTCGCTGGTCCGCCTGAAGTGTCGAAGGAGGCGATTTTATAGGTTGTGGTTTCTTTGAAGAACACCACTGCGAAAATTCCTAGGATGGCAAGGAATATCAGTTCCATGTTGGATTCTCCCTTGATGCCCACACAGCCGGTAATGCTGTGTGGGTATAGGATTTCTGATTGTTACAGGGATGCGGCTGCGTCGCGCACGGTCTTCTCGTATTCCTCGAGGAACTTCTTGTAGGCTACGCTGTCTTTGAAGGCCACTTTGGTGCTGATCTTGTCAAACTCTGCTTGGAAGGCAGGGTCTGCGCAGATTTTTTTGATGGCGGCCTCGATGGAGTCGAGAGCTGCTTTCGGGGTTCCCTTTGGTGCCCAGATGCCAACCAATTCCTCAAGCATCGCATTGAATCCAAGCTCTTTGAGGGTGGGGGTCTCGGGTAGGAACTTGCTGCGCTCGTCGCTCCATACGCCGATGGCTCGGAAATCGTTGGAATTGATCTAGGGAACGGTCTTGGCTGTCGAGTCGAGGTAGGCGTCCACCCGGCCGCTGAGAAGTTCCGGGGCTTTGACGGAAACACCGCCGATATCCACGATCCTGAACTTCACACCCAATTCATTTTGCATCGCAAGTACGCCCATGAACAGGCTGGTTCCCATTGGAGCGCCGAACTTCACGGTGTTGGGGTTGGCTTTGGCGTCGTTGATGAAGTCCTGGAAGGTCTGGTACTTAGAGTCTTTCCGCACGACAAGCACCTGCTCGGAGCTGGCGAAGGCGGCGACGTTCTCAAAGTCAAGGTAGCTGAAATCCAAGCCGGTCAGGACGTTCTGCACGGAGAATCCTGGGACGGCGACTAGGAATGAGTACCCATCGGGTTTCGCCTTGAGAATTTCTCTGGCCCCAACCGCTCCACCAGAACCGGTGATGCTGCTGAGCACCACATTTTTTTCCGCATAGTAGGCGTCGAGATACTTAACCAAGGATTGCGCGATGGTTCCTGTAGAGCCGCCGACTGGGAAGGGGACGACGAACTGAATGTCGGAGGCAGGGTACGCTGGTGCTGCCGTTTTGGTCTCGGATGTTCCTTGCGCAAAGACGAATGTGGTCGCAAGGAATAGAATCATCAATGCAATACTAATTTTCCTCATAGTGTTGACTCCTCGTTTTTGTTTTCAGTCTACACCCAAATTTTCATTATTGCAAGAATAATTATATGATAATTATCTATAATTAAAGGATAAAATCAAATAAAAATGCATTATAGATAAAATATATGAAAAATTTGACTTGAAATTATCAAATAAATATAGCGTTTTATCATCCAATATGGTATATTTATGATAACCACAGTGGCGAAGAAGCCCTGCTAGGGAAAAAGACGGAGAGCGACCATGAAACGTGAACAGAATCTGGTGACCCAGAGACGGGAAGAGCTTCATCAAATATTGATCGATAACTCAGATATGAGCATTGAGGAATTGGCGGAGAGATTTCATGTCGCCGAAATAACCATCCGGCGCGATTTTGTGTATCTGGAGAAGAAGTCCCTGATCGAGCGGCATTATGGAGGCTATCGGGTGTTGAAGAACCAGCAAAACTCCGAGCTGATCGAGCACTGCAAGGACCGGATCGCCAGGTATGCGGCCTCATTAGTGGAAAACAATGACATCTTGTTCATCAACACTAGCTCCACGGCTATTAAGATGCTGTCGTATATCCATAAGAAGAACGTGATAGTCATCACCAATAATGGGAACGCGATAAACACAGAGTTCACCAGCGGTGTGAGCGTCTATCTCACCGGTGGCGAGCTTCGATATCCAAAAGCCGCCCTGGTTGGAGACTTCGCCATGCGTAACATCCAGAACATGCGGGCGTCAAAGTGTTTCATCGGCTGCAGCGGAATCTCCTGCGAGATCGGCATGACAACCAAGAACGCCAATGAGGTGAATATAAACAGGGTGATGTTGGAAAATACTGTAGGCAGGAAGTTCGTTCTCGCCGACCATACCAAAATGGGGGTGGTCAGTAGTTTTGTCAGCGGCACGGTCGACCATATCTCCGAGATCATCACCGATGAGCTCACTCCAAAAACTTATATCGATTCGTTCGCCGCTTGTGGCATCACCGTGCATCAAACCAGTTGACAGGTTCGTGCCTGGCACGAGAAAACAGCTTCTTTATATTTTCTCGTGCCAGGCACGAATCTGCTAGGATGGGCGACTCTACACAGAATGAGGATGCCCGATACTCAATACACATTCTAAAGAGTTGACAGACTCAGCTCAAGTTTCCACAATAGTCGGATGATAAAAATCAAGCCACCACTCGTTCGAAAGAACCTACTGGAGCCCTGCAACGACCTCGTGCAGGTGATAGACCAATGCCGGGCCGATGGACAGGACATCTGCCTGAAACATATTAAGGACATCTCGCTGTTCGACCTGGACCTGTCCAACCTCACCTTTGAGCAGGTGGTGTTCGATAATTGTCAATTTGACGAGGCCATATTGAACAAAACCTCGTTCCGCGATGTCGTGTTCGAGACCTGCGATTTCTCCAACAGGGATTTCTCGAACAGCTGGTTCCACCGTTGCGAGTTTGCCAACTGCAAGGGCGTCGGAGCGAATTTCAGCGAAGTCAGCATGACCGATGTGGCTATCGATAATTGTAATTTCCGCTATGCCAATTTTGCCACCTCAAAACTCACCCACTGCTCGATTGTCCACAGTGAGCTCATTGACACCACATTCACCGACTGTATTCTCAAAATGCTAGTGTTGGAGGGTTCTCGATTCATCGGGACGGATTTTTTCCACACGCCTCTGAGGGATATCGATTTCTCCAGTGGAGAACTGGCATCGATACACGTGTCCACTGATGCCTCTGAACTCAAGGGCATGATAGTGAGCCCCGGGCAGGCGGCGGAGCTCGCGCGCATGATGGGTGTGGTGATAAAAGACTGAAAGGGGGCTGCAGATCTGTGCCAGGCGCGGAATTGTCAATTCCGTGCCTGGCACCAATCTGACGATTACCCCACTTGATATTCGGGTCAAATACATATAGACTTTTATAAAAGTGGGGTAAAGATGGCTTTTATCAATCATTCAGTTGAGAACAAGAAAAGTAATAACCGCAATAAGGTTTTTAGATTCATCATTGGGAAAGGAAAAACTTCCCATCGGGAAATCTCCAATGAGCTGAATCTCTCCATGCCGACGGTTTTGGCAAGCACGAAGGAACTATTCTCTTTAGGTCTCATACAAGATGAAGGCCTGTTCGATTCGACTGGGGGAAGAAAAGCAAGAATACTTGTACCTAATCCCTCCGCCAGGTTTTCCATCGGCGTTGATATCACCGCGAACCATATTAGTTTTGTGTTGGTGAACATGATCGGCGAGACCATCGGTTTGACCCGGATATTATCAAGCTATTACAATAAACCGGAATATTATAAGAATATTGGAGATTTGCTTCGTGATTTCATCAACAGGCAGAAATTTCCAAAAGAGCTCCTTCTGGGGGTAGGGGTATCCATTCCAGGCATTATTGACGAAGCAGGAAAGTATATAACCGATTCCCATGCGCTGAAAATTCGCAATCTCCCGTGTAGCATTTTCTCTTCAGCCATTCCGTACACCTGTTGTTTTATCAACGACGCGAATGCTGCCAGCCTCGCGGAGATCAATGCCAATCATAAAGGCAAACTTATGGTGTACCTGTCCCTTTCAGACAGTGTTGGAGGGGCTATCATCATGAACAAATCCATTTATCTTGGCGATAATCAACGTAGTGGCGAGTTTGGCCATGTCTGCCTGGTCCCGGATGGGAAGCCATGCTATTGCGGTAAGCTAGGTTGCTTCGATGCCTATTGCTCAGCTCTGGTACTCGAGGAATTCGGTCAAGGTGAGCTGGAGATATTCTTTAAAAATGTTAAGAAAGGTGATGAAACTTGTAAATTCACCCTGAATCAATACCTGGACAACTTGGCTATCGCTATCAAGAACATTCGGATGGCCTTTGATTGCGATGTGATAGTCGGTGGTTATGTGGGCGGATTCCTAGACGCCTATATCGACGATCTTCGTGCAAGGGTTTCGCGATTGAACACCTTTGATGATGATGGTCGGTTCATCCACCCCTGCACGTATAAGTATGAAGCTTCTGCGGTTGGCGCTGCAATCCAGCATATAAAAGCATTCGTTCAAACGGTCTGATTTCTCAGTTATCCGCAATTTATCTGTATTCTTTCCTTGACAAACCACGGAAGGTGATGCACCATATCTATACTTAACACAAACAATTTATAAAAGTATAAAATAAAGGAGATCGCCATGAAGGGGACTATGAAGACAGCTGTGATGCTGGGGATTGGTCGGATGGGGTTCGAGACCCGACCAATACCAGATATTGGCGAGAATGAAGTTCTGGTCAGGTTGGAATACGTCGGCATCTGTGGGTCTGATCTTCATTATTACCAGCACGGCAGGATTGGCGACTACATTGTGGAACCTCCTTTCGTTTTGGGTCACGAGCCTAGCGGTACAGTGGTCGAGATGGGCAAGCATGTGAAACACCTGTCGATCGGGGACCGAGTGACAATGGAGCCAGGAAATACCTGCGGCCAATGCGAGTTCTGTAAAAGTGGCAGATACAATCTGTGCCCGGATGTGATATTCTTCGCCACTCCTCCGGTCGGTGGGGTGTTTCAGGAGTATGTCGCCCATGAAGCGGCTCTCTGTTTCAAACTTCCCGATTCTGTGAGCACGCTGGAGGGGGCCTTGATAGAGCCCCTTGCAGTCGGTTTCCATGCCGCCACCTTAGGCAATGCCCATCTTGGTCAGAAGGCAGTCGTTTTCGGTTCCGGTAACATTGGACTGATGACAATGATGGCACTCAAAGCCGTGGGGGTGAACGATGTGTTCATGGTGGATATCGCAAAAAATAGGCTGGAGAAGGCCTTGGCGTTGGGTGCGACCGCCATCATCGATGCTAATGCGGTGGATCCCGTCAAGGCTTTGCGAGACCTGACCGATGGCAATGGATGCGACCTCGCCATCGAGACTGCAGGAACAGAAACCACCACCACTCAAGCTATCCACGCAGTGAAAAAAGGCTCCACCATCGTACTTGTCGGGTATGGGAAGTCGGGAATGATGAATCTGCCGATGAGCTTAGCCTTGGATAAGGAAATAACGTTCAAAACAGTTTTCCGCTACCGGCATATCTATCCCATGGCGATCGAGGCTGTACGGGCGGGAAAGGTGAATCTCAAGGATGTCATCACCAATATCTATTCCCTGGACGATATCCAAGAGGCGATGGACAGAAGTATCACGGATAAGACAACTATGGTGAAATCCGTCATAAAAATCAGCTGATCCAGTAGTACTGGAAGTGAGGGATGAATATGGAAGCTTTGCACGGCTACAGACCTTTGAAGCACATTCTCTTCAGTGATGATTTCGACAAGGGACTGAATGGTTGGTTGAACCTGATGCCCAATTTCAGACAGGATATCTTCAATTATTATCCAGCCCAGGAGGGATGGACCAAATGGGGGCCACCTATGCTGTCTTCAGCAAGCTACGGGTACGCTGGGACGCACGGATCCCTGCATGGAACCTACTCCATGAAACTCTCGACCAGAGCGGTAGCGAATCCTGCGGAGCAACTACCAGCTCCCGGCAGCCAGGGTGTCGCGATAAAGCGGTTGACCCACATCGACAAAGGATTTCTCCGATGTGAGATGTACTATACCTTCACTGCGGAACAGAACACCCCGGGTATTGGCGAGGATGCCATCCGGTCGTTTGGGTTTTTCTGGGATTCCACCGACAGCGAGAGCCGTACTTTTTATGGAGCGCGCTATCTGAATTGCGCCAATGGGAATATGCAGCAGCGGTGGCAGTTGTTCAAAGTGAATCCAGACAGCAAGGAACCTTGGGGGTACAAAGGGGAAAGCGCTCCGGGCGATACTCCCGATGAAAAAGTCACGTTGGAAAGAGGCATCGATACCCTTTGGCTAGGGAAGCGATATCCAAATGGTTCGACGGATGGGTATTATGACATTCCCAACAGCACTCAGAAGCTGTGCTACAACGAGACTCCCGACAAGATCAACTGGCATTACTTCTCATTGACTGTCGATATGGATAAAGGTGAATATGTGGAGCTCCGTTCTGTAAACCGGCGTTTTGACTTGCGCGGCATCCCCGCGACTAAAGTCGGCCGGTATCCCAGAATCGATTGGTTGCTGAATCCAGTCCTTTTCATTGAATCCGATTCCAATCGACGTGTGTTCCTGTATGTGGATTCGATTGTCAACTCAACGGGTCCCAGTTTGGAAGAGAGGGTACAATAATGAAACAGTTCCACACCGTGGTTCTTGATCGTTTTTCAGATTTTACCGGGAATTTCGCTACTGAACCCTATGAAGCCGGTTGGGCTGATGAAGCCATGGCTTTCATCAGGGTGCATCAACTTGACAAAGGTGCTGTTATCAACACCTCGGTGCAAATATCCTTGGACGGAATCGTCTGGTTGGATGAAGGTACTCGTTTTACCAGCATCGATGCGGTCGGGGATCATTTTGTGAAGGTGAGCCATTTCGGTGGCTGGCTGCGGCTTAACTCGACCATCACCTCCGGCTGTCGGTGCAATCTCACCATCTCACTGGTATTGAAGGGCTAGCTATCGGGTGCTGATGTCGATCGGATGGGATGATATGGTGGGATGATACGATGGAGCACCCTAGGAGATTTTCCAGATGGAATGTCAACTGAATCAGAAGAATCTGATGGACATCGCGGCTCGCGTGGCTGTACCGGAGTATGACCGGGCTTCCTTGACATCTGGTTTGGTTCACATGGGGATGGGACATTTCCATAGGGCGCATTTCCTGGTGTATCTGAATAGATTGTTGAATCGCGGGGCTTGCCGGGAAGGGGTGTTCGAGGTTGATATCATGCCGATCAAGGAATCCTTCAGGAGACATCTTGAGGAGCAAGATTATCTGTATTCGGTTATGACTAAGGCTGCTGATGGGTCTGTCTCGCTTGAGGTGATCGGACCTATCATGGGGTACGCGAATGCCCTGGACTCGCCTTCCGTGGTGGTTGACCGATTGGCATCGCCTCAGACCAGCTTGATCTCGCTTACCATCACGGAAAAGGGCTATTTTTACGATGACCAGGAGCACAGCATCGATTGGCTACATCCCGGAATCATCCAAGACTTGGATACCGATGATGCCCAAGCCCCAATAACGGCCATTGGATATCTCGCCAAAG
>DIXI01000003.1 GCA_002428625.1 Sphaerochaeta sp. UBA6084
AGGTCACTTCATATTGTCTGGCACCAAACTGACAGTTTGAATTTGAAACAATTATAAATTTTTCTGACTAAACTCTTGAATTAATCCCACTATTGTTCTATTTTTCAGAAAGTTGCATCAAAAACCAAGGAGCATGAAGCTGTACACCGCACATACATCCGCATTATTTAGAAATTGGGATTCCACGCGGATCCAGCGGCTTTTCAGTTTGCCCGCGAGTTTTTTCATCATGTTTCTCATCTCCTGCATCACCTCTACTCTGGACCGCCCCTACCCCAGTCCCACCATTTTCCTCTACATGCTGGCATCGTTGCTCGGGCTTCTGATGGCGATCCACATCCACTATATGATGGTCCGTTCAGGGATGATCCCATTCATTTTGGCCAAACCGCAATCCAATGAATTCAACACGCTCGTCGGAGACATCCTTGTCCATGATGAATTCATCAAACTGAAAAACTACCACCACCACACGAATCATATCTACGACCACGTTGTCCGAGTCTCTTACATCGCCTATGCCGTCTCAAAGGTATGCGGACTTGATTATAAAGCCGCCGCCCGGGGAGGCCTTCTCCACGATTTCTTCCTCTACGATTGGCGTGAGCGAAAAGCCTCCGATACCAGTAGGGCCCTGCATGGCAAGGAGCACCCGCAGATTGCCTTGGAAAACGCGCGGCAGCATTTTTTCGTCAGCGAACTTGAGGCAGACATCATCCTCAAGCATATGTTTCCCAAGACCAGACCAGTCCCCCGCTACCTTGAAAGCGCAGTGGTTTCCTTCAGCGACAAAGTCTCCACTCTCTACGAATATGCGCTTCACTATGCAGGCTGGCTGGCAAAAACCAACAAAATTCGTGCCTGGCACGAAACTGCGAACCCCAACCCCTCTTTGAACACTCTAATTTAACTGAATATTGATAACGCAAAGCAATGAAGGCTTCATTCGCTGTCAGATTCGTACCTGGCACGAATCTGACACAAATCCAAATGGTCTTGAAGTTTCCTTTTTTTTTCAATATTATGATAACCGCTTTGCATATATCAAATCACCAATGATTCCTGAGCTGAGGTTGTAAATGAAGGTTCTTGTGCTTTCAGATGTCCATAGTAATATTTTCGCACTTGAAGCTATCTGGACTCACGAGCAGACAGCCGATATGATACTCTGCGCTGGCGATCTTGTTGATTATGGGACCCATCCTCTCGAGACTCTCTCTTGGTTAATCGATCATAAAGCAATTTGCGTACTAGGGAACCATGATCAATGTCTGATTGAAACCTATAAAAATGGACGGTTTAGTGAAAAGTTCATACCTCCACAAGATTTTAAATGGGTTCATCATAATTGTAACAATCTAACTCCTGACTCTGTAGACTATCTAGAGAATTTGCCGATATCGGTTTCATTAACTTTTGATGGATTTTTTTATATCATGCGACATCACTCACTTATGGGCTACAACACAGTGGAATCTTTGATGCAATTTGAAACCCTTTGGCAACAGCTAAAAAAACCTGATATTCAAAATGATCAAGATAAACCCCGACGTTTTATCTTTGGACATACACATTTGCAACGTTTGAATCATCTATCTCCTTTCTGTGAATGGCTTAATCCAGGAAGCGCGTCTTATCGCCGTCCACATGATCCTGATAAAAATGCTCATTATGCAATTATTCAAGACGGCAATATCCAGCTAAAGACTGTACCCTATGATCGAGTAAGCCCTTTTCATATAGTTGAACAACTTATTGTGAATAAAGCTATGATGCCAACAGAACTACAAGATGCAGCATTTTTCTTTGGAAATGCACTCACCACTAGAGACCCATTGCCAGAGATCGAAGTCCTTCAGTAATAACTATTCGGGAGTAAAAACCTTAAACGAGTTCATTCAAATCATACATCTACAATCATACCATCGAAGGCGATTATGAAACCATGCTGCCTTGCGATCTCATCAAATTCATAGGGAGCCAGCCCCGACATATGAGATAAGTGATTTAGGATAAACCGGGTATTCTCATCAACGCAGCCAAGTGAGATTAGCATCTCGCGCATTGCCACATTTTCCTGGAGCCCCATATGACTATCACCCGGTAGTATCCCCCGTGAGCAATCCATACTCACCACGTCATGTACAATACCCCTAAGTACTTCAAATGTACTAGGTGAAAGAGCTCCAGTATCATTGGCATACAAAATACGCCGCCCTTTTTTTTCTATTGAGTAAATCAAACACTCTTCATCTTCTTTATGATTGGCAGGCAATGGAGTGAATTGGAAACCGTCAGTCTCGAATTTCATAAAAGGGACTACTTTATGGAAATCAAAACGGCCTCCCCGCCCCTTTAGTTTAGTAGCGATGGCTTGATTGAACATGGATTGCACCTTATTGTTCCCATAAACCTCCACCACAGGAACTCCACCAGCGTTAAGATTGATAATCGATGCCATATCTTTACCCCTGAGCATAAGGGAGAACACATCAAAATGGTCCTCGTGCGAATGGGTAATGACCACACTCCTTACGTGTGAAAGTGAAAGATTGAAACGCAATTTTTGTGCATATAGATCGGGAGAGAGGTCGATAAGCAACTTATCGTCCAAAAGCGCGCAGCTCCGCATCTTAATATTTTTTCCGCCTGACTCCAAAGCTTTTCTACATGCCTCGCAATCGCAAAACAATGCAGGAAACCCTTCGGAAGCCCCAGTGCCAAGGTACTGCAGTCGCATAGTCTTGCTCTACCCTTTAATTCCGGTCATAGCAATCGACTGGATGAAGGGCTTCTGAAATAACAGGAAGATTATCACAGTTGGAATGGTGACCATAACACCATAGGCGAATATCTCCCCCCAATAGACATAAGAGTTTGTAAACAACGATCTCATTGCTTGAGGCAATGTCCGAAACCGATCGGTCCGGGTCACCAAGGTAGGCCAGAGCAGTTCGCCCCAGCGACGGATAAATGTCATGATAGCAACCGTCGCAATGACAGGTTGTGAGAGCGGGAACATGATCCGAGTGAAAATCATCTCATAGCTTGCTCCATCGATAACTGCTGCTTGCATCAGCTCCTTCGGCATTCCCTTGAAATGGGAATAAAATAAAAACACGTACATCGGATATGCCAGTGCAGGAACCACCAGCACCGTCATAGTATCAAGCATCTTCAAATGGAACGCGATCAGCATTCGGTTTATGATCACGGCCTCCGTGGGGATGATCATCATTGCAATCATCAAGGAAAGGATGAGTTTTTTGCCTTTGAACTCTAGCATCCCAAGTGAATAACCTAACATCGCGTTGATCAGGGTGCCAAAGATGACAGTAAGGATGGTGGATATGGCAGAGTTTCGGAAGTACTTGAAGAAATCCATTTTCTGGATAACACTCAAATAGTTACTCAAAGAGAGGTCCCCATAGGGTAAAAATCCCTTTATGGAAGACATGTCTGAGACTATCTGTAGGTCAGGCTTTAAAGAAGAGACGGAAATGTACAACAAAGGGGCGATAAAGATAAGAGCTATTGCAGAATAAAGTATATACATTATAAGAGGAAGACGGTTGGAAGAGGTGTTTCTCACTTTATTTCAGTCCTCCGTATTCAATTTGTTTTGAATCATTGATATGCATAACACTAAAATGAAGAAAACCACAGCCATGGCAGATGAGTATCCCACCTGGCTCCGTGTGAAACCGGTGAGGTACATCAAATACACAATTGAGAGGGTCTTGTTCTGTGGCCCACCTTCTGTCAATACATATACTTGGGTGAATAACTTCAGCGAGGCGATCGTCATGGTGATAAGTACAAAATTCAACGTATTTTTCAATAATGGCAGTGTTATGTGGATCATTTTCTGAAAACGAGTGCAGCCATCCACTGTCGCGGCCTCATAAAGTTCCTGAGGGATGAACTGTAACCCCCCAAGGATGATGATCATCTGCATCCCGATATCTTGCCAGATAGACATGACCGAAATACAAGTGAGTGCGAGTTTTGGATCTTTCAACCAGGTGCGGGAGCCCAAGCCAAGACTTTCAAGGATAGAATTGAGCAATCCATCCGAAGAAGGAGAAAAAATAAACCACCAGATGATTGCCACTACGATAGTGGAAACGACTTGAGGGCTGAAATAAATAAGACGAAAAACAGCAATTCCCTTTATCCGATTATTCACAGAAATTGCTAACAAGGTAGCAAGAATAAGAATGGAAGGTACTACCATAAGGGCGTACTTGAAGGTATTCAGGAAAGCAGTGAGGGTTTCTTTTTGCTGGAAAAGCTTTTGATAATTATAGAATCCAGTCCAACGCAAGGGATTGTTGATGTTCTGGACTAGCATTTTATTTGTAAATGAAAAGCCAATCGACATGATAAATGGAAGCAGCATGAAAACAAAAATTAGAATTAAAGCAGGAGAACCCAACAGCCACGCGGCTCTGGCCTGTCCTTGATTCGAATTTCTTGAGGTAAACCTAGTTGAAGTGGCATACCTCGAACCAATCACCGATTTTCTACTCTTCATTTTTATTGCCTCTGAATGCAATTCCATAACGAAAGACTCCCCACCCAGAATTCCAGGTAGAGAGTCACACATTACAATATGTTACTTCTTATTCCAACCATTCTCAATAATCAACTGGTCCATGTTTTTAGCAGCATCGTTCAGCAACTTGCTTGCGTTTCCACCGAGAAAAACCTCAGCAGTCAGGGTCTTCATGACATTGTAGATCGCATTATGTGCGGGAGTCTGCGGCCGGACATACCCTCGTCCATCTTCCAATTGCTCACGATAGAGGTAAAGCAATCCGCCTTTGCTATACTGCGGCTTTGTGTTCAATACAGAGACTCGAGATGGAATAGCGCCGTTCAGATCGGTCATCGCACTGATATTCTCGGGCTTAAGAGATTCATTCAGAACTTTCCAGCAAAGGTCAACAATTCCTTTTTTTTCTGCTGTGGAAGTGATAGACCAGATAACCGAGCCAATACCAGTATAAACACCATTTCCAAAATCTGGAAATGGAACCAGGATGGCATCATCACCAAGATATTGGATGTGCTCCTTGTATTTCCAGTGACCGATAAGGGCGATAGCGCTCTCCTTTCGAGCATAGAAGGCATCTTCGTAGTCGCAAAGGGGATTTACAAAGCCACTCTTGACCAGCCACGAGATGTAGTCATACGCAGCAATAGTTTCTTTGCTATTGAGAGTCCCTTGGGTGAGCAAGGTCTGTCGGTTCATGAAATCGCCACCAAAACCCTTCACAATTGGTAGATAAGTATAGTAGAGGGTTTTTGGCGAGTTCTGCCGCATGAAGAAGGGATACTTCACCCCGCTGGCTTTGAGTTTGACCAAGGCGTCTTCGAACTCATTTTTACTCCAAGCTTCCTTATAACTGGTGGGGATGCGCACGCCTGCATTCTGCAACATTGACTTATTTGCCCAAAAACTCATACCGCTGTCAAATTGAGCTGTGGAGTAGAGTTTGCCGCTGAATGTCCCTTCATCCAATACAGATTGCAAGAGGTCGGCTTTAATAGTTGAGTCGAGGTAGGAATCAAGAGGAATCACCATTTTGTTCATCACATAGTAAGCCAATTCAGTGGCATCCATGATAACAATTTCTGGGGTGTCACCCACCATCTGGGACATTTGTAGTTTGCTGTAATATTCATCATTGGGATAGAAGGCGAAGTCGAGAGTGAATTCCGGATAGGCCGCGTCAATCTTTGGTAATAGATCCTTGTAAATCGGCGTCTCCGCACCATCAAGTATCCACATTCTGATAGTCACTGGATCTTTTGTAATGGCTGGGGCCTCAGCTTGCGCTTTGGCGGCCAAAGGCATGCACGCACACATTGCGAGCATCAACACTGCCATTTTGACAAGAGCTTTCTTTTTCATGCTGTTTTTCTCCTTTTTTGATTTAATCCCTGGCATCTCTGCCTGAATTTCTATTTTCATACCTACTCACTAGGTATTTTCTCATAGCATCATGCATTTTAAATGGATCGCTTGTTCTTCTCCTGTTTCTGGATCGATATAGGTGATGTTGAATTTTCTCGTAGCAAGGTTAGCATGTAGGGTTGTTCTCAATGAATCTTGGCGCCATTCAAGAACTATATGTCCAGGGACGTCCATGGGGAGAATGTGGAATTCGCCATTGAAAGCAGAATAATTATTACGAAAACGTGAAAGCACGAATAGATCTTGGACAACTGGACGGTGGACGCACGTCTCAATCTCTTGTGCTGTATAGTAATGCCTATTTATGTTCCTGCCTTCTTTAGTCTTCTCCAGCAATTCAATATCGTTGCCTCCAGCAAGAAGCCCCACATAATAAACTTGAGGAATCCCCGGGGTGAAATATTGTAAAGCACGGGCGAGAAGATAGGCATCATCACGCTCTCCAAGAGCAGAATAGTAAGTGCAATTGATTTGATATATATCGAGATTATTATATGCAGTGGTATTATATATGCGTTTAACGTTAGCACCTTTTGAAAAAAGCGCGTTTTTGGTCTGCTCAATCTCGTCTTCTGTTAGCAGACCTTGTACATCCACCACACCAATTCCATCATGGGTATCTAATGTAGTGAATTGCTTTCGTGGGCAAATATGAAGCCAATTAATCAATTTATCACTGGTTCCACTATAAAGAGCATGCAGAATCAGCATTGGAAGTGCAAAATCATACACATAAAAATCTCTTTTAGCCAGTTTCAATTGCAAGCTATAGTGCTCATGGATTTCGGGAAGAACCGTGGCGTCAAATGGTGATACTATTGTGTTGATTTCATCAAGAATCTGCCAAACTTCGGGTTCCACAAAAAAGCAATTTGTGCCCACAGCTTTGGTTGCATAGGCGAATGCGTCAAGGCGGATAATGGATGCACCATGCTGAACTAGATTGGTGATAGTCTTACGTATATAAGCCCGTGTGACATCAGACCGGAAATTCAAGTCAATCTGATCTTCATCGAAGGTGCACCATATTTTTTCAGTGGTTCCATCAGAAAAATGGGCCTCCACATACGGTGCGCGAGGTTTGCGTTTATATATCCTGTCAATATCATCAGCGCTGGGTTCTCCATGTGGCCAGAAAGTCGCATATCGGATAAACATCCCCTTATATTCTGAATCGTTCTTATATGAAAGGAAGTCCTGATAACAGGCAGAATAACGAGAGATATGATTTAGCATGAAGTCGAACATAAGCTGATGGTCTAGTGCGAGAGCTTCTATATCCTGCCAATTACCAAATTGAGGATCCACGCTATCATATTCGATGGGGGAAAATCCCCGATCAGCGGATGACGGATAAAAAGGAAGGATGTGGATTCCGGACACCACCCCTTCTAGATGGCTTCTCACAATAATACTCAAATCCTTTAGATTTTTTCCGAGACTGTCGGGATAGGTGACCAGCATGATTTTATTTTGTAGATTCACAGTTATCTCCGTCCTTGATTTAGGAGGATATCACATATTTTTGATATGTCAACCGGTTTGTATATAAAATGTCATCCGGTTGACATATTTACAAAAAAAAATTTAATTCACTAAGCGATTTCTTATTTCTGCTAATTCAGATTCACTGACACCGATATGACGAAGATATTGTACTGGGGAGCCAAAGTGAGTGTCGAGATATTCTAAAAAGAGCTCCATATTCCTCCAGTGGGAACCACTTTGGTCATCTGAAAAAGTCTTTATGAAAGTATGACTGACCTCATATTCCGCAATGATGTCCATACGATCAACCCCTGCGATAGACTGCAAGAACATTGTGATGATTCCAGTCCGATCTTTCCCCACGACACAATGATAGAGCACCGCACCTTCGGTGGCATTAGCAATAGTTCGAATCACTTTGAGAACTTGAGTTGAACATTCCTCTGCTATCTGGATATATAGACGAACCAGCGCAAGTGGGTCCATGTCGCCGGGTTGAACCGCAAGCTGACTTAAAGCCATCTCGCCAAATAAGGAAATATTGTGGATTGTGAAATGAGGATCGAGCCAGCAGGAGTCTGGTTGTTCGATAAATTCATTCGTGAAACGAAGATCGATGATTGATTTGACACCTAGCTTTTTTAGATAGTCAATCTCGCTTTTATTAGCATTGAATAGACGCCCAGAACGAAAAAACATACCATATCTGGTGGCATGCCCCTCCTCAAGAGGGTATCCTCCAAGATCGCGTACATTAGCAATATTGACAAAAGGTAACCTTTTGTAGTGGAAATTATCCATATACTTCCTTTACCGGTCGAATAAGCGTAGCTCTACTATGTAGAACCACGTTCAATAAGCGAAACCGGTAAGGTATTTTCTTGAGAAACGGGAAGTTTGTCAATCAATCTAAATAATAGCTCAAATGCAAGCGCGCCCATCTCAGGAATGGGTTGCCGTATAGTGGTGAGCTGGGGACTTATGAGTTCTCCAAAGAAAACACCATCATAGCCGATAATCTTAATGTCCTCAGGAATACGTTTACCGGCGTTTTGGCAAATCCGCATTACATGTGAGGCAATGAGATCACTAGTGGTGAAGATTCCATCGACATCCGGATGCTCGCGTAGGAGTCGATTGGTAATCTCGTCATAGTCTATTGGGTCAAATCCCATAATATGAGTCTGCATAGTCACGTGGGGAATATTATACGCAGTGGTAATGTCCTCAAACGCATCGGCTCGAAGGTTAGCCAGCATGGGAAGACTACGGTTGCCCATGATAAGAGCAAGTTTCTTGCAACCTTTGGAAATTAGCAGCTCAGTGGCCAAACGTCCACCAGAATAATTGTCAGAACTAACAAATGGAGTCTCGCTATCCACACGGCGATCGATTGTCACCAACGGAGGGCGATCAGTGATGAATGCGCTGACATCAAGAGTGTGGGATCCTAGAATGATACCATCCACTTGATTCGCTCTCAACAGCTTGAGATAGCTATTCTCCTTATCGCGCTCGTGCTGGGAGTTGCAGATAAGTACACGGTAGTTTTTTTGGTAGGCACATTTCTCGATGCTTTCACAGAGTTCACCAAAAAACGGATGGGCGACAGTGGGTATCACGAGTCCAATTACGTTGCTCTTCTTACGAAAAAGAGATCGTGCAATCTCGTTAGGATGATAATCAAGTTCAGTTATCGCTCGATCGACTCGATCGCGGAGGTCTTTGCTGATGTATCCCCGATTGTTAAGAACCCGTGAGACAGTTGATACATTTACTCCAACTTTAAGGGCGATTTCCTTGAGTGTGGCTCCCATTTTTACTTCCTAGATCACATTATTCGTGTTTAGTATATGTACCACCTAAGCATGGATAAAGCAATAGAATTATTATAGCAGAGAAACAGCAATACGGCAAATTTGGTTAAAGGTCGCTATGTAAACCACATGTATATGATAAACTGTTTTGGCTCTCTTTATGGTTGAAATATTTATTTTCTTTCATTCCATATGCGCTTCGCCAGCAATACGCTATTGGCCTGCTCTTTAAATCCTAATGCATGATAAAATCCATATGCGGGCACATCGCGTTCGGTACTCAGCCAAATGGCATGGATATCCTGGGATAACAAAGCTTCCTCGATCATCGCGAAAAATCGCCTCCCCATGCCCTGCCCCTGGAAGCTCTTCGCTATGCAAAACTCTTTTATGAAATATTCCTTGCCTTGCCACCAGTGGTAGATGAACCCAAGACTGAGGCCGATGAGCTGGCTGTCATGATAGAAGCCAAAACAGAGGGAGTTCGGGTTCCCCATCAATTCGTTGAGATATAGGTCGACATACGCTTCGCTCTCCCAGCGATCATTCCACGGTTCTTGGGTGAAAACCTGTAGAAAAAGGCTTCGCACCTCAGGCAAGTCAGTGAGGCAAAGGTTTGCAAACATGTATCAAATCTCCTTTGGTAGTGGGGTTGAAACGCAGATTCGCGCCAGGCACGGAATTGACAACCCAAGGGGCCCCGAATACTGCTAGAATGTAGGTCTGCACGGGTAAATTCATTCCCCAACGAAGCGAGCGGAGCGGAAGCAGTATTCTGGTTCCAATCCTGAGCGAGTGCCGGGAAAGCAAGGTGAAATACCCCGCCCTTGGGGCGGAAAAGGAGGCAAAGCCTCCGTATTCCAGGGCTGGCCCTGGGGTATTGATACCTTTCATATCAGAAAAGGAAGTAATTCCGTGCCTGGCACGAATCTGCGAATCTGCAGCTCTGCGGCTCTCCCGATGCGGCAAGGACTCGGAGGGCTTGGTCCGAAGGACGGGAGCGGGAGCGGACCCCGTAGCGGCCTGACGGCGAAGCCGTGCCGCCCATGTCCTGAGTGGGTGCTGGAAGTTCGTAAATCCATTTCCGCTCACTTCTTTTGTGAATCATATGATACCGATTCAATTGTTATTTGCCCCGTGCTCCAAAAAAAACCCATCATTCAAATCTCTCTCCGTTTGGATCAAATTCCTTGGACTCGCTATCGGCATCAAGTACTTGGCCGACAAGTCTGAATGTGATATTCGCTTTCAACAACCTGTTGAATTCACGTCGACGCTTAAAGGGGTCCAGCGATTGCATGAACGCGGTGTGGAAAGCCTCCCACATGAACACCCAACTTCCGATACGCACCCCCTCCATGAGAATCATTGGGAACACCTGCGTGCTCGGATGGCTATTGAGAATCACGTTGAGTACCATGAATCCTAATGAAATCAACAAGAGAATGAGCGAATAGCGTAACAATCGTTGGATCGCCCGAACAATGAGCCTGTTCTTGGAATTATAATAGTTGCGATAGCTGGCCACAATCAGCTTCTCTTTATCCAGGTCCTCGGCACGGATATCCAGACAGAATTCGATATCGAACTGTCGTTTCAAAGGAATCTCCGATGAGCACAGGTCGAGAAATTCTACAAGCTCGGGGTGGATATCCCGTTTTCTAAAGACGGCATTATCCCATTCATGGAAGAATTCCATATAATCGCTAATCGCTATTTCGATAATCAAACGATTGTTAATGGGATTCACCCGGTAGAGACTTAGCTGTTTGTTGAGCTTCTTCTTCATTTCCAACCTCATTTTCGAATCACGTGATCGACTCACTCAATCGAATCACATAATCGAATGAATCCATATCGTACATCCTGCAGTCATAGGTGATGGGTGTCAAGGTGGGCATCGGGCATCAAAAAAATTTTCTTGTGGCGTGGGGATAGCTTGCACAATCTGACCACAATTGTGAAGGAATATTTTTTTTGCATTTCACTCACAAGGTCGTCAATATTTGGCTCCACAAATGTTGAACACATGATACAATCCATATCTAGCCACATACTTTCATTGGAGACATTATGGATAAGTTGATCGCATGGCTGGCAAAGCCGATAGTATTCACCATAGGTATCGCTATCATAATCCTTTTCCTCCTGCTTATCCTGCCCAATGAAGCATCGAAGGCCGCTACCTATACCCCCGAAGGAGCCTCGTTCGACACCAGTTTCTTCTATACCCCGGCCGATGTGTACACCAAAGCGGCTGCGTATAGCGCCGAAGGGAGAACTGCATATATCCGTGCCCGTTGGACCTTTGATCTTGTATTTCCACTTGCCTACGGATTTTTTTGCCTCACAGCGATCGCATTCGGGGGAAGCAAGCTGAAGATTAACAAGAAAGTGCTCCAAGTGTTGATATTGTTACCGATCCTGGCTGTCTTTTTCGACCTAGCGGAAAACACCATGGTAAGCCTGGTCATGGCGAATTATCCCACAGAATATGTTTTTCTCGCGTTTGCCGCTGCCATTTCCACCCTATGCAAATGGATATGTGTGATGTCGGCCTTCTCGCTAGCGCTGGTCCTACCTGCATTTGCAGGAATCCTTTGGTTGATACGTAAAAATCGATAGGTTAAGAGTTCCACTTTTGTATACCAAGACCGATTGCATGCCACGACCATTTGGATTCTCAATTGTTACCAGAACACCAGTTTTCACCTAGTGGTCTGTAAACTTATAAACTTGTCAGTTGCCTTCGAGTGGAAACGGAGCGGGGCTAGGCCAAGGAGAAGAGGATATCTGGGATATCCGAATCGACACGAACGCCGCCTCACACCGTTTAGACCGAAGGAAATTAAAGGATTGAAGTTTACAGACCACTAGTGGATTGGATTGATGTCAACGATCAACCCAAGTGCTCGTTTTTCCGGCGGTTTGTGTGTTTTTCGGGTAGAGACTCTGGCACCATTATTAACAGATATAGACGCGACCTTCATCCTAAGGCGTTAGAATGCTGGTTTTTCATCAGTGTTGGGACTTTTGTGGATTTTGGTTTCAGACATCAATAATATTTTTGATTTTGCTTGACCCGACTACAGCTTCACAGTTTAGACTGGCTTGTATGAAAACCTATCGCATCACCGAACTTGGCCGTCGCTTCGGTCTCTCCCGATCCACCCTGCTCTATTACGACCGCATCGGACTATTACAACCTAGCGGGCGCTCCCAATCCGACTACCGCCAGTACACCCAGAGCGATCTTTCACGTCTCGAACGAATCTGCTTTTTCCGCGATGCCGGGCTTGGCCTCAACGAGATTGCCCGGCTCTTGGAAAGCGCGAATGATGATAGTTCGATTCTGGAGCGGCGCCTCCGTGAGATTGGACGTGAAGTCGCGGCTCTCAGAGCGCAACAACGACTCCTCGCTGGACTCCTTAAGACAGTGGCGGCTGGGATAGATACTTCGGGCTTGGATCAGGAACTGTGGCTAAGTTTACAGCGTGCTTGTGGGCTCGATGAGGCAGCACTCAAGCTATGGCACACAGAATTTGAACGTAGGGCGCCAAACGCGCATCATGAATTTCTCCTAGGCCTGGGGCTTAGTGAAAAAGAAGCAATCCAGGTCAGGATGCTGACCAAAAATGTGGAGGACAACACCATGGAAATGAAGTACTTCTTCGAAGTTTTCGAAGATCTACCCCGTCAAGGTCCGGGCTGCCAAGAAGCGACTCTCAGAGCCCTATCCTTGCTTAAAAATCTACCGAAGAAGCCTAAAGTGCTCGATATCGGTTGCGGCTGCGGGATGCAGACAAAGATTCTCGCCCAGGAAATGAAAACGAGAATCCTCGCGATCGACAACCATCGCCCTATGCTTGATCACCTGGATCGCGCCATAGCTCTTGAAAAACTTGATATCGAGACTCGTGAGCTTTCTATGATCGATATGCCGTTCGACCCTCAGAGCTTTGACGTCCTTTGGGCTGAAGGATCAATCTTCATCATTGGACTTGCGCGCGGGTTGAAGGATTTCCGGACTTTTCTCAAGCCCGATGGGTACCTGGCGTTCACCGAGATGTGTTGGTTCACCGGCGATCCTCCGACAGAAGCGAAAGCCTACATGGACAGCGTCTATCCCGACATAAAAACTGTTGATGAAGTCCGTCAGATGGCAGTCGCCAGCGGTTATGCCGTGATCGAAAGCTTCAATCTACCGGCAAGCGCGTGGTGGGATGACTACTATACGCCGATGCTGGCACTTTTGCAGGAACTGAAAGCAAAAAACGCAAGAGTGGCTGAGGCCGAAGCGATCTATAAGAATTGCGAGCTCGAGGTTGAGATGTTCCGACGGTACTCTGAAAGCTATGGCTATACGTTCTTCATCCTGCAAAAGACTAGATAATGATTGTCTCACTCCCGGGCCAGGTTCCAGATTCCGGATCTGGCCCGATATCCAATCACCTGAATCTGAAAATAAAATTCTTTATCCTAAGGGGCAAGGGGAAAGATATAAGAGGTAAGAGGTAATAGGTTTCGATACTTCCAGGCAAGCCCCGGGCTTTGGAGTATTAATCCACCAAACCAGTCCAAAATGAGGAAATTCATCTTACGTTTTTGCAAAGCCTCCGAAAAAACATGGAATCCGAGTGATTTAAAACCATAAAAATAGATTCATTTAGAAGATATGGGGATGTTCATAACCTTTTTCTCGAAGGCTGACACCCCACTCGCTTTCGCGAGGATTATCACATTGATCCATGTCTGTCGCTCCGTTCGTGAACAAAAACGCTATTTCCAGTCCAGTCTCACTTTTTACAAACACCTCTTGACTATTTCCATTATTGGTATTATTCTCATTTATGACATCATTGAGAGGAGGTACCATGACGATGATGAATATAAACGAAGTTATGCTCAATCCTACCCGGATGCGCATCATCCAGGAGCTTGCTACCCAACAATCGCTCACATCCACCCAGCTTTGCCAAAAAATCAGCGATGTTCCCCGAACCACCATGTATCGCTATATAAACATGCTCTTGGAGCATCGATTGTTAATTATTGTTTCCGAGAAGAAGATCAGGGGCAGTATCGAGCGGACCTTGGCTCTCAATATCAGCGAATTCCAAAAAAACAATACCATCGAGAACTCGTCGCAGAACGCCTTGGGATTCCTTTTGGAAAAATACGGGCGTTTCCACACCTACTTCTGCGGGCCGCAACCAAATCCAGGTCAGGATAAAATTTTCTTGAACAACACCGTTCTCATGCTGAGCGATAACGAATTCAACAATTTTCTCTCTGAATTACGCGATCTGCTTATCAGATATCAATTTGAAACGACTAAAGAAAGGAAGCCCAGAGATATCTCAATCATCTCAGCTCCTGTCGACGATACGCAAAGGTAGGGAACTCGATGGAATCGAAGCAGTTGAAAAAAGTAACAAAACCCAGACGGAAGAGAGGTAAGAAGATCATGGCCATATTCGGGATTTTTGTGGGCATTCTGGTAGTGGGAACTCTCATTGGAACGATTCTGCACGCCACGTTGTTTACCAGCAGGAAAAACAGGATTGAACCAGTCGGCCAGATGGTTGAGGTAGGCGATGGACTGATGCATGTCCACTCAATGGGCAATGGGCCGGAGACAGTGGTGCTGCTTCCAGGCATGGGGATTGGGCTCCCGTCGGCAGATTTCGCTCCGCTCATGCGCAAGCTTAGTGAAAAATACACCGTTGTAGTTTTGGAATATTTCGGGGTGGGCTTCAGCACCACGACTTCCATCGCGCGTAGTAGCGGTCAGTATGTTGAGGAAATTCGCAGTGCTTTATCTAAAGCAGGGTTTAGTGCCCCATACGTACTCATGCCTCATTCGATCTCGAGTGTATTCAGCGAGTATTACGCTGCCAAGTACCCAGATGAAGTCAAGGCGATTATTTCTTTGGATGGTACTTCAACGGCGACCTACGAAAAGATGCCTTCTTTCGTAAAAGCGGTGCTCCCTATTGCGAAGTACCAGCAAGCTGTCGGGATGACTTCCATCCTTGCTGTTCTGACCACCAACAAGCAGAAGCTGCAGCAATATGGCTATACGGAAAAAGAGATAGAGGACATGATTGTGTTCGGTGGCTTTACGATGAACGATACCCTCCTGCAGCAGATTTCCGAATCTGGCGAGTTCATCGGCCAGACTTTGGCGCTGTCCTATCCCGCTTCGGTGCCGTACTTTAAAGTAATCTCGAGAAAAACCTATGAGACTCCCAACAAGCAACTACATATGACTCCCCAGGAATACCAGACTAAACATCTAGCACGTATTGGGACTCACGTTCAGTTTGAGATTCTGGAAGGCTCGCACTTTATCTATTTAAACAATGTGGAGCGTATCGCCGCGATCACCGATGAATTCCTTGAAAGTCTATCCCGCTAACGCTTTAAAGTCGGGCTGTCAGATTGGTGCCAGGCACCAATCTGACAACGCCATTTTTTTCATTTGTCATGCATTTCGTTGCAAATACTGCTAAATATAGTAAACTCATTACATATTCGACTGTAAGTTTGGTGCCTGGCACGAGAAAAAATCCGAGAAAAAAATGGGAAATGAAAAACAGGTTGTTATTGTAGGAGCGGGTCCTGGTGGTTTATCTGCGGGGATCCATCTGAGAAAGAGCGGAAGGGATGTCCTTATCATCGAGAAGTCCCATTTCCCAAAAAAAAAGTTCTGCGGTGGGCTGTTGACGCGGCCTGCGATGGTTGAACTCGAGTATTTAGGGATGGAGACGACCGATGCCGAACTTTTTCGACCAATCAGGTCGCTTATCATCCATCACAAAGAGACTAGCGCCACGATTGAAACCTCTGAACCATTCTTTATCACCGACCGAGAGCGGTTTGATGCCGCTCTGTATCAAATCTATGTGCAGCTGGGAGGTAGGATAATCGAGGATTCTAGGGTCAGGGCTGTCGCGAACGACCATTGCCTGCTGCTTGTTGATGGACGGGAGATTGAATTTGATATTCTAATCGGGGCCGATGGGGCCAATAGCCGTGTGCGAAAGTATCTCAATCCGCAGGAAAAGAGCAGGAGTGGGTTCTGTCTCGGCAAGGCCTCCATGCCAGATATCCCAATAAATCCACCTGATGGGTTGCATATCAACCTGAATCCTCTGTACCGGGGATACGGGTGGTGTTTTAAAGTGGATGGCCGCTGCTATTCTTTTGGGGTGGGAGTCGAGAATCAAGGGGAGAAGGTGCGGGGGGCATATGAGATTCTCTGCAACACGTATGGGGTTCCTGTGCAAAACAGCATAGGGGCTCTCCTGCCTTTCAACCATGCGGCCAAGATTGTCGCTCAGCGGCACATTTTTCTCGTGGGAGACGCTGCGGGTCTGGTCGATCCATTTCTGGGAGAGGGTATATACCAAGCGTTGCATTCAGGGAGGTTGGCGGCACAGACGGTTATAGATGGGGGGTCGAATAAGGAGTATATCTGCGCACTTGGCGACTTACGGGCTATCTACCGGGCAGGGAGCACCCTACAGTCGATACTTCGCTATTCTTCTGTGAGAAATATGTTCTACTCTCTCGCTATCAAACACCATGGTTTTCTCCGTTTTGTATGCGAGGAGGCGGTTTTGAAGAAATCATACCACTATATGCAGGTACCACAGCTGTACTATAAGTATCGGAGCAAACGGTCGGGGTGATGTTGATAAAGGTCACTTGTAGAAGTGTAAATGAAAGCGTAACCAAATTTAAAAAAACCACATTTCGAAAACCTGGGTTATGTATTTTTTTGGCTTCGACTCTGGCATCAGCGCATCAATAATTGTGAGCGGAGATAGAAAAACAACAATCTGAGATCTAGGACGACCATTAACTTGAAAATTTCTCAAACCATACTTGCTGTGAGGGGGAATCAGTTTCGTGCCTGGCACGAAATTGATTCCAGATGCGTAGAATGCTGTTTTTGTTATCGTGTGCTTTTTGGGGATTTTGGTACGTGGCACCGAGAAATGCGGCAAGGACTCGCAGGGCTTGGTCCAAAGGACGGGAGCGGGAGCGGACCCCGAAGCGGCCTGGCGGCGAAGCCGAGCCGCCCGAAGACTTGGCTATGATCGCAATGAAGCGTATCACTTTGTGTTGAAGATTCTATGGCTATCAGTACCCGTCTGCGCAATTTTAAACTATGGCCTCCTCCTTAGCCTTCATAGAGTTACATGCCATCGATGCCTAGGTTCACGCGCACGGTGAGAGCATCGACAGGTTTCTCCCCTGAGGTGCCGCCGAAATCCTTCCAATAGTAGGAAGCATCGACATGGACTAGGATAAGGTCGATACCGATACCGAAAGAACGGTAGTTTTTACTGACACCTGCCCTGACATCAACCATGCTCAATAATTGTATCTCCACACCGGCTTGTACCCGATTGGCCACATCCTCCACAGTTGTCACGCCAGATTCAATCAAACCAAGGAAATCGACCAGATCCACAGCGATGGATGGCTTGAATCTTCTCGCCAAGGCACCCGAACGTGGGGTCCACCCCAATCCAAGATCCAAAGTCCAAGGCACCACATGTGTGAAACTTGTCCGCGTGGCCTCGGTATCAAGATCCTCGTACACCGGTTCAAAACCCACGAAACGGAGGATGTTGTTCAACCCTGCGCCGAGTTCCGAGTAATCCTGCATGGCGTACTCACAAGCAAGATTTCTCGCGACTGCGGAGATCCTGAAGCCTAGTGGTAGATTCAGGTTGACACCGGCATCGATTGGGAACGCCCATCCCGCGGCAAGCTGTTCATTGGTCATAAGGTCGTTGAAAGGATCGCTATCAGCCTCAAACATAGAGATCACCTGTTGCGATGACACCTGGCTGGTATAGGCCTTGTAGGCGATACGTGCGGTGGCCCCGAGGTCGAGTGAAAACATATCCGGGGCCAGATCGATGCGGAATCCCAGGCCAAGGCTCGCTGCCAGGTTGATCTCCGCTATGAATGTATCGGATGTGGGCGCTCCGTCTGTGCTGGTAGTGTGCAATTGTTGCTGGGCATGAAGACCGAAACCTAAGTTCCCAATGGTATAGGAAGCGGCTATATCTGTGGTGAGCACTTCGCCTTTGCCAGCTTCCACCAGATTCAGATAGGTGTTGATCGCATCTATGGTGACATCTGCCCAATCCCCCGGGGCTTGCACATCATCCAGAAGCGTTGAATCGATGATCCCCTTTGGATTGAAGACCGAAAGTGTCACGGTGGGTAGATTGAGGCTGAACCGTCGTTCACCAAGGTTGGCCGGGTTGATAAAGAAGGCGTCGTTGCCGATTGCTGTTGCAAGTCCTGCTCCACCCATCGCTTCCGCACGCGCGCTGATGGGTCGGAACGACGTATCTGGATAGAAGAAGTCAGGATGGATTTCCGCTGATACAGTCATCGTCGCGATTAGCAGCACCATCAACACCGTCACCAGTTGTTTTTTCATACACCCCCCATGTATATGGACCTATGCAATCATGGTACATCCCCGTTGAAATGTTCAGTCTCAACAGGAATGACCTCAATAGTGACAAACACCCATGTCTCATACAGAGTGTCACCGTTTAATTGGCGAGGTTGGTTATCCGATAAAGTTTATAAAGTTTAGCCACACGGTATATGGATAGCCACATATACTCTGCAGAGTATATCGCGCTTATAAATCCTCCATACATGAACGCTTTTATCTTAATACAGGAATTATTGAAATTGCAACACTTTTTCGTGCCAGGCACGAGAAANNTTTCTCGTGCCTGGCACGAAAAAGTACGTGATTTATTTTCTCGTGCTGGCAAATGGAGATGATTCTGATTGATGGAATTCTTTTGCCGATAAGGTAAAGTGTGCGTTGGCAGGTTCCCTACTTTACCAGAACTTGTCGCGTCTATAAGTCCGTAAAAAAGGCTCCCTTGCTTCGGGGAGCCCATCGATCAACTTTCAACTGTATGAATATCGTAAGGTCAGTTATAGGTACCGGTCAAGGTGAAGGTTCCATTGGGGAGAATTTCTACAATTTCCCCAGTTTCGTAATTGATTCCCATCCAGACGAACGTGCCGGTCACTTTGCCCCTAGCGTTCACTTTCGCTCCAGCGGATTCCTTGGCCACCCAGTTCATGTTGATCTCAGCGCCAAATAGGGATCCATCGACCACACCATTGGCTTGCAGGGTCAAGACAATTGCACCATTTTCATCCACCACATTGATCACACTATGGTTCGATCCAGAAATAGCTCCAGTAGCAGGGTCCATGTTATAGTTGGTGACGTTCGACATGACCACGTTCTTCCTGTTCAGCAAGTCCCAGTCCGACTCGATTGTGCCACCATAAGGGCCATATGCATAGCTATACAGCGTTTCCTCGATGGTCTTATGATGATTGCTGCTACCCATATCAAGGGTATCAACATTTAAATAATCTTGATACATGTTTACGGTCGCTGTAAACGACTTCGGAGCCTTCGATTGTACATCTGCCACACTCTCTTCCGACGTGATGTTCATTTTGCGACTTACGGCATCGTCGAACTGCAATCCTCCATCAACAATATTGCATCCGGCAAAACTGACCAGCACGACGAGCACCACAGCGGATAAAAGCATTTTTTTAATTATTTTGATTTTCATTCCAGCACACCTCTTAGTTGTTATGTATAGGGTATAAATCTATATGCTGGTGATGAGGATGTCAATTTTTATTTTACATTATTATAATTTTTGTCTTATATAGGTTGCCAGTATTCATCAAACATATGGGGTTATAGTGTTAAATTTATCCTTTGCAATAGCCGTCAACTTCGTGCCTGGCACGAATCTGCGTCGCTTTTCTCGCGCCAGGCACGAATCCAGCCACTTATAGTGAGGGGTTAATTTTAAAACCCTCAAAACCAGTATGGGTTTTGAGGGTTTTGGTCTGTCAGATTCGTGCCTGGCACGAAAGTACCTTTTTAACGGCTTCAGCAATCTGATGCATCTGCTCTTGAGTTCCGAGGAGTGCGTTGTGGTACATCCAGATGGAATGGTCCGCCAATCTAGTCGATACAGGGAATGTAGCGTTTTTGCCAACATAAGGCTTCATGAAATCCAAGGTATGGATGGCTGGATATTCAAGCTGCACAAGGAAACCTTCGGCCTTCAAGGCCTTTTTAAAGGTCGCCCTGTCGTAGCGCTCATCCAGCATAAAGGTGAACAAGTAATGGCCATGGATCTCCAAACCCTTCGCACGTCGCTGCGGCACCACCCCATCAACCTTATCCAACAACTCGGTGAGCAATTTGCCATTCGCGTCACGGATGAGATACTGCGACTTGAACTTCTGCAGTTGCGCGCAAAGAACTGCCGCTTGGAATTGGCCTATCCGATAATTGTTACCCGGGAGGAAATGGGCATAGTCTGGATTGTTGGAATGGCGGCCACAATTGTGAAAAGAGAATAACCGTTCCATAATTTCGTCATCATTGGTGACCACCGCGCCACCCTCGCCACAGCACAACGTCTTGCTGGATTGGAAGCTGAAAGTGCCGACATCTCCGAAGGTACCGGCGCAACGACCATTCATCCGCGCTCCATGGGCATGGGCCGAATCCTCAATCACCTTCAGACCATGCCGCTTGGCGATCGCGCAGATACGATCCATATCACAGATATTTCCGCATACATGGACAGGGATGATAGCCTTGGTCTTGCTCGTGATCGCTTTTTCAATTTTATCAGGATCGATGCAGTAGGTATCAGGATCCACATCTACCAGAACCGGAATCGCACCAACCTTCAGAGGCGCCACCGCCGTCGCCATAAAAGTGTAATCGGGAACGATGACCTCATCACCCGGACCGATTCCCAACGCCTCAAGGGCAAGCACGATCGCGACCGTACCGTTGAACACGGTCAATGCATGTTTCACACCAAGAAACGAGGCGAAATCCTTCGTAAAACGGGGGATGGCCTCCCCGGTGACACCCCAGACCCCCGAAGCCAGAGTCTTCTGAAGCTCACGATTCTCGGCTTCGTCCCACAACGGCCACGAGGGAAAAGTGCCCTGGATCGCCTTGGACCCACCGTGTAAAGCAAGATTCTTATCCATACTTTCCTCCTATGCATGGAAATGGCATGCGCAAAAATGATCCGGACCAATCTCAACCAGATCCGGTGAACTTTCAAAACATAATTTTTCCGCCCGTATGCACCGTGGGGCGAACGAGCAGCCCTTTTCGCATACGGCCAGCTCGCCAAGGTCAACCTTGAACTTGCGCTCCTTTGGACGAGGCCCGTTGGGAAGCGACTCAAAAAGCAATGTCGTATACCAATGGCGATGGTCCTTCACCAACACCTCGCGGGGAGCGCTCTCTACAATCCGCCCCATGTACATCACGCAGATGGAGTCGCACAAAAACTCCACCACCGAGATGTTGTGGGAGATGAACACCATTGAAAGCGCCATATCCTGTTTCAGCTCCTTCAGCAGATTCAGAATCTGGGCTTGAATCGAAACATCGAGCGCCGAGGTTGGTTCGTCAGCTATCAACAATATCGGCTCGCTGATAAGGGCCCGCGCGATGGTCACACGTTGGCGCCCTCCACCACTTAATTCATGGGGATACATCACCAGGTGGTCCTCGGTCAAACCCACCTTTCGTATCGTGGCATGCAGCCGTTGGGCGATCTCATCTGAAGAAAGATGGAAGAAATTATGCAAGGGCCGCGAGATAATCTCCTGTATACGCATTTTAGGATTGATACTGGAAAACGGATCCTGCCAGATCATCTGCACCTTCGAGTAGTACGCGAGCCGGTTGCGTCTCCAGGAGTCCAAGCCAGTCCCATTGAAAAGGATCTCCCCGCCACACGGTTCCGTCATCATCAGAATGCTTTTGGCGATGGTCGATTTGCCACACCCCGACTCCCCCACAATCCCAATCGTCCCTCGATGAGGAACATCCAACGAGACACCATCAACCGCGGGTCTGGAAAACCGGGACTTCTTCAGTGAGAACAGAGTGTCCTTATACACCACCGTTAGATTCTTGATGGAGAGGATAGGGTCGTGGATTGGTTGATTCATGCTTTCAGACATCTAACGAACCTCCCCTCCTCTATTTCTCGCATTTCTGGCCGCGTGAGCAAGCACTCCTCGCCCACTCGATCGCACCGTCCAGCGAAACAACAGCCCTTCGGATTCTCTTCGAACACACTGGAGAACTCGCCTTTTATCCCATTCAAATGCTCCTGATGGAAGGAAAGCGAAGGGATAGAATCCATCAAGCCGGCTGAATATGGATGCAGAGGATGATTGAACACATCTGAGGCCCTGCCACTCTCCATGATCTCCCCCCCATACATCACATACATCCGATCGCATTGCTCAGCGATAAGATACAGGTCATGGGAAATGACGATCATCGAGATCCCCAGCTTGTCCCGGAGCCCACCTAGAAGATCGAAAATCGCCCGTTGGGTGGTTACATCCAGCGCTG
The DNA here is from genome assembly GCA_002428625.1 of Sphaerochaeta sp. UBA6084. Taxonomy (GTDB): domain Bacteria; phylum Spirochaetota; class Spirochaetia; order Sphaerochaetales; family Sphaerochaetaceae; genus UBA6084. The sequence continues at coordinate 22,787 of DIXI01000003.1, forward strand.
TGGTGGGTTCGTCGGCGATAATCAATTTTGGCTGGAGCAGCATAGCCATCGCGATAACAACCCGCTGACGCATGCCACCGCTGAACTGGTGCGGATATTGATGCAGCTTCCGCTCGGGCTGAACAATCCCCACCGTCCCGAGCAAACCAACAATCTGCTCAATCTTTTCCGCATGGGACTTCTGCACACCATGCGCAGTGAAAATCTCGTTGAAATGCCAAAAAATATCATACACCGGATTGAGCGAGGAAAGCGGATCCTGACAGATGAGGGTGATCTCTTTCCCACGGATCTCCCGTAGCTCCTCGGGGCCCTTCCCCAGCAGGTCCTCACCACGGAAAAGGATCTCGCCCGCGGTAATCCGACCGGGTTCCGGCACGATGCGGAGCACGGAATACGCTGTGATGCTTTTTCCACAGCCCGACTCCCCCACGATACCCACAATCTCACCTGCATCCACATGCAGCGAGGAATCACGCACCGCAACCAGATGACGCTTATTGGGCATGAGAAATTCTGTCCGTAGGTTTTTTATCTCCAGGATGGTATTACTCATAGGCCCTCTTGTAGCGGGGATCGAGTAAATCCCGGAGCCCATCACCCATGAAATTGAAGCTGAGAACGGTGAACACGATGAACAACCCTGGGAGAATCACCAAGTAGCTATTGTCCCACATGTAGTTCGTTGATTGTTGCAGCAGGACGCCCCAGCTTGGTTCGGGGGGCCGGATCCCATAGCCCAGATAGCTGAGGGCGGCTTCACCGAGTATCGCGAAGGACATGATGATGGACGCCTGCACGATCAACGCGGAAAAACAGTTTGGTAGAATGTACCTGAAGATGATGTTCGCGTTGGATTCGCCCGTGAGCCGGGCGGCGATCACAAAATCCTGCTCCCGCACGGACAAAACCACGCTTCGGGTGATCCGGGTGAAGGACGGGAAGTAGGCCAGGGACAATGAGATCACCACACTGAGCAGGCCAGGGCCGCGGATGACCACCACCAGCAAACCGATGAGCACCCACGGGAGGGAAAAGAAGATATCCACCACCCGCATGACAAACATATCGATGACTCCACCGTAATACCCGGCAAGTAGTCCCAGCAGCACTCCGATGGCGAAGCAGATCGAGGTGATGGTCAGCGCTGAGATGAGCGATATCCGTGTGCCATAGATCACCCGTGTGAACATATCACGCCCCAGCCTATCGGTGCCGAACCAGTAGTCCTTCGATGGCGGCTCCAGTGCTGGTCCCACGAAAGTCTCATCGTAGCCATACCCGGTGATCAAGGGGGCAAAGAGGCTCAGAACCACCATGACCAACAACATGCAGCTTCCGATGAGGAATTTTTTATTGTTGATATATTTCTTTATTTTCCTATCAATTTTCCTGTCTATTTTCATATTCAGTACCTGATTTTTGGATTGATCACACAGTAGAGTATGTCCACAATCAGATTGAAGACTACATACACCAGCGCGAACACCATGATGCACGCTTGCAACACGGGATAATCGCGGTCCTGCAATGCCCGCATCATCAGCAATCCCAGTCCCGGGTAGGTGAAAACGCGTTCAATGATGATCACCCCACCCATGAGCGCTCCAGCCTGCATCCCTATCTGGGTCAACACCGGGATAAGGACATTCTTGAACACATGCACATTGAGCAAACGTTTTTCCTTCACGCCGAAACTACGCATCAACGTGATATAATCCAACCGCATGATCTCCAGGATATTCGTGCGGACCATCCGGGTGGTCTGAGCAGCCTGCACGGAAGCAACGGTGAGGGCTGGCAAAAACACAATTCTGGCAAACCCTACCAGGCTTTCGCTTATCGACACATACCCGCTGGTTGGGAGGATGCCCAGCCAGACCGAAAACACCATCATATACACGATGCCGATCCAAAACTCCGGGATCGAGATCAAAATCAGAGAGATCGAGGTGAGCGACAGGTCCTTCCATGTATTGTGATGCACCGCGGCGGCGATACCCGAGGGAAACGCGATGCAGATGGAAAACAACAGTCCAGCGAACGTCAGCAGGAGCGTGCTAGAGATGCGGGGGAGCACGAGTTCGGTCACCAGCTGGCCACTTACAATGGAAACTCCGAAATTTCCCCGCAGGATATTGGCGAGCCAAAGTCCATATTGGGATATCACCGGCTTGTCCAATCCATAGAAGCTCCGCACAATCGCGATGCGCTCAGGGTTCGGTGTCTTGCCGAACATGAGCTGGATCGGGTCACCCGGGAGCATGTGGATGATGGAGAAAATCACCACCGAGATTATCCAAATGGTTATCAAGCCATAGAACAACCGCCGCACGATATATCGGATCATGAATCACCTATTTTCCTATGCAACCCCCATGCGGGGATTCCGCATGGAGGCGTAAAACGATCACTTGTTCAGCCAGATCACTTGTTCAGTTAAATCACTTGTTCAGCCAGATGTTCTTCCAGTCGTAGCGGATGTCGCTCCAAGCGAACCACCCCTGCACGGCTTTGGTGGAGACAGGATGCCGGACGGGATTGGAAAGGAAAATCATCGGGGTCTCATCAAGCACGATATCGTAGATGTCCTGATAGATCTTCGTGCGTGCGGCCATATCAAGCGTCACTTTGCCTTTCGCCGCCAATTCGATCACCTTGTCGTTCTTCCATCGGCCTGTCGCTCCTGCCGCCGCTCCGTTCGGAACCAGATAGTTGGACACGAACATGTCGGGATCGGAGCTGAACGCATCCCCAAGCACAGCCAGATCAAAGTTCTCTTTTGTGAAAATAGCATCGAGGGCGATGGGAATCTCGGCAATAGTGACTTTCCCCTTGATTCCGATCTTCGCAAGATCAGCCTGCAGGACTTCGCCCATGATCTCTTCCGCACCCTTCAAGGCTAGGATGTTGATCTCGAATCCGTTTGGATACCCGGCTTTCGTCAACAAGGCCTTGGCCGCGGCGATATCCTGTTTGGTCTCCCAGACTTGCTTATGGTAAGGCTGGGTGATGGGAATCGGGGTATAGGCTAGAGCACCCATACCACGGTAGAGCGCTTGGTTGTAGGCGTTGCGATCCGTCACCATGGCGATCGCCTTGCGCACGTCCTTGTTCGCCAGCGGGCCCTTGGAGGTATTGATGTTGATGTACATCACCGCCTGCAGATTGTAGAAATGAAGCTCCAGGTCCTTGTTGGCCTTCAGGGAGTTGATATCCGCGCTATCCGGCCAGTTGATGATGTCGATCTCACCCGAGAGCAACGCGTTTTTCGCCGTATTGTATTCGGGCATGAATCTCAACACAATCTTGTCCAGATACGGTTTACCAGCATCCCAGTAGGCCGCGTTCTTGGAGAACTGCATGTCGTACCCCGGCTTCCATGCATCCAGCTTGAAGGGGCCTGAACCAACAGCGCGTGTCCTGAGGTCACCATACTGCTCAACCGCTTCCTTGGGCACAATCGCCACATACCGTGAGAACACATCCTGCAGTCCGAACCAAGCGCCTTTCAACTTGATCGTCAGCGTGTATTTGCCTGTGGCGACAATCGAATCCACCTGGGTGAGATACCCGGCGGATGGAGAACCGGTTTTCGGATCGAGAATGCGCTTGACCGAGTACACCACATCGTCAGCGACAACTTCGCGGCCATTGTGGAATTTCGCACCTTGGCGAAGCGTGACCTCAAATTCTGTCGCGCTCTTCCACGCCCATTTCTCAGCGAGATTTGGGACGAACTGTGCGAAATCATAGTCCCAACGCCACAGATAATCGTAGCAAAGGTCAACGATGGACGTCACGAGGTTGGATTGTGAGAGATGGGGATCGATGTGCTGGGGTTCGGCTTCGATTCCCATAGTCAACGTCCCACCGTATTTCGGGCTCGCTGTTACGGCTGTGGTCACTGCCGCCGGTGCTTCCGGAGACCCTTTCGCGCATAGTGGCACGACTATGAGCAAGATGGAAAGAATGAGAAAGAGACGTTTCATATGCACCTCCTTGGAATATATGAATCCGCTTCCATGGGGAAGATCGGATATACAGGTTCTATAAGCCGGGTGTACAAATCGGGACTCAACACTTGTGGATTGAAACCGGGTGATTCAACCATCACAATGCTGCTGGCCACCTCACGATAAGTGACAAAGGGGTTCATGCCCTCCTTCACCACGATGCAATCGAAATCCTCCACTCGCAACCCTACCGCTTCTAGGAACGCCGGTCCTCCGATCTGCCCTGGATATTCGATCACTGCGAGAAGGACTCCCCTGAAGTCGATGATCGCCACACGCTTGAACAGCATGCCCGATTCCATCAGCATCGGACTTTGCGGCCGCACATCCTTATGAAGCGATGCCACTGTCGCCTTGCCGACGATTGATGGATTGTCCTTGCGGCAGATTTTCCCACCGATGGTGAAATGTTCGGTGTTGCCTGCCCCAACGGTAAAAGCCCTTTCCACAGTCTCTGCATCAACGATACCTATCACGATGGATTTCGCGATATGTTGATTGGCAAGATACCATGCGGTCGCGACCGCATCACCCGATGACCCGCCAAAAGTGCAGTCGCTTAATTCATCCAATACCAATGGTCCTTCGATCTTTTGCTTGCCCTTCTGCTTTAACAATTTTGGAATGGAATCGACTTTCTCGAGCGCGAAATGAAAATCATCGCGCAAGGACCAGAAGAACGAGGCGAATTCCTCCGCGAACCGTGTACTTGGCATGCTTGTTCCAAGTATGGCTTTTTTTTGCAGCACATAGACACTGCATCCCATGATGGATACATCAGCCCATGGATAGCCGACAAAGAAGGAAGCTCCTACGATATCCGGGTTCTGGAAGAGCAGCTCCGCATACGTCTTCAATTTTTCAATGGGTTCGCTCCGGTTCTCCGCGGGGGTCACGAACGGTAGTTTGACAAAAGCCTTCTCCAATTTCTTGATATCAGGCCGAACCATCAAGGCTGCGGCCGCGCAACCGACTTCGTAGTGGTCGACATGTGGATGGGTACGATAGCCGACCAGGAAATCACTATACTCCACCATCTCTTTAGTCACATTGGCATGGTGGTCAAGCGTGCACCCTATGACCGCCTGTGGAAACATCTGCCTGAGCCGACGTAGGAGGTCGCCCTCCGGATCCTCGATTCCTTGCACACACATCGATCCGTGCAGGGCTAGGAAGATACCGTCGAGTTGCTGTCCCTTGAGGTGCCCGATAAGAGTATCGATGATGGTTTCGTAGGTATCGTGAAGGATGATTCCCGAGGGCATCGCTATCGCGCTGAGCGTGGGCACGATGATTGTGTCCAGCGGAATGGTCGCCAGGAAGCCACCAAGCTCGCTTTTAGTCCCTTTATGCTGGTCGATGACGGCTGTTCCCTGCAGATACTGTTTACGTATGAAGCTGTCCAATGCAGTGGGAACAACTGAGAATGTATTGGATTCGTGAACGAAAGAGCCGATGGCAACTCGCGTATCCGCCTCCTTTGATGAATTCCTACCTAGAAACTTGGTGGTGAATTCACCGATATGAGCTCGGTGGTCCCTTCGTGGGCATTGAGAAACACATGGGGGATGCTGCTGTCAAAATACATGCTGTCGCCAGTTTTCAATTGATAGGTCTCTATGCCATGCTTTACGATGAGTTCCCCTGATAGGACCACGATGAATTCTTGTCCGAAATGTTGATAACGGAACCCTGAATCGGCCTTGATTCCGTGGAAAGTAAAAACCATCGGCTGCATGAGCTTGAAGGGCAATTGCTCCGACAAGCTCCACATCGTCACGTTGGCATCGTTGTCGTCCAACCGCTTGCGCTGCTGGGCCCGGACAACCATATGCGCGACTTCGGCTTTCGTGCCTTCATCCCCATCGAAAAAATTTCCAACGGTGGTCTGTAGTTCAACCGCAATCTTCCGCAGCGTGCTCAAAGATGGTGATGCTTTGCCTTTTTCAATCTGCGAAAGCAGACTTGAAGTGACATTGCACCGGCTGGCCAGCTCTTTCAGAGTGATTCCTTCGATGAGCCGATGCTTCTTAATCCGCAGCCCGATCAGGTTTTCATCCATACCTCTATTGTAAGCCAACCACGCAAAATGTCAAATTATATTTACTTATTTGTGAATTTTGCACCTTTATATCTAATATTATTAAATTATATTTACTTTTTGATAAAAAACAGAATCGTCTTTCGACTCCCAAGAGGGGGGCGCAGATTGGTGCCTGGCACCAATCTGCGATTTTCTTTTCTCGCCAGGCACGAATCCGGCCACTTCCAGCGAGGGAAGAAAAAGAAACCCTCAAAACCGGTATCGATTTTGAGGGTTTTGGTCTGTCAGATTCGTGCCTGGCACGAAAGTTACAGCAGTGCGATGATGGGGTTGGGGTCGCAGAGAAAATAGCATCGCTTCTTCCCATCCTCGGTATAGGCCACGATTCCTTCCCGGCGGAGGATGGCGAGGTGCTGGGAGATATTGGGCTGGGATACCTGGAGCAATTCACTTACATCGTTCACGCAACAGGTGCCGCCCTTAAGAGCATCGATAATTGCCAGGCGGATGGGGTGTGCCAGCACCTTGAGGTACTCCGCTTGGCGTCGGAATTTTTCATCAAGCTCGGCCACCATTTTGGTATCGGCGGTGCCATCGGATTGGTTCATATTGTCAACGCTCCGCATCAAAAAGTGAGAACTTTCTCACTGCTGACAGTCCATTCGGCAAGCGCCGCCATCGTGGATTTTTCAGCACCTTCAAAATAGGGGTGGTTCTTATGCACGCCACAACGGGCCATGCAGGTACCGCACACTTTCACGGGCACACCCTTGGCGATCAAATCCCGAAGCATCTGCGCTAGGTCCTGGTCATATCCGAGTGGTGGTTTGCATGCATCCCGTGCCATATCCACTGAGTCATTCATGAGAAAAAGGCGGACTTCGTGCCCAGTGTTCTTCAGTTGGTTCGCCAGCCTAAGGCCATTCCAGGTCACATCGGTTCCATCATACGGATTGCGGTTGAAAATTATCAGAACACTACTCATAAAACCTCCTACATAGAGTTCCATCTATTCATCACGTCCAAGTGGATCGCAATTCCAAGCCGGGAGTGGGTGCCGAAAGCTTACAGCCACTCCATGTGTATCAGATTCATGCCAGGCACGAAACAATTTCGTGCCTGGCACGAATCTGCGGTCCGAATCCGCGGGAATCTGCGGCCTGAATCTGCAGCCCAAATCTAAGGCCTTCCCGATGCGGCAAGGACGCGCAGGGCTTGGTCCGAAGGACGGGAGCGGGAGCGTACCCCGTAGCGGCCTGGCGGCGAAGCCGAGTCGCCCACGTGTCTTGGGGGTACTGGCAGCTTAGAGCTTCTTTCGTCCCGCTTAGTTGGAAAATCATACTTCCACCTTGTGGATGTAGGGGCCCAGCTCCATATCGGCATACGAGGCGCCGGGGCGGACAATGGGATAGAGGATCTCTTCCTTATCGGTAAGCACTTCCAGCAGAGCGGGGCCTGGACTATGCACGAACTCTTCCAAGGCGGAGGCTAATTCCTCCCGCCGTGCGACACGCCGGGTGGTGCCAAAGCCGCACAGTTGAGCCATGAGGGAGAAATCGACATCACCTGAGCGCAAGGTAGCGGAATGCCTGCCACCGTAGGCAGAATTCTCCAAATTATAGACCATCCCGTCGCTATGATTGTTTAAAAGGAGGATCTTTACCGCCAGCTGATTGGTGCCGATGGTGTGGAGCTCGCCCAGGTTCATGCGGAAGCTCCCATCCCCGTCAATCACAAATACCGACGCCTCGGGATTCGCGATATGCGCTCCCACAGCAATAGGCATTCCGGACCCCATTGTGCCAAAACTACCGCTGGTGAGGAAGGATTTCGGTCGTTTCGCCCGGATATACTGGGCGGCGAGGAGTTGATGGTTCCCTACTCCGGTGGTAACTATCGCGGTGGGTGGTAACAATTGGTTAAGCTGATCCAGCACTTCAGCCTGTTGGATCGCACCCGCGCTACGATTGTAGTTTAAGGGCCAGGACCGCTTCACCTGTGCGGCATGCTGGCGCCATGAATCGATGGAAAGGGTGATTCCGTGTTTCTGCGCATAGTCCGAGAGATTGTCCAGAACTGTGGCGACATCGCCGATAAAGGAGAACTTCGGCCGCCTCTCGTTGCGGATCTGGTGGACCTTTTCGGGGTGGATATCCACAAAAGCGATCGTCGCATGGATGGCGAATCCGACCTTCTCGGCCACCCGGTCGTCCCAGCGAACTCCGAGAGCGAAGAAAAAGTCGTTCTCCTGGATAAGCATATTGGCATAGGGGGTGCCAAACATTCCCAACATGCCCAGATCAGTGTCGCCATTCTCGTCCACGACACCTTTCGCCATCAGTGTGTTCACCGAAGGAATGCGGAACAGATTGTTAAAACGGCGTATCGCCAGGCTCCCCCTCTCGTTGTTCAACCCGCCACCGAGGTAGAGCAAAGGATGTTCGGATTTTTGCAGCAATTCGAAAAAGCGTTGGCATTGAGCGTCCGACAGATGGCTGTCTTGCTCGTAGATTCCGCTGAAATATGAGAGGTCCAGGGATTCGTAGGGCGCTGATTTGGTCTGGAGGTTGACGGGCATATCAATGACCACAGGTCCTGGTTTGCCTGATTTCGCGATGTAATAGGCGTTCTTGACCACCGCTTCGATATTGTCAATGGCATGCACCGAGAATACTTTTTTCGCTGTCGGCCCAAACACAGAAGCGACATCGATGTGTTGGAAGGAGTCGGTGCCGAGCTTGTGTTCAGGCACCTGTCCTGCGATGACAACCAAGGGGATGCTGTCAGCGAACGAGTCTGCCACAGCAGTCAATGTATTTGTTATCGCGGGGCCGGAAGTCACAATCGCAATCCCCACTTTATCGCTCGACCGTGAGTATCCTGCGGCGCTGAAGGCGGCACATTGCTCATTCGCATTGACCACGATCCTGATGGAGCTTTTCCCCAGTTCGTCCATCACCGGCAGAATAGCCGCTCCGGTATACCCGAAAATGCTCGTTACCCCAAGGTCCTGTAGGCTCCGCACGAGTATTTCCGCGCCTGTCAGCAGTTTGTCCGCCTTCGCTTCTTCTTTCATCATAGCCGCTCCCGTCATACCCTCGCTGGCGATAAGACTCATATAACAATGTGCGCATATTATTATATGATACGGACATGGTCAATCAGAGAAATTGAGTATAGTTCCTTGATCCGTGGAATATCCGAAGGATTATCACCTCCTTTCTAGAATTTTCTACAGAATAGATCATCACATGATTCTGAATGACTGCCTTCCGGTACCTCTTTTGTGCGAATGAAGGATCTCGGCAGATCTCGTACATACATGGGTTGGATTTCAGTTGGTCTAAAACTTTCTCTACGAGAGCGATAACATGTAGAGCAGCCGATGGATTGCCAAGATCTTGCGATATATACGTGCAAATCCTCATTAAATCCTCATGAGCCAACTTCGTTAACTTAATTTTATACATTGTTATACAGAAAACTTTTCGTGTAATTTCTGTAGGGACTCAGAAGCCTCAAGTGTCTCGCCGTCTTGGACTTGGCCTTCCGCGGCGGTGATTCTTTCATGAGCTTTAAGGAGGAACATCGTTCGTTCGTATACTTCCATACTCATGATGACCATTTCGCCATAACCGTTTTTTGTAACAAAAATTGGCTCCTCTGATACGCGACAGGCCTCGGAAATCGCAGAAGTGTCCTTCAAGTCCCGTATTGGAATAATCTTGGGCATATGGAAAATCTCCTTTTTATGTCTCTATGATATCATAATTAGGACATATAGACAACTTGAATTGCTCCAGAAGAAGAAAAAGAAGAAGCATTCACACCGTTGATATAACTTCAATCATGTAAAATAAATGGGAACGCCTCGCCATCTAGCCTCCCATCTTTTCACTGCTCCCCAAGCTGCGGGGAATGCCAGCCATCCCGATTCGGTCAAGTGGACCACAGGATTAAAAATAGAGTAGATAACTATTGATTGAAGCTCGTTTTATCAGTTTTACAGGAGGGGAGGAAGGCTTCGCGAGCTCGCTTCTCACCTCTTCGTCTTTCACCCATTTGCGTTGATTTACAGCCCATTCCCAGCAGATCCGTGCCTGGCACGAAATTGATTCCTTGTCCGATATGTAGTAATCTGTGTCGACCAGCGTATTCATAGCATTCAGGGGCCATCGGGTTAGCAATTTCGTGCCAGGCACAAAATTGATTCTTCTGGCGGGACCCCTCCCCTTCCGATGCGGCAAGGACTCGGAGGGCTTGGTCCGAAGGACGGGAGCGGGAGCGGACCCCTTAGCGGCCTGACGGCGGAGCCGTGCCGCCCAAGTATTTTTTGTGTCAGGCACAATTGTGTCGCCACCGCGATGGCCTGGTCAAATTCCTCCAACCGTCAATGTTCTAAGGCCGACTTACGATGATAATATAGTCGCTCATACTGCTCTGATAACCAAAAACCACAATATAATAATCACCATCTTCAGGGGGTGTTATATCGATGACCTCATCGAGGGTGCCACCCAATGTCGAGGAGCCTATCTGCCATTCAGAAGAATTGTGGAGATACAACTCCAGGTCATTGGTCAGATTCGTCATCCGGATACGGTTGTGACCGGCTTTCAAGCTAATTTTGAACACATCCCTGTCAATGTCCGACGAAATACTTGCGTTCCAGCAATTCATATCATCTGGCACAACCTTAGCATGTTCAAAATCATCATTGTGAACAAAAACCCAGCTGTTTATGAAATATTCGTTGGGTACGAACATATACCCGTCATCTAAATCATTGCTGCAACTTTCAGGCGGGGGATCTTCATTTCCAGGAGCATCCGGACAACCGGAAAACAAGCAGATGGAGAGGGCTACGACGATCATGACTGAAAACCATTTTATTCGGTGTGAACGCTGCATAGAATTCCTCATTTTTACCTTTCATTGTCGTGATGAAAAACGTGAGATGAAACAAGCTGGTCGAAGTCGCGGCGATTAAAAAATCAATCCAAAGCAAATTCAGGAATCTGTAAGGTTATCCTCGATGGTTTGACGTTCCTCCCTGATCTTTTTGGGAATCAATCCCGGGCCGCCGACGCATCAATTATTCCGAGCATAAATCAGCCAAATGACTGTGTCAAGGTAGTTTATATAATTTTATGCAGCTCCAATCGGCTGACAGAATTGGTTCAGCCTCTATCCAACACACGCCGACTACCAACCGAGTTAACGGTAGGTAAACAGGAGGAGATAATCTGCATTCAGGGTGTTGAAGCAGACGTGGCCCTCTAGAATGAGGGCTTATCAAATGGTATCAACACATCTCTCGTTCGAAGATACAGAAGCTACCTTTGTCCTATGGTGCTACGGTTATGGTGATGGTATATTCACTTTCATCCCCGAAAGGTCCATATACCACTAAATAGTAGTAAGCATCTGCTAATATTGTCTGTTCGATCCTTTCATCCAACAACCCAAATTCCTCGGAAGAATTAAGATATGTTTCATCTAGTTTCCAGATCTCAATATCAAGATCTTCCGTCATATCCGTCATATCGATATAGTACCACCCGGCGTCGAACCACTTCTTATACACATCGATATCGTCACTGGATGAAATCTCGCCAGCCCAGGTATTTGTTGAGTCTGAAATGAGTGTAGCATCATCAAAATCATCATTATCGCCAGTGTCATCATCGGGGTCATACCCAAACAGCAAAGAACAACCAGCGAGTAGGTATGTTATCACAATCAAAATAATAATGAATAAAATGCGTCTCGACATCGAAACCGAACCAATAGATTTTCTCATTATATGCTCCTCATCATCGCTATGAATCTCAATCCTTGGCGGCAGGAGGCTCCAAGTGCCCACCAACTCTCAAAAACAGGTTGGATGGAATGGGGGGATTTTAATATCGACTATAAACCCAAGAGCTGACTGTGATGCGATTCATGTTAGTAAAGTGAACTCAACATCTTACCCTTGACGGTTAGGCTTTACACCTCCTTCACATGAAAGGCAAAACACGACTTAATACCGACTGATTTGAGAATAAATCAGCCAAATTCAGTTGTCAAGGAAGTTTACGCCACTCTCATGGCAAATAGACAACTAAGCGGCCGACTCCAGAAGTTGCATGCTCCGAAAATGAAAAGCACCAACACCTAAGCGTATGCCTTGGTCACAGGAGGCTTCACCTCATGTACAACCCCAAGGAGTACCGTATTCCACCTTATGTTCCCTCTCCCTCGGGAATGAAAGGTATGGCACATATTGGTGCCACAAATCTGACGATGCTGTCTGGCAGATTATCGATTGAATACATTCTCCTAGCCCCTTTAGAACAAGGAACCCTCACCTGTCCTAACAACATGCCTACCAGGCCCCCCCATCGCTGTCAGTTTCGTGCCTGGCACGAAATTGCGTCACATGAAATCGTTGTCATATAATACACGAAATTCGTCATATGCATATTTACCAATTTGTATTATACAATCATCAATATATACATCAAAATTTTTATAATTTATTATTTTGTTTATATTTATAATTTGTATTTTATGTTTTATGCTATGGAATAGTCTCTGATATATTTCGATTGACAGCAGCAATATCTCATGATAACGTTTGTACAAGAGAAATAAAGGGGATTGAATTGGAGAATAATTCGCAAGTGCTCTTACGGGCAGAGGCAATTTGCAAGTACTTTCCCGGCGTGAAAGCATTGGATAATGTTTCATTCACCTTGAATCGGTCCGAAGTCCATGTGTTGCTAGGGGAGAACGGAGCGGGAAAGTCCACACTGATGAAAATTTTCTCTGGACTCTATATGGTTGATGCAGGATCCATCTGGCTGGAAGGCCAGCTGGTGAATATAAAGAATCCGAAACATTCACAAGAATTGGGAATATCGATCATCTACCAGGAATTCAATCTCATCCCCCATCTTTCCGTTGTCCAGAATATGTTTTTGGGTCATGAACCTGTCGACTCATATGGTTTTATCGATATCAGGAACATGAGAGAGAAAGCCCGGGAGATAATGGACTTCCTGAAAGTGGACATCTCGCTTGATGCGAAGATCAACACACTTGGGATCGCGCATATGCAGTTGGTCGAAGTCGCAAAAGCGTTGACGGTGAATTCACGTATTCTCATCATGGATGAGCCTACCGCGACTTTGAGCAGCAAGGAAATCAACAACCTTTTTGAGACAATCCTGAAATTAAAGGAAAAAGGTGTATCGATAATCTATATCTCCCACCGTCTGCAGGAAATAAAACAGATTGGCGACCGGGTGACAGTCCTACGTGATGGGAATACGGTGGGAACCCATGATGTCGATAAAATCGAATTGGATGAATTGATCCACCTGATGGTGGGACGGAAAATCTCCCAACACAGAATCCGGCTGGTGAATACCGCAGTAGATGAGATCGTGTTCGCCGTAGATGGATTGGGGCAGAAACCTAAACTTCAAAATGTGAATCTACACGTGAGGAAAGGGGAGATTGTCGCGCTTGCAGGTTTGGTTGGCGCCGGTAGAACAGAATTGATGCACGCTGTTTTCGGCATAGATACTTATGATACCGGCAAGGTGGTTCTACGAGGAAAAGACATCACCAGAAATACTCCTAGGAAGGCGATAAAGGCAGGCATGGGACTGTTGCCAGAAAGCAGGAAAGAGAACGGCTTGTGCCTTATCCAACCCATCAGGGAGAATATCACTCATTCGGGTTTGAAGCGGATCACGCGTTTTGGAATCCTATCTTTGAAAAAAGAACGTGAATTCGCTCAAACCTATATCAAGCAGCTGAACATCTCCTGCCCTGGGATGAACCAGACAGTAAAATATCTTTCCGGGGGGAATCAGCAGAAAGTAGTTCTTGGGAAATGGCTTTTCACCCAATGCGATTTCCTCATTTTCGACGAGCCAACGCGTGGCATCGATGTAGGGGCGAGAAATGAGATCTACAATTTGATGAATGCCTTGGCGGCAGAAGGTGTTGGAATCCTCATGGTCTCTTCCGACCTGCTGGAGATACTTACCATCGCGGACCGGGTGTATGTGATGCGTGAAGGGACAATTGCGAAAGAGCTGAATGGAAGCTTAACCACCCAGGAAGAAATCATAACCTATGCCACAGGAAGGAAAATCGAATGAAAGATCGTAATCCACCTCGACATTCCAACTCCGCTCTGGCATTTATCAAAAAAATCCCAGGAAGCATCTACGGGCTGGTCATCATCACCCTGCTCTTCTCATTCTTCTCTCCCTACTTCTTCAGCGTATCCAATTTTGTGAATATCATTAAGCAATCATCCATCATCACCATCATCGCCATCTGCTCTTTCCTTGCGATTCTGATCCACGGAACCGATTTGTCAATAGGTGCGATCGCGGGTTTCGTCGGTGTGATAACTGCTAATGGAATAGTCGCGGGGTTACCCCCTGTGCTTGCAGCGGGTATCGGGATGGTATGCGGGATGCTATTCGGAGCGTTCAATGGAATCTTGATCGCGTTTACTACAGTAGCGCCGTTCATCATCACCCTAGGTACGATGGGAATGGGGGAAGGACTTTCACTTGTGTTATCTGGCGGGTCAACCGTTCGGATCCAGGACAGTGGCTTCAGGATCCTTGGCGATGGCCTGTTCTTAGGTTTTCCTATCTCCACTTTCGTCGCGATCGGCATCTATGCCGTGATGAGTGTGTTTCTGTATAAACGACCGTTCGGGACATATCTATATGCGATTGGAGGAAGTGAAGAGACATCCATCGCCTCAGGAATCAACGTAAGATCGATAAAAACCCGGGTGTATGTGCTCAATGGCCTGTTTGCATCCATCGCGGGAATAATCCTCGCGTCAAGGCTTGGCTCCGCGAATCCCTCCCAAGGCATAGGGCTTGAGTTGGACGGTATCGCTGCGGCGGTTCTTGGAGGGACCTCGCTATCGGGTGGTAAGGGACGGGTGTGGGGTGTGTTTTTCGGTGCGGTCACCATGAGTATCCTCCGGAACGGATTGAACATGGTTGGACTGCCTATGGCGTTGCAGGTTATCGTGGTCGGATTGATTTTAATCGCGATCCTCAGTTTCGATACCTTGAGGGAAATATCATGAAGACCACGACACGTTCACTTAAAGAGATCATCGCCAAATATTCACGGATCATCATCCTTTGCCTCATCTGCCTGGTTTTATCAATACTAAGTGACAAATTCTTCACCTATGACAATATCATCAATGTCCTTCGGCAAGGATCACTGCTTATCATTATGGCGATTGGAATGACCTTCGCCATGCTGCTTGGCAAAGGAGTGGATCTGTCGATAGGGTCGGTTGTCGCATTGACTTCATGTGTCGCCGCTCCATATCTCACCAATGGATCATCCCCTCAGACGGTTGTCTTTGGCCTGATGCTCGCTGCGGGAGTCGGTGTTTTAGTCGGCACTATCAATGGCATGCTCATCACATATATCAAATTGCCAGGTTTCCTTGTGACATTCGGGATGCGTGAGATTGCAAGGGGCGTGGTGTATCTCATCATGCATGGACGCATCATCAGCGGCTTTGTCCCTGGGATTGTCTTTTTAGGCGCGGGCCAGATATTCAGCATCCCCGTCCCTGTGGTCATCGCTGCTTTCTTAACAATCGCGGCGAGTTTGGTTTTGAAATACACCAGGTTCGGGCGGGAAGTCTATATTGTCGGGGCCAATACGAACGCCGCGCGGTTCTCGGGGATACACGTCAATGCCAGCGTGATGAAAGGATTCGCGATCTCCAGCCTCTGCGCGACTCTCGCGGGGATTGTCTATATCGCCCGCCTCAATACCGCGGAAGCCATAATCGGGGGACAATTCGCGTTGCAGGCTATCGGCGCGGTCGCAATAGGGGGAATCTCCTTCGATGGTGGCATAGGGAATCCATTTGGAGCCGTTATAGGGGCGCTTATCCTCACCTTGCTGACCAATGGGATGAATTTGCTGAACGTTGCGTCCGAATGGCAGACATTTGTAAATGGTTCGATCATCATCCTCGCTGTTGTTCTGGATAGATACTTAATAAAAACCACCCGTTAGGGAAGGTATTACATAGGAGGTTTCGCAATGAGAAAAGTAGTATGCATCATGTTGGTTCTCTTGTGTGCAGTCGGTATGTCGGTTTTCGCTGCAGCACAACAGGAAACGCGTCAAGAGATTACTATCGGATTGTTCGTCAAAGATTCCACGACTCCTTACTGGCGGTATCTGATCAAAGGCGCGAAAGACGAGGCGGCGCGGATCGGAGGCGTGAAAGTCATTGAGTATGCTCCGATCAAGCAACAAGACATCGAAGAGCAGCTTCGCCAGGTGGAAGACGCTATTCAACGAAGGATTTCGGCAATCGCCATTGCTCCGATTGACTCAAATGCGATCGCTCCAGCCTTGGAGAAAGCCGTGAAAGCTGGGATTCCGGTCATCACAACCAATACAAGAGCGTTCTATGATGGCATAACGTCCTTTGTCGGTGTGGACAATATCGATGGTGGACTCATGCTAGGAAAGTATCTTGCGGAAAAGATGAACTTCACCGGTAATATTGTGATTGTGGAAGGCAATCCTGCCGGGCAGACCAATATCGACCGGATGGAAGGTTTCAAGAAGGCTTTCGCGCAATATCCGAACATCAAGATCCTTACCTCACAACCTGCTATGTTCAGACGCGATCAGGCGATGTCGGTGATGGAGAACATTCTGCAGACACACAGCAAGATCGACGCGGTTGTCGCATTCAACGATGAAATGGCGATTGGCGCTGTGCAGGCGATCGAGGCCGCTGGCCGTAAGGGCATTATGGTGACTGGATTTGATGGTGCTCCGGAAGGGATAAAGGCCATCATCGCTGGTCGAATGCTTGCAACCCTTAACCAAGGTCCGTTTGAACAAGGTGGATTTGCAGTCAGGGCCGCCGTGGATGTCATTCAGGGGAAGACCATCTCCAAATGGATAACCACTGGTGGAAATATCATCGATGCAAAGAACGCTGAGACAGAATTGAAGCGTTTCGATGGACTCCTGTAATTGTAGCCCAGTAGATGCGTATCCGGGAAGATTTTTTTCGCTCGCAATCGAGCACTTACCAAGACATGCCGGCCCGGCGGCATCTCTCTTTTCCGACGGCCGACGGCTATTTATCTGCGATTGACCTTTGCAACTATGGTTTTTGTGTATCAACACCGACATTAAAACTCAAGTCACTTTTGGGAGAGAATCTATCATGACAAAAAAACAGGAAATCGCCATCAAGGAGCAAAGACTCCGAAAACTGCTTGATGATCTAGGACTGGACGGAATCTTGCTTAAAAGCCAAGTGAATTTCAACTGGTTCACCGCAGGAGGGCTCAATGTAGTGACTATCGCCGATACCCAAGGTGTGAGCTCAATACTGATCACTCGTAGCAAACGAATTGTTATTTCCGATGTGATCGAATTTCCCCGGATGTCCGAGGATGAGGGATTGCAGGATCTGGATTTTGAATTCATGACCTATGATTGGTACGCACAGGATGGAGAATCTAAAACACTCAAGTCCATTGTCGATCCCGAAAAAATCGGTTGCGACCTTCCGGGTTTCGGATACAGACTCATCGCTAAGGAAATCCAAGAGCAACGCTATCAATTGCTGCAACCGGAAATCGACCGGTACCTCTGGCTTGGCAATGCGGCCTCGGTTGCTCTTGAAAGCACCTTGACCCGCGTGGAGAAAGGAATGACGGAATGCCAGGTCATCGGCATGCTGTCTGAAAGATTATGGAAAGACCGTATCGATTCCATCTGCTGGCAAGCCGCGGCTGATGAACGTGCGTACAAATATAGACACCCGATTCCGACTGAAAAGAAATTGGACAAATATCTGCTTGTGAATTGCAATGCGCGGAAATGGGGATTGGTCACAACCATCACCAGAAGCGTATACTTGGGGAAAGTCCCGTTGGACCTCCAGCGGCAATATCTGACCACTACCGAAATTGAATGCGAGATGATCCATAAGTCAAAACCAGGACTGCCAGTCAAAGAAATTCTTTCCTTCACTGCCGGTTTGTACGAAAAGAACGGTTTCACCGATGAATGGAAGAAACATCATCAGGGAGGGGCTCAGGGATACAAGAACAGAGACTATCTGGTGGTTCCTAGCAGTCAGGAGATTATTTTGGAGAACCAGTGTTTTTGCTGGAATCCAAGCATTGCCGGAACTAAATCGGAAGACGCCTTCATCGCGACATCCACTGGTCCGCTCCCGATAACCAAACGGATATTCTTCCCATCATTGAAAATTCAAATACAGGATACACTCTTTGACAGACCGGGTATCTTGGAACTATAAAGACATCGACAGCGACAGCGACATCGCATCCTTACTATGTAGCCACCTTAGGTGGGCTGAAGACCGCACGGAGGAATATCATGACTAAGCTAGGTGTATGTCTGGATCCTTTTTTTGTTGAACTACCCTACTCAGAAAGATTAAAGAAAATTGCAGGAATTGGTTTCAAAGGATATGAATTCTGGTTCAATAATTACAAGAATACGAAATCCGGCCTTGTTCCAGAGCCGAAAAACTTTGAGGAACTGGCGGCATTGAACCACAAATATGGATTGGTCACCACCGATATCGTCTACAATCATTGTGATGGTGGATTATTCGCAGCTCTGATCAATGGCGAGGATACGCAAAAACTTGTGGATAATTTTGGCGCGATGGCAGAGCAAGCCAAGATAGTTGGTTGCCACTCTTTCATCAGCGCAAGTGGCAATGTGATCAAGGGCCAAAACAGAGATCTTTCAGTTCTTTACATGCTCAACAATCTTAAGGCGATCGCACGCGAAGCTGAGATACAGGGGATGACCATATTGCTTGAACCATGGAATACAAAAGTGGACCATCCGGATAATTTCCTTTGGGATCCTCAACTGAGCGTGGATTTGATCAAAGCCGTGGGAAGCCCCAACGTAAAACTCCTCTACGATATCTACCACATGCAGATCATGGCTGGAAATATCCTGGCCTTTGTGAAAGAAAACATCGATTTCATTGGCCATTTCCATATAGCCGGTGTTCCTGGACGCCATGAACCCTTTGATTGTGAATTGAACTATCAATTCATTGTCCAAGAGATAATGAAAACGGGGTACTCGGGCTTCTTTGGACTGGAATATTGGTCTACAATGAACGATGAGGAATCACTTGAAAAAAGCTTTGCATATCTGTCATGATAACCTGATTGATCAACACTTTGATATTAAAGGGAAGATTTTATGGCTTCAATGAAAGATGTCGCGAAACAAGCAGGTGTATCAATTTCCACGGTCTCACGCTACATCAATGGTACTGTGTATGTTGAGCCGGAGACCAAGCGGAAAATCGAAAAAGCCATTGAGGAAACGCGCTTTCAGCCAAACTACATCGCACAAGGGCTCCGAAATAAGAAAACACAAATCATCGGTTTAGTGGTTCCGGAGTCCTTGTCAGCTTCTTTTACAGATTTCGTACGTTATATCGCTTTGATCACGGAACAGAATGGCTATGAATTGATTATCCGGTATGTGAAGGACGATCCAGAGGTGGAGAAGGCAGTCATGCTCAAGCTCCTGAGGTACCAGATTGACGGGATAATTTTCATTCGGGTATCGGACAAGAGCCAAGTCGAGGAATTGGCTAAAAAATTCGATAGGCCGATTGTCTGCATGATGCGTGGAAATATCAACGAGAAGATTCCTTCTGTCGTACTGAACAATTATAAAGTCGGTGAGATCGTAGCTAATCTTTTGGTCCGTTTCCACCACACGAAGATTGTTTGCATCACCGGCAATCAGAATGTTGCGGTTTCGAGGGAGCGGTTGAGTGGTTTTATTGACAATCTAGCTAAGAACGATATCGTTCTACCAAAAGAGAATATTTTCGAAGGGCATTTCACCTATGAATCAGGGATAGATGCAATCGACTATTTCATTTCCCAGAATATCGATTTTACCGCTGTATGGGGATCAAACGACCTTATGGCGATTGGCGCGATGAATAGGTTGCAGCAATATAATCTATCAGTGCCAAAAGATGTCTCGGTCGTTGGAGTCGACAATACTGCGATAGCTCACATGCTCAATCCACCGCTGACAACAATCGCCCAACCGATAGAGGAGATGTGCAAAGCCGCGGTAGAGCTCCTGCTTAGTCTCATAAATCCAATACAGGGAACGACCATCGTCGACCGGATTGTATTTGAGCCGAGCATAGTGTTGCGTGGCACACTGCTTCCCATTAAAACAAATGAGGAAATGATGATCTAGCTGTCAGATTCGGTCGAGTAGATGTGCGCCTTTGTGACTTTAGGAGCAGGTTTGTATTCCCTGTTGCTTTCCGTTTCCTCTGAAAGTGTCACACTATTAGCTCCATGGCCCATCGGCCGCACACCCCTCCCAGAACCGTGCATATGCCGATGAATTAATTATCCCGATGGAAACCACCTAACTCTTTTTCAGGTATAAAGGAACAATTTCTACTATCGGGATAATTTTCTAGAGGCCATAGAGCTTTTTTATCGTATCCTCATCCAAAACGAGCGGTTTTTCGGAGAGGAACAGAGGCTCTTCGCCTCTGGTCGCCCTCTCGATCGCCTCCCTCTTCCTGCCGACATTGAAAAAGGTATACACCAAGGATGTGGTCAATTGGGAATGGCCCAGAAGGAGGGCTATCTGCTCGAGGTTCATTCCGGCATCGTACCAATGCTGGCTTCTGGTATGGCGGAACAGATGCGCATGCAAACGGGGGAAAGCCGGATCGATCGCTTTCGCCTGCGTTTCGTATTTGTCGAGTATTCTTGAGGTGTTGTCCTGGGACATTTCCCTTCTAATGTCGTCACGCTTCACATAGAACATGAAATCGTCTCTGTTTTTCTCCTTATGAAACACCGCTGAATATTCTCTGATGAGACCCTCCACTGTTTTTCCCAAAGGGAGATTGCGGGTTTTTCTTCCCTTCCCTGTCACATTGATGCAGCAAAGCCCGTCTGAATACCTTATGTTGCCGAGTTTTAGAGACAGTATCTCATCTATTCTGCAAGCTGAATCATAGAGCAACGACATCAGCATCAAATCCCTTAGTCCAAATTGGGTGTTCCTTTTGGGGAGACCGAACAGGATCCTCACTTGGTTTTGTGAAAGGTACTCATGTGGACCGGTGTCCTCTTCTTGCTGTTTGTGGATGTCGGCAATGGCATTGGCAGAAACTGAAAGCGAGGCATCCTTGTACTGCAGGAGATACGAGAAGAAGGTTTTAATCGCAGAAAGTCGGTTGTTCCGTGTTGCTGTTCCGTTGCCCCTGTCGGTTTCGCACCAATGAAGAAACCCCACTATGTTGGTCTGGCATACCAATGTTGTGTCCATGTCGTAAATTGAATAGTTGAGGGACTGCTGTAGATAGGAGACAAACTGGGAAAGTGTCGTCCTATATGAAGCGACCGTATGTGGGGAGGCATTTTTCACTTTCGGCAGGTATGTACCCAGGAAGTCCCTGATTCCCTCAAAAAAAGTGGCGTCTTTAATTCTTTTCATCTTCGGGCGCCTCCAAGGTTGAGTACACACCATCCAAGGAGTCCCAATCTATTTTGGTGCTGTTGACAAGATTGTTTGGTAGCGTATGAAAATAATACATCGAATCCTCGAATTTCTCATGTCCCAGATGTACTTTGAGGCGGTAAAGCATCTCGACCGAGCCAATCCCTTCGTTGAGCCACTTGAGTATTATCCTTGAGGCTGATGCATGCCGGAGTTCATATGGCCTGGGCCTTGGGACCTTGTCGTACAGTCCTGCTTTCTTCAGGCATATCTTGAATTGACTCTTCAACCAGGAAGGGGCATACATGTTTCTGGTTGGGCTTGTAAAGAAGAAAGGTCTGTCCCCAAATATATCATCGTACTCTTTACACAAAACGAGGAGATCTTCAGACATCCATACCGTCCGGTCCTTGTGTTTCTTGGATTGTCTGATAAAAATTGTGCCTTTGGCGAAATCAATGTCCTCCCGTAAAAGACGGAACGGCTCACCCGGCCTTAAGGCACAACAATACATCATCCTGAGCATCACCGGCATGACATATTCCCGGTTCGGGCTAAACCGGCAGACCGGCATCGTGTCGGCGGCATGGAAGATGTCCGAGAGGTTCCGGTCCGAAAGTATGAACGGGTTGAAATGCAGGCTTTTGGGTACGGCTTCCGCGAGGATTTGGACATCGCAACAGCCTTTCTCCTTCAGGTACTTCAAAAATGTCGACGTCGTTGACAGCCTCGCCCGTTTCCCGTTGGGACCCTCCCTCCCCCTGGTCTCGGACCAGACGTCCACCATCTCCTGTGAAAGGGTTGTCGCTCCGGGAAAGCGCGCGTGGATGAATCGGTCGAAGGTGGCGGCTCTCTCACCAAGGCTTTTTTCCGAGTATCCCAGCGAGCCGCGGAACTCGACGTACCCATGCAGTTGTCCGGACAGAAAGCTTTTGAATTCACCCATGGTACACCTCGCTTTGGAGGGGGATCCCCTCAAAACCCAGCGAGCATCTTGCCATCCCGGGGTTGGTGGCTATGTATCTGTTTACAGAACCGAATGTGGAGTGCCCGAGGAACAGGGCGATCTCATGGGGCCCCATGTCTATTTCAGAGAGCCATGTGGCTGCCGACCGCCGCAGGCTGTGGAACCCTCTTCCCGCCTTCCTTTCGATCCCCGCCCTTGTGCACAGCCGGTGGAACTGCGATCTCATGGTTCCTCCACGGATCGGCACGGTTTTCCCACAATGTTGGAGGAACACCTCGTCGATGCCGGCGTCTGTATCGCCTCGGAAATGGAGGATGTATCTTGCAATCGCATTGCCGGTCTCGGGAAGCAGGGGCTGCTCTATCAGTCTGCCCGTCTTGCGTTGCCGTATGCGTACCGTTGAATTCCTCCAATCGATGTCGTCCCGTTTCAATGCGGCTATGTCGCATGCCCTCATACCGGTTGTCACGGCGATCATCACGATCGCATGAATCCGGCGGTCCATCCCGTTGTGTCGGTTGCAGCAGTCCAGGAGCCTCTGTATTTCCTTCCTTGTGAAACAAGGTGCCATCTTGGAACGGTTTGGGGTCCTGTAGACAGAGGGATCCAACGTGTATTCCGGGCACAGCCCCTTGGAATGGAGAAAACCGAGGAACCGCCGCAGGGAACTTACCACCTGGTTCATCGACCCGGGATTGGTTTTCGCAAAAAGGCACACCGTTTTGTTGAGCACGGCGCCGTCGATTTCGGAAAACGCAACGACCCCTTCCGATGACAGCATGTTGCAGAATCTCCTGACGACCTGCGAGTAGATCCTTGCCTTCGATGTGTTGGCTTCAAAACCGAGGCAGGCGATCGATTCCTCGAATGATCGGCGGAATCCCCGATCCTGGATGTTGATGGCTTGCTTGCAGTTGTTCCTTCTGCAATTGAAGTCACCCGTCGCCAATAGCTCCCGCACCATGAACACGATTCTCAGTTGTGAATTCCGGTATTGCTCTGAATACCCCCTGTGGCGGACTGCCGACTCGTATCGCTCAAGCAGGTCCCCGGCATTGGTGGACCCGTTGGGGTTCTTGGCGAACAGTGTGAGGTTTGCAACCGCAATTCCATATTTCCTGACTGTCTCCGGTTTGTAGTTCAATCCCGGTAGGGTTGAATCGAGCTTGGCCAGGGCCTGCGCGATCGTTCTTTCTGTTTCCATTTGGATGATACTCCTATAGGTAGGCGAATTGCCTTGATGTTCCTACAGTAGTGGGGGAAATGGAAATACGAAAGAAAATTATCCCGATGGTAGAAATTGTTCCTTTATACCTGAAAAAGAGTTAGGTGGTTTCCATCGGGATAATTAATTCATCGGCATATGCACGGAAATGCCGATATCGGCATTTCCGTGCTGGCGCTATTAACGCACACGGCTCCTCGCAATGTCATTCACCGGATATAGCTGATAAGAGCGGGTCCCACGTCGTATATGCTCACAGTGATTCGTCCCCGTGGTATCGGATTGCGGATGAGGAACCGTTGGTACTTGTCCCAGTTCATCCCGGTTTTCTGGCTCCGCCTGCAGAACCATTTGAACAACATCCTCCTGACATGATAGAAGAAGTCGCCAATCATTCCGCTGTTGTCGGTTATCCCGTAGTACCGGTAATGCCCCACCAGCATCATGGAGACCATGCCGGTCACCTCGGCGGTGGGTTTGTTGAGGTTCAAGCGCAACCACTCCTTCATCCGCGCGAGCGCCGCCCTGAATTTCTTCGCGCAAGTCTTCCGCTTCACGCGGAACTGTCCGTTGGCGCTCTTCCCGCAGTAGTGGGTGAAACCCAGGAAATCAAACGTCTCGGGCTTGCCCAGTCCGTCTTCCCCCCGTCCGTCGGCGGCATTCCTTCCGAATGCGATGATGCGCGTCTTCTCAATCGCCACCTCGAGGTTGAACTTGGCCAGCCTCTTGATCAGGCTCCCGTAGAACCGCTTCGCGTCGCCTTCGTATTGGAAGCAGGCCACGAAGTCATCAGCGTACCGTATCAGGTGCGCCTCCCCCTCGCAATGGGCCTTCACCACCTCCATGAACCATGTGTCCAGCACGTGGTGCAGGTAGAGGTTGGCCAGAACGGCCGAGGTGGCTCCGCCCTGGGGCACGCCTTTTTCCGTCGGTATCCGCCTTCCATCCTCCACCACGCCCGCCACCAGTATCCGTTTGATGAGGCTCAGCAGTTTCGGGTCCCCGATGCGCATCTGGAGGAACTCCATCAGCATGCCGTGGTCCACGTTGTCAAAGAATCCCTTGATGTCCGCGTCCACCACGTAGTTGACGTCCCTCTTCTCGATGACATGGTTCAGGACTTTCAGCGCGTCGTGGCAGTTCCGGTTTGGTCTGAATCCGAATGAGCAGTCAAGAAACTCCTGATCATACACCGCATCCAGTATCCGGCTCACCTGCATCTGCACCAGCTTGTCCTCGTGGCACGGGATGCCCAGCGGCCGCATCTTGTCGCTTCCGGCCTTGGGGATGTACACCCTCCTCACCGGTTGCGGGTGGTACGCCCCCACCCTCATGCGCTGCATGAGCCTGCCGACATTCGCCTGCAGGTCCTGCCCGTAGGTCTCCCAGTCCACTCCATCCACCCCTACGGCCTTCTGGCGGTCCATGTCGCGATGGCACTCCTTCAGTGTCTCCTCGTTGATGTGGTGCGCCAAGGTCGTCAGCCTCTCACCCGGATGCCTTTTCGCCATCCCGGCTATCCTCTCGAGTTCCGTTCCCATGTTCTCTCCACCTCCGGTGTGGTGCATGTCGCCTTCTTGAGGCCTCCATTGCGTCATCGCCTTCCCTCCGCCGGCATTGCCCGGCATCGACGGTACTATGCGAAGATCCGACTTCCCGCATCCTGTTTGGCTCCCTCGCTTATTCAGCTTGTCGGCCATACTCCATCCACTGAAGGGGACGCGGGATCTCCCGAGTTGCCGCTCCATACCCATGTCAAGCGTGCCAAGGCCTACGACCCCGGGGAAATCCCTTCAACCTCGCCCAATCGGTTTCGGGATGCTGCCTTCTGGTCAGGCAATACCATCGGCTCCCCCATGTTGGTATTTCGGGGCTCAACACCTTCAGCTCCTGCTTTCGGCCCGCTTGCTCCTCTGCCTACGCTTAAAGAATCCGGTCGCCCGTCTCCCTCCAAGGCTGAGTACCGGTGGCTGGCTAGGCCTTTCCGGACGGGATTCGCACCCGCTATATGTCAAAGCGACCTATGCTCGGCCGCACTGCCAGGCACCATTAGATCAGTCCGATGCAGCTGAGGTATGCGATCGCTTGCGCAATATTCTTCGTCCTGGTTTTGCTCAGGATATTCTGGCGATGATTGTTGATGGTATGCACGCTGACACACAACATATCAGCGATATCCTGGCTATCGAGTCCTTGCGCGATCAACTCGAGCACTTCTTTCTCCCGCTTCGTTAAAAGTTCAGAGCCGATGCCAAGTTCCTCATTGAACAAGCAGATCTTCTTATCCTTGGTGTTGATTAGAAATCTCCTTGGAAGCTCATCAGTTGGGTGGCTGGAGATAACATCGGAAATCACCAGGAGTATCCACGAATTGCCGTTCCTATCCAGTTCAAAAAGTGTGAGCTGATGGAGAAAACGGATATATTCTCCTGATTTATTTCGGACCCTAAAATCATACACCAGCTTGTAATCCTTCTTCTCCTCCCCTTGGAGAGGCCGTACAAAATTAAACATCTGTATTTCGGAGTCATACATAAACGGCAGATCATCGGGATGCACCATAGTATGGTATCGACCGATATCGTTCACATCCATCTCTTCTTCGCCATACCCAAGCAACTGGATATGCCTATCGACCTTCACCAAGAAGCATTGTTTGTTGATGTCATACAATGAGAGAGAGCGATTCTCCACTTGAGCCATCTCCAAAATATATGGCATATGGGACTCAAGTCGCCTATAATCGTCATCGGACACCTGGCATATAAGTGATTCTTTGATCTTTTGATATTCCCGCTTAAGCGTTCCCACATCTTTTATCATAAAATGATGATTTCTCACTATATGGCCGATTTTATCATAAAATTATGATTGGTTCATGAGAAAAATGAGCCCGCATACGAATCTTCATTCGCTCTATCCCCCTTCTCCTCCATGTTCATGCAAGGTCTGCACCTATTTCTGCACGCGGCCAGGATGGTGGCTTGTAGATGAAGCCCGCATGGCGATGGATGCTGGATATGCTGGCCGGATGATGCTCGAGTTATCTCAAAATCACTCTGTAGGGGTTCTATCGCCCGCATTCAAGGGAAATGAAGGATACTTCTCCTTGCAGGTATACTCCTCCAATGGTTGTACATTTTTCACACATGGATTGTGTGAGATTTTCGGCCAGACATTTCAACCAATCGAATGTCGCTTCTGCCATCATGACCGTCTTGGTTATGGTATGAAATGCCATCAGGAAATCGCCCGTGACTGGAACAGCGGCAAGGGACGACGATTGGTGAGACGATGGCTCCAACTTCAGAACCTTCAACCACCACAGCAATTTGTCCTTGGAACCTGAACCGGATTCGAATCCTCTGATAATAATGCCGACTATATAACAGCCTTTATATTTATTTTAATTTATATTGTGAATCCAAATTGCGAGTGGTATTATTGTTAAAGCAGAATTTACAATTTGAGCGGGGATGAGGCAACCCCTTCGTCATGTGCGAAGCAATTCATTCCGCTGCAATTCTGTATAAGGACTAGAGGTCTGCATATGAAACACATGCGAATTAAAAGTCTCATTGGTGTATTTTTGGGAATCTTCCTAGTATTGCTGACCACCTCCTGCGACCTAGCGCCAGGAATCGGGGATGATTTGGAGGAAACCGGAGCGGTGATCCTGCGTATAAACGATGTAGGAATTGCCGCACGTACAATGCTGCCCGACATCTCGATGGATATCGAATCGTACACAATTTCAGGAAACGGTCCGAATGGAGCGACGTTTACGGCAGAAATAAGCCGGCATGAAGACTATTCTAGAACGGATCTGAGAAAGGGCAACTGGATATTTACTGTGGAAGCGTACAATGCCGCAGAGGGCGATTCCGAAGCAGAAGTAATTGGCCGCGGCACGAATGTTATCTATATTCAACCTGGAATTGTAAACGAGGTCTCGATAATAATTGCTCCGCTTCCCGGTCCGGGCGAGTTGAACCTCACGGTTGATTGGAATCTAGATATTGCCAACCCACGTCTGGAATATCAATTGACTGATTCAGAAGGGCATACTGTCGATCAATCAGAAGAGTTCGTTATTGATAATAGGACAGGAATTCTCATAATCCCAGATTTATCAGCTGGATACTATATGTTGGAAGTGACGCTGTTCGATTCCAACACCGTGGTGGCCCGTGGAGCTGATGCGCTACGTATAGTGAGTGGAAATACCACCGAGGGCGAGCTATCTGTGCAAGTCAATCTAAATGGGGTTCTGGATATCCACATTGATCAGGAGATGGACAATCCCTTTTCTATTTCACTTTCTGGAATCTCAGAATCAATAGTACAAGGTACTTCGATGACCGTCAGCGTTGAAAGCTCAGAACCCATCAACTGGGTGACATGGTTTCTCAACGGTGCGCGTTTGTCAGAGGAATATTATTCCCCCATCAGTATCGGAGCTGGCCTAAGCCAAGGGGAATATCGGTTGACGTGCGTGGTAAGGAGCGATGATGTGCTTATCAGCACTAGCGCTGATTTTGTCGTGACAACTAGCATCTACACGCCTCCCGCCGAGCTGAATCTGATTTTTAATGAAGGCTTCGAGCAACAAAGTGCGTTTTCAGATGGTTTGACGATTACCAATCGAGGAAATACTCCCTATGCAAAAACTTCTATGCGCAGTTATTCTGGGGATTATTCCTTGAAAGTCGGCCCCTCTATTTGTGGTGCAAGCGCCTTTGATTCATTTTCCGCCAGAATTTCCATAGATTTCCCAGAGGGTATCGTCAACCCGTACATCGAATACAAAGTGTATGAGGAGGGCAATTGGGGCGGTGTGACTTCGGTTTGGGTCGACGTGATCGACCCACGCCATTTCACCAACACGATAGGGTATCTTACGGTTGCTGAACCTACATTGAACAATGAGGACTATTACCCAGGCTGGGTGACAGGTTCTGCACAATTCAAGGGAATGGCACACAACCTCACAATCTATTTGACAGATATGACTTCCACCGACCCTCTTTTTATTGATGATATCAAGATTTATGAAAATCCTCAGGTTGTAAACACACAGGGAGTCGTAGTCACTGCGAGCTCTTCTGATTCCACAACAGCGAATTCAACTGCGTCGCATGTGTACGATAATCTTGCATATTCCTGGAGCTCGGCGGTTGGGCAACAAGAGAACAGTTGGCTGCAGATAGATTTCACAGACCCTGATCCTTTCAAATTCATCGGTTTGAAGGCTGTCATGGACTGCACGATGACTGTAGAGGATTCTTCTGGCACGGTTCTCGCAGTGGTTGACTCAACTTATGAATCCAAGAATATCTGTGCCACCACAATTATCGAACTACCAGCTTCCATAACCCCAGATTTGTTAAAAATCACATTCACCAATGTGAGCAACATTTCCAACAAGATGGAAGTCGAGGAACTATGGTTCATGAATTAGGGAAAAAGCAAGGGGAAGGTTTGGGTAGCTAGCCTTACATCCCGATATCCCTACCGGCTAACCACTGCCCCTTATCGTGCACCCCTACGGTCTACAGGGGTGCGGTGGCTAGTGCGCACCTACCCCTTCTTCACAACCCTGTTGAATCATCTACCTGTAGATCTGATTATGGGAACCTGCCATTTCAATTCCTGCACGCTACCCGCATCACAATCTGTACAGCCATCGTTTTTGGTGATACACCAAAAATATACTGAAGACTTTCAGTATGCTATCATCAAAATCGACAGGAGCAGAAATATGAAAGCATTACTTGTTGTTGATGTCCAGAACGGTTTAGTGGAAAGAGACCTATTTCAAAAAGACCGATTTTTAACAGTTGTGGAGAACGCAATCCAACTAGCTCGCCGCTACAATCACCTCATCATCGGCATCCAGCACACAAACAACCAGTTGGTGGAAGGCACTGCGCCTTGGATGATTTATGGGGCTATCGGCATGGGGAATCAAGATCTTATAATGAAAAAACGGCATGGGAATGCCTTTGAGGAGACAAACCTAAAGCATATATTGTTGGAGAAAAGCATAAAAGATGTCGCGGTGTGCGGTTTAGTAAGCCATGGATGCGTGCGGGCCACCTGCCTAGGAGCCATGGAAGAGGGATTCAACGTCACACTCTTGAACCACGGCCATAGTTGTTGGAACAAAGATGCAAGCGAAAAAATCGTGGCGATGGAAAAAGAATTGGAAGAGAATGGAATCAAAATCGAAGATGCAGATAAAGTCTTCATTTGAATGGATAAATCGAATGGTCTTTCTTGAGCTTCAGTCTGGCTTGTTTTCCTTCCCCAATAACTTGATTTGAGAAATGATCCCGATATAGGTCACAATTTCGCCTATGATTGTTGAATGAGCTGAATACCTTTTGACTATATATCATATATAGCGCTTAATGGTCGCACTGTCCGAATGGAGTGTGCCACTTGAAAAATCACCTTAAGCTGTTTGTTCTCACCGTCTTCATCGCTCTTGTCCTCATGAGTTGTGCCGATCCTCGCTTCGAGATAAAAGAACTCATCGTGCGAAACAACACGACCTACCCTATTATTGGATTGATCATATCGTTTGAGGTTGGAGACTTGGATACACGAGGTGAATTTCTTCCCACAATCATTGCTCCAGGTGCTGAAAAATCCTTTGCCATCCCTTCCCCGGTTGCTGAGGCTTTTCTCGCAATCAGCAACAGGAATGATGATGTATCCATTAGGTTCACCTACGACCATCTGGTGAATGGAAAAAACGAGGCCATCATCGCAACACTCAATGAAGAAGAGCTTGAATGTACCATACTCCTAGACGGGAGCAACGTGGAAGTCATGTATAAATGATCTTATCATAGATATTTAACGAAGCTATCAACAAACTCGATCTTAAGTATCAATATCCCACAAGCTAACCCCAATCCTAATACCGCTATGCTACAATCTGAATGCGAGTGGTTGTGTCAGTTGTTGATGCTTAGCTACGCATCCCATCTTCAATAGATAATCTTAAATTCTACGTCTTTCTCGTGCCAGACACGGAATTGACAGCATCGCGGGCATACGGGAGGCTCCTTTTTACCAAAAACCTCTTAACAGGCCTGATTTATGGGGGTTTGGCATGTCAATTCCGTGCCTGGCACGAGCTAGTTCCTATTCCACAACATTATCCTTGACAAATCACATTTCGCGGATAAGAATAAGGTATCTTGTATAATCTATTTTATCAAAGTGTTTATGTAATATGGCAAAATGTATGAAATAGGGCTTATTTCCTTCCATGTGAAAAAAGATGATGACCTTAATCAGTGCCAATTTCGGAAATCTTTCAAAAAGGAGAAAAAAATGAAGAAACGAGTTTTTCATGTGATGGGTATCCTGTTGATTCTCACAGTACTATGCCCGATGTTTGTATTTGCCGGTGGTGCGACTGAGAGTCCCGCCACTGTGGCAACCCCCACCGGATCATCAGCGTTGATCCCCGAAGATGCCGCGAAAAACCATCCGTGGATCTTTGCGAAAGATCCTGCCGCCATTAAAGGAACGGTGCGCTTTTGGATGCCCTTCAAGGGTGACCAGGGAATGAACGCACTGATTGAGGAATTCAACAAAACCTACCCAAATGTGAAGGTCGAGTTGACGACCTACAACAATAATGCTGACGGCAACGTAGGTGTGAACACCGCGATTATGGCAGGGGAAGTAGACGTGCTCGCGAGTTTTGGACTTGCCAACGCCTACAAGCGGTGGGAGAACAGCCTGTATATCCCTCTTGATGACCTCATGAAGAAGGAAGGCATCGACCTAGTCAAGAACTGGGGAACAGACAAGTACAAGTACAAGAATGTAACCTACAGCTTCCCAGCCGGAGGACTCTCCTATTATGTCGTCATCAATAAAACCGCATGGGATGAAGCCGGACTAGGCGCGATTCCTACCGAATGGACCTGGGACGAGTATCTCGAAGCTTCCAGGAAGATGACGAAAAAGGACGCCGCAGGAAATACCGTTGTCTATGGTGGGTCGCAATACCATTCCAACAACTACTGGACTTATATCGCGTATCAGCTCTATGGCAAGAACCAGTATTACGAAGATTCCGGTCTGAGCCGCTGGAGTGATCCCAACATGCTGAAAGCCTTCAAAACCAGATATCAAGCCGACAACGTGGAGAAAATCTGGTTCCCGCTCACTAAATACCGATCCAACAACCTCCAGACCCAAATGGTGTACATGACCGGTGAAGTTGCCAGCGCTGTCACCCCCAACATGACCCGCTTCATCCGCGACACCGTGAACTATCCAGTGAATTTCGTCTCGTATTTCGCTCCATGGCCAGTGCTTGAGAAAGGCCAGACCAACTATATGTCTGGTGTCTCACCGTTCTCCCATGCAGGAATAACCTCTGGACACGACAAGAAAAACTGGGACGCTATCTGGTCTTTCCTGAAATTCTACAGTACGTATGGTTCAAAATACTTGATTGTCGCCGGACACCAGTCCAACTGGAGTGGCACCCAGGTTTCCGACCTGCTGCCGTTGGTGTTTGGATCCGAAGAGAATGCGAAGAAGCTGATCGATATCAAGACTTTCGCCAGTGTTGTCGTCAACTATAAGAACCCAGCGTTCTATGATGACATCCTTACCGCCTATTCCAAGGTTAACGATGCTGTTAACAACTACACACTTGACATCCACAATGGTAAGTATACTGTGGAAGAAGGCTTGAAGCTGATGCAGAGGGACGCAGATGCAGCGATCAAAGCGGAACGTGGTTTTTAGTCGGTGGTTTGTCATATCGAGATTGTAGAATCATTGAAATCGGAGGGCGGTCTTCGGATTGCCCTCCAACTTAGTCCGGAGGGATTATGGTTGGAAAACATGCAAGCAACAAAGCACTGGTGAAAGAAAATCTCGCGGGATACCTGTTCATCGGTCCCAGCCTGATAATTTTCCTACTGTTTGTCATGGTGCCTATGTTCGCATCGGTTTTTCTTTCATTCACTGATTGGAACTTCCTTTCCGGGCTGGAGGGCATAAAGCTTATCGGACTCAAGAACTTCTCACTGATGCTGAAGGATGAGAGATTCAGGTACGCCATCTCGAATACTTTCATATATGCCATCGGCACGGTTCCCATCTCGCTATCGGTCGCAATGGTGCTTGCCTATGCATTAAACAGCAAAATCTATGGAAAGAAAGTCCTTCGGCTCATCTTTTTCATACCGTACATATCAAGCCAAGTCGCATTGGCCGCGGTATTCAAATTCATCTTCCGCGACAACGGACTACTGAACGAATTCTTAGTGAAAACCCTTCAGATCATGCAGACCGCCCCGGACTGGCTGAACAACGACAGCCTCAACAAGATACCAATCATCATGCTGGCGATCTGGACAGGCATCGGGTATGAGCTCATCGTGTACATGGCGGCCCTGCAGGCAGTCCCTTCGGACCTATATGAAGCCGCTGATATAGAAGGCACGAACTCGATACAGAAATTTCGCTACATCACCTTTCCCATGATCACCCCAACCACCTTCTATCTGGTAATTGTCAGATTCATCGCGGTATTCAAGATATTCGCTTCGATAAACATCATGACCCTTGGCACAAGTTATGATTCGAATACATCCATGGTGATGGAGATTTATCGAAACTCGTTTGTCCACTACGCTTTTGGATATGCCAGTGCCGAATCCTTGATCTTGCTGGCATTGATTCTCTTAATCACCGGAATCAATTTCCTCGGCCAGAAGAAATGGGTGCATTACTAGGAGTATGGTATGAATAAGACAAGAACGGCTTTTCGCATACTGAATACAATGATAATCGCGCTCTTCTCGCTGGCATTCCTCATACCCATGCTGTGGATGATCTCGTCATCCTTGAAAACCACGCCCCAGGTGTTCACCTACCCATTCAGGTGGATTCCAGAAAATATCCGCTGGGTGAATTATAAAACTGTGTGGACAAGCAAGGACCTCCCCATGTTGAGGGTGTTCTACAACTCCATGTTCATTACTGTGGTCAGCACAGTCGGCCAGTTGATTTTCGCTTCCATGGCAGCCTACGCCTTCGCCCGCATCGAATTTAAAGGGAAACGATTCATATTCACGATGTTTCTTGCCTCAATGATGATCCCGGTTCAAGTGACCATCATCCCACGATTCATGATGTTCAAGACTGTTGGACTGTACAACAGCCTCTGGGCATTGATCATACCTTCCCTATTCGGGGCTTCGACGATATTCTTCCTACGGCAAGCCCATTTAGGCCTACCGAATGAGTTGGTTGATGCGGCAAAGGTGGATGGAGCCAACCACGCAACGGTTTTCAGCTTGATCATGGTTCCTCTGACCATCCCTGCGTTGGTATCAATGGCAGTGCTCTCCTTCATTTCAACATGGAATGAATACCTCGCCCCTTTAATCTTCCTGACCAAACCGAAGTTATACACCGTCAGCCAGGCAGTGCGCTGGTATATGCTGGATGAGGTCCAGCGGTATGAGCTGACGATGGCGGCGGCGACCAGCTCGATCATCCCCATCCTCATCATCTTCATATTCTGCCAGAAATATTTCATCGAAGGCATCGCAACCAGCGGTATAAAAGGATAAAATCATGGATTCAACTTGGAAAACCCACGAGCACCGGGTGCAACTGTGCGTGGTTGGAGCCGGCATGGCCGGATTGATATGCGCGATATCCGCGGCACGGCATGGAACGAAAGTCGCCTTGATCCAGGATCGGCCCGTGCTGGGAGGTAATGCTTCCAGCGAGATCAGGATGGCTGTGCGCGGTGCGCACGGCAAGGAGAATAAGGAAACCGGCATCCTAAGTGAACTGGAACTGGAAGCCATCTACCGGAATCCAACGCTGAATCCCAGTATATGGGATAGCGTGCTCTTTCAAAAAGTCAAGGAAGAGCCAAATATCACCCTACTTCTGAATACCACCTGCATAGACACCACCATGCAGGCTGATTCCATCACATCCATCCGCTGCTGGCAACTGACCACCTATTCGTGGCATATCGTGCACGCCGACCTATTCGCCGATTGTTCCGGGGATAGTGTGCTTTCCGTTCCCTCCGGAGCCGAATTCCGCCTTGGACGGGAATCCAGGAGTGAGTTCGGGGAGTCGATGGGGCCGGTGGTCGCAGATACCAAGACCATGGGGATGTCCTGCCTTATCCAATCACGCGAGACCGACCACAAAGTGGACTTCATCCCCCCCGATTTCGCCTATGTCTATGATGATGAATCCTTCGCCACGATCGCCTACGATGAACATCATAGTTCGCATCGTGACCATGCGCTTGCGACCGACGGATGCAATTTCTGGTGGATTGAGCTTGGTGGGAACCAACAAGTGCTGGATGATGCGGAGAACATCCGGGACGAATTGCTCAAGACTGCCTTTGGCGTCTGGGACCACATTAAAAACCATGGCGACCATCATGCCGAAAACTGGGAGTTGGAATGGGTAGGATTCCTTCCTGGCAAACGGGAAAGCCGTAGGTATGTTGGTGCGTATATCCTCACGCAAAACGACATCACCTCCAACAAAACCTTTCCAGACTTGGTGGGTTATGGCGGCTGGCCGTTGGATGACCATAATCCGATGGGATTTCTCAACCGCGGAGAAGCCGACGAGATATCCCAATTCCTCCCCACTCCCTCACCCTATGGCATCCCGTTCCGATCTTTGTACTCCAAAAATATCCGCAACCTATTGTTCGCAGGCAGGAATATCAGCGCCACCCACGCCGCGATGAGTTCCACCCGAGTGCAGGCGACTTGTTCCGTCCTAGGCCAAGCCATAGGTACTGCCGCCGCATTGTGCTGCCGTGACCATATCGTGCCATCTGAACTCTACGCCAAAGGGATTGCAGAACTACAGGCCACCTTGGTGGAAGACTATTGTTTTCTGCCAGGATTCATCCGCACTCTCCCGGAAGTCACCCGAAAAGCACATCTCAACCTAAACGAAGCCGAACGAGCGGTGCTATTCGATGGCAAGGAACGGTTGTACCTAGACGGATTTGAGCACCTTATCCACCTAGTTCCAGGGCA
Organism: Sphaerochaeta sp. UBA6084; assembly: GCA_002428625.1. Taxonomy (GTDB): domain Bacteria; phylum Spirochaetota; class Spirochaetia; order Sphaerochaetales; family Sphaerochaetaceae; genus UBA6084. The sequence goes on from DIXI01000003.1 coordinate 58,707, forward strand.
GGCGATAGAATTTTCTTTTGATAAGGTCCAGCAAGTGGAAAAGCTCCGGGTGGTATTCGATCCAGATTATTCCCGAACCTCTATTTCTCCTTTTGTGAAAATCCGTCTGTTCGCCATGCGAAGCCAGCTCGGCCGTGATTTTAAACCGGTGGAGATGCCGGCGAATCTGGCCAAGGAATTTTCTGTGGAAATCGATCAAGGAACAGGCTGGACGCAGGTGTACCATACCGAGACTAATAGACGGGACCTGTTCGTGCTTCCGTTGCATACCGCAGTCCGTAAAGTACGGGTTGTCTTCACCAGCGCGTGGCATGCACAAACCATCAACCTATATGCGTGCGACCTAACCTAAGACTACATAAAAACAACTGAGGTGAACATGCGATTATCTACCATGACCAATATCCACCAGATCTATCTTGGCAATGACTACTATTTCTCGACAGCGGAGTGTATAAGGGCCTGCGCGGCAGCCGGATTCAAGATCATGGACCTGAGTCTCAGCGGCATTACCCAACCAGGTAGGTATCTACACGAGGAAAGTTCCCATTACGCCTGGTTGGAAGGGGTACGGGCAGCGATGGCGGAAACGGGGGTAGTCTTCTCTCAGTCCCACTCGGTGTTCTATGGGTCCGGCTATCTTCCAGGTGGCCCTGAGTATGACAGCTACCTGCACAACATCAGAAGCAACATCAAACTCAGTGGCCTGCTGGGCATCCCCTGGACGGTGGTGCATCCTCTGAACGGGAAGAACTTGGAAGGAAAATCGCATGATGAAATCATAGGCGCTAATGTTGATTTCTGCCGTTCCCTTGTGGACGACATGCATGAGCATCAGGTCGGGGTGAGTATCGAGAACATGATCAATGGACCATTCACCAGTGCGGATTCGTTGCTTGAATTGTTGGATGCCATTGATGGTGGTAACGATTTTGGCATCTGCTGGGACACCGGACATGCCAACTTATCCAAGCAAGACCAGCCAAGGTCCATCCTCAAACTGGGAAATCGCCTGAAAATGACCCATATCGCGGACAATAGGGGTAATTTCGACGATCACCTCTTGCCCTACTCGGGCACAATCGATTGGGCTCCTTTGGTGGATGCGATGAAAAAAAGTGGCTATTCAGGTGATTTCAACTATGAAGTGCATAACGCCAGCCGGAATTATCCCATTTCTTTGCGCAGTCGATTCCTAAAGCTGGCCAACGATATAGGCTGTTGCCTGCTGGAAGGGGATTCGCGATAAGTTCCCTTCTACTGATTACCCCACACACGGCTTGGCTAACAGATGGATACCAAATGACTACCAGATGGCTACCTGGAGCAAACCGTGAAGGAGACATGCATACATGTTGTTTTCGCAAAACATTGAGATTCTCGAAACCGTGGATGTACTGGTCGCAGGTGGTGGGCCAGCTGGAATTTGCGCTGCCGTGTCCGCGGCAAGGGCCGGGGCAAGGGTTGTGCTGATAGAACGGTTCGGGATTCTAGGAGGCATGCTCACCTGTGGCCACGTGAACCCGATCCTCGGGTCGGTATCAGCCGGGACGATAGCGGACGAGTTGCTGCAATTGTTCAAAGCAAGCCGAAGTGCGACCGATACCAGGATCACCCGCAATGGACGCGAAAACGAGATTGACCCTGAAGTAGTGAAATCTATCCTTGGTCCATTCCTCAAACAGAGCGGCGTTGATTATTATCTACACTGTCCACTTGTCGATGTCATTATGGATGGACGGTCGATCGATGTGGTAGTGATCGGAACCCCAACCGGTTTGGCAGGAATCCGGGCGAAAGTCTGCATCGATGCCACTGGCGATGGCACCTTATCATTTCTGTCGGGCGCACCGTATTGGATAGGCCGCGAACCCGATGGCCGTTGTCAGCCTACAACGTTGGAATTTACCATCTCACATGTGGATGAAACCAAAGCGATTTTCTGCTTTGGAGGGAGCGATCCGGTGAAGTTGGAATCGGGCGAAGAATACCGCAAGGTGTGCCAAAGGGCACAGGCCGCAGGTGAATTGCCGGCCAATGTTTCCATCGTGCGTCTACATAAAACCCCACATGCGGGTGAACGCAGCGTGAACGCCACGCAAGCGAACAACCATGATGTCCTCTCCCTAGGTGGGATTAGGGATGCTGAGCTCGAACTACGCCAGCAGATTGGCCTTTGCATCGAATTCCTGCGCACAAATATTCCAGGGTATGAGCACTGCCTTTTGAAATCGTCAGCCTCCGCACTGGGTGTACGCGAAACCAGACGTATCAAAGGTGAGTATATGCTTTGCGACCGGGATGTCGAAGAAGGTAGCCGATTCGCGGATGTCGTGGTGCACAAGGCTTGGTTCCTCATAGACATACATAATCCAAGCGGAAGTGGACAAGCGGAGGGACAATCGAAGATGGCCCGACCGTACGACATTCCCTACCGTTGCCTTGTTCCCTTGGATATCGACAACCTGCTGTTGGCCGGACGTTGCATGAGCGGTACGCATCGGGCCCACGCCTCGTATCGCGTGATGACCATCTGCATGGCTATGGGGCAGGCGGCGGGAATCGCAGCAGCCGTGTGCAGCCTTGCTGACATCCGCCCTCGGGACCTCGATGTCAGTCTCCTGCAGCAGAAGCTAACCGGATGCTCCATCGATCTATTCGGATGAAAGGACTAAGTAGATGAATGCAAATAATGAGCGTGAGAAACCGATACGCTTGATCGTTTCCGATTTGGATGGCACCCTCCTTGATCCCGATGGTCAGCTACCGTTGCATATCCTTGACGAGATAGCGCGTTTGCGCGAGATAGGTATCGGATTCACGATAATCTCCGGGCGTCCACGACCGTTCCTACAGGAACTGTCCACCACGCTGGGTATTAATTTGCCGATAGTCGCCTGCAATGGAGGCGTTGTTATGCAAAACGGTCAGATCCTGGTACAGGAATCTTTTCCTATGCGAACTACACGGAAGATAATGGAAAAAGCCCGAGCCCTCAAGGCTACGGTCCTCTATTACCACGACGACAAGGCTTTTGCGATGGAAGAGACCCCGTGGATTGTAAAACAGAAGGGGACGGTGCGTGAATTCACCCTGCATATACCTGAGGAATCCGAATGGGAATATGGCTTTTTAGAGAAAATCAGCATCCTGTATAAAGGACAGCGGCAAATTTTTCAGGAGATCAAACCATATCTTGATGAACTTCATACACAATTATCGATTGTGCGTTACGGTGAGAATAGTTGCGAGATCATGGCTAAAGGAGTGGATAAATCCATGGGTTTGCTCGCGATATCCAAGATCACCTGCATTCCCATCGACCAGATCATGGTGATTGGGGACGATGAGAACGATATCGGCATGTTGCGCGAGGCGGGTATCGGTGTCGCAGTGGCCAATGCCTCGCTAGGAGCCAAATCGGCAGCCACCTACCTGTGCGAAGCCTCGCATACGGATGGAGTGATTGAAGCCATCCATCTGATTAGTTGAACCGGAAGTTGAAATAGAACACCTAGTCAGGCTTCAAGGAACTTTAAAAGCGCAACCTGGACACCCTGTCCAACAATTGTTGCAAGATAGTCCTGGAACAGCCGCTCCACTTCCTTCCATTCGCCTGCGGAAAGCCCTATAAGATTGATTGCTTCAAGAAATCGCCGAGGCTCATCTTTGGCACGAACCGCTAGCGGTTGCAGGTGTTCAGCATGCATATCCTCAAGTGGGATGGGAACTCCCTGTTCGTCAGTCCCGATCAGGAACCGTGCCCAGCAAGCCAGCGAGAACACCATCGCTTTGTGGTCGAGACCGGCA
>DIXI01000006.1 GCA_002428625.1 Sphaerochaeta sp. UBA6084
CGCTGACGGGCCATTTCTTGTCCGGGACCCGCCTGCTCACGGAAAGGAAGACGTATTCGATGCCATTCGTGCGGTTTTTCTGTCGTATGATCGCCATGCATGCCCCTCTGTAGTTAGTATATTATCACTACATTGGAGACGATGCAATCCCTGCAACCTGCTTCCAAGCAAGAATCTAGAAATTTCCTACCTGTTGGAATCAGGTTGTAGTGCGAAATTTATCGAAATCTAGGTCAAGAGAGAGAAAGAATACTACTTAGATAGATTATTCGATAATCGTAGAGATCGTCTTACTTCGAGTGGAATTGATATTAGTCGTAACGAGTTTCTAAGACTCACGCTTTGATTTCAGATATTTCCAATCAGATGGGCTATTCAATTAAATACTTGAATAAATCCTGTTTGATAGGATGTTGAAGCTTGAAAGTGAATTCAACAATTGGGAGGTCACGGCCTTTATCATTCTTTATGGTCTCTTGCTTCACCTTTCCAGAAACGTAATCGACTTCTCCCATGTAGTAGAAATCGGAACCCTCGGAATCACTTTTCTTAATAAATAACGGAATCATCAACCCGGTTGCCTTTTGTTCCATTATTTTCTGAGGTTCCTTTGAATCCAGTTTAATCCCGCTTCTGGTTTTCCAGACGAACCACTCCTCATCGTAAAAATGGTCCTCATACATCGTGCTCTTAGCTATATATTCAGCTTTTTTGTAGGTGACAAATATCGGGCAGGTACCATGTTTGATTTTATAGCCATACATTGTTGCATGCTCATCTTTATCCCAGTGTAAAAGCCTGCACGCATCTTTACGAGAATACTTCTCATACAGTACTAGACCGTTCGATTGCCTTGTCTCTCTGTGATACTTCTTTAAGTAATTGGAAAGTCCAAGCTCAACCACATCGAAAAAAGCGTCTCGATAATCGATGTTCTTAAGGAGACTTAAGAATTCAGGAGTAGCTGAGATCGAATTATCCTCGACACTGATATAGCTAAGGTTTCCAAACGATTTCCTTGAGGCCTCCACATAAAATTCATTCATCAAAATGCGAAGGGTAGATCTCAAGGTCGGTTGGTCAAGGTGCAAACCAGAGAAGGCTAGCAGTTCCCTCCCAAACAGAGAAGTTGAGACTGTCGAACCATCTGCAACCAACTTCAATAGTAGAAGCTCGTGAGGTCGTTTTCCTTCGGCTAGTTCCAAAGAAAGGAAGCGGAGCGAGCATAAGTGGATATCGAGTAGACTGGTGATCCTATCCTTTTCCATCTTGCTAATAAACTGTGGATAGCTATCTGCGTACTTTAGAAACCTGATCGGGTCAAACTCTTTTGCTTTCGCAAAATCCATCAGTGAGGGAATATGTCCAAGTTGCACCTTAAGAAAACCGTATTGTTCTTTGAGAAACTTAAGGGTATTTAGATTGACCGAATCAATAGCTTCATAGATTCTTTCTCTAGCGATTCTATCGAAGCAAACAGTTGAAGTGCCAGGCAAGGTAACATTTCCTGCCGAGACCAATTTTCGCATCTTATCTTTATCGTAGGAAATATCTCCATACAACGCCGCAGGAATAAGATAGTTGTTAGAATAATTACCTACAAAATCAATAACGGTAAGATAGGGTTTCCCCGGAAACTTCCTCAATCCTCTTCCAAGCTGCTGCACAAAAATAATGGCAGATTGGGTAGGGCGGACCATAATGATCTGATTCAAACTGGGGATATCAACACCTTCATTGAAGATGTCCACTGTAAGTATATACTCAAGATAATCAGCTCTTGTATCTGTTTCCAATCGAGCTATCGCATCATCTCTTGCTGGCTCGGAGTCATTGCCGGAAAGTGCTAGGGTACGCATTCCATATTGGTTAAGCTTTTGTGACAACTCTACAGTCTCGTCGACTCGACTACAGAATATGATGCCTCTACGCCTAGGTTCATGCATGCTGTATGCATCAATAGTGTGTTTGATATGCCGTGCGCGTTCATCAGAGACGAGTAGGCTGAAATCCGATGTATCTTCAATCGTCTCATCATTCAACGCAAGGTCTGTTATGCCAAAGTAATGGAAAGGGGCCAACATATCCTGTTCCAGCGCTTGGTTCAATCGGATGTTATAGGCGATGTTATGATCGAACAACGCATAAATGTCCTTTCCATCGGTGCGTTCCGGAGTCGCAGTCATCCCGAAAAGGAATTCTGGTTTGAAAAAGTCTATGACTCTCTGATAGGATTGCGCACCAGCCCGATGCACTTCGTCTATGATGATGTAATCAAAATGCTTCCGTCCCAGTCTGGCAAGTACTTCTGGTTTAGCAAGTGTGGTGATATTGGCAAAAATAAAATCAGCATCATAATCTTTGCTGGTACCGGTGAGTAATCCAAAATCGATGGGACGCTCATCGCCAAAGACTATTTTGAAACTATCCATCGAACTTTTCAGGATTGTCTCACGATGCACGATATACAGCAAACGATCAGGATTGAATGATTTCACATCAAAGGCCGCTAGGTACGTTTTTCCTGTTCCAGTCGCTGAAATCAAGAGCGCCTTGTTCTGTCCATCAGCTCTTAATTCCTGCAATGCGTACAAAGCTTCAATCTGCATCGAATTAGGGGCCGGTGGAGTTCTTTTTGCATGTTGAGCTTCTGGCAGTTTGTTAAATACCTCAACTTCCACAGGAGTGTCATAAATTTCCTCTTTGGGGTCAGGTATCTGGATCCAATCAGCTGTATTTCGTGTGTTTGATCTGACTTGTGCATAGTGGGCAAGCCATGAATCCGATAGCGGGGAGGCCAGTTCCCAAATACGGGAAAAATCGTTTTGGACTTGATGGATGATCTCGCCATCATGAGTTGATGATACCTTCAAGTTCCATTCTTCATTCAACGAAAGCGCTGTTTCAGTGAGATTCGCACTTCCAACAATTAGATTTATCGTCCCATCATTCTTATGGAATAGATATCCTTTCATGTGGAAATTTCCATGGAACATCCGAACCTCGATTTGGGGGAAATCCATCAGGGTTTTCAGCGCCAAGGGATCATTGAAGGATAGATAGTCGGTAGTAAGTATTTTACCAGGGATCTTTCTAATGTCCAGTTCGTGAAGGATCTGAAGCAAAGAAATAACACCACCGCGGGATATGAACGCCACCGCTATCTCAAATTTCGTACAACTCGATAATTCTTCCTGTATGCTCGCGAGTATCCTGTGTCCTTCGGCTCGGTTGTTATAGATCAATTTTGGGCGCAATGATGTTTGTGATGGATTGTTTTTGTTGATAAATCCGGTCCAAAGGCTCTGGGACAGGTTTTCTTCCCTGGAATTACTAGTCATAAGAGGCTCTTCACAATTTCCACTATCGGAATATCAGCCTCTGCCCAATCAACAGAGAATAGTTGATCTTTACTTAGCCAGCGTGAATCCAGATGTTCTGATAATGTCAACGAGCCGTCAACCAGGTGGCATAAAAATGCATGCATGGTGATATCAAAGGTAGTATATTGATGTTCGACGGTGGTTAGTTTTCTCTCAATTGAGATAGTTGAATCTAGCTCTTCTTTGATTTCCCTGATCAAGGCGGACTCAGGAAGTTCTCCCACCTCGAGTTTTCCACCAGGGAACTCCCATTTCCGCGCAAGCTCACCTAAGTCTTTCCGTTGTGCACAGAAAACCATCTGATTCTGTATGATCACTGCTGCAGAAACGGTTATATGTTTTCTCATCTCAATTACCCGCTGTACAATTAATGCTATTGGATTGATAGTAACCCGATTCAGATGCTTGATCAATATAAAAGAAAAAATGGATAAGGTGGAGGTAGCAATCGTTCTCCACCATTATGTTGATTCCACAACGAAGCGAGAGTAACGGAAGCATTACCATGGTTCCATTACCGAGCGAGTGCCGGGAACGTAAGGCGAAATACCCCGCCCCTTGGGACGGAAAAGGAGGAAAAGCCTCCGCTTTACAGGGCTTGCCCTAGGGTATTGATACCTTTCATTTCTAGATCCTATATCCTACGCCACTTTCCCCATATCAAATCCAGCGATGAAGGCTACGGTGACGAGTGATTCCTTATAGCCAGTAGTGGAGGCCTCCAGCACCAAAAGCGATGCATCGTAGCCAAGGGCTATGAGATAATCATCAAACTCATCATGTTCTATCACTTGAGCCTGGAGGTTCTGTTCCCGGGTGCGGTAATCATCGGACTCGTAGCAATCGGTATCGTTCTGCAATGGTAGACTTCCTTTTGGTTATGAGATCAGACTTCTATACATTTTTCTTCATTTTCCTGTAAGTTGGTAGGAAAGTACCGAAAAATAAAACTTGACTTTACATGATTGCATGCATTACTATCTCGAATAGTAGTACAATATTTATAAATTTAGCGTGCAATACAGTTGGAGTTTTATGAATCATCTATTTGCAAAAAGAGTTGACAAGTTGTATACACCAGGTCCAGTAAATATTCCTGAGCGTGTATATTTGGCATCGATCCTCGGCAGTTACCACCACAGGACAAAGGAATTTTCTGAAATTTTGGTTGACACATTGGAAATGCTTAAACCTTTTTTTGGAACCAAAGAGATGGTGATGCCGGTGCACACGACTGGCAGAGGCGCGCTGGAAGGTATCTATAGCAATTTATTTACGGCTAAAGACAGGATAGTCTGTGTCGCGAATGGCAAATTCGGTGAAATGGCGGTCGAAACATTGCAGAGGTTGGGTATAGAAGTCCAGGCTTGTTTTGAAGGTTGGAAAACCCCAGTAGACCTGCATGAACTTGAAAATTTGATTGTTGATTTTAAAGCAACCGGTTTGGTCTCGGTGTTCAATGACACCTCCAACGGGGTTATCAACCCGATTTCAGATATGGGAAGACTTGCCCGGGCTTATAATCTCTTATTTGTCGTCGACAACGTGAGTGGCTTGGCTTGTATGCCGTTCAATATGGATGAATGGGGCGTCGATGCTGTTGCTACAGCATCACAGAAGGGTTTGATGTCACCAGTCGGAGTTAGTTTTGTTGCAATGAGCCCGAAGGCTGCTGAAGTCTGCAAGGCAAATCCGAAAAGAACTCTATATGTGGATTTTATCGATATTCGGAAAATCTTGGAAAAGAAAGGCGAGACTCCGGGCTCCACTCCGGTAAGCCTCATTTTGTCCGTTCACGAAGCATTGAACATGATGAATGAGGAGGGCATCGAACAGGTATTCCTCCGTCATAAAGCGATATCGGAAGGTACCAAAGCCGCACTGGAAGCACTTGGGTTCCAGCTGTATCCGTCCACTTGTAAAGTCCGTTCAGATTCCCTTTCTGTTGCGCTGGTGCCTGCCGGAGTATCGGCAAAAAAGCTAGTCGCTATGTTATGCGAACAGTTTCACCTTCGGATTGGTACAGGATTGGATGCTATGGCGGACCAAGCTGTGCGGATTGCCCATATGGGCTACTGTTACCCAGAAGATATGCTGGAATGCTTTGCTGCGATGGAATGTATTTTAATGGAACTTGGATATACCGAGTGTATGGGTAAGGGAACTGCGGCATTCATCAAAAAATACAAGGCACTTATAAACCAGAGGTAATGAGAATGGGAAAAACCATTGCTGAGAAAATTTTCAGCAGCAAATCTCAGACAGATGCATATGCTGGAGATATTATAACCGCTCAGGTTGATTATATTTTAACAAATGATGCATCAGGACCTCTTTCGATCGATTATTTCCAAAAGATGGGAGCTGGTCATGTTACGAATCCAGAGCGAATCTTTGCCTTTATCGATCATTATGTTCCTTGTCCGAACAACAAAGTCGCGGGTTTGCACCAAATGCTCTATGATTTTAGAGATACATATAACATACAGCTTCTAGAGGCCGGACAAGGTATCGCCCATCAGGTTTTCGATGAATTGAAATGTGTAGCTCCAGGAAGATTGCTCGTTGGTGGAGACTCTCATATCACCACTCATGGGTATCTGGGAAGTCTTGCAATTGGTGTCGGGGCCTCAGATCTTGCCAGTGCTATGATAAGCGGTGAACTCTGGTTCAAGGTTCCCCAAACCATCATTGTCGATATTACTGGTCGCCTCAACCGAGGCGTGAGCGGAAAAGATGTGGCTTTGTATCTCCTTAAAATTCTCGGATCTAATGGTGCGAATTACAAGGCGATTGAATTCCGTGGCAATGGAATAGCTGACTTAACCATGGACGACAGGAAGACCATCTGCAATCTGGCCACTGAAAGTTGTGCCAAGTGTGCGATCATGCCTATTGATGAGCGTGCGATTTCCTATTGCAGGGATAGAGGGCTTCCGTATGACGATATTGTCGTTTCTGATGAAGACTGCACTTATTGTCGTGAAATACACATTGACCTTGATAAAGTTCCTGCAATGATCTCCCTGCCTTGCAGTGCGGACAATGCTGTTCCTGTTCATGAAAAAATCGGATTGGCTATAGATATGGTAGTAATCGGCACCTGCACAAATGGTAGAATCGATGATTTTGCAGCGGTGGATGAAATCATTCGTATGAGTAATTCAAACTTTAAAACAGAAACGCTTATAATCCCAGCTTCGGCAACAATATACAATCAAATGATCGAACGTGGTTACATGCAACGATTGGTCAGCAAAGGAGCAATGATTCTACCTCCTGGTTGTGGCCCCTGCTGTGGAAGCAGTCCAGGTACACCACGAGATGGTTTCAAAGTACTCTCTACGGCCAACCGAAATTTCCTAGGGCGGATGGGAAATGTAAAGGCCGAGATTTATCTTGCCTCGCCGATAACCGCAGCAGCAACAGCGCTTGCTGGCTGCGTCACCGAAGCTGAGAGGGGTTAGGTATGTTTGAATATTCAGGAAAAGCCATTTGTCTTGGTGATGATATCAACACAGATTATATAATTTCTTCACGCAGAAAAAAGGACACGATAAATCCCGATGAACTTGTTCAATACATCATGGAAGATATCCGTCCAGGCTTGGCAAGCGAGATTAATAAAAACAGTCTGATTGTTGCAGGTGAGAATTTTGGTTGTGGCTCAGCGATGGAAGTCGCAGTGCAAGTTTTAAAGAGCGCTGGCATACAAATAATTTTAGCTAAATCTTTTGCTAGAAGCTATTACAGAAATTCAGTCAACAATGGGATCCTCCCGATCGAGATGGATACTTCGGAGATTCGGGAAGGAGATATCGTGCAAGTATCGATGGATGATAACAGGATATTGGTTACTGATATTCGTACAAATATGGTCACTTCATGCCCTGCATTCAATGGAAAGATAAAGGAGATACTGTCGATTGGCGGTATCGTTCCTTATATAAGGCAAAAAGAAAGTAAATGTCAAAACAGTGAGGATGAATGACGATGACGTTAGATAAAAAAGTAGACCGCACCAGTCTGAGAAAAAAGCTGGTAGGTTCAGAAATGACTGCCGTTGTAGTAGTCGGACTCATATGGATGATCTTCCAAATCCTCGTTGCATCCCAGATATTGATGCTGACTCCATACAGAGTTAGGATTGCACACCTGGGGTTTGCTCTCATCATGGTATTTTTGATGACTCCGATTACAACAAAATCGAGATTCAGCCATGTAGGATCGATTAATTATCTTCTTGTTTTGATTACGATTGTGGTTTTTCTAGGATCATATCTTCGCTACAGTAAATTGGTACAAATGGCTGGTCGTAATGAACCGATAGATATCGTCTTGAGTATTCTTACCATAGTGCTGATGTACGAAGGTGCAAGGCGTGTCGCAAGCAGGGGACTGGTTATCCTTTCTCTCATTGTCTTTGCCTATGTGTTTCTTGGGCCATATATCCCCGGGACTTTAAGAACGAACACCTTTTCATTATCAAGAATCATGGGTCATCTGATACTGAGCGGCGAAGGTGTATATGGTTTTGCTTTAGGTGTTTCCGCAGAAACCATAGTGATATTTGTAATTTTTGGAGCTCTTTTACAGGAAGTTGGGATTGCCGATTATTTCTATGATCTCTCCAATACAATCGCTGGTAATTCCAGCGGTGGACCTGCCAAAGTCGCAGTTCTTTCCAGCAGCCTCATGGGTATGGTCAGTGGGGAGACTTCAGCAAACGTTGCGACAACTGGTGCATTCACAATCCCGCTCATGAAGAAGGTTGGATACAGCGATGATTTCGCTGGTGCTGTGGAGTGTTCCGCCTCTGCCGGTGGACAAATCCTTCCTCCAGTCATGGGTGCGACAGCTTTTATGCTCGCAGATACTCTTGGTATTCCATATATTAAACTTGCGGTTGCCGCAATTCTTCCTGCAATTCTCTATTATGTAAGTGTTTTCTTCACTGTTCATTTTAGAGCTGTTAAAAAGAACTTAAAGGGCAGTGGTGTTGCAAAGAAAGAATGGCTTAATCTTCTTAAGCGTTCTTATCTCATGCTTCCGTTGGTTCTCATTGTCGTTTTACTTGTAATTGGTTATACACCAACCTTCGCTGCTTTTTGGGGAGGTATCGTTTCAGCTGTCGCTCTTTCATTCATCAAAAAAGAAACGAGACTTTCTCCAGCAAAAATTGTCAAAGTCTTGTTCTCCGCTGCAAAAACAGCTATGGCTCTTGGTGTTGCAACCGCAGTTGTAGGTATAATTGTGGGAACCTTTTCTCTTACAGGCATTACCATGACCCTAGCACGGATGATATTTACGCTTACCGGTGGAATCATGTTCCTTACTCTCCTGCTGACAGCTGTGGTTGCGATTATCCTGGGTATGGGGCTTCCTACCTCCGCTGCCTACGTGTTGGCTAGTATTAGTGCCGCTCCAGCTCTTACCATGCTGGGGATAGGCCTTCTTCCTGCGCATCTTTTTGTTTTCTACTTTGGTTGTATGTCTACTATAACACCCCCTGTTGCAACCGGTGCTTATACCGCAGCTGCTATATCTGGTGGGAATCCAAACCGTATCGGATTACAATCAATGAAACTAGCAATTGCAGGTTTTATAGTTCCGTTCATATTTATCTATTCACAGGACCTGCTGATAACTTCAGGTATCAATGTCATGGCCACAATCTTTTCTTTCGTAGTCACAGGTTTCGGGCTTGTCTATCTTGCTGCCTTTTTTGAAGGGGCTTTTCTCAGCTCAGTCTCTAAGGTGCAGCGTATCTTATTCCTTGGGATTGCATTGGCCCTCATTTGGCCGAATGTTATTGTTTCCATTATTGGGGCAATCGCAGGTGTGGTATCGCTTGTTTTCATGATCATCCAGTATATGAAAAACAAACCGATGGTGACACCAATCTCAGCATCCGCAATGTAAAGACCTGTCAGAATGGTGTGAAAAATATTTTACTACAGACATCATCTGATCAAATTAGAGCATTTAAAACCGGCAATTTCTAAAAATTGTTAGGTTTTACATAGGAGGAAAAATGAAAAAGTTCACAATCGTTCTGCTTCTTCTCGCACTGGTGATGTCATTTGTTTTTGCAAATGGTACTTCCGAAGGAACCGCAGCCCCTCAGGTGCTGAGTCTTGGTACTGCCAGCCTTGGTGGTAACTTCTTTACGATGGGTGCAGCGATGGCCGCGTCTGTGATGGATAAAACAGATATGGCTGTTACCGCACAGGCCACTGGTGGTAGTGCATACAATGCTATGGCTGTCGACACCGGTGAATTGTCGATTGGTATGGCTCAGGCCAGTACAATCGCTTCTGCAGTAGCCGGGACAGATTCCTTTAAAGACAATCCGACCAAAAACATTCGCACTTTGTTCAATTACAATGCAACACCTCTACACATTATCGTAAAGAAATCAAAAAACATCACAGACATCTCACAGCTTGCAGGCTCAAGGATTGAGTGTCTTGTTATCGGAGACGGTGTTGAGACAACCACAAAGAAGCTTCTTCCTCTTGTTGGTGTACCTTTGGATTCGGTCAAACTTGAATACAGCGGAAACCGCACTCAGGCAGCTTCTCGTCTCAAGACTGGCCAAGTAGATGCTATTCTCGATGCAACCGGACTAGGTGCAGCATGGATGGCTGACGTATTTGGTAGTGGTAACTTTGACATGATCACTCTCTCCCCAGCGCAAATAACTTTGATTTGCAATACCTTTACAGAGATGAGCCCTATGACAATTCCTGCTGGTGCTTACGCGGGATTGAAGGAAGATGTAAAGACTGTTGGCAACTGGACAACCGTGTTCTGTAATAAAGACCTTAGTGACAAAATTGCCTATGATTTCGTAAAGGCCATCTTTGACAGCAAGGATTCTCTTATCAAAGCCCACAGTTTCTTTAAAGATCTTTCACCAAATAATATCATCGACAGCTGCATAGCTCCTTTGCATCCTGGTGCAGAAAAATACTTTAAGGAAGTTGGAGCACTGTAATGCAGAATTATAATGATTTTCCAGAATTGCTTGACGATTATGTTATTCAGTGTGCTTCAAAGTTTGGCTCAGCAGAATTGGCAGATGGAATGCAAGGTCTTGGATATCCTAACGATGGCTGCTTGGATGCAAGCATTCTTCCGATTGATGTCAACAGCAGGATGGTTGGTACTGCCGCTACAGTAGAGACGCAGGATGGAGACAATTTCCCTATCCATGTAGCTATCTATCAAAGCAAGCCCGGCTACGTGCTTATAATCGATGGCAAAGCGTGTGCGGATAGAGCGTATCTGGGAGATCTTATCGGTGGTGCTGCAAATGCTGTGGGTCTTGAAGGAATTGTAGTTGATGGATTGGTCCGTGATAGGGAGGGCCTTAGGGATATTGGTCTACCAGTATATTCTAGAGGCTACCAACAACGCGGACCAACAAAAATTGGCCCTGGCAAGATTAACACTTCAATCGAATGTGCTGGGGTTGCAGTACAACCTGGCGACCTAGTGGTTGGAGATGCTGATGGTGTGACCGTAGTTCCTCGTGAACACATTGCTGAAGTTTTAGAGAAGGCTGAAATCAAGAAGAAATATGAAGAAAAACGCAGGGAAGCTCTTGCAGAATATTGCAGATGTAAAAAGGAAGGGCTGCCTCTTCCTGAGCTTGCTCCAAAGTGGGTTCTTGATATGTTGGCCAAACAGAAATAATTCAGCAACTTAAATTAATGGTCTGGGCCTGAAACAACGATGTTTCAGGCCCGATTTACACTTGCTTGACGATTATTGTCTAAAATTATACGATACTGTTGCATACAATTTTATGAGATAAGGAATGCATTTATGGCTGAGAAGCGAAGAGATACAAGCGATGTTCACAAGATCATCTATAGCAGAATTGTAAACGGAAATTACCCTTCTGGTTATAGGTTGGTGGAAGCTGATCTTGCTGAGGAATTTCATGTCAGCAGAACTCCAGTAAGGCTAGCTATTGAGCGCTTGGTTTCAGAAGGTCTTGCCAAACATATTCCAAATAAGGGTGCTATGGTTCGTCAGCTTTCTGTGGATGACATTCTTGGTCTATTCCAAATCCGTGAAGTCAATGAGGGGCTTGCTGCAAGGCTTGCCTGTAAAAATGTCACACCACAGGATGTTGAAAATCTTAATCAGATTTTAGATGAGATGGATAAAATCGACGATCTTCATGAGTATTATCACCTTTGCGGCCAGATTCACAGTTATATTTTCAACATGTCTAAAAACGAATTCCTCAGCGACTTCATTCATAAGATATATTCAATTACCTCAAGATATCATGTAGCGGTTCTTTGTCTCCCTGGACGATCTATTGGCTCAAAAGAAGAACATAGGCAGATGGTTGAAGCAGTATTGTCCGGAGATGAAAACAAAGCCGAACATGTCATGAGAGAGCATATTAAAAACAGTGCATCTTTCTTCAGTGATACTGAAATACGGTCCTCACTACGTGCACTCTCCAAAATCAACTGGCAATCATTTGAACTACCAGAATAAATGTATTTTTTGTTATTATTTTGATCTATAATTCTATTATTTATCATGAAATAGGGAGACCAATAGAATGAATCAAAATTCATCACTATTCGGCCTCCATCCAATCCTAATCTGCTTATCTAAGCCACCTTCCCCATATCAAACCCAGCCATGACGGCTACAGTGACGGGTTCTTCCTTATAGCCAGTAGCGGAGGCCTCCAGCACCAAAAGCGATGCATCGTAGCCAAGGGCTATGAGATAATCATCAAACTCATCGTGTTCTATCACTTGAGCCTGAAGGTTCTGTTCCCGGGTGCGGTAATCATCGGACTCATAGCAATCGGTATCGTCCAGCAATAGGAATGCCAGATGCGGGCAGGGATCAATCTTGCCGCGTTCGTCACCCAGGGCGAACACCTGCTTGCCACAGATAGGACAGTAGAGGAGGGGACTCGTTTTCGCACCCATCGACCCAACAACCACATGCACCGGATAGCCACCTTTTTGTTTCATTTGAATTCTCCCTATGGCGTACATTCTCGCACTGTCAGTAGGACACAGTTTGTCCCGGTGGGAAAAAGTTTAAAGGAATTCCTTATATTATCGGTGGATAGTATATACATCTGTTTACGTAAAAAAAGGATCAGATTTGTGCCAGGCACGGAATTGACCCTGGTTGTCAATTCCGTGCCTGGAACGAAGTTGACAACAAAAAATCTTCAAACAAGCCTTGGTTTGAAGGTTTTTTGCGTTAATGGGCGCGTAGGGTAGCTAGAATGCTGTCAACTTCGTGCCTGGCACAAATGTTTCCCGGTAGGCGTCGGAAATAGAGGGGCATAGAGTGGGTGACATAGGGTTTCACTACCACGATGCGCTTCTGCAGGCGGATGGCCTCGTCAATCTCCGCTTGCATCGGGCGCGCGTTATGACCGCTGAGATACGTCCCGGCAGTAAAAAAACATACATCGCACTGTTCCAGATTTGTCATCTGATGGTCGGTCTGCGACACCACATCGAGGACAAACTGGTAATCGGGACATGTGGCATCCACGGAAGACACATACACTCGATAGCTCATAAAGCATCCTCCTTGGGCAGGATAAACGTATCTTCATGTTCAGTTATCCACGACTGCAGTAAAGCACGCAAAGCTAGACGTTTTTCTCTATAGCGGAACTGATGGGCAAGATTGATCTGCTCGTACGGATCATCCCGCAGGTTGAACAGCAACCACTCGGAATCCTCAAAACAGACATATTTCCAGCCATCGCGGGTGATAATCCCACGCCAGGCCTTATCGCAACCTTCACGGGGGATGATCGCTTTGATAATGACCGAATCAGGCTCCTTTCTGGCAGACCTGTTGGTTTCCCCACTGCTGATTTTTGGTTGATATCGATAGTAGGAATAATCATACCCTTGCAGCCAATCAGGTTGCTTCAGTCCACAAAGGCCTAGCGTGGTCGCGGCGATATCATACTCGGAGATCAAGGCATCGGTGGTACCGGTTTTAAAACCGAAGGAACTGCCGGTGGGGCTGCTGATGATGAATGGAATCCGCACCGATTCCTCATAGGGGACAACCTTGCCATCCAACCCATGGGAACCCAGCATGTCGCCATGGTCGCTAAAGAACACTATATGGGTGCTCGTATCCAGATTCAGCCGACACAAGGTGTCCAAAATCCTCCCGATATTGTCATCCAGATTCTCTATCATCGCATAGTATCTCGCTAATTCCAGCTTCACCTGATTGCGCCGGTCCTCGCCTGCCGGGACATTCGCCCGCAACTCCATGGTGGGCCAGGCGAAATGGCTTTTGTTGCGTGCGGGAGCAGGATGGGGATCGTGGGGCGGTTGTACGGATAGAACCGCGAAAAAGGGCTGGTCCTGGGGTGTGTTCTCGAGGTAATCGATCAATAGATTGGTCAGCTCATCCGTCTCATACCCTTGCAACCTATACTGGGGCACTTCGCCCTGCGGGGTGTGCCCATGGACATACGTGTTCCACTGCTGGTTGTTGTTCTCGTAGCCAAGCCACGTGTTGAATCCCCCGCGACGTTCCTTTGGCACAATATGCATAATCGGATTCTGTCTTGCTCCATCAACATGCCATTTGCCAAAGTACGCGGTATCGTAGTGGTGCAGGTTGAAGGCATCGGCGATGGTTTTAGTACCATCTTTCAGCGGGTAGCCATGACCAGGCACGCATTGCTGATGATCCTGGCTAGTGAGCAAGGTAGCCCGGAAAGGACAGCAGAGGGGGTAGGATGATACCGCCCGATTGAAATTCATCCCCTGTATCGCCAGATTGTCGATATTCGGAGTCCGGCTATTGGGATCAAGATTGCACGAAAGCGCCTGGGCGCGGAGCTGGTCCGCCAGAATCCAAATGACATTTTGCGGGGGGAGTGGATGATGAGGTGATGGATGCGCTTGGTAATCTGTATTGCTTACATAATCGGTACAATAATCTTGCATTCTCGTACACCCCCTCACGCTATACCGCTATACCGTTACAACTCTCCCTTCGTACGCCATCAACGAGAACGCCACCGGCTCGGCCCGCCCGACAAACTTCACCAGAATATCCACGCGCCGGCCTGTATGGTTGTTCGCCACCAGAATCCGGGTCCCCTCGTTATCAAGCAGTCTCAACACCACTGAGGATACGGTATCTTTAAGCTCTCCGCCACTATATGCATAAGATATTCGCTCGATATCGGGATAGCCTGTGGTATCAAGAAGTCCCGCAAGGAACTCTCCCGTCTCGGCA
Organism: Sphaerochaeta sp. UBA6084; assembly: GCA_002428625.1. Taxonomy (GTDB): domain Bacteria; phylum Spirochaetota; class Spirochaetia; order Sphaerochaetales; family Sphaerochaetaceae; genus UBA6084. The sequence continues at coordinate 14,664 of DIXI01000006.1, forward strand.
TCCCCCGTGTTCTCATAGTAAAGCGATACAAAGCTACCCAGCCAGAGCACCCTGCCTTTGCCAAGACAGCGCGAGTGGACCGCCGGTTCTCTATCGGTAAACGTACCAAGATAGGAACCATCCGCATTTTTGTTCACCAGCTGCCGGTAGAGAGCCCCCCTGAAGAGGGCTCCACCAGTGTTCACCAGAGCCGACTCACCTTCCGCCAAGGCCTGTATCTCCACATGCGCCAAGCCCGCCAGTGCGGCAAGGGCTTTTCCATGCAGATCTATCTCACCATCCTCGTGGTACAATCCAGCTCCAGCTTCCAAAACAAGCGTGCCCCCCCGCTGGACGAATCGCAGCAATATATCTTGAGCCGCAGAATCGAGGATGAGAGGCATGGGGACATATAGCACCTTGATAGCGCTGGAAACCAAGGTGTCAAGGTGGTCTTCGTGGATAAACCGTACCGGAATGCCATGAATATACGCAGCCTTGCACACCCCGCTCAGGCTCTTGGCATACAGCTCCTCCAATCGGCCTGCCGCGAAGTTCAGCAAGCTTATCTTGCGTGAAACGAACACCGCGTTTGTCTCGCACACCCTTTTAGCATTGTTCAAAAGGGGATTGTTCAGCTCCTTGGCGCAACGCGAGGCGCTGCTGCTCCGGGGGGTATCCTCACCCAGAAAGCCGATAAGGCCAAAACCTGGCGATTCCAAGCTGGAAGGCTCCGGAGCATATTGCCAGTACACGGTGCCCTTGCCACCGCATGCCACGGTGTTGTAGTTCCACACGCTGACATCCTCAGCGGTAGGGACCTCCCCGCCAAGGAGACCCGGCTTGCCCGCGCCTCCCTGCAGCTCCACCTGGTAGAACATCTTGCCCTGGGCTGCCTGCGAGACCATCTCGTTATGCAGGTAATGCCGATAATAGTGTTCTTTGCCCATCAGCCATTTGGGGAAACTGGAAAGACCGAACACATCCACTTCCTGGGCTAGCAGGAACTCGTCGCCAAGTTCGTTCGCCAGTCCACCGGTAAGCTTGTTGCCCAACATGCCGCAATAGGCCACATGGGTTTGCACAATCGTGCCAGGAGCCCCCTGCCGGCACGCGGCAACCCGTGCGCGCAGCCAGCTTTGCAGGTTGCCCAGCCAGAAAGTCCGCCAGTCGATCATGTCGGGATAGGTGCCGAACCTCGTTGGAGGCTGCACTTGCTCCCAGTCGGTGTAATCGCGGTACCACGCCTTACCCAAGGTTTCCAAATCACCATACTTCTGCTTGAGATAGGACGTGAAAGCCTTGCGGGAGTGGGTGCAGTAGCACAGCATATTGCTGCGGTAGTCGTACATGGGCTCCAGGTGGGGCTCGTTCCAGACATCGAAACTTGCCACCGCAGCGTTACCGGCATAATGGGCAGCCGTCGTGCGGATGAAGTCCATCACCATATCGGAAAACACCGCATCGTCCATGCATCGGCCAGGCCACCCGGCCGTCGGGATATTCGCAGGTCCTCCATAGGTCACCACCTGTCCATCGGCGGTGGCATACAGGTCCTCGCGATTACCGCTATAGGTCCAATAAGGCGCGCCTTCCGGTATCAGATTGATGATCACCTGCAGATGATGGGCCTTGGAAAGCTCGACCAGTTCATCCAGGTCGGTAAAATCGAACACCCCAGGCGATTTTTCAATCGCATTCCACACAGCCCAGTGTTTGATGCAGTTGAATCCCATCGCCTCCATATGGGCGAGGTCTCGCTCCCAGCACTCTTTTCTGGGAAACGGCGGACGGAAATATTGAGCGCCATACAGCATGGAATCTACCCCTTGACGGCACCGGCTGTCATGCCGCTTACCAAGTATTTCTGCATGAAGAAGCCGATGATGATGATGGGCACCATGGTGATGGTAGCCGCCGCGCTGCACTTGCCCCAGTCCACCGACACCGACCCCACATACCGCGCTATCCCAACAGTCAGCGGATAGGTGTTCAAATTGGTCAGCTGCAGCGAGAACAGCAATTCATTCCAGGAACTTTTCACCACCAATATGATAGCCGAAGCCAAAGCAGGCTTGAGCAAGGGCATGATGATCCTGGTGAAGATACTCACCCTGCTGCAACCCTCCATGCCGGCCGCCTCGATAAGCTCGTTGGGAATATCGGCGATAAACCCAGTCATCAACCACGTGACAAACGGGAGCGACATGCAGCTGAGCGTGATGATGGGGGCCAGATACGTTCCGGTCAGATTGGCACGGTTCATCATTACGAACAACGGCATCAGGATGGTGATGGCCGGGACCATCTTTCCCAGCAGCAGGACATTGGATATTCTCCTGCCAAGCTTGGACTTGCAGATCTTCAGCCCATACGCTGCCAACGACCCCAGGAACACCGTCAGGGCTGTGGAGCCGATCGAGATGATGGTGGAGTTGCGGAAATAGACCTCGAATCGGTCAAAAGAGAGCAGTTTCTGATAATGGCTGAAGATTGGCTCGAAAAACAGTTTCGGCGGCATCTGCTTGATCTCGAGGGTCTTTCGAAAGGAGTTGCTCACCACAATATAGATAGGGACGATCGTCCAGACCAGCAGCACAGCCAAGGCGGCCAGGATGATGGCGGTCCAGATGATCTGCTTATAGGTATGCCTGCGTCTTTTCATATCTAGCGGTTCCCCTTTGCAAGATTGTGCTTGATGAATGGAATACCGAAGATGCAGAAGGTAAGCAGCATGGTGATCATGGAAACGGCGATGCTGTAACTCAAGTTGGATTGATCATACGCCTGGCTATAGGCATACATGCTTAGGGATATGGAAGAATTGTTCGGTCCACCCCCGGTAAGGGCGTAGATGATGTCGAACACCTTGATAGTGTCCACGCCACTTACCAGCAGGATCACGATATACACATTGGTCAGCTGGGGCAGGGTGATCTGGAAGAACGTTCTGAACGGCCCGGCTCCATCGATCTTTGAGGCTTCGTAGTATTCTTCTGGAATCGAAAGCAGCCCTGCGGTCAGCACAATCACCACGAACGGTGTAACCGCCCACGTATGCGCGATGATGGTGGAAAGCAGTGACGTGGAAGCCGCCGTCACTCCCGGGAACTGCGCGGTGCCAATGCCAAACTTACCCAGAAACCAGTACAGGATTCCCTTAGGGTCGTAGATATACCGCCAAATAAGCCCGACCACCACCGGCGAGATCAGCAGGGGCATCATCACCACGGTTCGCACTATCCACGAGGTGAGGCTTTTAAGCTTGAGCAATCCCAGCGCGATAAGCGTTCCTAGGAAGAAATCGCTGGCGATGGCCCCAAAGCTAAAGAGCACGGTATTGACCGTAGCTTTCAATGCGGTCGGATCACGGAAGAACTGCAGATAATTGGAAAGACCCACGAAGGAATCAACCGAGCTTTTACCACCCAGCCGTATGTTGAAAAAGCTTAGGAAAAGCCCATAGAACAAGGGTAGTACGATGATAAGGATGATAACCAGCAGCGTGGGTAGCAATAAAAGCAAAGGTAGCAGATCACCACGCTCAAGCGACCATTCAAACGTTTTCTGTTTCAAGATTGATTCCTCCAGGGTCAGAACTCATACATCTATTTGCTGAAATCAACATCCTTCATGCTGGCCTGCAGCTTCTTCATGACCTCGACGGGATCGGCATCTGTCGAGGCGATTTCGGAAAGCGAAACCACCAGGGCGGATTTGAACTTGCCGAAGTTGGCCAGCGGGGGATCGATCTTACCAGCTGCCAGCTGCTGCATCACCACAGGCAGGAAGGGCGCCTTGGCAAGAATCTCGCTGTCTTTTCCCAGGTCGTTGATGGCGCTGATCTGCTGGTCGGCAAGGGTCTGCCGCTTCTCAGTCTCCATGCTCGTCATCCACATCACATAATCGGCTGCCGCCTGGGGATTCGCCGCATTCTTTGCCACCGCCCATACCCAGAACGAGTTGGTCGCAGCTGCATTGCCGCTTCTGCCGGGCAGTGGTGCGTATTTCACCGAATTCACAATCAAGGACAGCTCGGGGTCTGCATTCTGGTTGGCAAGACCACTCATGATGATACCGATGGGAGCGTCTTTCATCCGCACAGCTTCGGCTACTTCGCCATGGTGCCAGGCCAGACTGCCATCTACAGAGTACTTAGCCAGCTCGTCATAGATCTGTACCGCTTGAATCGACTTCGCGCCGGCGATATCGAGGTTGCCGTTGGCATCGAAATAGTAGCCGTCATCGCTGAAAAGCAATTGCGAGAACAACGTCACCGCGGCAGTACCTTGCTTGGCGGGGATGGCGATACCGGTCCCCTTGGACTTGAAATACTTTGCCACGGCGATGAGCTCATCCGCGTTCGTCGGCACAGCGATGCCTTCTTTCGCGAACACTTCGCTGTCATAGGCTAGAATCAAAGTCTGGGCAAAGGTGGGCAGCCCATAGGTCTGGCCGTTGAATACACAACCGTCTAGCAGTCCCTTCGCATACATATCGGTATTGACACCAGCCGCCTTGATATAGCTGTCCATGGGGAGCAGGTAACCGACATCCGTGTATTCCTTCATCCACTGGCTGTTCACCCATACCACATCGTAGCTGCCCGACCCTGTCGCGGCCTGGAAGGATGTGAGCTGTTTCTGTTTCAGATTGCCGTAGTCGACATCATCGATGGTCACTACCGCGCCAGGAAAATCCGCGCTGACTTTCTTCTGCAGGTCTGCATGAGGTCCCGCCCACACGGACACCAGAAGATTCGGCTTCACCACTGGAGCTTTTTCAGCATTCCCAGCAGCGAAAACCATTCCCGTCGCCATGAGGATGACCAGAACAAGACTTAAAACCGTTCGCACGCTCTTTTTCATAATTCTCTCCTTTTAAAAACTATTCATCCCCCAGGGGACAAACTATACACTTATGAGATACGGATATCCAATACCCCAAGCGCCTTCAGCCGGGTTCTCCAGCCCTCCACTTCCTGTGGAGTCGGCACCGGGTACTGGTGCATCCTCGGGCTCAAGCCAAAACGCTCAAGCTTCCCTTCGCCAAGCGAGTGGAACGGCATGATCTCCGCATACTGTATCCGTGGATAACGGCGCATCAGGGAGGCCACCGCCCTGAAATGGCCCTCGTCATCGTTTACAGTCGGTATGATAGGCAGCCGCAGCACGATGTCCGCGCCCTGTTCATGGAGCAGATGTAGGTTCTGAAGAATCAGTTCGTTACCAACACCGCAGTAATACTCGTGCTTGGCGACATCTGTAAGCTTGTAATCGAACAAGAACAGATCGATTTTCGGTAAAATCTTCAGAAACGATTCCGACGGGGCATAGCCTGAGGTCTCCACACACATATGCACGCCTGGGAACCGGTCGATGCATGCCTCGATGAACTCCACCTGCAGCATGGGTTCGCCACCGGTGTAGGTGATCCCTCCGCCTTCGCCGATGGCATAGTACGGTAGGTCGATCTGGATTTCCTTGGCTAGTTCATCAACCGTGTAGAGTTCTCCCACCAGCTCCAGCGCTCCATAGCAGCACACCTTGACGCATTCGCCTATACCGGTGCACTTCGTGCGGTCGATGGCATGCAGCATCACCCCGACAGTACCGCTGGTCGCGTTGGTCGCGCTGATCGTGTGCGCACCATTTGGACAGGCCTGCACACAAGCGCCACAGTGCCGGCACAATTGTGGATTGTAAGCGAGCACCGCGCTGGCGGCCTGGGACTCGGGGTTGTGGCACCAGTCGCACCTGAGAGGGCAGCCCTTGAAAAATATATCCGTACGTATCCCAGGACCATCGGACAACGAGCATCGTTGGATGTCGAAGATGATGGCCGAGAGCTCCTTAGTAGGTGACACGGTTGTAGATCTCCTGCTGCACATCCTTCTTCAGATTCACAAACCGCGCCGAGAAGCCACCCACGCGGACTATCAAATCCCTATACAATTCCGGATGCGCCATGGCATCCTTCAATTCCTCTTTTCCAACCACGGAGATCATTGCATGGGCTCCGCCCCGCTGGAAATAATTGTCAACCAGACCCCACATCTTCTGCCTGGATTGGGTAAAGTTCTCCCGGGTGAAGCGCAGGTTGGAGACCATCCCGGCATGATTGTCATGCCCCGGCTTGAGAATGGAGTTGAGCATTGCCGTCACCCCTTTCTTGTCCGTCCCAGGGGCGGGGTTGTTCGCATTCGCCATAGGTGTGCCCGATTTTCTTCCATCGGGAGTAGCCCCCACCCAGCGTCCCAAGGTGGTGTTCTGGGCATTGTTGATGGTCACTGCAAGATAGCTCTTCAGTCCCACCCGCGTGGCTTGGCGTTTGACAGTCTCGGATAAAAAGTCGTGCAGTTTGACAAACACCGCATCCACGAATTCATCATCGTTACCGTATTTCGGCACATCCTGCAGAAGCTTCCATATCCGTTCGTGCCCCACGAAATTGTCCAGCAGCGCCGCTTCCAACTCTTCCGCCGTGATGGTCTTGTCCTCGAACACCGTTTTCTTAATAGCCGCAAGGCTGTTGGCCGCGTTCACATTGCCGTACAGCTCCAGCGTGCCCGCCAGGTACTCGCATCCACCATTGAATATCGCCTTGCCTTTCTCCAGGCAGCCGTCATACAGCATGGTCACCATCATGAACGGATGCATCTTGCCGGTGATCTCATACTCATACACTTCGAATTCAGCCTGCGCCTGGATATATGCGGTCAGATGCTGTTGGTAATATCTGAGGAATTCATCAAAATCCTTACAATCGGCGAGTTTCGGTGTTGTAGGTCCTAGTTTCCACCCGGTCATCGGTTCGTAGCCGCCACGCATGGCAAGTTCCAGTATCTTCAGGGTGTTCATGGACCCGTTTGGGGTGCCGAAGCTGTAATGGTCGAACTCTATCTCACCACAACCCAGCGGCATGTATGTTTCCGCCCGCTTTCTATCAACATCGAACGCCTTCATCATCCCGGGCACCAATACGTCGTCGTTATATAAAAGTGGATAAGTCCTACCGGCTTCGATGCAACGCTGGGCCGCTTCCCACACCGCCGCGGGAGTCTCCTTGTTGAACCGGAGGGTAAACTGCGGCAGGACTTCCTTCACATTCTTGGACGCTTCGATAGCCACCAGGCACATTTTGTCGGCGTTCTCAGGGTTGCGCCTGCCATATCCACCCACAATCACCCGGCCATCCGTTTCACAATCAAGGTGGTCGATAAGCCTGAAAAAGCTCATGGTGAGCTGTACCGCTTCCTCTTCTGTTAAAACACCGTTTTCGATATCGTGCACGTACAGATCGCCGATATATTCATCCAGGCGGCCGTATTCAATCAGCGGCGACATCAGCCCATACAGCCATACCAACTGCAGCCCTTCCAGCATGCTGGCGGGAGCCTTGATGGCGATATTGCGTAAGGCGCGTTCGATCCCGACCAATTCCTGTGTCCGCTTGCTATCGCCCCGTCCAGCGGCTTCGCTTGCTTGCGCCTGCGCCTGGTCAGCATAAAACACGCACATCTCTTTCACCAGCGAGATAACGCCAAGCATGCTGTCGAACAGGATGACATCGCCCCCTGCCTTAACCGCTTTCTCTCTGAACGACGCGACTTCCTGTTCCAGTCCTGGCAAACCGATCTTCACCAGCTTGTCAAAGTCGATGTACGCTCCTGCCATGCGCAGTATTGGCGACGCGGGTAGGGGAAGGTGCCTCCATTGATCGGAAAACAGCAGCGGCTTGATATGTGCCGGGATGTTCCTCAACACTATGCCATTGGTGTTCCGCCCCTTCCAGTATGTCAGCAGGTCGTGCAAGTCTTCCCGGTAGCGTGCGTCGCCGCTGCCGAATTCCAGCGCTTTGACCACTTCTTCCTCGTTCATGTAGAAGCCAAAGCCTCCTGTCTGATGCTGTATACCTAAACCGACAAACCCCATCTGCATGCGTCCTGCGAGCAGGTCCTGGGGTTCGATGGGATGGAAGATGGCCGGAAATTGTGCCTTCAGGCAGGCCAGTTCGATTTGGGCTGGATGGGTATACGTCTTTACAGCCTCCCTATATGCTTTTGTGAAAAGGATTTCAAATTGTAGATTTTTTCTTGGGTTCTTAACCTTAAAATTATTCATGTGGTTCCTCAGTCAGCTTTAGATGATACTATGTATACAATGGAATGATTGGCATTACTTGTCTTGTACTGATGGCTTCTTTGTTCTAAAATGATCTTCTAGTAGAGGAGATCAATCGTGCGGCTCACCATCCAGCAATTCGTCAGCAACCCATCTCATGAGTATGTCTCCATGATCGAGCGCCATAATCAACTGCAGATTGAGCATACCCATGATTTCTATGAGTTGTTCCTGGTGAAAAGCGGATCCGCCTACCACAATGTGAATAGCACCACCCAGCTTTTGACGAAGGGCACACTGGTGTTCATCCGCCCCGACGATTCCCATGGGTACGACCACATGTCTCCGGACTTCAAGATCCTCAACATGATTGTGGATACCAAGATCATCGATGCGTTGTTCGACTATCTCGGCGAGGGTTACGATCCCAACTATTTCCTTTCGATTCCCTTGCCGCCAAAAGCCAGGTTGTCGGAGGCGGAGTTCTCCCACATCGAGCATGAGTTTGAGCAGCTCGTGCTGTCTAAGCGCATTCTGAAGAATAGGTCGGAGACGTTCTTCAAGATCACGTTGATGAACATCTTCACCACCTGTTTTCCCCTCAAGCCGGTTGAGCAGTACGCGAAGATCCCCGACTGGCTCCGGTGGCTCATCCTGGAGATGATGAAGAAGGATAACTTTATCGAGGGACTGCCTGCCATGAAGCGGTTGTCCAACAAGAGCTACGAGCACCTCGCCCGGTCGTGCCGCAAGTATCTCAACAAAGCCCCTACCGAATTGATCAATGAGCTGAAGATTGATTATTCCGTCAAGGCCATCGTCACCTCTACCGACAAGATCACCGATATCTGCCTAGACTCTGGCTTTGAAAGCCTCAGCCACTACTACCATCTCTTTAAGAAGTATTACGGCATGTCCCCGCTGGAGTTCCGCCGCAAGGTCGAGAACCGTGAGATAAGCATCTACGACACCAAACTAGACCCAGCCTACGTCAGCCGCAGCATCCCCGAGGGCATCGCCTTCTAGAAAACCCGGCCGCGCAGAGAAGAACCGCGCAGAGAAGATCCCCGGGGCGCGCAGATTCGTGCCTGGCACGAATCTGCGGAGTCGGGGGGTCAAGCTTATTCTTACTTATTCCATATTTATATTTACAGCGCTCGAGTTTAGGAGTTTAATAGAGGTAATAATTATCTTGATATTTCAAGGGCGCCTTATTTAATCCTCGCAATATCCAGTGGTTTTCGCATTGTGTGCTTTTGGTGGCTTATGTATCGGTATCCAATCCGTGCATGAATCCGCTTGATTAGAATTGCTCGATTAGAATAAGGAGTCGCTATGAAAGTTCTACATCTCCGGAATGTGTCGCTTGTACTCATCGTCCTGCTGCTGGGCTTGGTCATTGGGTGTCCTCCCGGATTGGAAATAACACCGATCACTGTGAATACGATAACAGGTACCGAGACCGTGGGCGAGAGCTTGACTGCGACGCCAACACCGGCCGCAGCCACCGGAACCTACCAGTGGTATAACTCGGAGACAGAAGCTGGCCTTTATTCGGCCATCATTGGGGCTACCAGCTCTACCTACAATCTTGTCGCTGCTGACGCAGGCAAATATATCAAAGTTACCATAACCGGCACGAATGCCTATTCAGGTGCGGTGACCAGCGGTGCCAGTGGCCAGATAGCCAACGCATCGCAGCTGGCGCCAACCGGTCTGACAGGCGAGGCTCCGACAAGTTTCGGTGGTTCGGATGGTAAAATCACCGGTACGACAGCTGCGATGGAGTATAAATTATCCTCCGATTCTGATTATACCGATGCGACGGCTGGTGAGACCACTGGACTGGCAGCCGGGACTTACGATGTGAGGTATGCCGCCATAGTGGGATCTGATGCAGGTGATGCGGCCTCGGTAGATGTCCCGGAATTCGAACGTATTTCTATCACCGCGATTAGTGCGATAAGTGGTACTGTGATGGTCGGAGAAGAACTGACCGCAGGTACCCTCACTCCTTCCGGGGCAACCGCTGACTACCAGTGGACTATATGCGACACCGTGGGTGGATCTTATGCAGATATCAATGGAGCGACTGCGGGCACGTATACCCCGGTGGTTGTTGATGAAGGCAAGTTCCTGAAGGTCGTAGCTACAGGAACAGGCAACTATTCAGGTACGGTGACAAGCGCTGCGACATCGGCGGTAGCGGAAAAGGTCTATGTCGCTGGAGATACCGGTCCTGCTGGAGGCTTGGTGTTCTATGATAAAGGTAGTGTGAGCGATGGCTGGCGGTATCTGGAGGCGGCGTCTTCGGATATAGTGTTGGATGGACCGGACGCTCTCCATATATATGGGTACTCTCGAACCGATTCCACATCGAGTGCAACCACGCTGTTGGTTGGTGCTACTGCAACTGCTGTAGGGACTGGCCAGGCAAACACTACGGCTTTGGTGACCGCAATGGGTAGCAATGCATATGAACAGCTTTTCGCTTTTCAATCAACTTCAACGACTGCTAACTACGCGGCTAAACTTTGCGACGACTTTGTTGCTGATACCTTCGAAGATTGGTTCCTGCCTTCGAAGGAGGAGCTTGACTTGTTGTATGATAACCTCAAATCAAACGGGTGGGGTGGCTTTGCCACAACTGGTTTCTATTGGAGTTCATCTGAGGCCGCTTCAGGTAGTGCGAGTGTACAGATGTTTGACAGTGGCAATCAGCAAAACAACGATAAGTCCAGCTCAGGCCATGTGCGTGCGATAAGGTCTTTCTAAAGAGACCCTCCAGGATCGTGCCTGGCACGAAGTTGACAACAAAGAACCTTCAAACCAGGCCTGGTTTGAAGGTTCTTTGCGATTAACGGCCCGCAGGGGGCTATATGGCGCGCAGATTCGTGCCAGGCACCAAACTAGCTCCTTGAGTGGGGCTTACTACGAAGACGTAGGATTCGCCACTTGGGAGGCCCATCTTGTCTCTGTAGTAGGTCATGCTGATGGTGTCGATATAGGTTGAGAGGATCGATCGGGGAACCAGATTGATGGTGCAGCCACCAAAGCCAGCCCCGGTGAGGCGGGCGCCCCATGCTCCCGCAGCTCGACTGAGAGAAGTGAGGGTGTCAAGCTCGGGACAACTTACCTCGTGGAGGTCGCGGCAACTGGCATGCGAGGCATCCATCAAGCGGCCAACCTCGCGCATGTCACCCTTTTTGAGAGCAACATAGCAGCGCTCCACTCGCTGCCACTCGGAGCGGACATGCGAAAGTCTCTTATACAGCATGAATCCATCGGTAGGTTCGGGGAACATCGAGCCATCGCGGCGTTTGCACCATTTAGCCTCGACTTCGCGCGGGGAAAGGTCCAGCGCCGTACCGATATCCGCAAGAGTGTAGTGCTGGGGATGTACAGCTTCAGCCACGAGAGCCTCGAGCGCATCCGGGGATAGTCCCGTTTTAGCTGGGGTAAGGTCCCCGATGAACTTGATTCCCGCTACACCATAGCGCAGTTTGGCAATACGGCTGATCAACGCGGCAGCCAACCGGCACTCGATGCTCCGGCGATTGTAGGCATCCATCACCGACTGCGTTTTAGGAGCGCTCACGGTGGAATGCGCCACCACCAGCGCGAAATCAGCGGGGAGCGGAGCGATGTGCGCCACCAGAGGATTGAAATCTATCTTAAGCGCATGGCCAGCCCTCCCTAGCAGGATAGCCGCTTGGTCCATCCCACCCCCCTGGGTGCCTACATACCGCTCGCTTGCGGCGCATACTTCAGCCAAAGCCAGCCGTTCCTCCTGCGTATCGATCGCAATTCCGTTGGCAGCCAGAAAAACCAGCGAGACCAGCACGACCAGCGCCGAGGAGGAACTCATGCCAGCTGACGGAGGGATGGAGCTGTCCATCACCATCTCAAAACCACGTAGAACCTCGATACGAGGACCCAAGGTGGGCCAGTTGGAGACGATGCCCTGCACTCCGGCTTTGATATAGTTGCCCCAGCTGCCGGTAGGGTAGGGTGCGATCGTCCGTTCGACCGGAAACTCCATCGTCCCATAGGAGCTGTTCACATCGCGGACAATCACCTGACTGTCTTCTCGGAAGCGGCAGGCTGCAAGGATCTCGCGGTCAACAGCAAAGGGGAACACCGGACAATTGTTATAATCGGTATGTTCGCCAATCAGATTCACCCGTCCAGGAGCCCTGAAATAGGAAATCCCAGTGTCTGCTCCACCTATAAGCCCCCGGAGCCTGATCAACCGCCGCTCGATATCCACCTGAAACCTCCAGCAACTACATGCGACCGCCAAATTCCAACACCGCATCGATAAGCGCATGGTAGTTATTTTCGGTTGTCTTGTCCATCTTTTCCAAGGGTGTTCCGGTGGTGGTGACGATCAAATGGGAGGGCCCTCCCTCCTCGATGATTGTGCGGACCTTTTCGCGGATTTCCGCTGGTTTGGCTTGGGCGATATCCCGTATCTGTACATTGCCAATCAAAGTCAACTTATCCGAGGCCAAATTCCGGGCCTCACGCAGACTGAGATTCCCATCAGGGGTGGTTTCCACCGGGTCGGTCATATCAACACCCATCTGTACAAAACGCTGCAAGGCATGGGTGATGTTGCCGTGGCAATGGTAGGCCACCATTTTCCCGTAGCGCTTGCACAGGTCCACCAAAGGGGTATCGTACTGCACCACCAGCCAGTCGAAGTCCGCGTTGGACATAAGCGGAGGAGTGGCATGCTCGGCCCCGCCAAACCGGATGATCGGTCCCACACCTTGTTCGAGCAAGGCCTCTAGGTTCCGATAGATACGCTTGGCGCAGACCTCCATCAACCGCTGGATGAGCACTTCATCGATACGGCACAAGATGAGGAACTCCGAAGGATCGAACAACCGGCACACCGACTGGATAGGCGAGGGAATAGTAACCCACATGAGGCCCCGGTCTCCCAACTGCTCCTCCAGCGCAAAGAAATCATCAGCCTGCGCGGGATACCCCTCCCAATCCACATCCAACAATCGTAGCGCGTCATCGGTGGTCTTGCACAGCGGTTCTATCTCCCAAGAATGGCCCGACCCTATCTGCACCGCTTGTACTTCCCTAAACTCCGCATCACCCACTTTGGACGTATACTCGCGGTACACTTTTCCATCAGCACCATGGTATTCCCGTAAGACCGTCGTTGCCGGTGGAACGAAAAACTGACTGTTTTTCATGCACTGGGGTCGCCAGATGAAGAAATTATCACATTCAAGCTGCATGCGCCGCACCAGCTTCTGGTAGGCAGGATCGCGTTCCCGCCAATCGTCGTAGTCCGCATAGCCATGGAAGGGTCCGGGGATGAAGGACGAATCACGCAGTGCGAAGGGAATCTGGGTGTAGATAGGCACTCGGTCGCAGGGTTTCCCTTGCAAAGTCGCAAGCAACCGTTCTTTTGCTGTCATACATGCTGCCATACTGCATACTCCTCGCTAACGGACCACGTTTGGAACAGCCCAGCCACAGGTCGCTAGGTACGCAAGGCCCCGCTGGAACTCATGGATGCAGTCCGCAAGCCGCCCATGCCGATGCTCCAGCTCAAGGGTGACATTCCCTTGGTAGCCGATACTATCAAGGGTGTGGCCGAAGGTGACGAAATCCACCTGTCCATCACCCGGAGTCAGTTCCAGCTCTTGTTTGAAATCCAGGGTATCCGCTCCACGGCTGTCTCGTAGGTGGATGTTCCCCAGGCGGTCTCCGAGCAGCGAGAACAGACGGCCTAGGTCGTAGCCGATGATGCCCCAATGGCTGCAGTCCACGGTCGCTCCGAGATTGGTATGATTGATGCGGTCAAACAGGTACATGGTATGGTCGATGGTATCCATCAATTGGAACAGATGGGGTACCTCCAGGTTCACTTTCACACCGAGGTCCGCCCCCACCGCCACTATCTCTCGGAACACCCGTGCCGATGCATCAGCCTCTTGCTTCCATAAGCCAGGGTCCAACACGCGCGGGCCGATGGGAAACGATACACATTGTGCCCCTAATTGTTGCGCCAACTTCAGATACCACGTGGCGTACGCGACTATCGATTTGGTCTGGGTCCGGTCCGAAAGCACCACACGTTTTATAGCGCCGTCCACCATCCTGCTGGTGGAAATATTCATCGCCCGGGTACGCAAACCAAACCGGTTGACCATATCGACAATATCCTGGGGATCTGGGGTCTCTGTGGGCAGATGGAGGCAGTAGGCACCGAGATGCGTCAACTCCACCTCCTTGAACCCCAATGCGACTATCTGCTCAAGAGCAGTCTCAAGTGGAAACGCAGCGAACCCCAAGCTCGCACACGCATTGATCGATGGCATAGCTCCCTCCCGATTATCCAGCTTTCCCCATTGCTGTAGGTCCTATTCCTGGGGAATGCCCCACACATTCGCATTCTGCGAGTAGCCCCGATGCATGGAGACCTCGTCGCGCTTCTTATTCAAATCGCTGAGCGGTAGTCTCTGATGGGTTTCGGCGTTGTTGCGAATGAAGGGTTCGGCGAACGTCACCCCCGCGAGCGAACCCCAGTGTCCATTGTGGCCAGACACACATTTTCGCGCGTAATCGCCGTTATATCCTTGGCTGACAAAGCAATCCATCGCATGGATCTTTTTCGCCACCACCGGGGTGATATCGATATAGAGGTCGTTGAAAGCGCCGCCACCGGGATCGATCGAGGAACGGGAGCTGATTCCGTTGCCGATAAAGTAGGTCTGTCGGATGAAGCAGGGTTCCTTTCCATCGAGATTGGCGAATTGCTTGGAGATTCTAAACGATGCCGCCATCGAGATCTGCCCAGCCAGACAATGGTCCGAGCCAACCCCAGAGGCATAGCCAGGATGATGGGTGACCAAGAGCTCGGGCCGCCAGTTGGAGAGGTGGTTGGCGGTTTGGTCGATCAGAACATTATCCACCGTGCTCATGGTATCGTCAGCACCCAGGCATACCACTTTTGTGATGCCAAGAATCTTGGCGGAGGCTTCCAACTCCCGGTATTTGACCGCCAAAACCTTCTCACGGTCCGCTTTCGCGATGGAATCATCCCGTTCGGCCGCGCTTTTCCGTCCTTCCTCTATATATATATTCGGGTGCAAACGCCCGCCATGGGTGAGGATGATGACGTAGACTTCGTCGCCCTGCTGCGCATGGAGTGCCAAAGTGCCTCCAGCTTCGGTGGCCATATCGGCTGGATGTGCGAAAACCGCTGCGATTCTCATGTCTCTTCCTCCATCAACTGCATATCGCGGAAATTAAAACCGATCGATGAGAAGTCTTTACGAAGCGCGAGCAGGCCGTTCCTAATAAAGCGGTAGTCCGCGCCAGTGGTGAAAAATCCAAAACCCTTATCGATCATCGCGGTCGCGTCTTCGGCGTTCAGAGCGGGAACTCCAGCGGTCTTGCCGTGTCGTGCGCAACTATTGGCTACCTGGTCCACCACCTCGAGGATGCGTGGATGGCGCACTTGCCCGGCCATTCCCATGGAGACAGACATATCACCTTGGCCGATGAACACCACATCCACACCCTCGACGGCTGCCACCTGGTCGATCAACGGGATAGCTTCGACATCCTCTATCTGCGCTACGATAAAGGTCTGGCTATTGGAGAAACGCATGTAGTCCTGCACCGGCATAAGACCATAATTGGCATCGGCGTTGACACCATCAAGCCCACGTTTGCCTTGAGGTGGGAACTTGACATCGTCCACAATCTTCTTCAGATAATCAATCGAGCGGACCCTAGGGATCATGAATCCGTGCACACCCATCTCCAGCGGTTGCAGAAGGTCGTGATAACCGGCGATGTTGCGCCGTAGCATGGTATCCATCCCGCTAGCCCGGCAAGCCAGGGTGAGATGGTCCAGCAAGCGCTGGTCGGCGTAGAGATGCTCATTGCAGATCCACAGACAGTCAAATCCCAACATCCCAAGCAGCTCAACAACCTGGGGGCTCATGAAATTCACTTTCGCAGCAAGCACTGGTTCCTTCGCTTTGAGTTTTTTCTTAACAATGGATAGATGCATTCGGTACTCTCCTGTTAAAAATATCCTTGTGGTATACCATGGTATAAACAAAATATATTTCTTGACACCAAGTATACCATGATATACAGTAAATTCACAAACATTTTCACAGCATTTTTTTCATATTAACATGAGGGGAGTTTCATGGAACTACGGGACGACACGCATTCAAAGTCAGCATACGAAATCATCAGAGGATGGATTTTTGAGAATAAACTGAAGCCAGGCGAAAAATTGAGCGAACGCAGCATGGCGGAATCC
Organism: Sphaerochaeta sp. UBA6084; assembly: GCA_002428625.1. Classification (GTDB taxonomy): domain Bacteria; phylum Spirochaetota; class Spirochaetia; order Sphaerochaetales; family Sphaerochaetaceae; genus UBA6084. Next base: position 31,080 of record DIXI01000006.1, read on the forward strand.
ATCGGGCTGTCGCGTGTCCCCATCCGGGAAGCGTTCCAGCGCCTGACACTGGAAGGCCTGCTGGTAAACAACCCCGGCAAAGGCCTCTGCCTCCGCCACTACAACGAGCAGGACATCGCGGCCCTCTACATGTACCGCGAGGCCTTGGACGGCATGGCCGCCCGCATGTTCACCATCCGCGCCGACTCCATCGAGAAAGCCTATCTCCAAAAGATCTTCAAGGAAATGAAAGCCACCGTGGCCGAATACCATCCGCGTTACTGGGACCAGAAGGACATCGAGTTCCATATGATCATCGCCCGCGGCGCCCGCAACGAGCGCATCCTAGGCGCACTCGAAAGCGTCCTGCTGGAATGCATCTACCTGTCCAAGATATTCAACACCAAGCAATCCACGCCCACCCATCTGAACGATGTCATTGAAGAGCATAACCGGATATTCGAAGCAGTCTCCACCGGTGATGCCGACCTGGCGGAAAAGGTCGCCCGAGAATCGGTGCGCGATGGACTGGAGCGGGTGTTGAAGGCTTTCATCGCCTATAATCGCCCTGCGGTTGTCAAACCAGAGACAAAGGAGCCGTGACACTATGGCGATAGACAGCGCACCCCATCAAGTGTTACGCACGAGGCATGCCCCAACAGGCCAAAGCCGATTTATGTCGCACTTCAAGCAGAACAAGATGCTGTATATGCTGCTTATCCCTGGAATGACCTTCATACTCATCTTCCATTACTTCCCGTTGTATGGGCTCTCCATCGCCTTCAAGGATTACAATATCTTCAAAGGCATCTGGGACAGCGACTGGATAGGGCTTGATAACTTCCGCGACATCTTCTCCAAACCGCAGTTTCTGGTGGTGGTGAAAAACACCCTGGTGATCAACTTCTACAAGCTGTTCATCAACTTCCCCATGCCTATTATCGTGGCCATCCTCATCAACGAAATCAACAACCATCTTGTGAGACGAACCACCCAGACCATCATCTACTTCCCCTTCTTCCTTTCGTGGGTGGTGGTCACGGGAATTGTGATCAACTTGCTTTCCCCATCCACCGGGGTGATCAACCTGGTGCTTTCCAACCTCGGGCTGGAGCGGATCAATTTCCTCGCCACCAAAGAATATTTCCGTGGAATCCTCGTGCTGTCGGATTTGTGGAAGATCCTGGGTTGGCACAGCATCATCTACCTCACCGCGCTCACAGGTGTGGACCCGCAATTGTACGAAGCCGCCAAAATCGACGGAGCTGGCAAACTTTCCTCCATCTGGCACATCACCCTGCCTGCCATCATGCCCACCATCAGCGTGCTGCTCCTGCTGCGCATCGGTAATATGATGAACATGGATTTCGAGCAGGTGTTCCTGTTGTATAATCCATTGGTATATGAAGTAGGTGATGTGATTGAGACCTACATCTATCGCATCGGGCTGGTGGAGGCCCAGTACGATATCGCTGCCGCGGTGGGCATTTTCAAATCCTTCATTGGCCTTTCCTTGCTGATGATCGCGAACTTCGCCACGAAAAAACTCACCGGAAGAGGGCTATTCTAATGCCGATCAGAAAAGCGCTGGATGAAAAAGTAGTCTCCACGGTGGCCTATGTGTTCATGATCCTCCTGTCCATCGTCATGCTCTATCCCTTGCTGAACGTGCTGGCGGTATCGCTCAGCGACTATACGGAATATGTGGGCAATCCCACGATGATAATTCCATCACATTTCACTTTCTCCGCCTACCAGCGGGTGCTCTCCACCAATCTCATTCTGCGCGGGTACCTGAACTCGCTGTTCGTCACCGTGTTCGGCACTGCAATCAGCATTACGCTCACGGTCGCCACGGCCTATCCGCTTTCCAAGAACAAAGTCCGCGGGGCGAAATACTTCACCTTCATGATCGTGTTCACCATGCTGTTCCATGCAGGCATGATCCCCACCTATCTCCTTATCCGCAGCCTGGGCCTGATCGATAGCCTATGGGCGCTCATCCTTTGCCAAGCCATGACCCCCTACAATTTCTTCATCATGCGGGCCAACATGGAGCATATCCCCGACAGTCTTGAGGAATCGGTGAAACTCGACGGTGGCAACGCGCTCACCATTCTGACGAAGATTGTGATTCCGCTGTGCATCCCTGCGATCGTGGCCCTCATCCTGTTCTATGCGGTCGCCCACTGGAATCGCTTCTTCGAGGCCATGCTCTATATCAACAGCCGGGCAAAATGGACCATGGCTCTTATCCTGCGCGAGATCATCGCCGAAAACCCAAACCTCGTGGGCGAGGCAGGCGAGCTTTCCGGAACCTTCGTGTATCCAAAGTCGCTGCAGAACGCCACCATCATCATCACCATTCTCCCCATCATGCTGGTATATCCGCTTATTCAGCGCTATTTCATCACAGGTATCATGATGGGATCGATAAAGGAGTAAGAGAAGATGGCCAGGAAGGCCATATGGAGCGTATAGTCAGTCATTACAAAAAAGGAGATTTTGTATGAAAAGAATTACCGTCTCTGTGTTGATTCTTCTGGTATGCCTTGGCGCGGTTTTCGCCGCAGGGCGTACAGAATCGACTACCACCCAACCGAGCGGCCCCGTGGAGTTCAGTTTGTTCATCCGTGCCGTACCCGATTTCGTCCCGGAGAACAACCCCTGGGTGCAGCAGATCGATGCGGCAACAAATTCAAAGATCAATTGGATCGTGGCTGCCCCTGCGACCGCTTGGGAAAAACGCAACGTGATGCTCGCTTCCGGTGACTACCCGGATGTGATCATGCTGACCGACCCCGCCGATGCCATGTACAAGCAGATGCTGAGCGCTGGCAAGATCGTCGCGGTGGACTCGTTCCTTCCAGGCGCGACCAACCTGATGAAGTACACCCTACCGGTGTCTTGGAACGCGGTACGCGAGAAGGATGGAAAGATCTACCAGATCCCCCGCTGCACAATTATCCGCGAGGACTTCTGGGTGAACAGGAAGGACTGGCGGGAAAAGCTTGGGCTCTCCATCCCCGTCACCCCTGCTGATTGGATCACGTACGCCAAGGCAATCGCCAACGGCGACCCGGACGGCAGTGGAGCCAAGGACACCTTCGCTATCACCGATAACAACGGCCTTATGACCGGCACCAACACCTCCAACATCAAAAATTTCGCCAATTCCTGGCATGCCGGTGTCAACTGGTACGACGACGGCTCGGGCAAGGTGTTCATGGGTATGTTCCACCAGGACGGCAGGTTCAAACAAGTGTTGGAATTCTACCGCGAGATGTACAAGGTTGGCGGATTGCAGCCCGATTTCGTGTCCAATGTAGGCGCCACCATCAAGCACGACAAGTGGAAGCAGGGCGTGGTCGCCACCAACAACACCTTCATCGGCTCCATCGATACCGATCTCACGGCTCTCAGGAAGATCCAGCCCGGTGCGCAAGTCGAGATGATTCCCTATCCGCAGGTCGCGTTGAGCCCCTCCGTGGCCAAAGAGAAGCAGATCCTTACCCAGACCGGCATCTACAACACCTGGGCTATCACCGATAAAGGCAAGGACAAGGCCGAGCATATCGTCAAGGTATTCGACTATCTTCTGAGCGATGAAGGCTGGAACCTGATGCAGTTCGGCGTCAAGGGCCTCCATTACGAGTTGGTCGATGGCAAAGTCAAGCGGTTGGAACCCGCCGCGGAGAATTTCTTCCGCTGGCAGAGCTGGGCCATGATGTTCCGCAGACCGTTGGACAAGGGTTTCTGGCTTAAGAACACAATCGCCGAGATTGTTCCGTTGCAGGAAGAATGGTTTGTCAAGAGCATCGACTTTATCCAGAATGAGTATATCCAGAAGGGCCTGGCCGGGTTCGTTTCCCAGGCGGAGATCGAGTTCAAGCGTTCCGATGTATGGACCACTCGTGTGAACCAGGTTGCCATGCAGATAATCGTGGGACAGCAACCCCTGGAAGCATGGGATGCGTTGCTCAAGGAAGTGTATGCAGCTGGCTGGCAGAAGGTGCTTGATGAATATCAGGCTTTCTACACCGCCAACAAATAAGTAGCGGTTGCATTGCTGACACGAATGCAGGGGAGGGGCGGACCGACGCGTTTCCCCTGCTGATTCATCTGATTCATCTATCAAGGAGAAACCCATATGGAAAAAAGGTATCCATCCTGTATTCTTGCTTCGTGCTGCATCCCATGGGATAAGGATTACGCCATCATGGAACCTTTGTTCCGCGAGGAAATCCGTGGGGTGGTGAAGGAAACCCCGCATGTCTACATTCTTGGAACCGCCGGAGAAGGCTATGCGTTGTCAGATTCGCAATTCGACCGCGTGGTGAAGATTTTCAACGAGGAGATGCGGGCGGCCGGAGCTGAACCGATGGTAGGGCTGATCAGCCTCGCCACCTCGACTCTGACTGAGCGTCTCGAGAAATGCCTTGCCTTGGGTATCAAGCACTTCCAGATCTCGCTTCCCAGCTGGGGTGCCTTGAGCGATAAGGAGATGCAGACTTTTTTCAAAATGATCTGCGGTGCGTATCCCGAGGCTGGGTTCCTCCATTACAATCTTGAACGCGCCCGGCGTTTGGTCCAACCTGAGGAATATCAACAATTGGAGGAGCTGTACCCCAATCTGATCGCTACCAAGATCACCACCGATTCCATCCGCTATATTGGCCAGTTGATGGATAAAAGCACGCGTCTGCAGCATTTCTTCACCGATATGGGCTACCTGTACGCCGCCATGGTGGGCGAGTGTGGGCTGCTCATCTCCATGGCCTGCTGCAATTGGGATACCGCGCGCGAGTATGTGGCCGCGGTGACTTCGCGCGATTTTGAGAAGGCCATCAGGCTGCAGCATAGCCTGGTCCGTTTCAACGGGGATTTCCGAAAGATCATCGCCCAGTATGGTCAAGGTGCTCATATCGATGGCGCCTATGACAAACTGTACATAAAAATGCAGCTACCGGATTTTCCACTACGACTGTTTCCGCCTTATTCCGATGCCGGTGATGGAGCGTTCGTGGCTCTGCTTGAGGTGTTGAAACACAAATATCCTCAATGGTATCCTTCACAATTAAGGTAGGTATGATGGACAAATTGGCGGAACGGAAGTCGCTCTCAGTGGAAGAAGCACGGTATGATGTGGTGGTGGTAGGAGGCGGGATGTCGGGACTCTGCGCCGCGCTCGCCTCGGCGCGCCATGGTGCCAGAACCGCCTTGGTCCATGACCGCCCGGTACTGGGTGGTAACGCGAGTTCCGAGATCCGCATGCATATCTGCGGGGCCTTGGGCGTTGGGCACAACCGGCCCGATAGCCGCGAGACTGGAATTGTTGAGGAAATCCTATTGGAGAACGCTTTTCGCAACCCTCAGCATTCCTATTCCATGTTCGATACCATCCTCTGGGAGAAGGCTAGGTTCCAACCTGGTCTCGAACTATTTCTGAATACCCACATGCATTCCGTTGACAAAGAGGACGGGGCGATCACCGCGATCTGGGCGGATCAGCTCACGACCGAAAAACGTTTCCATATCCATGGGACTCAGTTTATCGATTCCACAGGGGATGGTTTGCTTGCGGTCCTGGCCGGTTGCACCTTCATGCAGGGCCGGGAAAGTTCCAGTGTGTATGGTGAATCGCTTGCCCCTGAGCACCCGGATGAAGTTGTCATGGGTAATACCGTGCTGTTCCAAGCCAAGCGCATGCCACAGCCGGTCCCTTTCACCAAGCCGTCCTGGGCCTACCAATATACGCAGGAAGATTTCAAGGAACGTAGTTTTGACGATATCACCTCCGGTTACTGGTGGGTGGAGCTTGGCGGAAGCGGCAAGGATGTCATCCGCGATGGTGAGTTCCTCCGTGACGAGCTGCTTAAAACCGTGTACGGGGTGTGGGATTATATCAAGAACAGTGGGATGTTCGATGCCGCGCATTTGGCGTTGGAGTGGGTTGGTTTCCTTCCAGGCAAGCGCGAGAGCCGTCGGATTGTCGGGCAGCTGGTGCTTACCGAGAACGACTTAGTCAGCGGTGTGTTTCCCAAGGATACGGTTGCTTTCGGTGGTTGGCCGATCGATCTGCACATTCCCAAGGGTATCGAGAGCAAAGGCGCCCCCACCCATTTCAATCACTTGGATTCAATTTATGCGATACCTCTACGGTGTCTACGCTCGCGTGAAGTACCCAATCTGTTCCTCGCCGGCCGGGCTATCAGCGTAAGCCACGTAGCGTTTGGCTCTACCCGCGTGATGGCTACCTGCGCGGTGGTTGGGCAAGCGGTGGGTACCGGTGCCGCGTGGTGCATCGCCCATCGGAAATCCTCGGCTCAATTGCAGCAGGAGGTGGAGGACCTTAGGCAGCTGTTGCTGCAGGACGATTGTTATATTCCCGGAGCCATCAATACCGAAGTAGCCGACTTCGCGTTGAAGCTCTCCTCTATCAGCGCTTCCTCCTGGATTCCCGGTGGTGAGCCGTCTTTGGTGGCCAATGGCGTGGCCAGGCGGGTAGGGAGCTTGCACAATTGTTGGATATCCGCAGCCACCGATTTTTCCAAAGAATCCCAGTGGCTCACACTTGCCTATGACCATCCGGTTCCTATCGGAAGCATCGACCTCTGCTTCGATTCCAATCTCTCCCGCGAGAACATGCTTTCAATCTCCGAAAGCGTCATGCAGAAATTCCATCAAGGCCTGCCACCGGAGTTGGTGCATTCGTACGAGATTGTTTTACGCAATGCCGGTGAAGTCGTCCACACCATCGCCGTGGACGAAAACCACCTCCGCCATCGGGTTCATCTTCTCCCTCAACCAATTATTGCAGATAGCTGCACTATCACAGTCCTCTCCACCCATGGCGATCCTCACGCCCGCATCTTTTCGTGCCAGGCACGGATCTGCGCGAGTAGGGGTTAGAAAGCACTTTAATGCTGTCAGTTTCGTGCCTGGCACGAATCTGCTTTCCGATTAATGCACCTGCTGGAGGCTCTGAGTGATGTTCAGGCAATGGTCTCCGATTTGCTCAACGTGACGAACGACATCGATATACATCAGTTCAGCCTTCACATTGGCACCAGCTTGCATGCGCTTCGCAGCGGATTGCTTGAGGATGTTGCGCATGCGGTTGATGCGGTCCTCCAGCTCCAGGGCAACCGCGAGGTTCTCACTGGTGACATGCTCGTTCAGGTGGCTGCGGATGAACCGGAGGAACTGATTGACCAGATCAACATAGGGGAATAGCTTCTGGATACCGGTCTCGTCCAGCTCCATGTCCCACTTCGCACGGCGTTCGGCCAAGATCATCAGATTGAAGCAGCTATCGCCGATTCGCTCCAGCTCGTTTGTGATACGCATCATGCTGTACACATTGGCAGCACTCACTCGGTTCATGTTGTCAAGACTACATTGTGATAGGAACTGGGTGATTTCCACCTGCATGGTATCGGTAAGGTCTTCCATTTTCTTCTGCGATTGGATTTCCTCCGTCATGTTCTTCTTTGGATTGGTGAACACCTCCCAGAAACGGGTGAACATATCGCTGATGATAATGGCCATCTTGGAGAGTTCACGTTCAACCGTCAGCAGGTAGAGCTCAGGGGTATCTTGCAAGGTCGCCGAGATATACTTCAGGTGGTAGGTGGTGGGGAGGCTGGGATCGTCATCCGGCACCAGCTTGGTAACCAAAGCAGCGATCTGCTTGATGAAGAAGCTGCAGAATAAGGTGTTGACTATGTTGAACAAGGTGTGGAACATCGCGAGATGTCCTGGAAGGAACTGAGCGCCGCCTTCGGAATAGATATCCCCGGGGACAATGGTATTGACCAGTTGCAGGAACGGGGCGAATACAAAGGTCATCCAGATTACCCCGAATATGTTGAACAAGGTGTGGACTCGGCTGGCGCGGCGTGCGTTCACATTGGTCCCCATCGATGCGAGGAATGCGGTAACCGTGGTTCCGATGTTCTCGCCAAGGACAATAGCGGCTGCGGTGGGGAAGTCTATCCAACCGGCGTACGCCATGGTGAGGGTGATGGCCATGGCGGCTGATGAGGACTGGACGATGATAGTGAGCAAGGTGCCGATTATGACAAAGAAGAAATAGGAGAGCACCCCATGTTGGGTGAAGCGGCCAAGGTATTCAAGAATTTCTGGATGTGCTCCGATATCAGGTACGGACTCCTTCAGGAAACTCAAGCCAAGGAACAACAAGCCAAAGCCGGTGATGAATTCGCCGAGGTCTTGCTTGTTGAGTTTTTTCACCAGGATGAGAATGAAGCCGATACCGATGGCTGGGATCGCCAAAGCGCTGATCTGGACCTTGAATCCCAGTATGGCCACCAACCAACCGGTGATGGTGGTTCCGATGTTGGCCCCCATGATCACACCGATTGCTTGGGTGAGTTGCAGGAGGCCCGCATTGACAAAGCTCACCACCATGACTGTGGTCGCGGAGGATGATTGGACGATACCGGTGATAGCCAGACCAGTGAAGATGGCCGCCACCCTGTTGCCGGTCATAAAGTTCAGAATGGATTGAAGCCGTCCGCCCGCTGCTTTCTGGATGCCGTCGCTCATGGTCCGCATGCCGTATAGGAATAGGCCTAAGCTGCCGATGATCTGAAGCGTAAGGTATATCATGCAATGACTCCTGTGGGGTCCATGGGGAGACCAGGAGAAATGTAACAGAGTGTGCAGGAAATGGGAAGAGGTTGAAATTTCAGATTCGGGGGTTGGCCTCCGAAGACCGAAAGAAAAAATAAAAACTGCATTCCAATGGTCTAGGATGTAGTTTTTTAGACATAAACTGTGTTTTTATGCATCTTGGAGCATAGAATGCGAATACAATTTTTTCCTTTCTTTTCCTGTTTTTTGTTTCTTTTCGAGTCTAGCTGGTTTGTTTTTCCCGTGCTCTCCAACGCTTCACTTCTGAAATTACCAACGGAAATTCGTGATTGAATCGCTTCATAAGGTCGGAAAGATGCTCGGATGGACCATTTTCCAACTCCACCTGCAAACCTGCGGCGATTTTCTGTACGGCATGCGCACCTATAGTTCCACAACCACCCTTTAACGTATGCGCGGTATGGACTGCCTCCGAGTATAATCCCCTAGCTACTTGGTCGTTCAATTGGAGCGATAGCCGGCTATGCTCAACTAAAAAAGAATCCACCACTTTCGCATACAACGCACGGTCGCCCCCCAACCGCTTGATCGCATCATCGAAGTCGATAACTCCAACCACCGCGGCTCCATCTGAGCCGGCCCCGTCGGTAACCTGTTCGATTCCGCTTTCAACCACCTCAACGATTTTCGCAATCAACTCATCAGGATTGTAAGGTTTGCACACAACCGCGGTCACCCCGGAGGCAGCGCAGCGGTCATGCACGGAATCCAGGATATCAGCCGTGGTGGCGATGATTGGAATACGACTATCCTGCTCGCGGATCAACCTGGTGGCCTCATACCCATCCATCACATCCATATGCAGATCCATCAAGATCACATCAAACCGTTCGATTCCATCACCCGTATCCATATGCTGTATCGATTGTAAAAACCGATCGACACCCTTCCTGCCGTTGCTGGCAATAGCCACCTGGAATCCAGCCTGGGAGAGAACCTCACGGGCAATAATCTGGTTGGTCGGATTATCCTCAACAACCAGGACCCGATACGACTTCTCCGGTTTCATCGGGGAAGGAGGCTCAGTTGACTGAGTGGGGGTGGCATTCCTCAAGGGAAACAGCTCAAGCAGCGCATTGAACAGAATTGAAGGGATCAAGGGCTGCGGCAACACGTAATCCACCTCAGATGTAGCTAAGTCGATTCCAGTGGAATCCTCCTCGTTCTGCAGCAGCAGTATCGTTTTTACCTGTGTTGGTCGTGCGTTCATCCCCTTGAGTGCATCCAAGATCATCACAGGACGTTCCTTCCATGAGGGGGCATCCATGATCAGCAGGTTATAGTTGCTTGCCTCCGCATCCGTACCCATCAGCAAGGGAAGCGCGGTCCTCTGCGAGCTTATACGGTCTGTTCTTACCCCATACGAGGTCATGATAGCGCTCACTGAACGCAAAAGATCTTCGTTTTGAATCACCAGTAGGGCTGATAGGACGGTGAAGTCGACGGATTCATATCGTTTGCGGTCCTCAGCTTCACCTTGTACATCAAGAGCGAACGGTAGTGTGATGATGAAGGCGGACCCTTTGCCAAGCTCGCTTTCCACTACGATGGTTCCTCCCATAAGGTCCACGAGGCTTTTTACAATAGAGAGTCCAAGGCCCGAGCCACCAAAACGCCTGGCGATGCTCTCATCAGCCTGATTGAAGGGTTTGAACAGATCAGCCATGTGTTCTACAGACATCCCCATGCCCGTATCACGTATGGTGAAGTCCAGATAGCATTTTGATGGATCCAGTTTCGGATTCGTCACCACCACCTTTATTCCACCCTGTGAGGTGAATTTGATCGCATTGTGGATAAGATTGATAAGGATTTGGGCAAGTCTGTTAGGATCCCCGATTAGGTGGACCGGAACCGAAGCCCCACGTTCCAGAGAGATGTGCAGATTCTTCTCTTTGATAGTCCAGGCATCGATGGAAAGCACCTGATGCAGAACCGTGTCGAGGTTGAACCCAACGTGCTCAAGTGTGATTTTCCGTTCCTCTATGCGCGAGAAATCCAGGATATCATTGATGATGGACAGCATGCTGCGGGTGGATTGTCCGATTGTGTTGAGGAATCGTCGTTGAGTGGCGTCCAACTTGGTTCGTTCCAGCAGATACGTCATGCCGTTGATGCCATTCAGCGGGGTGCGGATCTCATGCGACATCCTTGCCATGAAGCGTGATTTCTCCAAGTCAGCAGCCTCGGCTTTGGCTTTCGCCACCTCCATCTCGCGCTGGGCTTGTTCCTTCCGCTTAATCTCTTTTCTCAGCTGTAAAATCCAGAAGGTTGATATGCCAAGTACAATCAGCACCACCAAACCTATCGAGATAGCGATGCTGATGATCTCCCGGTAATCCACCCGCCGCTCATAGGTTATCCAGCGGTTGAAGATCTCGGTGAACCGCTCTTCAGGGATGCTCGCCAGGGCTTTGTCCAGAATTGAGACCATCAGCGGCCAGTCGTCCCGCACCGCGAAATGGAGTTGTATGTTTCCACCGTTCTCGACTGGGATGAAGGTGAGTTCGGTAAGTCCTTTGCTTCGTGCGATATAGCTGGTGGTGGCCTCATTCCCTAGGAACGCTACCTCCTCGCCGCGGTTTACTGCAAGCAAGGCTTCCTCCACCGTCGGATATTCACGGATGCCGATCTGAGGATATTCCATCAGCAGGCCGTGGTGCGAACTATCGGTCTGCACCGCTACCTGCCGCCCAAACAGGTCCTCGAAGGTGTGTATGCTCGTGTTTGTGTTCTTCACCACAAGTGTGCGCTGAAAGGTGATATAGGGGCGTGTGAACTGTAGATATTGCAAGCGCTCATCGGTGATTCCTACTGCCGGAAGGACATCGATTTCCTTTGCTCTCGTTTTTTCCACCACCTCAACCCAGCTGAGATCCAGAGAAGGGGAGAACCAAAGTCCTGTGATTTCCGACACCTGCGCCACGACATCGGATGCGATACCCGCGTATGCACCTTCATCATTGATGAACTCGAAGGGGACGAATTCCGGGTCGATGCCGATACGGATTTGTGGATGCGATATAATGAAGGTATACTCTTGGTCCGTCAGTTGGAAAGGCGTTGCGGCGATGGCCATTTGAGGTGGAAACAGACACAGAAGCGAAAGCAGACAGAGGAAGGTACCATTCCGAACCTTTCGCCACATTCCTTCACTACCCATGCGTTCCTCCCTGGAACGGTTCATTCAGATCCAACGCGGTACGTGTGGGATATCTCCAGAATCTCATTCTGCGCTTGTAAGAACGCTTCCATCACCACCGGATCGAAATGCTTGCCGGTTTCCGCTATAAGAATCTCCAGCGTCTCCTGATGGCTGATCGCGTCCTTGTATACCCGTCGGCTGGTAAGGGCGTCGTAGACATCGATGATTGCCATGAGCCGGCCTGGAAGGGGTATGTCTTGTCCGGCAAGGCCTTTGGGATACCCGCTGCCATCATACCATTCATGATGGTGCTGGATGATTTCCTTGGCTGTCTCGATAAAGCTTATCGGGGCATCGCTGGGATCAATCCGGTATTCGAGTGCTTCAACCCCATGCTCCACATGCGACTTCATGATCTCGAATTCGGCAGGGTCGAGTCGCCCGGGTTTCAGCAGGATGCTATCGGGAATCCCCACTTTGCCGATATCATGCAATGGAGCGGTGTTCACGAGGTCTTCGATGACTTTTGGAGACAATTCATATCCAGGTCGATTGAGAGCTATCAGGCGGTCGCATAAGGCCTGCATCATCCAGCGGGTCCGCCGAGAGTGATTGCTGGTCTCGATATGGCGCACCTCAAGCAACCGTACCAGTGCGTTGATGGTGATCTCGTTGGTCCGGACGACCTCGGCGGTACGACGCCTCACGGTGTCTTCCAGAATCCGATTGTGTTCCTTGACCATCCAGGTGGCCTTTCGAAGCCGGAGATGGACTTCAATCCGCTTAAGCAGCGAGAGGAAATTCAATGGTTTGCGGATATAATCCACCGCACCTAGTTCCAGCCCGCGGATCTCATTGTTGACTTCATCCAAATTGGTCAGGATGATGACAGGTACCTCGCAATGATGTTCTTGCAGGGCGTTCAGCACCCCGAATCCATCCAGACGCGGCATGTGGAGGTCCAGCAGGATGAGGTCGATAGTGTTGTTTGAAGCGATGATCTCAAGGGCTTTCAAACCATCGGATGCAGTGATGGTCTCGAAATCCTTGAGTATGCTTGTGATTAGAAGCACATCAGTCTGAGAGTCGTCGACAACGAGTATAACAGGCAACAGAGCACCCCCTCAGTTTCTACCGCAACCAGTTAGTGTGTAAAAGGGGCGGATAAGCTATAAAAGAGTATACCACTCGATAAATCCTCGGTAAACTTTAATCGCAATAAAGGATGCGATAAAAAATAGTAAAAATCAGGCTGTCAGGTACGCAGATACACCAACAGAGTTGTTTCTTCCATTCCCAGGTGCATGCCGGGAAAGCAAGGTTGATCCCCCAACGAAGCGAGAGTAAAGGAAGCTACGAGCTTCAAGTACCCACCCCTCGGCACGTGGGCGGCACGGCTTCGCCGTCAGGCCGCTGCGGGGTACGCTCCCGCTTCCGTCCTTCGGACCAGCTTCGCAGATTCGTGCCAGGCACGAATGTTTTCTCGTGCCTGGCACCGGGCGGATATACTATACAAGTTGGTCATCCTGCAAGAGAAAGGCCTTGCCTCGATTGACTATAGGGATGTCAGTTTCTTTATCTATCACCGGTTGCATGCTGTGGGGACCTTCCCATCCATAGAACGCGATGAACTCTTGGAAGCTTAAACCGCTATGATGGTAATTCTCTGCAACAATGGGGTTGTTGTACAGCAGACCCTCGACCGGTACAAAACGGTTCTGCTGCGACCACGTGTGCCCATTATCGACAGAAACCCACTTCTCCAGCTCGCCCGCGCCATATGTATAGCGGCTCCCATCAAGCGTGCCGACAATCAGGTAGGCCGCAAGCGTCCCGTCAGCTTCCCGAAGCAACCGGCAACCGGACCAGGTGGTGTTCGTCTGGGTGATGCGAGTGCTCAACCAGCTTCCATGCTCACGCCAGAAATACCTGAATCCGCATTTCCACTCCGTTTCCTCGGTCACAGCTACAAGGAAGGAAACATCGGTTCCGTTAGGAGCGACCAGTATGGCGGGCATCATCGTCAGATAGTCACCGCTATCCCATATCTTGCATTGCTCGGCCTCCCGACGGTTGATAGGGTAGGCCACCTGTCGGCCATCGACGTCACGGGCGGTTCCCGTATCCAGATCGATACGGAGGTAATAAAGGTGATAGCGGGTATTCACGCTTGGCTTGCGGCCATATCGAGGATGAATGAATTTCCAGATTCCACGCTCATCAAAGTAAGTGAACCCAACATGCAACGTGTGGCCATCCATATCCAAGGCGGTGGTGTGGTACGATCCAGCCCAGGTATCCGCATCATTCGCTGGGTCCTGATCAAAATCAACCACCTTCACCGGCGTTCCCCAGGTATAGCCACCATCTTGCGAAAGCGCATAGGCCCAGTATCCCATATGGCCAAAAACTCTGAAATACAAGCAGACCCTCCCATCGGGGAGGTAAAAGACATGTGGATAGCTGATAGATGGGCTCACCAAGGGTCCATCCTTCCAGTTTTCGATAGAGCGTGGCTGCGATGAAATCCTATGGGTCCCTTCGTTACCATGGCAGTTGAAAAGGACATGCAGGTATTCGTCCGAGTCAATCCAGAGGACAGGACACAGATGATGGTCGAAACCAGGCCGTTCTGCTAGGCCCAATCGGACCGGTTGCGACCAGAGTTGTGACGAAATATCATAGACAATTATGTATGGGTCTGCGCTCACCTCAAGGGCGTTCGCTTGATAGACCACAAATATCGTCTCCCTCAAGCGGACCATCTGCGGACCCATCCTGAGGTCATAGAACATTTTCTCACTCCCGTGCTGGACGAACGGGTGGATGTTGTCAGATAGTGACATCGACTTTCTCCAAGCAGGACGATTCACGGATGATCAGTTTTGGACGTAGGAATATCTGAGGCTTGGGCTCTTTTGTGTTCCCTAGATTGTCGATAAGCAGTTTTAGCAGCATCCCCCCTATTTCATACGTTGGCTGGCTGATGGTTGTGAGAGGTGGGCGATAGAACGCAGCCATCTGGCCATTGTCAAAACCTGTCACTGCGAATTCGCTTCCAATATGCAATCCTCGGGTTTTGGCTGCGTTGATCACCCCAAAGGCGATTAGATCATTGAATCCTACGATGGCGGTTGGTGGATTGGGATGGTCCAGCAGCACCATCGCCTGCTCATATCCATCCTTTTGATCGAAATATCCTTCTCTGATCATCTCAGGGTCCAATTCCAAGCCCAGTTCCCGCAGACCCTTCACCAGCCCGTTCAGGCGGGTGTACGCGTACATGACTGAAAGTGGCGGGCAGATGCACCCGATACGGCTGTGCCCTCTATCCACCAGATGTCGTGCGATCATTTGCATTGCATACTCGCCATCCTCGTCTATATACGCGTAATCCTTGAGATTCTCAACTTGGCCAAATGAAGTGAAAGGGAAGCCAACCGAATGGAGATAGTTGACACGTGGGTCGTTCCGGAGAGTCCGGTAGAGGATGAATCCATCAACCCGCCGTCCTTCGACCAATTTGCGGTAGATGGCCATCTGGTTTTCTTCGCGAGCGTATGCCACCAGCAGGTCATAACCAAATTCGGTCGCCTTTTCACCAATTCCCGCCAGGAATTCACTGAAGAACGGTTCCGAATAACCTTTTGATGAAGGTGGTGCCACAATACCAACGGTGTCGGTGGACTGTTTCTGCAGCCGTTGCGCGTAGGTGTTGGGCACATAGCCCATGCGCTTTGCTACAGTCTTGACCAAATCGGCGGTCTCTTTATTCACATCAGAACACCCTGCAAGCGCCCGTGAAACCGTGGTGACTGATCGATTGACTTCTTCTGCGATATCCTTCAACGTAATCATTGAACACACCTCTCGCATGCATGATAGACGGTTTACACCCAAAGCGTAAACCCCAATCGGTCAACCTTTGATGGCCCCCATCATCACGCCTTTCTCAAAATATCTCATGATAAACGGATATGCGATTACCATAGGCAGCGAGGCGATGACGATTGTGGCGTATTTGATGCGCTCTATCTCGAAAAACCTCGTGGAAAGCACTGCATCGGAAGTGGCCATGTCAGCAGATTGCGCGCTCATCAGAATGTCACGGAGGACCACCTGCAGCGGATACATATTTTTCCTTGAGAAATACATGATCGGTCCAAAGTATGCGTTCCAATGCCCGACAGCGTAGAACATAGAGATAATCACGATGATGGTGAGCGATAAGGGCAGCACCACTTTTAGAAGGAACTTGGAATTCGAGCAACCGTCGATCAGAGCCGCGTCCTGCAGCTCGCTGGGGATATTGTTCTGAAAGTAAGAGCGGGTAATGATCAGATTGTAGGTGCTGATGGCTCCAGGCAGGATGATCGCCCACATCTTGTTCATCAATCCAAGGTTCCGCACCACAAGAAAGGACGGTATCATGCCACCTGAGAAGAACATGGTAAAGGTGATGATCATCATCAGCGGGTTGCGTCCCACCAGATCCTTGCGGGAGAGTGGGTATGCCGCCAGGATAGTCATGACCACATTCACCGCGGTTCCTACCAAGGTATAGCGCACCGAGTTCATAAAACTACGGGTGATGTCCTTGTTGGCGAAAACTTTCTCATAGGATTCAAGGCTGAATCCTACAGGTAAAAGTCGTACACGGCCTTCGATGATCGCCACCGGGTCGCTGACCGAGCTGCTGAGCACCACTATCAGAGGATAGAGCATCAGCACACTCACGAATGCGAGCAGTAGATAGATGAACCACATGACAAACGTATCGCTATTGAAATAGATTTTTTTCTTTCGCCTGACCTTCAGGTTCATGATATTCTTCTCCTTTACCAAAGCGACGATCCGCTCAGCTTTTTAGAAATACGGTTGGCGGACAGGAGCATGAGGAAATTGATGATATTATTGAAGAGGTCTATCGCCGCGGCATAGCTGAAATCGCCTTCACGCACACCTGTCCGATAGACATACACCGGAATGACATCGCTGGAGTAGATATTCAGATCGTTCTGCATCAACAGTACTTTATCAACACCCAGATCCATGATCCCTCCGATTTTCAGGATCAACATGATCATAACCGTAGGCATGATGCAGGGTATGGTGATTCTAAAAATCTGCTGCAGCTTGCTAGCCCCATCCACTTGCGCCGCTTCGTACAGCACCGGATCGATACCCGCCAGCGCTCCTAAGTAGATAAGCGAGCTCCAACCCATGTTCTGCCAGATGCCTGAGCCAACGTACACAGGTTTGAACCAACTGGATTCTTCCAGAAACCGGATTGGCTCCCCTCCAAAATATTCTATCAGCTGGTTGATGACTCCGTACTCTGGATTGGTCACGGTGGAGATAAGCGCCACGACAACCACGGTGGACAGAAAGTGAGGAATGTATGTAGTGTTCAGAACAAAAGCCTTGAAGCGCTTGCGACGTACTTCGTTTACAATGATGGCGAATATGATGGGGAGGGGAAACTGGAAGATGATCTGATACACGTTGATCATGACAGTGTTCACAATCATGCGGGAAAAGCGGAACGAGGAGAAGAACCGCTCAAAATGTTCCCAACCAACCCAAGGGCTCTTGAGAAATCCCAAGCCTGGATTATAGTCACGAAACGCTATCTGGATGCCGTACATCGGAACATATCTAAAGATCAAATAGAAGAGGAGTACCGGGAGAAGCATGAGGTAGAGGTCGTAGTTCTTTGCAATCAACTTCAATTTCCTATTGCGGCGAAAGCGGGGCAGGAGGCCTTTTTGCCCGCCCGTTCCCACAATCTGGCTCTTTGTATCCACAGAGGTCCTCCTTTGGTTTATTCCCCAACGAAGCGAGCGGAGGGGAAGCATCTTGATGGTTCCAATCCCGAGCGAGTGCCGGGAAAGCAAGTTGAAATACCCCGCCCCTTGGGGCCCACGAGGAGGCAAAGCCTCCGCTTTCCAGGGCTTACCCTGGGGGTATTGATACCTTTCATTCCAGCGCTGCCGATAAACAGATTCCCTCGTTCTGAGCCGGGGGATCGGCATCGAGTAAACGGGCCATGGTCGAGGCGAAGTCAATATTTGAAATCCGCTTGTCAACGGTGACGCCTTTCCTAATCCCCGACCCCCACATGAGTGAGAATATCTGATGCGAGCTTTCGTCGAGCGAATCGTGGGTGCCTCCTACGGTTGGAGCAAGATCTTTGAAGATATAGGGAGGTTTGGGAGAAATATAAAGGTCGCAGAAATCAGCGCTCCCGGTAGCCTGGATCTCGCTGCTGTTCATCACCCGTCCCACGTAGGGCTTCTTGGAGAGCATCATCTGTAACTCGGTTATCTTCTTTTGATCAGTTGTACGGGTAAAGGAAAGCACGAGTGACAACCCAGCGGTGCAAAGGACGATGTCGGTTCCAGATGCCGGAGCCATGCCTCCCTTCAGCACCTCATAGGTGTACCCCAGCTGGGTAAGTCCGTCCAGAAGATCGTGGTAGGCTGCTACGGTTTCGTTGCTGAAGCTGAAGGGGGTCATGCCATGGTCGGTGATGAGGAAAAAGGCCAGTCGATTGTATATTCCCAAGGCTTTCAGCTGCTCGATGAACACCCCAAGCACGGTGTCCATCTGATTAAGCCGCCACAGCACATGCTCGATACGTTGTTCTTCGCTGGCAGCGACCGGAGCTAGTTTTCCGTTGTTGTGCCCGATGGTGTCCAGATCGTCGATATACATCGCCACAAAGCGGGGGATCCCTTCCACGGTGACCAAGTTGTCACCGGTGTGGACTTTCTTGCCAGCCAGGATACGGTATAGTTCATCAAACCTCTGGATGTAGTTGGAGTAGGGCAGGAACACGTAAGGCCGTTGCATGTCACCAGCAAAAGTTCCATTCTCCTCAAAGGTGAAATGGTGTACCGAGGCCACAGCAATACCCTGCCTATGGAACGCGTTGGCCAGGTTCTCCGCCTTGTTCTCGCGTCGTTGATCCACCACCATCCCAAGGTTCTTGTCATAATATATCTTCACATTGCCAGTTTTTCCCGCATAGGCGCCTGAGGAGATGGCGGTCTGCATCGGATTGGTTATGGATGGGATCCCACACCGGGCGTTCTCAAAAAACACTCCTTGAGAGCGTAGTCCATCGATCGTGGGGACCAAAGCCCGGGCCGAGGCGCGATTGTAATAGTAGGAGGCAAATCCATCCCAGTTGATATAGACGATAATCCTATCGTTGCCCATAGAAATCCTTCCTTTCTGTGCAGAGAAACCCATCAACCATGCTTGCTGAATGATAGGCCCATTCGGTTTTGCCCACCTGATCCGCTGCATGCGCGTCGCTCCCAGGTGTGAATCGAACGCCTTCCGTGGCCAGCATGCGGACAACCCACTCCCGTGGGGTTTGGGTAGCGCAGTGCAATTCACACATCTTTCCCGATTTTTTTAGATTCCCGGCTAATTTCTCGATATACGGTCGGTCGAGATACCGCTTCACAATCTCCAGGCAGATGGAGCGCCGCTGGGGGTACGTGGTTCCCAATCCTTGGATAAACCTCTCGATGGGAAGGTAATCCTCGCAATGCCCGAGAATATGTCCTTTACCGGCGGCCATCGCCAGCATGCAATCCTTATACATGCTCCAATAGCGGTCGTTGAAGAATTCACCAGGCTGCAGTTCACCGTCATAAGGAATATAATGGCAACTGGTGATGATGACTTCGCATTGAGCAATCACCGCAGGGCTCAGTGCGAGCGTACCATCCGGGAGGGGGGTGGTCTCCACTCCGCAGAGGACTTCCATATCATAGTCCCGCGCGATTTCCCGGATGCTTTGGAAATGATGCAGCAAGGCAGTTTCGGTGAGCCCGGCGATAGCCGGACGGTAATCGTTGGGATCGAAATGATCGGTGATCGCAAGCACTTCTATCGAAGCAAAGGCCGCTGCCTCGATAACTTCCCTAATGGAGTTGCGGCCATCAGAGAAAGTGGTGTGGGTGTGGAAATCAGCTTTATGCATCGGTTTCCTCCACCAGCAACCACATGAAACCATAGGAAGGTACGGTGACGGTGGTATGGTTTCCGCCTTGGCGAAGTTCCCCTTGTCCGGTGATCCAAGTGATTATGTTCTGAAAATTCTGTATGCCGGGAATTTCCACAGTGATCGGTTGATTGGAGACATTGGCCAGCGCAAGGATGGTCTCCTTACCTTTCAGCGATCGATAGAAGGACAGGAGGGCGGGATGTAGATTCAGCATGGTCTGCATGGCGTGCGGACTGAATGCGGGATGCTGTTTGCGAATTTCGATAAGGGACTTGAGGCTGTTGAATATGGTCGCTGTCGGTGAGTCCGTTGGTTCCAGCAGCTTTTCAATTTCATCAAGAGAGAATTTTTTACGATTCACGGTCCTTTTCATACCCGTTATGGACACCCCCTGGGAGAAATTCCGGCTTCCGAACAGGCTGTGGTAGTACAATGCCGGAATTCCCCTCAGAGCAAGCAGGATAGCTTGAGAGGTGATGAACTTGCGGATATTCAATTCTTCTGGATCCATAGGGTCGCAGATGAGGTCGTAATAGGTGCAGTTGAGCTCGTAGGGCAGTTGGCCCCCCTGCGGTGAGGCTTTGTACGAGACATACCCACCTCGGGTATGGGCGAGATCCACCAAAGCGTCGATTTCGGTTTGCGCGAGAATCCCAGCAGTGGGGATGATGCCGACCCCATCATGCGATGCAAGGAAATTCAAATACGAGGTATCTGATCCAAAGTGAAGCGAATCCGCCCAATTGGAGAGCGCGCGCACTTTTCCACTGAGGAAACTGTGGACCACCAACGGCGGAAGCGCGAATTGGTAAATGACTTGGGCTTCATGGTATCCGTCGCCAAAGTAGGTGATGTTGTCGGCATGGGGGATGTTGGTCTCTGTCACTATCACCACCCAGGGGCAGACGAAGTCTAGAACCGCCCGTATCAATTGAATCACCGCATGGCAGTTATCCAAGTTGGAGCAATTGGTACCAGGTTGTTTCCATAGATAATTGATCGCATCAAGGCGGATGGCTGCAGCTCCTCGTGCCACATAGGTGAGCAGGATGTCGATGATGGTCAGAAGCAGGCGGGGATTCTGGTAATTCAAATCTATTTGATCAGGACTGAAGGTTGTCCAGACCTCCTTATCACCCCTGCTGGTTTTATAAGTGGTAAAGAGAGGTGAGACCCGCGGCCGCACCACTTTTGAATAATCGGCCCCGAGCTCCTGTTCAAGGAAAAAATCAAGATACTCCTGATCGCCACGCAAATACCGGATGAACCATTCGCTTTTCGCGGAGATATGGTTGACTACGGCATCGAACATCAATCGTGAATCTTTGGCTAGGTGGGAGATATCATCCCAGTCTCCTAGCTTAGGATCCACCTGAAGGTAATCGATCACTGAGAATCCATCATCCGACGAATACGGATAGAACGGGAGCAGGTGGATGAAGGAGAAGGTCCGTGGAAGATGATCATGCAGGAAGGCATGCAGTGTCGCCAATGGCGTGGCTTGGCCTGACCGTACTATATCCGGATAGGTTATGAGAAAGATGTCGCGCTGGTCGAAAACGAAACGGCTGGCTTGGCTGTGCCCATTGCCTTCCACCGTCATCCGATGGGCGTTGATATCCCTGCGGTGTCTTGCGGTCATCTCCATCAGTTCCTGCAGGAATAGCGCGGAATTCTCAGTGGGATAGATTTTCGAATGCAATGTAATGAGACGGGTGATCAATGGGTCCTCATGGGAATGTCCAGGACCCGAATCGACTCTGGCTAAATCTGTATCATGCATGCTATATGACCTCGAGGTAGTCTTTGTCCGGAAGCTGGGGGAATTCGACGGTAGGCAAAGTCTGATACCAATAGGCTACCGAAGCGATATCGTCCTGCAACGGAAGGAAGCGTTTGTCGGAGCGCCAGCCGAGTGCTTGGACGGTAATCCGCAAGTCGGAGTGGAAGCGGATGGGATCGGTGATATGCCAACGGTACATGCCAAAGCGTTGTTGGGAGCTATAGCAGCCATCGGGGGTGATCACCTGGGACAGGCCTGAATAGGGAGTGCTGAAAGGCTGGTACACACCGGCTCTTTTTTTCTCCACCACGACCGATTTCCGTTCGTAGGTCATTGCTTCGAAATTATAGGAACCACAGAAATAGTCCTCGGTTCCGGTCCCGCAGATAGTGGGGTATTGCGTATCGCCATCAAGGAAGAACTTGAATTCGCCTTCTCCCCACCAGCCGCAATTATTGACGCCCCAGCACATGTAGGTTCCAACGTATTGGCCTTGCCCGTGCACATTGTCCAGCAACAGGTATTCCTCTTTGTACGGCAGGGGGTTCACCCGGCGGAACTGCGCATGGAAATAGGCGGCGTCAGCTTCCACTTCGGTGAGGCAATAGTCTATCTGATAGAAAAATGTGCTGGCATCACTGGAGCGGTTCTCGATAGTGACAAGGCAATGCTCGCGGAAGGGCATCTGCCAGTAGCAGTTGAAGGCCGATCCGGGATTCACGCACACGGCCAGTGAGCTGATAGGAGCGTACATTCCCCAGCCGCAGCCGAAGAAATCGCCGATGGGGCATTCCACAGAGGGCATGCTTTGATGGTCCCAGTAGATGCGCAGTATCTGGTCGCGCCAGTTACCGGTCGGAGTGATCCAGAAGTGCTGAAGACAGCCAGGGCCTACGATGTCAGCAAGAGTTGTGATGCTGTGTGGTGGCAAGGACAAGCACGGATTGACTTTCCAGCCTTTGCCAAGATCCTGCGCGCAGTGGGCGCTGATACCGTCTGCGAGTTCACACATCCCCCCCATCCCCTTTCCTCCGGTGGGATTCTCTGCGCAGATTGAACGCGATCGAGCGGGGGATGTCCGATAGATGTTTCCCATATGTGTACCTAAACCGTTGAATTCCATATCATCCTTCCTTTTCATTTCCATTCCTATATTTTTATTCGCTATAAATTCCACGGGTTGTATCTTCATGTTCGGTGATGACCTGAAGCGTGGTTCCATCGCTCATCACCATAATTGTACCATATGCGACAGTGGTGAGGGTTCTGTTTCGATTGCGAAGACTGGTCAACGTGGACTCGGTCGGTTCTCCGCTCATGATGATGCTCAGACTTGGCTGCACTTCCAATAGAAACGATATGGAGCTGGAGGTGTGTAGGCCATGATGCGGGACTTTAAGCACGTCGCTTCGCAATTGGGATCCATAGCGGCTTACCAAATCGTATTCCATATCCCGATAGATGTCTCCAGTGAACAGGAACACCTGTTCCCGGTACTTGAGTTGGAAAACCATGCTGTACTGGTTTTCGAAGACTGTCCTGGTCCGATCATCGACAACGGTTTCATCATACTTCACAGGCAGATCCGGACTAAGGCAGAACAGCTCGATTTCGTCATCCAACTGCAACACATCACCAGCGCCAAGATAGGCGTAGGGGATTGCCTTTTTGTAAAGGACTTCCAGAATGCCAGCTCTCTCATTGGCGGATCCGCCTTGGATTTCAGGAAAATCCAACATCAAGACTTTTCCTATTGAAAAATCCGCAGCTAGCTTTTGGAAATCGCCTACATGGTCACCATGGAAATGGGAGAATATCACGTAATCAAGGGTTTCGATACCTGCGTTTTCCAGATAGGTTCGAAGTTTCGCATGGTTGCTCTCATTTCCTGCATCGATCAAAAGGGTCTTGCCTCCTGGCGTGATGACAAGACTCGCATCGCCATTCTTGGTTCCCAGTGTATGCAGTCCCAGAAAATGTACCGAAAGCAGACCTTCGTATGATGAATTGTCAAGAACAGATACGCGTTCACTTCCAAGGTCTTCAGAAATCCGGCTGGTGCAGGAGAAGAGCATGAGTATGGGCATGAGTATGAGAATGATGAACATAGTTATCAAGACTGGATTTTTTCTCATTGTCTACTCCTCATATCCATTTTCTCCTCCATGCAGCCCCTACAATATGATTGATTTGCCATGGGTTGCCGATTCATATGCCGATAGGATGATTTCCAGGCTCTTCAAGTTGTCCTTACCGCTGGATGGCGGTTCAGTATTCCCCTCGATGCTCTCGTAAAAACATCTCAGCGGTTCGCCGAACCAGCCCTTGACTGGAGTGAGGACAGTACTGGTCGATGCTCCTCCGAGAACGCGTGAGTATGATTTAAATTCATAATCGCTATCCCTGTTCAACCAGATTGTTCCATTAGTGCCCTGAATGACGGTCTCCGCTCCCCAGTTGATCCGTGCGCCAATGGTTTCCGCGCTAGTGACAAGATTGCAGATACAACCATCTTCAAGTTTTAAGGTGACTACCGAGAATGTATCACCTACATAGGGGCTGTCGCTTTTCCTGCCGGTGAGAGCGAAAACTATCTTGGCATCCGAGCCAGTGAGAAAACGAAAGAGGTCGATATAATGGATTGATATCTCAAATAAGGACATGCGCTCCATCTTTTTTCGGTATTCATCTGCTCCAAAAGCGAATAAGTCATGCCTGCTCGTAATGGTGATCAGGGTTGGACTGCCTATCTGCTTCGCTTTTATCATAGCTCGCGCTTTCACGTATTCAGGTCGCCAACGATAATTCTGCATCACCATGAGCTTGACCTGCATGGCTGCGGCTTCGTCCACGACCTTTTTAGCTTCTTCATAGTCCAGGGAGAACGGTTTTTCTGTAATCACATGCTTTGCGGCGGAAATCGCTTTATGTGCATAAAAAGTATGGTACTGAGGCGGGGTGCAGATATCAATCGCGTCGAGGTTGGTCTCTTTTGCCATAAGCTCATCAAAACTAGAATAAGCATGGTCTATCTGGTGCGCTTGCGAAAAAGACGCCGCCGAATTCACGTTTGGATCCATGCAAGCGACTACCTTTACATTGTTCTGCTGCTTATAGAACTGTTCCATATGCGAGAGAGCTATTCCTCCGCACCCGATTATCGCTACATGCAAGTCTGCCATAATGATCTTCTCCCTCATTGAATCCGTAATCCAAAACACAAGCAGCGAATTGTCTCACCTGGATGCTTAGGTCTGATTGAATGTGGTACATCTGGAGGGGTGTATATCAGGTCGCGCGGCTTGATTTCGAGGTTTTCCTCGTCTCCAATCTGCATGATGCCTTCTCCAGAAAGGATAAAGAAGAATTCTTCAGAATGATGGCTATGCAACGGGACTTGCCCGACGCAGTCGGATTCAAATATGAAATCAAATGGACTGATGAGTTCATCAGGCCCCATCAACCAGTATTTCAAAGCGATTTTCGCCATCCTTGCTTTTTTCTCTTCAGTTAATCCCTTGAGTTCGGATGGCGGTGTCGGAATGGCCGAAATATTATTCGACACATTTCTAATGATTCCTTTTTTCAAGATACAACTCCTATTTATTCATGTCCACGAGGGATTTCAGCAGAGATGGAGGACGACATATCCAAATGGTATGGATGTATGATTGGAACAGGAAAACCGTATTGATTCCTTTCATTCTTCAATCTAGATACGGTTTTCCCTGAGGTCTCGGTCGGATTGTCTCTACAATAGCTTTTTCACAATCCCATAGGCCACTCTGTAGATTTCCTCAAGCCGGTCGATCTTCATGTTCTTCAGATTCTTCACATAAGTGTCCCAATCCTTATCCAAGCTCAGCTTGCCGGTCATGAAGGCTGCTCTGGATTCGCTATAGTATTTATTGATTTCTCCAATCAACTGAGCTCTTTCCTTCTCCAAATCTGCAGGAAGGCTGGGGAAGCTATACGCGTGCTTGGTACTATATGGTGCGAAAATATCGATGCATGACGGAACCAAAGTTCCTTCGAACAACGCTCCGGTCACTTTGCTTGTGTACTTTCCGGGAAGCACATTCGGTTGCAGCCAGAAAGAATACTTCGCCATGGCGAATTCCACACCCTGCGGGTCGTTTTTAATTTTGTCCGTGTAGCTGAGCGATCCATCGGGATTGGTCTTGTACGTGTCGCCTTCAACACCCATTCTGATGAGAGTCGCTCCTTCATCGCTGAAGAAGTAATCAATCCAACGTGCTGTTTCCCTTGGGTATTTGTTTTTAGAAGTGATGGCGAAGGTAGCGGGAGTAAGTACTGGAGAGACTTTCCAGTTCCAGATCACCTTGTCTTTGCCAAGTACACCGAAAGAAGGTTCGAGTACGGCAAATTGACTAGAATCAGCAGGGGGGAGGGAGATAGTGATTCCAAACTGATTGTTTGCGAGCCTGGCGAAAAATTCTGGATTTCCGCGGGTGAAAAGGTCTTGCTCCAGTAATTTCTCACTATAGAGCGTATGCAAGAAAGTGAAGGCGGCTTTCATATTCTCGCTTGTGTACATTTGGTACAATTCCCCATCGATCACATTGAAGGGTTGTCCAAAAACATCGTCGACGCCGCTGAGCCCTCGGGCGGTTTTTTCCGCCTGCGCAAGTGAATCCATGCTAAGGGGGAATTCATCATTTGGGTCACCGTTGCCATTGGCATCGTTATCACGGAATGCTCTAAGGACATCGTAGAATTCCTCAAGCGTGGTGGGCTTCTGCTTGCCTACGTTTTTCAACCAGGTCTCGTTGATGTACATGAAACGTCGGGTGGTGTCGATGGGGTCTGGATAATAAGCAGGCAGTGTGTAGATCTTGCCATCGGGATTGGTAACGGCAATGCGGATATTCACTTCGCTGTCGTAGGCTTTCTTGAAGTTAGGCATAAGGCCAGCGTCCATGAATTGCTTTAGATCGATAAGGTCACCCGTTTGGGAGAACTTGTTCACATCAGCCATGTGTATTGAATTCTTTAAAAACAAGTCAGGAAGGTCGTTCGCGGCAAAGAGGGTTAGGGCTTTGGTACGGGCCTCGGTGTTCACCACTGTCTCCCATTCAACCCGAATGTTGGTTCTCTTCTCGAGTTCCTGCCATACGAGCATGTTGTCGTCCCATTCGGCATTGCCAGAGAATTTGGAGCCGAAGCCTTTCAGTGTGATTTTCTGTTCGACGATTTTTGTGCCCTCGCTGTAGAAATTCCCCTCAGGGCCCTTTGCCGTGGGTGCTTTCTGGCCTTGGGCGAAAAGTCCGCTGGCTGTGATAAGCGCTAGCAGTACTATCAGAATTACTAATACTCCTCTTTTCATGCTATTTCTCCTTTTAGATTGTTTCCAATCTGGTTTAAATTTCCAAAACGTTTTGGACTAGTTTTATTGTTATCCAAAACGTTTTGGAAGTCAAGAGAAATCTATTCGTGCCTGGCACGAAAAGATGGCATATGTTTAGCGCTTGCTTCTCTTTTTATAGTCCGCATCGATTTTATCTTTCCATTGCGGATCCACCTGGCCTTTACCACGTAATTGCGTCACCACATCGCATACTGCGTTGTAGCTCAGATGAGTCCCGATTTTGTCAGAATGGAAATCCACTGCGCGGTCAGCATTGATACCGAATTTTCCGGCCGTCGCGATGGCGTCGATATTAGCCCCGAGAAAGAGAAATTCCCAATTGAGTTCCTTTTTCTGGTGTTGGATGAGTGCGCGGACCTGTTCGGCGGTATATTCCTCACTGGAGTTTTCCATTCCATCGGTGATGATCACAAATAGAGTTTTTTCCGCTTTCGCATCACTGCCGGTGTGCTTTTGGACATTGTCGATTTTGTTCACAGTTTTGCCGATTGCATCCAGCAGAGCGGTTGAGCCACGCACATAATAGTCCTTGTCGGTTATGGAATCTATTCCTTTGATATCAATGCGGTCGTGCAGCAGCTCATACTCGTTGTCGAACAGGACTGTGGTGACCGTGGCCGCACCAGGTTCTGCTTTCTGTTTCTGCAATAGGCTGTTGAATCCGCCGATCGTGTCGCTTTCCAGTCCCGACATCGAGCCGCTTCTATCTAGTATGAATACCAATTCCGTCCGTTTCGTCTCCATATCATGCCCTCCTCATGGGTGATGATTGGAGAATAACTGAAATGCAGGGTCCATGGGTCGCTTGTGAAGCGACATTACGCGCCCAGTAGCTGCTGGTCGAACGCGAACAGAGCCTCGTTGATCTCGTAGATATTGAACAGGCCGTTTGAGATGAAATACTCGATGATCACATCGGACATATGGCTGCGGGAAAGGGTGTAGCCAGCCCGTGCCAGCAGGTCTTTGGTCTCATCAACATTCAGCTCCAAAGCAATGGCCAAGGCGATAGCGGTGGATTTCTTGGGGTTGTAGTCGCGGTCGCTGCGGATCTTGGAGAACAGCTTGCGATCTATATTCGCCCTCCGATAGGTCTCCACTTCTGAAAAGCCCTTTTCGGAAATGAATCTGAACACCATCTGGGAGAAGGATTCTTCCAATTGAGCCACCAGATCGTGCAGGCTTCGTTCCCGCATGGGGATGTCGTTGTATAGCTCTACTGCGGAAGGTTCCTGTACGATAACTGAGAGAAATTCCATCTCGTCTGATAGCCGGCGGCCACGGTTTTTCGCAGCATAGGTATCAACCAGGGTTTCGTCGATATACGATTTCACATCGGCGTACAGTTGCCCGCTCAGTTTGAACGAGCGCTTGTCGAATACCACTAGGTACACATCCATATCATGTTCAAGCAGAAAGGCGGTGATGGCGGCCAAGGCCACCTGCAGGGCTTGGTCCACGGGATAACCAAAGATGCCGGAGGATATGAGCGGGAAGGCGATGGACGTAAGCTGGTGCTGCGCGGCCACTCTGAGCGAATTGGTATAGCAGTCGCGGAGGGTCTGCTCCTCACCTGCGGCACCACCAGCCCAGATGGGACCGACAGTGTGGATGACGAAACGGGAGGGCAGGGCGAATCCGTCGGTAATCACGGCCTGTCCGGGAGCACACTGCCCATACCGGTCGCAGGCTGCTTGGAGTTTCTCCGGTCCGGCGGCGTTGAAGATGGCTCCGCACACACCTCCGCCCATCCGTAGGCCGGCATTGGCGGCGTTCACTATCGCGTCCACCTTCATGGTGGTGATGTCGTTTCTCACTATGGTCATCGGCATATAGCGGCTCTCCTCTTCGAAACCATTATAGGTTGTCTGGAACTAAAATCCACAGAAAACACCACTAGACCATCGAAAATACTGAGGAGAGACAACGGGCTCGGTGGTGGATACATACCAAAGGCTTTGCTAAAATAATGCGTATACAGCAAGGTGTTAATCCAAAATCACTTCTATCACTGTGTGGAAAAGGTTGCTGGAACCTTTTCCACAGTGCCAGGGACGAGAAAACATAAAGAGGGGCTGTTTTCTCGTGCCTGGCACGAATCTGCGCGGGCTCCCCCATGCGGCAAGGACTCGGAGGGCTTGGTCCGAAGGACGGGAGCGGGAGCGGACCCCGCAGCGGCCTGACGGCGAAGCCGTGCCGCCCAAGTCCCGAGTGGGTGCTGGAAGCTCTGAGCCTCCACTCCGCTCACTTCGTTTGGGCATAAACATGTATGTAATAGTATGAAACTACGTATACAATGAAATCACATTATCTAGGACGAGAAATTGAGATGGAATACATTTTATTGCTCAACAAGGGCGGAAATGGAGTCGCGCACCGCCTAGGATAGCTTTTTGTTCATATGGACACCGATTATTTTGCCGCTGATGTGGTCGCTGATGTGCATCAATCAATGCTCTTGAATATCTCTCCATATTCGCGCATCATAATGAATCTATGGCCGCACGAAAAGCAAAAACAATCGAAGTCGAAACAGTGGATACCGAGGCTATCGCTCAACCGGTAGTGGATTTCCACTTTGAGCTCCATAAGGAAACCACCGGCTGGGCTTTGAGGCTTCTTGACCGTAAACGCATTCCTTGCGAGCCTGATCATCGGCGTTCAATAGGCATGGTGCGAGAGGCGGTTCGTGAATTCGCCGCCCTACGGAAGAAGGAAGCCAATACCTTACGCTGGGAAGAGGAATACTTGGAGAGTGGCGGCCCGGTGGTCCACGATCCTGGGCCACGGTTGATCGAGATGGTGTGCGATAGCGGACTGCTGCTTGACGCCCAGCTGCAACCAGTGCGTCGTGAGCCGGGAGAGGCCCGTTGCGTGCTCTCCGTTCAGCCCCAGGAGAACAACCATTTCCTCATAATCCCCCAGGTAGTGCCCGAGGATGGGCTGATAACGGAGCTGAATCTGGAAGGGGAGAGCCCGTACGCGGTCTCGTCCTGTCACCTTGTCCAAGGCAACATCCTCTATCGGGTCGCTGACCTTGGCCCCAACTGGATGGAATGGGATATTCTGCATGCCCGAGTCCGTCAAGAAGATCTTCCGGCCTTCCTAGCGCTGGCACTCTCGCGTTTTTCACAATTGGAGATCAATTATCCTGGCTATACCACCCGCAGGAGCGGACTCCTCACCGCCTCGGCAGCCTTGCTGTTTAAGGAGATCGACGCGTACGGCTACCTGCACATCAAACCTTTGGCATTCGTCCCCGGTTATCCCTTGCGGTTTTTCGAAGACCAGGAGATTGTGAAGGTGGTGACGATCGACCCCGAAGAGAAACAGCTGGGCATCGACGAAGTTGTCTTTCCCCAGCCACCGGAGGTAGGATTCCGTCAGCTGATCGCCAAGATGGGGAAAGCCTCCAAGACCGCGGTGTACGAGGAAGCTGGTAAATTCATCATCGAACCTGAATTCGCACAACAGTTTTTGTCTGAGCACATGTCCGAGCTGCTTGCGCAATTCATATTGCTTGAATCCCACCTGCTGTCAAGATACAAACTTCGTTTGGGAAAGCCCCGCCTGAGGCTTTCACTTGGCAAGGGCATTGATTATTTTGAGGGCAAGGCCGAGATCGAATTGGAGCACCAAGTGTTTTCGTTCGGACGGTTCATGGACGAATATCGGAAGAACGGATTCATCACGCTCAATGATGGCCAGCGGGCCTATCCGGATGTGAAGGAGATAAAACGCTTCGAACGTCTGGTCACTAAATTACCTACAGGGGACGAGGCGGTCGCTGTCTCGATCTTCGATCTTCCCGCCTTGAGCAAGGGTGGGGGGATGGATGCCACCGGTGAGGGTTGGCAACAAGCCGAGGCCTTTTTCAGCGGGTACAATACCATCGCCGAACGCAAAGGGAAATATGCAATCGACTCTGGGAAATTGCGTCCGTATCAAAAATACGCAGTGCAATGGATGGAGTACCTGAGCGACCACAACCTGGGGGCTTGTCTTGCGGATGAGATGGGACTTGGTAAAACCGTGGAGGTCATCGCCTTGCTCCGACGTGCCTATGCCTCTGCCATTTCACTTCCCTCGCTCATCCTGGTTCCCCGGTCGTTGCTCTACAACTGGAAAGCCGAACTGCAGCGGTTCGCTCCCGAATTGGAATGCCGCTTGTACTACGGCGCCGAACGGGAAGTGGAAAGTGTCTTTAAAACCGGCTCCGCCATCATCCTCAGCAGCTATGCGACTATCCGCAACGATATAAAAGCGCTTCAATCATTGGAGTTCCTGTATCTCATCCTGGACGAATCCCAGAATATCAAGAATCTCGGCACCCAGACTGCAGCAGCGGTGCTCAGCCTTAAAGCCAAGCATCGGTTGGCGCTCAGCGGCACACCCATCGAGAACAACCTAGGCGACCTCTACAGTCTTTTCCGGTTCCTCAATCCGGCCTTTTTCGGTGGCCCGGCCGATTTCCAACGCAAGTACCTGCGGCCAATCCAAGACAAGAACGATCAGGATGCGCTTGCGGACCTGCGGGCCCGGGTGTACCCGTTCATGCTCAGGCGGATCAAGCGGGATGTGCTCGCAGATCTGCCCCCAAAGACCGAGCAGACGGCTTATATCGAGTTGGATCCCCGCCACCTGGCCATCTACCATCGGCGTCGGTTGGAACTGAAGGAAAAAGTCTCCCAGGCGGTAGGCAGGGAAGGCATCGGCAAGAGCTCGTTCCTCATCCTCCAGGCCCTTACCGAGTTAAGGCGTCTAGCCGGTATCCCAGAGGCCGATGGTGAGTTCGACGGCGTTTCTGCCAAGCGGGAGTATCTGAAGGACATGGTGGGAGGAATCGCCGCTGAAGGGCATAAATGCCTTATCTTCACCAACTATCTCATGTCTGTCGAGCTGATTTCCGAAGACCTTGATGCTCTGGGCATCGGTAATCTGGTGATGACTGGCGCCACGGGAGACCGGCAGGCACTTGTCCATCGATTCCAGACCGACCCCAAGATACAGGCCTTCATCATGACCTTGAAAACGGGTGGTCTCGGCCTAAACCTTACTGCCGCAGACTATGTGTTCATCTTCGACCCCTGGTGGAACCGGTCGGCCGAGTCCCAGGCCATAGACCGCACCCATCGCATCGGGCAGGTGAATCCGGTGTTCTGCTATCGGATGATCGCGCGCGACACTATTGAGGAGAAACTCTTGGAATTGCAGAACACGAAAGTCAGCTTGGTATCATCCTTGCTCGCGGTTGACAGCACCGCGGTTAAATCGCTGACCGAAGAAGATATCGCACGGTTGTTGGGGTGATGAAGATGAAAGATAAGAAAAAAAACAAATCCATGCTTTGGGAGGAAGATGAGTATATAGATTTTGAGGATGAATATTATGATGAGTTTGATGAAGATGCTGAAGAGGAAGAGAAAGAGGATCAGGATGAGGCTGATGGCGGGACTGAGGCTGATGGCGGGACTGAGGAAGATGATGGGATTGAGATTGAGGAGGATCCTGAGTATGTGCATCCCGATTCTCCGGTGGGGCTGAGCGTCGATTATTTTTATCTTGAGCTGAACAGCTTGACCTTGGCGCGACTTAAGGACCTGTACTGGACCTTTCTGGGCACCACCGCATCTTCTTTAAGCAAAGCCGACTTGTGTTCCAAGTTATCTACCTCTCTTTTCTTCCAGACCCAAGCACGGTTTGATCATTTCTTCCTATTTTTGCCAAAATGTATCCAAGAAGCGATTTCGATAGGTGTCAATTTCCGATATGTACCGGTGAAACCCTTGGAGGACAAGTATCAGGTCTCGCTCATAGAGCCGCTCAAAACCCATACCTACTATTATGAAGAAAGAAAACTTGAGCATGGACTCCGGGCCGATATGTTTCTTGTGGTTGATTCCAACACCATCTTCCTTGCGGAGCTGTTCCGTCGCGCTTTTCGTCCTTATATCCCCCTCCCACCGGAAGCAGCCGCAAATCCCTTGGAAAGTGTTGAAGGCCAGCCGTGGTCCAACAACGATTCCCTCGAGGAGGTGCTGCCCTTGCTGGTTGACGCCATCGGGGCGCCTATCGAGAAACTGGGAGTGTACGAAACCGCTCATAAGGGCTTGTTGAAACCGATCATCCGTTCGGCCAGGCAGGCTTGTGGTCAAAAGGAATTCCCCCTAGCGAGTACATACGGTTTGGACTCTGTTGAGCTCGCCGCCCGATTCATAGCATCGATCGAGGGAAAAACCCCAAAAAGGCGGGCAGATTCCGATACCTATGTGAAATTTTTACTCCATCGTTTTTTCTTCCCGTCAAACTCGAGAAACAATAAGCACAATTATTTGATCCCTTCAATAGAATCGATGGTATTGCTCGACTACCTGAAAATTTTGCCAGGGTATGGATCGCCCTTCGTGCATAAATTCGGATTTCGCTTCACCTTCCATGAGGTTCTTAAAAAAATAGCACCTGAGGGCAAGTGGTTCGATGTCGATCAGTTATGTCGGGCAGAATATATCCAAGACCGTTTGCTAGATGATAAGGCTGGTAAGAATCTGAGTTCCCATTATGTGAAAGGGGAATCTCTGTTCATTGATGATATGGAATTCACCTTGTCTCACTATCATAAGGGATTCACTGTGGCAGGACGGTTCCAGTATCGGTTATTGGAATTACCACTTTTCAAAGCCTATTCCTATGTGATGGCGTTGCTGGGGATAGTGGACATCATCGAGACCAAGCCGGTTCTGGCAGTCCAGTCAAATCGAAAGAGAATTCCTATATCCCCCTACGATGCGCTTTCGCATATCCGCGTCAATCCCTTCGGGGCATGGTGTCTGGGAGTGAGTATAAACCGCCCCCCACGCGCCGAGTTGGATTTCGAGACCATCACCGATGATGAGTTGCTCTTGGTGACCTTCCGCGGCAAATCCTTGGAGCGAAAACTGTTCCTCGAGCAGATCGGCCA
This sequence comes from Sphaerochaeta sp. UBA6084, assembly GCA_002428625.1. Lineage (GTDB taxonomy): Bacteria > Spirochaetota > Spirochaetia > Sphaerochaetales > Sphaerochaetaceae > UBA6084. The sequence goes on from DIXI01000006.1 coordinate 65,036, forward strand.
ACAGTTGGGTGAGGAACGCTACCGCATCAGCGAGACAAGCTTTGTGCATGGCTGCAAGGACCTCACGGAAATTGAAACGAGGATCGAGCGTTTCAAAAAACTGCTCAACCCAACCCCGTCCGCCCACTGGCTGGCATTTTTTAAGAATATCCGTAACCGGGCGATCGTCTTCACTGTTCCACAGCCCTGTATCATGTTCGAACTGCCTTCAGATCCTATCTTGAAACAGCAGCTTATGAATGATTCGCAGCTTCGCAAGTTCATGGTCCGGGCTGAAGGCAATCGGATTGTTGTCCGCTTTGATGATATAAAGGTCTTTCAGAAGCTTTTGGTGCAGAAGGGTTTTCTGGATATCGGAATATACTAGCACCCACCACCTGCTGGAATTCACGCCGTATTGCAAATCCTCTGAATTCTGATATAATAGATATTAGTTTACACACGTGGAGAACACGTGGAGAAGAGGTGCCATCATGGATGATAACGAAAGCTTTGTAATCGAGAAACGAAGCCTAGCTGAGCAGGTCTACCTCTATTTGTGCAACTCCATCATCGGAGGTAGGTTCAATTATGGCGACACCCTCAGCACCAAGCAGCTGGCCGAGGAATTGAATGTCAGCATGATGCCTATCCGGGAGGCTTTGAAACGGCTCGATCTCGAGGGTTTGGTCGAAATCCGACCCCGCAGCATGTGCGTGCTCAAGACTCCCACTATCAAGACTATCCTCTCCGCGATCGATGTGCGGGAACTGCTCGAGGTGTATTGCGTCAAATCGGTCTACGCTACTATCGCGCCCGAGCGTCTGGTTCCATTAAAGGAGCTCACCGACCTCATGGCCGCAGCCTTGGCCGAGAATCCTCCCAATGTGCGAAAATACATTCGGTTCGACTGGCAGTACCATTCCGCGTTGTGCTCGCTTGCAGACAATCAATTCATCATTAAGAATTATAAGGAACTGAACCTGCACCTCAACATGAACTATATGTATGATATCGGTATCCAGCCCAATTATTCACAAACCTTCCAGGACCATATCGACCTGGTCGAGGCTCTGGGGAATCATTCTTCAAGCGCGGTCGCCATCATCGAGAAGCACCTGCGCATCAGCCGGCAGAACATCCTCAGCGGTGAATTCTTCAAGTCGAGATCCATGCAATCCCAGGCGGACCTGGCCGTCAGTCCATCAGATAGCCCCCGTTGACATTCAAGGTTTCACCAGTGATGAAGGACGACTCATCAGATGCGAGAAACAGCACTGCATCGGCTACTTCGCGCGCTGTGCCCATTCTTTTCAACGGAATCGACTCAATCACCGTCTTGCGCTTTTCATCGGACCAGTCGGCGCTCATATCCGTGTCGATCGCATGTGGCGCCACCGCGTTCACATTGATACCGAATTCAGCCATCTGACGGGCCAGCGATCTTGTCAGGGTGTTGATCGCGCCTTTCGAAGTCCCATAGACCACAGCGGCGGTGATATCCCCCATTTTCCCTGCGATCGAGGTGACATTCACAATCTTGCCAAACTGAGCTGCGACCATCAACGGAAGCACCGCCTTGCACCAGTAGAAGGTGCCGTTCACGTTCACATCCATCACCTTGAGCCATTGCTCACTGGTCAGTTCCAGAATACTTCCCCGCGCGATAATGCCCGCATTGTTCACCAAAATATCAATAGTGCCTTTCCAATCGGTTATCGCACGTACAGCGCGCTCCACTGCAGAAAAATCTGTGATATCCACTGCCAACGCCATGGCCTCAAACCCTTGCTTCTGCAGTTCGGCAATAGTCTCGGATGCATCACGGACATCGATGACCACCACAGCGGCGCCTTCCTGCGCCAGCCTGAGAGCGATTTCCCTGCCTATTCCACGTGCCGCTCCTGTAACCACAGCTGTTTTTCCTGTAAGTTTCACCGTCATGCTCCTTCTATGAGTATGAATGTTTAATCAACCGAACATCAGATTGGGAAGCAGCAGCACAAGTTTGGGGACAAACACCAGCACTGCGACCATCAGTACGACCGTGAAGAGAAAAGGCCACATATCCTTGATATAATCACCTATCGAAATCTCCAGCACCGAGCAGACCGCGTACATCGCAAGGCCAACCGGTGGAGTCATGTTACCCATGGTGATGATTGTGCAGAACAGAATACCGAAATGCACCGGATCCAGCCCCACTTGCATCGCGAGGGGCAGGAAGATGGGGGTGAATAGCAGGATTACCACAGAACCATCGATGTACATACCCAAGATCACCAAAAAAAGCAGGATGATGCCCAGCACGATGTACTTGCTTTGGGAAATCGTCAGAATCGCCTCAGTCAGCAACTGCGGGATGTGTTCGAACGGTATGCCGTAGCCAAATATCCCGGATAACGCGATGATGAACATGATGGCGCCAACATCGATGATCGTCTCACCGAGTGTGCGGGCGATTTTCTCAAAAGTAAGCTCCCTATAAGCCATCGTTCCCACTACTATCGCGTAGATGCAGGCGAAGGCGCCCACTTCGGAAGGAGTGAAAAGGCCGCTGCGGATTCCTACCAGCAGGAGAATGGGGAACAGCAAGGCCCAGATGGTCTCCCGGACCGCAAGGAACACTTCCTTCAAGGATGCGCGCTTCTCTCGCTCGCCCGCATAGCCGCGACGGGTGGAGGTGATCGATACGGTGATCATCAGCGCGGTCATCATCAACAACCCCACGAGGATGCCAGAGGCGAACAGTCGGCCGATGGAGACTTCCCCCACCGTGCCATAAAGGATTATCCCGACTCCGGGAGGTATGGTAGCGGTGATGAGCGAAGTCCAGCTGATCACGTTGGCGGTATAGCCTTTGGAATATCCCCGCTTGGTCATGTCCGGACCGAGGATCCGCGCCTCCATCGAGGCATCGGCGATCGCCGAACCAGACACTCCTCCCATCAGGGTGGAAAGCACCACGCTTACCTGCGCCAGACCTCCATGCATATGGCCGGTAAGCACCTCGGCCAGTTTCATCAGGCGCTTGGTAATGCCCGACGAGTTCATCAGGTTTCCAGCGAAGATGAACAGTGGAATAGCCAGCATCGCGAAATTCTGTGTCTGCGAGATAGGCAGCTGCACAGTCATGGTGAAGGGGAGTTCGGGATGCTGTAGGAAGAACGCCATGCCCGAGATGCCGATGGCGAAGGCGACCGGCATGCCCATCGCAAGAAAGATGATGAATAGTACGGATACAATCAGCATCTCAGGCCCTCCTTTGTGAGTCGGCCGAGGACTGGTCTTGTATCAACCGAACTAATTTCAGCACCACAGTCACAATCATTAAAAACGCACCGGTAGGAACGCTCGCGGTCACCCATGTGTAGCTGAAGCCTGGGATACCTTGAAACACTCTCCTAGACGATAGAAAGCAGAGCTTGATCCCAAAATAGACCATCGCCACCAAGAACACCAGAATGATAACATAGTTAACCACCACGGCGATCCGGGCCACGGCTGGCGAGAAACGGGAGGTGAGCAGCTCAACCCGCACCAGTTTGTCCTTACGCAGAGCGACATCCGCGCTTAGGAACACGCTCCAGGCGAAGAGAAACAGCGAGAGGTCTTGAGACCAATTGAACGGATACCCAATCGATCTGGCGATTGCAGCCGAGAATATCAGCAGACAGCTGATTGATAGGGCGATGGCAGAGACAACCACCTCAGTCTTGCAGATTTTTTCATACAGTATTCGCATGCGACACCTCTTGGTGGGATTTTGCTCAAGACACGATGACCAGTGAAATTCTCAATCACGATACCATATAATGAAGGCATATAATGAAGGGAACGTGGGGCTTTCGGAACCCGCGCGTTCCCCTTGTGTATCCGGCGACCAGTTGAGCGCAGAAGTGCAAATCTGTTCTCTGCGGCTGGTCCATCATACAGGCGATTTTACTTTGTCTTTCCAAGTTCCTTGTAGATCTGGTCACGCGCTGCGGTGAGATTGAGCTTCTGATAGGCGGCCTCGCCGGCAGCCTTGAAGGCCTTCATGTCGATGGCGGAGGCGGGGACCAAGGTCATTCCCTTTGCCTTGAGAGCTTCGAGGTTGGTTGGATCGATCTCATTCAGATAGCGCCTCGAGACTTCAAGTCCAGCTTTGTTGCATTCCTCTTCCAGAATCTTCTGGTATTCGACCGGGAGTGAGTTGAACCATTTGCTGCTGATGACTTCGAAGTTGATCAGCAGGATGTGTTTGGTCTCGCTGACATACTTTGTTACCTCATGGAACTTGCCGGTGGCGGTTGCGGTAAAGGAGAGCTCAAGCCCATCGATGGCTTTGGTCTGCAGGCCGGAGTACATGTCGCCGTAGTTCATCGCGACCGGAGTAGCGCCGATGGCTCGGATGGATTCCTGCCAGATTGGAGCACCTGGGGTACGGATGCGTAGTCCAGCGAGGTCGGCCGGTTTGGTGATGGGCTTGTTGGTGACCATCTGACGGAAGCCTTGGACCCAGAAGAACGAAAGAACTTTAAATCCTTGCGTTCTTTCCAATTCAGCTTTCCAGGCTTGGACAGTGGGAAGGGTGTTGAGTTTCTCAACTTCTTCCAGGGTTTCCACAAAATAGGGTGCGTTCATGACAGCCATCGCGGGTACATACATGCCAAGCCGTGCGGCATCGGTATTCTGTCCCACATTGGCTCCCTGGCGGATCTGCTCAAGGATGTCTTCCTCAACTCCCAGTTGCGCGCTTGGAAACACCTCGATGGTGAGGTTTCCATTTGTGCGCTGCTTGACAGCTTCGGCCCACTTCAGGAACGCGCCTTGATATGGGTCTTGCGGAGTGAGCACATGGTTGAACTTAAGCACGTACTTTTTTTCGGTTCCGGCAGCTTCCTGTGCGCCAGCCGCATAGAGGAAAGTAGAAGCAACGATGAGACCCAACATCATCATAACCAGTATCTTTTTCAAAATTGACCTCCTTCAGTCTTGCTGATATCTTAGATAGATGATATCTTGAATCTATAGAATTGTCAAAGAAAATTATCAATAACCGACCGCCGGAACCTACCGCCGGTACCACCGGGCCTTGCCATCGGGTGAGGGAATCGGGTATTGTCACCGGACCTCGCCCTCTGGTTGCTGTCACCTGCATGTTGGCTACCAGCTGGGGTAGAGACGGACGAAGAAGGAAAAAAGGATAAAAGGAAGGGGAACCATGGGCACCAGCATCCGAATAGACCGTGCGAAACTGGAACGATTCTGCATCGATGTGTTTTTACAACTGGGCTTGCCCAACGAGGAAGCGGTCGATTCCGCCCTGATCCTGGTTGCCGCAGATGCCAGAGGAATCAGCAGCCATGGGGTAGGCCGGTTATGGCGCTATGTGAACGGTATAAAGAAAGGTTTGATGTCGGGGGGTGTGCAACCTCTAGTGCTATGCGATACCCCTGTATCCTTGGTGCTCGACGCTCAGGGAGCGATGGGTATGGGGGTAAGCCGTCGTACAATGGACCAGGTGATAGCCAAGGCGAAAAACGTAGGGGTGGCTTTCGCTTCCATCCGGAATTCCAACCACTTTGGAATCGCAGGCCATTACGCGGAAATGGCGGCTAAAGCCGATATGATCGGAATCTGCATGACCAATACCGCGGCTCTTGGCGTACCTACATTCGGTCGCAGCGCGATGTTCGGCACGAATCCCATCGCTGTCGCTGTCCCGGCACAGGGTGGGAGGATGTTCAGTCTCGATATGTCCACCACCGCGGTCACCAGGGGGAAAGTCGAGGTCTATGAACGCGAAGGCAAGCCCTTGCCCTCCGGATGGGCGGTTGATACCCAAGGCAAGGTGACAAGCGATGCCAGACAACTGCTAGAGGACATGCTGTATCAGCGGGGTGGTGGCCTTATCCCACTCGGGGGTGCCGGGGAGCTGTTCGGTGGCCATAAGGGCTATGGTCTGGCCGTGCTGGTGGATATCATGACAGCAGTGACCAGCGGTGGACTTTTTGGCAAATCGGTGATGGATAGCGAAGCCACTTCCGCCCGGGTCTGCCATTTTTTCGGTGCCATCAGGCTGGATGTGTTCCGCGACCCCAATGAGCTGAAGGCGGATATGGGCAGGTTGCTTGATGAGCTTAACCAAGCCCAGCCGGCTGAGGGGTGTGAGCGGGTCTATTATGCTGGACAGAAGGAACATGAATCGGAGCAGCTGTGCGCACGCCTAGGAGTACCGCTTTCCGAAAAGATCGTCACTCAGCTGCAATCTATCGGACAGGAATTCGGGGTTGGCTTTCCGAGCGCAATGGCCGGCAGTTGATCCAACAGGAAAGAACCTTGGCAAGTAAGCCCTCGTGTGCCAAGACATTGACGTCTTTCTTCCCGGGTGATAGCATTTATCTGGGAAGGAGATGATGAAATGAAGATCGTTACCAAACGGATTCTGTTTTGGACACCGAGGTTGCTTTGCTTCGCCTTCGCAGCGTTTCTCACCTTGTTCGCGTTGGATGTGTTTGGCCAGGGGTATGGCTTCTGGGGTACGCTGCTGGCCTTCATCATGCACCAGATACCGGTATTTGTCCTTCTCCTCATCCTTGCCGTCGCTTGGCGCTGGGAATGGATTGGAGCGGTGCTTTTCGCGGCTGCTGGGGTATTCTACCTTGTTATGGCCTGGGGGGAATTCGATTGGATCGCCTACTTAAGCATCACAGGACCACTTTTTCTCATCGCTCTCCTGTTTCTCATCAATTGGATAAAAAGGGAAGCGATCAGAGACAGATAGGTCGTGGGGTAGATTGCTGCGAGAGGGTCAAATCAGGAGCTTTTTCAATATCGTCACAATCTCTGCATCCAATTCTCCTGCATCAACCATGCGATTCAGTATAATCCAGGCGTCCTGCTGTTTGAATGCTGGTCGATAAGGCCGGTCTTCGGTCAAGGCTTGATAGACATCCAGGATGCTGAGGGCTCGGCTTTCAAAGTCGAGGTCAATTGCTGATAAACCCTTTGGGTAGCCCGTTCCGTTCAATTTTTCATGATGATTGCTCGCCCATCGTACAATCTCTTCATCCAGACCCATCAACTTCAAGCTTTTTTCTGTATAATACGGATGCTGTTTGATTATCTCAATTTCATTCCGGTCGAGTCCGGAGGACTTGTCCAAGATTCGCGTGGGAACGATGAGTTTGCCGATGTCATGTAAAAGCGCGGCGATGTGGAACCGATTTTTTCGCAGACTATCAAAACCGCAGGCTTGTGCGAATACCAGCGCTTTTTGTCCCAATCCTGCGGCGTGCAGGCGGGTGAATAGGGATTTGGCATCGACAATGGCTGCAATCGTTCTTGCTATGTCGACAAATTCGTCATCGCGGATTGGGGTGGCGATGATGGGGAAAATCTCATGCAGAGCATAGTCAATATTGATAGCTTCTAAATCAAGCCAAAATGAGGTGGAGCGGGATAAAGTCCGTAGCCTATCAACTAAAACGGGATTGAAGCGGATACCGTTTTGCGAGCTGATATCATCAACCACGGATTGGGCATCGTATGTGGTGCCTGTCGCGAAAAACGTGCGTTCCAGGTAATCGGCAAGGGCTATGATCTGCGCCATCAAAGGTATTTCATCACCTGATTTGCCGAAAAAGCCGGAGCCATCAAAGTTCTCGTGGTGGTACAGGATGACGTTTTCCTGCTTGGTGAGCGAGACGAAACTATCGAAAATCCTCTGACCGAACCTACAATGGTCCTGGTATTTCTCCATCAGATCCCGATCGATTGGCAAACTCTGTTGAACAAGGGAGCTTTCAGTGGCTCCGATATCATGGAGAATAGCGAAGGTTCCAAGATCGTAAAGCTCATTTTCGGTAAAGCCAAGATTGTCTGCGATACGGAGGGATACATATGCCGTCCTTCTTCCGTGATTGCTGACCTCTTTGAGAATATCGACTTCCATGTAGTCCAGCAGCGAGGTGATCGAAAGCAGGATATTGTTGTGATAGATCTTGTTTCTCAATGGAACTCCTTCCCAACAAGCATTCTATCACCTAGCACGTTTGTATGCCAGACCGGTAGAACACATGGGATTGATCGATACAATGTGTCAAACAGCGCACATTGACTGTAGTGAATTTCCTACAGGTAACTTTGCCTTGGCTTGTGAATCGATATTGACTGCTTGAAATATAAGACTTATCCTGCCCTAAATGATTGCGAAAGCCCCTAGAATAGCTTTGTCATATCTTTTCATCCTTTTCGTATTCGTATTCGTATTCGTATTCGTATTCGTATTCGTATTCGTATCTGGATTATCGTCTGCGTCCAACCCCAGTTGGTTTTCGCTCACCTTCCAGCAATGGGATAATTTCTGGAACAACACCACCGATCTGAATAATGGCGGATATACAAGCAGGTTGATATCTTTTGGGCAGCTCCAAGCCCGGCCAAATGTATGGACAACACCTCCTTTCCCCGAGTGGGAGCTATTGACTGTTGAGGTCGCGATTCCTGGTGATCAAATGAGGCTGTACAAAGTAGGCGATAGCAGCAAATGGTTCAACTACACCCTGGAGCTGAAAGAAATGCGCACCGTCGCACCTACCGAGCGCTTCCACTATCCTACGAATTTCCCCTATGGGTTCATCATCCAATGCGGGCTGGTCGCTTCCACCACAACATTGTTTTCCATCAACATCCAGCCTCGGCCGGGCGGAGGAAATGAATATTTCGGAACCTATACCACGCAGATCATATTCAACATATTCGACAAAGAACACACCCTGCTTGCCCAAAAGAGCTACGACTTCCTCATGTACAATAAGCACAAAGGCGGTTCGTGGGGAGGCGACACGTTCTCGGTGCTGCTCATCGAGCGCTACGATACCGCTGCAAATGTCGATATCGAATATCTTCGGCAGAATGGCAGCACGAAGCTTCCTGTCGGCGCAGTCTCTTTTGTGTCGAATGAACCTTCAGGTACGTACCGTATCAATTTCAGTCCCTATCCCAATCCCAATGCGCCTTTCACCTTTATCAATGTAGAGGCCTCTTCCTCTACCATCCCCTACAAAGTTGTCAATCCACTCAATGCCTCTGTATCGCATACCCATCAATTCGATGTCACGCTTCCTTATGTTCCCGACCCCGCTGGGTGGCGGGATAGGTTTGAGATCGCCATTCGGAATGCGAACTACACGAACATAACCCCTCGGGCTGGATCCTATCGGTCGGTTATCCAAATCGAGCTAAGAAACAATTGAGCAAAGATTTCAAAAAAAATTTGAATTTTTGATTAATTTTGAAACCATTTGCCTTCGAATGGGTATAAGCGTATATTCAAGTTAATATTGTAATCATTATAAAAATGATATTATTTGATTTTTTTAATATACGCACTACTTCTTATCCTGGAGGGTTCTATGAGATTTAGTAGACCAATTGTCATTTGGGTCTTGTTAGGATTGGTACTATTTGGAATATTCGCTGGAGGGAAAAAAGAGGATGAAGTCTGGGTATCCACCACTGAAAATGAAGTGATTTTGGATACGGATTGGTCTTTTTCATGGCGTTTTATTGGCGAAGAGATTGAATTCACGTTGAATATTCCCACAACCGGATGGGCTGCGATTGGTTTCGACCCAAGCCGGATGATGAAGGATGCCCATTATATCATCGGTTATGTATCCAACGATGGATCGGTGTTCCTCCGTGACGATTTTGGCACAGGTGATACCAGGCATGCCCCGGATACCAGCATCGGTGGAACAGAAGATGTGAGAATGGTTTCCGGCACCGAGAAAGATGGGAAAACCACCTTGGTGTTCGCTATACCCCAGGATTCAGGTGATATGTACGATAAAGTATTGAAGGCTGGCTCAACATACACCATCATCCTGGCTTACGGCGCCAATGGAGCGGATAATTTCACCTCAATACATCGTGCCCGGAAGTCGGTGGAAGTGAAGTTGTAGTAGGTATCCTCCTACAGATTATTAAACTTAATGCAAATTTTATTTGTGATATATCAATTCCTTGTGTATCATGAGTCCATGAGGGTCTCCTTATTGAATGATAGAAGATCTTCAATAAAGGACGATCATGGATGCAGACGGTTTTCGAACGGTATCTCCGCTTGAGGTCCCCTCATCGTCGCCTATCAGTGCTTCGCAGCTTCGAGTTGATCCTTCGGCGCATGACCAACGATTGGTTCGAATAGAGTGGATGTTGAGCCAGGCGAAAAGCCATGCCTTGGATATCCGCAATTCCGCATTACCCTCCTACGGCGACCTTACCGTCTTGAATATGAATGGTTTGATCCGTAGCTCCATCAATGATTCATTATTGACCGATATCGCGGTGGATTATCTCAGTCTCCTGAGAACCTCCTCGGCGATTTATGAGCGTAATGGTGATTACGCACTCGGTTTGTTCTCTTCGGGGTGGTGCAGGCACCTCGATAGCGCTTCCCGTCGGCTTTGTGGTTGCGATGATAATAAAGCCGCCCTCAGTTCTGGCAAATGGCTTTGCCATGAATCGTGCTGGACCGAGGCTTCGCAAAGTGCCATCGCCACACGGGGCTCTGTCGATATCCCCTGCGCTGGAGGTCTACGCCTGTACGCCATTCCTATCATTGCGAATGACGAAGTGGTGGGTGTCATCAATTTCGGCTATGGTGATCCTCCCCGGGACCCTGGTGAGCTCAAGCGGATCGCCACCACATTCAAAGTCGACTACCAAGAGCTATGCCAGCTGGCTATGGAGTATGAGAGCCGGCCGCCATTCATCATCGAAATCGCCAAACAACGATTGTTAAGCTCCGCTCGTCTGATTGGATCGATGGTGGAGAGCAAACTCGCGGAACGGAGGCTGCGCGCCGAAAGAGACCATACCCAGGAATATATGGATGCTGCCGGGGTGATGATCGCCTGTATCGATACTGCTGGAAATATCACCATGATCAACCGGCGGGGTTGTGAATTGCTTGGAGTGGAGCGGGAGACAGTGATTGGGAAACCTTGGGTTGATACGTTCGTGCCTGTGGGTTCGAGGCAAAGCGTGGATGACTTTCTGCAGCGGATGTTCAACGGCAATACCGATATCACAGAATACTTTGAGAATCCTTTGCAGACTGTCAAAGGTGAGCGCCTGGTCGCTTGGCGGAATGCCTTGCTTCGTGATTCGGATGGCAATTGCACGGGCATCATTGGTTCTGGAGAGGATATAACCGACCGTAAGCAGATGGAGGAGCAGCTCCACTTGGAAAAGGAGCAGCTGGAGATAACATTGCTTTCCGTTGGGGATGGCGTTATCTCCACCGATGTCGAAGGCCGGGTGCGGATTATCAACAAGGCAGGTGAGTATCTTACCGGATGGTCTCAGCGTGATGCATATGGTCGGCTATTCACAGAGGTGTTCGCTCTTGTGGGCGAGGATTTGAAAACCAGTCCCGATAATCCCGTCGAGCAGGTTTTGCGCTCTGGCAGGACTGTTGAAATCGCCAAGCGCTCGTCTATCATCACGAGAAACAGTCAGGTTAGGCCGATTGAGGATAGCGCCGCTCCAATCCGGGATGCCCATGGCAATATCAAGGGTGTGGTGGTGGTATTCCGCGATTGCTCCGAGACTCGCCGCAAGGAAAGCGAGATTCTTTGGCTCAGCTACCATGATCAGCTCACTGGCCTACACAACCGACGTTCCTATGAACACGAGGTGCATCGTCTTGATGATCCGGTGCATTATCCACTAGCCTTGGTGATGGCGGATGTGAACGGTTTGAAGTTGACCAACGACGCTTTCGGCCATACCGCTGGCGACGAGTTGTTGCAGAAGGTAGCCGGTATACTATCGAAATCCGGTAGGCCCGATGATATAGTCGCACGCATTGGTGGTGATGAGTTTGTGATTTTGCTTCCTCGCACAACGGCCTCCCAGACCGAGGATTTCATTCATCAGTTGAAGTCTGAGGTCACCCATTCCAAGGTGCATACACTGAGCATCTCTGTCTCTTTTGGTTACGCGGTGAAGGATAATCCCGAGGAGGATATGGGTGATGTCTTCAATCGTGCCGAGGATGATATGTATCGGCATAAGCTCTCCGAAAGTCCCAACGCGCGATCCCGCACGATCGAGCTTCTACTGCATTCACTGTTTAAAAAGAGCAACCGGGAGCTGCAACATAGCCGCCGGGTGGGAGATATCTGCCGATCCATCGCTCTTGAAGTTGGGTTGTCTACAGAAGAGGCAAAGGATATACGCACCGCAGGCTTGCTTCACGATATTGGCAAGATCGCGGTTGAGAGCGAAATCCTGAACAAGCCGGCATCTCTTGATGATTCGGAATGGCTCATGATCCGCCGTCACCCTGAAGTGGGTTACAACATCCTCAGTTCGGTAGCCAAATACTCCTCCATCGCTGAATTCGTGCTTTGCCATCATGAGCATTGGGATGGTAAGGGATATCCTCGTGGCTTGAAGGGAGAGGAGATACCGTTGCAGGCCCGGATCCTCACAGTGGCTGATACGTATGACGCCATGATTTCGGAGCGCACCTACCACAAAGGGCTCGCACCAGCCGAAGTGATCAACGAACTGAAAAATTGCGCAGGTGCGCAACTCGATCCTACCATCACGCGCCTGTTTGTAGAAAATATCCTCCACGAGACCTGGGAATAACAGCTTCAGATTCGTGCCAGGCACGAAATTGAGAATTTATATCAATTTCGTTCCTGGCACCAATGGTTGACAATTACACCTAAAGCGTAGCATACACATCCTGAGGATGGTATAGTCCCTAAGAAAGGGAGTCATTATGAAAAAATTCCGCATTCTTGTGCTGCTGGTGGTGCTTGCTGGTTTATTGTTCACTGGGTGCTCGCAGGACTATATGCGGAATCTGAAGATCATTAACAATACCGAGGATGACATCATCAGTTCCATCACTATCAGATATTACGCGACTGAGCCTAGGAAGTTATATGTAAATGCATTGCTCGATAATCATACAATAGATCCGCAGGAAAGCATGGATTTCAAACTCGCTCCTTATCCTGAGGAAATCTACATCGTGATACGATCGTATAAGATCGATCCACTTACAGGCCTCCCTGCCGTTGATGAGTTCGATGCCATTATATACAGCCATACGGAGGTGTATGTATATTTTGAAAATATAGTCCCAGGTAGAAGAAAGGTTATCGAAGCTACTTTCGTCGTAGATACTACCCTCGATCCAGATGTGTACGATATCGAGCTTGGGGGCGACGGCTATGTACAATCGACCGACTCGTTTTCTTCTCAACCGCCAGATTTATAGAACCAGACTGAAAACCTTCTGGCAGAAGGAATCACCATAATTGAAATAGTACCCTTGGAAAGGGATTTCTACCGATTCTTTTAGGAGTCCATAGATGATTAAGGAAATCCTGTTGCTAGGCGATCCACGATTATACGAGACCAGCATCCCTGTTGAACCCTCGGACATTCCCTACTTACCGGCAATCGTACAAGACCTGCATGATACTCTGTTTGCGTTCCGGCAGCGGTACAACGTGGGTAGGGCTATCGCCGCTCCTCAGATAGGGGTACGTAAACGTCTGCTTTATATGCATATGGGCGAACCAGTAGTCTTTATCAACCCCCTGCTCCAATTTCCTGATGACGAGATGATGGAAGTTCTTGATGATTGCATGTGCTTCCCTCAGCTATTGGTGCGGGTAATGCGCCATAAACGTTGCATAATCAAGTATCGGGATCTTTCATGGGGCGTGCATACCCTCCAGCTGGAGGGAGATCTTTCTGAGCTTCTCCAGCACGAGTACGATCATCTTGATGGTATCCTCGCCACCATGCGTGCCTGCGATGCAAAATCATTTGTACTGACAAAGCAATTTCGTGCCAGGCACGAAGCTGACAAAAATAAGTCATTATTTTAGCTAGAAATACATAATTGAAAAATTTCGAACATTGAAAACTCCATGTGTAAAGCACCTAATAGCACGCTTTTGGGAAAAAGTATTTGTCAATTTCGTGCCAGGCACCAATCTGGCTTTTGTCTAAAAATTGGACGGAATAGTGAAAAACCATTTCCACCACTGACGGTTTATCCCTTGTATAATAGAACTATACTAAGTTTCTGATACAGGGAGGGGTCCGTATGAACAGGAAGAATCTGGTTGGCTATCGTTTCTTGGTTGTGATGGTGCTGTTTAGCTTGGTCTTATGTTCTCAATTGTTTGCTGAAGAATACATCAGCGCGAACGATCTTGAGGCAGCGAACATCACTTCGATTGTTGATATAGATGGTTTTAAAATCTATGCGGTCAGTGATAAGAATGTAACGGTCGAGATGATCGATGTCGCGCGGACCGCTTCCGATGGCGAAGTCTTCAACGCCCGTATCAAGCTGAATGGGTCGGGAAAAATCGATTACCGCTCCATCCATTTCATCACCAAAGGAAAAACCGGTTTGACCGTCTATCTCAACAGCAGTAGCAAGACCGATGCCCGTGTGCTTGTGCTCTGCGCTCTTGATGGGACTGTGATAGAAAACCTCACCGCACCACCAGATGCCGGAACCGAAGCTGGCATAGCCAAGGCCACCATCCCCGCGGCTGGCGAGTATGTGCTCTACTCCAAAGGTAGCGGCATCAATATCTATCAGGTCATCGTAGAATGAAAGGCATCGATACTCCATGGAAAGCCTAGGAAGACTGAGGTTTTGCTTCCTAGGCCGCCTCTTTGGGCGGAGTATTTCACTTTGCTTTCCCCGCACTCGCTTGGGAATGGAACCATTATACTGCATCCCTTCTTCTCGCTATGTTAGGGAACAGAGAATTGAAATTTGAGGTGCCGCATGCGGTTGTATCGTCACTTCCTTGTAACGTCGCTAGTAAGCCTCCTTTGTGTGGGAATTGCTTTTCCAGCGGCTGATGCATCTAGGATTCCTTGGACCGAAGTCGTTAATCCGATTTTTACCACAGTGGAGGTCAAACCGGGTGACCCCTACCGTATCAGCGTAGGTTTCAACCTGGTCACAGCCGCCGAGGGAGCCGATAGAGCAGTAGTGGAAATGTTGGATTCCACTGGGAAGGTTGTCGATAGCCGGCAGATAGGCAAGTCCAAGAAGATTGAGAAAAAAGTCGAGTTCGCACCGGGCTCGAGCGGTCGATACGCCTTTGTGGTCACAGCTTACCGCAACGAAGAACAAGTACCGATAAAATCCGAGATTCTGATTTTCAACTTTACGCTCCCCTTGGCTGCACCGGTGGTCTCGGCGATGAATCTCGGAGAAGGGGATCTGTTGGTTAGCTGGCAATCCGTGCCAGAAGCACAATCCTATACTGTCGCGTACACCGATCTTTCGAGCAATATATGCGTGTTGGTGTCAGGTGCCGCATCAACGGACCGCACACTGGAAAAATTGGAAATTGGTAATAAATACAGTATTGTAGTCACAGCTATACGTGGGACCGATCAAAATAGTTCTTTGGCCTATGAAAAGACCGTGAAAATTGATAAGGATCGTGTCTGGAGCTTCACCTATTTCGGTCAATCGGTGAAGGGCGAATTGAACCGGATGGAGATGGTCGATAGCGATGCGATGATCTTTAAGCTGTATTCGTGCACCTTCAATCCTGTGGACAGCCAGATAGACCAAAAAGGTGGTAAATTCACCGCCTTCCACGATGGCATCTCCTATTATTACACCGAAATCGATCCTGCGACTGAGAATTTCGAACTCACCGCCACTTTCACCATCGACTATATCAACATCACCGCAGATGGTCAGGAAGGGTTCGGGCTGCTTGCGATGGACCATCTCGGCTCGTACGCGGTGAGCATGGTCAACCATTACACTAATTCGGCCGGAATCATCGCCACCAAGTTTGAAGCGACCATCGCCGGAGTGAAGAAAACCAGCAAGGACACCTTGGGGGCTCGATTTGTCACAGGAATCACACCAGAGGTCCTGGCGATGGGGGATACGGGAATCGTGCAGTACGGTAAAAGCCTATCCCAAGCCTATAGCTACGACCAATCCGACCTCGTGAAAGCCGGTGATGTATTCACCCTCACCCTGAAGAAGACCAATACCGGCTACCATGCCATTTTCGCCAAACAATACGCGACCGAAGAAACCATCACCGAGTACGTGCTGTATGGACCGGAGCATCTGCTCCAAATCGACCCTGACTCTGTCTACGTCGGCTTCGCCGTCGCCCGGGGATGCAACGCCACAATCAGCGATGTGTCGATGAAGATCACCGACCCTAAGACCGACCCTCCGGCGAAACCCGAACCTGCGGAACTGATTCCTTTAGAAGCCCGGATCGATTCACCTTCCACCTATCCCGACGCCCGTTATCCATTTGTCTTCACTTCAAACGCCGATGGCAAGCTCACCATCACCAATACCGACCATCAGGTGTTGATCAAGGATGCTCTTATCCGGTATTCACAGGATTTCACCACGACTCTTACCCTCCAGCGGGGTATAAACGACTATATCGTCACGTTCTCACCGGATCCGGATTTCAAACCAGGTGAGCGACAGGTCCTGGCCGCGTACAATCGAGAACTGAAAGCCTATGTGGAAAGCCATGTCCCGGTCACCATCATGTTCACCGTGATCAACCTGACCTACCCCGGAGCTCAATTGTACGCCAGCCCGCAGGGGTCGCCGTTTGGCAAAGGTACTGTTGTCGATCCGCTTGATCTCGCGTCAGCCATCAACTATGCAAAACCAGGACAGCCGATTATCCTGGCCGGAGGGATGTATTACCCCACAAGGGCGGTGGTGATCGAACGTGGAAACAACGGTACGGAGTCTCAGAGAAAAGTGTTACGCTCCGTCCCTGGCGAGCGGGCCATTCTGAACTTTAGCGGAGCCTCAGGGGGGATGCAGGTCTGGGGTGATTATTGGACGATCGAGGGGATTGATATCTGTGAAACCCCTTACAATGTAAAAGGCTTGCAGATAGCCGGAAATCACGCTATCGTTTCCCAGGTGAATACCTATCGCTGCGGCGATACTGGTTTGCAGATCAGCGGTTCCAGCACCGAACCTCCTCAAAAGTGGCCGACCTACAATCAGATCATCAATTGTACCTCGTACGATAATTGCGACCCTGCGATGAACAACGCCGATGGATTCGCCGCCAAGCTAACCAGCGGCGAAGGAAATGTTTTCCGTGGGTGCATCGCTTACAGCAATATCGACGACGGTTGGGACTTGTTCACCAAGATCGAGACCGGGCCTATTGGGGCTGTATTGATTGAGGATTGTGTCGCGTTCCAAAACGGCTCACTTTCCGATGGCTCGGGCAACGGTGATGGAAATGGTTTTAAGCTTGGTGGCGATGGAATCGCTGTTCCGCATGTTTTGCGCAATAGTTTTGCATATGTGAATGGTGCTTCTGGAATAACCAGCAACTCCAATCCAGCAATAATCTTGGAAAACAATCTAGCGTATGGTAATACCAATTACAATGTCACACTCTATGGAAAAGGTGACGACGCCAGGCTATTCCAAGTCCGGGGAATGCTCTCGCTTGATGGTGTCGCCCCAGACAACATCAAGGAGATGCCCGAATTGGCCACGCCTGACAACTACTTCTGGAACGGAGCCGCCTCAATGAACAACCTTGGCCAAAAGATAGACGCAACCATTTTCCAGCACGTTGACACTCGGAAGATACCAATTCGCAAGGCAGATGGATCTATTGATATGGGCGGTCTCTTCACTTTGGTGCTAGGCACAAATCTGACACATAAAAACCCTTAAACCACGCTTGGCTTAAGGGTTTTTTACGTAAACAAGCCTTCTAGGCTCCCCCAAGGCTGTCAGTTTTGTGCCAGGCACGAATCTGATATCATTTAATTGACATTCTGAGAGGTACCCTACATTCTATGCACAAGGAATGTAGGTTTTTTATTTTCGGACGCGCAGATCCGTGCCTGGCACCAAATTTAGAGGCTTTTATGAACAAACAAAAAACGGTTTTTCTTTTTACTCTTCTTTTCATGTTCATGCTGATTGGATGTAGCATTGAGGGATGGGATTATACTTGGCAATACCATGGTATTGGGGTAGATTACGATGGCGCGCTGGAATTCACACTCCTTCAGCCAGATGTACATATTGAACCTAGATCTGGGCATGCCTCGGTTGTCTTCAATGACGCTATTTGGGTGTTTGGTGGATACAATCCAAATGCAAGGGGCGACCGAAGCGCGTATCTCGCCGATGTCTGGTACACTGAAGACGGATCTACGTGGATTAAAGTGACCGATAGTGCTCCTTGGAAAGGCCGGCGAGGACACCAGGTGGTGGTATGCAACGATGTTCTCTATCTATTAGGTGGATACCGTGTGTACCGTGAGAATGGAGTCACCTACGGAGGGGCTGCCAATGATGTGTGGCGGTCGGTGGATGGTATATCCTGGGAAGAAATCAAGCCCAACAGCTATAAGACACGCGTGACTCATCCAGCGATACTCATGAATGAGGATGTCCGCGGTACCGATCTCTACAATCCAGCTGACGATATCGACTGGTATCCGCGTCTTGACCACACTGTCGCGGTATACGACATCGATGGCGCAGGTCCGGGTCTGGAGGTGATGGCCTTGTTTGGCGGATATGCGAAAGAATGGATGCCGTATCTGAATGATGGCAATAACGATGAAACCAGAAAATATTTCGCGGATTTCTGGGTATCTGAGGATGGGGAGTCTTGGGTACAGCAGGAACCTATGACCCTCGGAGGGGCGAATGTTGAAATATTCGGAAAGTATACCGCAGGTAGGGCTTCCGCTGCACATTTTATTCATGATAGCGAGCTGTATGTGATTGGTGGTACCTCGTGGTTCAATTTTCAGGATACCTCGGCAGGTTTCGTAGTCCCAGGCTGGGATAGAGTCTGGCGGAGATCCACTGCCGCAGCATGGAACGTCCTCGGTCCGAACGATTCAGCCTATATCGAACGCAAGGACCATGAGATTGTCGCGTATGATAACGCGTATTGGATTCTGCCAGGTTGCAAGCCAGCGGCGGTCCAATGGTACGGAGGGGCTGATACTATCTGGAAAATCTCCGTAGGGGTAGGGCCGTCTCTATCCATAACACGCGATGGGTCGCCAGGTACAGGATCGCCCATGTATGGAATCGCCGACTATAGCGTTGAGGTGTTCACTCCGCAAACTGGTGCATATGTTGGACAGAGCGCGATTTTCGTATTGTTCGGTGATGGTGATGGAGGTGTGCGGAACACTACCTGGAGAATCACCAAGCAAGGGGAGGGCAACTAAATGAGAAAGAACTTAGTGCTCTTGGCTTTTCTGTGCTCAATAATCTCCTTCGGACCTTTCAGTGCGATAGAGCCCCTACACAGCGCCGACATACCTTTTGGTTTCTCCAACCTCGCGATCACCATCCAGCCAGAAAAGAGCCAGATTCCCACCCATATCGCAAGTCCCACAGAATTTGTATCGAGAGTTGCAATCCCTACCTACCAGGATACGACCGTATTACGTGAATCGGGGTATCACAGCGAAGGTGCTGCCCATACTCGGGATGGATTCCTCTTCAATATCGCGAGCACCCTCCCATTATTTCGGATTCATCCTGAAAATAATGAAGAGCTCGGTCTGGGGTTCCAAGCCGATTTCATGATTCCTTTCGTGACCGATAAAGACTGGATCGCGATGTCGATGGAGTTTGTGATCAATCTTGGCATCACTGCAAGTGTCCACCCAGCTTTCGCTTTTGGAGTCTCAAGGAAACATATCTGTTCCCATTTGCTGGATCGTGCTCTTTTTACCGATGGTCTAGGGTTCCTTGGCACGTCTTCTTCCGACATCGACCCGCAGCATACCGCGATGGCAATCCGTGATTCTGTGGTGTTCTCCTTCCACGTCTCACCAGAGAAATTGTTGTTTCCGGACCAAGAGTTCGTGGAGACTTCGTTCTATTTCGATTATGGGTATAGTCTTCCAGGTGGCGACCCCTTCAGTCCTGCCCGGTATACACGTCCTTCCTATCGCACCTCCCGGTATTATCAATATGGAGCCCAGTTGATACTGCATATGGTTTTAGGCAACGCTGATTTTGGAAGTCTAGCCGCGGGGTGCAATTTTTCCTTTTATGAGAATAGTGGATACGCCCCCAACACCAGCTACTCGTTGGGATATGTGCTGCCTATCTCTTCCGCCAAGAGAAAGCTCATGGTTGAATATTCCTTCTATGATGGAAGGGCGGTGATGGAAGAATATTATGGGCAGCGAGAACGATACACCTCGATAGGATTGAAGATCATCCGATAAGTTTTGTGCCTGGCACGAATCTGTTAACGGGATTTCTGAGGTACGAGATAGAGTTTTGATAGGTCGTAGCCTTGTTTCATAGCGATGTCGCGCATGTGGTCGAGCAGTTCGGGGGAGACTTCGGGTGTGCGGGATAAGAACCAGATGAAGTCGCGGGAGTTGTTGCCTACGAGAGCCCACTGATAATCCACTTCATCTAAGCCAAATACGAGATAATCCGAGGTGAACAGGTTGAAGAACTTCACCTTTAAAGCTCCGGGGATGGAATCATCCGGTCTCCAAGCGACCGCTTTCACCGAAATGTACTTGCCGTCTAGAGTGTTGCGAAAACCACTATTCAAAACCTGGATCTTCCCATCATCGCGTAATGAGTACTCAGCGGTGGCTCCTACAAGGGATTTCTCAAAGGAATGCTGGTATCGGGCTACTTCGTACCAACGGCCCAGGTACCGTTCGGTATCGAGAGTGGAAACAAGATCCAACGGATCTTGCTCAAAACCAGTGGTCGTGCAGGATACCGTGCTGAACATAGCGCCAACGAGCACCACAAGAATGGCTGGAATTCCCAACAATGTGTTCATTTTCATAATTCTTCCTCCTTATTATCTGTATCGTGAATTGAAATTTCTACATCCTGAGATATCGGCTGGCAGTTACCGCCCTCCTGCGTGTTCCTCGATTTTATCCGGGCTAGAGTCTCGTCTAAAACGGAACGAAGAAAGATATAGCGGTCGGCTGCGCCAGCATCGGTACCACCTAAAACACACGAGGCGATTTCCTGCGAGACTTCGATGGCCTTCATTTCCAGGGCTACACCTGCCTCAGTCAGCGAAACCATCACGGTACGTTCATCCTGGGGAAGGCGGGACCGCATCACCAATCCTGCTTTTTCCAACCGTTTGACCACCGGTGAGACCGTACCGGTATCAAGCCCCAACGCAGTGCAGATACCACCGACAGTGGACTCCTTTTTCTCCCAGAGCACTAGCATGGCGATGTACTGAGGGTAGGTGAGACCCAGATTGTCCAGCAAAGGACGGTAGGCCGTCATTATTTCCTTCTCCAGCGCATATACGCGGAAGCACAATTGATTGGATAGGAGGAGTTGGGGATGGGACATTTCAGAGCACCTGCTCGATCGCCGATTTCATCGCGACAGGTTCAACAGTGGGAGCGAAGCGGGTGACCGTTTTGCCATCGCGTGCCACAAGGAATTTCGTGAAGTTCCATTTGATACCTGATCCAAATGCTCCTGGTGTCTGATCCTTCAGCCAGGCGAACACGGGATGGGTGTTTTTTCCATTCACATCGATTTTCGCCATAATCGGGAAAGTCACTCCAAAATTAATCTGGCAGAATTCCGCGATTTTTGCATCGTCCCCTGGTTCCTGATGGGCGAATTGATCGCAGGGGAAAGCGATGATGACCAGTCCCTTATCTTTATATTCCTTATAAAGCTGCTCCAAGCCTGCGTACTGAGGGGTAAAGCCGCACTTGCTCGCGGTGTTCACCACAAGGATGGGGTACCCAGAAAGCTTGGAGAAATCGAAGGTGGTGCCGTTGTTCGAAATAGCGGTGAAATCATAGATAGTCTGTGTAGTAGCCATATCAACTCCCTGAATTGTTTTGATAAATTATGTTTAGCAAAATATAATTTATATCAATAAAATTGTCAATAATAAATAGTGAGCTGAAAAATGAATAAAGGAACTTTGATGTGACTTGGCTCATTCATACACAATACTTTATACACAATACACAGCAATCTTTCAAATTGGTGTCTATGACACAGATTGTCTCTCCTTTTTAAAAACGAAGGCCAGGTCCCAAGGTGTTTTCATCCACATCTTCAATCTTCCAATCTGCCAATTATATGGCAATATTGGTCAAGAACGTGTTTCTTCAATATTTTATTCTTGAGCTTGATTGACTCTAGCGGGATTTATGGAGATTATCGAGCATATGAACGAACACTGGAAGAAAAACACGGTACTATTTCTCTCTAGCCAGATTGTCTCCTTATTTGGATCGATGTTGGTTCAATACGCCATCATGTGGTACATCACGCTTGAGACTAAATCCGGGGTGATGATGACCATATCCATCATATGTGGTTTCGCTCCTACCTTGCTGCTCTCACCCTTCGCAGGAGTGTGGGCTGATCGTTACAACCGCAAGATGCTGATTGTCTTAGCCGACCTATTCATTGCAACAGCGACCTTGGTGATCGCGATTCTCTTCCTGCTGGGATACGATGCCATTTGGCTACTGTTCGTGGTATCCGCGATGCGCGCCTTAGGAGCCGGTATCCAATCGCCGGCGGTGAACGCGTTCTTACCTGGAATCGTTCCACCGGAGAAGCTGATGAAGATAACCGGGATCAACAGCAGCGTCATGTCGGCGGTCACGTTGGTTTCCCCGATTGTCGCGGGAGCCTTGCTCTCCTTCACCACGATCAAGTTTATCTTTTTCATAGATATCTTCACCGCTGCTATCGCCGTCTGGATCCTACTGGTGTTCCTCAAAGTGCCGGCTCACGCCAAGGCTTTGGAGAAACAACCGTTCAACTACTTCACCGACCTGAAGGCAGGACTCATGTACATTTCCAAACATGGGTATGTGAAGACGATTTTCCTTTTCTGCGCCTTGTATTTCGTCCTTGTCGCTCCGTTGGCCTTCCTCACTCCACTTCAGGTCACTCGCAGCTACGGTGATGCAGTGTGGCGGTTGACCGCGATTGAGGTGGCATTTTCGCTGGGCATGATGGTTGGCGGATTGGTGATTGCTACTTGGGGTGGATTCAAGAACAAAGCCTACACCATGGCAACCTCATTCTTGCTTATGGCAATCAGCACGGTCGTACTTGGTCTGGTGCCAGCTTTCTGGGTCTATCTGTTGTTCATGCTGGTGGTGGGGCTGACGATGCCGATGTTCAACTCTCCCTTCACAGTGCTGCTTCAGCAGAAGGTGGAGCCGGATTTTCTCGGACGGGTATTTGGGGTATTGGGGATGATATCTAGTTCGGTCATGCCGTTGTCGATGCTTTTTTTTGGACCTATGGCCGATTCCATCAAGATTGAATGGATGCTGCTGGGCACGGGGGCCCTGATGTTGGTTTTAAGTTTGATCATGATGGGCAACAAGGTGTTGATAGAGGCCGGCCGCCCAGTTGTTGATTGATGTGTTTTTAGTTCCTGAAACCTAAACCACAGGGTAAAAACAAAAACGGAGCTATTTCTAGCTCCGTCACGTTGATCAATTATAAATGGTTGCCCAGAGGACAACGGTTAATTAGTCGCGGTAGTTGTTGTAGGCCGGCCGGGGCTTGGCAATAGCTTCGTTGACACGAAGATTGCGGCCATCGAGATCCTTGCCATCGAGCTGGGAGATAGCGGCTGCAGCAGCACTGTCCTCTTCCATCTCTACGAATGCAAACCCCTTCGGGCGGCGGGTCTCACGGTCGATGATGATATTAGCACTGAGTACGGTACCGTACTGTGCGAACAGGTCCCGAAGGTCTTCTTCGGAGGTGTTGTAACTCATGTTACCAACGTAAATTTTCTTTGCCATTGAAAGCATCCTTCACAGGCTTATGCCTGTTTTAAAAATTCTTGCTTCATTTGGCGCAGTCTTGAACTTTTAACCTGTCTGTGGGAGCGATTCAACAACGCACACTTTTAACATAAGATAGGGTAACGGACTAGCTGCAACACAAAATATATAAGCAACCTGAGGATACCATTCGCATGGGTTCATGTCAATTGATTGAAGCGCTTTGAGACTGAACGATTATGCGAAATATGTAAAATATTTTTAGAAACAGTGCCAGACCACTTAAAAAGCACAAAAAAAGGAGCATCACGCCCCTTTTTTTCCAAAATCTTAGGAAAATTCAGCTCGCTTTGGTGGTGATGCTGAGCGAGATAGACCCCCTTCCGGCATGCAAAGCGATCACTGGCGACGCCTGCTCGATGAACTGCGGACGTATCCCCGTCTTGTGGATGAGGATTTTCGCAACGGAATCGGCGAGCTCCGGGGTGCCGATATAGGACATGCCGTACGCTTCTATGCCCTGCTTGCGATAGGCCTTCATGAAACGGGACACCAGAAGGGAAATGCTCCCCGCCCGTGACATCCTCACGCCAAGGATCTTGCCATTGCCATCCTTCGCCAGCCCGATGAGCGGTTTGAAATTGATTTTCTTCACGAATTTTCCCAACTTCTGGGGAATCCGACCGCTACGGACCATCATGTCGATGGATTGCACCGATACCATGATCGAAGTCCGGTCAATCACCTGCTCCACATGCGCCATAATCTCTTCCATAGACTTTCCAGCTCTGGCAGCCTTAGCCGCCTCAGCCACCACCAGTCCCTGCGCCGAAGCATTCAATCTAGTATCCAGGATAGTGATTTTAGCTCCCTGTTCCTGCAATTCTTTGGCTGCCAGCTGGTAGGTGCGGAAGGTCCCGCTCAGTTTCGCTGCTACCGAAAGCACTAGGACTTCTTGGTAATGCTGGGTAAGGAATTCCAGATGGCGTTGGATCTCACCTACCGAAGGCATCGACGATGACACCTTGGTCTCGGGAGAATCCAGTATCTCGAGCATGGCTGGAGTGGCGATGGTGATGCGGTCGAAGTAGGACGTCTCGTTCACTTGCAGAATCTGCGGGATAGTATAGATCCGCAACGCATCGCGAACCTCAATTGGGATATCGGCCGAGGAATCGGTTACAATCGCCGTCTTGGCTATGGGGGAGTTGGCAGCCAGCTGCTGCATCACCATATCATCAACCTTCTGCTGCGCTATCTCACCAAACCGTGAGAGATGCTCAAACAACCGGGCTGGATCATCTGTGTGGATATGGATGCGCATCATATCACCATGACCCCCGAGAACGAGCGAATCACCGAAACCGACAATCTCATCATGCAGCACCTTTTTCTCCACCGTCATGCTGTTCATCAAAGCCTCGGTGCAGTAACGGAAGGTGATTGTCTCCATAGTGTGGTCCGCTGAGACCTCGAGAGGAATGGCCATCTGCGGGGAGGATAATTCGGCATCAGCCGCTGGAGTTGAATTGCGGATGAAAGAGTCCACCCCATTGAGCATCACCACAAAGGCCTTGGCCCCCGCATCTACCACTCCGTTGCGACGGAGCAGCTCCATCTGGTCTGTCGTGGCGATTTCCGCCTGACGAGCGGCCCGCAAACCCCTGCGCAAGTGAATGGGGATGGGCAACCGATTGTCGTCCTGCGAGAATGCCAAACTCTGGGCCCATTTGCTCATCACTGTGAGGATGGTTCCATCAACCGGGTGCTCCACAGCAGTATAGGCATAATCGACTGCGGATTTTACCGCGGTGATGAAGGTCTTCATCGTCAATTCCTCAAAATCCTTCGCCACCATGTAGAAACCCTGGAAAAACTGGGCGATGATCATCCCTGAATTCCCCCGTGCCCCAATCAACGCTGATTTGGCGATATTGTCGGACATCTCAGCCACCGAGGCCGTCTTGCGTGTGTTGGAGAGGATGGATCGCATGGTATGGGTTATATTGGATCCGGTATCGCCATCGGCGACGGGGAATACATTTATATTGTTGATTTCCTGCATATGGGCACGCAGCTGCAGATAGCCCGCAGTCAGGGAATCATAGAGATCGTTTCCGGTTATGGTAAGTGTCATGGATCCTCCTTGGAATCTGAAGCTTTGAATTTGGTTTCGGTACCTGCCATAAGCCGCTTCAGATTGGCCCTGTGGGTATAAAGTATGATTGACAGAAGCGCGAGAAGACTAAGTATGTCTACAGATTGATAAGGGTTGTCAACATACAGATTCAATAAAAAATAGAGTGGTAGCAAACTGGCGAAAGTGGTGATGGAGGCCAGCGAAACATAACGGGTGATGAAGGCGATACCAAAGAACAGAAGCAACGCGAACGGGATCAGCTGCGGAAAAAGCACTGCCACCACACCAGCTCCTGTCGCCACCCCTTTGCCCCCTTTGTGCGGCCGTAGATACGGGGTAAAGACATGCCCAAGGACCGCGGCGATTCCTATCACGGGAACCATGGATTGGGGAATTGTACTGATTAAGCTTGAGATTACTACAGGGATGATTCCTTTTGCGATATCCACAAGACCGATTGCTATTCCGGTCCGCATGCCCAAGGAGCGGCTGGCATTGGTCGCCCCCAGATTCCCGCTCCCTGTGTCACGCAAGTCCAAGCCACGTCGACGGGCGAATAGATGAGAGGTGGGAATCCCCCCTAGGGCATACGCCAGCACTATGAGAAGCGCTGTAGTCAAAATCATCCCCGGATTCAAACTACTTCTTCCTCATGGGGATACATGGTATGAGTAGGGAAGTGCGCGCGACATATTGCTGGAAGTAGGCCTCTTTGCCATACCGTTCCTGCCAGGACTTCTCCAGTAGGGGGATTCCGCTGACGAATATGAGCAGAAAGGTGATGAATACCGGACCCGCCACTGTGGCATAGGCCCACCCGTTCAGATACGGGAGCGCTATCAGCATGATGCCCCACCATACCAGCATCTCTCCAAAATAATTAGGATGCCGGGAATATTTCCATAAGCCGGAGGTGATCAGCCGCGAAGGGTTATTCTTCTTGAATGTGGTTTTCTGCCAATCGGCGACCGCTTCGTACAGCAGCCCCAACAACCAGACCGCCGAACCAGCGAGCGTGAGCGGCAGGTTCACCACAAGACCGTCCTGGGCTAGGATAAAGGTGACCGGCAGGAGGATGATCCAGACCGCGATGGTCTGAAGCAGCCAGAAGGCTCCGAATTTGAAAAACGAATCACGTTTGTCATCGAAGCGATGGTCTACCTTTATCTTGATGATGCGGCTGAGAAGGTACGCGCCGAGACGCAGCGCCCACAGCGAGACAAATAACCACAGCAACGTCTGCACCAGCTGTTTCTCGGCATGCACCACATACAGGTAGGTAGCGGCGAGCAGGAAGCTGAGACTGTACGAGAGGTCGGTGACTATATCCGTTTTTCGAATGAAGGCATATATGAAGAACACGGTGTTGATGATGGTGGTGATGATAAAGCTCTCGAGAAAAAGATTCATTCGAGCCCCCTTTCTAGATATTTTCCCAGTTGACGCAACAGGTGATGACTCAAATTTTGAATCAGTTCAAATATACTCAAGCGAGGAAAGAAGAGCAACCCAAAATCCACAAACCGCAATCCACATCAAGGATACATATCTTGAGTAAGTTCCAAGGCCATCGGGGACCAATCACTCTTCGAAGATGCCAATCAATCAAGTTCCCCTAAATCCCACAGCAAACGTGATGCCATATATTTATCTCTTATATCTTTGGTACATCTGATAGCCAGAGGGAGCAAGGCAGCCTCCAAACCAACTTCATCCACCGTGGTCGGCATGCCCAACGATGACATCAGTTGATGTATCTCCTCATACGAAGGCAACTCCTCGTCGATGATGGCCAGGATGCGATCCCAATTTGAAATGATGGTTTCCAAGCGCTTCGCATGTGCTTGTGGGTCGTACTTGCGGTCACGTTTTTCAAGTGCGACCATGAGTTCTGTCCCAGGGCCGACGAAGGTGCGCAAGGTTTCTGCCCAGACAGAGAAATCGAAAGCCGCCGCGGCCTTAAGCGCCTTGGCACGGTCTGGTTGCAGCTTGCGGATTTTTTCATACAGCTTCAGGCTCACCAAGGTACCCACTCCCACTTGGGTGCCATGCAGGTCCGCAGGTGTTCCGAACGCGAGGCTTCGCATATCGATGAGATGGGAGATATAATGTTCCATCCCCGAAGCAGGCCGTGATACTCCTGCATACGACATTGCAATGCCGCTTAAGACCAATCCTTCCATGACGCTTTTGGTGGCTGTCGTGTCCCGAAGTAGGAGTTTGGGAGCATTTTTGATGCATGTCCGCAGGGCGTCGCGGGTGAGGGCGGCAACAGTTCCGCAATAGTATTCACCAGTGACGATGTGGGCTATCCGCCACTCGCAGATGCTTACGTATTTGGCCAGCATATCCCCGAAACCAGCTAATAGCAGTCTAGTTGGTGCGTTGCGTAAAATAGTCAGGTCGCCGACAATCGCCCACGCCGTCGCGGATTCAAGGGACACCTTCACTCCTTCCTGCTCCATTGAGGAAGAGGGGGATGCGAAACCATCCATCGAGGGGGCGGTGGCCACGATCATATAGCGTGATCTGCTCACCCGCGCGAGCATCTTTGCAATGTCGTTGATCACGCCGCTGCCGATGGCGATGATGAAATCGCAATGCGGATCGAAGGCCATCATCACCCTGCCAAGGGAATGTTCGTTTGGCTCGATATCACCCGTAGGGAAGGTGTATTGGCGGTAGTCGATGGATGCTGCCTCAAGCAGGCGCACCACCTGGTCTCCAGCGGCAAGCTTTGTGTGCTGGTCCATCACCAGGAAAGGTTTTTGAATCTCGGCTAGGTGCAGCAACCGGGGGATTTCCTCCAGCGCTCCTTCTTGGATGACCACATGCTCCACCGAGCAGATGTGCTTTTTGCCGCAAGAACAATTTGAGATCATGAATTCCGATGACATGCGATACCTCGTTTATGTTATGGTTTAAGTGTTTAGGTGAAATTCTTGGTGTTTGTGTGTCTGAGCAATCCAATAAACGCGGCTGCGATCTTTGGGTCAAGCTGGGTTCCCGTGATCTCTTGCAATACAGCGATGGCATCTTCGCGGGTAAGGGCTTTGCGGTAGGTACGGTCGCTGGTCATGGCCTCGAAGGTGTCGGCGACAGTGATGATCCTCGCTTGAAGAGGTATTTCCTCGCCTTTCAGACCTCGTGGATAACCCTTGCCGTCCCAACGTTCATGGTGCGCCAGGATGGATTCGGCCACTTCCGAGAATTCAGGCACCGAAAGCAGGATGCGATACCCAATCTCAGGGTGTTTCTTCATCTCCTCGCTCTCAGCGGCGTCCAGGGCCTCGGGTTTGTTCAGAATGCTCTCAGCTATGCCTATCTTACCGATATCGTGCATCAGCCCAGCGATGCGTATACGGCTGACCGTATCGGAATCGAATCCCATTTCAAGCGCGATGTTCTCGCATATCTTACCCACGCGCCGTGAATGGATCATCTCGCGTTGGCTCTTTTCAAATAGCACGTTGGTGATGAGGCTGATTGTCTTATTCCGCATGCTGGTGCTTTCATACAGCTTTTTGCGGTACATCGCATCCTCAGCGCTTTTGTAGACGTGGTCTAGACTCTGCGAAACATCGGTTTTGTACCCGAGTCCGATGGATAGCGACAGCACTCCGGAATCTATCTTCCGCTTGGTCAGGGCGGTATTGATTGAATTCAAGACCCGTTCAGCTTCATCATGGTCCGTATTCGGGAGGAGTATGACGAATTCGTCTCCGCCGATACGTGCCAGGACATCACGCTTTCTACAAGCTTTGGTAAGGATTTCCGCCACCTTTTGCAGCAGGTCGTCTCCCGCCGTGTGGCCAAAGGAGTCATTGATCAGCTTCAGGCCATTCACATCGATCATCATCAGCGTGAGCGGCAGCTGGGAAGCTTCGTCAAGCTTGTTCATGGCATAATCGAAATACCTGCGGTTATACAATCCGGTCAACTGATCATGGTAACTGAGATACTCGATGGCATTCAGGCGCTGTTTGCGCTCGGTGCAATCCCTAAACACCAGAACCGCTCCGGCGATCTCACCATTGGCCAGTTTGATGGGGGAGGCCTTGTTCTCGATAGGATACTCGCGGCCGTTTTTTGAAACCAGCAGCGCATTCTGCTCTATCTGCAGGACACTGTCGGTTTCCATTACGTTCTGCACGATGCCGCTATATCTCTCATCCGTGATTTCATCAATAATCTGAAACACTTCCTCAAGGGGCCGGCCGACTGCCTCGCTCTGAGCCCAACCAGTCATTTCTTCAGCTACCTTATTCAGGAATACAATCATACCAAGAGTGTCGGTGGAGATCACACCGTCCCCGATGGACTCGAGCGTGGTTTCCAACAGATTTTTCTCAACCGCCAACGCATTCTCCAGCCTGCGGCGCTCGGTGATGTCTTCAAAAATCCCCACTCCTCCCGTAACCTGGTTTTCCGAGGAGAATATCGGCGCGAATATCCCACGGACCGGAGTGGTTTTGCGTGCGGTTACCGAGGAATAGTCGCCCTCATATACCGAGACCTCTCCCCGCAAAACCGTATCTAGTGCTGAATTCATTTGAATATCAGGAATTATGTGAATATCAAAACCGGTGAGGACTTCGCGGGAGGAACCAATAATCTGGACAAAATGATCATTGCAATCGGTTAGGATTCCGTTTTTATCAAAATGCAGGACCCCTAACGGCGTGTTTTCAAAAATGGATCGGTATTTCCGTTCGCTCTGACGAAGCCGGTCCTCCAGCAGATGCAACTCGGTGATGTCGAACAGTAGATAGGTTGTATAGTGGTTGTTGTTGTCGAAGATGTTCCGGTGCACCACATACCGACGTTTGATCCCCTCCTGGGTGAATAGGTTCAGGGTCTTGTCGATAAATGATGGCTCAGCATCGATATTCAGGTTGCGTAGAGCAACACCGGATGCATTAGAAAGTGACTCTGCCACGGCGTTGCAGCAGATGGGGTTGCCTTTTTCGTCAGTAAGTAGCGCCGGCTCGCTGAGGTGCTCATAGTCCTTTCTCCATCTGAGTAACAGCAGATTGAAGATGTCATTGCGCACTTCGTTGGCCATAAGCAGGCCGCAGAATATGAGGATGGTGGAGGGCACGGGGTCATAGTAGGTGTCGAGCCTGAGTAGGATGATAAGCACGGGGACCCAGGCGACTTGAAAGGATATAAGCAGAAACCGAAAGCTTGACCGCAACGAGCTTGACAAGGTTTTTCGATAGGTTTGGAACAACAGGAAAGAGGAGGTGATCACAAAGCCGGCGTAATATGTCATCAGGGTATAGAAAAGCGGGTTTTTTAAGGTTATGGCAATGGTGAATCCGTTGATCCGGACCATGTCGACATCTTTATAGATCTGATGGTAGATGGGGTCGGTGATGAAAAGCAGCCAGAGTGCCAAGGATATGGTAATCAGCACCGCTTTTTCCCCAATGCTGGTATGCCGTCCGGTCAATTGCCGTACGAACAACAATCCGAAGGAGGGAATGAAAACCGATCCGAAGAATTCAAAGCTGCGCACGAGGTGGAAGGTTGTCTCCGCCAGCCAGTTGAGTTCCAGATAATAGCCAAAAGAGTAGATCGCTGAGGCGAACATCAGGATTGAGAAGTAGTTGAGGTGCCTGGGGCCTTTCTGCCGGTACAGCTTTATCCCTACCACTATATATATAATGGATACAAGGGGGATGATACCCACCAAGGTCCGTAGAAAGGCGTCCTTAAGATCCATCGGCATTCCTTATCAGAATTCGGATAATGCTCACTTCCTTCCATACTAATCAAATCAGAAAGTAAAATCTAGTAATTCCGGTACATGTCCCCGCATGCATCAACCATACAACCAATTGTAAAAACATCCTTGCTTATTTTTGGCTTGACTGCGAAAGACCATCGGGGATAGGAATTCTGGATTCGCAGGGCACTCCCACCTGGCATTTCCCGCAGCCGTACCTGGGTTTGAACCGAGATGCAGTCGCATCGAGAAATTGTGAGCATAAGGCATGGTCCTTGCCCTTATCGAGCGTGATAGCCCCTACAGGACAATTTCGCACGCATTCCCCGCATTGTGAGCAATATCCATAGATATCGTGGTATGCGCGAACGTCTGGTTTTAGCTCGGCATCGGTGATGATGCTCCCGAATCTGCCGCATACCCCTTTGCTTGTGATGAGCCCTTTTGATAGCCCGAAGGTTCCATGGCCGCAGACGTAAGCCACATGGCGTTCGGAATAGTTGCTGGTAAAGGCTGTCTCGGAATGCAGCGGATTCGACCCAACTTCTGTTTGAGACCAGAAGCCTGCGGTCAGCGAAGGGGCGATGCTCTCGTAACCAGCGTGCGCGAGTTCCGCTTGGAGCCGCTCGCAAAGCTGCCGGATGCATGCCTGTCCTTCGATCCGCCCATGGAGCCATTCCGGAGAGGGCCAGTCCATGTCCCGTTGGTTGCCCCGTTTAACGGTTTCGCTAAAGGGAAGGAAGATGGAGATAACCGTCTTGGCTTGTGGCAACCACTGTGTAGGCAACACGAAATGCTCACCGATCACCGATGGTTGTTTGAGCTCTTTGAACATTGGGTCATCCGCTCGCCCATAGACCAACACAGGATTGTCGAAAATGCGCATCCCCTGCACAGCTTGAGATATGGCTATGGCGGAGGATATACAGTTCGATGGAGAGGTGCGCAGAAACTCGGTCGCGCTTGCTAGGAGCGTGTGTTTTTCCATTCGGAAATTATAACCGATTTTCAGGATTCTGGCACCCCAATCGACATCCGATCAACCCCCGCATCCATGCAGAGGGGGATTGGTCATTTATACAACCTTAAGAGGAAGTTCTTCAAAGTGATTTTTTCTTCTTCGGTAAAATCTGCCAAGAAGATTTTATTTGAGCGGTACACCGATTGGGTTACATAATCTTCCAGCTCCCGGCCTTTGGGCAACAGGAATACAGCCAGCGCGCGCCTATCGCTAGGGTCTGGCTGACGTTCAACCAATTCCTTGGCAGACATGCGGTCGATTATGCCGGTCATGGTGGAAGC
This sequence comes from Sphaerochaeta sp. UBA6084, assembly GCA_002428625.1. Classification (GTDB taxonomy): domain Bacteria; phylum Spirochaetota; class Spirochaetia; order Sphaerochaetales; family Sphaerochaetaceae; genus UBA6084. The sequence goes on from DIXI01000006.1 coordinate 98,044, forward strand.
ATTCACCGAGAGTTCATCGGCAAGCGCCTTAAGGCTCATACCATCAGTACGGTAGAGAGAATTCAATACCCCGCAATGGACAGGCGTAAGATCGTTTTCCGCTAACATCTCTTTCAATCGAAGATTGACAGAAGCTTGTGCTTTTGTAAGAAGAAAATTTATACAGTCCTCCAATTCTACCAATTTCTTACCTCGTGTAAATTACTTTTCGCTTGAATATTATCTATAACAATATTCGCAATCTGTAGTAAGTATAGTGAACAACGGCCGCATAAGTCAATACAGATTCTTTAAACGGTATTCAAATCCATTCCCGCCTGATTGTGATGGAATTTTCAATAATACTACGTGAACAAAATATATGTTGCCAAAATGTATTTGTGCATATATAATTTGAATAAATTAATTGGGAATGAATTAATTTGCCAATTATGGGTGGAAAAATCCGCAAGGAGGGTCTGTTCATGTTTGAGTTCTTTACAGAAGAACAGAAATTGCTCAGAAGAGTCGTACGTTCCTTCGTGAATGAGCATATCGCGCCCTTTGCGGATGAATGGGATAAGAGCAGCCACTGCCCGGTCGAGTTGTTCCCCAAAATGGCAGAACTTGGGATGATTGGATGCTTTATTCCCGAATCCGATGGCGGTGCCGGTTTCGGCGTAATGGAAAGAACCATAATCGTTGAGGAGATAGCAAGATATTCAGCTGGGCTGGCCATCGCGATGATGACTAATGACATCACCATAGCAATTCTCCAAGCATATGGCTCACCTGAGGTGAAGGCCAGGTATCTCGGTCCATTGCTGCGTGGAGAGAACATCGGCAGCTTCGCGGTGACGGAATGGTCGGGTGGTTCGGATTTTGTGAATCAGACCACAACCGTCAAACATACGGAAAACACCATTGTGGTGAAAGGCCAGAAATGTTTTGTCACCAATTCGACCTTTGCGGATTTCGCGATCATAACCGGTATCGCAGGCAAAGATAAAAGAGGAAGGAACATCATCACCGGTATGCTTATCCCAGCTGAGACTGAAGGCTTTCTCTGGGGCCGGGTGGAGCATAAGATAGGTATGAAGTGTTCGATCACAGGCGATCTGATTCTTAACAACACTGCTGTACCACATTCCTATAGGCTCGGTGACGATTCCGGTGGGAAAGCGATCGCATTGAATACCATCGGACGATATGGGCGCTCGGCGATGACTGCCATCGCAGTCGGAATCCTACGTGGGTGTTTGGAAGAGTCGGTGAAATTCGCCAAGCAAAGGAAAATCTACGGAAATCCCTTGCATTCTCTTTTCTCAGCGCAATCGATACTAGCCCAGAACCGGTCAGAATATGAAGCAGCCCATGCGATGCTTTACAATGCGGTTTCGTTACGGGAGGACAACCCGGACTACCTTCCCAGAATTGCTTCCGCTAAATTATTCTGCGCTGAAGCCGCTGTCAGGGCAGGGAAGAGGTCGATCGATATGATGGGAAGCTATGGACTTTTAGAGGATTATCCCTTGGAACGGTATCTACGCGATGCCCTCTCGGTGATTCCGTCGGGCGGAACATCCCACATCATGTCAATCATCACCGCGAATGACCTGGTGAAATAGATGATTTTTGATAAAAGTTTTCAGACCATTTGAATAGGAGACCGTTGGAATGAACATTCCTAGAATCGCAGTATGCGTGAAACCAGTTCCAGATCCAGCCTACTATGACAAGATCACGGTCGACCGGACTACGAAGAGGCTCCAAAGAGGACAGGCTCCGACCATCATGAATGAGTTGGATCGGTATGCTTTGGAGAAAGCGCTGCAATTGAAAGAGACCTTGCAGGCTGAGATCACGGTTTTCTCGATGGCTCCATCCAATTCCCGCCTGGTGCTGCTTGAGGCTCTCGCACTTGGAAGTGATAAAGTCGTGCTGCTCAATGATATCGATTTCGCAGGAGCGGATACCTTGGCGACAGCGTATACTCTAGCACGTGGGATCACGCATACAGGAACGTTCGATATCGTCCTTATGGGTAGTGAGAGCTCGGATGGCGGGACCGAGCAAGTCGCCGCGCAGCTAGGTGAGATGCTTGGCATCCCGCGTTTCACACATGTCACCTCTGTTTCCTTGGATTCCCAATCGGGTCGGTTCGATATCACGGCCAAACATGATACTGGGGTGAATCGATACCGGGTGCAGGGACCCGTGTTGTGCGGTGTCACTCGTGAAATCGCCACACCGAGATTACCCCACCTGAGGAATATCCGGCATTGTATCGAAAAGCCCCTTATCACCCTCGATTCAAAAGCCATCGAAGCGGATCCTCAGAGGATTGGGGATAAAGGTTCACCAACCAAGGCTGGAGCTATCTACAACCGCGAGAGCACGCGGCAGGGAATCATGCTCCAGGGCACACCTGATGGCATCACAGATAGGATACTTACAGAAATGAGACGCCTTGGCGTTCTCTGCCAGGCATAGGGTGAGAGTATGGAAATAAGAGATTTAAGCAGTTACCAAGGGATCCTGGTGTTCGGCAAGATGCTTCCTGGTGGCCCTGCTGAAGGATTCCTGGAGCTTCTGGGAGAAGCCTCCCGTTTGAAAGCTCAGATGACCGCACCGGTACGGATAACCGCAGCCTGCCTTGGCAGCAGTATGGAAGCGTATCTGGCTCCGTTGTTCCATCACGGGGCGGATCATGTATGCTATATAGACGACTCTCGTTTGGCGACTTATCAACCGCATCGTTATACAGAAGGCCTTTTTGCGATCATTCAGCAAGTGAAGCCGGACATTGTGCTTGCCTGCGCGAGTTACGAGGGTGGTGAAGTGGCTTCAGCTGTAGCAGCGCGGTTGAAAACCGGACTTGCCGCCCATAGCGTGAGCTTGAAATTCGTCGACGGTGAATTCATCCAAGTGGTTCCTGCGTTCGCTGGTAAGATCTATGGAGACATCCTTTGTCCAGACACCAGGCCGCGGATGTCCACTATCAAGGAAGGGATGTTTCAAAAGTTGCCGAAGGACATCACCCATACGGGGACGATGGAAAGAATTAAGTTGCCTCCTTGCGGTTTTGATGAAAGAATCGAGTTGCTGTCGGTTGAAGATGAGGTGCAAGGCACCGAGAAATCCCTCACGGAAGCCGATTTTGTCATTGGCGGTGGATTGGGAATCGGAGGAAGTGATAAATGGCGGTTTTTGGAACAATTAGCTGAAGTAACCGGCGCAGCTTTGGGTTGTACCAGGCCCGCTTTGGATCAGCATTGGGTACACAATGAAAAATCTATGATTGGTACGAGCGGGGTGATTGTCAAACCCAAGCTGTACCTAAGCGTGGGGATTTCAGGGGCCGCCCATCATGTCTGCGGGGTGAACGACGCTGAGGTGACCATAGCCATAAACAACGATCCAAACGCCACCATTTTTTCACATGCTGATTTTGGAATTTGTGAAGATTGGGAAAAGATCATCCCTTTGTTGATTGATAAGATTTCGATGAGAAAGGAGGGTTGATATGAGTTTGAAAGTAGTCACCTCACGAGATGCCGTGGAAATGATTGGAAGCGGAAAAGTGCTTGCGATAAATGGTTTTGGTCCCCTTGGTCAACCAGATCTGTTCTCCACGGCGCTTAGGGCTCTATACCTAGAGACGGGTACTCCCAAAGGGCTCACATTGGTTATCGCCGCGGGACAGGGCATCTACGATAAGAAAAGCTACTTGGATAAATTGGCCTTGGACGGATTGTTCACCAAGATCATCGCAGGACACTATCGCTCGATGCTCACCTTGGCCGACATGGTAGCCCAAGAAAAGATCGAGGCCTACAATATCCCCATGGGAATCATCTCCCAGATGTTCAGGGCAATGGCTGGCCGAAAGCCCGGCATCATATCGAAAATAGGCTTGAAGACCTTCTGCGATCCGCGCTTGGAAGGCGGAAAGCTCAATTCCCTATCAAAAGACAATTATGTCGAGCTGATGCATATCGATAATGAGGAATATCTTTTCTACAAGGCCTTTCCCATCGATTATGCCGTCATCCGGGGGACAACCGCAGACCCTGCGGGAAACATCACCATGGAAAAGGAAGCGGTCATCCTGGATGGGTTGTCCATGGCGCAGGCCGCCAAAGCGAACGGAGGGAAGGTGATTGTCCAGGTCGAGCGGCTGTCGACGAAGTACGCAGTTCCAAAGGATGTGAAGATTCCGGGCATTATCGTCGACGCGATCATCATCGATCCACAGCAGCGGCAATCCTTTTATGAGGTATACAATCCAAACTACACCGGTGAAACCAAAGTGCCAAAGTCTGAATTGCCTTCCGTCTTGGAAGTGATGGCCACACGGGGCACCACCCAGCGGACCCTCATCCACCATATCATCGCCAGACGGGCAGTTATGGAGATAGCGGAGCGTAATGTGGTCAATTTTGGGGCTGGTATCCCCGAGCTGGTTGGGTGGTACATCAAACCGGAACTGGAAGCAACTTTAACGGTTGAGTCCGGCATCATCGGCGGCATACCCATGAATGGTGCGGAATTTGGCGCAGCGATCAATGCCCAGGTTATCTATGACCAGCCGTTCCAATTTGATTTCTATGATGGCGGTGGTTTGGATGTCACGTTCCTAGGCGCTCTCGAGATTGATTCCAAGGGCAATATCAATGTGAGCAAGGCGGGCAAGAGTGTGGTCGGGATCGGCGGCTTCATCAACATCTCGCAAAATTCGAAGAAAGTGATTTTCTGCTTCCCCTTCAGTGTGAGGGGTTTGGAAGTGGATTTTGTTGATGGGAAACTGCAGATTGTCCATGAAGGAGAGATTTGCAAGTTCCAGAAGGAAGTGCTGCAAGTGAGTTTTAGTGGCGAATACGCCTTGGATACCCACCAGACGGTCCTGTATGTGACTGAGCGATGTGTGTTCAAGCTGGTGCGGTCAGGACTGGAGCTGGTGGAAGTAGCTCCCGGTATCGATGTCCAGTCGCAGATTGTCGATATGGTTCCCTTCGAGATTACGATTTCACCCGAACTTAAGGTAATGGATACCTCATATTTCATTAAACCAGGAGATTGCGAATGAACATAAGCGAGGCGATTGAGAAAAGGAAAAGCATCAGGCACTACCTGCCGACGGAAGTGCCCCAGGAAATACTGTCGGAGATTATCGACAGAAGCCGCAAGGCGCCCTCATCAAGCAATAGCCAGCCTTGGGAAATCACCATAGTCTCAGGAGCGGCCCTCGATGCGCTTCGGCAGAAGAATCTGGAGAAATACGCCCTTAACCAACCATCTGAGTTGGAATTACCTACCAGCGAATGGCCTAAGGAAAGCGCGTATCGCAACCGGCAAGTGCAGATCGCGAAACAGATTTTCCAGATTATGGGAATCGCGCGGGATGATGTGGAAGGCAGGACGCAATGGAGGCAGCTGGGGTTCCGATATTTCGATGCTCCCCATGTCATTTTTCTTTCCTATGATTCCTCGCTCTCATTGGCCGGGCCGTTGATGGATCTTGGAATTATGGCGCAAACCATCTGCCTGCTGGCTTTGGAGCGTGGACTCGGCACCTGCATCATGGAGCAAGGGGTGTTCTACAGTTCTGCCGTGAGAGAGCATGCGGGGATTCCAGATAATAAGCGATTGGCTATCGCCATCGCCATCGGCTATCCGGACTGGAGCTATCCAGCCAACACCGTGGTGAGTGAGAGAAAGGACAGCACCCAGGATTGCACCTGGATAAGATGAATTGGCAACCGGAGGTTTGAACTATGGAATATAGACTTTCACCCCAGCAGGAAATGGTCAGGGACACCGCAAGAAAATTCGCTCGTGAGGTGTGCGAGCCGATAGCCGCTGAAATCGATAAAAGCCACAGGTTTCCCCGTGAGACCTTCGACAAGATGACCGAATGCGGCATCACAGCTGTAGGGTTTCCTGTTGCGTATGGGGGCACTGGACTTGATAAGCTCGCGCAAGTCTTGGTCACTGAGGAGATCGCCCGCAAATGCGCGGCGACCGCAGCGATTTTCTCCATCCACCAAGGTACAGCCTGGACTATCCATCTATTCGGAACGGAAGATCAGAAGCAGAAATACCTGCGGCCATTACTTACCGGCGGGGTGATAGGGGCTTTCTCGCTGACTGAGCCCAATGCAGGATCCGATGCCTCCAATGTGCAGACCATCGCGGTGGAGGAAGAGGACTGCTATGTCCTCAATGGTACCAAATGCTTTTGCTCCAACGGTGGCCAAGCAGGAATCTTTGTCATTCTGGCGATGACGAATCCTGAGCTGAAGACCCGAGGGATATCAGCCTTTATCGTTGAGAAAGGCACCCCCGGTTTATCGATAGGTAAAACCGAAGATAAAATGGGGATCTGCGCCTCTGATACGTCGGAGCTGATCATCAAGGACTTGCGGGTGCCGAAGGAGAACCTTCTGGGAAAACTGAACCGAGGGTTCAACCATGCGCTTGCCTCGATCGATGGTTCACGGATAACTGTAGCCGCGGCCCAGGCGCTCGGGATCGCGGAAGAAGCTCTGGATTTATCTGTGCAGTATGTGAAGGATCGGGTTCAATTTGGAAAACCCATCGCGGTGCAGCAAGGGTTGCAGTGGTATATCGCTGATATGAAGACCCGGATCGAGGCCGCCCGTTCGTTGACCTATCGCGCGGCTGCGCTGGTGGATCAGGGCGAACCGTATGCCACCTTAGGCGCGATGGCAAAATACTTCGCTTCCGAAACCGCGGTATATGTTACCAACAGGGCTATTCAATTGCATGGCGGGTATGGATTCATGAGAGATTATCCCTTGGAGCGCATGTATCGGGATGCCAAGATCACCGAAATCTATGAAGGGACGAGCGAGATTCAGAAACTGGTGATCAGCAGAGAAGTGATTGGCAAAATTCAATAGGCTATGAGAGGTGGTGTATATGAAGATAATTGTATGTATCAAGCAGGTCCCCGATACAAATGATGTGAAGATAGATCCCGTAACGGGAACTCTGATTCGCCAAGGGGTCCCCAGTATCATCAACCCTGATGATCTGAATGCGCTGGAGCAGGCCCTGAGACTGAAGGACAGCCATAAAGATGTGCATGTTACGGTACTGTGCATGGGTCCCCCCCAAGCTGACGTCGCCATCCGCCAGGCCTATGCAATGGGTGCAGATAAGGCGATTTTGCTTTCCGATAGAGTGTTCGCAGGATCCGACACGTGGGCTACGGCCACGATTCTAGCTGCGGCCATCCGGCGTATCGGTGATTTTGACATAATTTTCTGTGGCCGGCAGGCTATTGATGGCGATACCGCGCAAGTGGGTCCTGAAATCGCCGAGTTCCTCGATATCCCTCAGATAACCTATGTGCGTGATCTGGTCATCAAGGGATCCACTGTGAGAGCCGAGCGGATGGTCGAGGATGGGCATATGGTCATCGAGGCGCCCATGCCGGTGCTGTTGACAGCAATCAAGGAATTGAATAAGCCACGGTATCCAAGAATGCAGCTTATCTACAAAGCGTACAGTCCAGAGGCGGATATCGTCGCTTGGAACAATGGGGATATTGATGCGGATCTCACCCAGATCGGGGTGAAAAACTCTCCAACGAATGTGAAAAAGAGTTTTGTCCCTGTGAAGGAAAAACACTGTATCGAGCTGACAGGAACCTCCCGGGCGATTGCCACGGGTTTGGTGGATGAACTGAAAAAACTACATATCATCTGACGATGACCCAGGGAGTGAAAATCGTATGAGAGTGAATAGAGGTATTCAGCTTGATGACTACAAGGGTGTGATGGTGGTTGCTGAGCAGCGTGGCGGGAAAATCTCCGATGTGACCTTCGAGTTGCTGGGGGAGGGAAGAAAGCTTGCCGACCAACGCAAGACTACGTTGGAAGTGGTTTTACTCGGGTATCATATTGATCATCTGGCCAAGGAATTGTCTTTTTGCGGACCTGATAAGGTTATCTATTGTGAGCATGAGCTCTTGGAGAGATACAGTACCAATGGATATCGCAAGGTTCTGAAGGACCTCGTGCTTTCCACGCAGCCCGAGATAGTGCTTGTAGGAGCCACCACTCTCGGACGGGACTATGCTCCACGTCTGGCGGCATCCTTGGGAACAGGGCTGACGGCGGATTGCACTGGGCTCGATATCGACGAGGAAGATGGAAAGCTGCTGCAGACCAGGCCCGCTTTTGGCGGAAATCTCATGGCTGTGATTGTCTGTCCGAGGAACCGGCCGCAGATTTCCACTGTGAGGCCCGGGGTGATGGCCAAATGCGCTCACACTTCCATTGCCTGTCCGATCAGCATAGTCAAGCCTGAGTTGGCATTTGAGGAGATCATTGCCCAAGTTTTGGAAGTTGTGAAGGATGGCCGCAAGCGGGTATCTCTGACAGACGCCGAAATAATTGTGTCCGGTGGGCGCGGAGTGGGGGGCCCTGAAGGTTTCCGATTGATCGAAGAACTGGCCGAAACGCTCAATGGTGAGGTTGGTGCTTCCCGTGCTGCCGCGGAGAGCGGATGGATCGATCTGTCCCATCAGGTTGGTCAGACCGGCACAACCGTGCGTCCTAAGCTTTACATAGCATGTGGTATCTCAGGGGCGATCCAGCATCTGGCAGGTATGGGTGAGTCTGAATGCATTGTCGCTATAAACACCAATGCGAATGCCCCGATTTTCGATATCGCCCATTATAAGATTGTGGGAGACCTCTTCAAAATCATTCCGGAAATCATCGAGACCCTCAAGCGGCAGGATTAGCCATAATATCTCTCTATTTGTTTTTGATAGAATGATTTGATTTATTTGACGATTGTATAATCCGATCGTTTTTTGGAGGTAATGGAAAATAGTAAGTATGCGAAATGTAAGTGTACAGATAATATATAAAAATATAATAAGTAGAAAAATAATTAAGTTGACAACTAATATTCGGTACCCTATACTTATTATGAAGAGGATATCGAATCGCCGTCCAATAGGATTAACAAATGCTTAGATTACAAAACGTTACAAAAGAATTTGGTGGATTGCGAGCTGTAGATCACGTGAGTTTCACTATCCCAAAAGGATCCATCACCGGGTTGATCGGACCTAACGGATCGGGGAAGACCACCCTGTTCAATTTGATATCGGGAATATACAAGCTTACTTCTGGTGAGATCTCGCTCGATGGCCAGGTAATCTCGAATAAACCAGCTTTTAGGATTGCGGCGATGGGGCTAGCCAGGACTTTCCAAGTAGTCAAACCTTTCAACAACATCTCTGTCTACGAGAACGTGCTTGTGGGTGCGTATATCCACCACCATAATAAATCTCTTGCGGAGGCGAAAGTCTCTGAAGTGATCAAGCTTCTGGATCTTGGCAAGTACAGCGGATATCAGATGAAAAGCCTACCGTTGGCCATGAAAAAGAAGGTGGAGATTGCCCGCGCGTTGGCGACTGACCCAAAGATACTCCTGCTGGATGAGGTTATGGGAGGCTTGAATCCCCAGGAGACAGATTTTCTGTTGAAGGAGATCCGTAAAATCAATGCCACAGGCATCACCATCATCGTCATTGAACACAAGATGAAATGCATTATGTCGTTGGCTGAGAGGATATTGGTTCTTGATAGCGGAGTGTTGATCGCGGATGGTCTACCTCGTGAGGTCTGCGGGAATGTCGGCGTGATAAAAGCCTATTTAGGAGATGATTTCTGTGTTGAAGATTAAACAAATCTCATCAGGATACGGCGAGAGCCAGATTATTTTCGATATACACATGCAGATTGATCAAGGAACCATCGTGAGTCTGGTGGGTTCAAACGCCGCAGGCAAGACCACGCTGATCAATACGATATCGGGTTTGATCAAGGCTTGGAGTGGGACGGTTGAGTTTCTCGGCGAGGATATCACCGCCTTGTCTCCGGCAGCCAGAGTGGACCGTGGGCTTATCCAAACGCCGGAAGGGCGCAGGCTGTTCCCCGATCTCACCATCAAGGAAAATCTGTTGATGGGTTCGTATTCCAAAGTAGTCAGGGCCAAACGCCAGGAGAATCTGGATTACGTGTACCATCTGTTCCCAAAATTGTTGGAACGTACCAGTCAGCTGGCTGGATCGCTTTCCGGTGGCGAGCAGCAGATGTGCGCGGTGGCGCGGTCATTGATGGCTTGTCCAAAACTCTTGATTCTGGACGAACCTTCCTTAGGGCTGGCTCCCATTCTGATTGTGAAGGTGTTTGAGATCATCGAGGATATTAAGAAAAAAGGGGTGACCATCCTGCTTGTAGAGCAAAACGTGCAGAAGGCCCTATGTCTGGCAGACAAAGCGTATGTTCTGGAAAGCGGAAGAATCACTTTGGAAGGCACGGGCCAGGCCCTTCTAAAGAACGATCAGCTTCAGAAAGCCTATCTTGGAATCTAAAGTCAAACACGAGGTGAACACATGCTGATACAGTTGTTGATTTCCGGAATAATGCTCGGTGGTGTGTACGCGCTCACCAGTATCGGGCTTTCCCTCATCTTCGGAGTCTCGAAGATTGTGAATTTCGCACATGGCGACTTCGTGGTTGTGGGTATGTATATCACCTATAGCGTGTACCAGGCGACGGGACTTTCTCCGTATCTTTCATGGATCGTGGTGATACCTTGTTCGGTTTTCCTCGGCTATCTGGTCTTCCTGTTGCTGAAGCGTACCATCGGGGTGCAGGAAGTCAACCAGATCTTCATTACGCTAGGATTGTCGATGGTTATCCAGAACGTCATTCTGATGGTGTTCAAATCCGACTACCGCACCATCCGCACTATTTTCAAGAATAATATAAAAATCGGAGACATCTTTCTTACCAGAGAGGGTCTGCTGGCTTTCTTGATAGCGATTGTGATCACCGTGGTCTTTCTCTGGTTTCTCAATAAGACCGATACCGGTAGGGCGATGAAGGCGGTATCGCAAGACCGTTCGGCAGCGCATCTGATGGGTGTGCGGGTAGGCGGCATCGATTTGCTGGTATTCTGCCTGGGAATCGTGTTCGCTGGAATCGCCGGGAGTCTACTAATCACTATGTTCGCGGCTTATCCAACAAGTGGAGGAGTCTACAACCTGCTGGCTTGGGTAACAGTGGTCATGGGTGGTCTTGGAAACGTCGTGGGAGCGTTGTTCGCGGCTTTTTTGATAGGCATCATTGAAATTGTAAGCGGGTATTATCTAGGTGCCGATATGCGGCAGGTCGTCTACTATGTGTTTTTTGTAATCATCCTCATACTTCGGCCGCAAGGTTTGTTCTCCGGTATAAAATTCATAAATAGGAAAGTAAAAACCAATGAAGCACATTAATATCAAAAAACTCCTCCTATGGATTGGCTTCTTCATCCTGTTGCTTATCCTAGGCACCAAAGTCGGAAACAATTACTACCTTGATTTCCTCATCACCATTTTCTTCATGGCCAGCATGGCATCGGCTTGGAATCTGGTGGGTGGTTATGCCGGACTTATCTCTATCGGACACGTAGCCTTCCTAGGTCTCGGTGCCTATACCTCAAGCATATTGTTTCTAAAACTTGGAGTCAGCCCGCTTTTCGGTATTTTCCTAGGTGGCGGCATGGCCATGCTGCTTGCGTTCCTGCTTGGGATTCTTACTATCCGTTTGCGTGGACCGTTCTTCACCCTCTCCACCATTGCGATTGCGGAGATACTTTTACTGCTTGCCACCAGGTTCGTGGATCTTACAGGAGGTTCGCAAGGTCTAGACATCCCCTATAAGCCATCGGTTTTCAACTTCGTCTTTAAAAGCTATTATGTGTATTACGTAATCTATCTGGTGCTTCTCGCGGTGATTATATCGGTGGTCACCTACATCAACCATAGCAAAACGGGCTGCTATCTAAAGGCCATCCGTGAAGATGAGACCGCGGCTTCGTCCCTGGGGGTCTCAATCCTGAAGTACAAGATGACCGCGCTTCTCATCAGTGCTTTCTTTACTGGTGTCGGCGGTAGCATCTACGCGCAATATTTATTGTTCATCGACCCTCACTCGGTGTTTTCCGTTGGTTTCTCAACCAAGGTGGCGGCTCTGTCGATTATCGGGGGCTTAGGCACGGTGCTTGGACCAATCGTCGGAGCCTTCTTGCTTACTCCTATTGAGATGCTGCTCCGCTCACAGTTGGGCGGCACCTATCAGGGACTCTACCTTCTGTTGTATGGCGTGATCATGATTCTCGTTATTCTAATAATCCCCCGTGGCATAGTGGGTACCTTGACTGAAGTGGTAAAGAACAAAAGGAAAAAAGATGCCGATAGAACTAAGTGAATCTGAAGAACGCATCTACCAAGAATCGCTTGCGTATGGAAGATCATCTTTTCTTCCGTGGGCTGCACAGTGGGAAGTGGAACGGAAATTCCCTTTGGACGCGTTTCGGAAAGCTGGCGAGGATGGGTATCTGGGAGTCGGAGTAAGTCGCGATTGGGGTGGAAAGGCCTATTCGTTTGTCGAATCATCTTTGATGTACCAGGCTTTTGCGCGTTCCTGTCTACCACTGGGCTTCGCCATAGCGTGCCACAACAATATGAGTTATGACCTGGAGCATATGCAGGCGAGTCCCGATGTGTTGGAACTGCTGCCGAAATTTATCTCAGGCAAGGAAATTCTCGCCTTTGCCCTGACTGAGGAATTAGCGGGTTCGGATCCGCTCTCATCATCTACGTTCGCACGGGAAGTGCCAGGGGGCTTTCTGGTGCAGGGCAAGAAGACTTGGGTGACCAATGGCCAGGAATCCTCTAAGGTTTTCTTAACAGTGAAAACCGGTGATGCCCAAAGCCGTGAGATGATTTGTCTGCTCGTTGACAATCCCACCCCAGGTTTGCAGGTAACGAAAGCGCATGGGAAATTAGGTGCGAATCTGATGTCGACCGTGGATATGGAGTTCAACGATTGTTTTGTCCCGGCGGGCCGTGTGATCAGCCTGAAGGGGTATGCCAACGCTCTGTGGGCGGTGATGATAGGAAGGATACATGTAGCCGCTCTGGCAGTTGGCTTATGTGAGGAAGTCTTGCATGTCACCGCGGAATTCCTGGCCGGAAGGAAGCAGTTCAACAAGACCCTCCTGCTGAACCAAGGACTTCAATGGAAGTTAGCTGATATGACCGCGCGTCTCGAGGCGGCGAAATGGCTGATGCTGCGCACAGCATTCGTGATGGACCAGGGGCGATCGCCTGTACAGGAATCTTCCATGGCGAAACTTGTGTGCGGCGACCTGGCTATGGAGATCACCTCGCAGTGCCTTGGCCTATTTGGTGCAAGGGGATATTCGGATGAATATCCGATTGAAAGGTATTTCAGGGAGGCCAAACTATTGCAGATAGTCGATGGCACGACTGAAATCCAAAAATTGATTTTGGGTAAACATATTGCAGCAAGATATCTAAACGATTGAGGCAATATGATCAAAAATGGAGGCTCGCTATGAAAAAAATGGTTCTGATGATTCTGATTTGCTGTGTGATTATCAGTATGGCATTTGGCGCTGGTGCGACTGAGACCGCATCTACTCAAACGAAAGATCCTATCCGGATAGGGTTCCTGTTCGCAAGAAGCGGAGCACTTGGACTAATGGGTGAGGAATCACTGCAAGCAGGTCTGATCGCTGTCGAGCAGATCAATGCCCGTGGTGGAATCAATGGTCGGATGATCGAGGCAGTTATCGCCGATGTGCCCGATACCACTGCCGCCCAATCTGAAGCCAACAGACTTGCAACGAAAGAAGGTGTCAAGATTTTCTTTGGAACTTATGGTAGCGCTTTGTCGTCAGTGATGACCGGTGTCATCAACCGCAATGGTGGATATTACATGGAAGTTATCTCAGTAGCTGACAATATCACCGACCGGGACCTGGATGGTATCTATCGCCTGCACTTCAAGGGCTCGGTGATGGGAAACTCCTCAATCGATTTCCTCAAGTGGCTGTGCGATGGACATAATATCGCTCTCTCAGACCTCAAGCTGGCTTTGTTCTATGAAAATTCCGACTTTGGCATGTCCACCGGTATCGGATTCAAAGAGACAGCTGCGAAATACGGCATCAAGATTGTGGTTGATGAAAGCTATTCCAAGGATATCCCAGATACGACTCCTATGGTGTTGAAGGCGAAGAATGCCGGTGCCAACTTCGTGATGATGACTCCGTATATCAACGATGCTATCAACTTTGTGCGCACAAGCAAGAATATGGAATTCAAACCACTTGGCTATATCGGATTAGGCACTGGTTTTGGTTTGCCTGTGTTCTATGAAGCGCTTGGCGATGCGGCCCAAGGCTTGTTCGATGCCGATCCGCTGCAGACTCCTAGCTATGCAACAATGGCGGAATCTATGATCGGACCGTATAAAGAGTTTGAGAAACTGGTGCAGGCTAAGCTTGGGCACGCTCCTATCGTGGTGAACATGCTCACTTGGCAGGCCGTATGGCTGGTCGCGAACGAAGTGCTGATGAATGCGAAAGATCCCACCGATGTGAAGGAAATCAGCGCCCTGACTGATAAGTTGTACTTCCCCCTTGGTTCGTTGCCAACCGGACATGGTGTCCAGTTTGATTCGAAGGGACAGAATCAGCTCTGCCAGATTGGTGGTATGCAATGGCAGAATGGAAAACTGGTGAATGTGTATCCAGTTGAGATGGCTGACAAGGCTGTGGTTGATTTCCCGTTGAAGAAGTAGTTGGTGTAAGGTAAGGTGCCTTACTTCGGTTGCCGTGACTGGGGTAAGGCCTTTTGTTTGTTTGATGCATAGCATTCCCACCTCGAAGATGAAAAAATGATTGACAGAAAGCAGGTGCCATGAACCAAAAGCAGTTGGACCAATTACAAAGGAAGAAGCAAACTCTCGCATCAGCCGGAGGTGAGGCTGCTATTGGAAATCAACACCAGAAAAATAAAATGACCGCGCGTGAGCGGCTTGATTACCTTTTCGATACGGGGACGTTTGTAGAAATAGGTGCTTTTGCGGCACATTCCTGCACCGACTTTGATATGGATAAGACCGAGGTGCCCTACGATGCGGTGGTTACAGGCTTTGGTAAGATCAAAGGTCGCAAGGTTTGCGCGTTCGCCCAGGACTTCACCATCCAAGGCGGCTCTTTGGGCAATATGCATGCCCAGAAAATCCTCACCATCATGGATTTCGCATTGAAGACCGGTTGCCCGGTGGTTGGACTGAACGATTCGGGTGGAGCTAGGATTCAAGAGGGTGTGGACTCCATGTCGGGTTATGGACGGATTTTCCGTCAGAACACCTTGGCTAGCGGAATCATCCCCCAAATCTCAGCGATCATGGGTCCCTGCGCCGGAGGTGCATCCTATTCACCAGCTTTGACCGATTTTGTGATGATGGTGGATTCCACCAGCCAGATGTTTCTTACCGGACCCAAGGTTATCAAGGCGGTGACGGGTGAAGTGGTCACGAGTGATGAACTAGGCGGCTCAATGAGCCACAACATGAAAAGCGGTGTGGCGCATCTTCATTTTAAGGATGATAGGGAGTGTCTGGATGCGATCAAGGCTCTTCTTTCCTATCTCCCCCAGAACAATAGGGAGCAGGCTCCGGTTGTTCCCCCGATCGACAGGTTGCTTGAGCGGCCTGTTTTACAGGAAATCCTTCCGGAGAAATCCAATATCCCCTACGATATGAAGCGGATCATCCAGGAAATCGCCGATGATGGTGTTTTTTTCGAGATCAGCCCGCTGTATGCCCAGAATCTCATCACTGGTTTCGCCCGTATCGACGGGAGCGTGATTGGAATCGTGGCAAGCCAGCCAAAGTATCTTGCAGGATGTCTGGATATAAACGCTTCTGACAAGGGCAGCCGCTTCATCCGCATCTGTGATGCGTATAATATTCCGTTGCTCAATCTGGTCGATGTGCCAGGTTTCCTGCCGAGTATCGCGCAGGAATGGGGCGGGGTGATCCGCCACGGCGCGAAGATGCTCTATGCATATAGCGAGGCCACGGTACCTAAGGTGACGCTTATCATCCGCAAGGCCTATGGTGGCGCCTATCTCGGCATGTGCTCCAAGGATCTTGGTGCTGATATCGTGCTCGCCTGGCCATCCGCCGAAATCGCGGTCATGGGGCCTGAAGGCGCGGCGAATATCATCTTCCGTAAGGAGATCGAGGCTAGCGAGGCCAAGGACGAAGTCCTGAGGCAGAAGATTGAGGAGTATCGTGAGACATTCATGAATCCCTATGTCGCCGCAACACGCAACTATGTCGATGATGTCATTTTCCCATCCCAGACCCGGGCCATTCTGGTTCAGTGTTTTGATTCCCTTAGAGACAAGGTTTCATCTCAACCTGCTAGAAAACACGGCATCATGCCGGTGTAAAGAAAAAGAAGAAGAAATCCCCCACATCCCCCTCCACCTCCACCTCCACCTCCACCTCCACCTCCACCTCCACCTCAAACCCAAACCCAAACCCACTCACATTCTTCAGGTGCATGGCTCAATAATCCCGATTCACATACGATAGCAACAGGCTGTGTTGACTGTAGCCCCCGGCTGTGTTGACGGTTGACCTATCCAAGACTAGATTATAGACTTAAAACAGAGACTTGAACAAAGTAGTCATGATTTGGTCGGAATCGATTCCTTATTCAAAATGGAGGATAGGATGGAACACAGAAGATTGGCGAATGCGATACGCATATTGAGCATGGATGGCGTGCAGAAGGCGAATTCGGGGCATCCAGGTGCCCCGATGGGTATGGCAGATATTGCGGAGGTTGTCTGGAGAAGAACCATGCGGCACAATCCCAAGAATCCCAACTGGGTCAACCGAGACCGGTTCGTGCTCTCAAATGGACATGGTTCCATGTTGCTGTACTCACTGCTGCATCTCACAGGGTACAACCTGCCGCTTGCAGAACTTAAGCAATTCCGTCAATTGCATTCCAAAACCCCAGGACACCCAGAATATAAAGTCACCCCGGGAGTGGAAACCACCACCGGGCCGCTCGGCCAAGGCCTGGCAAACGCTGTGGGCATGGCAGCCGCTGAGAAGATCCTTGCCGCCCAGTTCAACAAAGAAGGGTTCCCCATCATCGATCATCACACCTATACCTTCCTTGGAGATGGCTGCATGATGGAGGGCATCTCTCACGAAGTCGCCTCGCTCGCAGGTACCTGGAAGCTTGGAAAACTCATCGCTTTTTACGACGACAACGGTATATCAATCGATGGTGAGGTGGAAGGCTGGTTCACCGACGACACCGCCAAACGCTTCGAAGCCTACGGGTGGCAGGTTATCCGTGATGTCGATGGGCAGGATTCCGCTTCGGTGGAGAAAGCGGTGAAGAAAGCCCAAGCCGAAACCAAAAAGCCTTCGCTGCTTTGCTGCCGCACGACAATCGGGTTTGGATCACCCAATAAAGCTGGGAAAGAAGATTGCCATGGAGCTCCGTTAGGCGAGGCGGAAGTGGCCCTCAGCCGCAAAGCCCTTGGTTGGGAAGATACCGAACCCTTCCATATCCCCGCTGACATCTATGCCGCATGGGACTGCACCGAAAGTGGTGCCGCCTATGAGAAGGCCTGGAATGAACTATTTGAAAAGTATGCGAAGCAATATCCGGCTGAAGCCGCTGAGCTGAAACGCCGGTTGGCAGGCGAGATTCCTGCTGGTTGGGAGCAGAAGTTCGATGCCGTGATAGCGCAATGGCAGAAGGATGCGCCAAAAGTCGCTTCACGCAAGGCTTCCCAGATGGTGCTGGAGCAATTGGGGCCAGCGTTGCCCGAATTGTTTGGTGGTTCAGCAGACCTCGCGCCATCCAACCTAACCATGTGGAAGGGCTCCAAGGCCATCAGCGCCGAAGACTTCTCAGGAAACTACGCTCATTACGGGGTGCGTGAATTTGGCATGTCGGCCATCATGAACGGCATGGCTTTGCACGGTGGTTTCCTTCCGTACGGAGGTACTTTCCTCATATTTATGGAATACGCCCGCAACGCAGTACGTATGGCAGCCCTCATGGGATTGCATGTCGTGCATGTTTATACCCACGACTCCATTGGTCTTGGCGAAGATGGACCTACCCACCAGCCTGTCGAGCAACCGGCGATTCTTAGGATTACTCCCAACATGGAAACCTGGCGGCCAGCCGATGCGGTCGAGACTGCGGTAGCGTGGAAGTGCGCGGTCAAGCGCAAGGACGGTCCTGTGGCGCTCATTCTCAGTCGGCAGAATCTCGATCCACAGGACAGAACCCCGGCTCAGGTTGCCGCAGTGGAGAAGGGTGGCTATGTACTCTGGGAAAACAGTCCCAACCCTGAGATCATTTTGATCGGCACGGGATCCGAAGTAACGCTGGCTAAAGCCGCGGCGCTCCGGCTCGTTCAGGATGGCAAGAAGGTGCGTGTGGTTTCGCTGCCGTCACCCGAAGTGTTCGAGAAGCAATCGGGCGAGTATCGCGAATCGGTATTGCCAGCTTGCGTGGGCAAGCGGGTGGCCGTAGAGGCTTGTGCGGCTGACTATTGGTATAAGTATGTCGGCCTTCAGGGCAAGATCGTTGGGATGCGGAGCTTTGGCGAATCCGCCCCGGCGAACGAACTGTACAAACTATTCGGCATCACCGCGGATGCCGTGTACGAAGCGGCTACCTCGCTGCGCTGAGTTTTCGGTTCCAGCAACCATTTCCTCACTCCAAAACGAAAACCGCATTCCAGATGCCTGGGATGCGGTTTTTCTTCATTTTTTGCGCATTGTGTGTTTTAAGTTGCTGGAACCATTTCCATACTGATGGCGCCCGCAAGCAAAGAAGTTTGCTCTGCTCGTTCAACGTGTTTCCATCGATAGCGAATCTTCGACTTGTTATAAATTGTATGGACAAATATGATTTATATCTTAAAAAATTTGTTTACTTGTGCCTACAATTACGCTATGATGTGCGTATATCTTGAGCATTCTTGTAGTTTTCTTATAATTCATGCGTACGAATATGGAGGGAGAGATGAAGTCAAAACGTATTATCGGTATCGCTGTCACGTTCATTCTGTTTGCTTTGGCCATGATCATGATTATTGGGGTCGACACCAACTGGGGAAAGACGACGGTAAAAAAGCTTTCATTGTCTTCGGCTGACGGGGATATCATCAGTGTATTGCTGTATAAACCAAAATCGGCGACCCCGGAGAACCCGGCCCCGGCGGTGATGTATGCCCATGGTGGAAATGACATGCTTGAGCAAGGCAGCTCATACGCTGTTGAGCTGGCAAGAAGAGGCTATGTTGTCATTACCTGGGATTATACAGGTGCCCATAACTCAGATATCGCGACGGGGACTTCTGAGACGGCCCCGAGCAAAGCAGCGGGGGCTCCCACGATGGGAGCTGAGACTGTCTACAATACCCTAAAAACATACAATTTTGTTGATAAGAGCAAGATTGTTGCGATGGGGCACTCGATGGGCGGGCAGTATACCATGGCTTTCTCGATCAACAATCAGGAAGCGGTGAACCTTCAGGTGAATCTCGGCATGAATTTCTACGGTTCTGCAAAGAATCAGGATTACAATTTCAATTTTGTCTGCATCATCGGAGATGCCGATGAAAGCACCTTGGTACGATCAAACAACAATGTGGCCAGCATTTTCCAGGTTGAACAGATCAGGAGAATTTTCTCTGGTGATTACACATCGGAGGCGAATAAAGTCCCGGCGATTGAGATCGGGAAGAAATACTATGCGAAATCAACCGATGGAAACACCTACTCACGAACCGCATATATGCCTGATTCATGCCACGCTTATTATCTGGTCACCAATGACGCTGTTCAGACTGTCATATACGCGGTTACCAGCAACATCGGTGTCGGTCTTGATGCAGGGGTGAATTCCTACGAGGATCGTGGCAAGATCAGCACGGTATGGCAGGTCAAAGACATCGGGTATATCCTCATGTTGGCAGCCGCGGTTGCCGGAATGGTTGTCCTAGCCAATTTCCTCCTTGACACTCAGATGTTCAAGGGGCTCAAACTCAGCAAAATTCCTGCCCTCGGAATTGAGAAATCCAACTGGATGCATTGGGTGTTCTTTGGCGTGTTGGTAGTCCTTCCTGTCGTCCTGTTCAGGCCAGGGATTATTGCTTCAAGAACTTTCCTTGGCATCGATATCAGCAAACTCTGGCTTCTCGGAGGGACGAACAACAGCTACATCGCTTGGCAGTGGACGGTGTCGATCGGGATGATCGTCGTCTTCATCGCCTACCACTTCTTGTGGGGCAAGAAACATGGCGGAAACCTGCAGTCGTATGGATTCAGAACGACAGATGACGGCCGTTTCAGCATAGGCTACATCGGTAAGGCGTTTATGTTCGGTTTGTTGACGGTTGGTTGTGGCTACCTCATCTTTTCATTGATTTCCGCTTACACAAAGCAAGGAATGCACATCGCGACGTTCATGCTGTCAACGATCAATACGAACAGGTCTCTCTGCATCCTGATGTATTTCCTCTTCCAGATTCCTTATTTCCTTACCAGCAGCCTTGCGCTGAAGAGCATCGGTGTCGCGGAAACGGAAGACACCATGAAAGGAACCTTGAAATCAATACTGGTCGGGACGATCTGTACTGTTGTTGGTCTCCTAGTGCTGTGGTTGTTCTTCGTGCTCATCGTCACCCAAGGGAAAACCGTTACGGATTCAACGTATTTTGCGAAGGATAGAGTCTACATCTATACGATAGCGATCCTCCCGCTCTTCATCGGCATGACGATCGCCAATGCGTTGAACATCACGGTCGCCAAGAAAACGAACAGTATATGGGCGGGCCTCTTCACAGCTCTTCTGTGGGGCACTTGGATGCTCATCAGTTGTGGTGGAATGACGAAATACCTGTATTGATCGCTCATCATTTGATTGAAAAGGGGCTGTCGCTGAGTTTTCGGTTCCAGCAACCATTTCCTCACTTCAAAACGAAAACCGCATTCCAGATGCCTGGGATGCGGTTTTTAATCTACTTTTGCGAAATGTGTGTTTCAGGTTGCTGGAACCATTTCCTCAATTGACATCTCCAATGACACAAAATATACTATTGCATAGAATCAGTATGGGTGTGGGACCTTCCGATACTCTATTGCTTCAACCTGCGTATGTTTCACTTCCTGGTAGCGGATAGGATGTCCCAGTGCCATGCGAAGGAGCTGGAACATGAAAGCAATGCTCGGGAGAACTTCATTCGGGAAGCTTAACCTCATCATCGCCTCACTTATCACCCTATTGTTCTTTACTTCTTGTCCTCCAGGCACTTACGTTACAGTGACCTTCGATTCGAATGGAGGAACCCCGGCATCACCGAGCAGTATTCTTGTCAGGGCGGGCGGATCCTACGATTATCTCGCCACCTCTACAAGAACAGGATATACACTCGTAGGTTGGTTCACAGCGGCCGATCAGACTGGAGTGAAGGTGACCAAGGATACGATTCTGGAGCATGACGAGAATCATACGCTGTATGCCCATTGGACTCCGACTGAATACGGAATCACCTATCATCTGGATGGCGGTGTGAACAATGGTGGCAATCCAACCACGTATACCATCACCAATCTCCCCATAAACCTGCTGGACCCGACCAAGGCCGGATTTGATTTTCTGGGGTGGTCAAGGCAGGAGGGATCAACTGATTATGTTGATGAGATTCCAACCGATACCACCGGTAATTTGGACATCTACGCCAACTGGGAAACCGCACAGTATCTTATCACCTTCAACCCCGATGGAGGAACGCCTTCATTTACATCGAAACAAGTAACAGCGGGATCAACCTATGGCATTTTACCTCTTTGCTCGAAAACGGGTTATGATTTTGGTGGTTGGTATGATGGAGCAGGAGGAGCTGGTGCCCTCATAACCAGTGCCTCCACTGTAGAGATTACCGATGATCAAACCTTATATGCGAAATGGACAGCTATCTCCTACGCAATCACCTACAATTTGAATGACGGAACGAACCATGCCAACAATCCAGCGAACTACACAATACTGAATACGCCAGTCATTCTCTCTGATCCAACCAAAACCGGCCACACTTTCCTTGGATGGTTTACTGATTCCGGATTCAGCCAGGCTACTACCGGCATCACCACTGGAGCCACAGGAGCGAAAACTTTCTATGCCAAGTGGGAGGCCAGCACTTATAACGTCACTTACAACTCGAATGGTGGTGCTGAGGAGCCAGTTGTTAGAAAGGTTATGTTTGGACAGCAGTACGCCTATAACCCAGATACCTCGTCGTCGCAAGATCTACCCACATCGACAAAAGCGGATTGTTCATTCCTTGGATGGTGGGCTGATGCTGCGGGAGAGGATACAAAAATCACTGGTAACAGTTATGTAGAGACCGCTGCCGACCACACCATATATGCCAAGCATATGGGCCAGACTGCCTCGGGCGGATATGTATTTTACGATAAGGGCTATGCGTCCGATGGCTGGAGGTATCTGGAGGCAGGCCCTGCTACCATGGAAACCTACCTTACCTGGGGAGCAACCGGTACAGACGATGGTTTCTATCTCATGAATTATGCCGATTACCAACTAGGTGCGGGAAAAGCGAACACTGCGACTCTCGCGGCAATTCCCAGTTGGAATGGCGAGACTGACTATCCGGCAACGTATTGCGCCAATCTTGATTCGGGAGGGCACTCCGATTGGTATCTTCCCACAACTCAGGAACTCAAGCTCATCTTTTCCGTGCTATACGCACGAGGTCTTGGCGATTTTGGCGAGAACGTTTATTCCTCAAGGATGTTGTATTGGACTTCGAATGGTAGTAAAGCTTCCAATCAACCCACTGGAGATGCATATTACGTCACCTTTTTCACAGGATCCCAGTCATATACAGGATTTGGCAATGTGTTGATGGTACGCCCCATTCGATCGTACGAGTGAGTTTTCGGTTCCAGAAACCATTTCCTCACTTGCCGTTCTTGGCGGCTAGCGCCAGAAGCTCGTCGGTGGAACGCAGCCGGCGGCTGATATCCCGCGCGAGATTCATGATGATCATAGTGTACGTCTGAAGGTGGTCCTTTGAGAGTAGATAGAGGTCCCGGTTGGTGAGCGCGATGACGATGGAATCGGTCAAACAGACGACCGAGGCCGCGCAGGGCTGGATATCGATAAGTTCCATCTCGCCAAAGGAATCCCCCGCATGGAGCACTGTTATCTGTCGTGAAGGCCCAGTGGCTTCATCAGGATGCTTTTGAATCGATATCTCGCCCTCGACGATAAAGTACACGGTGTTGTTGGGTTCACCCTGCGTGAGGATGCATGTGCCTTTGGGGTAGTGCCGTTCATCCAAGCTAGGCCGGATGATATCGAGCTCTGCGTCGGTCAACCCCCCGAACATGCTGTGCTTGCTGAAAAACTCATTGCGGAGCGTGCATAACGACATGGTTCATGATACGCCGCACTGTGGTCTGAACGCAAGTAATTTTACCAACTTGGGGATTTTCCATGGAGGGTTTACCGCTTCCCGACAAAGCAGCGATTGGTCAACACGAGCGGAGAATTATTTATCCAGGATGTTGAGATGCAGGGTTGCGCGGATTTATGGGAAATCGGCACGAGGTCTGCAAGGTGGATTTCCTGAGATTTTATTTTCTTGACTGGTAGCCATATGGTGGTATAATAAGGGTAGATGTTACGTAACACCTATCATTCTCACTGTGTGTATACGTAATACTATCATCATACAAGGGGGAAAAAATGATGAAAAAGACACTGTTGCGATTCATGGCGATCAGTCTGATGCTCGCGGCCGCCGCTGGCATGGCTTTTGGCACCGGGGCAGCTGAGAAATCTAAGGATGTGACCGTCAACATGTTCCAGCTCAAGGTTGAGATCAAAGACGCGATCGATGGATACGCAGCCCAATATTCGGCCGCCCATCCTGGCGTGACCGTGAAAGTCGAGACTCTCGGAGGTGGTGGAGATTACGGTGGAGCGATGAAGGCCAAGGCGCAAGCAGGCCAGATGCCCGACATCTTCATGATCGAAGGCCGCGGCGGCTATGACATCTGGAAAGACTACATCGCCGACCTCAGTGGCGAGCCTTGGGTAGCCGACACCGACCTCTCGTTTAAAGTAGATGGTAAAGTGATGGGATTCCCGGTAGCCATCGAAGGCTATGGTCTGGCCTACAACGCCGACATCCTGCAGAAGGCGGGAATCGATCCGGCCAAACTGACGACCCGCACGGCGTATGAGAATGCGTTCAAGGTGCTTGAATCCAAAAAAGCGGAACTAGGCATCGACGCGCCGGTGGCGATGGCCGCATCCGTCGCTGGCGGCATGTGGTGGGTGGCGGGACAGCACAATCTGGCGGCCTATTGGGGTGGTGGACTCGACTTCAACGACACCAGCATCATAGAGAAAGCGCTCAAGGGCGAACTGGACCAGGCTCGCTTCCTGCAATACACCAAATATCTTCAGCTACTGTTCAAGTATGCGGATAAAAAAATCCTGCTCAACGGCAGCTATGACGATCAAGTTGGATCGTTCGCACAGGGCAAGACCGCATTCCTGCACCAGGGCAACTGGGTCGATCCCAACCTGAAGCAGCTCGGCGTCACCTTCAAGATCGGGTACGCTCCCCACGCATTCCTTGATGTGGAGCAGAAAGGCCTGTATCTGTTCGCTCCCAGCTGGTATTGCGTGAATGCGAAGAGCCCGAACGCAGAAGCGGCCAAGGCGTTCCTCGCTTCGATAGCGACTACTCCGGAAGGGCATGATTACATGGTCAACAAGGCTGGCATGATCCCCGCCTTCAAGTCTGTCACACTCAAGCCCTCCGGCCAGCTCAGCCAGGCGTTGATGGCGGCGAATGCGAAGGGTGGAAACTACGGCGTGTTCTTCGGCATGCTGCCCGACGGCGCCGGACAGAACATCTTTGGACCCATCTTCGACCTGTTCGCGCAGAATCCGGATAACATTAATCAGTTTATCGCGGATATGACGAGGGCTGTCGCGAATCTCGCCAAGAAATAACAATTCTGGCTCTTGCGGAGGCCACGCGCTCCCGCAAGAGCCCTTATCGATCCATCCTGGGAGCGGATTGAAATGAAGCAAAGCCGATTGATCAATGTGCTTTTCGTGGTGCCCTGTGTGTTCGCCTTCATCATGATCATCATCATCCCATTCTTCTTCGGTCTTTACTATTCCATGACCGACTGGAATGGAGTGAACAACGATGTCAACTTCATAGGGTTCAAAAATTTTAAAACCCTGCTCTCCTCGCCCGAATTCCTATTTTCATTTTTAATCACAGTAGCATACACGCTCATCAACATAGTATTGGTCAACATCGTGAGCTTT
This sequence comes from Sphaerochaeta sp. UBA6084, assembly GCA_002428625.1. GTDB lineage: Bacteria > Spirochaetota > Spirochaetia > Sphaerochaetales > Sphaerochaetaceae > UBA6084. The sequence goes on from DIXI01000006.1 coordinate 123,373, forward strand.
GGCCTTTCATTGATGGTGACCAGCAAGCTCCGTCGGCGCAATTTCTACCGGGCGGGCTTTTTCGTCCCCTATCTCATCGGTGGAATCGTCCTCGGATACATCTGGCAGTTTCTGTTGAACAATATTCTAGTCGATCTCGGCAACATGCTGTCGATCGAGGTCCTGAAAACCTCCTTCCTTAGTCTTCCTCACACGGTCATATGGACCATGGCCGTGGTGAACACCTGGCAATACGCCGGATATATCATGTTGATCTATGTCGCCTCGATCCAAAGTATTCCCGCATCCCTGATGGAAGCGGCGAATGTCGATGGCGCGAACTATATCACGCGGGTCTTCCGCATCCTGATCCCGATGATGGCGAATGCGTTCACCATCTCCATCTTTCTCACCCTGACCACCTCGTTCAAGCAATTCGATATGAACCTCACTTTGACAAATGGCGGGCCGGCTACCAGGTTCCTTGATGTGCCGGTGAAGGCCAGCCAGTTGCTTGCCATGAACATTTTCAGCACCGCGACGGCCAACCGTATGGCGGAGGCGCAAGCCAAGGCTGTGGTGCTGTTCATCGCACTGCTCGTGGTGTCCTTGATCCAAGTTTCGGTGAATAAAAAGAAAGAGGTGGAGATGTGATGAACCTCAATCATATGGCGCATAAGCCAAACAGAACAATCAAGCTGGAACTGGTGCTGCTGGAAGTCCTCACCGTGCTGCTATTCATCCTGTTCATGGTTCCCTTCGGCATGGTCGTGGTGAATTCGGCGAAAACCTCCAAGGAGATCATCTTCAATGCGATCGCCCCGCCCACCAGCTGGGGCCAGCTTGCGGTAAATGTCTCCCTCATCTTCAACAATCCCACGGTGGACTACCTTGGGGCCTTCCTGGACAGCATCCTCATCACCGTGTTCTCGCTTATGGTGATTGTGCTGTTCTCATCCATGTGCGCCTGGGTGCTTGTGCGCAACAAGACAGTCTGGTCGACGGTGCTGTTCATGGCCTTCGTGGCCGCCATGGTAATTCCTTTCCAAGTTTTGATGTATCCTCTGGTTCGGTGGATGCGTGTAAGTGGTGATTTCCTGCACTTCCGCCTGCTTGGAACTATTCCTGGAATCGTGTTCGCCTACCTGGGCTTCGGAAGCCCGCTTTCCATCTTCATCTTCCATGGATTCATTAAGAACATTCCCTACGAGCTGGAGGAATCCGCGACTATCGATGGTTGCTCTCGCGGGCGGACTTTTTTCTCCATTGTGTTCCCCCTGCTGCAGCCGATCATTGTCACAGTGTTGATTCTGAATGGAATCTGGATTTGGAACGACTATCTGCTCCCCTTGCTCATGCTGGGATCAAACGGTAGAGTGCAGACTATACCAATCGCGGTGACAGCGTTTGCGGGTGCGTATCTGAAGCAGTGGGACCTGATTCTGACATCGACCTTGATCGCCATGCTTCCCGTGATTGTGCTGTATCTGTTCGCGCAACGGTATATCATCAAGGGTATGGTTGAAGGTTCTATAAAATAATCTCATGGAGGAACATATGAAAATCGTTCTGGTAGGTGCAGGGAGCATCCAATTTGGGTATGGAATGCTCGGTGATATTTTTCACAGCAAGATGCTGAAGGGTAGCGAAGTCACTTTGCTTGATATCAACCCGCACACGTTGAAAAAGGTCTTGGACAGCGCCCAGGAGTTTATCGCGCGGCATGCGTTGGATTTTGCCGTGAACGCCACCACGGACAGACGTTCCGCGTTTGTCAACGCCGATTTCATCATCTCCTCGATAGAGGTGGGAAACCGCTTCCAATTGTGGGATGAGGACTGGAAGGTTCCTCTTCAGTATGGAGTTCACCAGGTGTATGGCGAGAATGGCGGGCCGGGAGGGATTTTCCATGCCTTGCGCATTGGCAAGGTCATTTTGGAGATTATGAAGGATGTGATGGAGATTTGTCCCGAGGCCTGGGTATTCAACTATTCCAATCCGATGACCTCGATTTGCACGACGGTCAAGCGGGCGTATCCAAAGGCCAAGTTCGTCGGGATGTGCCATGAAATCGGTTGGCTGGGACGTTGGCTGCCCCGTATGCTGGGGATGAGATACGAGGACCTGCATTTTAGAGCCGCCGGGCTCAATCATTTCAGCTGCATGCTGGAGCTGAAGGATCGCCGGGATGGCAGGGATCTGTATCCTGAGGTGCTTGCCAAGGCTGAGGCTTTCTTCGAGCACGAGCCAGGCTATAGCGACCTGTTGGATGAGTACCACCGCACCGGCAGTCTCGAGGCCGCCGAGAAGTTCGATAAAGGGCAGAGCGACGCGGTCAGCAAGTATGAATGGGCCGACCGCCGGTTGGTGCAGCTCATGCTGAAGAACTATCAACTACTCCCTATCACCACGGACAGCCATTTCGGTGAGTACCTAGGCTGGGCATGGGATGTGGTCGACCATCGTGGCATCCTTGATTTCTACGATGTGTATAAGGTGATGCTATCGCAGGACTCACGTCCCGAAATCCGGATGGAGACGTCCGAACGGGTGGTTCCGATCATCGAGGGCATCCTAGGGGATTCCGGTTATGAGGAAGATGCGGTCAATGTACCCAACGATGGCCTGATTGAGGATCTGCCCTCGTGGATTGTGGTCGAGGTTCCTGCTATCATCAACAAGCATGGGGTGAACGGGATCAAGATGCCACATGTGCCCAAGGGATACCTCGCGTTGCTCAGGTCCTACACCGGCGTGTACGATCTGACTGCGGAAGCTATCATCCAGGGTAAGAAATCCTATGTGATCCAGGCTATGCTGGCCAATCCGGTGGTGCATCAAGCCTCCCAGATCGAGGCGATGGTGGATAGGATGATCGACCAGCAGCGCAAGTGGCTGGGATACTTGAGCTAGCCGGTTGAAATGGGTGGATGCTGTCTTTGTAAGGGGTGCGCGTCCGCCCGTTTTCAGGTACGATGGCGAAATGTCTACAATTAAAAAAATAGCTCAAAAAGCGGGGGTGAGTCCCACTACCGTCGCGAATGTCCTGCACGGCAATAGCGCGAGGGTGTCCCAGGCCACCCGTGAGAAAGTACAGGCCGTCCTAGAGCAGGAGAAATATGCCCCGAACATGGCTGCGATGATTCTCGCCCATAGCGATTCCCGTATCATCGGTGTGATCATGTTCATGGAGCCGCGCCGGGACGAGACTGTCCTGGAGGATCCCTTCTCCTCAGCGATATTGGGGGCCATGGAGCGCGAGATCCGCGACAATGGCTATTTTGTGATGTTGCATACCACGAGCGATGAAGACGAGGTGCTGCGCCTGTCCAAAGCCTGGAAACTGGCCGGTTTGGTCTTGGTCTGGGTTCCGGACGATATCTGCCGCATCATCAGCGATACGATCGCCACCCCTTTGGTGTTCATCGATTCCTATTTCACCGATATCAAGCATGTCTACCACAACATCGGCTTGCAGGATGAGCAAGGCGGCTACGAGATTGCCCGCTACCTGCTTTCCATGGGTCATACGCGCTTGGTGTTTCTCGCCAATAATCCATTGTTCACTGGTGGCGATCCTGCGCGTTTCAACGGCTGCCGGGTTGCTTTTGAAGAACAGGGCCTGTTTTTAGCTTCGGATGCCTATATCCCGTTGCCAAAGGATCGCAGTGAGCGGGAGACTTTATACCGCCAGCTGGCGAATGAGAGCTCACCATATACCGCGCTTGTGTTCTCCGCCGACTATTATGCGGCCGAGGCGGTCTCGTTCCTACAGGATTGTGGCATCCAGATACCTGGGAGGATATCTGTGACGGGGTTTGACGACAATATCTTCGCTCGATTGGTGCGTCCGCGCCTGACTACAATCCACCAGGACTCTGGCGAGAAGGGTAGGCTCGCCATCCAGATGCTTATGAAACTTATCCGCAAGGAACCGGTTGAGGTTGCCAATGTTCAGCTTCCCGTACGCCTTGAGGTGCGGGATTCCGTGGGACGAGCCAGATAGGCTTGCCCTCTTGGTATCACGACACCGGTTTTCCGCACATTCCCACTTGAGTTTTTCTAGAACCTCACTTATATTCATGAAAGAGGTTTATGATTATGAACAGAACGGTTGAGCGGGCCATGCAGATCCTGCAGATTGTATCCAAGAACCAAAAAGGGACCACCTTGCAGGAGATCGCCGAAGCCCTCAAAATCCCCAAAAGCAGCGCCTATGTAATCGTGCAGACCCTTCTGTCGCAAAATTACCTTGCGCCCATGCGCTACAACGATAAGAAATACCGCATCGGTCTCAAATTGTTCACCCTAGGCATGCACTACGTGGACGATCTCAACCTCGTGGAGCAATGCGCCCTCTATCTCAATCCCCTGGCTGATACATACCAGAAGACCGCTTTTGTGGGTGTGCTTGAAGGCAACTCCATCGTCTACATCCACAAATACGTATCCAAAGATGCGGTATTGGCCTCGTGTGCCCTAGGATCCCGCAAGGAAGTGCACGCGACCGCTCTTGGCAAAGCCATCCTTGCGTTCTCGGACGAAGAGACCCGCGACAAGATCCTGGACAGCATCGAACTCAATCCACTCACCGAGAACACCATCACCGACCGCGCCCTGCTGCTGGACGACCTTGAGAAAACCCGCGCGCGCGGCTATTCGTTGGATATCAAGGAACACGTGAACACCACTGTCTGCTGTGGCGCGCCCATTTTCGACTACACCGGTGAAGTCATCGCCGCCATCTCCCTATCCGATGTGCTTTTAGGTCCTATCGAGGTGATGGGGAAAGATGTCGCGCAGGTTGCCAGGGTGATTTCGAACGCATTGGGGTATATCCATACCTGAGCCGCAGGGCCTCCGCTGGTTGAACGTACGATGTGGTTTTAGTTGGTTTTAGTTGCTGGAACCTAAAACACACACGGGGCTAAGACGGCAGCAGATTCGTGCCAGGCACGAAATAACAGTTCCAGTTTTTTCTACGGAATCTCTGAATATAAGTGTTGACAGCAGGTAAAAGGTAGCCTAGACTAAGATCATGAAGTATGAACACGGTTCATATATATGAACTTTATGTTTTGGCTTCAGTTTTTTTAGCTAGTACTGTGAATTCAGTTCATATATAAGAACGATTACTGGAGATTGATAATGGCAGAAACGCAAGATGTCCGGATGCGGCAGAAGAAAGCCAGACTGATTTTCCAAGCCATCGCGAAAGATTGGCGCCTCTATGTGCTGCTTATGCCCATGGTCATCTGGTTTGCGATCTGGATGTACAAGCCCATGGGAGGACTGCTGATAGCATTCAAGCGCTTCGACCCAAGTCTCGGAGTTTTACTCAGCGAGTTCAAGGGAATCGACAACTTCATCAACATGATCAACGGGGTGGTGAAGGAAGAATTCTGGCAGGCCTTCCGCAACACCTTCATCATCAGCTCATACAGCCTGGTGTTCGGCTTCCCCGTTCCCATCATCCTGGCTCTCCTTTTCAGCGAGCTCAACCACGAGGGAATCCGAAAGATTACCCAGACCATAACCTATCTGCCGCATTTCCTCTCCGAAGTGACCATCACCGGAATCGTGCTCATGCTGGTGTACAACGGAGTGCATTCCGCCGGTGTCATCACCACGCTGTTCATCAACCAGGGATGGATTGAACCCAACGCAAGCATCATCCAGCAGGCCAACTACTTCCGCCCACTGTACATCATCACCGGCATCTGGAAGGAAAGCGGATACAACTCCATCGTCTACTACGCCGCCATCATGGGCATCTCGCCCGCGTTGTACGAGGCACTCAAAGTGGATGGAGGCAACAAGTTCCAGGAGATCCGATACGTGACCATCCCCTGCATGGCCCCCACGCTTATCATCATGGTGATCATGCGCATAGGCCGGATGCTCTCCATCGGGTACGAACGGGTGCTGTTGCTGTACAATACCAATATCTACGTCACCGCCGATGTGCTGTCCACCTTTGAACAGCGGATCGGCATCATATCGGGCAACTACGGGATAGGCTCGGCTTCGAGCTTGTTCAACTCCCTTATCGCCTTCGCGCTGGTCATCGGTGCGAACACGATCAGCCGGAATATCTCCAAAACGTCACTGTGGTGACAGGTGGGTGGTCATGGAACGACTGAATAAAAGTGAGATCGCGTTCAAAGCATTCGCCTACCTCATCGTCATAGCCTTCGCTCTGATGGCTCTGTATCCACTGCTGTACGCCTTCAGCGTCTCCATCAGCGGAAAGCTGGCCTACGAAAGCCAGTCGATCATCCTATTGCCTAAGGACATCACCCTGACAGCCTACAAGATGGTTCTGTACGACAAAGGCTTTTGGATATCATATACGAATACCTTGTTCTATACCGTATTAGGAACGATGTGGAGCATGGCGATATCGCTCACCGGTGCCTATGCCTTGCAGAGCGTCCACCTGCTGTTCAGGCGGCAGCTTAATTTCCTGCTGGTGCTCACCATGTGGTTCAGCGCTGGGATGATACCTATGTACCTCAACTACAAACAGCTGGGGATAGACAACCGCTGGGGCATGATCATCGCCTTCGGTGTGCAGGCCTACAACATCATCCTGCTGCGCAATTACTTCAGCAGCATTCCAAAGGAGATACAGGAAGCGGCCATTGTGGATGGGTGCCACGAGTTCCAGCTGTTCTTCAACATTTTCATCCCCATGTCAAAAGCCAGTATCGCCACCGTCACCTTGTTTTACGCCATCACCCGCTGGAACGGGTACTACTGGTCCCGCATCCTCATAGCCAATTCGTTCGAGCAACCGCTGCAGGTGTATCTGCGGCAGCTTATCGAGAATTATCAAAAACTGTACGACGAGTCCTCGGTGGTGCTTGATTATTCCGCGGACAGTCTGGCGTATGCCATCATCGTGTGCTCCATCATCCCTGTAATGGTTGTATATCCCTTTATTCAAAAATATTTTACACGCGGTGTGAATTTGGGTGGAATTAAGGGTTGATATATTTGGAACATGCATTTGGAACATGTATTCACAAAAGGAGGAAGAGAATGAGTATGAAGAAAACCGCAGTCGTGATCACGCTGCTTCTTTTCGCAATTGCAATGGCCTTCGCCGCTGGTGAGAAGGAAATCGCGGCGCCAGAGCCTCAGGCTGCCAAGACGGTAGCTGTCAAGGTGGTGGACCTATCGAAGAACGTGCCTCTCAAGTTCAATCTGGCCTATAGCAACAAGTCACGCACCATGACCTACAACCAAAGTTCACCCCTCACGCTGTCCGATGGGTCGGTGGTGACAGCAGGCATGCTTAAGCCGCTATGGACCAGCTTGGAGAAAAAAGTGAACGCCAAGTTCGCCGATGTCGCCATCCAAGACGCCAAAGCAAACGACATGATCAAGACCGAGTCCACCTCGAACTTCGCCGGTGCCAACATCTACGGTGGCAACAGCATCGCCACCGAGTTGATGGCGTATGGAGCCGAAGGCAAGTTCGTCAACCTTTCGACGTTGATGGAACAAGGCCTGATGCCGAACCTCAAGAAGTACCTCGATGCCAACCCCAACGTGAAGACCTCGATCACTGCGTACGATGGCGGTATCTACCAAGTCCCGTACATCGCCGAGATTGGTGAGATCGCCCGCACCTTCTGCATCCGCGAAACCTGGGTGACCAAGCTGCTCGACGCCACCGCGGCCGCGTACGACACCAAGCCGTTCACCACCTTCTACAAGGGCTTCCTCGTGGGAGCCAATGCCCGCACCGGTGCGAATGGCGGTTCGGTCACACCGCGTCAGGGAGTGACAATCACCAAGAAGACCGCCGAGAACATCGTCGAGCTGCAGAACGCCCTGCCGGTGAAGAACGGCAAGACCCTCACCGAAGCGCTCGTCTCCTATATCAAGCGCAACTATTCCTACGCCAAGCCTTCCCAGCTGTTTCTCGGTGCGGATGCCGCCTATGATGTAGATGAGCTGGTGGCCCTATTCCGTGCGATCAAAGCCAACGCGGCCTACCTCACCGATGGCAAAGCCACCGAAGTCTGGCCGTATTTCAGCCGGCAGTCCAACTATCGTGAAGACCTGCTGCGCATGGCCACCTACTTCGATGGTTATCGCGTGCATGGTTCCGACTCGTACGAATCCCGTTGGTACATCGATGCCGCCGGACAGATCCAGTACACCTATTCCACCCAGGAGATGTACAATCTGCTGAGCATCTTCTCCGATTGGAACGCCGAAGGCTTGCTGTACACCGACATGTTCGATGTCGCCAGCAAGGCCAACCACCGCACCACCTTGTGGGGCACCGATAACGCCACCAATCCAAAGTACGGCTTCATGACCTACGACTGGATCGCATCCTCAACCGCCGACGCCCTCAACAAGGACATCAGCGTAATCCTGCCCCCAGTGGCCAAAGTCAACGGCGTATGGCAGTACTACATGGACAACACCCGGGTGATCAAATCGGACGGGTGGGCGATTTCCGTAGCCGGCTCGACCCCGGAACAGATTGAGCGCGCCAGCGTGGTGTTCGACTTCTTCTTCACCGAAGAAGGACGATTATGGCAGAACTATGGCAATCCGGCCGATCTCAAGTCCACCGATGGCTATATCGGACCTGATGGCAAGAAGTGGCCCGAGTATACAGAATGGACTCCTGCTGCCGCCAGCAAGTACGCCAAAGGCGACCTGTCTACCTTCCTGCGCGACTGGATCGGAGCTCAGATGCCGATCGGTTATCCCAAGGAGATCGGTTTTGAGTACCAGTACACCTCAAAGAAGGGTTTTGAAGGCTGGGCGCTGCTAAAGGCCTCCACCACCAACATCCCCTCCTACGCGGGCACAGGGCTCAAGGGAACCAACCCCAACTACTACAAGCTCATCCCGCCGGCCTTCTCGCTCACCCCGCGCCAGTCCGAGATCCTCAACGACACAACCTCGTTTACCGATGATATAGTGGAGATCATGTTCAACGTTATCCGCTACAAGACGTTGGGGAATGCTCCTTCCGGCGCGTTCGTTGCCAAGGACTACGCTGCGTACCTCGACTACTTCAAGAGCAAGGGTCTGGACAGCTATGTGAAGGTGTTCCAGGCCTCCTACGAGAGCATGTCGCAGTAGTTTCAGTAGTTATTGATCAATGGTTCAAGTATTCACAAGGATGGTGGTGGGGGGTAATTCCTCCGCCACTGCTTGAAAAAAAGTATGGGAAAGGGACACAAAGGGCGCGTATGGTAAAGATTTTCAAGTTCCAGAAGCTGATGCTTATCCTCTTCATCATCGCCTCGGTGGCAATGTTCTGCGCTTCGCTCTACTTCATGACGGATTTTAAGAATCTGTTCGGACTGAAGCTTAAGTTCAATAAACCCATCGCGGTGTTCCACGACGATCTGATGCAAGGCTTCAACCAACAGTTCTTCTGGTTCACGCTGTTCGCGCTGGTAGTGGTGTTCCTGGCCTTCTGCCTGGAGATTCCGCGGGCGGTGCCCGACCGGTTCGCCTTGATTGTCATGGGGGTGTGCCTGCTGGTTGTGGTTGGGTTCGCCGTGTACGCGCTCGTCCGTCTTCCCCAACTCGAGCAGGTGTATGCAGGCCTCGATTTTTCCAAGCTCGACTTGGAAGGAGCGGTGGATTATCAACCGCGGAATGTGGCTTTCAGAGTACTGCAGGTTCTCAGCGCTCTGCATATCAGTGTCAGCCTGGCGCTGCTTGGAGTGTTGGCCGCGTCCCATCGCAGCTACCTCAAAAAACATCCGGGCTCCGAGTCGTCCCGGCTAGGAGGAGTCAGATGATTGATAAGATGATTACCAAGACTTCGAGCTCCGCCGCCACCAGGCGTGACCAACGCCGGGGGACTTTCGTGAAGCTGACACTGTTCCGAAAGAATGCGCTGCCGGCCCAGCTTATCCTGCTTTCCATCGTATTTGAACTCATGTTCGCCGTGCGGGTGCTGGATGTGATGAAGATCGACTACCTGATGGGGATTTCCACCTTCACCGATATCCTACTGCTGTTCCTATTGTTCACCTGTTCGGTGAAAGTAGGGGTGTACTCGCGCTTTTGGACCTGGATGACCCTCGCTTTGGCGCTATTCGCGTTGCTACGGGCTGTGGTTCTGGTTCCCTTCGTGCTTAAACCCATGGAAGATCAGTTTCGGCTCCAGCTATGGAACGCAGGTTTGTTTCTCTGTCTGGCTGCCGCGGGCTTGCGCAGTCTGGTGGTGAGCCACCGCAGACAGGCGCTGATGGAAACCAGTGAAGGCAAAGCCCTGCTCTCGAAGGCGGAGGACTGAGATGGGGAGAATGGCTTGCATCGATATCAACAAGATCTACCCCAATGGCGTCCACGCAGTGCATGATTTCAATCTGAACGTGGAAGAGGGTGAGTTCATCGTCTTGGTCGGACCCTCGGGCTGTGGGAAATCAACCGTGCTGCGCATGATCGCAGGGCTGGAGGGCATCTCCACCGGGAAGCTGTTGCTGGATGGCCGCCTGATCAACAAATTGGCCCCGGTCGACCGTGACATTTCCATCGTGTTCCAGGATTACGCGCTCTATGGCCATATGACTGTGTTCGACAACGTGGGCATGAGTCTGAAAGTACGCCACAAACCTCCGCAAGAGCTATTTGAGAAAGTCATCGAGACCGCTGATTTCCTCAAGATCCGCTCCTTTCTCAACCGTTTTCCCGACCAACTCTCGGGCGGGCAGAAGCAGCGGGTATCCCTCGGCCGGGCCATCGCCCGTCAACCGCAGGTGTTCCTGATGGATGAGCCCCTGAGCAACCTGGATGCCAAGCTGCGGCTCCATACCCAGGCCGAATTGGTGCGCATCCAGCGGACCCTCGGTGTGACCACCTTGTATGTCACCCACGACCAACGCGAGGCGATGACGATGGCGGACCGCATTGTGGTGATGAACAATGGAGTGGTGCAGCAGATTGGCACTCCGTCGGACATCTATGGCAATCCTCGCAACCTGTTTGTCGCCGGCTTCATCGGAACTCCGCCCATGAACTTTATAACCGGTGAGCTAAGCGGCGGCCGGTTTGTAGTGGATGGATTGAGTTTCACTTTGCCACAAGCCCGGTTGGCCGACTTGGCTCCCTATGAAGGCAAGGAAGTGGTGATGGGTATCCGCCCCGAGCATTTCTCAGTAGCCCAGATTCCTGGCGATGCGCATTTAACGCTGTCGGTAAGCGCCCGTGAGTTCCTTGGCAGCTGCCACCATCTGTATCTTGCGTTTGGAAAGCGGCAGCTGATCGCGAATGTGGGCCGATTGATGCATGATGATACGAAGGTGCTCTCATTCAACATCGACTTGGATGCGGTCCATTTCTTCGATGCGACCACCACCGAACGCATCGGTGCACCGAAAGGGGAAACCGCATGAACATGCATGGTATCAATTCCAATCAATACAACCACATACGGCGTCTGCGCCCCGGAATTTCCGCTACGGGTGCTGTCCGCGCTCTCGCCCGCTTCACGCTTATCGTGCTTCCCTTGGTCCATCTGATTCTCTCGCCGGTGCATGTGGGGGCGCTGCTGAAGCTGGAGAATGAGATTAGCGGATTTCTGATGTTCCTCAGTATTCTTTTTGGCCTGGTGGTGCTGTTCCAAGCCACGCGCATGAAGGCGGACGAGCCAATCAGCGAACTCCTCTGTACTGTGGGTGTGCTTGTCGTCATCGGCCTCACGTTTTCCTTGCTTACCATCTACAACGGCGCGCTGCGTTTCCAAAAACCCCTCGATAATCCCGAGACCATCCGCAAGGCAGTGGTCTTATGCGGCATTGTATGTATCGTCTACGCACTAGGCGCGCTTGCACTCATAGTGGATCTGCTAGCCGTCGGTAAACGCAAGGTGGCCACCCATGGCTAGGAGAAAACTATCTGAGCATGCCAAGGTCTCCCTTTTCCGCTGGTGGTTTGTGGGGGCCTTGTATTTCTTCCTCGCCCTAGGTACCGGCTGGGGCAACAGCCTCTCCGCGTTGGATCTGATCTTCTTTCTCAGCATCGGTATCGGCCTTGCGACCGCCTTTATCTTCAACCCCATCATCTATGGGATGTTCGACCTGCGGCGGGATGGAAAAAGCCTCAACCAGGCGTACTATGCGCAGCCGGTGTGGAAACGGGTGCTGCAGAAGCTACGCGAAATCGGTAAATGCACCGTGGTGGTGGTTCTGGTCTACATCACGTATCAGTTGATAAATATCGCCCTCATAAGCGCGCGCTCCCTCCCACCCGAGACCGTTGTGCTCAAGGGCGAGCCGTTCCTGTTCACTACCTTTTTCCTGCTGTACTACAATCTGATTTCGACCTTGGTGCATAAAGCGGTTGCCGCGGTTGCCAGCGCAGGGTCGACCCAAAATAAAGTTGGTAAATGACATGGCCAAGCCCTCGGTGTTCATTGGTGATTTCGAACCTCTTCGCGCGAAAGTGGCCCCTGCGGCGGGGTGTTATGCCCGGCTGAAGCGGGAGTGCGACAGCTATCTCTTCATGGACGTCCCCCAGACGCATCCAGCTATGAGTATCACCTTCATGGGGCTCTATATCATCAATCTGGCCCTTATGCACCGGCTGTGCGGGGAGCGGGCGTATCTTGATGCCGCGGTCCGGTGGATGCGCGCGGTGTGCGGCTATACCCACTGGGGCAACGACAAGAAGATGGCCGATATCGACCTGAGCGCATCCTGGGTGCTCTTCGGCCTCTCGCTCGGCTTTGACTGGCTGCACGACCAGCTAAAGGACGCCGACCGCGAGCTTATCGCCGCCAAGATCGAGCGCCACGCTGGCATCTTCCATGCCTATAAAAAGGCGACCGAGGGGCAGGGCTGGTCCACCGAATACTGGCAGAACCACAACTGGATCAATATGACCGGCCTCGCTGCCGCAGGTTATGTGCTGCGTGCGCATGGTCTCGGCGGGCAGGCGTATATCGATGAAGCGCGTGAGAATTTCACTGAGGTCTTCTCTCGCATGGCCGACGATGGCAGCAATTACGAGGGGGTCTCCTATTGGCGCTATGGTGGCATGTGGCTATTCGTCTATGCCTACCTGTTACGAAGCGAGGAGGGCCTGGACCTGTTCTCAACCTCGGGTTATCTGCAGAACACCTTCTACTACCGCCTCTACCAATGCGCCCCCGACTTATCCCAACAACTCAATTTTGGCGATACTCACGACCGGCATAGCGGCCATCCCGCCTGCGTCTACTATCTAGTTGCCCGCGAATACCGCGATGGCCACGCCCAGAAGCTGGGCGATCTGGTGGTGGAGGAGTTTTTGGATGATGAAGCCCGCCTGAGCAAAGTCCGTCCCGGCATCCTCCCCGAAGCCGGCCTGGAGTACATCTGGTACGACCCTACCATCGTCCCTCGCGATTTCGACGATCTTCCGCTTACCCGCCATTTCCCCGACCTTGGCTTGGTGACCATCAAGGATGGCTGGGGGCGCGACAGCAAGGTGCTCACCTTCAAATGCGGTTATCCCGGTGGCAAAAAGCAGTGGTTGCAAGGTTGGGAGCTTTTCCGATCCAAACACCTAGACTGCATGTCGCTTTCCCATCATCATCCCGACAACCTCGCCTATATCATGGCGCGGGGCAGCGTGTTTTTCAGTTGCGACGATGGCTACAACCGCACCATCCTCCCCATGCATCACAATGTTCTGCTCGTCGATGACAAACTGACCGATGCCGAAGGCGTAAGCGATGTCTATCTGGATAGCGCCCGCCGAAGGCTTAAGGTCGACCCCGGCTATACCCCGGACACCTCCTATTTCGGCACGCTCGACGGTTGGTTCAGCGAGGGTGGCATCACCTTTTTCCGCGGCGAGACCTCCCGCATCTACCCCCAGGACCTCCACATGCGTGAAGTGAGCCGTTTCGTGTTCACCGACAACCTCAAGTTCGTTCTATTCATCGACCGTTTCTCCAGCTCCGACGAGCACCTCTACTCGACTATCTGCAATACCGACGCTCCCGCCACCAAAAATCCTGCCAATCCCGATGCACCTGATGTCCACGCCGACCCGGTTTGCCCTGCCAACCAAGACAACCCGGCTGCGGTGAGTGGGGAATGCTCGTACTACTACCCGGATGTCGGAATGAACTATCACGTGCTCTCCGACATGGCTATCACACCGGCTTCCAGCGAACACACTGTCACCAGCATCATGACCCCGCAGGAGCCCGACAAGATGGCCCGCACCACGATGCGCAACCTCTGCCACCACAGCGCAGGCAAGATTCGGTCGCAACTGTTTGCCGAGCTATTCCATTACGATGATTGCGCGGCGGAAATCTCGCTGTCCAATGACATGGTGACCGTGGTGACCGAGGACGCACGCTATCGTTTTGTCAGGACAGGGGCTTCGATATCCATTTTTGTCAGCAAGGGTGGCGTCGAGGGTGGAATCGAACGGCGTTACGAATGTCTTTGCAGTGAGGTCGCGCGATGAGCATCATCAACCCGGCTTTTCCCGCCTTGGTCAAGGGCGCGCCCGAGTTCAGCACCATGCTGCATTCGATGGCAAAGGAAGTGGACAGCTTCATGCACTCGTTCAAGGACGATCCCTCCAAGTTGAGCGGCTGGGGGCATATCTATTTTTGCGATGATGATGGCGGACGTCTGATCTTCGATCTCAAAAGACCTCATCGGCATGTGTGCCAGGTGTGCGGCCGCGTCTATCAGGGGCAGATCTATGATGGCGTGTGGGTGTATTTCTACCGTAATCTCGCGGTTCTCACCGCGCTGAAGGCGGCCACGTTGTATCGGGCCTTGGGTGATGCCACCTATCTATCGTATGCCAAGTCCATCATCTCCTTTTATGCCGAAAACTATGCGCTGTTCGAGCTGCATGATAAGGAGGGGCGGGTCTATACCGATTATTCGACGATGGGGTGGGGATGCGGGCGCATTCTTCCGCAGGGATTGAACGAGTCCATCCTGGTCATCCGTCTGGTTCAAGCGTTGGAGTTGATCAAGGACGATCTCTCCCCGGTGTTCCTCGAGATGGTGAGGGTGAAGCTGTTCGATGAGTTCAAGCGGCTCATCGCCCCCCAGGTGGATGCGATCCACAATATCCGCTGCTGGAACCTGGCTGCCTTGGGTATCGCCGGTTTGTTCTTCGGCGACCAGTCCTTGGTGGATTTCGTCTTCACCAGCGAGTTCAACATCCACCGGCAGCTGCGCAAAGGGGTGACCGCCGACGGCTTCTGGTACGAAGGGTCCATCCACTACCACTTCTTCCTGTTGGAGGGGGTGCTGGCGCTGATGCTGTTTTGCGATGCCTACGGGTACGCCTTTGGCAAGCGTGAGTGCGCGATTGTCAAGCGCATGCTTGTGAATGCCTACGATTACGCTTTTGATAACCATACCTTCCCTGTGCCAAATGACGGCTGGCCCGATCTGAACCTGAAAACTTTCGTGCACACCTACCACATCGCGGCAAAGGTCTTTGGCGAGGATAGCCAGATTGGCAACCTAGTGAAGAATATCGAGAACGATAGTACGCGGCGCACGATCCTGCCGCTTTCGGAAACCTACTATTGGAACAACCGCATCCCTTTGGAACGCTTGCTGTTCACGCCCGAATTCAAGTTGTCCTCCTTTTCCCCGGTCTCCACCCGTTCGGCGAACTTTCCCCAGTCCAGTTTCGCCATGCTCCGCGCCGAAAAGGTGAATGTCTTTGTGAAGTACGGTCTCAACGGTCCCAGCCACGCCCATCCCGATATCATGAATATTGAAGTGGCCTATGGCAAAGGCATGGTCAGCCGCGATCTGTCCAACGCGGGCTATCGTTCGCTCTTGTGCAACGAGTGGCATCGTAAGACCCTCAGCCATTCTACAGTTTGCTGCGATGCCCGGGATATCACCTCCTGCGAGCGGGGCACCTGTCTCTCCTATGATGGCGCTTCGATTTCGATGAAGGCTGCCGATGTCTATCCAGGGATCGACTATGTGCGCAGCCTCTCTGTCACCCCTTCGGGTTTTTCGGACGATTTCCAGGTGTTCTCCCAGTGCGAGGGCACCCGGGACTATGTCTTCCATCTGGAGTCTGGTTTCACAATCGCCAGGGGCTTTTCCGCTATCACCCTGAGTCTCCCTGAACGGGCCAATGGCTACCAGCATCTGTCCGCGGTTGAGGAGATAGTGCGTGATGCGAGTAGTGGCCCGGTGGTGCTGGAGGCTTCCGATGGGCGGTTGCGTGTGGTTCTGACGGTTTCGTTGGCAGCAGGGCAGAGATTGTTTCTCTGCAAGAGCATGGATAATCCGGTGAACAGGATGCGTTCCACGTTGATTGTACGTGAAGTTGGCACGTGTGTTCGTTTTGGCTTGCGGGCGGACTTTCGGGAACTTTGATGGATTGCATTGAAAATACGCATACGAGAGGTGAGATATGGATACGCAAAATTTCTTTATGGGAGCTGATGCTCCAGAAAAACTAGTAGCCGATGGGGTGGTGCGGCAGGTGCTGGCGCATGCTCCCGATCTGATGGTGTGTCGCTTGCGGTTTGCCAAGGGCGCGGTAGGTGCGTTGCACAGCCATCCCCATGTGCAGATCACGTATATAGTCTCGGGGGTGTTCGAGTTCGAGATCGGGGGCAGGAAGGTGATATTGAAAGCTGGTGACAGCACCTTCAAGCAGCCGAGCATCGTCCATGGAGCGGTCTGCCTGGAGGCAGGTGAGCTATTGGATATTTTTCATCCGGAGCGCGAGGATTTTTTAACTAAATGAATTTTTTGATAGGAGATTGAGTATGGAAAAGATTGTGTTGATCACGGGGGCGACGGGTGGAATTGGGTTTGCCACAGCTAAGGTATTTGGCCGGGAAGGGTATCGCGTGTTGCTAGCCGATATTGATGATTCCCGCGCCGAGGTGTGCATGGCGGAGCTTAAGACGCTGGCTGTCCCCTGCGAGTACTATCATATCGATGTGACAAGCGAAACCGCGGTCAACGAGCAGGTCGCAAGGATCGCAGCCACGTACGACCATCTGGATGCGGTGGTGAACAACGCCGGTGGCCTTGGCGGCCGTTCTCGTTTCGAGGGCATGACGACCGAGTTCTACCGCAGCGTCCTGGCTTTGAATCTAGACAGCGCCTTTTTCGTCAGCCGGGCCTGTATCCCTTTGCTGAAAAAGGGTTCTTCGCCAAGCATCATCACTTTCGCATCCAATGCCGCCTGGAATGCCGGAGGCCCTGGAGCCGGTGTGTATGGCACTGCAAAGGCCGCAGTGGTCACCCTGACCCGCGCTCTCGCCAAAGACCTCGCTGAATTTGGCATCCGCGTGAACGGCGTCAGTCCCGGTACCATCGACACTCCTTTCCATGCCGGCATCAAGGCCACCAATCCCGCCCTATTCCAGACCTGGAAGAACAATATCCTCATGAAGCGCTTCGGCCAGCCCGAAGAAGTTGCCGAAATCGTCGCCTTCCTCTGCAGCAACAAAGCCTCCTTCCTCACCGGTGAGATCATTCAAGTCAACGGTGGCCAAGACCTCCTCTAATCAATTTCGTGCCAGGCACCAGAAAACACTCAGAAAACCCTCAATTCAGGTTTGAATTTAGGGTTTTCTTCGTAAAACCTTCTCCTAGATAGCTAGGATGCTGTCAACTTGGTGCCTGGCACGATCTTGGGGTATGAATACCTTTGATTTTCCCATACACTGTCGCTATAAAATACAGCGAGGTTTCCTGATATGCGTTCCACGAGAAAAAAAAGCACCGGATTTTCCAGAGTTCTCCGCATTGGATTGCTATCAGCGGTTTTGCTGTTTATTCTGATTTCCCTAATTGCTACCAAGATTGTGTACGACAAGCAATTTCCCCGGTACAACCGACCCGATGAGTCTACGACCGCGCAATTGCGCTATAGTGATATCGAAGCAGACTATGCCAGAGTCCTGGTGAATTTTCAGTCAGGGGCCAACACCTTGCAAGGCTATGTCTATGGCATGGAGAACACGAGAGGGTTGATGGTGGTCGCACATGGGCTTGGTGGGGGTGCGGATAGCTATCTTCCTCATATCAAACATTTTGTCGATCAAGGTCTACGCGTCTTCGCCTACGATTGCACAGGCAGCTACGATAGCGAAGGTAAAACCACCAAAGGGTTCCCCCAATCGGTGTTGGACCTGCAGGCCGAGCTCACTTACATCGCCACGCAACCCGACCTATCAGCTCTACCCCTGTTGCTATTCGGCCATAGCTGGGGTGGTTATGCGGTTGCCAATGTGTTGAATTATCCCCATGACATCAAAGGAATCATCAGTGCTTCCGGGGTGAATACCGCCATCGACATCATCATCGAGCAAGGCCGTTCCTTCATGGGTGGTTTTATCTATACCCAATATCCATTCCTTTGGCTCTACCAGCGATTGCTCTATGGAAAGGTCGCATCCTTCGATGCAGTTACCGCCCTTAATACGACAGGAGTCCCGGCGTTGATCCTCCATGGCGTGGCTGACAAACTCGTTGCCTATGAAGGGAGCGCATTGATCGCGCGCAAGGATGATATCATCAATCCCCACGTGTCGTATGTCACCTTGACCAACCCTGGTCGGGATGGACACAACAATCTATTTAAATCTGAAGCCGCCGCCAGCTATATAGAAGAAATCAACCGCGAGTATCGGAAGCTGTACGACAGTTATGACGGGCAGATTCCGTATGAGCTTAAAAAGAGTTTCTACGATGGAATCGACCGCTTTCTAGTGCAAGACCTCGATCCAGACCTCATGCAGGTGATCGATGGATTCATTGATAGTTTGGTGCCTGTCACCAAATTGACCGCCGAAACCCCATAATTCAGGCTTGTACTGAGGGGTTTCGGCATCCTCTCCCCTTAGATACCTGCAATGCTGTCAGTTTTGTACCTGGGAAACCTCCGAAAATAGGCTTTTCATCATTCCCCATACCTCTTTTAGGCATCCATTTTGAAGGTTTTCCTAAGGAATTCGTTAAAACCAATACTTTTCAGCGGCTTTCCTAGCACGAGAGAACATCCATTTTTCTGAAGCAATCCGCTATTCTCTGCGGTTTGTTTAGTATGAAAGTTGCATTTACTATATATATGTTGTATGCTAGTTATGCCAATTAGAGGCAAGGACTTTATCGTAGAGTTGGAGAAATCCGGGTAGCAACTGGATCGGATACGTGGGTCGCACCACATTTTAAAAAAGGGCTATAGGACAGTCACTGTGCCTTGCCATAATTCGGAGATGCCCAAAGGTACGGAGGCTGCTTTAAGAAAAGCGATAGGAGTTAGGAAGAAATGAAATATCCCGCACAATTCATTCCAGAAGACCCGAGTGGCTTCACCGTTGTGTTCCCCAATCTTGAAGGCTGTGTGACCTATGGTGGAACTTTAGCAGAAGCAATCGAGATGGCAACTGAAGCTTTGAATGGGTATTTGGAATCGTTGGATTCACGCTCTATTTCAATCCCCGAACCAAGCGATCTCAGGAATCCTGATACGCATCTTATACCAGTAGAGACGAAAATCGCCTTTGCGATCCGACTCAAGCAGGAACGGGAAAAGCGTGGGATAACGCAGCAGGATATGGCGAAACGGATGAGCATGAATTGGCAGCAGTACCAGCGAATCGAGAATCCCAGAAAGACCAATCCCACTTTGGCCACCATCGACCGTATACAACAGGCATTTGGAGAACCTATTTTTCTACATATCTAGAAAGTACCTAGAAAGTTTGGGATCAAAAACCAAATTGACCGTCGAACCCTCTTCTTGTCTATTATAACTTGATCAGTTTTGTGCCAGGCACGAAATTGACAACCCCAACCCCTAAATGCGGGCTTGGTTTACAGGTTTTTCGCCGAAAACGGTATTTACGGTACCTAGAACACTGTCAATTCCGTGCCTGATATGTTGTGACCTTG
>DIXI01000013.1 GCA_002428625.1 Sphaerochaeta sp. UBA6084
GGTCTTTAAATGGCGGAAAAAGCAGTCAGAGTTCTTTTTTCTTGATACGACATATACTTCTCCTATACTGTTGTCCATTAGTAATGATTTATGGACATATAGTAATAAAAAACAAACAAAATGAAAAGTATATTTTACATAAACCTGTAAAGATTTTTTTTAGTGAGTTTTTCAGGCAAGAGATATGAGTGGCTTTTATCAAGGTGATTCGGGATTTTCGGGATTATCAGATGGCTCACCCGCCGACAGATTGGTTTCGTCCGTTCTGCTTGGCTGTATAGAGATTCAAGTCCGTTTTCCGAAGGAGGTCGCTTTTTGATTCTTTTCCGTTGATGAAAGCATAGCCACTTGAGATGCAAACCCTGAGGTTTGGGGCGTTCAATACGTTGCCCCAATCATATTCTGCCACGGCGTGGTGGAGTCGACGTAGAAGTTTGGGGGCATCCTCGGGTGACACCTGTTTCATGATGAAGAGGAATTCATCTCCTCCCCATCTGCCGACTTTATCGTGTTCGCGAATCAGACCGGCAAAGATTTTTGCAAGGTGGATTAGCACCAGATCCCCGGTTTCATGGCCGTATGTATCGTTGATAAGCTTAAAATTGTCTACATCCACCATGTTCACCATGCATCTGCAAGGTTGTTTCGTTTGATCCAATAGTGTTTCAAGATACATCTCCATCGCGCTTCTATTGAGAATTCCTGTAAGCCCATCATGCTCAGCGAGAATCTTGAGGTCCCCCATCTTCTTGTCTTTATCCTGACCGTCTTTGGCAAGATCGTATAGCAATTTTTTATTTACAAGCATGAGGTTGCAAAAGCTCACACCAATCAGCAGGCCAAGATTGAGCAATTGGCTCATCCGCAACAAAGGAGAGTCATAGGTTTGGAGTATATCTCCTTTTATCAGAGCAATGATGTCCGAGGTGATTCTTAGAATATAGAAAAGGGTCAGGATGCTGTAGAGGATGAAGAGCAACAGAAATGGTCGGGTATACCAGGGATTCAGATTGCGTTTTTTCCATACCAATGCGAGATATCTGCTGGAGATGAACAATACGGCGATTCCATACACTATGGAACGTGCGTTGGGATTGGAGATGAAATTGACGCTCAATACTATGATTAAGGCAATAACTGCCAGAAGGGCATAATAGAACTTCTTGTGGATTGCGGTATGGGTAAAAGCCGCCAGTCCGAAATAGAAGAAAACGGCACCGGTGCTTGACAAAAGATATCCTATGATTGAGGCAAGTTGGACATTTGGGATGATGCTGGATATTGAGATGCTTTTTCCCACTACTTGCAAAACAAGATTGATAGTCCAATACCCCAACCCAGCGACATGGTGGCGGTTGCCGATCCAGAGTGTGAAAAAGAAGATTGCAAGAATTCCGTAGAAAAACAAACTGAAGAAGGCAATTGTGGATTGATCGAATGGAAACTCCATGGTCGAATCACCTCTGGGAACGTATATCTTATCTTTAATATAGGTGATTACCTACACCAAGTAAAGTTTTTAATTATTTCGATTCCAATACAGCCTTTGTTAGTGTGGGAAGAAGGGCAAAAAGAAGGTGGCCATCGGGAGGGTTGTTGGGGTGGGGTAGTGTTCCGATGGCCACCAAGGAGAAAGACACAGAAAAGGAGGTTTGAAAAAACTATTGCTCTCTGCCTTCTATCATGCAGATACTATGCCAAACTCTCGATTGAACCGTAAAACTCTGAAATTTTCGTCAGTTCGCGCATAATTTGTGCTTTGTTAGGGTATGTATGACAATTTTTCAAGAGATAGAAAGGATGTTGGTACTTGCTGGATGTATCAAAAAATCACATTTCACAGCGACTGTGAAACAAATGCGCAATGAGGATTCTTTTATAAGCGACTCTCGAACCATAATCCACAGAACACACACCAGCCTTCATTTGAAGCCCTTTAAATGAAAGGTATCAATACCCCAGAGCAAGCTTTGGACTCAGGAGGCTATGCCTCCTTTTCCGCCCCAAGGGGCGGGGTATCTCACCTTGCTTTCCCGGCACTCGCTTGGGAATGGAACCAGCATACTGCTTCCGCTCCTCTCGCTTCGTTGGGGAATGAAGGTTTTTCAATTTACATATGATTTTGGTGCCAGGTCCCGATATATAAAAACACACATTCGCTAAAAATCTTTAAAATTCTGAAGCAATCGGCAATGCGTTGCGGTATGTCTATCGTAACGATGTATCCATAATAATTTCAGAGGAGGTAGATTATACTTTAAAGAACATATTATTGACAAAAGTGATACTTAAGGTATAATTGATAAATCGAGTGCATACACCAGCCTACTGTCTTGAGGATTTTTTACATGACTGCAACGAAGATTCGAGGATATTGGTCTTTAAGCATGCTCAGCAAGATGCTGGAGAGATATTTGGATTGTACACGAAGCAAGCCTTGCTGGAGTTTATTGCAAATGATGGATTGGAGCATATGCAATTCATAAACTCTAAAGATTGGGAGAACAATCCAGATAAAACTTTGAAGATTCCATGTGACAGCTATGAGTTCGAATCTGCCTGTAAACTTGGATATATTGCTTTTCTCTATAGTCCAATATCTTTCAAATGGGCGATCAAATCCTTTCATCTGTCAGATAACCGGAATCGGATAATGGAACAGCAGGTGAATAGGTTGGTTATGCATATCAAAGGGGATGTATGATGGTTGACCAGAATCAAGTTTGTCCAGTCTGTGGAAGCTCACACGTACGGATTGAACAAGAAGATCGTTTGATATTTGAACCTTATGGAGGTCAAAAAGCAATCAAGCTGCAGGTATGCACCTGTATGGATTGTGGTGCTGATGGAGATTTTCTAAATCAGAATGATACGAGCATTCTAGCTGCGCAAAATTATTTGAAAGCCAATGCCGTGAGCCAGATTGTCAATTATCTCAATGATACAGGATATACCTCAGCGGCAATGGAACGGGCTTTTGGGCTTCCATCCAGAACAATCGCCAAGTGGAAACGCGAATCGGATTCCTGTCCATCCGCATCAGCGGTAGCTTTGCTCCGAATCGTTAGGACTTTTCCTTGGTTGATTTCTGTCGCGGATGCGAAATTCGACCATGCGATTGCACAGCGAATTTTTATAACAGAAGCAATCAAGGATCTTTTAAAGTATAGACTTACTAATTCTGAACAGGTTTCTAGCGGAGTCATCACGAATTCCGAAGGGACTTTGATTTACTTGGATTATCTTCAGGACCATCAGGAATCGAAGCTAGGTGGGAATTGCAACGCTCAAGAAATAGAGTGTGGCACCTGGGGTAACGGAAGGGGTATGCTGTGAAAATTGTTAATTTTATATTATGTGATGATATACGAAAGGAACTTGGCAACAAGATATCGCTCATGGGTGTATACCGGGATTCCATCGAATTTTTTGTAACCGCAGATAAAGCTAACTCTTGGCCTAGAAATCGACAAATGAGTTTTCTGCTTGATTTTTTGATACCCCCAGAGATTGTGAAGAAAGCAAAAAACTTCCAAATCCTTATCACCTACCTAGGCGAAGAGTCAATTATTGCAAAAGGTCCTATAAGCCAACCGCAAAAAATTGAAAGAAACTTAAAACCAATTAGACTCTCACTGCTTGCTTCCTATATGTATGTTTTCCCCAGTGAAGGAAGATTGGAATTCAAAGTTCAATTAGTGGATGAGACCCAAAAGGTTATCGAAACAGCGTCCCCAGATATTGGCTTTGATGTACTGGAGCGATTTTAAAACCGTTTGACTCTGGCAGCAAAATCCATAGAACACATCAAGCCCTCCTAAAACCTGCATCCTACGTCAATTGGATGGAGGGTTGCTTTTTCTTGGTGGATAATGGTGTCAGGTCCCGATATTCAAATTCCACAACTGTGCTTGACCGTGGGCAAGCCATCATGTAGCCTGACAGAGCAGCGGAAGAACCCACGGAGAACTATGCAGCGGAAAAATCAACGGGCGACAGTACCGGTTCAGACCATCCAAGATCCTAAAAACACGCAATACCTTGTGTTGCAGAACCTCACCAAGGTGTTTAGGAATACTAATGGCCACGAGGTGCGCGCGGTGGACGACTTCTGTCTTACCGTGGGTAAGGGCGAATTCATCACCTTGATCGGTCCCTCAGGTTGCGGAAAAAGCACGACGTTGCGCATGATCGCTGGCTTTGAGCGGCCTACCTCGGGCGAAATCATCCACGAAGGCCAGATCATCACCCATGACGACCCGCAGGACCGCAGCATCCCCATAGTGTTTCAGAACTACGCGCTCTTTCCCCATATGAACGTGTTTGAGAACCTCGCCTACGGCCTCCGCGCCCGGTATCTCCCGCAGGACGCTATCAACCACGATGTGGCCATGATTTGCCAGATGGTGAACCTTGTGGGTATCGAAAACCGCTTCCCTCATGAACTGTCCGACGGACAGCAGCAGCGGGTGGCTCTTGCACGGGCGCTGGTGCTCAAGCCAAAGCTCATTCTGTTCGACGAACCCCTCTCGAACCTCGACGCGCGCCTACGCCTGCAGACCCGCTCCGAGATAAAACGCATGCAGCAGATGCTGGGTATCACCGTGCTCTACGTCACTCACGATCAATCGGAAGCGCTCAGCCTGCCAGACCGGGTGGTTATCATGAACAGGGGTAGAATCGTGCAGATAGGGACCCCGGAGCAGGTGTACCACGACCCCGCGTCGCTGTTTGTCTCGGACTTCATCAGCAATGCCAACTTTCTCGATGCCATCGTGGTTTCTGTCAAGGACCACCAGGTCGGTATAGCCATCTATGAACACACTTTCAAAGTTCCCGCCGAACGGTGCGATGGCAATCTAGAACCGGGCGATAGGGTGATGGTCTCAATCAATCCCGAAACTATCGAAATTAGAGCGCACGGGGAGCAAGCACTGCCAGGATATATCAAAGGAGTGGTTGAGCTTAGTTCCTTCAACGGGCCGCTTTCAGAGTATAAAGTCACATTCGGTGACACGCTTATCCGGGTGGTCCAGCCGAATATCCGTGGTCGGACGATGATCCATCGGGTAGGGCAGGAAGTGGGTTTGGCCTTTGAAGTAGCGACGTTCCGGGTGTTCCCGGCTCAATGGTGATGGGGAGATGGAGATGGTGATGGGGAGATGGAGATGACAAGGAGATGGGTGATGCGGGGGATATGGTTGACGCTCGCCGTCCTCGACCTGCTGCTTTGGTGGCTTGCGCCAGCCCATCCAATCACCTTGACGGTCTATATTATGATAGCGCTCACGGGCATGAGTTTCGGATCGAGCGCTCTAGTCCATCTGCGAAAGCCGGTCGGAGGACCCTTGGTGATCGCTCTAGGGAACGCAAGCGGTGAAGGCCTGCTGATAGGAATGATCATCGCCGCGGCAACGCAATGGAACTCTGTTTTTCCAGTCTTTCTTGGGTTATCGATCTGTCTATTTGTGTGGATAGCCGCGACCAAAGTTGAATCCGAGCCGGCTCTTCAGCTGCCGGTCTCCTTAGTGCGGGGTTCCTTTGCCACTATCTCCGCTATCGCCTTGGAATCGCCGCTGATTGCTTCCTTCACTCTTTTGGCCGCCTCCGTGGTGGGATGGTCAATCATGCGGAGTACCAGAACCCTCGGCGAGCAGGGCGCCAGCGCCACCTCCCGCACCCCGCGGTCAAGCGAAAGCCAGAACCACATGCTGTCCACCTTGGCACACGAGATCCGCACGCCGCTCACCATTATGCAAACCACTGAGAACATCCTGCTTGAGCAGATTCCCGGGCCCTTGAACGAACGGCAACGGAAGTTCCTGGAATCCATCTACATCAACACCCAACGGCTGATCCACTTCTCGGAGAACATGCTGGCCTCGATCAAATTGGAACGCGGTTGGGTTCCGGACCTTTCTTCCACCATCGACCTGCGCCTGGTGACCAAGCAGGTGGTGGATATCATGCAACCATTGCTCAATCAGCGGCGGCAGCAGATCCGCTATACGTTCCCGGCGTTGCTCGCCCGGCCGAAGGCGGATGAGCCCTGGATCAGGCAGGTGATGGTGAACCTGGTGCACAATGCTTGCAAGCACACCAGCGATGGCGGTCTCATCATCATCTCGGTGACGCAGGACGACGAGCAAGTGGTGGTCACGGTGACGGACAATGGAAAAGGGCTGATTGGGGTAGGGCGGGAGGAATTGTTCAGGGAGTTCTTCCAGGAGCAGCCGAACTCTACCTCCGGTCAGGATGGATTCGGACTAGGCCTGACAATCGTGCGTTCGGTGATAGAAAGCCATGGGGGCAAAGTGTATATCGGTAGTTCGCCAAATCTAGGGACGATGGTTTCCTTCACCCTGCCAGCGGAGGCTCCTGTATGATGGGACGGGTGCTGGTGGTGGATGATGAGGTCGATATCCAGGACGTGCTTTGTTTCGTACTGGACAACGCCGGGTATGAGACGCGCTCCACCGGCCGGGGCGATCTCGCGCTCGAGCTATGCGCGCAGTGGAATCCGGATCTGGTGGTGTTGGATATCGGTCTGCCGGGGCTGAGTGGATTGGAGGTATGTCCCCGCCTCGTCGACATGGGCATTCCCGTGCTGGTGCTGAGTTCGCACGATAAGGATGATCAAGTCGTGGCCGGCTTGGAGCTGGGGGCCGAGGATTATGTATCAAAACCCTTCAATTACAAAGAGCTGTTGCTGAGGGTGGAGAAAATCATCCGCCGGACGAGAAATAGCGAGCCGCAGAAAACGCTTCGCATCGGGGAGATCTTCATCGACTTGCGGCGCAGCGTGGTGGAGGTGCGTGGTCAGCTGGTGAATCTCACCCCGACCGAGTTCAAGATACTTGCCTTGCTGGCGACCCATCGGGGCTCTCCTATTTCGGTTGAGACGCTCCTGCACGAAGTCTGGCATGTGAGTGAGTGGACCAATGGCGCCGAGATGGTGAAGGTGAACATCAGCCGGCTGCGCAAGAAGATTGAGGTGGATCCCGGCAAGCCCCGCTATCTGCTGAACCGGTGGGGGTATGGCTATCTGCTCACCGATGATCCAGCCGACATCGACCAAGATGGGGTGTGACTGGATGTAGCTTGCGAGCAAACTGTAACAGTATTGTAACTTGCGTTCAGCTGGCTTTGCCCCCACAATTGAGGCATGTAGATAGTGGAAGAGGTTTTTCCTTGTCCAACTGCTACGAATCACACCTTTTCTAAGGAGGGTTTCCATGAAGAAACTAAGAATCGCTGGGTTGATGCTCCTGTGTCTCCTTGTGGTATCGCAGTTGTTCGCTGCTGGTGCTCAGGAAGCAGTCGCGACCGAAGAAGTGCCCAAGGGGCCGATCAGTGTCTATTCCATTATGCCTGAGAAGTATGCCACCAAGATTTTCGCCGCCTTCACCGCGGATACCGGTATCAAGGTGAACTTCGTGCGGTTGTCTTCCGGCGAGGCGCTGGCGAGACTGATCGCTGAGAAGAACAATCCGCAGGTGGACGCGCTCTGGGGTGGTCCGGCCGATACCTACGAAGCTGGAATCAAGGAAGGGATTTTCGAAGTCTATGTGCCCAAGCAAGCTGACAAGGTTCCCGCCAATTTCCGTTCCAAGGATGGTTATTGGACCGGCATCGGCATCATCCCCCTCACATTCCTCAGCAACGCTAAGTTCCTCAAGGAAAAGGGGCTCAATCCTCCCACCAGTTGGAACGACCTGCTCAATCCCGCCTACAAGGGCACCTTGCAGATGGCTGACGCCCGTACCTCCGGAACCGCTACTGAACGTATTTATTCTCTGGTGAAGATTTTCGGTGAGGATGGCGCGTTTGCGTATCAGAAGCAATTGCACCAGAACATCCAGCTGTACACCAAGGGCGGAGCCGGTGGAGCTATGCCTATCGCCACTGGTCAGGCGGCTTCGGGTGTGTTCTACATCGTCGATGCGCTCGATATCCAGCAGCAGGGTTACGACCTGGTCATCTCCTATCCCGTCGAAGGTGTGACCTATGGTGTCGAAGCCTCCGGTATCATCAAAGGCACCAAGAATCTGGCAGCGGCGAAGGTTCTGATGGACTGGGCTTCCTCCAGCCGCCTTGGCGAAGTGATGGTAGCTGAGATGATCAACTACATCCCCACCAGACCGGATGTGAAAGTGACCAATCCCGCGTTGGATATGTCCAAGGTCAAGCTGATCGAAGCTGACACTGCCTGGAAGGGTGAGAAACGGGCGGCCTACGTCCAGCGTTTCATCGACGACGTCATCCAGCAGTAGTCGCGTTTCTGCCTACTTGTTTGTAGCTTCACGGAGTCGTCTGCCGGCCTTTGGGTCGCAGGCGATTCCACTATCGTGTTGGCATCGTCCGATTTGATGCACAAAGGGGTTTCCGGTATGTCGGATTTCACGAAAAAGAAAACTGAGCGGACATTGATGATCAAGAAAGACCCGGTGCTGTTTTCAGTGCTGGTCGCTGTCTGGTTATCCTTCGCCATCTTCATCTTCCTCCCGCTGGTGAAGCTCCTGCTGGTGACGTTTTTTGTCGATGGCAAACTGTCGTTCGCCAATCTATCCAATATCCTTGGCCGACCGTACAATGTACGCGCTCTGTATGGAAGCTTGATCCTGGCCACCGCAGTTAGCTTCGCCGGTACTTTCCTGGGGTATATGTTCGCTTTGGCAGTCACCCGGACCTCCTTGCCTAAACCTCTGAAATGGTTGCTCAGCGCTGTGACCATCCTACCGCTCATCTCGCCGCCCTTCACCAGCAGTATTTCCCTCACATTGGCGCTTGGCCCCAACGGAATGCTATTAAAAGCGTTTGGGATTGAAAATCTCAACATCTACGGTTTCCTTGGCACCTGGATTTCCGAAACCCTCACCTATTTCCCTGTGGCGTTCATGGTGATAACCGCGATTCTCAGCACGATGACAGCAAATCTGGACGATGCCGCCCTTTCTCTGGGCGCCTCCACGCGCAGGATGTTCCGCACCATCACCATTCCTCTGTCGTATCCTGGCATCGGCAATTCGTTCCTTCTGCTGTTCGGCGCCAGCCTGGCCGATTTCGCCACTCCGCTTATCCTTGGAGGGCATACGTTCCCAGTACTGCCCACCGAAGCATATCTTCTGATCACCGGTATGTTCGACATAAAGGGAGGATCGACGCTCTCGTTCCTTCTGCTGGTTCCTGCGTTGGTGGTGTTCCTCATTCAGAGAGCACTTATCGGGAAGAAAAGCTATGTCTCGGTGACAGGCAAGAATGGAGCGCGTTCCGATTTCGCACGCCTGCCTAAAGAGCTGAGTGTGATCATCACCATCGTGTGCACCTTCGTGGTGGCACTGATCCTCTATCTGTACTTCATCATCTTGTGGGGATCCTTGGTGAAGGTCTGGAGTGTGAATAACTCTTTTACTCTGGATCACTACCGTTATGTGTTCGCCCATGGCAAGAAAGCCATAACCGATACGCTCACCATCGCGTTGTATTCCACCGTACTGGGTTCTTTGCTCGCGGTGGTCATAGGGTATGTGAGCCAGCGTAAGAAATTCTTCGGCCAGCGCTTTTTCGAATTCTCCAGCATGCTCAACTATGCCTTGCCAGGTACTGTGGTAGGTATCGCGTATATCATCGCGTTCAATGAAAGACCTATCCTGCTCACCGGGACGATGTCCATCCTGGTGGCTGCGTATGTGTTCCGTTACTACGCGACCGGTATCCGCTCGGTCATCGCCTCGCTACAGCAGATCGACCCCGCTTTGGAAGAGGCTTCGCTGAGCCTCGGCGCGGGTTCGGTGCGAACGTTCACCCATGTCACCATTCCCTTGATCATTCCTGCGGTGCTCGCTGGCATGCGGTACATCTTCATCCACTGCATGACCGCCATCAGCGCCACGATTTTCCTAGTCTCGGTGCGTTGGACCTTGCTTACCACCCGCATCCTTGAAAGCATGACCGAGCTGCAGTTCTCGCAAGCCTCGGCCTTCTCTATCGTCCTTATCATCATCGTGTTCGCCGCGGATGCCCTCATGCTTTTCCTGCTCCGTCTGAGCACTTCAAAATTCAACCGACCTCAGGAGACCAGCTATGCCATCGTCAGCGCTTGAGTTACGCAATGTTTCTAAAGTATTTAAAAAGGATCGTGATGAGGTGCGGGCTGTCGATTCGGTGAATCTCACGGTCGAGCAGGGCGAGATGGTCACGTTCCTAGGGCCCTCTGGTTGTGGAAAAACCACCACCCTGCGGATGATCGCTGGTTTCGAGCTTCCTACGGGAGGGACCATCACCATCCAAGGGCGTGATATGACGAATACGCCGGTCAATAAGCGCGAGATCGGTTTTGTGTTCCAGAACTATGCGCTTTTCCCCCATATGACGGTGTTCAACAATGTCGCCTATGGCTTGAAGTCACGTGGCGAGAAAGATGCGGCGATCAAGCCCAAAGTATTGGCGGCATTGGCTCTGGTGGGTTTGAAAAATACTGAGAACCGGTATCCTAGCCAGCTTTCCGGGGGAGAGCAGCAACGGGTGGCGTTGGCCCGGGTGATTGTGATGGAGCCCACGTTGCTTTTGATGGATGAGCCGCTTTCGAACCTGGATGCGAAGCTGAGGATCCATATGCGTACCGAAATCCGCAGGATTCAGAAAAAGCTTGGGATCACGTGTCTGTATGTGACGCACGATCAGGCGGAGGCGCTGACGATGGCGGACCGGATTGTGGTGATGAACAAGGGCAAGGTGGAGCAGGTTGGATCGCCTTTCGAGATCTATAGCAATCCCCAGTCGCTGTTTGTCGCTGACTTCATCGGGCAGGCCAATATCATCAAGCTTACGGTTGAGGCGGTCGTGGGCAACGATATCCGCGCGCTTCTTCCAGGAGGAAGGACCTTTACCGCACGCGGGTTGCGTCCAGAGGGGAAGGGTGCCGATATCTACAAGGTAGGGGGGAAGGCTGCGTTGATCGCCCGGCCTGAGAGCCTCACTGTCTTGAGCGCGGATGACCCTAACGGCAATGCTCCCGCGACCGTGGTGTCCGAGGTGTTTGTCGGCAGCCATATCGAGTATGAGGTGGAGCTTGAGGACCATAGTGTCCTGAAGGCTTTCACTCCCTTCCAGGCAGGAATGCGGGTGTTCGGGGAGGATGAGAAGGTTTCGATATGGATTGATCCCTCGAACGTTCTTTTTCTTCCAGAATCCAGCACCTAAATATAAGCCCAGATTCGGGCCTTCTCTCATCAGATTCGTGCCAGGCACAAAATTGATTCCTTCTCCGAGGTGAAGTTTCCCGTGCGAACTTGCATTCCCGGTGTATTCGGGGGCCAGCGGGTTGTCAGTTTTGTGCCTGGCACGAAATTGATTTACAGACGGCGCTTCCCCTCCACTCGCTTCGTTGGGGAATCAGAAATATGTACACGGCATTCATAAAATACCTGCATCCTACGACAATCGGATGCAGGTTTTTTTTGGGGACACCAAGTTTCACTGTCCATACGCATATATTGAAAATCACCAATGAATCACCAAAAAAGTGAAGCAAACCGCCTCTGGTTGCAGTCTGTTATATGTTGTGGTATGTCTTGCGGTACTGGGATATGGGCATTGTGAATAAAAGTTCCTAAAAAGGGAACAAAAAGATTGTATTATTAAAAAAAAGGAACTATACTGCCTATGCATGTGATATCGAGTAAGAAACTTGTGGATTTCTACGTAGTGCATCCCGATGCAAAGGGCCCCCTTGAAATCTGGTACCATATGCTTGCTGAGAGCAATTTCCCTTCGCCGGATTCCATCAAACAGAAGTTCCGCACGGCGGACTTTCTTCCAGGAGACCGAGTGGTGTTCAACATCAAAGGCAATACCTACCGGATTGTGGTGAAGATTAAGTATGAAACAAGAACTATCTTCATCAGGTTTGTGGGCAAGCATGCCGAATATTCGAGGATAAACGCGGAGACCATCTAATGAAACCGAAAATTCTGAAGTCAGAACAGGACTATGAAGAGGCGCTTGAACACCTCGAGATCCTCATGGATCAACCCGATAGCAGCCAGCAGCAGGAGGATATCGCTCTATTCACTAAACTCATACGGGATTATGAGGAACAGCACTTTCCTATCAAACTGCCCGATCCTATAGAAACCATCAAGTTCGCTCTGGACCAGCAGGGCCTTACACGAAAAGACCTCATTCCGCTACTAGGGAGCAAGAGCAAAGTCTCCGAGGTGCTCAATCACAAACGCCCGCTCAGCCTTTCCATGATCCGGGCCTTGCATGCGGAGTTGGGAATTCCAGCTGAAATCCTCCTGCAGGATCCGTTGATGCATACGGTTGAGGCGAAGCGTTTCGACTATCGTGATTTCCCCTTCAGCGAGATGTGCGCGAAAGAATATTTCCCTGGGTATGCATCGGTGCGGCTTGCGAAAGAGAAGTCCGAGGAACTGCTGGAGAATTTATTCTCTGTATTCAATGAACGCTGTCCACAGGTTGTATATTGCCGGCAACGTAACGGAGGCAAGGAAGCGGAGCAAGGCGCGTTGCTTGCATGGCAAGCGCATATTCTCCATAAAATGGAGGCCAGCGAGCATCCTGAGACCTCACCGCAACCGCTGGATGACGCGTTTTATGAGCAACTGCTCACGCTCAGCTCATATACCAGAGGGCCCTTATTGGTGGGCGATTTGCTGGCGACACGGAATATCCATTTCATCATCGAGCCGCATCTGACCAAAACCTATCTCGATGGAGCCGCATTCCTGTCGTCCCAAGGCTATCCCATCATAGCCATGACCTTGCGTTACGACCGGGCTGATAATTTTTGGTTTACCTTGATGCACGAGCTAGCCCATGTGGCCTTGCACCTGGGGGAGGATCGGACAAAGTCGTTTTTTGATGATACCAGTGGTCGCTCATCTGGCGTGCGGACGGAGATTGAGCAGCAGGCTGATGCATTCGCCCAAAGCAAACTCATCCCCGAATCCTCTGTGCTCCACGAGGACTTCAAAGACCCGAGCTATTGGACGGAAGCGCGCATCATCACAGAAGCGAAGCGACTTAATCGTTCACCTGCAGTGCTCGCAGGCCGGCTTAGGTGGGAGAGTGGAGATTACACCCTATTCACCAACCTGCTGGGCAAAGTGGAAGGGCTTTCTTAATCTTTACGTACCTGGCGCCTGTGGATATGGTCCCCGGAACTGAAAACACAAAATACACAGAAATTCATGTAAAAACTGCATTCTAGGTGCCTAGAATGCGATTTCCGTTTTAGGATGAGGATTTAGTTCCTGGAACGTAAGCGTCAACTC
>DIXI01000027.1 GCA_002428625.1 Sphaerochaeta sp. UBA6084
AGGTCACAACATATCAGGCACGAATATGCGCGACATATGTTCCAGCCATTTCAGGGGTCACGTTGATGGTCTCGCCCGAGGGCAGGTGGATGGAGCCGGAACGCACCCATTGTGGGATGCGGAGCTGGATGGTGACGGGGGTGTCGCCGTGGACTTCGGTGGTGGTGAGCGTGATGCGGCCATCCCACGGATAATCGGTACGCTGCTCAAGTCTGAAACCCGTACCGCAGGGGAAGGTGCATAAGGCTGAGCTTTCGCCGTACATGCCGGTGTAGACCACATTGTCACCAATCGCGTAGGTGTACATGGCGCTTTCAGCGAGGGTACGCAGCATATTTGGGGGGCAGCAGAAGGATGAGATGTAGCTTTCGCGCTGGCGGGACCACTTGAGGTCGAAGGGCAGCTCAAGCTCGCGCCGCAAGGTGTTCTGGTAGAAGAATTTCTTGCCATCGATACTGGTTGATGCCAGGATGAGGTTGTAAAAAGTACGCTCTATGATGTCGATATGGATGGGTTTTGGGTCGAGCAGGAACATCCGCCAGTTCCATAAAATGTTGCCCACTGAGGCGCAGGTCTCATTGTAGGCGGTGATATTGGGCAATTCGTACGCTCGGCCATAGGCTTGATGGGTGCGCTGGATATTGGGGTAGTCCCACGAGCCGTAGGGGGAGACTCCATCGTAATGAGCGCCGCAACCGCCATTTATCGCCAGTTTCGTGTTGGTGATATCGCTCCAGACGCTATCGATCACTCTTTTAAGCGATTCATCGCCCTGCTCGGCGTACAAGTCCGCGACACCGGCGTATAGGTAGTTGGACCGAACCGCATGGCCAACCGCCTCACGGTGCTCACGCAAAGGCTTGCGGTCCTGGTTGTCATCGGTGCCGTTCTCCACTTGGTCACGTAGGGCGATGGCAAGCTCGGCCGCATCAAGGTACCGTTGGTCGCCTGTGGTGCGGTACAGCTCTATAAGACCCATGTAATGGGAGGGGCAGATGGCTGTTTTGGCTTTGCCGGACCGCGAGGCCTCGAACACCCGCACAAGATAATCCGCTGACTTACGGGCGATGTCCAGCAAAGTGGTTTCTTTTGTGGCTCGGAAGTGTACGCATGCCGCAGTCATCAGATGGCCCATGTTGTACACTTCGAAGTTGAGGCTGTTGGAAAGCGCTCCATCTCCGCCATCAGGACGCGAGCGATCTTCGATGATCTGCTTGGTGAACAGGTACCCGTCCTTTCGCTGCGCGCGGCCGATCATCGCCACCGCATCATCGATCAAGCCCTTGAGCTTGGCTTCGGGCTTTGCGCCATAGGCATAGGAGGCGGCTTCCAGCCACTTGAAGAAATCGCCATCAGAGAAAGGCGGGCCATTGTGCGTACCCTCGCGTTCTCCCGCTGCAATCGCGAAATTCGCCAGCACATGGGCGATGTCATCCGCGGCGAACAGATGATGCATGTTGGGAATCATCACCTCTACAATCTGCTGGAACCGGTTTTGCCAAAAACCACCTTTCCAATGAACTGAATGCTGCGGTAATCCCATCACCTCGGCGTGGGGACGTATAGTCGTGGAATTGTCCATGAAGGCCTCCCGTTGAATCAACCTTTGAGCGAGCCGGATGTAAGTCCGTCGATGATGTAGCGCTGGAGAAACGCATAGATGAGGAGCACCGGGGTGATAACCATCACCATGAAGGCGAACACCACGCCCCAGTCGGTTCCATACATCGACACGAACCGGTGGATACTGATGACAATGGGTTGCCTCTTCGTGGATGAGATGAGGTAGAAGGGGGCGAAGAAGTCATTCCAGACATTGGTGGTGATCACGATGGAGCTGGTGATGAGAGGGGTGATCAGCAAGGGCACGATGATTTGGGTGAACAAACGGAAATAGCTGCTGCCCTCTATAAGCGCGGCCTCGTCGAGCTCGCGTGGCACAGACTTCATGAATCCGGTCAGCAGGAAGATGGTGAAGGGCATGTTGGTGGCGGTGTAGAATAGGACGATTCCAGGGTAGGTGTTGTGGAGCTGAAGCCATTGCATCACCTTGATGGTGGGGATGATGGAGATTGGAACCACAAGCC
This sequence comes from Sphaerochaeta sp. UBA6084, assembly GCA_002428625.1. Classification (GTDB taxonomy): domain Bacteria; phylum Spirochaetota; class Spirochaetia; order Sphaerochaetales; family Sphaerochaetaceae; genus UBA6084. The sequence continues at coordinate 2,088 of DIXI01000027.1, forward strand.
CGGTGAAAAACAGGAAGTATGCGGTCTTTGCCAGACGGTTGCCCATGCGCTGGATGAAGAACGCGCCCATCGCGGCTGCAGTATTGGTGACCAGCACTGTGGAGAGGGTGATGATCAGGCTGTTGCCCATGCCACGCCAGAAGGACTTGTTGCTGATGATTCCCTTGTAGTTGTCCAAGGAAGCGGTAGCGGACCAGGTGAGTTTGAAAAGCGCCGATTCCCGGGTGTTCTTGAAGGAATTCAAGAACATCATGAGAAACGGAGCCAGCACCATGACCAGGCCCAAGGCGAGCACCGCGGTCACCAGCGCGTTGGTCACCAAGCGTGAGGAACGCATGCCAAGGAGGTCTTTGCGTAGAACGCGCGTGTCTGCCATCGTAACGGCAGAAGTATTGTGTATATGTTTCATAGCTCCACCTCCCGGCGGCGCAGGAACACCAGCACTGGGACTCCAAGGATAAGTATAAGGACGCTGAGGATCATATTGGCCGCAGTTCCATAACCATACAGTCCAAAGGCGAAGGCGTAGTTGTTGATATAGGTATTGAGGACTTCCGTGGCGAAGCCAGGCCCTCCGTTGGTAAGGACCATGATCATGACGAACACTTTCATAGTTCCTATCAAGGAAAGGACGACGTTGACCGTGACCGAGGCCGCGAGCAAGGGGAAGGTCACATGGAAGAACCGCCACAATCCGTTGGCGCCATCGATATGGGCGCTTTCATACAACTCCTTGGGAATGAGCTGTAATCCGGCCAGGTAGATCACCATGGTGAAGCCAGTGGTGCGCCAGACATCCACCATGATGGTGGAGAACAGCGCGATGTTGGGATCGTTGAGCCAGTCTTTCGCGAGGAAAGCCAAGCCCATCGAGCGTAGCAGCGTGTTGAGCAGGCCATGCTGCGATTGGTATACGGCCTTGAACAGGTAGCCGATGACAATCGGCGCGATCACATAGGGGAGGAAGAACAAGGTGCGCAGGAGGTTTTTCCCCCGGAGGCTGAGGTTCAACATCAGCGCGAGCAGCAATCCCATGAGATTCCGCAGGAAGGTGACCGAGAATGAATAGACGAGCGTGTTGGATATCGTCGCCCTCAGTTTCGCATCGGCGAACAATTCCCTGAAGTTCTCCAATCCTATGAAGCTCACCACACTCCGGTTCACGTTCCAGTCGGTGAAACTGAAAAAGAAACTCAGGATGGTGGGAAAAACGAACAAAGCTCCGAACACCAGAAGCGCTGGAAGCAAGAACCAGGTGGGATATCTTTTCAGCGAAGATTGATACGTCATCGGCCAGGTTTCCTTTGGATGGACAATCCAGGCGGGAGCTTCTCCCGCCTGGCGATTCGATACGGTTTTTTGGTTAGGTCTAGAAGCCCGGAATCACACGTGCTTTTCCAGTCCGGCGGTAGTTCTCGTCAAGCATGTTGAGGACCTTGTCCACATCGCCGTCAATATACATCTGCTGAAGCAGTTTCGGATAGTCGGCGAAGGAGGACTGCAGGCGGTTCTGGATGTTGACCAACGCCTTGCCTTGGTTGTTGTATTCCACGACGGTGAGTTCAGGAGCGTACAGGCTGACAGTGACGTCCTTATAGGCGGGAACGCCAGGATTGTGCTTGTACCAGATGTCCAGGTTCGCTTTCTCTGTCATGAAATGGGCAAGCTCCAGAGCTACAGCCACGTTATTTCCCTTGCTGGGGATAAGGATCTGGGAAGCCGGCTGAAGGGTTGCGATACCAGTGCCATCAGCTGCGGGCATGGGGAACCAGCCGATCTTGCTGTTGACGAAATCCAGGCCGAACTTGTCGCGGAGCGAATTCAGGATACCGCTCAGCTGGAACAGCACAGCTACCTTGCCCTGGCCAAACAGCTCAAGCTGCTCATCGTACGTTCCGGACATGAAGTTGTTCTGGAGCAGTCCCATGGTACGTAGCGCCACCTGTCGGACAAGAACTTCTCTAAAAGCGGGGATTTCGTTCAAACGAAGCTGGTTGCTGTCGAGCTTGGCTACGCCTTCCACGCCGATGGTGGGATCGACATAGGTTGGCCAGGCAGCGAGTGAATAGACCTGCAGGGGCCATTGGGTATTGACCGCGTCATACACGGGGATATAACCGGCGGCTTTGGCCTTCTTCAGGATTTCGACAAGGTCGTTGTAATTCTTGGGTTCGGTCGCGCCGATGGCCTTGAAGACGTCCTTGTTGTAGTAAACGCCGAAGTTGCCTGTGGAACCCCAAGGCATGCCGAAAATCTTGCCTTCAAGGGTCTGGAACGCCTTGGCGGAAGCTTGGGCGCGGGTCCAGATAACGGGATCGTTGGTCAAGTCGACCAAGTTGGCTGAATTGAACTTGGTGTATTGTTTTGTACCAGGGTCCATCTCGAACAAGTCGGGATAGTCGCCGGTTGCGAAACGGGTCTGCATCAGCACGCCGTATTCCTCACCTGAGGGGAGCAGCTGCAGTTCCACAGTGTGGCCGGTCTTCGCTTTGAAAGCCGCGAATATCTCTTCGTAGGCTGCCGGTTTGGTGGTATTGCGTGCGACGAACACCAGATTCACCGGTTTCTTCATTTGCTCGGCCGCGCCTTGGGCGAAGAGCGAGCTTCCGATAAGCAAAAGGATAACCAATACGACGATGAGTCTGTTACCTTTCTTCATAGATTCCTCCCTAAATATACACAGACGAGGTCTGTGGATTAACACATTCACAAGATCTCCGCTTGGTCCCTGTCGCCTTCATGCCAGTACAGCTTCCAGCCGAGATAGCGGGTGACCGCTTCGTTCACAATCCGGGCATGATGTCCACGGACCATCGCCACATGGTGTTCAAATCCATTGGCGCAGATGGTGCGCATCAGTTTCTGCAGCTTAGGTACCGCGGTGACCGCGATCCCACCATCCATGGGGAAGCTCTTGTCAAGGAAATCCCCTTCGCCAAGGTAGCCGATGATACGGCCCTTGGTGTCGTCGGTGGAGAACCGCACGAAGGTGAACGGCCCCGCGGCCACCTTGCCCTTGATGGCGCCGAAGCAGCGTTCCCGACCGATGGTCTTGCCTAGGATGTCCAGTTCGGAGATCTCCAGTTCGTTCCCCATGAATGACTTGGGGTAGTTGGAGCAGTGTGTGCAGACACACAGTTCCGGTTCATCGCCATAGTTGTTGTTCCAATCCAGCAACGCGGAGGGCTTGCGGGCGGCGAGGGTGAGGGCGTACATCGAGACCGCCCCGGCGATATCGGACTCGCAGGCGAAGGGCATCAGGCGTTCTCCAAGCATGCTCATCGTGGCGCAGGAGGCGCAGCCGAAATGATATTCAAGCGAGTCCCAACAGAGGATGGAAGCGGCTTGGCAATCAAGCTCGTCCATGTATTGCTCGATTGCAAGCGAGAACGAAGCCACATTGATGAACTGCTGGCCGGTGATGCGCTCGGGAACCTTGCCGTAGTCGCGCACCTGCTGGACTTTGTCCTCTACCAAGGTCTGCTCACGCTGCAATAGCCGCGCACGCTCAAGCAGAGAGGCGAAATCCACCGGCACCACGGTGATGCCTGAGGCCTGAAGCAGTTTCTCGCTGAAGCGAACGGTTTGGAACCCAGCGGGACGAACGCCGAATTGGGCAATGCGGCCATGGCGGAGCCCTGCGACCACACGGCACACCCCGAGGAAATCCTCCAGGTCGCTCCGGAAAAGAGCGCTGGCGATATTCTCGGTATGGTTGGTGGTAAGGGAGTAGGGGATTCCATATTGCTTGAGATTGTTGCAGACAGAAAGCTTGCCACAGAAGGCGTCCCGGCGTGAATCCACATCCACCTTGTCAGTGTCGTCATCCGAAGCCTGCACCAGCACAGGCACTCTAAGCTCCGACATACGGATGGCTTCAGCAACACCTATTTCATCGCCGAAGTTGGCCAGCACCACCACGATACCGGAAATCTCCTCACGGTGGGCCGAAAGGACCCGGGCGCAGATGCGTGCATCGTCGAGAGTCTCTACCGCGGCGTTCGTGGTGTTGGTCACTTGCGGGAAGACGGTCTTCACTCCCAATTGCCCGCAAAGGAGGGCGAGGTCGGCTTTCGCTCCTGCCACCAATTGAGCGTTGAATATGTTGCGGCTCCCAAAGATCACTCCGATCGAGCCATTGAAGAAGCTATTTTCGTTCATGCTACAATCCTATCATCTCTTGTTGGTTTGTCAACCTAAATTTTCATTTATTTTTTAAAAAATTTTGTTTTGTTTTCGTTTGACAATCAAAACCGGGTGTGATAGGCTTCAAATACTGATATTCACGTTAGGAAATGTAAATGGAACAGATACGGATTACAAGCAATCCCTATGAGCTCGATTTCAACGGGATCCGTGCAAAAGCACGTAGGATCCGCGTGACAGCTTTGCGCATGACCACTAGGAGCAAGCTAGGACATGTGGGGACCGACCTTTCGGAAATCGATATCCTCAGCTCTCTCTATTTTTCCATCCTACGGTACCAGCGTGGCGATATCGATCATCCTGACCGCGATTATTTCATCCTCTCCAAAGGACATGGGGCAGGGGGATACTACGCCACGCTGTGCGAGGCCGGCTTTTTCCCACGGGCGTACCTTGATACCTATATGGAATTCGACTCCCATCTGCCTGGGCATCCAACCCGCGCCAAGACGCCAGGAGTGGAGTTTAGCACCGGAGCTCTCGGCCATGGTCTTTCTGTGGCGGCCGGTATCGCTCTCGCATGCAAGAGGAATGGGCGTTCCAATCAGGTGTTTGTATTGACCGGCGACGGCGAGCTGCAGGAGGGTTCAAATTGGGAGGCCGCCATGGCCATCAGCGCCTTCGGGCTCACCAACCTGTATTGGATCATCGACCGCAACTCGCTGCAGCTAGGTGGCGGGACCGAATCCATCATGCCGATCGATCCACTCGAGGATAAGCTGCGGGCGTTTGGGTTCACGGTGAGCCATATGGACGGCAACAATCCTGCGCAGATAGTGGAAGCCCTCTCCAAGGCCCGGCAGGCGGGCGACAATCGTCCGCAGGCCCTCATCGCCCATACGGTGAAAGGGAGCGGCGTCTCGTTCATGGAGAATATCTGCGCTTGGCATCATAAGATTCCTTCGGCTGAGGAATGCGCTTTGGCGATGGGCGAACTTGATAGCGACATGACTGTGGGAGGTTCCGAATGAGCGAACCTATGGATCTACGGGATATGGTGATCGAGGTCCTCATGGAAGCAAAGCGGGATGGCCTGCCGGTCATGGTCATGCTCAGCGATTCGGCGAGTACTTCGAAAATCGCTCCGTTCGCCGCCCGATATCCTGAAAGCGTGGTGAATGTCGGTATCGCGGAACAGAACATGGTGGGAATGGCCGCCGGAATAGCGCTCACCGGATCCATCGCTGTTACGGCCAATGCCGCCCCGTTCCTGCTGCACCGTTCGTATGAGCAGGTGAAGCTGGATGTCTGCTATAACAACACAAATGTGAAAATGCTCAGCATCAATGCTGGTTTCGCCTATGGCCAACTGGGAAACACCCATCACGCCGTCGATGATATCGCCACCATCCGAAGTTGCGACCATGTCCAGATTTTCGCCCCGGCGGATGCTCCTGAAGCGCGCGAGGTGATGCGGCATGCCTTGCGGCACGTAGGTCCGGTGTACATCCGCATGGACAATATCAAAGTGGAACTCATCCATGAAGACAGCTATCGATTCACCCCTGGTGCTATCGATATCGTGCGGCAGGGGAAGGATGTCCTCATCTGCTCGCTGGGAACGTTGCTTCCGGCAGCAGTCCAAGCAGGCAAGGCGTTGGCAGCCCAAGGAATGGATCCTACCGTGGCTAACTTTTCGTCCATCCGTCCGCTCGACCGCAACGCGCTTCGCATGTTGCTGGATTCGCACTCCCACGTGGTGGTGGTGGAAGAGCATAGCATGCACGGCGGGCTCACCGCGCTCATCTATGAAGTGGTGGTGTCCGAGCGGTTGGATGCGATGGTCGCGAGTTGCGCTCTTCCCGAAGGTCGCCCGACTTTGGCCGGGACCCGCGGCGACCTACGCGCCCATTACGGGCTCGATGCGACAGGGGTGGTGCGAAAGGTGATGGAGATGCTATCGTAGCAGATAGCCCATGGACGTCCGTGCTGTAGGATAGCGGTGGGCCAGGAGGCTTTATGGAACGGGCTGTTCTCGCGATTGACCAAGGCACCAGCAGCACCAAGGCGGTGCTGTTCTCAAGTTCGGGGCGGTTGCTTGCCAAAGGAAGCGCCGCGCTCTTATCCCGGTATCCTCAGCCAGGGTATGTGGAGCAGGACCCTGACGAAATCTACCAAAACGCACTTCAAAGTGTCCTCCTCTGTATGGAAAACGCACGGACGGCTGGAATCTCCTACACCATTGAAGGTATCGGAATCACCAACCAGCGCGAGACTTTCATCCTCTGGGACGCCACGGGACGGCCCATAGCACCTGCGATTGTGTGGCAGGACAAGCGGTCGGTGTCCACCTGCGCTTTGCTTGCGAGCCAAGGATACGAAGCGGAAGTGGCCGGGCGCACCGGGCTCACTCTGGATCCATATTTCTCCGGTACCAAATTTCTCCACCTCGTCGGGCATGATGACAACTTAAGGCGGAGGGTCGAGGCTGGCGAAGTCTGGTTTGGGACGGTGGATTCCTGGTTGCTCTATCGTTTCACAGAAGGCAAGGTGCATGCCACCGATACCACCAACGCCTGCCGCACTTTGTTCTTCAATCTCCATACCCAAAACTGGGATCCTGTCCTGCTCTCGCTTTTCAAAGCCGACAAGCTCCACCTTCCGTCCATCCACCACAGCCCTGATACGTTCGGTACCACCGACCTTGGGGGATTGCTCGCGCAGCCGGTGCCTATCCTAGCCATGATGGGCGATTCGCATGCCTCCTCCTTCGGACTTGGCTGCCATACCGCAGGGAGCGCGAAAGCCTCGCTTGGCACCGGCACTTCCATCCTGATGAATGTTGGACTTGATCCGGTCCGGTCACGTTCCGCTCTGATGTCCACTTTCTGCCATGACAGCGGGCAACCGCATTACGCCCTTGAGGGTATCATAGTCTCTTGTGGTTCCACCCTATCGTGGTTGCGGGATGGACTGGGTTTGCTGGCGGACTCAGCGGAGTCGGAGGCGATGGCCCGCTCCATCCCCGACAATGGCGGTGTGTACCTCATTCCTGCCTTCGCTGGGCTCGGCGCCCCCTATTGGCGCATGGATGCGAAGGGCTGCATCGCCGGTTTGACCTTTGAAACCCGAAAAGAACATGTGGTGAGGGCGGCGCTGGAGTCCATAGCCTACCAGATCAAGGATGTCACCGACACCATGGTCTCCGATAGCGGTTGCCCGCTGAGTGAGCTGATGATGGACGGGGGAATGTCCCGCAACCGCTTTGTCATGCAGCTGATCGCCGACCTTACGGGAATCCCCGTGCGGACCAGGGGGATAACCGATGCCTCGGCGCTCGGAATCGCCTTGATGGCTGGCTTGCAGGCGGGGTTCACCTCCAACCTAGCCGAAATACAAGCGCTATTGCAACAGGGCGAGGAATACGAGCCGCACCGGTCGGTGCAGTCGTTGCTAGAGCAGCATGCCGTCTGGAAGCAATTGGTCCAACGGACCTGTTGCTAGCTCCCCCTGAGGTGCGTGGAGGGTTCTGTGGAAAAGGTTCCTGTGGAAAAGGTTCCAGCAACTTTTTCCACAGAAAACCTTTCTCAACATTTTTCTTATTTTATTGGAATCACCCGACATAAAATGATAGAATGGCTACACGTTTGTCACCATCCCCACAGGTGCTCATGGTGTAAGGGATAAAATCATTGAATGAAGATTTTTATGCGTCAGTGATCCAGGAATCGGCCTATGGTTTCGCGTATTGCCGGATTCTGTGTGATGCTGAAGGGCAGCCGTCGGATTATCTGTTCCTCGATGTGAACCCAGCCTTGGTGCGAAGCCTAGGGCTGGAAGGTCGGGTTGTGGTTGGAAAAACAGTCAAAGACCTTTTTCCCGAGATGGCTACCACCGATCCCGAGATCCTCCAGACCTTTTTCGAATTGGGAGTACATGGCGGTCATAAAAATCTGGTCCATTATTTCAAGCCGCTCAAACGTTGGTTAAGCATCAAGGCCTTTGGCAAGGAGCCCATGCATGTTGTCCAGCAGTATGTCGATATAACGCGCGACATGGAACACCTGATCCGGCACGAGAATATTTTCAAATTATCCATGGACCTTCTCTGTGTCACCGACTTGCAAGGCCGATTGCTTACCGTGAACGATGAATGGAGCTTGGTGCTTGGCTATACAAAGGCCGAGCTGCTAGGGCTCTCATTGGTGGATATGGTCCACCCGGCGGATCTCCCAAAAACCCTGGCGGTAATGGAGGAGTTGGGGAATTCGCAGAAGGTATTCAATTTCATCAACCGCTACCGCCATAAGGATGGCACCTACCGCTCGCTTGAATGGCGCTCACATCCCGAGGATGGACTCATCTATGCCGCGGCCCGCGATGTAACCCAGAAGTTGCTGATGGAACGGCGGCTCGGCGAGAAGCTGGAGCAGTTGAACCTGTTGTTCTCCCAGTCCCTTACCGGTATGTTCTTCATGATGCTGGACGAGCCGGTCGAATGGCATGATGGAGTGGATAAGGAAGCGGTCTTGGATTATGTGTTCGAGCACCAGCGCATCACCCATGTGAATCAGGCATTTCTAGACCAGTATGGGCAAACCGAGGAGGAGATGCTCGGATCCACTCCCACTGATACCTTCAAGCATGATATGGCTCAAGGACGGGCTGTCTGGCGCAAATTCTTCGATGATGGCAACCTGCATATTGATACGGATGAGCGGCGTAAGGATGGTAGCCAGATGTGGGTGCTTGGCGATTACACCTGCATGTACGATGCTCAAGGCCGCATCACCGGGCATTTTGGCACCCAGATAGATATAACCGATCGTAAGCTCGCCGAAAAAAGCATCAGGGAATACCAGCAGGTGCTGCAGGATAAGAACCATCTGATCGAGTCCATTCTAGAAAATGCGCCCCTCGGCATCTGGCTTACCAGACCCGACCATACACGGGTGTTCGAGAACCGCTATGTGAAGGAAAACTTTGATCTGACCGCGGCTGAATTCGCTTCGTGCGAGACAATCAATCAAGAAGTCATGGCAAAGGACGGCCCACAGCAGTACGAGCAGACCATCACATTCAAAGACCAGCAGCGGCACACACTTCAGACTCTGAAAAGACGCATCGCCACAAAGGAAGGGGAGGGGTTCAGTATTCTCGGCATCGGTATGGACATCACCGAACGCAAGAATGCGTTGCAGGCCTTGCGGCGAAGCGAGGAGAAATACCGCCTCATCACCGAACAAGCCTCGGATGTCATCTGGGTGCTGAATACCCATACCAATCGGTTCATCTACCTAAGCCCCTCCATAAGATTCCTCACAGGATACACCGATGAGGAAACCATGCGCATGCGGTTGCGGGATATCATTCCCATGGAGTATCTCCACATCGTCGGAGACGCCATGCGCGCGGCCTTGGCGGATGTTGAAACCAGTGGGATGAAGCTTAAGAACCATATGCTCGAGTTGCAGCATTATACCAAAAACGGAGATATTGTCTGGGTGGAGGCCTCCTTCCGCCTTCGCTATGGGGAGGGCGGTGTTATCGAGGCCGTGGGGGTTACCCGCAATATAGACGAGCGCAAGCGCATCGAGAGGGATGTGCTGTATCTAAGTTACCATGACCAACTCACCGGGTTGTTCAACCGCCGGTACTATGATGAGCAACTGCTCCGGATGGATAGGGAGGAGAATCTCCCTCTTACTCTGGTAATCGCCGATATCAATGGCCTCAAGCTCACAAATGATGTGTTTGGACATCTGGTGGGAGACAATCTGCTTAAAACCTTTGCCAAAGTGCTGCATAAGAAATGCCGCCCTGGTGACGTGGCTGTCCGTATCGGTGGCGATGAGTTCGTGCTGATGCTCCCAAAAACCGATGCGGCAACTGCCCAGAAGATTATTGACAGCATCAATATGGAGTTGAGCAGGAAGGGGACGGGAAAATCCCGCATCTCGGTGTCATTCGGCAGCAGGAGCAAGCTTCAGATATCGGAATCAATGGGAATGGTGTTCAAGCAAGCCGAGGATGCCATGTACAGCCATAAATTCCTGGAGAGCAACAGCTATAAGCACGATACCATCAAACTCATCACCAGCAGCCTTTTTGAGAAAGGGGTGAACGAGCAAAAGCATGGCGAACGGGTGGCTGAACTATGCAAACATATCGGGTTGGCGCTGGGCTTGGATTCCCATTCGGTTCATGAACTCGAGCTGGCCGGGTTGCTCCACGATATAGGCAAGATAGGGATTGATGAAAGTCTGATCAACAAACCAGGCCCGCTTGATGAAAACGAATGGCACCAGATCCGCCGCCATCCGGAGATTGGTTATGAGATCCTGCGCGCTGTGCATGAATTCACCACCATCGCTGGATATGTGCTTTCCCACCACGAACGCTTGGATGGAACCGGCTACCCTCGGAATCTGCGGGGTGAGGATATCTGCCTGCAAGCAAGGGTGATCGCGGTCGCCGACGCCTTCGACACCATCACCAACCATCGGAAATATAAGGACACCCTTGCAGTCAATTACGCTATCCAGGAACTCAAAACCCATGCAGGTACTCAATTCGATCCTCTGGTCGCCAAGGTGTTTGTGGAGAAGGTGCTTAAGCAGACTTGGGAATGAAACGCATCAATACCCCAAAGCTAGCTGTTAGTGGTTTCCTCAGAAAGCATGCCGACGAATACTCTGGCAATATGGGGGTCGAACTGTGTCCCTGCGCATCGCAGGATCTCAGACATCGCCTGTTCCTTCCGCAATCCCTCACGATAGCTCCGGTGACTGGTCATCGCATCATACGAATCTGCAACCGCGATGATCCTGGCTTCTAGGAAAATTTCTTCGCCTTGAAGCCCTTTGGGGTAACCCTTGCCATCCCAGCGCTCATGGTGCTGAAGGATATGGGCGGACATCTCAGAGAATTCACTCACTGAGCTTAAAATACGATACCCTATCTCGGGATGCTTTTGAATCTCCTGCCACTCATCCTCGTCCAGGCTGAAGGTCTTGTTCAGGATCTCCTCCGCGATACCGATTTTTCCAATATCATGCATCAAGCCAGCAGTCCGCACTTCTTTAATGGCATCCTTGGTGAAACCCATGCGGGTGGCGATGGAAGCGCAGATCTCGCTTACACGCTGTGAATGCAGCAACTCCCGTCGGCTTTTCTCAAACAAAGTGTTCATGATAACGTCGATGGTCTTGCTTCGGTCGCTGGAGCTTTCGAATATCTTATGCCGGTACATGTCGTCCTCGACTGAACGAAGCATACCCGATAGTTGTTGTGCTGGAGAGGTTTTCACTTTGAATCCAAAGGCGAGTGAAAGGGAAATCGCAATACCTTCGATTGAGAAATCCGCGGCTTTTTTCTTCATGTGCCTGATAAGATCCTCGGTCTCCTCCGCGGTGGTCCTTGGCATCAGGATGATGAACTCATCCCCTCCAAAGCGCGCCACTACATCGTTCGCCCTGCAGACGCCCCTGATTACTTCAGCAGCGGCTTTCAACAGCTCGTCTCCTTTGGAATAGCCAAAAGAGTCGTTTATCATCTTCAGACCATTGATATCCGCCATCAGTATGCCCAAGGGGAGATTTTCCACCGTATCAAGACGTTTCAGTTCGCTCTCATGGAAGCGTCGGTTGTATAATCCCGTGAGGTAGTCGTGAGTGCTTAAATACAGGAGCTTTTCCTCGGCCCGTTTACGCTCGGTGATATCCTGCCCTTGGGCGATGGTGGAAACAGGATTGATTCCTTTAGGATTATAGAGAGTTGCGAAATTCCACAGGACTGTACGCAGCGTGCCATCGACATGAAGTATGTTCAGTTCAGTGGCCTGGCAAGAATCCTTGATTCTGAGAATCTCCTCCAGTTCTTCCGAGTCATCGGAGGTAAGCAGCTGGCGGGCGTCGCGGCCTAGAAGCGTGCCGCACTGGTGTCCACAAAGGTTTTCGAACGCTTCGTTACAGCGTGTGACCAAGAAATTCTCATCCCAGACCACTATCGGGGCCTTGGCGGAGCCGATGAGTTTCTCAAGATAATCCTTGGTGGCCTTCAATTCATACGTCCTTTCCTCCACAAGTTGCGCCAACCGCCGTTTTTCACTCCGTTTCTCAATCACTGCCGTTTTGATTTTCACCATCGCCCGTATTTGCGCGGTCAGTTCGTTTTCATCAATCGGTTTTGCCAGGAACGCTTCAGCTCCACATTCCAAAGCCCGTATGCGATGCTGTTTCTCGCCCCGGATGGCGGTGAGGAATACCACAGGAATGTCGCACAACGCTTTGTTCGATTTCAGCCGGCGGCAGACTTCGAATCCATCCATGCCCGGCATCACCACATCCAAAAGAATCACATCCGGGTCTTCGTAGGCGGCGAGTTCCAAGCCCTGCTGCCCGTTGGATGCTTTCAACACCATTGCGTTGGGGAAGGTTTCTTTGATCAGGACCTGAACGGTGACGAGATTATCGGGATTGTCATCGATGGTGAGGATTTTCAACGTTCTATCGGCCATCAAGCACCTCTTTCAGAATTTTATGGAAGGAATCGTGTATAATCGGTTTGGCGATGAAGGCATCGAACCCATGGGAAAGAATTGTCTCACGGTCCGCCACCAGAGCGCTCGCGGTGAGGGCGAGCACGGGGATATGTTGTGTCTCCGGAGCTTTTCTGATTCTGATGAACGCTTCTATGCCATTCATCCCAGGCAATTCGATATCCATCAGGATAAGGTCGGGCAGTTGTGATTTTGCAAGAACGACTCCCTGGAGACCATCGGTAGCACCGATGACTTCATACTCATCCTCTAGGAGCGCTTTGACGGTGGTCATGTTGTCAGGATTATCCTCAACCACCAGAATTTTGGGTTTCCTACTAGGGGGAGGTGGAGGTGGCTGCAAAGACGATGGGGGCGGGCTGTCTTTGATAATCCTGCTTGAATCCAGCATGGCGGCCACCGCATCCTTCAGCCCTTGGCGATTGACATCTCCTTTTTGGATCAATTGATGGACATTGTTCCGTTTCAGGAACTTCAGCTCATCCTTGGTGATCTGCTTGGCGGTCAGGATCAAGACAGGTATGTACGCAGTGGTTTCTGCCTCGCGCAAGGCCCCCAACACTTTAAATCCGTCCACCTCAGGCATCATCAGGTCCAGAATGATGGCATCGGGCTTGACTACATCGATGATGCCAAAGGCCTCGCTGCCATTGCGTGCTATCAGCATCCGGTAGCCGCATTCGCTTAAAAGGTCTTTTATCTGGATGATGGCGGGCTCGCTATCCTCAACCAACAGGATGGTTCTACCCGTCTGGTCCGTAGGCATTGTGTTGGAAGGTTCTTGTGCATGCAGGGGAGTTTGCATGATAGTCGATTCAGTGGCGGTCCGTGCTGAAGGATAGCGCAATGGCAGTGATACTGTGAATTCCGAACCATTCCCAACGGTGCTCGCAACCGAGATTGTTCCTCCAAGCAAATCGGCATACTTCTTGGCAATCGCCAAGCCAAGTCCCGCTCCACCATACTTGCGTGAAGTGCTGCCGTCCGCCTGCCTGAATTCGTCAAAGATATGGGGGATCGCCTCTGGGGCGATACCTATTCCTGTATCTTGGACAATCACTTTCAGGTAAGCTCCAGATGCTTGGACAGAAACCTCCACGGTCCCCTTCTCAGTGAATTTCACCGCATTCGCAAGTAGGTTTTGGATGATATGCCTACATTTGTCTTGATCGCTGGTGATGGAAATATCCATACCACCTTGATGATGGATAAGGCCGATGTTTTTTTCTCTCGCGACAGGCTCCAGCATAGCCACCAGATCGTTCACAAGGTGGGTCATGGAGAAAATCTGCACTTCCACCTCCTCCCTACCTGCTTCTATCCGGGAGATGTCCAAGATGTCGTTTATAAGAGCGAGCAGACTTTTTCCATTGCGCTCGATCACTTCCAGATAACTGAACTCCTCGTTAGGAATCTGCTTCGCAAGGCGTCGGCTGAGCACGCCGGAGAGTGCGATGACTGAATTGAGAGGTGTCCGCAGCTCGTGGCTCATATTGGACAGGAAACTGGTCTTTAGCCGGCTGGCCTCCTTCAGATGGGTTTCCTGAATCTCCAATTCCTTGTTCTGCTGCCGAAGTTCCATCGCTTGCGCTGAAAGCTCGTTGCGTTGCGCGTCCAGTTCCTGGTTCTGCCTTCCAAGCTCCTGTGAAAATTCGTGTATGCGTCTCAATGCAAGCACACCTTCTACACGGGTGCAAAGGATGTCCAGCACACGGGAAAGCAGTTCAATGGAATTCTCCCCAAACTGGTTTATGCTCATGAGCGATATAACCGCGCTCATTCGGCCGCTGGCTTTGATAGGGATGGTGATGATCTCATGCGGAATATATTTCCCACTCACTGTATTGTAGGTGAACTTGATATCGGACGGGATGTCCCTGACTACTTGGAGCTTACCAGAAGCAAGAGCTGTTCCGAATTGACCATCGAAGGTGCTGGCGTTGAAAGAAGCGCGGGCCTCATCCGGTCCGAGCCCTATGGAAACGAAGGGTTGGTAGGTTTCCTGCTGGTCATCCAAAAGGTATACCGCAGCCATCTGGGCCCCGGTATAACCGCAGAGCGCATTGAGAGTGGAAGTGAAGAATTCCTTGGACTCGTCCTTCGCGAGCAGCACACGCGAAAAGTCCTCCACTTGGTTCTTCATGTCCATATCGTTCTGAATCTTGCCCGCGAGATCGTTGAACGAATCCGAGAGCGTGCCGAATTCATTGTCCAGGTCATAGCCGCTACGGGCGGAAAGGTCTCCCCTATGGAAATCATGCGCGGCTTGCGTAAGGATGTTGATGGGTTTTCGGATGTTGCGGGCCAGAATATAGATGATAGTGGTGGATAGGATGAGGATGGCGACGAGCAGGACGAACAGCTGCAAACCAAGTTCCGCACGCAGTTTATTGGATTCATTGTACAGACTATCACCCTTGGCAAGAGCGAAGTCGTCGATTTTCTTCAGGTTGGCAAGCAGATCATCTATCATAAGGTATATCGGGCTACCGGAACGCAATGTTCTAGCTACGCTATCCACATCTGCCGCCCGGGCTTTTTGGATAAGCTCCTCCCGCGCGCTTTGCCAACGGATGAACGCTTCGTGCGTGGCTTTCACATCGTCCGCACTACCGAGATAATTGGTTTCCAGGATTTTGAATTGGGCATCGGCATCAGCCATCGCCAGCTCCATCGTCTGGTAGGCGGCAAGCCGTTCGGATTCGTCATACGCCAGGGTCATCTGCAGCAGCGCCATCCGGGCCATGGCGATATCGGTCTCAAGCTTTCCGATTGCCCTTCGCACGACTAGGGGATGGTTGTACAGGATTTGCGTCTGATGGTGAAGCTGGGTGCTTTGCGAGAAGGAGACCATGGCGAGGATAAGGACAAACGCGATCACCAGGCTGAAGCCGAGCAGTAGTTGTAGGCCGATTTTCATATGTTTCACCTGCATGGATTTCCTCCTCATGGAAAATTGAGAGTCTTGGTCAGGTGCCGTTCATTTGAAACACAGTGCTTAACGGAGCCACCATGCGTAGTTTGTTGAAATCCTGCACGAATCCACGTTCAGTCTCGCCTGTCACCAGGTATCCTGCACGCGACAACGCCTTCGTTAATTTTCTTAGAATCGCAAAACGGGTTTCCGGCTGATAGTAGAACAGCAAATTGCTGCAGAAGACTAGATCAAAATCCCCATAAATGCTTTGGGATGGATGTGCTGAGGTTGAATCCAGAAGGTCATAATTGGAAAAATCCACCTGCTGCCGAAGCAGGGGAACCACAGTGTACATCCCGTTTGTCTTTATAAAGTAGTCGCGTATCTGGCGAACGGTGCAGTTGCCCACTGCCTCTTCGGTATAGCTGCCTAGTCGTGCTTGGGTAAGCGCCGATGGGGAGATGTCGGTGGCGAAAATCCGGTAGCGGATGGGTTGGCCTGCAAGGGCGGCCGCATCCTCGATAAGAACCGCCAGGGAATACGCCTCCTGTCCTCCCGCGCATCCGGCCGACCAAATGCGCAGCTCCCCCCCTTGTTTCCGGTTCACCAAGATGGGAATGATCGATTGCTGGAGGAAGCTGTAGGTGAAGGGGTCGCGGAAAAACTGGCTGTACGTGATGGTTAGGGCTTGGAGAAGCAGGTTGGCTTCTTCGCTATGCTCGTTTATATACCGGAGATAGTCCTCGAGGTTGCCGGTGCCTGTGGCGATCCTCCGGTTCTTCAAGACTCCTGTGAGGAAGATACTGTCATAGAGAGAGAGATCTTTTCCATACGACCTTTTGACCTCTGCAATCAGCTCCACCAATGGATTCTCCATGTGCCTCCCATTGCCATTAGCATTCAGTATAAGCCAAGATGGGAAGTTTTAACACTGGAAAAGATAGACTTATGCTGGTATCATCGATAACGATACGATGCGTGGATAAGGAGATTGAGCAGATGGAAAACGCTGATTTGTCCGAATTGTATGTGAACCTGTTCAAAACGATTCCCGATCCTTTTTTCATTGTTTCGGAAAGCGGGACTTATCTCGAGGTTTTAGGCGGGATTGAACGGACGCTCTATGACGATGCATCTTCGCTCAAAGGTCGCAATATCTACGACTTCTCTGAGAAAAGCTTCGCGGACTTTTTCATGGACCAAGTGCGCAAGACCTTGGAGACAGGCATGTTGAACTGTTTCGAATACCAGCTTGAGACGCGCAAGGTGGATATCCCTACGAACGGACCTGGTGGCCTGCAGTGGTTCGAAGCCCGGCTGTACCCCTTGGCCAACCTATACCATGGGCAGCGGGCGGTTACCGCGATGATCATAAACATCTCCGAGCGTAAAACCATGCAGCAGCGGCTACGGGACCTCTCCTACATGGATCCGCTCACTTGTGTCGCCAACCGCAGGTTCTTCCTCGAGCATTTAGGCGAAGAGCTGGAATCCTTCCTCAGCGACCAGACTCCTGTGTCTGTGATGATTCTTGATATCGACCATTTCAAGCTTGTAAACGACACCTATGGCCACCTAGCCGGAGACCAAGTGCTGAAAGACCTTGTCTTGATTGCGAAAAGCATCCTGCGGAAGCGCGATATCATCGCCCGCTTTGGTGGTGATGAGTTCATCATCTCCATGGTCGGGGTGGATATCTCGCACGCGCAGCAGCTCGCGGACCAACTGCGGGAGCGGGTGAAGCAATACGATTTTTACGTCGAGGGAATCCACATCAAGGTCACCATCAGCATCGGGGTGTCCAATGCATGCCAGTACGATACGGATATCTCCAGTATAATCAGCAAGGCAGACAAGGCTTTGTATCAAGCGAAGGAACTCGGTAGGGACCAGGTGCGCCGCGGATGACACGAGGGGAGAGCGTATGATCGTCGATATCATCTATAATATTGCCTTATTGCTCTCCCTCAGCATCGTATATGCTACTTCCCCTAGCAAAGGTCCCGCTCTCACGCTGAGGAGCAGGATCCTCATCGGGGTTGCCATCGGAGCCGCCGGGTTGTTGGTCATGGCCAATCCTTTCGAGTTTGTGCCAGGGATAGTCTTCGATTCCCGCTCTATCCTGATTAGTGTGACCGGTATGTTTTTTGGATTGGTCCCTACGCTTGTCTCGTCCATCATGATGGCCATCTACCGCGTGTACCTAGGTGGAGGCGGGGTGTATACCGGGGTCTCGGTAATCACGCTCTCCGCTGTCATCGGCGTGCTGTGGAACCATTTCCGGCTTCGCGTGATCGTCACCAGGCCCAAAGGCCTGAGCTTGGAATTCTATCTAGTGAGCCTTGTCACCCATGTGGGTATGCTGCTTTGCATGCTGCTTATGCCCAAAGAAGTAGCCTTCGATGTCATCCGAGCAATCTACCTGCCGGTTTTGGCCATCTATCCAATCGGCGGATATCTGCTCTGCATGATGTTGTTCAACCAACGGCAACGGCTGAGTGCCGTCCAGCAGCTGGCGATGAGTGAGCGGCGGTTCAAGACCATGTTCGAGCAAGCACCGCTTGGAATATCCCTGACCGATACCAACAGCGGACGGATGCTTGATATGAATGCCAAGTTCCTCGGTATCCTCGGTCGTTCCCGCGAACAGCTGCTGGCCACCGATTGGATGAGCATCACCCATCCCGAGGATCTGGCGCAGGACCAGCTGTTAAGCACCAGACTGGCGAAGGGCGAGATCGATACCTTCACCCTTGACAAACGGTATATCCGGCCCGACGGAACCTCCGTCTGGGTTAACATGGCGGTTGCCGCCATCCAAACCACCGACTCCCTCACCCGGCAGCATTTGTGCATGATCACCGATATCTCCGAACGCAAGCTTTCAGAGGGCCGTATCCTCTATGCGAACACCCATGATTATCTCACCGATCTCAACAACCGGTCTCATTTCGAAGGCTATATCCGCCGTATCGATAGGGGAAGCAATCTTCCGCTCACCGTTGTGATGAGCGATATCAATGGACTCAAGCTGATCAACGATGCCTTTGGTCGCAAAGCCGGTGACGAATTGCTGCGTAAGGTCGCTGATATCGTCCGCTCGAAAATCCGTGGGTGCGATTACTGCGCGCGGGTAGGGGGGGACGAAATCATCATGCTTCTTCCTCGGACAACCTCCATCCAAGCGGAAGTCATTGTCAAACGTATCCAGGATGCGGTCTCGCAAGAGAAAGTCAACAACATCCAGGGGTCAGTCTCCTTCGGGGTGGAGACCAAGTCCCAGATCAATGAAGATGTAAACGAGGTCATCAAGAAAGCCGAGAACGATTTGAATCGGCGCAAATTGTTCGAAAGCCCCAGCATGAGGGGTAAGGCCATCTACACTATCATCAACACCCTGCATGAGAAGAACCCACGCGAGGAGCTCCATTCCCAACGGGTAAGCGCGCTGAGCGCACGGATGGGAGAAGTGCTCGGGATGTCTGAGAAGGAGATCAACGAGTTGCGGACCATCGGTCTGCTGCACGACATTGGAAAGATAGCCATCAGCGAGTCCATCCTGAACAAGGATGGCCGGCTGGATGAGGACGAATGGCTTGAGATGAAGCGCCACCCGGAAATTGGCTACCGCATATTGAGCTCAGTAAACGATATGAGTGATTTCGCTGAGTATGTGCTGGCCCACCATGAGCGGTTGGATGGCAAAGGCTACCCGAAAGGATTGTCCGAAGGATCCATCCCGCTGCAATCCCGGATCATCACCATTGCCGACGCCTACGATGCCATGACCAGCGAGCGCACCTACCGTTCCAAGATATCCGATGCGGAGGCCGCGATGGAAATCAGGCGTTGCTCAGGGACGCAGTTCGACACCGGGCTTGCGCAGGTGTTTGTGGAGAAAGTGCTGTGCCAAAAATGGGATGCGCGATCTCAAGAGGCTACAGCGGTGGTTGCTACTGCTCAAGCTCCAGAACAGCTATCAGTTGCGCGGGCTCCAACCTAAAGGGGGAACCTTTGCCTTCGTAGAATCCATGGTCCCTGATGAAATGGATATGGAGGTCGGTGTAGGTGATCTGCTCCTTGAGCCGTTTGTTCACCACGGTGGTGTTTATCTTGCCATACATACCGGGTCCGCCGAAGGGCGAGGGTAGTTTCCCCCGCACGGAATCCACACGTACATCAAAATTGGCATCCACACTGATGAATTCATTCAAGCCTGCAAGCCCTTTGTCGCGGAATTCAGCCATCCGGTCGGCGATAGCCTCATGTGTAAGCCCGTGCTGGCGTACCGTGCCATCGTCCTCGTTGATGATATCGATGAGATTGCGCCCATCCGTACCAAGAAATCCATCAAGGGTGATGACTCCAGGCCGCATCTGCTGTTGTATCTGATCATAGGCCGGGGTTTGTTTCATAATGGCTCCTTATCAAGAGAACTTGTCATAATACGTGCGCTCAGTGGGAACGCCTATTTCTTTAAGCACCTTCATACATGCATCGATCATTCCAGGGCTGCCGCAGAGATACGCTTCACTCTCGGAGGCATTCTGCACACGGCGGCGTACGACATCGGTGATCAAGCCAACCTCACCCTGCCAATTGTCCTCGGGTTTTGGCTCGCTCAAGGCCGGCACGAAGGTGAAGGTCTCCATGGTCTTCTCAAGCGCACGCATCTCATCGAGCAGGAATAGGTCGCGGGCGGAACGGGCGCCAAAGAAGTACATCACCTTACGGGTGCTCTTATGCTCCGCCATGTCGAGCACGATGGATTTGATCGGTGCCATGCCCGACCCTCCTGCGATGCAGATGATGTCCCGGTCGGTGTCACGAAGGAAGAAATCGCCATAGGGGCCATTCACCATCACCGTATCGCCCACCTTCAGGTGCTTATGCACATACGTGGTGCAGATGCCATTTGGCACCAGCCGCACTTCCAGCTCGATATGTTCGCTGTCGCTGGGAACCGAAGCCATCGAGTAGGCCCGGTAGACGGGTTCATCGGTGAGCTCGTACTCAGGCACCTGGAATTGGATGAACTGTCCAGCCCGGGGCTCGATCTTCTTTGGATCGATCAGCTTCAGACGCACTTCCTTGATATCGTGGGTGAGATCCCTGAGCGTCTCCACCTTGGTGGTGAACTGACGTACGGAGAACAACTCCTCGGGGATGCGTATAGCGATATCGTTCTTTACCTTGAACTGGCAGGATAGGCGCACCTGGTTCTTTTTTTCCTCAGCGGAAATCCAAGGCAGCTCGGTAGGCAGATAATTGCCCCCGCCTTGCACGACCTTTACCTTGCATAGCCCGCACGACCCCCGGCCTCCACATGCCGATGGGATGAACACTCCTTCCTGATTCAGAGCCTTCAGCAATGGTTGTCCACCCTGAACCTTCAGTTCCTTGCGGTCGTTTATGGTGATCTTCACCTCGCCGTAGTTGCCTACAGTGGCGTCCGCGATCACCATGAGCAGAGCTAGGAAGACGGCAATCAAACTGATTATCCCCACACTGATCAATAATGTCACTAGCATCGTCCTCTCCTTCCTAGATCGTGATCATGCCGCTGAAGCCCATGAAAGCCATCGCCATGAAACCGGCGATCACCAGCGAGATACCGGCGCCCTCGAGGCCTTTGGGTATTTTGGCAGTCTTCAACCGCATCCTGATACCAGCCATCGCCAGGATAGCCAGCAGCCAGCCCAAGCCGCTTCCCAGGCCGAAGAAGAACGTGGTGATGAAATCATATTCGCGGATGACCATGAACAGGCTGGCTCCGAGGATGGCGCAGTTCACGGTGATGAGAGGGAGGAAAATACCAAGCGAGAAGTAGAGGCCTTCGCTATATCGTTCGATGATCATCTCGATCAATTGCACGAAGGCGGCGATGACGATGATGAAGACGATGAAGCGCAGGTACTCCAAGGAGAACGGCACGAGGATGAACCGGTACACCAGCCAGTTGAGGGCGGTGGTGATGGCCATCACGAATGTGACCGCGATGCCCAGTCCGGCAGAAGTCTCAAGCTCCTTGGAGACGGAAAGGAAGGAGCACATGCCAAGGTAGTTGGTGAGCAGGATGTTGTTGGTGAAGATAGCCGCGAAGAACACCGCTACCGGAAATAAAGCTTCGTTCATTTCTTGGCCTCCTTGAGCACGACTTCCCGAACCACCCAGATGAAGATGGCCAGCATGAAGAACCCTCCCGGTGGCATGATCATGATGGACCAGTTCGTCCACCAGGACCCTAGGATTGGATACCCCCAGAGCGAACCCGTTCCCAGCAGCTCACGGAAGAAGGCGATGATCATCAGCACATACGCGTAGCCTAGGCCCGAGGCCAAGCCGTCGATCAGGGACAACCCGGGTTTGTTCTGCAAGGCGAACGCCTCGATGCGGCCCATGACGATGCAGTTGGTGATGATCAGGCCCACGTACGGTCCTAGCTGCTTCCACATCTCGGGATAGAAGGCCTTGAGGGCTATATCCACCAGAATCACATAGGTGGCGATCACCAAGGTCTCCACCATCATGCGGATGCGGGATGGAATCCAGGACCGCATCAGGGAAAGGGTCCAGGAGGAAAGCGCGGTGGTGAACATCACTCCCAAGGTCATGACCAAGGTGTTCTCCAGCTTATTTGTCACCGCCAGGGTGGAGCAGATGCCCAGAACCTGGACGAATACAGGGTTATCCTTGCCTAATGGGGCTAGGAAGGTCTTTTTCACAATGCCTTTCGCCATGTTACAGCCCCCTTATGATAGACCGGCTCTCGCTAGCCGCACGGTTCATGATGTTTTGGAACGATTCCGAGGTCCGGGTGGCTCCCGTGATCGCATCCACTTCGTCAGACGCATCGGCGGTACCTTCCTCAACTATCCTGAAGGGCCCTTTCTTGCCAGCGAACTGGGCGGTGAACCACGGTTCCTCGATGCGCGCTCCCAAGCCGGGAGTCTCGTTCTGGCTTACTATGGCGACTCCACTGAGGGTGGTAAGGTCTGCTTCGAAACCCACCATCAAGGAAATCTCGCCCCAAAGTCCAGCCCCCTTGAACGGGATGACATAGCGTTCAGGACCTGATCCAACGCGCACGATATAGAACCCCTCGTTCTCGGTGACGCTGCTTAGGTAGAGCGAGGCGATCTGGGAGGTGTCGGTGCCAAGACTGGCTCCTGCCGCGGAAAGCACCGCAGTGCGGAGGAACAGCAATTCATTCTCACGCACCCGGTCCTCGGTGGCGAGGAAGATTCCCGAAGTAATCAGAATGCAGACTGTGGTGACCAAGAACATGAACACCAAGGGGTAGATGCGCTTGGCGTAGAATCCACTCTGTTTCATGCCGCGCCTCCCTTGCCAAGTTCTGCCCGCTTCTTACGGTTCGCTTTGGCGGTTTTCAGCAGGTGGTCGAAAAGCGGACCGAACATATTCGCCAGTAAAATGGCGAAGGTGACTCCTTCGGCCCAGTTGGCGAACACCCGGATAAGCACGGTGAGGGTTCCAAACATGATGCCATAGATCCAGCGGCCTTCGTTTGTGGATTGCGAGGAGGAGACTGGATCGGTGATCATGAAGAACGCCGCCAGTAGGAAACTGCCGCTGAGCAACGCATAGAGGGGATTCACCGCGGCCTCGACGCCTGCCAGCCATAGTATGGACTGGAACACGAGGAATGAGGATATCGAACCAGCCACGATACGCCAGGATGCGGCTTTTTTCCAGATGATGAACGCACCCCCTAGGATGATAAGCAACGCCGAGGTCTCGCCGAAGCTACCGCTCACATTGCCTAGGAACAAATTGAGCAGCGAGGCGTTCTTGGCCACCAAGGGTGTGGCGGCGGAGATGCTGTCCAGTGGTGACAGCCAGGTGCCAAAGCCACCTGGGAACCAGTTGCCAGCCGAGGTGACTGGTGGGATGAAGCGGGCTGTCATCGGCACACCGAAACTGATGTATACAAATGCCCGGGCGGTTATTGCCGGGTTGAACACATTCTTGCCAAAGCCCCCGAACACCATCTTGCCGAAGACGATTCCGAAAGCCATTCCCAGCGCGGCCATCCAGAGAGGGAACCCTGGGGGTAGTGATAACGCGAACAGGGAGCAGGAGACAAAAAGAGACTCGGTCACCTTAAGGTCGTATCGTTTCGCCATGAACCACTCGCATACCAATCCTGTAGCCCCCACCACTATATAGACCGCGACGAACCGCCAGCCGAACAAGTAGACGGAAGCCAAGACCAAGGGCGTCAATGCGTACAGGACATTGCGCATAGCCTGTTGTTTTTGGATATTCACCGTTTCCTCCCATTTCTTCCTGACCATTGTACTCCAGCTTTTGAATTATGTAAAAACAATCAGTGCTTGTTCAACGTCTTCAACATCGATTCAGCGGGTATTCGGGAGGTTTCCGGTGTTTTGCACCGCGAGCCGTATCTCCATGACCTCAATATTCAGCGCTCCTTGGTCGCTACGCACCATACCTGTGACCAATAGGGGCTGCTGTCCGAATAAAAGCGTGCGGTACCGTTCGAACACCTGGGGAAACAGCACAGTCTCGTACAGGGCCGATTCATCCTCAAAAGAGACAAAATCCATGCTCAGCCCATCCTTGGTCCAGACTTCCTTCTGCGTAACCGGCCAGCCCAGCAGGGTAACCCGCCGGTTGAGAAAAGCAGCTATCCCGCTCGCCCGTATGCGGCGCAGGCGTGACAGTTCCTTTCGCCAGAGGAGCAGGGGGTGGTGGTCGCGCAGGAACCCCAGGATCTGGAACTCCTCCATAAGCTCCTGGTCGCTTTGTCTTGAAGCAGTCTGCAGGGCTTTGGCCTGTATATCCGGCACGCGTGGCTTGGTTTGGACTGGAAACAAGGTCTCCTGGTGCGATATCTCCGCCAGATGCCTGCCCGATAGCAAAATCCGCACCTGCGCGCTACGCGGCAGTCCCGGAGCCAGGGAATCGAAAGCACCCGCTCCCACCAAGGCCACGAAGTCTTCCCGGCCTAGACGCAGCCGTCCGCACGCATCCGTAAGCGAGGTGTAGAGGCCTTCCCGTTCCCGTTCCTCAATCAGCTGGCGTGCCCCGTTCGCCGACAGGCGCCCGATAGCCATGAGTCCGATGATGACAGTGGACCCCTCGCTGTGGTAGCGGTAGCGGCTCTGGTTCACATCGGGACCTTCCATGTGCAATCCCATGCGTCTGCTTTCGCTGATATAGGCTTGTGGCCGGTAATAGCCTCCTTGGTTGGAAAGAACCGCCGCCATGAACGCCGCGGGGTGATGCACCCTAAGGTAGGCTGATTGGAACGATACCATCGCATACGAAGCCGAATGGGGCTTGCAGAACGAATACCCATCGAAGGAAAGCATCATCGCCCATACTTCCTTGATAGTCTCCTCTTCCACGCCATTGGCACGGCAACCAGTGGAGAACTGTTGTTCATAGAGGGCAAGCTTAGCCGCGCCAGCCTTTTTCGCAATAACCTTGCGCAATTTGTCCGCATCGGCCTCGTTGAATCCGGCGAGCGCCACTGCCGTCTTGGAGACATCCTCCTGATAGCACAGGATGCCATAGGTCTCGTCCAGAATGTAGGCGAGGCGTGGGTGGAGCGGGTCCCATGGCGCGCCCTTCAGCCGCCTGACATATTCGGCGATATATTTGTTCGCGGCGGGACGGATGATGGAGCTGTGGATGACGATATGGGCGAAATCCCCCTTGCCGGTTTTTTTCTGCAGCTGTCGCATCGCAGGGGACTCGATATAGAACACCCCCATGGAATCGCCCCTTGCAAGTGCCTCAATCGTGCGTTGGTCCTCGGTAGGTTGCCAGAGAAGCGGATCGATATCGACCCCTTGGCTCCGTAAATCGGCCATGGCATCGCGGATAACCGCCAGGGAGCGGTTGCCCAGCAGGTCGATCTTCACCAGACCTGCCGCTTCGGTGCCTTCCTTCTCCCAGGTGAGCAGTGGGTACCCCTCCGCCGAAGTCTCGATAGGCGCATGCCGGCGAATGGGGCCGGGGGCTATCACCATTCCTCCGCAATGCATCGACAGCCCCCGGGGCAAACCTTCGATCCGGCTTGCGGCTGCCACAATCTCGTGCCATACCGGATCCTCCATCAGGGCGCCCGTCCGTTGGCGACCGCAAAGCATCCGCTCCCTGCTGGTGATCTCCCCATCGGGAATACCAAAGGCCTTGGCCGTTTCCCTCAGAGCCGACCTTGGCCGGAAGCGGTTGTGGTTCGCCACGCGCGCGCAGCGGTCATCGCCAAACCGCTCGATAACCCGCCGCATGAGGTTGTCCCGCTCATCCCAAGCGAAGTCCACATCGATGTCAGGGGGGTCGGGGCGGGCTATGGTGAGGAACCGTTCGAAATAGAGTTTGTGTGCGATGGGGTCGACGTTGGTTATTTCCAAGGCATAGGAGACGATTGAAGCCGCTCCCGAGCCCCGTCCGCAGGTGCGGCTGGCCATGGACACGATATCGTCCATCACCAGGAAATAGGGAGCGAAACCCTTGCGGCTTATGATGTCCATTTCATAATCAATGCGCTGCATGATGGCATCGGAAAGCTCGCCATAGCGTTGCTCGGCCCCAATTAGCACCCTGTCACGCAATTCCACCGATGCATCCACTGCCGCGTTTTGGTATTCGGGAAAGACAAAACCATCGAAAATAGTATCGAAACGGCAGATATCGGCGATCCGGGCGGTGCCGAGGGCTGCCTGCGGCCACGATTCGAGCGTGGATTTCATCTTCTGCGGAGACAACAGCAGCTCCTTCGCCCCGGGGGTGTCCTCTGGGGCCAACGTGCCCACCGTCTTGCCAAGCGCGATAGCGCGCAGCACGGCATGGATGGGGATATCCGCTGGTTCAAGACAGGTGGCTTCATCGAGATAGGCGAGGGGGATTCCAAGCTTTCTGGATACGGAGATGGCGCCGAAATCCAAGGTGGTGATGGCTGCGAAAAGGGCCTCCACCTTGCCAGACAGCCGTTCAAGCGCCTGAGGGTCGCGGGTGGCAAGCACCAACCCCCTTGCATCCAGTTGGAGTTCCCCCATCAGGTCGAATCCAGTCGGCCGTTTGTGGGTGGATAGCAGTTCGCACAGCCGGGCGAACCCTTGGCGGTCACGAACAAAGGCGAACAAGGGTTTTGTCCCCAAGGTGAGCTGAGCCCCAAGTATAGGTCGAAGGCCGGCTTCCTTGGCGGCCTCGAGGAACTCATGCGCGCCATACAGATTGCCTATATCGGTGAGGGCCACGGTGCGGGCCCCATAGGCGGCCGCCTGTGCGACAACCTGCTCGGGCGAGCGCATGCCGTAGAGCAGTGAATAAGACGACCGAAGCGCCAGACGGTCATGCATGGACAATCGCCGTCGCCTTGGTCACCGCGGTGGTTCCAAAACGCAGCCGGGTGCTGTCCACCGCGCTCTGGAGGCGTTCAAACCGGTCCGGACCCTCTGGGGTGAAAAGGTCTGGCTCTCGTTTGGCAGGGGTCAGCCCATACAGGACCAGCGCCAGGGCTCGCAGGCGCACCCGCCGTTCGAGTGCTTTTGCCGATACCCGGGCGGCTGTGGCGATAAGGTCCGAGTCCAGCAGCAAAGGCTCGCGGGATCGCTGCTGGGCCTCGCCGCGCACTCCATCCGCATAGAGAAGGGTGATGCGCAGCGCGCCGGCCGCGAGCAGCGAGCGGCGCATCTCAAGGCCGGCGTCCTCCACCACCCGAACCAGCGCGGCATGGAAGACGGCCGCATCGAGAATGGGTTCGGGAAAATCCACCCTGCGCCATATGGTCCGTTCCGCCAGACCTCCTGGATCCACCGGGGAATTGTCCAGCCCCCGCGCCGCATCGCGCAAGGCCAGGCCCCGTTTGCCAAACAAAGCCACGGTCTCGCTGTCGTCGAGGGCGGCCAGTCCGCCAATCTCCCGAAGCCCGGCCACGGAAAGGATGCGGGCCATTGCGGGGCCCACTCCAGGCAGCAGAAGCGCGTCTTGCGGGGCAAGGAAAGAGGCTTCCTCGCCTTCGCGCACGCACGCCACCCCCGTTGGCCTGATCGCGCGGGTGACCACCTTGGACACCAGCTTGTTGGGTGCCAGCGCGACGACAGGCTCTATCCCCACCTGCTCCATAATCTCGTTGCGGATGCGCACGGCGCAGTCCATATGCGGCCCGAACAACCGCGAGGTGCCGGCGAGGTCCAGATAGAGATGGCCTCCTGAGTCGTTCTGCACCAGGGGGGCGTAACGGCGGCAGATCGTCTCCATCAGGGTGTTCGCCATAATGCAGGAGGTTGGATCGGGATCGAGGATGCGGAGGTTGCGCACCAGGCGTTCGGCCATGCCCACGGGCATTCCAGGGGTGAGCCCTTCGGCCCAGGCCTGGCGTGAGACCGCGAGGACCACCGGGCGGGCGGCCCCTGCCTTCGCGACGACAAAAGGCGATTTCGCTAGGCTCCGGTCCTTGGCGATGGCCACTGCGGCTGCGAAGTCGATGACATTCAGATGGACGACGCTGGCTTGGTGGCTCATGGTGTCAGCGCATTCCTTTTCAACAGGCCAAGGAGCATCTTGGCGTTCTGGACGGCTTGTCCGCGCCGGTGGTTGTTGAAATACACCAGCACCCTGCCGGCTTCCGAGGCGATGCCCCGCACGCGTTCCACCCAGGCCTGCAGTTCTTTCTCGGAGTACAGATAATCGTAGCGGGCGGCTGCATCCGACCCCCACCAGGTGTCGCTATTGCGCCCATGGAGCCTGATATAGGCCATCTTTGATGTGGTTACATCCAGAACCGGCGGCAGGCCGTTGAGCGCCGGAAGATCCACCGAGGTGAGCGCCACCCCCCGCTCCCGCAGGGAATCGAACACCCGGTTGTTGTACCATTGGGCGTTCCTGAACTCCACGGCCAGCGGTAGGCTGGAGAAATCCTTCAGCAACGCATCCAGGTATTTCCGGCGGTCGACCTCATAGTGGAATGAATAGGGGAACTGAAGAAGCACCGCCTCCAGCCGTTTCGCCTCGCATAACGGCACCATGGCCTTGATGAAGGTGTCCGCGGCCGTCCTCCAATTGGCGGGGTCCACCGTGTGGGTGAGCGATTCGTGGGCTTTGATGGAGAAGGATAGGGATGGGCCGGATTGTTCAAGCAAATGGGATAGCTGTGGCGCGGTAGGCATCCGGTAGTAGCTGAAGTTGAGTTCGACCGAGGCGAACATGCCTGCGTACAACGCGAGGAAGGCCTCCGGCTTGGTCCCTAGGGGATAGACCGGTCCAATCCATTCCGTGTAGCTGTAACCCGATGTCCCTACCAGTATTGTCGCCATATCTGAAATATACTATACATATGTATAGTGTTCAAGAGAAAAGTGCGGCGGTGCGGAAACAAGTGACGTGGACTGTGGAATTAAAAAACCCGTACCGCACGTACGAGGAAAATATCGGATTTCTCAATTCGGCCCTTCACGCCAGCGCTGAAGCCCTGTCCCCAGGCCTTTTCGCTATCGAATTCGGTTGAGCTCCAGTACCCTTGGCCCAGTCCGAGGAATTCACCAAGACCCTTGAATCCAAGCTGCCAGTATAGTTGGTCCAGCTCCAACCTTGAGGGAAGGAACCAGTCGGTGTAGCCGTTCACATTGAGAGCATCGCAGTACTGGGCCGCACGTCCACGTTCACCAAGGGAGTCCAGCATCGCCACGATCAAAGCCGTGTTTGCCTTTCCCGTACCTATCTCGGCGGAAGTGCCCGGAACCTCGCTGCCCAGGGCTCCCCACTGCAAGGGCATCTGGGTAGCGGCCGGAGCGACTTCCATGAAACGCCAGCCTTCGGAACGCTCCCCCTTGTCGTAGAACACGAGGCCACCGGCAGGACCGGTATCCCCGACCGAATACACCCGTTCGGGCTTGGCCACTGCTCCTTCGACTGCCACGTCCTGCGCCGTGGTGGTGCAGGCAGCCAACAGGAGGCAGGTCAGCAGGAGGCAGGTCAGCAGGAGCAAGGGAGCGGCGGATCGCCTGAAGTATCCCGAACCGATTCTATACATCAAGGGCTCCTCTATCCGTTCGTTTCGTAATTCGTATGGATGACGTCTGAATAGATCATGTACCCGCCGCGCTCACGCTCCTTGACCGCATAGGTGGAGATCTCGGCCCGTTTGATAAGCGTGTTCACCTCATCGCCGTGCTCGGGGTAGAGCGAGATGCCGATACTTGCCGAAAGAGGTATCTCCTTGTCCTGCACGACAAACGGAGTGGCGAAGCCCATGCTGATTTTCTTTGCCACAGCCAGGACATCCCTTCGGTTCCTCAGTCCATTGAGCAGGGCGATGAACTTATCGCTGCCAAGGCGTGAGACCAGGTCGCTCTTACGTAGCTGCGATTTGATGCGGCCCGCGACGATCTGCAGGATGCGGTCCCCCGTCTTATGGCCGTAACGGTCGTTGATTTCGGAAAAATGATCCATATCCACCACCAGCAGCGCCACGATATCCTCGTTGTAACGCGCTTGCGAGATAGTCAGCTTGGCCTGGTCCTGGAAGAAATTCCTATTCGGCAGACCCGTGAGGATGTCCTGGGTGGCAAGGAAGGAGAGCTTGTCGTCCAGTTTCTTCTGGAAGGTGATATCCTCCAACGACCCATCGTAATACTTCTGATTGCCTTTTTCATCGAACACCGCGCGCGCGGTATCCCGCACCCAGATGGTCTGCCCATCGTACCGCTCGATCTCGAAAATCAATCCCCTGAGGTAGTCGTCGCGTTTGATGATGTCCAGCCAGACGTTTTTCTCGTCACGGTCGTTGAACATCGAGAAGTAGTTGTCCGCAAGCATCACATCTAGGCTGGGAGCCCTGAACATCTGCGCCAAGGTATGGTTGACCTGCACGAAATCCCCATCACCGCCGATGCGGTAGAGCCCGGTGGGAACGCTGTCGAACAATGGAGTATCGGAGGAAAGCCGTTCCTTCAGGTCCTCTTCCATGGCTTCGGTCTTGCGCTCCGACTCTCTGGAGTCGCGCATATGCGCCAGCTTATCCAACACGAGGTCCACGGTGTTTTCCGCGGATTCGATCAAAATCCCCTGCACCGGTTTGTCCTGAGCCGTCTGATCGGGTTCGGCGCGCTCTGAGATAAGCAGGATGAACTGGAGCGAGCCCACCTCCTGCAAAATCCGCACCATGTTGGAAACCGAGTAGAAATCCTCCATATCATTGGAAAGGATAGCCGCATCGAAGCGATTGCGCTTCACAGCGGAAAGGCCATCGACCATGGTGTCGACGTAGGTGATATTGGTCACTTCGGTTCTCAAGCGCCGCACTATGGATTGCTTGACCGGGGTTGACTCGGCGATCACAATCAATCTGATGTTGTCAATCATATGTTCCCTCTCATCTATATCAGGTTCATTATCCCTGTTGCCGGCGCAGTCTGTCAATTGAAATACTCTTGGATATCGTCTGGATATCGCCTGGATATCGCCAGGATGTCCCCCTGGACCGGTTAAAACACGGCTCGTAAACCTTTGATTATTGCTAAACAGCTGTGGTAAACACCGATTGCTTGGTTTATACTGGCCTCATGGACAGTCCTACACATATCGTTCATATCCCCAGGCGTTTCGTTTTGCAGGAATGGGGTGGCTCGGAAACGTTTATCGCCGAAGTCTCGCCCAGGCTGCAGGCCAAAGGGTTCAGCGCCAGCATACTCACCACCAAAGCCCTCGACCCCACCCCGGAGGAAACCTACAAGGGGATTCCTATCAAACGGTTCTCCTATGGGTATCCCTACTGGGGGTTGGCTAAAGGCGCCCGCGGGCAACTTGATAAAAAGGCGGGCAATCTGTTTTCCTTCGCGTTGCTTTGGCACTTGCTCCGTCTTAAAGAGGTGGACCTTATCCACCTGCACACCGGCAAGCGCCTAGGGGGGATAGCGCGCTACTGCGCGATAAAGAAACACGTGCCGTATGTGATCTCCCTGCACGGGGGCAATCTCGCGGTGCCTAAAGACGAGCA
Source organism: Sphaerochaeta sp. UBA6084 (assembly GCA_002428625.1). GTDB lineage: Bacteria > Spirochaetota > Spirochaetia > Sphaerochaetales > Sphaerochaetaceae > UBA6084. Next base: position 33,702 of record DIXI01000027.1, read on the forward strand.
GGATACCTGGACCGAGCCAACCAAGGGCGCTGTGGAGTGGGGTAAGCTCCTCGGTTACCTGGTGGGCTCACGCAGAGTGCTCGACGATGCCGCCGCGATTATCTGCGTGGGCAAGGACGAGTACGAAGCCATGCGTGGGAGCTATCCCGGAAAGCTGGTGGAATACCTTCCCAATGGGGTCGATATCGACCGTTTCGCCAAGGGAGACGGGGTGGCGTTCCGTACGGCCCATGGGATTCCCGCCGACCGTTTCGTCTATCTCACCGTAGCCCGCATGGATGTCCAGAAGAACCAGTTGGGTTTGGTGCGGCAATTGCCGGCCTTGCTGGCCACGGTCCCCAACGCGCATCTGCTGTTTCTCGGCCACGTGACCAACCGCGCGTATGTGGAGAGCGTCACCGACGAGGCGCGGGCTCTCGGTGTGCTGGACCGGGTCACCATCGTTCCTGGAGTACCTTATGCCGACCAGGCCTTGGTCGATGCCTACCATGCGGCCGACTGCTTCACGCTTCCCTCGTTGCACGAGCCTTTCGGCATGGTGGTGCTTGAGGCTTGGGCGAGCGGATTGCCGGTGGCGGTCTCGCGTCGCGGAGGTCTCGCGGCTTTGGTGACAGAGGGGGCGGATGGCTTGTTCTTCGACCCTCAAGCTCCAGCCGGGGACCCTTTGGGAATGGCGGCCGTACTCGCCTCCTTAGCTCGCGATACCCCGTTGCGGAAAATCTTGGGTGCGGCAGGACGTGCCACAGCCACCGCTTCCTATAGCTGGGACATCATCACCACACGCTTGATCGACATCTACCGGAGAGTGTATGCGGATTTTATTTCTTAACACCACAGGTGGTTTTTTCGGAGGAGTGGAGCAGAACATCGCCCTGGCTGCACAAGGGCTTGCCGCCCGGGGGCATCTCTGTTCGTTCGCCAGCTTCAAGCGCTCAGGGGTTGGCCAGGAGCGTTTCGATGCGCTCTTCTCCTCTGTATGGGACCTTGCCTCCACGTCTCTGTCCGAAGTAGTCACCCAGACCAAGCCCGAGGTCATCTATGTGCACAAGCTCGATTCCATCCAGCAGGTGCTGGACGCCTCCCAAGGATGCCGTGTGGTGCGGATGATCCACGACCACGATCTGTACTGCCCCCGCAAGCATAAGTACTACTTCCACAACCACAAGATCTGCACCCATAAGGCAGGCTTGATATGCTATGCCGATCTCGCGTTCCTCGAGCGTGGACCTCGGGGCTTGCGCTATGTCTCGATCGGAGCCAAACTGAAGGAATTGCGTTGCAATCGAAAGGTGGATGCCCTGATTGTCGGCAGCGCCTATATGAAGCGGGAGCTGCTGCGCAATGGATTTGATGAGACCGGTATCCACACGATCCCTCCTTGCGTGGCTCCTTCCGACCGGCCCCTCCAACCCTTTCCCACCCAAAGCTCGGTGCTGTACGTGGGGCAGCTCATCCGGGGCAAGGGGGTGGATACGCTTCTCGCGGCCCATGCCCTCATGGCGGCTGATACCAAGACCCGCGTCATCCTGCATATCATTGGAGCGGGGAATGACCGCAAACGCCTGGAAGACCTCGCCAAGGCCTCCGGCATCGACGACCTGGTGTGTTTCCATGGCTGGGTCTCCCACGAGGAACTCGCCCAGTACTACGACAGCGCCACGTTGGTGGCGGTGCCTTCCCGCTGGCCCGAACCTTTCGGTATGGTGGGAGTGGAGGCGATGTTGCGGGAACGTCCGGTGGTGGCATGCCGGGTAGGGGGTATTCCCGATTGGCTGGTTGATGGGAGTACGGGATTCCTCGTCCCTCCCGACGACCCGCGCCAATTCGCATCCAAGATGGAGATGTTGATTCTGGATAAGGATCTGGCTGAGTCTTTTGGCAAAGAGGGAAGGCGCAGCGCGCTGGAACGCTTTTCGTTCACGCGGTATATTGAGACACTTGAAACACTATTGATGGGGTGATGTATGATACGAGTGGGTTGTCCTAGTTTTGGCACTGATAGCGGCCGTTCGGGTATCGGGAGCTATATGCGCGAGCTTCTCAATCGGTTCGACCAAGAACCGTGGTGCGAGCGTTTTTCTTTCGAGCTCATCGGGCCGAAAAAGGACCGGGACTACTATCTGGAAGGGAAAAAACATATCACATGGCTTCCAGCGGAAGGGGTTGATGGATCGCCGATGCGAAACTTCGTGTGGAATCAGCTCACGCTTCCGGGCATCTGCCGCAAGCAGGGCTACGACCTGCTTTTTCTACCAGCCGCCAACCGCCGGGTCTGCGGCCTAGCGCCCTGTCCTTCGGTGGGGACTGTGCACGATCTAGCTACCTTGCATATCAAGAACAAATACGATTTCTCCCATGCGGTGTTCAACCGCAACATGCTGCCGATGCTCATAAAACGACTTGACCATGTGATAACGGTAAGCGAGTTCTCAAAAGCGGACATCGTGCGCTTCGCCCATATCCCCCCCCAGCGGGTGACGGTGATTCCCTTGGCAGCGGATGCCAACCGTTTTTTTCCTGCACCCGACCGCGCTGCCGTGCAACAGCGGATAGCCGGGAAGTTCAAGGTGGATGGTCCATACATCCTCTATATCTCCAGGTTGGAGCACCCTGGGAAGAACCATGTGAATCTGATCAAGGCTTTTGAACTATTCAAGAACGAGCAGTCTTCTTCCTACCAGCTGGTGCTGCCCGGCCCGGATAAGGAACGCGCTGCAGAGATCCATGCGGTGGCCGAGGCTTCGCCCTATGCCAAGGACATCCATTTTCTTGGATTTATCGATGATGCCGATGTGGCGGACCTCTACCGTGGCGCGGACCTGTTCGTGCTTCCCTCGTTTTTCGAGGGGTTCGGATTACCTGTGCTGGAGGCCATGTCCTGCGGCACCCCGGTCATAACCTCGATGGCCGCATCGTTACCGGAGGTGAGCGGGCCGCATACCCCGCATTTCGATCCACACGATCCAGCCGCCATGAAGGACGCCATCTCCACAGTGCTCTCGGACGAGGCCACCCGGTCGCGGATGGCTGTGCAAGGCTTGGCGTGGGCCGAGGGGTTCTCTTGGGAAAAAACGGTGGAATCCACCCTAAAAGTCTTTGAAACGCTGTATAATGCGAAAAAGAGAAGGTGATTGACATGGATAGATATCTCATCCTTATCGCAGGACCGCTCGTTTCCCGGGACAAAGAGTACGCCGAAGAGCTTTGCAATCAATTGAAAGGTTCGTCGGTCATCGCCTGCCATGCGCTGTTTCCGCAGCTGCGCGATCTTGAATCAGCCAAAGCCATCACCATCGATGAAGCCCGGCGGAGTGTGGAGAGCATCGCGGCCGAGGAGTTCCTCATCGTCTACGGGGACAACCTGCTTGCCTTGGAACCGATGCGCGCGCTCGCCTCGCTCCGGCTCTATGTCGAGGCGGATGAACTCGCCGTTGCCTCCGATGCTTTGCAAGACTTCCAGACAGAGACCCTGCAAGAACGCAAAACCAGCAGGAAGGATACCCGCAAGCCCAGCACCCTCGCGCAGGACGTCCAGCGCATCATCAACGAACGCAACGCCCGCATCGAGTCTCAGGTTGTGGTGTACCGGACATTCGCCGATATCATCATCGGGGCCGAGGAGCAGCCGGACGAAGCCATTCCCAGCATAGTGCGCTACATCCAGCGGACTGATAGCCGCAAGTCGCGCCAGAAGCTGCAGGACGAAGCAAAGCAGGCCCGGGTGGAGGAGATGCTGCGCCAGTACAACGGTTCCACCGCCCAGACCCGGAAAGCCAAGCTGAAGCGCAAGCTGTGGACCATGGTTGTCAAAGCGACCTTGTTCTTCAAACGGTTCATGGATATCGTGATCTCCTTGGTGGCCCTGCTGCTGCTTTCGCCGTTGTTCGCGTTTGTGGCCATCTGCATCAAGCTCACCGACGGTGGACCGGTCTTCTATGTGCAGACCCGTATCGGAAAACAAGGCAAAGCCTTTCCTTTCCCCAAATTCCGTTCGATGGTCATGAACGCCGATAAGATGAAGGACGGGTTGCTCGGCCAGGCCGACCGCAAGGGGGACGTCACGTTCAAGATGAAGCACGACCCCCGGGTCACCCGCATAGGACGTTTCATCCGCCGCTTCAGCATCGACGAGCTCCCGCAGGTGTGGTGCGTGCTGAAGGGTGACATGTCCATCGTGGGGCCGCGGCCTCCAGTCCCCCGTGAAGTAGCCCTGTATACGCAGGAGGATCGCCGCCGACTCGAGGTCACTCCAGGATTAACCGGGATCTGGCAGGTGAGCGGCAGAGCGGAGATCGGCTTCAAGCAGCAGGTGGAGCTGGATGTGCTGTATATCGAGAGCCACGGGTTCTGGCTGGACCTCAAGCTGATATTGAAAACCATCCCTGCGGTGTTGACGGGAAAGGGAGCCTACTGAGATGGACGGGAATTCTGAAAAGGCAACCATCGAGGATGCGGGAATATTCAACTTGCTTGGCATCCCCATCCGGAATGTCACCATGGCCAAGGCGCTCGAGATGATCCTCGATGCGGTCGATACCTATACCCCTTTGCGTGGCGCTTACGAGATGCATTTCGTCAATGCCCATTGCATCAACGTCGCTGCCCGCCAAAGCGATTATCTTGAAGTGCTCAAGCAAGCGAGGACGGTGTTCGCCGACGGCACCGGCATCCGCAAGGCAGGGCAGCAGCTTGGCACGCCCATCATAGACAATGTCAACGGCACCGATCTTTTCCCGCTTCTCTGCAAGGAGTGCGCCCGGCTGGGTAAGGTTTTGTATCTACTGGGAGCAGCTCCCGGGGTGGCAGCTAAAACCGCAGAGTGGGCCGATGCCCATGCTGGCTCCCCAATCGTCGCAGGTTATCAGGATGGATTCTTTCCACCGGGACAAACCGCGCAGGTCATCGAGCGCATCAACGCGGCCAAACCTGATATCCTGCTGGTCGCCATGGGAGTGCCTCGGCAGGAGCTGTGGGTGCGGGAGCACCTCAAGTCGCTCGCCGTGCCGGTCTGCATGGGGGTGGGTGGGTTGTTCGACTTTTATTCGGGGACAATTCCACGGGCACCTGGATGGATGCGGCGGTTGGGAATCGAATGGATCTGGCGCCTTATGATGGAACCGAGACGTATGTGGAAACGCTATATCATCGGCAATGTGGAATTTATGCTGAGGATACGAAAAATCAAACGCGCGGCCGCGCGCAAAGGGTGACCATGAATATGAAAGCCATCTGTGACTTCACCACCATCCCATCGTTGCAGAAGCAAGGCGAGCCATTCGGCTTTCCGGCCTGCTTCCTCCCCTTGATGGGCAAGGCTTTTGTCCAGCACGTGCTGGAGTATATCGAACGTTTGGGCATCCAGGACCTGGATATATACTTGTCCCAATATGCGGATGACCTGGAGAGATTCATCGGTGATGGCGAGCGCTGGGGCGTGCGCATCACATACCACCTGCTAAAGCAGAAGAGCTCCGTGCTCTCGCGCATCGCTAAGGATGTGAAGCCGGCAGAGGAACTGTTTCTTTTATGCAACAACCTGCATCTGCCGTTCATCACCAAGGAGCAGCTTTCGCAGCCGGTCTCGTTCCGCGACACCTCGGCATCAGGTGCCGACACCTTATGGAAGGTCTGCACCAAGGAACATTTGGAAAGCGAGCTGCCACCGGTGGCGGTGGAGACGCTCAGCGTCGAATCGGCTGCCTCCTATCTGCAATCGCTCAAGCAGATCCTGTCTCGGAAAGGCGAGGGCCTGATCGTGATGGGCAAGGAAATCCGTGAAGGCATCTGGGCCGGCCCAGGCACAAAGCTTCCGCCCACCTGCACCTTGGTCGCCCCTGTGTACATGGGAGCCCAGGTGAGCATCGGCGATCAGGCGATCATCGGACCTGTGGCTGAGATAGGAGCTGGCTGTATCATCGATACGGGGAGCTATGTGATCGGTTCCTCGGTATTGTCCGGGAGTTTTATCGGCCGAAACCTCGATGTGCGCGGCTGCATAGTCAATCAGAACCGGATTCTCAACGCTGAGCTTTCCACAGTGTACGCCGCGACGGACGAAGTGCTTTTCACCGCGGTCGAAGTCAACGACGCCTTGCCCTCAAAACCTCCGGTCCCAGCGCTCTCACGCATAATCGCGCTCCTGCTGGGAATTCTCACGCTGCCGGTTCTCGGGTTGCTCTGGCTGTACCAGCTGATTGTGGTCCGAAAGCCCCGGCACCATCTCACCGTGGTCTGCCATCCACAGCAGGTGGATTCCAGCCGGCTCTCTGAACCAAAAACCATGCGTATGCACATGCTGCGCAAGCGGGCGCAGACCCGCGGCAGTCTTTGGAAACACCTCGCTTGGCATCTCATTCCCGGCTTCTGGATGATACTGGGTGGAAAAGCGCGCTTCTTTGGAATCCCCTACAAGACCATCGAGGACTTCAAGAATCTCTCCCGTGATTGGCAGGGACTGTACCTCCGGTCGATTCCGGGAATCATCTCCGAGGCTGATATCATCTACAGCCAGTATCCTGGCGATGAAATGCTGTTCGCCGCCGAGATGTACTACAGCGTGATGGAATCGCCCCGCTATAACGCGAAGCTGCTGGGGAGGTACGTCAAGCAGCTGATATGTGGCCGCGACTGACCGCCAGCCGCACTGCTATTTTTTTCTCAGTTATACTGACGCCACAGCGAGAGGAACTCCTGGGCTTCCCGCATCCAGGCCTTCTGCTCGGGGTGAGGCTGACTCAACAGCCTCGATAGCTGGCGGTAGAGCCGTTCCCGTGGATAATGGAACGAAATCCGCTTCCGCTGGGCATTGCGCACCAGATTGCGTACCAGACGCCGTGGTGTGTGCTGCTCTGGTTCCCTGATGAAGAGGTCATGGGAGTAGGCTTGCGGTGACGCCCATTGCCGTTTTGTCCTATTGGCTTCCGTGTGCAGCAGGACCTCCACCCATAGGGAGGCTGTCTCTAGGAGAACCGGGAGCGGAGGTTGTTCGGTTGGGAGCGAATCGGGCCGGACTTTGAACTCGGCGGCTTGCTGGAACAGCTGTTGGATGACATCCATATGGGCCATCGGTATTTTTTCTGCCTGCTCTTGCAAAGCCAAGGTCCGTTTCGCCAAGGGCGGGGTATAGACTCCGTAGGATATGAGCAGGCTGTCACCAAGGGCGAGCATGCATTTGGCCCGGTTGCGTCGGATGAAGTCGGCATCAGGTAGAGTGTGCCGCGCATCCACAGCCAGCAGGTGGGACTGCATCAAAGCCTGCAGCAGTCCGGAACCGCGATTGAGCAGCAAACGCAGTGCCTCCACGTGCGGAAGGGGCTTGCTCAGGTAGTCCGGGGCGTTGCGCTTGAGAATGTCGCTATCGCCTAGGATAACATAGTGTCCGTCCAGCAGATCCTGCCACATCAGCTGGTGGGGGAAGCTCTTGATGTCCTTGATGGTGAGAGGTTTGCCGATATCGACCTCGATACCCAACTGCTTTTCGTAGCCATGGGTGATGCTCCGGATGCTTTCGGGGACCGCCATGGGTGTGTTCACAATCAGAAACAGGTCTAGATCGTTATACAGCGACTGCGAACCATGGCGGAGGACGCAAGCACCTTCCCCCCGTCCATAGCCGCCGGCAAGTACCAGGGCTATGAAATGGGAAGGAATCTCCTTTTTAACTTCTTGGGCGAGATTGTCCAGTATTTCACCGACGCGTTGGTTGAACTCTGGGGATCCTGCTTGGCTAAAGGTCATGATTGCCATCCTTTGCTTGCATTTCAAGCAGCCCTTGCAGGAAGCCCTTCCTGCGTCCGGTCAATTGGGCGAACCGCAGCACAGGGGATTGGAATGCGGCGCGCGGCGATTTCCCGCGGATAGCGAACATCACATCGCTTTTCACCTGCCGCAGGTATGGGAGCAGTGAATAGCGCAGGAAAGTCCGTTCCCAGCGCGACCAGGTGAAGATTTGCGCATCGGCCTTGCCTTCACCCATCTGCCTACGCTTGAACTGCGCGTAGGTATAGTTGTGCGAATGATACACCCGCGATTCCTTCACATACTGGATGGTCCAGCCTTGCTGCCGGGCCCGCCATGTCCAGTCGATGTCCTCGGAGTACTGGATATCGGTGCGGAAAGCCATCTGTTTCCAGCAGCTCCGCCGGATCGCGGACGAAGCCATGGAGAAGCAGTGCTTCCAGTATTTCTGGCGCGAACCATCCCCAAAGGTGTCTTCGGTATCCTTCGCGAACAACGGGAAGCAATCGGGGCGTGGCATCTGCCGGCCGAAAACCGCCGCCACAGTGTCGTCGGAGAAGCCCTTGAGGAGATTCTCAAGCCAGGTTTCATCCACCGGGGTGCAGTCCGAATTAAGGAACACCACGAAGGGGGCTGCCGGATCGACCGCTTCCATCGCTGCGTTCAGCACCTTGCCAGGGACATAGGTTCCTGCGGGAACCCGATGGATATGCTCGCTATAGCGGGGGAGGAGGTCCAAGGTCCCATCTGTGGAGTCGTTGTCGAAGACGTGGATTGTGAAAGGAATCGTCTGCGCATGGATCATCTGAAGGGTGTGCTCGATGAGAACCCTGTCGTTGTGCGACCGGACCACTATCGGCACGGGCTTCATGGTTTTGGTGGGTTTTTCCCGGCCGTTCGCTTGCATCGGTCCATCTCCTGTTTCATGAGCGTATACAGGTCGTCCAAACGCTTTGGATATTCCGAGAGGGTGACATTGGTGGAGAAGGAGGCGGTGGAATCCGCATCTTGCGGCGAATAGCCATGCATGCCGGCTATGGTTCGCTCGCCCATATGGCTAGGAACAATCAATACCCCGGGCTTCATGAGGAAAAAAAGGTCGCCATAGCGTTTTCCAGGGAAGTCCACCCCCCAGGCGTGCATGGTCTGGTCATCTAGGACATCACCGCTTTCCACCGTTGCCAAAGCGGCACGGATACGTTGCTCCGCCCCCTCGCGTAAAAACCAGAAACGAGCCATGGTGGAGTCGTACACCGCTGCGTAATCGGTGCCAAACTTCAGCCCGGTGGCATCGATGATCCGCATGAGGTCGGTGCCGGTATGCACATTGGTCATGCCGTGGTCCGAGAATACGAACATCCGCACCTCTTGATAGTTCTCTCTGGCAACCGCGAGAAGCTCGCGGAGCTGTTGTTCGTACCAAGCGATTTTTTTAGACACCTCGCCGTGGACTTTTCCAAATCGGTGCAAGGTGGCGTCCATTGAGGCCATATACAGGTACGCGAAGCAGCAATTACGGCTATCATCCATGATGGTCGCCCGTAGATTGGCAAGGTTCTCCACCTCCGAAGCCTTCCAGTTGGCTAAAAAGAAGTCCAACTGGTTGTCGCGGGCGTAATCCATGATGGTGGGGCTGCCGCTGTTGATGCCGCCTTTCTGGTAGAGGTCCTTCTTCTCGGTATAGTCGAACAGGTGCAGAAGCCTGAAGGGCATGTTGTAGATATTGAAGTATCCCGTGTAGGCCAGCCGCCGTTTGATGATCTTGCCTGCGACAGAGCGCACTCGGTTGCGGCTGGATAGCGCTTTGGGCACCAGACGCATCAGCTGGATGAAGGGGGAACCCTTGAAGGGGGACCGTTTTGGGTCGTAGGCATAGAAGGAGAAGTGGCCATGGTCACGCGGGAGCAGCCCGGTGAGAATGGTTGGATCGCACGTGGCGCTGTAGCCGAAGATGGTGTCCAGCGGCTGCTTGTGGACAAGCTCGGCAGACAGGAAATCGTGGGCTTTGAGAATCTCCCATCCCAAGGCATCGATAAAGATGCACAGGCTGATGGTTTGTTTTTTCTTTTGTGTCCCGCTCACCGCAAGACCCCCTTCCCTCGTACGGCTAGGATGCGGCGAAAGCAGCCAAAGCTTCCTCGGTTGAAGCGAAGACATCAATGATCTGATGCAGCCGCACCAACTCGAAAAGCACGCGCACTGGCTTGGTGATGTTGCAGAGCTTTAGGTCGCCCCCCTTCTGGTTCAGCCTTTTCAGGCAGAAAAGGAACACGCCCAAACCGCTGCTATCGATAAAGGTGATGCGGTTGAGGTCGAGCACGATGTTTGTCTCGGTGTCCAGATACTTTTCAATATTGGCTTTGAAATCCTTGGCATTCGCCGCGGTAAGAGTGGTGGTCTCTACTTCCAGCACCATCGCTTGTGGTTCTTTTCTCACTATCATGGGATATCCTCCGGAAACGGTTGATCTATTGATCCTATCGCATACATCATACGTCAGAACAGGCGAAAAACCTAGCTATTTTCACCACCCTTGTACCCAACCTTCCAATCCAAGTCGCCCTCCAGCCGCTGATATCCATTGCATCCGCCTAAGCACCGCCGTATAGTGGTGTATGCGGGAGGCTGCCATGCATGCGAAAACCCTTCACCACTCTGTTCTCCAATTGCTGCTTGTGGTCCTGCTCTCGTCATGCAGCGCTAAAGTACCCGTCACCTGGGACTTGGTTCTCCAGACAGCTGCCCCGCACATACTGGTGGTTTCATTTTCCGATGATTTCAACCCCAAAGCCCTTCCTTCCGACCCCCGCTCCACCAAGCGGGAGGATTGGTCGGTCAACGGACAAAATCCACAGCAGGTATACCATGGGGCCCGTCCGATCGACGAACTCCCAAAAACCAAAGAAGGGGAATACCCGGTTGATACCCGTTATTGGACCTACCTGGTCTTGTCCGAACCCTTGCTGAATGGCACCACCTACACAATCAAGGGGCCTTTCGGAGAAATCTCGATGATGTTCAACGACGCCACCGCATCCTGCGAGTCCGTCAAGGTGAACCAGGTGGGCTATGATCCCGACAGTCCTGTGCGGTATGCGAACCTCGGTGTGTATATGGGAGATGGCGGATCCCTGCTGCTCTCCGAGCTTCCACACTACAAGGTTGTCAGCGAGCTTGATGGAAAGACCGTCTACGGGGGTGTAGCGGAGTATCGTGGCGATGACACGGGCACCACCGGTGGCAGGGTAGGGTCGGGCGAGCATGTGTATCGCCTGGATCTGAGTCTGGTTCCTTCCGGAGGTCCGTATCGAGTGCAGGTTGCTGGTTTTGGCGTCTCCCATCCCTTTGAGATTTCCCATGCGGCCGTCGCGCGCATCGCCTATACGTACACCCGAGGCTTGTACCACCAGCGTTGCGGAATCGCCCTCATGCAACCCTACACCGAATTTACACGCGACGCCTGCCATACCGAGGTCGCGCTCACCCGCATGGCGTGGTCGGCCTCAGGCAAGATAGAGGTGGATCCACGCACTCCGTTCATTCCCCTTTCGGGCGGCTATCATGATGCAGGCGATTTCGACCGGCGGCCGTACCACACCATCATCCCCATATTCATGCTGGGCTACTACGAGGCCTTTCCCACCCATTTCACCGATGGCCAATACAACCTGCCCGAATCCGGCAACGGTCTACCGGACTTTCTGGATGAAGCGCTGTGGGGTCTGCAAGTCTGGGAGCAGCTGCAGATACAGAATCCGAAAGATCGTCAGTATGGGGCCATCATGGCGGGAACCGAGACTTCGCGGCATCCGGAATACGGGAGCGTGAACGCGGCTTCGGATACCATGGTGTATGGCACGTGGGCGGTATCGGGCGAAACCACCGCGTATGGAGCTGGGATGATGGCTCAGGGGGCCCGACTGCTGCTTGCTTTTCCCGATCACCGGGAGCGGGCTCTGTCGCTCTACGGCAAGGCGCTGTTGGCTTGGGATGCTCTTGATCAGCTCCGGGATGCCGAAGGTGAGCCGTACAGCCAATCGCACACCGCGGAAATGCTCTACGCCTCGTTGCAGATCGCTCTCGCCGAGGAAGCTTTTCACCCATCCGCCGTCACTTTCCGTAGGCAGCAGGCGCAAACCCTATTCAGCCAACTGGCAAGAGAGTTGATTATCGAAGACGGCACCTGGCCTCACCAATACCGTCCTGGGAATATCACTGCTAGGATCCAGACGGTGCACTTCAGCAGTTATCTCGTGCAGGAAGAGCCGTTTGACCAGTTCATCGCCAATGAATTGCAGGAAGTGGTATTCGCCCAAGCGGCCAAAGGCGGGTATATGGGCTTCAGTCCTGAACTGGCTCTGTATCCGCAAGGTGCGACGAAGGCTTATGGGTGGGGTGCGGCTACCGCCCAAGGCCGCTATGCCGATGTCTATGCCTTCGCGTATAGGTTGGAGCATGATGCCCAGGAGCGAAGCCGGTACTTGGGGATTCTTTCCCAATTCGGGGATTATGCGCTGGGGTTGAATCCACTCGGTCAGTCGTATGTGACTGGCTTGGGAGCGGTGCGACCGAACAGCCCGCTGCACCTCGACTCGTGGTACACCAAGTCGGAACGAGGCTTGGGCAATGTCCCAGGTCTGCTTATCTATGGCCCTGCATCCGAACGTAGCGGTGCCGACTATCAACGGGTGGTCTCCGATGCGGTCTACCCACTGTGGGAGGACCTCCCCCTGCAGCGTCGTTGGGCGGATGGGTGGTCGTTGGTGAACAACAACGAGTTCACCGTGTGGGAGACCATGGTGTGGAACATCTGCCTGTACGGGGTGCTCAACGGGCCTTTTCAGGCAAGGTGATGCAATCGCAAGGCCGGCGGGTGTGGTACCGGCGCAGATGGCTTTTTCGCTGGCTGGCGGTCTGAAGCCGATAGCAGGCGAGGCCGAGAACCGCAGCATATGTGCAGATCTCGCACACCTTCGCCCCCAATTTCATATGGGCTTTGATGCTGACAGTGTTGCCACGGTCCACCAGCACATGGAATTCCGTTTTTCCTTGGCCCGCCAGATCTTGCTGCAAACCGGCGATCAACAGGGGGTAGAGCCCCTTTCCCCTAGCGTCAGGATGGAGAAAGGTATCGAAGATATAGGCTCCGTTCGGCCGGCAGGTGAGGCGAAGCCGGTCATCATCCTCAAATAGATTGCCCGTGCATATCACCCAGGCGTATCCAAGCAGGCGGTCGTCAGACCCAAACACTGCATAGCAACTGGCCCCTTGCGTGAAACGCTGGGTGAAAAGGGTGGTTCCCGCGGCCGGGTTATCCATCTGCCGGCAGAGCACCAAGGCGGGAAGGTCCTGAAGGTTTGCCGGACGGACATGATAACCGCGAGGATCCATCAAAGCTTCGGGAAGCTGAGGTACTTCCATCAGCAGGGTCTTGCTGTAATCAAACAGCCATCCTGGCGCATGAAGGCGTCGTGCGATCGCGGCTGCGCGGCGAAGCACCCGGTCGCTTAGCGATGGAGGAGTTTCTTGAGGATGCGCTTGCCAAACCGTATGCATCTTTTCACCTTTGCCCGGGGAGTTCTGCCAAATATCCGTATCCGGTGCGAGAAAACAGCATTTTTTGTCCACAGGCGTTTGTAATCGAGATGCTCGCCCCCGAATTCCAACACCTTATCCCCGTGCCTGATTCCATCCTGTATGATTTCTGAGAAAATCGCATTTCCCGGGGACCAATCTGCATAGGCGCGGTCATACGAGCCAAACAGCATGTAGACCGATCCCGCTTCGCACAAGTTGAGCTCGAAGGCCAGCAGATGGCTGTCGGCTTTCAGCAGACAGATATCCAGCAAGCCCTTGGGGGCGAATTCCCTCGCCACGTGCGCATAGAAGGTGGTGAGTCGGTTGCAGGAATCGCCGTATTCCGCCAAGCAGGCAGCCTGCCAACTACCGGAGAACAAGCCCATGACCTCCTCAAGCACCTTATCGATTCCATAGGCCTGGAAATCCTCGTATGTGCGCAGCCGCGTGAATTGGTAATCCGGATATTCCTCCTGCAGCTTGCGCGTGTAGCGGCGGATCTTCTTGCGATGCCCCTGGGTACGTTCCTCAAGATATCCTTCCCACGTGGCCGGGATGTAAAACTGAGGTTGCTCGTTGAAAATCGTGCATTCAAATGGCAGATGCCTGCAGGTGAGTTCTGTTTTGATGGTCTCCAAGTTTCCTTCCATGGCGTCAAGCTTGAAGAAATCGTAATAATCCACCTGTTTCGGGAAGGCTTCGCGAAGCGCATGCATCGCCTCTGCCATGGTGGCTCCATCTGCCGCCACAAAGGGGACGATCCGCTGGGAATTATATTCGATGGTCCGGATCAATTTCCGCGGCAGGCCCTTGCCTGGCTCGGTAACCATCCGGAAAATCCCCATCGCCTTCAGGCTGCCTGATGCATCCAGAAACCGTAGCGGAAGAATCTCCTTGGAATCCGCATAGATCCCGATACCTACCTGAAGCCATTCAAGCCGTGAGAAGGGGGAGGTGCATGGAGTAAGAGTATATAGACCATCCCAATCGGATTGGAATTGCCGGTCGAGCGGCCACGAGGAGACTTCACAATGCAGGTTGTGTGGTTTTTGTGGAGTGACAACACCCATAGCTGCTCCTCAAGCCGACAAATCGGTTCTTTGGGTTAATTAACCGTTGGCAACCATCATAGCATGGATTACACTGATTCCATGAAGATTTTGATAATTTCCAACCTCTATCCACCATATGTGCTCGGTGGATACGAGATTCTCTGCGGACAGGTGGTTCAGTACCTCAAGGATCGCGGCCATCAGGTCCAGGTGCTTACCTCTAATCACCAAAGTTCAGTATCGGACAGCGCAGTCACCCGGACTTTGAGACTGTACCAAGGGTTTGATAAAAAAGCCAGCTTCATGCGATTCGCCCGCTTGCGCGCAGCACATTTCAACAGCCGTGAGACCGCACGCATGATCCAGGAAACCCGTCCCGAGGTTATCTTCATCTGGAGTCTGCTGCGGCTCACTCCAGCACCTGCGCGGGTAGCCGAGAAGTCCACGATTCCCGTGGTGTACACGTTCAACGACGAGAATATCATGAGTTTCGCCGGCCATCGCTTCAGCCTATCACCGAAAAAACTCATCCATTGGGTGCTGGACACCTTCGTTACCCCGGGTATCACCCTGAATGGAATCGCCTTCAGGCACTCCACCTGCATCAGCAAAATCCTCAAGCGCAACCTGCTCGCAAAAGGACTCCCCATCGACAACTCTCAGGTGATTTATCAAGGCATCCCCATCGAGCGCTTTCCCCTGCGACCCGAAGCTGGAACACGGCATGCGCCAGTACGGATTCTCTACGCAGGCCAGCTTCATGCCTACAAGGGTGTGCATACGCTTATCTCGGCCCTTGCCGAGGTATCCAAACAGTCGGATCTTCCTTCATTCAGCCTCACCGTGGTGGGCAAGGGGCCTGAGGACTATACCGCCTCCCTTAAAGAATCTGCCGTCAATGCTGGATTCCCTATCGATTTCCGTGGTCTGGTCCCCCATGCCGAGATGCCGTCCGTGTATCAGGAGCATGATGTGTTCGTGTTCCCCTCCATTTGGGAGGAACCATTCGGGCTTACCCATCTCGAAGCCATGGCCAGCGGACTGCCGGTGGTGAGCACTGCGAATGGGGGGCAGGGGGAATTTTTGGTTGATGAAGGCAACGCCCTCACCTTCAAACCAGAGGATGTCCCTGGTCTGGCTCGGCAACTTACCCGTTTGCTTACCGATGACAATCTATACGCGAGGTTGTCGCAGGAAGGATGTGCCACCGCAACACGTGGGTTCTCCTTCTCCCGCTATGTGGACGAGTTGGAAGGCTTGCTCCAAAACGCATGCAAGGGAGAGAGTCGGTAGGAATTCAACAGTCTTTCAAGATAAACCGGGTTTCGTTCACTCTGTGCACCCTGGTATGGGTTATCGATTTTGTGATCGAATGCAGGATCTGCACTCCTCTCCCATGGGTGTCCGAGGTTAGGTTGAGCGAGTCGAAAAAGTCGGGCATATCCGCCTTCTTCGGTGGGAATTCCCAAGGTGGAGAATTGTCACGGATGGTGAGCACGATATCATCCTCGCAAGAAAGTTTCAGGGAGATGATCTCGGTTGCACGCCTGTCCAAGCCATGCACCACGACATTGTTCATGAACTCATTGGCAATCAACCGGATGTTGAAAGCCTGAAGCTCGGTTCCTCCCGACTGCAGCACGAAATCCTCGCAGGCGGCAGAGGCCTTGTCCACATGCTCCAGTTGAGACAATACCTCAAGGTACAGGACCTTGGATTTTTTTGGAGGATTCAATTGCATGCTTATAAAGGAGTAATCATCGTTTCGGTTTGTATAGCCCCTTTTTTCCAGCGCCTGATAGCACGTATGTGGGAGCATGATGCAATCGTCTAGATGGATATCCTCGGCAAGCACAGAACACAGGCCCTCAAGACCCACTGCCTCCTGGTCCTTGTTGAAGCATTCGAACACTCCATCGGTCACCAGGCAAATCGCTTCGTCAGCCGAGAAGGTGGTGGTCTCGATGTTGCTCTCCTGGTATTCATAGTCTGCGATCCATCCGAGCGGAATGTCGCCTTTCTTATCCAACAGGCGGGTTGAGCCGGTTTTCATATCGTAGATTATCATCGGAGGATGCCCGGCGCTCAGGCTGGTCACCGTCATGGTGTTCAAATCCACCAGGCAGTAGCAGATCGTCATATAGTTGTCTTGGAACAAGCGGGTGCTGAGCACATGGTTCAGACGGGTCACGACCGTTTGTGGAGAAGGATCGTTCTCCTCAGCCCTGATGACCATGCTGAAAATGGCCTTGACCGCGGTCATCGTGAGCGCGGCTTGGATGCCATGGCCGGAGATATCGGCTATATAGATCACATACCGATTGTCAGGCAGCATGATGCAGTCGAACAAGTCTCCACCGATTTTTGACCACGGATAGTAATTGGAAGCGACCATGACGTCCCCATACATGTGGAACCAGGGGGGGAGGATGGATTTCTGGATGGTCTGGGCGATATCCAGATCATCCATGATCTCGCGATACACTGCCTTAAGCTCGTCCTCGGCTTGTTTTCGTTCTATCGCTTCGGAAATAGAGATCGCGAACAGTTCCAACAGGTCGCGCTCGGTGTCCGACCACAGGCGTTCGGAAGTGCAATCGTCAAAACCCACAAAGCCCCACAGCAGGCCCTTGGCGAAAATCGGGAGCACCAGAATCGATTGGATGCTCTGCGAGGCAAGCACCTTCTTGGTATAGCATTCCGGAAGGTCTTTAATCAGGCCTATGAAGGGTTTGCGCTCTTTCAGAGGTGCAAGGAATAATTCCATTGCCTCGGCAGGAACGTCCTGCAGCTCCGGGTTGTTGATCTGGGGGGTGACGTGTGTATCGCTCCATTCCGCAAGCTGGCTTACGGTTTTAATCTCCCCTTCCGTATTATAGGAATTCCTAAAGTAATAGGCCCGGTCAACCCCGATAGCCTTACCCAGCAGCTCCAAGGCCGTGGGAATCGCTTGGGTGTACTCGTTGGATTTCAGCAGCTCCTGGGTGGAAAGAGCGATGGCATTGAGCAACCGGTCGCGTAGCTTCAGGTCTAGTTCCAATTTGACACGTTTGGAGACATCGATCGCAATTCCCCGGAACCCGATGATGGTGTTGTAGGCGCTGATCGGGGAGAAAATCAGATTGACCATGAACAGCTCGTCACGGCTGTTGCGCATCCAGAAATCCCCCGAGGTCATCGTCTCGCCAGATTCACACTTGCGCAGCAGCTCCCTCACGCGGGGCAACTCCGAGACCGGGAAGAAATCGAAGATCAATTTCGGCCGGAACTCATGGGAATCGATCTGTTTGAATATTTCTTGAGTCCGGCGGTTGAAGAACGTCACCCGATAGTCCTGGTCAAGCTCGATGATCAAGCCAGGAAGCATATTCGCCATCTCCATGAACTGCTGGCTGGTTTTTTGAAATTCCGTATTCTGGAGGCAGGCCTTGATCGCGGTTCCCAACTTTAGGTTGATAGGGCGCAGGGCGTCCAGCAACTCTGTCTCGATTCCTCCCGTTGGTTTATACAGCACGAGCAGTCCGATATCCGAGACGCTCATGATGTAGTAAGTGCCAAGGTCCCCCTCGATGGAGCGGGTGACGATATCATCTAAAAAATCGATATGCAGCAATTCCTGACGTAAAGTCTGGAAGGAGGCCTGTTGCTCGATATTGCGTGGAATGGCGTAGGCTAGGGAGAGGCTGAAGGATTGGGAGTCTTTGGAGTCGGCGAGCAGGACCGCGCCCATGCGGCAGGAAAGCTCGCTCATATACAAAGCCACGCTCTTGCCAAGCATTTTGCGGACGTCCAGCGAATCACCGATGGAGAGCAAAATGCGGTAGCAGATCCGGTCTATCTCCTGCCTGTTCATAACATCCCCCTTAGCTCAGATAGACCTGCTGGACTTTGGTAAGCACGATTCCTTCAATCGGAATGCTCGTGTTCTTCAGCCGTGCCAAAGCCTGTTGGATTTTTGCAGGACGCATGGTGTCGCATGCGGTGACGAAAAGGATGGTGTCCGCGTAGTTGGTGAGGATTTCGGAATCCACGCACTCTTGCACAGGCGGTCCTTCGATGATGATCACAGAATACCGTTCCTTGAGTTCCTGCATCAAATCACGCATCCGGGCAGATTGGAGCAGGTCGGGGATGATGGCCTCGTCGTGTTTCACTATCATGTCCACCCCCGGGAGGATCGTCTGGCTGATGATATCCTGGCTTTCCGCTACCCGGTAGGATAGGAACTCTCCCAATCCTTCTGTCTTGGCGACGCCGTTCTCAGGTGGTTGGCAAAACGCATGGAAAGGAGATGCCTGCTCGGATTTGCGGATTTGGGCGTCGATGAGGAGCACGTGCTCGTCCTGCCGGCCAAAGACGGTCGCCAGATTGATGGCCGTGGTGCTTTTACCTTCTCCCTTGGTGGTGCTGGTGATAAGGAAGGTGGCGCCCTTTTGGGGATATTTCAGCCGTAGAGGTCGGGCGAAGATGCGGTACAACTCTATCTGCGCCGATTCCTTCTCGCTGCTGGGCAGGAGCACCTGATCGTATTTTTGGAACGGGAACACCCCAAGGACCGGTTGATTGATCTTTTGCTTGGCATCAGGAGCGGATTTGATCCTTGGGTCGATAACGATGGTGGTGAGGAGTATGGTAAAGCCCAGCAGGAAGACCACGAAGGTGGCGGCAATCGCGAGGAGCTTGCGGTTGGATTCCATTGGGTACAGGGGTATGGCAGCATCCGATATCACATAGAAGTCCGATTGGTCCTTCTCGGCGATCATCTTGTACTGGCCCAGGATTTTCGTAAGCCCGCTGCTTTCCGCCTCCAGCGAAGCCATCTTCCCTCTCAGCGCGATATAGGTCTGCGTGATCACCGGCAGATTGAGATAGTTCGCCTTCAGGTACTCATAGCGCTCCAAGTCCACATCGTATTCCATCTGAGTCCTGATGAGCTCGAGTTCATTCTCTAGGAGGCTCATGCGTACCAGCTTCACATATTCCGAAGATGCCACGCTATCACTCGCACCCAAGGAGGTCTTGGAGCGGACCTCTTCAATCTGCTTGTAAAGGGCCTCTATCTCCTCTGAATACTGGGTTTGGGCAAGGAACATCTCGTAGTCGAACCGGGCGGTCTCATATTGGCTGCGGGTGATAAGTCCTCGTACATATTCATTCTCAGCGATCACCAGCTGCGTGCGAAGGCGTTCCTGCTCCACAGGGTTGGTCCGGCTGATGCGGATATCCTCAATGCTTTGCATGATCTGCTGGATCTTATTGTTCGCTTCATCCGGAGTAAGGCCTGACTTCTGCGCCTGCTCCTGGGCAAGGCGGGACTGCTCTTCAAGGTCGAGCTTGGTGGTGACATCGATCGCATCCTTGATTTTGAGGATTCTTTGCTTGTATATCTCAATCTGCTGTTTGTCCTTTTGGAGGTTCAGTTCCAGATCCACCATCTCGGAGGCATATTTCGGAGCTTCAGTATTGATGTCCCTGATATTGTATTTCTCGATGAACGCGCTGAATTCAGCTTGGGCTTGCGCGAGTTCAGCCATCGCGGCATCGGATTGCTGCTGCAGGTTGGACAGCTGTTCGGTGAGCTCCTTGCCCAGCCGACGGTCATTGGTGGTGAGAAAGATATCCCGGATGGTGTTGGCCATGGTCTTGGCTTCAAGTGGATCGTCCGCTTTGGCCGAGATGAACATGAGGTCTGTATCCCGGGCGACATACACATCTATGGCCGACCCCAGTTGCTCCAACGTCCGCTCCAGATTCATTTTTGCGCGGAGTTCTTCCAGATTGGGCAAGGTCTTGACCATGTTCACCCGGTTCCAGAGGGACTTTGATGCATCTTCGAATTTCACCAGTCCCGCACCCTGTTCATAAGCAAGCTCGGTCCCTTCACCCACGCTCTGGTAAATCCGGAAGGTATCGGGGATGAAGGATTCAATCGGTTGATAGAACAACACTGTGGTGGCTTCATACTTCTGCGAACCCAGCAATAAGGCAGCGATCAGACCACATGCGGCGGCAAACACCGCGAGCACGAATATCCAGACCAGCTTGAGCCGGAGCGTCTTGAGAACGGTTTTAAGTTCCAATGGCAATCTGATTTCTTCAGGCTTGGTTGATTGCTCAGGTGTCATGCATCATCTCCTGCTACGCCGAACGACGGAGCAACTTGTCAAGGATTTTCTTCTTCATCGACTTCTCCACCGAGAAGGTCCAGAAGAGGACCAGGTACACAAGGCCTCCGGGAATCGCCTTAAGCATCATATCCCAGACTGAAACCACTGGAAAGAGGGAACGTAGGCCAAAGCCGATGGCTACCAGCAATACCGCCGGCAGCAACGCGGGGGCGAAGACCTTGGTGAAGTATCGGTGATAGGGAAACGCATACGTCTTGGAGGCTTTCATCAGGGTAAGGCCGACATTGTTGACCACCGTGGAAATCAGCGTTCCTAGCGCGATACCGGTGAGGCCAAGTGGTTTCACCAGCAGTAGGCTGGTGACGATGTTCACCACTATTGACGAGATGGACACCTTCGCGGTAAAGGCGTGGTGGCCGGTCATCGTGAGCACATTGGAAGCGATGAGCTCAGGTATGGTGAGCATGAAGGAGGTCATCAGGAGCAGGAGCGGGATGGTGGCTTCCATGAAAGCCGGCCCCACCCAGAACACCAGCAGGTCCTGGCCGAATACATAGATGGTGGCGGTGAGGATCACCCCGGTGGCCATGATGTATTTGGATAAGGTGGTGAGCAGGTAACGGATCGAATCCTCCTCCTTGTTCTGCTTAAGCTCGGAGATAAGGGGTGTGAGTACGTTCACCAGTTGTTTCGAAAGCAGGAAGGAGTATTCGGTGATCTTGATCGCCACCGAGTAGATACCTACGAGCGTGAGGTTCAAAGTCAGCTGGATGATGATCACATCCGTCTGGAAAAGCACCAGGCCGGCAATGGTGGTGAGAAACGAATAGAAGCTGAACGACATGGCTTCCATCAGGTACTTCTTGCGCACGAAGCGGATGGCCAGCTTCAGTCCTTTCACCTTGGTGTAGGAGAAGAACATGTACAGCAGATTCTCCACGAGGAACGAGATGCAGTTGATGGTCGCCAGCCAGACAACTCCCAGACCTTGGCTGAGCGCGATGAACGCGGACCCGGCATAGATGACCGTGCCCAGGATCTGGATGATGTTGATGAGGTAGATGCGCTGCTCGCCGAACAGCACCCCCTTGAAAAGGCTGAGCGGAATCTGGATGAGCAAGGAGCGGACTCCCAGGATGAGCAGGATGGTGATGCCGATCGATTGAAACTCCTGCGGGATATCGAACAAAACGCCATAGAAGAACGCGAAGCCACCTAGGATGAGCATGCCGCCGATAGCGATAAGGATGTATACGAAAAACACCGTGCTGAGGATATGGTTGCGGTACTCGATGTCTCCCGAGGCCCTTGTCTCGCCGGTCCACTTCACCACCCCGAGGCCGAAACCGAAGTCCAGCAGCGAGAAGAAGCCGATGATGGAGAACGACAGCGTCCACAGGCCGTACATATCGGAGCCTAGGTTTTTGATGATGAAGGGGATGAACCAGAAGGAGACCACCATAGTGAAGAAGAAGCGCAGATAATTGGTGAGCGCATTGAGTGAGGTCTGCCGAATCCGCTGTGTCTGGCTCAAATTGTACTTCCTTTGATAGCCTGTTTTTGCATCTTGCGTTGTTGCTTCACCTTGGTGATGAGCGCCTGTCCAAACCCTGTCGTCACCACCAGCTGGTACAATACCGGGGTCTGGCGGATCACCCATTCATACAGCCCGATGGCGAACAGCACCAGAAATCCTACCGACAAGCCTAATAGTAACCGTTGTTCATACGATTTCCAAGAAATTCCGTAGAAGACCATCGATAATTCACATAAAACGATAATCGCGATGAAGAAATACATGCCGAACCAGCCCATTTCAGCCGCGGTGAGCAGGTAGATATGGTGGGCGACCCCCGCTTGCTCCTCGTTCTTCATCACGGTGATGTGCTCTCGATAGGTCTTGTTGAGTGTGAGCACCTGTGAGTACTGGTTCAGTCCTACCCCGATATCGTAGTCATCGGCCATCATGATGGCGGCGATCTCAAACTCATTGCGCGCTTCCTCGCTGGATTTCGGAGCGTTCAGGAAACGGTCGATGACGGTATCGATCACCATAAGCCCCCCAAGCGTCATGCAGACCACTAGGAAGATCGTGGTGACCTTCAAGCGAACCCGGCGGGTACGGAAATTCGCGATGACCAAGGCCGCCACCACCGAGCCGGCTGCGGTCACCATCCCCGTGCGCGAGCCTGTGGCGAGGATGGCGAATACCATGCCCAGGTTGGTCCCTAAGGAGATCAGATGGGGGAGGGGCTTGAGTTCGTCATCGTACAGGATCCAGACCAGCATGCCGCAGAGGATGATGAGGACGAAGGATGGCACCGTATTGCTATGGTCGAAGAAGAGGGCTATCCGATAAATGCCGTCCATATATTTCTGCTTGAAGGCGAACAGGCCCATGATCAGGCCCGTGAGCACATATCCCAGCATGAGCGCCCGGATGGAAGAGCGGTCGCAGTCCTCGGTTGCGAAGAAATTCACCACACACCAGTACATCAACCCCATGCGCAGCAGCTGCCAGACCACGAACCAGCCGAATATCTTATACTCGGAGTTGTACACATTGATGATAGAGAAGATGAAGAACGCCAGCAGCGGAAAGAACATCCGGGGAATCCACTTGATTTTGCTCCCGGTCCGAAGCATCATCCCAAGGATCAGACCCAGCGCCACAATATCCGCAAGGGTGATCTCGAACCCCCGCACCGGGCCCCGGTAGTATTCCATCGACATAAGGTTGATGCTGAATTGCGCGTTGAACATGAACGACACGATCATTCCTGCGAACGCGAGGTGCTTGAGTTGTTTTGAGAACGCAGTCACAGCCGCGATGGCAGGCACGCCAACCACCAAGGCTATGGTGAAAATCACAAATTTCATAACTATCGAGATGATAGCATGGATACCGCTTACAAAGGTAGAAGCTTTTGATTGAGCAAATGCCGATTCCGATGGATAATGCAGAAGAAGCCCCCACGTATCGGATCGATATGCGTGTGGGTGGCAGCAAGGGGGCATTGAATGCATATCATCCTACTTTCCGGTGGCTCCGGCAAACGGCTTTGGCCGCTTTCCAACGAAATCCGTTCAAAACAGTTCCTCAAGGTGCTGAAAAACGATGCCGGCGAGCCCGAATCCATGGTGCAGCGGGTATTCAGGCAGCTGCATGCGGCGGGCATCGACACCCATGTGGTGGTAGCGGCAGGTCGTTCACAGGAGCAGTCGCTCCGTATCCAGCTAGGCGGTTCAGCCGACTTGGTGCTGGAGCCAGACCGGAGGGACACTTTTCCCGCCATCGCCCTGTCCTGCACCTATCTTGCGGATGTCAAGAAGGTCCCGCTGGATGAGGTGGTGGTGGTGCTCCCCGTGGATGTGTTCGCCGACTTGGAATACTTCACCACTTTGCTCCGCATGGAGCAGGCCGTTCTAGATAACGCCGCCGATCTAGTGTTGATGGGAATCGCCCCCGACCATCCCTCCGAGAAGTTTGGTTATATCCTGCCTACCGCCCAGCGGGACGGGGTGTACCCAGTACGCGGTTTTGTGGAAAAACCCGATGCGGTGCGCGCCGCGGGGTTGCTCGCCGAGGGCGCTTTTTGGAATGGAGGCGTGTTTGCCTTCCGCCTTGGCTATCTGATGGCGATTGTAGCCAAGCAGCGGCCGGATGGCGATTTCGCCACCTTGCTGGCGCAGTACGGGACGCTCCGAAAGATCAGCTTCGATTATGAAGTGGTGGAGAAGGCCACCTCCATAGCGATGGTCCCCTATCGCGGCCGTTGGAAGGACCTTGGCACTTGGAACACCCTGGCAAGCGAGCTGGGTTCTGGATGCCTTGGCAAAGGCCTCATCGCGGAACCTACCGGCGACAATCATATCATCAACGAACTGGATATCCCCATCGTCGCCCTTGGAACCCGCGACCTAGTGATCGTGGCCAGCCCGGACGGCATTCTCGTCTCCGACCGCGAGCACAGCACCACCCTGAAAAAACATGTCGACACCTTTACCGCCCCCCCCCGCTACGAGGAATTCCTCTGGGGCACCGCCCGCGTGATAGATTCCCTCCCTGCTGTGGAAAAGGTTCCAGGAACCTTTTCCACACGGCGTCTCAACATTCCCGCGGGGCGTGCCACCGGTGCTCTTGTCGACGCCAAAGCGGGCCTGGTGTGGGTTGTGGTGTCCGGCACCGGACTTCTCACCATGGATTCCAAAGAAGTGCCCATACAGTCGGGAACAACCGTGTCCATCGCCAAAGGCCAAGCGCACGCCCTAGTGGCGCACACCGACCTTGTCGTGCTGGAAGTACAGTTGCCCGGATAGGCTGGAGTATTTTCCCAGTCCCTAGCGCACAATTCCAAGGCTTGCCCTAGGGTATCGGTATCGATTACTTCTGCTCGAGGGTCGCCAGGATTTTCTTTTCGTCGTAACGCAGGAAGAACAACAAGCCGATCACGACAAAAACAATCGCAGCGATTCCTGTCAGGCGCACTCCTAAATCGTTCTGAGGGGTGCTGCCGAGCAGGAGGAGGGACGGGAACACCAACCCTCCCACCATCTGACCCAGCTTTGACATGAAGGTGCGCGCTCCATAGAAAATGGCGGTCTTATGATGCCCGCTCACCTTGGCGTCGGCCTCCGATATATCCCCGATGATTGCATTGGGCAGGATACCGAACACAGCCAGCGGGATGGCCATCATAATCACCACGAGATACGCCTGGACCTCGGCTCCCAAGGGCAGCTTCCCCAGGAACAAGATGTAGGCGTAGACTACGATGAACAACACGAAGGCGATGTTCAGCAGTCTTTTCTTCCCGGTCTTCCGGGCGATGATGTTCGTGGGTATATAGAAAAGGAACGAGAGCCCGAACATGACTATCTGCAGGAAGGAGGTGAACGACTCCTTCAAACCTAGCAGGATGGTGACATAGTACACCAAGCCGGTGCTGGCGATGGTGATGGCTACCCAATAGGCGAGATCCGATATGGTGAACAAACGGAAATCCTTATTCTTGAGCGCCGAGACCAGGGCCTCGACAATCTTCTCGTTGTTCGGTTCCTGCTTGCTGTACTTGTTCTCATCGATGAACAGGATGGGGAGCAGCATGAACAGAGCACCTACGCCGGCGAAGATGGCCACAGTGGTCTGGAACGCTTGAGTGGATCCCATGCCCATGCCTTCGAACGCACCCTTGATTGCATAGACCTGCGATCCGATGGCGGTGCCCAAGGCCCAGGTGATGGAGATGAGGGTGCTAAGGAACAAACGGTCATTTGGGGTGTGGCTGAGTTCGGACATCATGGCGAAGTAGGGCGTGACATACATGGTCATGAACCAATAGAAGATGATGATGCCTGCGAACACCCACACGGAATTGAGCGCGCTATACCCGGGAGCGGGGGGTAAAAACACGAGCAGGGAGAACAAGCTGAAGGGTAGAAAGCTTACCGCAAGATATTTCCTGCGTCGTCCAAGGGGCGACTTACAGCGGTCGGACATTCCTGCGATGAGGGGGTCTGTGACGGCATCGAACAGCCGCCCCGCGCCATAGGCGAGCCCTATGAGAGTGAGGATGCCCAGGATGGCTCCTTGGTGGATGCGCTGGGGGAACACCGGTGTGCCGGTATCGGGTGGGAGATAGAAATACACCAGCAGCATGCCTGGAGCGTACGAGGCTAGCGACCAGCCAAGCTGTCCGAGCGCGAAGATGATTTTCTTGCCGAGCGAGAGGGTCTGTGGTGTGGATGTATGGTTCATAGAACTTCCTTAGATGCATGATAGCATAGGTTACTTACTAAAAGAAAGTAAAAAATGCAGTAGAGAAAGGTTGATGAAGGTTGAGAAAGGTTAACTTATGATAACCGATGAAAGAATCGTAGCGAAATCCTTAGGCAGTCCATAGGACATAGTTTTTTTCCATGCTAGTATGGCCTTCAGTTTACAATTCCGCGTACAATCTTTAAAAATTACCTGTAGCGGGGGTTGGGTAATCGAGGGAGTCGCCGCATGCAAGACGGATTCTATCGCGAGCTTATCCAGAAATCCCCCATAGGGTGGACGTACAACCGTATCCTGTGCGATAGCGCGGGCCTTCCAATTGACTATGAGTTTCTCGAGGTCAATCCAGCCTTTCTCAAGATCAGCGGTCTGCAAGGAGCTGAGGTGGAAGGGAAACGCTTGAGTGAAGTCATCCCAGGCCTCCTCGAGCACGATCCTCATTGGCTGGAGACAGTCGGAAGCATCGCCCTCGATGGTGGTAGCTGCGAGGTTGAGAATTATTTCTCCGCCCTTGGCAAGTGGTATCGGATTGCCATTTTCTCCCCCGAAAAATATTATTTTGTCACCCAACTCACCGATATCTCTCAAGACTATCACAATAAGGGTGCGCTCCTGGATAGTCTCGGTGCGGCTATCTACGTGGCCGATATGCAGACCAACGAGATTCTCTTTGTCAACGGTACCGGCCGGGAGGTCTGGGGCGATATCGTTGGCCAGATTTGCTGGAAGACCCTCCGGCGGGGCTTTGAAGGGCCTTGTGACTATTGCACCAATCCCCACCTCCTAGATGAACTGGGTGAACCCAATGGAATCCATGAGTGGGAGTACTATGAGAAAGACTCCAAAAAATGGTACAGGAGCTATGACAGCGCTGTTCGTTGGACAGGTAGTGCGCATATGGCCCGCCTTGCCATGATTCTGGATATAACCCAATTGAAGCAGGCTGAGGATCGCTCGCGCGAGAGCGAGGAACGTTACCACCTGCTCTCCAATGTCGCTTTTGAAGGAGTGTTCATCCACAACCAGGGTACCGTTATCGACGCGAATGAATCTTTGGCGCGGATGCTTGGAGTGCCCTTCGATGAACTGGTCGGCTGTGACTTAGTGGAGTTTGTCCACCCGGCTGATAGGCACATTGTCTTTGAAAGCATGAAGACTTCCAACTCCCGGCCGTATGAGGCGCGGGCGTTCAGGAGGGATGGCACGCTGTTCCACGCTGAATTGCAGGGAAGGGATTTTCTGCTGAAAGGGAAACCGGCGCGCGTGGCCAGCATGCGTGATATCACCGAACGGCATTTTGCACAGGAAGCTTTGCGGGCGAGCGAGCATGAACATCGTCAGTTGATCCAGCAGATGCGCCAGGGGCTTGCCCTGCACCAAATGATGTATGATGAGAACGGTGAACCGAAGGATTATCGCTTCCTAAACGCCAATCCCAGCTTCGAACGTCTGACAGGATTGCACCTCAATGAGATAATTGGCAAGACGGTGTTGGAAATTCTGCCTGAAACCGAGCGTTCTTGGATTTACGCCTATGGAAAGGTAGCGAAAACGGGCGAGTCTTGTATGTTTGAGGATTATTCCCGGGAATTTGGCAAGCATTTTGAAGTCACGGCCTATTCGCCACGAAAAGACCAATTCGCGGTGATCGTGGCCGATATCAGCGAGCGCAAGGTGCTGGAGCAGGCTCTTGCGGATGAGAAGAACCTGTTGGAGACCACCTTGATTTCGGTAGGCGACGCAGTAGTCTCCACTGATATCGCTGGCAGGATTGTCTTTATGAACCGGGTGGCACAGCAGCTTACCGGGTGGGACCGCAATATCGCCAAGGGGTTGCTGTTCGAAACTGTGTGCGTACTTGTAGATGAATATGCGAGGGAACGGCAGATCCGGGTGGTGCATGAGGTGTTGGAGGCCGGGGTGACCCTGGACCTGTCCAACCACACTTTGCTTGTCGCCCGGGATGGGACCGAACTTCCGGTGGAGAATTGTGCCGCGCCTATCGTGATGGAGGATGGCAAGATCATCGGCATGGTGTTTGTCTTCCGCGATTGTTCGGAGAAACGCCGTAAGCAGGAGCAGATAGACCACCTGAGCTACCACGACCAATTGACCGGTTTGTTCAACCGCCGCTACTTCTCGCGTGCCATGCAGGTGATGGATGACCGGAAATTTCTCCCGGTCTCGATTGTGATGGCTGATGTGGATGGACTGAAGTTGACCAACGATGCCTTTGGCCATCGCTTGGGCGACCAAGTGTTGATTGAATTGGCGTCGCTGTTCATGAACGAGGTCCGTCCGGAAGATGTGGTCGCGCGAATCGGTGGCGATGAGTTCATGCTGCTGTTGCCGAACACCGACGAAGAGAGTGCGAAAAGCATGATCTCCCGCATCGAAGAGTCGTTGAAGATAAAATCCGAAGATAAGCCGATGTTCTCGGTCTCGTTTGGCTTGGGTGTGAAATCCTCTATGGAATTCCACCTTGATGACGCGTATAGACAAGCTGAAGAGCAGATGTGCAGGCATAAACTTTCACAAGGTGCAAGCATGCGCAGCCGCACGATCGACATCGTTATGCGGACGCTGTATGCGAAGAGCGAACGTGAGGAAGCCCATGCGAAGCGGGTGAGCGCTCTGGCGGGTTCAATCGCGGAGAAGCATGGGTATGCGAAAGATATGGTCACATTGATTCGTGCGGCTGGCCTGCTGCATGATATTGGCAAGATCGGGGTAGATGAGAAGATCCTAAGCAAGCCTGGTTTGCTCGATGAGATAGAGTGGCAGGCGATGAAACGCCACCCGGATATTGGGTTCCGTATTTTAAGCTCGGCTCCCGAGTTCACCGAAATCGCAGGGTATGTGCTTGAGCATCATGAGCGTTTGAACGGGAAGGGGTATCCCCGCGGTTTGACAGCTGGGGAGATCAGTGTTCCCGCCCGGATTCTCGCACTTGCGGATTCCTACGATGCCATGACCAGCGAGCGTCCGTATAAGAAGTGCCTTTCCAAGCTGGATGCTGTCCAGGAACTCAAGCGTCATGCAGGCACCCAGTTCGACGGCGAGATAGCCCGGCTGTTTGTCGAACAAGTGCTGGTGGAAGCCTGGTAACGTGATGCGATTTTAAGGCCTTTGAATATTGTATTACATGACTCAAAACTTTAAACCTTATGTTTGCCACATAAAGTCCAAAAAATGTGCTCAGTTTTTGTAATATGTTATCAATTTGTATTTGACAGTAGGAGATAATATCTGATAATGTACTTACTATAAATAATTTTTTATAAAAGATTAGAGGTGGATATGGAGCAGATGGAAACAAGAGTGGTTACGGATTGTAAGCAGGTTCAAACGTTTGCCTCTATGGTGAAATCCACCTACGAACGGCCGACGATTGAAGAGCTGGGACGGATTGTGGATAGGTTTGAGACTTCGGAATTCTATATTGAGCCATATTGAGAATCAAAGGACAAATAAATGAAAAATCGGATTGGTCGAGTTCTCTCGATTTTATGCATTTTGGTTATTATGTTCTTTGTAGTGGGATGTGATCTTGCTATAAAAGATACTATACACGTCGATTCAGAGAATGCCTTGGAATTTTCCATAGATGTACCGGCCCCTCTAGTTAGTCGTGGCATTAATGATTTGCTTTCTCCTTCTTATAGTGTCTGGGTTAAAGTATTGAATTCCAATGGAGAGCATGTGCCTGCTACCAACACTACCGACGGAATCACCGAACTTACCTATGCATCTTCTAAATGGAGTGGTACCGTCAACCTCGCTGCTGCAGCTTCTGGAAGCCTCACATTCTATATTTGGGCTCAAGTGGATGTGCCAGTTAGCGGAGAAATTACAGGTGAACATAAATATGTAGGTAATGGATTGTGGACATATGGGAGCGTTTCAACTTCTCTCTCAATTTCAACCTCTGCGGTATCCACCAGTTATAAAATCGGTAGCACTGGACCTGCTGGGGGGATAGTTTTCTATGATAAAGGTGAAATTACCGATGGTTGGCGCTATCTAGAGGCCGCTCCGAGTGATTTTACCTATTCATGGTCAGGTATTCCCTTAGCTCCAGGGTACTCCGTGGATGTCAGTGGTAATGTCATTCTCAATGCTGGAAGTGTTGTGCAATTTTATAATTATCAATGGTATTGGGGTCCACCAGATAAAGATACTATAAATTCTAGCTCAAGTGAGTTCGGAACTCTGAAAAGTATTGCACAAGGTGTGGCCAATAAAACGATTCTCACTGCTGATGCAGTGAGCGGTTCTACTCCTCGGTTCAACGAATCAGTAATAAGGGACAGAAAAAAAGATAACGTTCGACGCGATTTAGCTAAGACTGTTAGTGGAGGAAAAGTGTATATTGATTCTGATGAGAATGGAGAATTGGATGCAACTCCTATCAGTACATTTAGTGCAGCGAGTATAGGAGGAGTAACCGATTGGTATGTCCCTACCAAGGATGAATTGAGCTGGATGTATTCGAATTTAAAAGCAAATGGACTTGGTGGTTTCTCTAATGATTATTATTGGAGTTCTTCTGAATCGTATGCTGCTGACAATCCCGACCCTACTGCAATAAAAGGGCCTTATCCCAAGTCAGCATATAAAGAAGATAATGTAACTCTTAAATACACTTTTACTGCAGAAGACCTTCATGCGTGGGTTCAAAATTTTTCAACTGGAGCCCAATCTCAAGTTTGGCGGAACGAGCTTGCAAGGGTGAGGCCGGTCAGAAGGTTTTAAGTTTACCCTTTTGATTTCTTCTAATATTTTCACAAAGCACCCTGGTTTTTCCGGGGTGTTTTACTAACTAAAGGTGGATTACCACTACATAGAGGGCATAATGCAGAAGATGAATTCAGATGTATTGCACATTCATTCAAATGCATTGTGCATAAAAGTTTGGTTAAGCCTGCGTTTGTTGGATCTCCGTTTACGCTTATTGCCTAGCTCATGGAATACAAAGCTCCTACAGCCAAGGGTGATTGAAGAAAGCACCCACTCTAAAATCCATCCCATGCAGAACTCAGAACCCTCCTGTGTGATTGATTTATATATCTCAACAGTCAGTAAGGCTGCCCGTTCTCGTTTTTTTTTCAACACCAGTTGTCTTCGTCGATCCCTTGTTCTACGCAACCTACTCCATAAGGCTGGTATCGAGGCTAAACTCGTGTATGGGCTGTCCCTCCATACCAAAGGCACTGGGCATGCGTGGTTGGAGGTTGTCTCTCCACCATCAGTGAGAGGGCAAAAGATCGACACTCTCTCGAATCCTGATAATTTCATCACCTTAGGAAAAGGCGGTCCAGTCGATGGCAACTGAAGGCCGATATCTCCCAGAATTCAACTTGATTGCCACCTTGGCCGCAACCTCTAGAAAACTACCCGCAAAGGCCATGGATGGATTCGATTATAAGCGTGCTGTTGTTGCTGCTCCCATCGATGAGAAAGCCTTCCTTTCACTTGCCATGATGCATAAGCTCGAACGCTCGGTCTCGCGTGGATTGCAGAATGACTCCTCCATTATTTCATCTGAAACTACTAAAAAGCTAAAAGCAAAAGCACTCAAAGAGGGCTCGCTCAAACAATCGCTTCTCCAGGACTGGGCAAAAATTCATACAGCGCTTGAGAGACACGCTCTCCCCAGTTTGGTAATCAAGGGACCAGCTTCATCACTGCAGCTATATGGGGATGCTCTCGAGCGGGGCTATACAGACCTCGATATCCTTGTTGACACACCATCACTTGCACAGGTAATTCCTGGCATGCAGGAAGCTGGGTATACGCTCAAACTTGGACAGGAAAGTACATTGGAAGTCCCGAACACAGGGAAATCATACAATCGGTTTTTACAGAAATCGCATCATCTGGTGTTTATCCGGGAAGATAGCCCGTATCGGGTGGAAGTGCACAACACGTTGTACGATCAACTACCACACCACCTGCAAGGTGAATACGGCACACATGCTTTGTTCCAGCGAAGCACGATACTCAAGTGGGGGGAGGTTGTCATCCCAACATTGAGTTTGGTCGATCACGCTTTATTCATTATCGACCACGGTATCCGGCATGCTTGGTGTGTTCTACATTGGCTCTTCGATGCTGCTGCTATCCTGCAGATGCCCGACCCTGGTTTCCATGCACAGCTGAGAGATGGTTTAAAGACCTTAGGCCACGAACGTCAGTTGGCTGTGGTGGTTCCCCTCATCCGTGAGTTTATCAACCTAGTGGTTCCTTCTATCTACGAGCCATTGCTTGCTAAGCTAGAGCCCCGGTACTCCCAGCAGACTAGGATGTGCCATGATACTCTCTTACCTGGTTCCAAACAGAGTACTTCAATTATGCATTCCCTTCAGCTAACCTATCGGTACCGCCTCCCACTTGCCGGTACATGGTCTGAGAAATGGCAGGTGATGACTCAGTTGTTCCTTGTATCACCACAGGATGTAGTAAAACTGCGATTGCCAGTATTCCTCATGCCCCTTCATCTGGTATTACGGCCATTTTTCGTAATTCAAAGACGGTTCCAACGCATGGTTTTAAAGATGAGAACAAAGGGTGGCCAAGCATGAATGGTAAAAATCTCTTACTATTATTGTTAATCCTACTCAGCTTGTTCTTCATTGGATGCCCTCAGACAATTTTCACTCCACCAGACCCTGTCCTCCCTTTGGGCAGTATGCTTGTTCGACATGGACCGTATCTATATAAACTAGGGGGTACTGACCAAGAAGGACAAATCACAAATAAAGTATACTATTCCCCAGTCGATGTGAATGGTAACCCTCTCCAATGGCAAGAAACTACTTCAATTCCTTCCAATAGAGCTTTTGGAGTTGCTTTTGCAGTAGGTAACATGATATATGTACTTGGTGGTACCGATGGGGAATCTTCTAAATCTACCATCTATTATACATATATCAACCCAAATGATGGCTCGGTAGGGTTTCCTGCCACGGTGAAATTTTGGGAAACAAATCCTATCTCATTACCCGAAGGAATAGCTCATGCTGGTCATATTATCCATGATGGCCGGATCTTCTTGATCGGAGGGGTTGGTTCCGGAGGCGTCCTCGACCAGATTATACATGCGAGAGTCCATGACAATGCATTCATAGGTCAATGGTATATAAGTCCACAACATTTGCCCACACCCCTTTTCAATATGGGGGTAGTGTTCCAGACAAATTCTAGGAAACTTATTGTTACAGGCGGAACTGGTTCCAATGGAGCTGTTGTAGATGAGTCAATCGGATTCCAAATGGGAGAGTATGGCTTGCTTGATGACATAGAACTCTTGCCCAATCTTCCACAACCATTGACATCCCCAATTGCTATTTCCACTGACCTTGGGGTCATGGTCGCAGGTGGTTTGGACGCTGAGTTGCAGATATCGGATATGGTCTATCAGTTAGTCAACGGTGGTAGTGCTTGGACGACCCTGATGGGGGAGTCTCTTGAAGGAGAGGGCCCTTGTATTGGTCAAGTTTTCAACCGTATCTGGCCTCTAACATATGAGTCGAATCCTACTATCGGTCAGACAGTGAGTACTTATACATCTGATGAGATTCCAGCCGATGTTCCCAATGTGATTCCTGGTTCAGGTTATGTAGCATCGAACACCCGTATCATGGTGAAAGCTCAGCCAGGAGTTGTGGTGAAATATCGAAATTTAGGTGATATGAACTGGAATGCCTTGCCAAGTGATTTTAGAATAACCGGGCATCTGGATCTTGAATTTGGGAATGATATTGATGGCACAGTGACTGGAATAATTGAGCGCAGATACCGCGTGCGGTCACTGGGAGGGTTTGTTTTCCATATCTCAGGCTCCATCGATATCCAAGACTATGATGGAGAAATATCTGAACTCCCTCTGAATTTGATTTATTTGAGGGATGAAATTGGTGATGCGGATTCTACTCCAATGGAATCGGTCTGGGTAAAACTCCGATTAGTCAATAATGAACAGTTGACGATGTATTTTAAGGATTCCACTTTGGAAGGAAACGAGCTAGTCTCGCCATTCACAGGTACTATTTCCCTTTCTTTATATGAAGATGATTTCATGTCCCCTGCACTAGATGTCGACGGGTTCCCCATTGAGGAGAGAACTGTTTCGGATGTGCCTCTGAGCTTGGCTTTGCAAAAAGGCACCTACTACCTGCGGCTCACCGATGCGGATGGCACCGCTGGCACCTCGTTGGGCTTGGTGGTGGTACGCCAATGATGCACACGTATTCAGCTTTTGGGATGATTTTGGAGTCCGAGCTCCCCCTCCAGTTGCCCCTTTGGACGCCAGCGGTATTTCAAAACCGACCGTCCGAACGAGATGCACTCATCATCCGTTATGGGGTGATTGAGAACTATCCCACGGCGTTTTACGCCATCAACAGTACCGAATATGGTGTGGTTGGCGAAGCTGTCTTGGTGCGGGTGCGCTCAGTCGCCGATTATCTGTTGGAAGGTAACACCATCGTCATTCAACCACATGAAAGAGCGGCTAAGCACCAGATTGGGCGCTTTTTAGTGGGCGTGGTGATGGGCATTTTCCTCATGCGCAAAAAAGCCCTGATGCTGCATGGCAGCGCAGTTATGAAGGAGGGAACGGCTATTGGATTGATCGGGTATCAAGGCAGTGGCAAATCCACCACCGCGGCCAAACTCGCCACCCTGGGGTATTCGGTATTATGTGACGACATCATCCCCGTCATGAATCTCCTGGACGCTCATCAACAGGAAATCCCCATGGTCGCACCTGGCGTGCCTAGGCCAAAACTCCTTCCCGATGCATATCAAAAGCTCATTGGTGACCCCGAGCAAGCAGCGCATCTGTTCGATGGGGTGGATAAATACCAATCAAGTTTGTTGGAATCCCATGAAAGCGCGCCGCTTAAAGCCTTGTGTCTGCTCAGTCCCGCCACGGATGTACAGGAAGTCCAGATGGAACGTATAATGGGACACAAAAAAGTACCGCTTGTGATGGCCCACTCTTCGTTCCTGCAAGGTTTGGAGAATCATCACCAGCTGTTCGCCCGGACCTTGGCCATGCTGGCCTCCGTCCCCTTGTATCGCATCAATCGCCCAACTACTGGTGATTCGCTCGACCAAGTGGCAGCCCTCATCCAGTCGATAGACTAACGCAATTTTGTGCCAGGCACAAAATTGCTATGGTTCGGTCTTGAAGCAACCTTTCGTCAATCTGCCAAGACCGTTACAAGTTTTTTAGCTTTCAAATCCACCAGCAAGGCTTCTACATCAGCACCTACTGCATCGGAAGGGGCCTCGAACACGCTGGCGATATGCGCAACCAACTGTTCGGTAGTCTTGGGAACCACAAGCGCCTGCCAGACCTCGGCGGCTGTCCGGTTCAAACCGTAATACAACCCAGTCTCAGGGTTGAGCAGGACCGCTTCCTCGTCCACCATATTCCATACCACATACTCGCTTCGGGCGAATCGGTTTTCCATAGCAGCTCCCTTTTTGGATGCATCACAGCATAAAAGAGCCAGGCACCACTGTCAAGGATTGACAGATTGGTGCCTGGCACCAAAAAAGCACATCGGTTGAGTGTTCACCGATGTGCTTTGATTTTTTTTCCAAGGCGATGCTGAAACTATTGCAGATATCAGACCACGCGTTCCTTCTCGGCATAGTGGGTATGCAAGAGGTGATGCGAGATCTCGCCGAGTGGTTGGCCAAGGAATTCCTCGTACAAGGCATTCACTGCGGGGTTTTCGTGGGATTGGCGCAATTCACGTCCCTCGTCCTCACGGTAGATGGCAGCGATGCGGGCCTTGCGGACCTCGTCGGTAGTGAAACGGGGTTGGCCGCCACCACCGATGCAACCACCTGGGCAGGTCATGATCTCGACAAACTGGAATTCGTCCGGGTTCTTGCGGATGCGTTCGATCAGATGGGCGGCGTTTCCCAATCCGTGGGCGACCGCCACCTTCACCTCGACTCCTTCGAGGAACGACCAGGCCTCGACAGTCTTGGTCAGTGTGACCGCGGCTGTCTTGATACCCTCCAAACCGGCTAGTGGTCCCACATGCAGGTCCTTGGTTGGTAGATTGCGGCCGGTGGTGACGAAGTAGACCGTGCGTAGGGCGGCTTCCATCACCCCGCCGGTATTGGCGAAGATATCCGCGGCCCCGGTGGAGATTCCCAGGGGAGCATCCATCTTGCTATCCGCAAGGGCGGTGAATTCAATCCCCGACATCTTGATCAGATCGCCAAGCTCACGGGTGGTGAGCACGTAGTCCACATCCTGGAATCCGCTGGAACGCATCTCGGGTCGAGCTGCCTCATATTTTTTTGCAGTGCACGGCATCACCGAGACCACCACCATCTGGGCGGGATCGATCTGGGCTTTCTTGGCGTAGTAGGTCTTTGCCAGAGCCCCGAACATCTGCTGGGGCGATTTGCAAGTGGAGATCTTGTCCAGCATATCAGGGAAATAATACTCGGCGTATTTGATCCACCCCGGAGAGCAGCTGGTGAACTGCGGCAGGGCGACCTCCTGTCCAAGAAGGAATTTGTTCCTCAACCGCATGAGTAGCTCGGTTCCTTCCTCCAGGATGGTGAGGTCGGCGGTGAAGTCGGTATCGAAGACCGCATCGAAGCCCAAGTCACGGAGCGCTGTCACCATCTTGCCAGTGACCAACGTCCCAGGGGGAAGGCCGAAGCACTCACCGAGGGCGGCGCGGATGGCAGGAGCGGTCTGCACCACCACATGTTTTTTAGGATTGTCCAAGGCTGCCTGCACCAGTTCGATATGGCTGTTCTCCACGATAGCGCCAACTGGGCACACCGCAGCGCATTGGCCGCATTGCACACAGGCCACCGTATCCAACGGGCTGGTGAAGGCAGGACCGATGGTGGTGTGGTAGCCACGGAATTGCGGGAACAAAGCCCCCACCTGCTGGACATCGTTGCACACCTGCACGCAACGGCGGCATTTGATGCATTTTGAAGCATCGCGGTACAGCGCGGCGGTGGAACAGTCGATATAGGGTGCCGGCTTCTCGCCCTCGTAGCGGTTTATACGGATACCAAGGTCGCGGGCGAGTTCCCGCAGCTCGCAGTCATCGCTACGCTCACAGGTCTGGCAATCGCCTTCGTGCTCGCTCAACAGCAGCTCCACCACGGTCTTGCGGGCCTCGCGCACCCGCTTGCTGTTGGTGTGAATCACCATGTTCTCGCGAACTGGAGTGGAACAGGCCGCAGCCAGATTCGGTGCTCCCTCTACTTCCACCACGCACACACGGCAGGCCCCCATGGGCGTAAGGCCTTCCAGGAAACAGAGGGTGGGAATCATGATCCCGGCTTTTTTAGCCGTGTTGAGAATGGTGGCATGTTTTTCCGCCTCGATGCTCCGTC
The DNA here is from genome assembly GCA_002428625.1 of Sphaerochaeta sp. UBA6084. GTDB lineage: Bacteria > Spirochaetota > Spirochaetia > Sphaerochaetales > Sphaerochaetaceae > UBA6084. The sequence continues at coordinate 71,369 of DIXI01000027.1, forward strand.
CGTTGATGGTAATCTTACACATGGGCTCCCTCCTTCTTCTCTTCACGGATATGCTTGCCGTAATCACAGCGCAGACACCGGTGGGCTTGCGCGCGGGCAGTCGATTCGTTCCACGGTTGCTCCACTTCTTCGAAATTGGAGCGGCGGCGTTCAATGGCGATCTGCTTGATAGGGGCGCGTCCTTCCGACGAAGGTTCAGCCTCGGGGTCGAACTTGGTGTCCACACTCTTCTCAAAACGCCAGAAGGCGTGGTTCTCACCTGTAAGATACAGATCGATGCCAACCGCAGCCCGTTCACCCGCGGCGATAGCCTCCACTACCGAGGATGGGCCATCGCAGCAATCGCCCCCTGCGAACACATTGGGGATCGAGGTCGCCATGGTCACGGGGTCAACGCTGATAAACCTTCGGTCGTTCAGGTTGATATTCGCCTTTCCCAAGAGGTCGGCTAAGTCAAGCCGCTGCCCGATGGCCATGATCACCTGGTCGGCCTTGATGGTGAGCGGATCCTGGTTCTGGGCCAGAGGCTTCCGTCTGCCCGAGGCATCGAAGCCACCAAGGCTCATGCGCAGGCAGTTGACGGCCTTCACCTTGCCGTTCTTATCCTTGATAATCTCCACCGGCTGGGTCAGGCAGGAGATGGTCACCCCTTCCTGCAGGGCTTCGGCGATCTCTTCCTCATACGCTGGCATCTCCTCCTGGCTGCGGCGGTAGACAATCTCCACCGACTCCGCCCCAAGGCGCAACGCGGTACGTGCGGCATCGATAGCGGCATTGCCTCCCCCGATGATCACCACATTTCTTCCGACTTCCACCGAACCGCGGATATTGTAGCGCTGGAGGAACGGCACGGCTTGCACCACGCCCTTGGCATCTTCCCCAGGAAGGCCCATCGAAAGGGAATCCGGGGCACCTAAGGCGAGGAACACCGCCTCCTGCTTGTCAGCCAAAAGGCTTTCCAAGGTGAAGTCCGTCCCCATGCGTTTCTCTGTGAGGATGTCCACACCAAGATGCTCGATCATGCGGATCTCACGCGCCATGGTCTCGCGAGGCAGCCGATAGGCAGGGATGGTCTGCACCAGCATACCGCCTGGCCGGGTTGAAGCTTCGAGGATCTGCGGCCGGTAGCCAAGCCTTGCCAGAAAATAGGCGCACGATAGACCAGCTGGCCCTGCGCCCACGATAGTCACACGCCGCTTGGCGTTGAGGGTGTTCTCACGGACCTCGGGTACTTGGATGGTGACTTCTTGGTCCACCATGAACCGTTTGACACTCCGGATGGACACCGCGTCGTCGAGTCCGATGCGGCGGCATTTGTCCTCGCAGGTATGGAAGCACACGCGCGAGCAGATGGCAGCCAGCGGATTGCGCTCGCGGTGGAGCTTGAGAGCCTCCGCATAGCGACCTTCGGCGATCAACGAGACAAAACCCGGGATATCGACATGGGCGGGACAGGCGCTCTGGCAAGGCGCGCGCACCAATCCAGGACATACGCCGGCTTCGCAATGCTTGTCGCGGATATGGGCTTCGTATTCGGCGCGGAAGTGGCGGATGGTGGAGAGCACCGGGTTTGGTGCCGTCTGGCCAAGGCCGCAGAGCGCCGTCTGCTTTATCTGTGTTCCCAGTTCGATCAGCTTCTCGATATCACCTTGCTCGCCATCCCCCGCGCAGATGCGGTTGAGGATCTCAAGCATGCGCTTGGTGCCCACGCGGCAGGGAACGCACTTGCCGCACGATTCTTCCTGCACGAACTCAAGGAAGTAGCGGGCTACATCAACCATGCAGGAATGGTCATCCAAGACAATCATTCCACCTGAGCCGATGATCGCGCCGAGTTCCTTAAGACTATCATAATCGAGCGGGACTCCGAGGTGCTCCTTTGGGATGCATCCCCCGGACGGGCCTCCGATCTGCGCCGCCTTGAACACCCGGCCTTGCTTGATGCCGCCGCCGATAGTGAAGATAAGGTCGCCAAGCGGGGTGCCGATGGGAACCTCCACCAATCCGGTGGTGCGCACAGCGCCGGCGAGGGCGAATACCTTGGTGCCTTTGCTTTCAGCGGTGCCGAACGAGCTGTACCAGTCGGAACCTTTGTCGATGATCACTGGGATATTCGCGTAGGTCTCCACATTGTTCAGCAGGGTGGGCTGGTCCCAGAGGCCTTTCTGGGCGGGGAAGGGTGGCCGTGAACGCGGTTCTCCTCGCTTGCCTTCGATGGAGTTGATCAAGGCCGTCTCTTCGCCGCATACGAAGGCACCCGAACCCATGCGGATGTCAAGGTCGAAACTGAAGGCCGTACCCAGGATATTGCTACCCAGCAACCCCTGTTCACGGGCTTGCACGATGGCCTGCTGCAACCGGGCGACCGCGAGCGGATATTCGGCCCGCACATATACATATCCTTGGCTTGCGCCAATGGTGAACGCGGCTATGGCCATGCCCTCGATCACGCTATGCGGGTCGCCTTCCAGCACGCTGCGGTCCATGAACGCACCGGGGTCGCCTTCATCAGCGTTGCACAGCACGTATTTGCAGGTTCCTGTGGCTTCGGCAGTGAAGTGCCATTTGAGCCAGGTAGGGAAGCCCGCCCCTCCGCGACCTTTCAAGCCCGATTCCTTTACTTCGGCGATTACTTTGGCGCTATCCATGGTGGACAGAACCTTCAGCAAGCCTTGGTAGCCGCGGCGGCCGATGTAGTCGTTGATATCCAAAGGATTGATCAAGCCGCAGTTGCGCAGCACGATCTTCTGCTGGGCAGCGAGGAAGGTGGAGTCCGCTTCGGTCTGGTTCACCTTCACGGGATGGTCGTCGGTGAGCAGGAAGTCCTGCACAGGCTTTCCATTGGCCAGATGCTCCATCACGATGCGTTCCACCTGGCTTGGTGAGACGTTTTGGTAGATGATGCGGGCGGGCATGATCTTTACCACGGGACCCTTTGAGCACGGACCCATGCAACCAGTGCCCACCACGGGAATTCCCAGGTTGTGCGCGGTGATGAGCTCGCGGAATTTCTTCTCTATCTCCAACGACCCCGAGGCTATGCACCCGCCGCCAGTGCACACCAGCACGGTGGTCTTCTGCTGCAGCAAGGCTTTCTCTTCCAGCACCTGCTGGGTTCTTTTCTGGAAGGACTGGATGGTGTTAGTGGTTTTCATGGCCGTCTCCTTCAGCATCCCGGTAGGGCTCGAGCATCTCGTGTATCTTGCTAGGCTTCACCCGTTGATGGACATCTTCATCGATCATCACCACCGGAGCCAAGCCGCAGGCACCAAAACACCTTCCTATCTCCAGCGAGAACTGGCGGTCGGCGGTGGTTTCGCCCACTTTGATCTTGAGATCGCGGCTGATGGCCTCCAGCACTTCCTTCCCACCTCGCACATAACAGGCGGTTCCCAGACACACACGCACCATGTGCCTGCCTTTGGGAACAGTGGAGAAGAAGGAATAGAAGGTGACCACGCCGGCTACTTCGCTGTAGGGGATGTGTAGGGATTCGCTGATGTGGACCAGAATGTCCTTCGGGAGGTACCCTAGGAGGTTTTGCGCCGATTGCAGCACAGGTATGAGAGCCCCTTTTGTTCCCTTGTATTGAGCGATGATATCGTCAATGACAGGGAGGATCTCGGAGGGTTGCATTTCATGGACTTGTTTCAACGATGGAATATGTTCCACTTTCACAGATTCTGCCATAAGAACTCCTTGTATGTATGCTTAAAACATGGACAACCTCGTGATTAATATACTTTAGGGAACATAATAACACGCTCAAATGCATATTTGCAAACTTTAAAGGAAAAATTTTTAGCCCGCTAGGTCAGCCCGCAGTACCCTGGGTCACAGTTCAGTGCCACAAGGTGCCGTGGGCTCGGCAATTGCTCTTAACGAGTCCGGGTAGCGGGCAGCACCACCTCTTTCATATAGGAGATGAATGCTTGGGGCTCGGTGTACACTCCGTTATGGCCTGAGTGTTCCAACCACAGCATATCCTTGACCGGTGCCTCAAGCTGATTGAACCAGCGCTCGGTGATACTTGCCACGCAGGTGTAGTCGTACCGTCCGTTCACGATGAACACTGGCAGGTCGAACTTAAGCGCATCCTGCTCAAAATCGAGGAAAGCGAGCTGTGGGTAGACAATCTTTACAGCATTCAGCAGGCCCCTCACCAGATTGAACCTATCCCTCCACGTATGCTCGGGTGCCAGAAACATCTTCATCGAGTCGAACCCTGCATCCGCGGGGGCATGGGGGCTGTATGTGTAGAGCCGGCTGAGCAGGTTGTAGTATGTATCGCCATCCCCGACCACGGTACCGTCAGCGGAAATGGTCGCATACGGTGGCTTCCCCTGGTTCTCAAGCAGCTTCACCACCTTGGTATCGCCTGCGGCAAGGGCCCCGGCATGGATCATATCCCAGCCGATGCTATCGTTCTCGATAGAATTCACGTGCTGCGCCACCCCGATGTACGCATGGAACAATTCCGGATGAGCCTGGGCCGCGAGGACACCGATGACGGAACCCCAGGAGTGCCCCACCAGGTAGATCTTCTCCTGGTCGAAGCGCTGGGCTAGATAGCGGGATAACTCCAACACATCCTGCACATAATCGGCCACCTTGAGGTCTTTGGGATTGCGCACGGCGTGATAGCTTTTCGCAGTCCCGCGCTGGTCCCAGCAGACCACTGTGAAATCGGCATGCAGCGGTCCTAGATATTCGCGAACCCAGCCCACCTCACTCCCCCCGGGGCCTCCATCAAGCCAGAGGATCACAGGATTATCCGCTCTCGCTCCACTTAAAAAAATCCACTGGTCGGTATTGTTGATGCGCACCTTCTGCATCGCCTGCACTTCCTGGGGGATCTCGCGTTCCTCATCATCTCTGACCTTCGCCATATGGCTGCACGAGGCGGTCAGTACCGCTAACACCAGCAGCGCCAAGGCTGCCATCCGCCTTACAATTTTCTTTCGCATATATTCACTCCTTATATCCGGTATGGGTCCAGATTAAGGAAACAGACGCCGCGCCACTATCCGAAGGATGTCGTGTTTTCGCTATAGAGCGGTACGTACTGTGTCGTAGGGAGCGTTTTTTGGGGGCTGAAATGTGTTAGGTTGAGAGGATGTTGAGCAGTTCTATCCTGCTTTGCGCCCCGACTTTCTGGAATAGATTGTAGATATGGGTGCGTACGGTCGCCACCGAGATATTCAATTCGCCTGCGATCTCTTTGTTCGAAAGCCCCCGGGCTATCAAGCCCACCATCTCCTGCTCTCGCTGTGTGAGGGCGAATCGGGCTCCCGTGTCGGTTTTCAGCGCCTTAAAGGCTGGCGCGGCCTCCTTGCCAGTCTGCAGCGAGCGCACCGCAGCGAGGATTATGACCACATTGGTGGCCATATAGAAGAGGTATTCCAAGGATAGTGGATAATAGAGCTGACCGAAAGCCGCGTTGAGCCCGTATTCGGCGAGCCCCAGCGGTACAAAGCCAAGCGAGCAGATTCCCAGACCCTTCAACAAAAATTGGACTGCGCTGTGCTCGTTGGGGACAGGGATGCGGATAAGGATGAACCCAAAGGCGCCGATGGTGACCGCAACCAGAAGATAATTGAGAATTCTCCAGCTGAACAGAAGCGCCAGGCTGTTGTTGAAGGCGGCATCGAAGGCAGGGACCAGGCTGATGATGAGCCGTATCACCATGGTACCTATGGAGGCATAGCACAGGTACTGGACGATGCGGATGCGAAGTTTGTCACGATCCGATGTATCCGGCAGGAAGCCCACTGTGCGGCCGAGAAACAAATACAGGCCGGAATTCACCAGACAGGAGACCACATCAAAACCTCGTTCAACGGAGTTGCTGCCTTGACCAACCAAATCCATCACATTCCCTAGGTAGAAATAGACGGCGACAATCGCCAGGGCGGCTATGAACAGGGACTGAACTCCAATAATAGAGCCGATGAAGAGGCTTTTCAACCGGAGCTTCAGCAGGAACAGGGCGGCTAGGGCGGCGAAGCCTGTGGAGAAGATCAGGATATAGGTGAAAAGGATGAGGTGTTCCATGGAATCCCACTCTATCATCGACTTCCTCTGTGCGCAAGTACGGCATTCGATCGCTCTTATATCCGCTCTCATACCAATTACGTAGGATGTCCGACCCAAAAACCAGCACAACATCGTATGGAGGAGGATGAACGGAACCAGTATCGTGGCGATATCAAATCCTAGGGAGAAAGACTATGAAAAAGATTGCTTCGTTCATCGCTATAGCGGTGGTGTTCCTGTTCCTCTCGTCATGCTCGTTGGTGATCCAAGATCACGCCAACCAGTATGATCTCGCGAATTATCACAGCGATACTTGGATAGCGCGGGTAGGTGATTCCTATTCCTTCATGTTCCGGCATGGGGAGACTTCCTCTGATAAGACGGAATTCTGCTTCCGCGGTTTCTACGGCAAACAGTCTTTGTGGGACCTAGAGGTCCGGCAAGCCGGTACGCTTTTTGTGTCCATCGACATCGATGAGCGATTGCGAGGTCGTTTCAAGGTCTGCCTGGTGGATCGCTCAACTGCTGAGGTGAGATTGCTTTCTGATGTCAAGGGCAATGTCCGTAAAAACATCTACCTGGAAGTAGGTTCGTACACCTTGATGGTGGTGGGATATGATGCCCAAGGCAGCGTCTACATCAGCTTGTTTCTACCGTATGGTGCCGACTCCGCTGTGAATGGCATGTTGTTCGAAAGTGGAAGATAACGTGTACGATAAGACCCCCGACTCTGGCACCGGCCATCGACCAAATTGATGAAACCAGTGTTTAAAGCACTTGGGTGAGGAATCGCAAGGCGAAATAGGCGGTGGCGAGCTCCAGTTTCTTTTTCTCCCGATCGATGCGGGCGTTGGTCTCCGCGATCTGGGCCTGAATCAGCGATTGCTCATCGCCATAGCCGATTTCCACCAGCAGACGCTGTTGGTCCACCCGTTCTTGCAAGGTCTGGACCAGCAGGTCCTGGTAGCCGATGGAGCTCCAAGCCATGCGCAGCTTGAGCAGCTCCTCCCGCACGGCTTGCGCGAGCGTTAGTTGAAGTTGTTCCGTATCAAGCTGGGCGCTCAAAGTGGAGGAGGCCGTCCTCCGGATGGCGTTCAGCTTTTTTCCACCGTCCCAGATGGTGGTCCGTAAACCGATGGAGATGGTGAAGGAATAGTCATCCTGCCGATACCAGTCGGTCTCCACGAAGGGAAGGCGCGGTCCGCTGTAGCCAAGGGCGACATTCAGTGCGATATCGGGCTTACCGTAGGACGCCGCCCGGGCAAGGTTCTCTGCCAAGCGGGCCACCTGCTCCAAGGCCTGCATCGCCTGCAGCGAGGACTTTTGCGGCGCCAGAGCCAACTGCTCCAGTTCGTAAGGATCACGATCGAGGAAACTCACGAAGGTGCGTTCCTCTGGGGTATGTTGCAGATCGCTGGCCATAAGGGTTCCTACCCCAGTGAGCTTTCGGATCGCGAGCATCTGGCGTTCCAGCTCCGAGTCCACCTCCAGCAAGGCGAGTTCCACGTTGAGTGTCTGCACCTTGGCCTCGGATACATCCTGAGCCAACAGCAGTCCGTTGTCCGCGGCGTGGGTGACGATCTCAAGCAATCGTCCGGCCCTCTCGTTCTGGCTCGCGAGCAATCCACGGATGGTGGACAGGTAGTGCGATGCGGTCACCCGGGTATCCAGTTCGGTCAGCAGTTCGTCCTTGCGGGCATCCAGCTGCAGCTGACGGACGGTGGCCACCTGCTGGTAGAGCTTGACCGCGGCGGGAAGCTTACCCCAGGTGAACAGCGGTTGCTGGAGCGTGAGTCCAAAATCATACAGGGTGTTTTCCATACCCTCGTACAAGGTGATGTAGTCGCCAGTGGGCTGTGGTTGGAATCCCACCGGCCAGTCGAAACCACTCAGAAGGTCCTCGGAACTCATGACTATCGGGCCCAGCGGAGGATTCTCCATATAGGAGGCGGAGGCCTGCAGTTCAATCACTGGCCAGAAGGCCGCCCGCGCGTCCTTCACATCCAACAGGCTGCGCACCAATTCCTGCTGCTGCTTGCGAAGGTCTAGGTTGCGCTCCAGCAAGGATGCCCGCAACTGGCTTAGGGTGTAGCGTGGAGGTTGTGTCGTGGTGGATGTCGCGCTGAGTTGGCAAAATCCGGCCATCAGCAGGATCAGTCCGAGGAAGACCGGCCTCAGGTAGCGGTTTTTAGGCCGTTGATGGATCATGGAAGATCTCCTGCCAATACTGCCGTGGAATTGTTTTCAGCGCGGATATTCAGATTTTTCGTAGTTTCATTGCTGTAGACAACCTGCGGAACGTACCAATCCCCTGTATTCGCACCACCTTCGTCAGCGTTCAACCGACCGTTCTTATCCACATCAAAAACCACCACGATCTCACGGCTCGCCAGCTTGGTGGTATAAGTATCGTCGGTCCAGATGATTCCAGCGCCGAGTCCATTTAACAATCCATGCCGGATGATGCTGCCGTTGGAGCCATCCCCGCTGCTTACGGTGGTTGTGGTCGCGCTTGGATCGGTGAAAAGGATGATATCGGAATTCGTGTCTTTATAACCCAACCAGACCAGCATGTTGTCATCCTCGGTGTAGGAGACGTTGTCATCGTCATTGACGGCTGGATTGTAGTGGAAATGCGATTGGCCGCTAAGGCTGGGAAACTCAAACTCGGTGTTCTTCATATACACAGTCACCACCGTGGGGGATCCTGAAAGGATTGGCGAAGTCGCCGCTGCGGTAAACCCGCCATCCTTGTCGCACTGGAGCCAGGTGGAGCCATTAAGGGACAACTCGATAGTCGCCTGGGGGTCGGGCACTAGGCTCTTTGGATGGGATACCGTAATGGTTCCATTGGAATTGACCATGCTTTGGTATACTTTTGGGTCTATACCCACACCCTGCGGCACCGTCACCTTTACCGATACCGCCTGGCCCAGAACACCCCCTGCCACATTGTTGATGGTAAGCTGGAGGTCGGTCAGCTGGTTCACCTTGCTGAACTCCTCGCTCACCGCATTCACATTGGTGCTATCCGAAACCACCGTGATGGGTTTGGAATTGGCGTGCAGCCCGAAATCTGCCTGGTGGAAAATCATGAACAGGTCGCGGTAGTCCGCGGTTTTTCCAAAGGCGGGGCTGAAGGTCTCCCACACCAGCCGGCTGATGGTGAACGTCCCATCCGCTGCGGTGGTGGTTCGTCCGACATACGAGCTGGAAGACCCTATCGCAGTGGTTCCAGCTTGCCAACCGCTGAGATCGGTATCCCGTGCGGTCTCGCTGGTGTAGGCATAGACATCCATATTGGCAATGCCGTCCTTTGGATTGGATAAGCTGTCCGCATCGCGTACGGTCCCGCTGACTCCCGCCTTGAAGACCGCGGAGCAACCGCACAGGAGCAGGATGCAGGAAAGAGCGGGCACGAGCATGAATTTGATAAGGTGTTTAGCCATGGTAGCCTCCGTTGGCCGCCTTGCGACGGATAGTGCGCCGTTCGGTGATATAATAGAGCACCGGAATGATGAACAAAGTAATCAGGGTTGAGGTGAGCAGGCCCCCTGCGATCGCCTGGCCAAGGGGTGCGTACATCTCCGCCCCCTCACCTCGGGCCAAGGCCATCGGGACCACGCCAAGCATGGTGGTGAGCGTGGTCATGAGGATCGGCCGCAGCCGGCTTGCAGCCCCCTCGGTTACGCTCGAATCCAATTGGGTAAGCTCCAGCTCCACCTGCAGCAAGCCCGCCGGGCGGGCTTGGTCGCGAAGCAAGTTGATGTAGTCGATCAGGATGATGCCGTTGTTCACCACCATCCCTCCCAGCGCGATCACCGCCATGATGGAGATCATCGAGACCGTCGAGCCAAACAGCAGCAGGCCCAATACCACGCCGATCAGGCAGAAAGGCACCGAAACCATCACGATCAAGGGCTGCCTGAAGCGCTCGAACTGGATCACCATCACCGTGTACACTAGGAACAAGGCGATCACCAACGCAGTCACCATCGGTGCGATCGCGCCGCTGATGAGCTCGATGATCCCGCCGGATTTTGACTTGACCCCCGAGGGCAACGGATTCTCAGCCAGATACTGGTTCATGCGCCTGAGCACCTCGGCCGTGTTCTCACTCACCAAGGTGCCAGAGATCGTTATGGTTTTGGAACGCTCGCTATGATTGATCTGTGAGACCGACTGCTCCTCGCGCAAGTCTGCTATGGAAGCGAAGCTGATGGTTTCTCCCGTCATCGAAGGCACCTGAATAAGGGCTAAGGTATCCAGCGAGAGTGGCTTGTCCGTGAGGTCCGCATGCAGATGGAGGTCGTAGCGGGTGCCCTCGGCGGTGGTGAACCGTCCTGCATCAACCCCTTGGAACAGGATTGTCGAGGTAAGGGCTGCCTCGGCGCTGTTCACACCCACTGCGCTCATGTAGCGGTGCGCCATATCGATGACCAAGGTGTTGCTGTCATAGGAAGTGTCCAAAGCGGTGGTGACCACATCGGGATCCTTGGCCAGGTGCTCACGGATTCTGGAAGCGGTCGCAAAGAGGATCTCCATATCCTCTCCAAGCAAGGTAAGTCCATACCCACCGCCACCCGAGACGAACCCCACCATCTTGTCGAAGCCGCCGTTGGTCACTTTCACTTTCGTATCGGTAAGCGATGCCGCAAGCAGCTGCTGAACATCCAGGATGATCTCATGGATTCCACGTGTGCGCTCGGCCCGGGGAACCAGCACCACCTTCGCGTATGCTTGATTGGTCGCGGAAAAGCCATAGCCGGAATTTTGTCCGGAGTACATCACCAGTGTCTGGATCTCTGGAACAGCCTGGCGGATGAGGGTTTCCGCCTGCAGGGCCTTGCGATGGGTCTGCTCCAGTGAGAAGCCGATGGGAAAATCCAAGTCCACATAGAAATCACTGTTATCGGTGGATGGAATGAAGGTAAGCCCAAGGGCTCCTCCGACGAAGCCAGTGACCACCAGCACGCTTACCGCGAGCAAAATAATAAAGCGGCGTGAGGCCAGACTCCAGGCCAAGGCCCTGCGGTACAGCTGCTCCAGTTTCGCGATACCCCGGTTGAACAGTGAAAGCCGTTTCTCCTGGGTCCGATCGTCCTTGAGCAGCACCCGCAGCAGAAAAGGAACCACGACAACCGCGACCAGTAAGGAAGCCGTCAAAGCCAGGATGAGCGTGAGCGAAACATCCCGCAGGATGGATCCGATAAGTCCGGAAAGCATGGAGATGGGGATGAATACCGCTACCGTGGTGGTGGTCGAGGCGAGGATAGAGGATCCCACTTGATCCGATCCCAATAGGATGGCCTCTCCTGCGGTTCTTTCAGACCCCCGGTGCAGGCGGATGACCTGCTCGAGCATCACGATGGAACCATCCACCACCATGCCTAAGGCGATCACCATCCCGGAAAGGCTCATGATGTTGATGGTCAATCCGGCGATACGCATGCCGATGAAGGTGAACAGGATGCTGAGCGGGATGGACAATCCGATGATCAGGGTCGCGCGAAGGTCGCTGAGAAAGAGAAAGATGACCAGGATCGACATGATCACGCCCATGATTCCGGAGCGCGCCACGGTCATAAGCGAAGAGCTTACATTACGGCTGTCGTCGCTCAATATGGTGTACTGCATGCCCCCGGAGGTCTGTTGTTCCGATTCTTGGAGCACCTTGCGCACCTGCCGGGCGATATCGAGGGTGTTGCCGTCCGACCGCTTGGTAACAGTCACGATGAGCAGCGGAGAACCGTCGGAATCCACATGATAATTGGGGTCTGGGTATTCTAGGCCGATATCGGCGACTTCGCCCAAGCGGATCACACGCTGGTCCTCGCCTGTGCCTATCGGGAGATTCCCGATTTCCTCCAGAGATGAGAACGAACCATCGAAACGGACATTGGCGGTAGTTCCCCGCCAGGTGGCTTCGCCCACCGGCAGCCGCAGGTTGTTGTAGGTGAGGATCTGGTGGATCTGGGCTACCGCGATTCCACGCGCCATCAGGGCCTCAAGCCGGAGGCGGATGGATATACGGGGTGTCTTGCCACCGGACACGGACGCTTCGGCCACACCGGGGATGCGGGTGAGGCGGGGAACCAAGGTGTCGCTCACATAACGCGAGGCACGTCCTATATCAGAGCCACCCTGGACGGAGAAGATCATGATCGGTAGCATGGTGGCTCCGCCTACAATCGCCACCGGTTCTCCCCGAAGGTCATCTGGAAGCTCATTCGCCAGCTGTCGGATGCGGTTGCGGATCTCGGGAAGCATCGAGTACGGGTCCACATCATCCTGAAAGGTGATGGTGATCCAGCTGAGCGAGTTGCTGCTGACCGAGTCGATGTTTTTGAAGTCGGGTAGGGTGACAAGGTCCCGTTCCAGGATATTGGTCACCTCCAGCTCCACATCCTCAGCCCCGGCCCCTGGGTAGACAGCCAGCACTTCGACCGTAGGAAGCGAGATGTCGGCCATGAATTCCACATTGAGGCCACTGAGCGCATAAAAGCCAAAGGCCATCAGCACGATGATCAGCATTCCGATGATGACCGGATGCCTCACGGCGAAGTGTGAAAGCTTCATGCGGTCACTCCTCGCGTTGTCCGACGACTGTCACCGGCTGTCCATCGAACACCACATGCTGGCCTTCCACGATGAACCAATAATCCTTGTAGTCAGTGGGAAGAGCGAAATTGGCTTCATCCTCGACAAGCGGCATCATCTCGGTCCATCGGGCGGTTGAGGTTGCGGCGTCGTACATGTAGACCGCTTTATCCCTCGTCCGGTCGGTCTGGCGTAGAATCGGTATCTCCGCGAGAGTCTCGTACACCAACGCCACGCTCACCTGCATGCCTGGACGGAGCATGGTGGTGTCGCCTACCAACTGGCAAACCACTTCGAAGGTCTTTGATTGAGGCCGCACATAGGGTGCGATTGATTCTATCACGGCCTCGGTGGTCTGGAGGTTTGTGTTGCCGTCGGGGGACAATCTGGAGACGAGAGCCTTCAGGTCCGCCACATTGGCAAGCAGGGTATCGTAATACCGCTCTGGCACTGCGAGGCGCACCACTAGGTGCTTGAGGTCGGCGATGACGGCGATGGGTACTTGGTTTCCCGCTATATCGCCAGCGGAGGCTGTGGTGGAGAGTATGGTTCCCGATACCGGGGCTGTCACCCGCGCATACCCCAATTGCAGTTTGGCCAGTTCCAGCTGGGCTTGATTGGCATCGCGCTGTGCTCTTGCTTGCTCGTAGGCCTGGTCGGTAGTGGCTTTGGCTGCATGGAGCTTTTCGATTCTATCGAAAGTTGTCTGCGCCACCAAGGCCGCGGCTTGGGCTTGCAACAGCTGCTGTTGATACGGTCGGTCATCGATAACCGCGAGCAGTTCGCCTTCTTTCACGAACGCACCTGTCTTGGCCGGGAATTCCATAATGGTTCCGGATACCAGCGGGACCACGGGGATGATGGCGTTGGCCTCGATATATGCAGGAAGAACGACCTGTCGGTTGATAGTACCAATGGTAGGCCGGGCTATGACCACAGGAGGGGGAGGGTCTTGATAGGAGATTTTTCCACGATGTCCGATGATATACAGCGTTCCATATGCGATACCTGCGACAACCACTATCAGCACGAGATAACGCAAAAAAACCAGAAACCGATGTCTAAAAGCCATGGATACTCCCTTTATGGCCCATGGTATAGCGAAATGGGGTTGCACGCAAGGACTTCTCTTTTGAAAGCGCTCCCCAATCACGGAATCAACGCCAAGTCAAGAACATTGTCGACCGCCTCCCTTTGTATTCCATCGCTTCTCAATATAAAAAATTAAGTTAACAAAGCGTAACTTTCTCATCCCAGTTTCTCAAATGCCATGGTGAAACCTTGCTAAACCGGGACGGTTCTGATATGTTCGGTTCCAGGGGACAGAGATCATGAAGCGTATACTTGGCTTAGCACTTCTCGCAATTGGATTGATCGCCAGCATCTCTTGCTCTTTATTCGATAATGGCTTTACCCAGCACGATCCTGAGGATTACAGCGACAGCGCTTGGATTGCGCTTACGGGAGATTCCTATACTTTCTATTCACGCACAGGGTCGGCTACGGAACAATCCCTCGCCATTTCCTTTTTTGGGTTCTCTGGCAAGGAATCGGTCTGGGAGATTGTCGTCACACAAGAAGTTGATCTTCGTTTCAGCATCATCACAAACGAGCTTTCCGGTGGCCTGCTGAAGATCAGCTTGGTCACCGCACCAACCGGCGAGGTCATTACCTTGCTCGAGAATTCCGGTGCGATAGACGATACGCTGCATCTCGTTCCCGGAGTCTATGTGGTAAAATTGATTGGCTACAAGGCTCGGGGGAATGTGTCCATCGACCTGCCCGATCCATTGCCCGAAGGTGTCTCAGTCACCAAACGCTAATTGCCAAACGCAGCGAGAATTCCCTTGCCTTTGAGCCGTCACGGACGTATGTTATGCCTGCGTGGATCGCGGAGGTCGCAATGCGTGTCGTTGGAAGGCTATTCTCTTCAGTTGTGGTGGTTTTGGTATTCTCAATAATCCTAGTGCCGGTGATTTCCTGCAGTTCGTACAAGCCGTTGACCGATTCCTTCAATGTCCAGGAGGCGCAGACTCAGGTAGCCAAGGTGGATTCTTTCATCACAGTGCTTCCTACGGTGGCTATGCGTCCCGATACCGCCATGGTGTTCTATCCTGGTGCTCTCGTGGAGCCCGAAGCCTATATACCTACTGCCCGGATGATAGCGGGTGCCACCGGCATGATGGTGGTGATTGTGCCCATGCCTCTGGATCTCGCGGTGCTGGCCCCTCAGCGGGGTATGGCGGTGCTGGAGCGATTCCCCGAAATCACGCATTGGTATGCGTCCGGACACTCCCTCGGTGGGGCGATGGCTGCGACCCTGGTGGCGAAAAATCCTAGTTCCTTCGCTGGTCTGGTCTTCATGGCTGCCTATCCAGCCAAGAGCAGTCCATTGGTCGATAGCGGGGTCCCAGTGTTGTCGCTCTACGCGCAGTTCGATGGCCTGGCGACTTTGGATAAGATCGAGGCTTCAAGGCCGCTACTTCCCGCCGACACGTGGTTCTATCTCATACAAGGCGGCAACCACGCTGGTTTTGGGGATTACGGGCCGCAGAAAAACGATGGCCAGGCCACTATCACCGCCTCCGAGCAATGGGCGATTGTTGCAGAAGCGATCGCTCAGTTCATCGAGTAGTTGCTTCCGCTATCGGGCATTCTTTCATCCATACTATAAAAAACCTTTAAACAAGGTGCTTAAAATACTCTCCATTGTATCTTTTGACATCTGGTTGCTCCCGGGTTATAATGTAGATAGGAAATAGTATCGGTAGATTGAACGAAATCCTTTCATATCAAGGTGATGTGGAAGGGCGGAGGGCAAGATGGCTGATCCTTCAGAATTACGTGGCCCGATAGCTCCCCCGGTTGGGACAGACTCTGGGAACTCCACAGGGAGTACCCTTCCTACGCTTATCTGTGAATTCAGAATGCTCCCTCTTGAACTCAACTGGTGCCATTTCCAAAGCATGTGCACGCGTTCTTCATGTTTCGTAAAGGAGGAAAAATATGATTGATCGTGCGATTGTCGCAACAGACCTTTCTGAAGCCTCTGACGTCATGATCGCGAATCTCGGTACCGTGAAGGCTTTCGGGGTGAAGAAGCTGCTGCTCTTGCAATGCCCTAGCTTTCAGGAAGTAACCTCCCAGATGTATCCCTATGAGGTTACCTATCAGTCGGATATCATGGAGAAAGAGAAGAAAGCTCTGGAGAATCAGGGGTTCGAGGTGGAGACCAAGATATCCCCGGGAAATGCGAAACGGGAGATCAACCGGATCGCCCAGGAAGAGGATATTCCCTTGGTGATAGTTGGTTCCCGTGGTCATTCCTTGATTGGTGGTGCGTTCCTTGGTGGGGTAGCCAGCGAGGTCATCCTCAACTCACGAAAACCGGTGCTCATTATGCGTTTGGAGGTGTCGCCAGAGAAGGGGCTGGTTTTTACCGGGGCAGGGGAGCCCGGGCTTGTCAGCAACATCCTCTATGCGACCGACTTCTCGCCCGCCTCCGAGCAAGCCTTCGGGACGCTTTTGGATATCGCTGGCCAAGGCGGCGTAGGTGAAATCACCTTGCTGCATGTCCAAGACCAGAATAGGTTCGATCCCCATCTGCTTGAGAGGTTGGAGGAATTCAACGCCATCGACAAGAACCGGCTGATGAAGCTCCAAGTGGCCTTGGAGGAGAAGGGCGTGAAGAAGGTGGCGCGAGAGGTTGTCTACGGCGAACCTTATGTGGAGATCATGCGGATGCTGGAAAAAAACAGCGCGACCATGGTCATCCTCGGAAGTCAGGGCCGTGGGTTCCTCCGGGAATTGTTCGTGGGCAGCGTGAGCCAGTATATCGCCCGACGTGCCCATTGCTCTGTGCTCTTGGTTCCTTCTTCCGAAAAGCCCGTGTGATCAGTGTGGATTTGCAGCCAGGAGGTTTCTGAGCGCGAAGGCAAGGATCCCTCCATGCTTGAGATAATCCACCTCGATGTCCGAATCCAATCTGCATACCACCGTGAAGTGAATGTCGGTTCCTTGCGGTGGGATTGCCTGCACCTGAAGTTCTTGCAGTGGTTTGAGGTCCTCAGGAATCACCAAGTTGAACTGTTCCCTACCTGTGAGCCCAAGGCTCTGCGCGGATTGCCCTTCGCAGAACACCAAAGGCAGCACCCCCATCCCCACCAGATTGCTCCGATGGATACGTTCGAACGACTGGGCGATCACCACCCGCACTCCCAGCAGCGAGGTTCCCTTCGCCGCCCAGTCACGAGATGATCCCGTTCCGTATTCTTTTCCAGCCAGTATCACCAGCGCTGTATGTTCTTTTTCGTACTGCATGGCTGCATCGTATACATACATGAGCTCGCCTTCGGGGAGTTTCAGCGTGAAGCCTCCCTCTTTCGGTGCGCATATTTGCTGCCGGATGCGGGTGTTGGCGAAGGTTCCGCGCATCATCACCTCATGATTGCCCCGGCGTGAACCATAGGAGTTGAAATCAGCCGGCGCGACACCGAGCGAAGTGAGATAGCGGCCAGCCGGATACTGCGCGTTGATGGATCCTGCCGGACTGATATGATCGGTGGTGACCGAGTCTCCCATCACCAGCAGTGCGCGGGCATGATTGAGGGATGCCACTGGGGGAGTCTCGAGCGGAAAATTGATAAAAAACGGCGGTTTGGCGATATAGGTTGAATGCGGTTGCCACGCAAAGGTCTGTCCGGTGGGACATTCGAGGTCCCGCCAGCGTTTGTCGCCAAGGAATATATCCTGATAGCGGTGGTTGAAGGCCGTTGGGGTGACGTACTGGGTGATCAGTCGCTCGACTTCCTCGTTCGAAGGCCAGATTTGGGAGAGATATACCGGATTGCCTGCGGTATCGTCTCCAAGACTTGCGGTGGTGAGGTCGATATCCATCCTGCCGGCCAAGGCATAGGCCACCACCAAGGGCGGACTCATCAGAAAGGCGGCTTTCACCCGTGGATGGATGCGTCCCTCGAAATTACGGTTTCCTGAAAGCGCGGCTGCCAGGACGAGCCCTGATTGTTCCTGAGCCAGCTCGATCGCGGGGTGCAGCGGTCCCGAATTGCCGATGCAAGTGGTGCAGCCATATGCTGCGAGATGAAAGCCTAGGCGTTCAAAGTAGTGCATCAGCTGGGATTTCTCCAAATATTCCATCACCACCTGCGAACCTGGTGCAAGCGAGGTCTTTACCCAGGAAGGCACCTTCTGGCCCTTGTCCACCGCATTGCGGGCAAGGAGCGCGGCCGCCAGCATGACAGCTGGGTTGGAGGTGTTGGTGCAGCTGGTTATGGCTGCGATAGCCAAGGTACTGTCATGGAGGGTTGCCGGATGTCCATCGATGTCCACTGTCACTCCCTGCTTTGCAGAAGTGCTGGAGTTGGTGGAGGTGCTGGAGGTAAACGCGCGATATACCGCTTCCTTGGCTCGGGAAAGCGGAATAAGGTCCTGTGGGCGTGAAGGACCGGCGATACTGGGTACCACAGAGGCAAGATCGAACTCAATCACCTGGTCGTAATCGGCTTGGATAGATGGATTATGAAAAAGCGCATTGGCCTTCGCATACGCAAGTGTCCGCTCGGCCTCCACTTCTCTACCAGTGAGTCTGAGGTACTCCACGGTACGTTCATCAATCGGAAAAAATCCCATGGTCGCGCCATACTCGGGGCTCATATTGGCGATGGTGGCCCTGTCCGGGAGGCTGAGAGAAGGTAAACCCTCACCGAAATATTCCACGAACGCCCCTACCACCCCTGTCTTTCGCAGCAACTGGGTTAAGGTAAGCACAAGATCGGTAGCTGTGCACCCATGGGCGAGCGAACCGATGAGCCTAACCCCAACCACCCGTGGCACGGGCATGAAATAGGGTTGGCCAAGCATCACCGCTTCGGCTTCGATTCCCCCAACTCCCCAGCCCAGCACGCCGAGGCCATTGATCATGGGGGTGTGGCTATCGGTGCCCACCACACTGTCGGGATACAGCAGTCCGTCCTTCTCGCGCACCACTTGGGCAAGGTGCTCCAGGTTCACCTGGTGGCAGATACCGGAATTCGGGGGTACCACACGGAATTCCGGGAAGGTATTCTGGGCCCATTTGATCAATCCGTATCTTTCAGCATTGCGTTCATATTCCTTTGCCACATTCAGTTCCAGAGCGTCTGGTCGTCCGGCAAAGTCAATCTGCACGGAATGGTCCACCACAAGGTCCACCGGCACTTGCGTGCGGATGACCTGAGGGTCTAGGCCCGCCTCTGCTACCGCATCCCTGAGGGCCGCGAGGTCCACGATAGCCGGTACTCCTGTAAAATCCTGCATAAGGACTCGTGCTGGGTAAAAGGGGATTTCCATGTGCGCACGGTCTAACAGGTTCTGGATGCTGGCTTCGGTGATGATACGCCCATCCTTCCTTCGCAACAGGCTTTCCAGCAGGACCCGCAGAGAATACGGCAGCTTGAGGATGCTGTCTTCGCCAAGGGCGATGATATTCGCAAACCGGTACTGTTTACCTTCGCAGGTCATTGTATCCAGGTGGGATGTAGGTTCCATCGGTGTATCCTCCAGATGGTGGATAGGATAAAGCATCGGGAAGGGCCGCGCAAGAGGTGTCCCGCACCAAGGAGCATCCAAGGACAGATTCTGGATGAATTATGTGTATCATGGATTTGGCATGACGCTTGACGAATTATGCATAAATTTGTTGATAACCTTGATTTTAAGAATTATCATCACTTATAAGCGCTGATGATATAAGGAGTGATGTCATGAAGCTACGTGCTCTCATAGGGATAGTCCTCGTAATGGCGGTCTTCCTGGTGGCTTTCACAGGATGTGTATCCGCCGAGGATGTCGCCAAGCAGATGGATGTGCGTGTGCAGGCACAGGTCCAATCACAAGTGGATCTTCTTAAGCAATCGATGCGGATTGAGTTGAAATCGGAATTGAAAGCTGAGCTTGAAGCGCTCGTCGTG
This sequence comes from Sphaerochaeta sp. UBA6084, assembly GCA_002428625.1. Classification (GTDB taxonomy): domain Bacteria; phylum Spirochaetota; class Spirochaetia; order Sphaerochaetales; family Sphaerochaetaceae; genus UBA6084. The sequence continues at coordinate 90,973 of DIXI01000027.1, forward strand.
CGGAAAATTGAGACTGGTGTCGCTGAAGTTCTTGCCAAAATGGATGCGATTCAGGCTGATTACCAAAAGGTTCCCGAAACTACCGCGCAGTTCAAACGCGATATCAGCAATGAACTTGCCTCGGTCCTCGCTGGCATAGCGAAGATCGAAGCCGATTATCAAAAGTTGCTGGAGGTGTTTTTCGCGATCGCTGACAGCTATCGTCAGCAATGATGCCTTTTAATCCCTTACTTGCACGTGAGTTTGTGTTTGCAAAGTGGTTATCGCCTGTATCCCTAGGATGGTAGCTGGAATTCTGTGATTCGGTGGCAGATTGGAAAGCACAACCACGCCAATCTGCTTTTCTTTATCAAAAGCGACATAACTATTGAAGTTGCTGGTCGCTCCGTTGTGCCAAAGGATGTTCCGCTGCTCATCGATCATCCACCCCAGAGCGCTTGCATCAACCCTTATTCCCATTTTCCCATGTGCGCTTGAAGATGTCTCAACCTGCTTACGGGTCTCGTGTCCGATTGAAAGATAGCGGGGCTCTTCCTGTAGCTGCAGCTGCAGATATTGCAGCATGTCGCTGATGGTCGAGACAATCGCCCCTGCAGGAATGTAGCCATCGTCGGGCTTCCAGTTCCAATATCCAGCTAAATCGCCAGTCCCATCCGAAATACGCGTGTTCTCAAGTTTTAAATCCATTTTGATAAATTCATTCATAAGCGAGAAGTAGTCTTTCTCATAGATCCCAGCCAATACGCTTCCTAGTACCGAGATGCCAAAGTTGGAATAGGTGAAGGGATGATCACCAGCTGAATTTTTAACTTGGTTCAGGGTGTGCGTGAGCTTGTCCGTGTGTATGCCAAAATAGTCGTTTCCCTGACCCCGAAGAAAATTGGAGGCCATCTGCCAATCGAAATAATAGTTTTTATACCCTGAAGTATGGGTGGCGAGTTGCAATAGCGTAGGATACCGGTCGTTTTGCTCGAGCTCGATGTATCGGTCGAGTGAATCGGACAACTGCGCTTTGCCTTCTTCTATTGCTTTGCACAGCAAGGACGTCGTGAATGTTTTGCTCACAGAACCTATCTCGTAGACAAATTCATGGGGCGGCAGGATGGTCGCGTTCTCGCCATACACGGTAAAGCCAACCTTGCCGTCTTGGATTATTCCCACGGTGATGATCGCATTTTCATTGTCTTTTGTAGTGTATGCCAGTATTTCCTCAAAAGTCATCAAAGGTATGAGGCTCATTCGATGCGATGCGACGACTGCGAATATCCCTATGCCCAGAACGATCAGCAGCAATACCGCGATCAGCGCCAGGATTTTCCCTTTCCTTTTCCCTATCCTTTTCCCTTTCCATCCCATCGGTTTCCATCCTGTGCCGCGGCGACTGATTTGCAGGCACGCATGCATGCAGGCTTGCTGCATAGTAGGATATTTCCCATCGCCAATGATAGTGGGTTGGGATAGATTGCATGAGCTTTAATCCAGCTGTTTTTCAAGGTGATGGCGGAGCAAGAGCTTGTAGCGACGTCCGCATGATCTTGTCCGGATTGAACCCTTTGGTGGCTAGTGATTGAATGATACGCTGGTAGATTGCTTCATCCAAGGCCGGTGTGCGGCTGAGGATCCACAGGTTGCCTCGGTTTGGGGTGGTTACCGCTGCCCATTGGTAGTTTTCTTGATCTAGCTCCACCACCAGATAGTTGGCTGTGAACAATTTGAAGAACGTCACCAGCAAGCGGCTCCCACTATCATCCGCCGGCCGACCCACAGCTCGAACCTGCTGGGTGTACTTGCCCCCGTAGAAATCTTCCCAGCACCGGTTGAGGACAAGAACCCGGCCCTCCTCATCCAAGGTGTACTCCGCCGTGGAGACCGCGCACGTTCCACGTTGGAAACTATTGGGATACCTCCCCACCTGATACCAGAGACCTGCGTAGCGTTCAAGATCCACCGAAGCCACCAGCATCCCGCTGTCCTCGAGCGATAACGATGATGCGCATCCCGCTACAATCAACACGAGAATTGAAAGTATTGCGAATGCCGCGATTGAAACTAGCTTTGTCTGTGTGTTCATAGGTTTTGTCCACCACCTTTGCCTGTAAGTATAACACGGGAAACGGCAAATTTTAGAAAAGTCACAGCGTTCCTGGGCATCGAACGAGGCCTGCACTACGATTTTTGTCGTATCTTGCACCAAACCCAGTTTTCGTTGGCAAACCAATCGCCTATAGTGGCTGATAGGAGATTGGTGTATGGAAAACGGACGGTGGGCAGCTTGAAGAAGAAACATGTTGGATTGGTGGTAGGATGTATTGCTGTGCTGGTGATACTCGTGGTTGCCGTTATCCTCGTCCCTCTGTATCAGGTGGGACGTTTTGCTCCGAGCCAGCATTCAATCCAGGCGAATTTTCAACGGCTTTGCCTGGCGATGGAGACTGCATACACGTATTTCGAGGCCAAGGGGATTGATTGGGCCGAGCTTTCAAGCCGATATTCGAAGGACGTCGCCACGGCGACCAAGGACGGGGACTATTATCGGGTAGTCGCCAGCATGCTGGCAGAGGTGCAGGATGGCCACACAGGTTTGCTCTCACCCTCGGTTATGAGTGGGCGCTATACCTTCGCCACCTGCATCGACCTTGATGGAACTCTGGTGGTGGATCAGATAGATGTGGTTGCAGTTGCCGCCGGTCTCCAGCGGGGTGATGTGGTGCTTGCAGTAGGCGACCTTCCCATCGCAGCCGCTTTGAAGGCCCTTCCCCCCATGCTGGTGGCAGGTTCCTCAGAAGGGCAACGCCTGTCCAAAGCGGCGCGCGTGGTGTTGGGCACCACCGGGGACAGCTTGTCGGTGGTGGTTTGTGGAATCGATGGTGAGCGCAAGCTCTATTTTAATCGACCCGCCTCCCCATTGACAGGAACCCCAGTCCCGATTCCCAACCTAGGCCCACGGATAACCGGACGCCTGCTTCCTTCGGGCATTGGAGTTATTGCGATTCCAGATTTCGAAGGTGGCAACGGGCACGACTTGGTGGCGGAATTCGATGCTGTTCTACATACCATGATGGACGCACCGGCAATCATAGTGGATGTACGTGGCAATGGCGGTGGCAGCACGCTAATATCCGACCGGATCGCTGGCCGGTTCCTGTCTTCGGCCTTCACGTATGGCAGGGAGTACTATACCAAACGTCTCGTGCTGCGATTTTGGAGCGCTTGGTATGATTATCGGGTGAAACCACGAGGGGTGACGTATCAGGGGAAAGTGGTGATACTCACCGATGTCCGTTGCGTAAGCACCACAGAGAATTTCATAGTCGCTTTAGTGGATTCGGGGCGTGCGCACACGGTTGGCCAACGGACCGGGGGAAGCAGCGGCAACCCCATGCGCTTCATGCTCACTGGTGGTGCCTTCGTACGGTTCTCCACCGGAGCCTTCCACCGCTTGGATGGCACGCTCCTCGAAGGCCAAGGCATCGCTGCCGATATAGAAGTGGCCTGGACTGTCGACGATATCCGCTCGGGACACGACCCCGATTTGGAAACCGCTGAGAAATCCCTCCTCTGTGGATTTGGTTCCAGCAACTGAAAACACAAAATACACAGAATTATATGGAAACACTGCATTCTAGGTGCCTAGGATGCGGTTTTCATTTTTGGCTGAGGAAATGGTTCCTGGAACTAAATCCTCACCTGTTCAGTGATTGGAGAGCAACCTGCGAATCGCCGTGGTCATGCCAGGGGCGGGTGAATAGTGCGATTCCACAAAATCCAGGATCGCCTGCGCAGATTGCGGAATGCGGTCATAGCCTTGGCAGAAGGTGGGCAGCAAGGTGGTGAGGGTGGGGTAAGCACGTTCGAAACGGCGTTCCTTGGCAAACACATCCTCGAATACCCCAGGGGCTCTGGGCTGGGTGAGCGTCACTATGCGGGCGATAAGCTCCCTGGCTTGTCCTTCGATATAACCGATTGCGGAAAACAGTTCTCCTCGTTTGTATTTGCAGAGACCGGTATAGATCACTGTCAGTAATTCGTCCAGCACCCATTGCTGACTCTGGGGAAGCGGGCCATGTGGTGCGCATCCGCTTGAATCAAAGGTCGGCCGGCACCAGATGGTTCGGGCGCCGCTGTATTGGAGTGTTGGGAGCAGGCATGCATCGAGGATGGAGAGTTCGCAAAACACCCCATCAGCGAACAGAAGTTTATAACAGTCATCGTTATAGCGGAAGTTATAGATGATTGGCTCAACTGCCGATAACCAATCCAGATTCTCCAGCAGTTGCGCCCCGGCCGTCCCTGTGGTCACAACCAGCAGGTCGAGATCCGAGTATTGGTCGACATCCTGTGGATTCAGTCCGGCTGAACCGGTTGCCAGCAGCGCCAACGCCCCCGCATAGGGTTGCAGAGCGTCGGCCATCGCCTGCATTCTATCCTGCAAAAGATGTGCTTTAAGAGAGCTGGATGGTTTCACTCATCATCACCTTTGCCTGCATCCCTGGGATAGGAAGCTTTGCCTCTGAAAGTTTTAAGAGCACGCCATTCACGTGGATTTGTGAGAACTCACCGAAAACTGCCAGCCGACAGCTGCACCGAGTTTCGCTCGAGAGCCAGACACCTAAGAGACCCTTGTCGATAGTGTAGTGTAGGTGGATGGTGGACTCTGGCTCGTAGCCTTCGCCTGCATCATATGCATATTCCAACGACCCCTGAGAAGCATTGCCTGGGAACAGGAGCATGGTTGGGGACCGGAGTTGGATGTCCTTGGTTGAGATAAGGTCACCTTCCCACTGTGCCAACGGTACCAGCTGCCCTTCCTTAAGAAAGAGTGGAACAGCAACCTTGTCCAAGTCGACCTGAATAGTCTGGTTCCCCTCATGGACCTTTCCATCGGCAAGACACAGCCATTGCCCCGAGGGCAGCACGACATCCCGTTGCCGCAGGCCTTCCACCAGTTTAGGGGCCTGAAGGAGAGCCTCGCCAATCATGAACTGCGTGTCCAACCGCTCAAAACGACTCTCGTTCGAGGCGTACACCATCGGCCTGACAATAGGTTCCCCCGTGCGGTTCAGGTTGATGAAGAGGTTGTACAGATAGGGGAGGAATGCATAGCGGATCTGGATGGTGGTTCGCAAGGCCTCCAGACTTGTCTCGCTGAAACGCCACGGTTCCTGGCAGCGGGTGCCATCCGCGCTATGGTTGCGGAAGAAGGGAAACAGCAGGCAGGCCCGGTACCAGTCCACGATGAGCTCGTCATAGGTATCGCCGCCAAAGCCGCCGACATCATTGCCGCTGAAGGCCATCCCAGAAAGCGAAAGGCTCAGCACCATCTCGACATTTTTACGTAAGTGGTGGTAGTTGGAGATATTGTCGCCCGTCCAGATTGCACCATAACGGCTGCTACCCAAGCTTCCGCTACGGGAGAGCACGAAGGGTCGTCTCTCGGGGAAGGCTTGCTGTAAACCTTGCCAGGTTGCCTCAGCCATGCCCAGGGCATACTGGTTATGCAAGGTGTCATGGTGTATGGTTCCACGACCAAAATACATCTCCTGTACCTCGGAGGACCCGGTGCTGGGATCGTTCATATCAACCCAAAAAGCATCGAAACCTTGATCCGCGAGTTTCTCGGTGTGGTCAGCCCACCAGGCGCGGGCTTCGGGTAGCGAGAAATCCGGAAAATGCGAGGCACCCGGCCACACGAAACCCACGTATGGGTTTCCTTGGGAATTGTGGCAGAATAAATCCCAGGCGAGGCCTTCTTGACAGACGCTGTAGTGCTCATCCACCTTGATACCAGGATCGAGAATCGGCACCAGCTTCCGCCCATGCGCGTGCAACTGTGCCAAAACCTCATCCTTATGCTCGAAGACGCCCGGCTTCACCGTGAATATCCGATACCCATCCATATAGTCGATATCGAACCAGATGGCGTCGCAGGGGATCTTATGCTGCATCATCTTAGCATCCAGCATCTGGGCATCGATGAGTGAGCCATAACCCCAGCGGGACTGGTGGTATCCAAGCGCCCACAAAGGTGGTTTAGCCGGAAGTCCGCAGAGGGTGGTCAGACGGGTCACCACCTCCTTGGCGCTGTTTCCCACGGTGAGTACCATATCTGCCCAACCCTCAGGAGCCCCAAGGTAGAAGAACGCCTTTTTTTGTGAATCGTCCTTCACCCCCTCAATCACCTGCCGTGCCCCAGTGTCCATGAACACCGCGGCCGGGCTTGGCACCATCATGCCCACCCAGGTGTCCTGACGTTTCATAAGCAGCACCGGCAGACTTACATACATCGGATCGGTGCTGCTATTGTTGATCTGGTCGGTGGCGAAATCGGCCCAGACATCCGTATTCCAAAATTTCGTACGGATGCCGGACTTCTCAAAGCCTAGGTTCTTCTCCCCCATGCCGTAGAACCGGGTATCGTTCTCCAACTCAAAACTGAACAGCCATTTAGAGCCACAGACGCCGAAAGGCACCTGCTGATGGCTGCGCAGCACTTCTGCCCCAGCGTGGGTATCCATCACCACCAATGTCCCCAAGGAGGTATCCACAACCAACTGGAATCGGTTTGGACGTTCCTGGGAGAGCTCCGGGCTGTTGATGATCTGTCCCGAAAGATCCTGCCAGGTAGGATGCCGGACTTGGACGCGGAACGTATCCTGGCCGAGATGTGCGGTGGTAAAGCGATATGAGTTGTCCAGATGCGCGAAAGGGGTGAAGTTATACGGATGGGAGATCTTGTGAAAGTACATGGTTGATTGCCTACTTGATTGAGTTTCTCAGATTCTGGAAGACGGAGAGAGCGGGAAGCGTGGCAGAAGGGAGCGCGGACTCGCGACGGAAAAGTGGCAGATAATCCAACGGGCAGGTGCGCGTCACATGGCAGTCACCCTGAAGAAGTTCGCCGGTGAACATATCGGTCCATGTCCCGGGCGGTAGGTACACATCCCGGCTGGACGCGCCTTCCTCAATCACAGGAGCCACCATCAGATGCCGGCCCAGGAAGTACTGGGTATCGCAGCGCCAGGCCTCCTCCTGCGTAGGATATTCCACGAAGAGGGGACGGACCAACGGCTCGGACTGTGCGATAGCATGGCTGGCTTCCTCCATCAAATACGGGACCAGTGCCATCCGTAGTTTTGCGAACATGCGGTAGATAGCGACTACACGCGCTTCACCGGTGCGTTCGGCCACATTCCAAGGGGTGCGGTCGGCGTTTGGTTCCCGATGATGGTTGAATTCACTATGGTATTGCATGATTGGACTGAAGGCCGCGGTCGCCGCTGAACGTAGGTATAGTTCGGCCGAGGGGAAGTCCCCGGTGAATCCACCGATATCCCAACCCATGAAGGGAATGCCGGACAGCGAGGCATGCATCATGGCGTATACCACGCTGCGGAAAGTCTGCCAGGTGGAATCCTGGTCACCGGTCCAATGCGCCGGGGTGCTTTGGGCACCGAGATAGCCGGATCGGCTGAAAAGGATACCCTTGCCAGGGCCTAGGACCTTGTTCAATTCCTCGGTATACCCTTGGATATAGGATTGCGGGAACGTGTTGATAAGCTCATCACCACGGCTGCCTTCTGTACCGAGGATGTCATATCCCCACAGATGCTCGCCGCCATCGGTCTTGAATCCGCTTACTCCGAGCTCCTCCATCAGATAGCGCCGTCGTGAGAACCACCACTCGCGGGCTTCGGGATTCTCGAAATCAATCATCATGCTGTGATGGAACCAACCGGGAAGCACTTTGTAGATGCTCCCGTCGGGATTTCTCAAGATATAATCCATCTTTTGCACATGAGCTTCGTTCAAGCGATGCTGTGGATGATCCTCCTGGCCGATGTTCTTGACAACAGGTATTTGCCAGAGAACCAGGTGCACACCCTGATCGGCCATCGCCTCGGTCATAGCCAACGGGTCGGGCCAGAGGCCGTCCTTCGGAAAGGTGAAATCGGCCAGCCGTGGAGGGCGCGCGGGGTCGGTGGGAGTATAGCGCGCGTCATTCCAGATGAAAAACGTGGTCTCGTCGCTCCAGGCCTCTATCACCAGCACTGTCGCGGGGATGTCGAGGTCCTTGGTGGTCTGTAGGACTTCACCAACCCGTTTCTGAGAATTCCATTCGTTGCTTGACATCCAGGGCCCGAATACCCAGTCGGCTGGAAGAGTGCAGGCAGGGAACCGCGAGACAAACTGGCGGTAGATTTCTTTTGGTCCGCCTATCAGGAGATTCAAGACGAATGTGCCTTCGGCGGCCAGCTCGGCCTCAAACGACCACACCTTGGAATCGCGTGCCGCCATGTCGAATTCAATCTGCCGGGTGGTGTCGGCGAACAATCCCCAGCCACGGTTTGTCATGAAGTAGGGCATGGGGATATAGGTCTTGAGCCGTTGGTTCTTGTATTGTTCGAAAACCCGGTTGCAGAGGATGTTCCCCCGCTGGTCAAGCGCGGTGTAGCGCTCGCCGAAACCGGTGTAGATTTCTTGTTCAGGGGCATCGAAGCTTTGTTTCAGCGTTAGAAAGGGCTGCCCTTCCTTCGTATGGAGTTCTTGGAAACGAGGCGCTCCCTGGGTTTGCACCAGAACAGCTCCCTGTGCGTTACGCACGCTCATACACAGTGTGTGCTTATCGATGGTCACCGAGCAGGTGGACCCTGTCAAGACCAGACTTTGCGGACTATCGGCGATTTTCCAGCTGGTGCCTTGCGCTACGGTTGATTGCTGCTTCTTCATCGAATACATAAGCACCGGTCCTGTCGGCGTACAGCCGATCTGCAGTTGCGTTGGTAAACCACCGGTTGCCTTAAGCGTGCACACAACCCCATTCTGGCCAAGGTCTACATGGCTTTGGAGTAGAGAGGGGACAGTCAAAGGCCCCACCGAATAGGTGAACTCCTCACTGTGGACCACAGTATCGCCGGTCTGAGCAGTGAAATGGTAGCGCATGGTGCCGGGGGAGTGCATCGCCGGGAGGTTGGCGATCCAGTACCGCTCGCAACCGCTGTTGCCCACGCTATCGCTGCTGCCAAGGCAGATGGCGGTGGCGCACCCGCTTGTGGCATTGTCTTGTGTCGTCCAATGGACCAGGAGGGTCTCTGCCGCGGCCATTGGTTGCATAACCACACCTACCACCACAGGTTCATCAATGTGGGGCATGCGTGGAAACCGTTCGAAAAGTTGTTGGAAATATGGTTGCTCAATTCCAAAAGGATGGTGGATGATACGTATGTCCTTGTTGTTCACGTCGATGTTCCTTATACTGTGGGTGGAAATCCGGACAGGCGCGGGTGCGACCAGAACCTGTCCGGTGCTCTACGCTGACCTCCAGTGCAGCCCTCCGCAAGGGGGACTGCCTGGAAGCAGCTTGCTTACAGCTTGATACGGGCGGTGGCTTCGGCCTGAGCCTGGTCCAAGGCCTGCTTTGCGGTAAGCACGCCATCACGAGCCTGCTCGATCTTGGTATTCACGATATCGGTGAGTTCGCTGAACTGCAGCAAGGCTGGTGGTTTAACCGCGAACTGGAGCGAATTGAGCACGGCGATCTTGTTGTCTGGGGGAGTGTCGGCCAGATAGCGTTCCATCACGGTAGGATCGCTGACGGTGGGAAGCTCCCATTGGGCATCGAGGCGCAACTGCACTACATCGGGATCGGAAGCCATGAAATTGATGAAACGGAAGGTCTGCTCGGGGTACTTCGTGGTGCGGCTGACTGCGGCCACGTTGCCGAAGAAGTGGGTGGCTTTTGAGGACATGCCTGGCTCGACTTCGATCCCCCAGGGGAATTTCACGCGGTTCTTCAGATCGGTGAACGCCCATACGCCATTGAGCCACATGCCAAGCTTGCCATCGACGAACATATCGCCTTCGGGTCGGTTAGCCTGCTGCTCGCGGTTCGGCATCACATTGTACTTCCACATGCGGTCAAGCATGTACTGCAAGGTGGCGATGTTCTGCGGTGAGTTGATAGTGAAAGCCTTCCCGTCAGGAGTCATCAATCCGCCGCCATTCTGCTGCGAGACCTTGTAGAATTCCCAGAACTGGATGGGATTGAACGCACCATAGATGTCCGGACCGAGCGCGGTGATTTTTTGAGCGGCGACCAGAGCGTCGTCCCAAGTCCAGTTGGCGTTCGGATAGCTGATCCCGGCCTTGTCAAAAAGCGCCTTGTTATAGATAAGCACAACTGTGGAGAACGATTGCGGGATGGCCATGATCTTGCCATTGAAGCTTACCGCGTCCAGCAGGCCTTCGCCGTAGGTGCTCTTGCTGATGCCGGAGGACTTGAACAGATCGTCGAGTGGGCTGGTGGCGCCACGCAGGGTGAAAGCCAGGAACTGCTCCATGTTCAATTCAAACGCATCGGGGGCATCGCCACCTGCGATCCGGGTGATGAGGCTGGTCCAGTAGTTGTCGCCGTAACCCATGGATTCCAGCTCGACTTTGACGTCGGGATTCTTTGCCATGAACAGGTCTACCATTTTCCTCAGGGTCTCGGCGTTGTGCTCTCCTGCTGAAAAGTTCGCGTAACGGATGGTGACCGGACCGGCTGCTTTGTCGGTTTGGCCCGCACTGAACGCCGGCATCGCCAACACGATAAGCATCAGCACGACCATGCTTGTCAGTAATAGTTTTCTCATTGTCTCTCCTCCTTGGATATCTCAATCTCCCCAAAAGGGATGATTAGTACGAATGAAAATTTTCAATACCCCCCAGGGCAAGCCCTGGAAAACGGAGGCTTCGCCTCCTTCACCGCCCAAGAGGCGGGGTATTTCACTTTGCGTTTCCTGCACTCGCTCGGGAGAGGAACCAGATTACTGCTTCCTTTCCCCTCGCTCCGTTTGAAAATCAACCTTTTAGCCCGCCACTGGCCAATCCCTGCTCCACATACTTCTGGCTGATGAGGTACACGATGATGATGGGGATGATGGAGATGACGGCGCCTGCCATGAGGTAATGCTGGTAGTTGTAGAAATTGGAGCCAAGATTGGACAAACCCAGCTGCAGTGTCCACTTCTTGCGGTCGGATAGGATGATGAGCGGCCAGAGAAACCCGTTCCAGGATCCCATGAAGTTGAACAGTCCCATCGTGAACAGCACCGGTTTGGCCAAGGGCAGGATCACCATCCAGAACACCCGGTACAGCGAGGCTCCGTCGATGATGGCCGCCTCCAGATATGAGTCGTGGATGGCGATGAAACTCTGGCGCATGAAGAAGATGGCGAACGCATTGCTCAGCGCGGGCAAGACCAGGGCGGTGTAGGTGTTCAGCAGCCCCATGTTGCGTAAGGTGATGAAGTTGGGAATCATCGTGATGGTGCCAGGCAGCATCATGGTGAACAGGAACGCGGTGAAAAGGAGTTTTTTGGCCTTGAATTCAATTTTGGCGAAGGCGAAGGCAGCCATCGCTGAGGTGAACAGCGGGATGAAGGTGAGCAGGATGGATACCGTGAAGCTGTTCATCAACGCCCGCATGAAATTCACCGTTCCTAGGGTGAAGATGGCTTTGTAGGCCTCCAGACTAGGATCCTTGGGGATCCAGCGGATGGGTATGGTGTACAAGGCCTCGCGTGCCTTCAGTGAGGTGCTGATCATCCACAGGAACGGCAGCAAGGCGGCGATACCGAAAAACGTCATCACGGCGTAGTAGGAGATTTTGCGGATCGCGGTTTTAGTTTTCATAATTCACCCACTTCTTCTCCAGGCGGAACTGGATGACGGTCGCTATCAGGATGACGAAACCCAGTACCCAGGCGATGGCCGAGGCGTAGCCCATCTTGTAATAGGTGAACGCATTGCGGTAGATCTGCTCCACCGGCACCCGTGTTGCGCCTGCCGGGCCTCCCTCGGTCATGATGTAGATGGACTCGAACACTTGGAAGCCGGCGATGACGTTGACCACCAGCAGTAGGAAGATTGTGGGTGAGACCAACGGGACCGTGATGCGGGAGAACTGCTGCAACCGGTTGGCTCCATCGATACGTGCCGCTTCATAGTAGGTTGCGTCGATGCTCTTGAGTGCCGCCAGAAGGATGAGGGCGTAGTAGCCTGTGTCCTTCCAGACTGCCGCCATCACCACGCCTGGCATCGCCCAGACCTTGTTGTGCATCCAGCTTGGACCCTTTATCCCTATCGCCCCCAGTGCGATGTTGATCAACCCTGACTCGCCGTGCAGCAGCCACCGCCAGATAAGCGCCACCGCTACCCATGAGGATATGACCGGCAGGTAGAACAGCACCTTGTAGAGTGTTTTTGCCGCGAACACACGGTTGAGGAGCACTGCCTGGATCATCGATGTAAGCAGGATGAGTGGGATGTACATCACCAGATAGTACAGCACGTGTAGGTACTGGTTTTTCAGGTCCTGGTATTGGAAGTATTCCTTGTAGTTGGCCAATCCAACGAAGGTGATATCGGCCGCCGGCCTGAGCGGGTCGTACTCCAGCAGGCTGAGCACCGCTGACATCAGGATGGGAAACAGGAAGAACACCACCAGGCTTACCACCGCCGGAGCGAGGAACACTACCAGGGCCACCCGTTTCTGTCGAACTCCACCTATATACATGTGTTCATTCCCTCCATAAGGTGTTCGTTGAGAAAAACTCGCGGATCGCCAGTGCTGCCACGCCTCTTATCCAGTCGTCGTTGCTTGGTTGCAAGACTGTGAGGGTGACTTCCTTGGCGAGATTGTACACACAGTTCTCCTCAAGGTGCTTCTGCAGTTCCGGGAGGAAAAACGCGGCGGCATTGGTTCGCTCACCGCCTATGATGATGGCCTGGGGGTCGAACAGATTCACCAATGTGCTCAGCGCTGTGCCGAGGTACATGCCGGCACGGGCGAACACCCTGAGCGCCACTTCGTCGCTCGCGGTCGCTAGGTTGATGAGTCTGTCGATGGTCACGGTCGTGCCGGTTGCGGCGTGGTAGGCTTCAACCATCGCCCGGTCGCTGGTGAATACTTCCAGGCAGCCTTGCTTGCCACACGTGCAGCGAGGGGCTTGAGGGTCGAAGGTGATGCGTGTGTGGCCGATCTCACCTGCGCCATGATGGGAGCCGTCATACAGCATGCCGTTGATGATGATGCCCAAACCGGTGCCTTCTCCTACGGACAGGCAGAGGAAGGTGTCGTAGTCGCGGCCGGCTCCGAAGAACTTCTCGCCGATCGCGAAGGTGTTCACATCGTTCTCGATATGCACGGGGAGGTTGAAGCGTTTCTCGAGCCTTGCGCGTAGTGGAACCATGCGCCAGCCCAACACCGAGCTGTCCAGCAGCACACCATCCGACGAGATGCGGCCGCCAAGTCCAATGCCCATGCCAAGAATCGGTATGAATGGGAAGTCCTTGCGCTGCATGTCGAGGATGGAGCTGATGAATTCCTCGAAGCGTAGTAGATAGGGCTCGGACGGGAGGTCCCGTTCCATCAACATGGAATTCTGCTGGATGATGTTCCCTCCAAGGTCTATCGCCGCTCCAAGGATTTGGTCATCCATCATCTTCAGCCCCAGCACCGCCCCGGCGCGGTTGTTTATCTGCAGCAGGATAGGAGGCCGTCCACCAGTGGAGTCCACTTTTCCCGTCTCGATGATGATCCCTTGCTTGATCATGCGTTCGCAGGTGACCGAACAGGTTGAGCGCGTGAGCCCGGTGACTCGGGCAAGGTCGGCGCGCGAAATGGCGCCTTTGGTGCGGATGGTATCCAGGATGAGTTTGTAATTCAGTTCCTTTATGTAGCCATTGTCGCCTGTTCTCATCGATTATCCCTTCAATACTTTGTTTGACTGTCGAACTAACTTATTATTGTGTCCGTTTCTTTCAATTGTCAAGAAGAAAATATAAAAATGATAATCAGAGGATAGGAAATAAATAAATCTTTATAAATAGATAAAATAAAATAATAATCGAGGAATGATCCTACACAAAATGGATTATCTGTGTGATGAGCCCATTGATTGTTAAAGTTGTGTGCTCGAACAAAGTTCGGCAATTTCGTGCCAGGCACAAAACTGACAGCAGTTTTGTGCCTGGCACGAATCTGATGCTGAAATTCTGATTTTGTGCTAGAATCCTTCGTAATGCACGTAAGGAGTCATCATGGAAATCGGTAATGTGTTGTTTGCCTTCGGTTTGACTATCTTCGCGGGACTCGCCACTGGCGTTGGTAGCCTGATGTCCTTCTTTTCAAAGAAGTTCAATCCCAAATTTCTTGCCGGCTCGTTGGGGTTCTCAGCCGGGGTGATGATCTATGTCTCGCTGATTGAGATCTTTGATAAGGCGCGGGCATCCCTCACCGGTGCTTTGGGCGATAAGCTTGGATATTGGGCTACAGCTGGTTCGTTCTTCGCGGGTATCGCCATTATCGCTATCATTGACAAGCTTATTCCTTCCTATGAAAACCCCCATGAGATGCAGGGCAATCCGTGTGGCGATTGCCGGGACGAGGAAAAGCAGTTCAAGCTTATGCGGATGGGTCTGTTCTCTGCTCTTGCGATTGGCATCCACAACTTTCCTGAAGGGCTGGCAACTTTCATGGCCGGGCTTTCGGATCCCACGTTGGGTGTGAGCATCGCAGTCGCCATAGCCATCCATAATATTCCGGAAGGCATCGCTGTCTCAGCACCGATCTACTATGCTACTAAAAGCCGTAAGAAAGCATTCTATCTGTCGTTCCTGTCCGGTTTGTCCGAGCCCGTCGGAGCCTTGCTCGGATTCTTCATCCTAAGGCAGTGGTTCAACGATGTGACCTTTGGTATCGTCTTCGCATCAGTGGCGGGAGTCATGGTCTACATATCCCTTGATGAGCTCCTTCCAACGGCCGAGGAGTACGGCGAGCACCATGTGGCTATCGGCGGAGTGATGGCTGGAATGGTGGTGATGGCCTTAAGCTTGCTCCTGATGGCCTGAGCAGATTCGTGCCTGGCACGAAATTGATGCATAAAACCCTTGACCCAGCCTTGGTTCAAGGGTTTTTTCTGAAAAATACCCTTCTATGTATCTAGAAAGCTGTCAGTTTTGTGCCTGGCACGAATCTTCCCTTGCTCGCTGAGCACCATTTCCTTGCTTCTCGTGAAGCTGCCTATCAGGTGGACAGGGCGGAAACGCAAGGCCGACCAGTCATCATCGATCGCTATTTGGCGTACTGGTTCATATCCAAGAGCTCCCAACGCTTCCCAGCCGTGGTCTCGATCGATGGTGCAACGGTACTTTTTGGAACTTTTTTTTGGATAAGCGAACCACACAAGCGCGTCTGAAGTGACTCGTGGCAGGACGTCGGCGATGTGTCGCTGCACATCTTCCTGCGTCTGGACGAATATCAACACGAAGTCAGCCAAAACGTCAGCATCGATGGAGCTTTTAACCGGAAGCGTCTCCCCGAAGGATTCAATCACATGCGCCAAATCCAAGGGCGCATCGACGATGACCACACTCTTTTGATTCTTGTAATTCAACTTTTGTAATAGTTCCATCCAAGACTCCTTCCGGTGCCAGGCGCGAAATTGATTGGCCCCACTGAAAAATCACGCTTAGTTGATTGGATTCTAGCTCAGATGTGGCGAAGTGGCCATCAATTTCGTGCCTGGCACGAATCTGCGCGGCACGAATCCACCACATTCCATCTGCGAAGAGGGCCAGCCATCCCACTCGGCCAAGAGGACCGCAGGGCCGAGTCCCGAGTGGGTGCTGGCAGCTCGTAGCTATGCGGCAAGGACGCGGAGGGCTTGGTCCGAAGGACGGGAGCGGGAGCGGACCCCATAGCGGCCTGACGGCGTAGCCGTGCCGCCCAAGTGCCTAGGGAGTGATGGAAACTCGGAAATTCCTTTCCTTTTCACTTTCCGTTTCGATAACTTCGTTGGGGAATAACAGATTGTTAGCAGTATTTATCATCTGGCAATGGCCAAAGCGTTGCAGAAGGTATAATTTTCAGGGTGAGAGAAATTGAAAGCGCGTAAGGAGAAGCGACCGTGTCGGAAAGCAATCAGATCATCATATCGCTGGACAATGTCCATAAAATCTATCCGTTGGGAAAAACCGAGGTGCACGCTGTGAAAGGAGTGTCCTTCGATATCACAAAAGGGGATTTCATATCAATCGCAGGACCGTCGGGCTCGGGTAAGTCAACCATCCTCAATATGATCGGGTGCATCGACACACCTACGGAAGGGTCGGTTGTCATCAACGGGACTAAGACGAGCGGGATGACGGATAACGAGATCACCCGGCTTCGGCACCGGACCTTGGGCTTCATCTTTCAGAGCTTCAACCTGATACCGGTTTTGGATGTCTATGAGAACATCGAGTTCCCTCTGTTGCTGAACGCGAAGACGAAAGGGACCAAGGAAGAGCGGCGGCAGTGGATAGATTTCCTTATCGAGGAGGTGGGGCTCACCCAATGGCGGAACCACCGGCCAAACGAGCTGTCCGGGGGGCAACGGCAACGGGTGGCTATCGCGCGGGCGTTGGTGACGAAACCGCTGATCGTACTGGCGGACGAACCCACGGCGAACCTGGATTCAACCACGGGAGAAGCGATCATCGAACTGATGAAGAAAATGAACAAGGACGTGGGGACCACCTTCATCTTCTCCACGCACGACCAGTCCATTGTGGACATCGCGGACCATGTCATCAGGCTTAAGGACGGTGAGATCATCTATAACGACCGCAAGGGCCGGGGGTAGACGATGGACACGGTGCTTATAAAGATTGCGTTCCGGAACCTCCGGCAGCATATGACCAAGACCCTCATCATAGGGGTGCTCATCACCTTGGGGATCACCATCCTGGTGGTTGGGTATAGCTTCATGGACACCATCTATGCCGGCATTGAGAAGAACTATGTCGAGAACTACACGGGAAATATCTTTATCGCGGAAGCGGGGGTGAAAGACCCTTCGCTGATCATCTCCCCCGAAGCCATCCAGTCCTCCCCGCGGACAATACCGGATTTCAATGCGATCCGGGACTATGTGGAGACCCTTCCCGCTGTGACGGGAACGACAGGGCAGATAAACGGGGTGTCGCTGCTGAAATGGGGCGAGCTCGGGGAGGGCTTCTCCATCCTGTTCGGTGTCGACAGCGAATCGTATATGGAGCTGTTCCCCAACGGGGTGAAATTGCTGGAGGGGACGTTCCTGGCCGAGGAGCAGGAAGGCATCGTGCTCTCAAAGGCGTCGGCCGACTTGCTATCTAAAACCGCAGGCCAACAAATCAAACCGGGAGACCAAGTGCTGCTCACCGCTATCAATTCCGTGTCAGGCACGAAAATTCGCGAGGTGACGGTGCGGGGGATCCATGACTATGGCGATGCGGCCTTCGACCTTTCCTTCATTAGTTTTATCGACGAGGCCAATCTGCGCATCATGAACGGTCTGGTGCTCAATTCCGCTGCCGATATCTACCTCACCGCTGAAGAGAACGCTTCGCTGGGGGCACTTGATGAGGAAAATCTGTTCGGGCTGGCTTCCGAGGACAGCTTGTTCGCTGAGGATCTGCTGGTGGATTTGGACGGGGAGGAAGGAAGCGATTTGTTCTCGATGGATTCCATAGCGGGTTTGCTGGGAGACAAGTCGGAGCGGACGTATCTGAACGAGACCGACCGCAACGCCTGGAACTTCCTGTTGGTGAAGGTGGAGGACAACAAGCAGACCGATCGCACGGTGCGGCAGATAAACGCTTATTTCAAGGCGAATGATATCGATGCCAAGGCATACAATTGGTTGGATGGAGCGGGGATGTCCGCACGGTTGGCCGATACCATCAGCATCCTGTTCAATGTGCTCATCTTGATTGTGGCGGTGGTCGCGGTCATCGTGATCATGAACACGCTGGTCATCTCGGTGTCGGAACGGTACGGGGAGATCGGGACGATGCGGGCCATCGGGGCTGAGAAATCCTTCGTGCGTAAGATGATCTCGCTGGAGACGCTCATGATCACCCTGGTGTTCGGGATCATCGGTGTGGTGATAGGAGTGGTCATCCTGCTGGTGTTTAGGGCGGTGGGGATCGAGGCTACCAACCAGTTTCTCCAGATACTCCTTGGTGGCGGGGTGTTCAAGCCGGTGGTGTCCCTCAGTGCGATCGTGAGTTCGGTGCTGATGGTCTCGTTGGTGGGAATCGTGGCAAGTCTCTATCCCGTTTCGGTGGCGTTGAAGATCTCGCCGCTTGAAGCGATGAACAAAGGGTAAGGTGCAGCAGATGAATCTGTTGAAGATGGCTTATAGAAATGTGTCGCGTCAGAAGCGGAGGAGCAATCTGCTGGGGCTGGCGATAGCTTTCGGGGTGATGATCATCATTTTGGTGAATAGTCTCACCCAGGGGTTGATCCAGAACACCGAGCGGAACTTCGAGTCGGCCCTTGGTGGCCATATCTACCTTTCCGGGGAAGTGCTGCTAGCGAGCGGACGTACGGCGAACAGAATTGACGATACCCAGGCGCTGGATGCGGTGATTCCTCAGTTTGATGAAGATATCGCCGCTTTCCAAAAGCGTTCGACTATCTCCGGGACCTTCGTGTTCCGTTCCAAGACCACGCGCGGCATGCTCTATGGTGTGCACTGGGACCAGGAGCTCTCGCTTGAGGACACCTTGGCGGTATCGGAAGGGTCGTTGGATAGGATAGGGGAACCAGGGACGATCGTGCTGCCACAGGAAGTGGTGGACGATCTTGGAGTGGTGCTTGGCGAGAGGATCCTGGTGAGTTTCGATACCGTCACAGGGCAGGCGAATGTAGGAGAGTTCACAGTGGTGGCGATTACCCAGGACTCACTTGGCTTGGGTTTTTCAGCGGCGTATGCCGATATCGGATATGTGAATCGGTTGCTGGGGCTGGATGAGGATGAGTACCAGTCGTTGAATCTGGTGCTGACCGACCTACGGCTGGTGGATTCCGTGTCCGCGCGATTGCGGGTCGCTCTCGAAGCGTATGGCGCGCCGGTGAAGCCCGAGCCAGCGGAGGCTGATAGCCCCGAGGCGATGATGGGTATGAGCATGGACGCGATGTTCGGCTCGGCTATCAAGGAAGAACCGTGGGAGGGGACCCGCTTCACCATCGGGAATCTGAATGATTTTATGGATATGGTGACGCAGATTGTGGCGATTCTCAATGGAATCGCCCTAGGGATGTTCCTGGTGATGCTGCTGATCACGATGGTGGGATTGGTGAACACGTTTAGGATGATCATGATCGAGCGGACCAAGGAGATAGGAACGATGCGGTCGGTGGGCATGCTGCGTAAGGATGTCGCGGCGCTTTTCCTACTTGAAGGGCTGATTTTGGCCTTGCGGGGGGCGTTCTTTGGAATCCTGGCGGCTATGGTGCTTGGCCTGATCGGTGGCGCCATCCCATTCCCCGCAGGCTCCCATTTCGCCATCCTTCTGCATAATGGGCGTATATCGGTGCCGGTGGTACCGTCGAACATCCTGTTGGTCACATTCCTGATCGCGGGTATCACGCTGCTGGCGGTGTGGTCGCCTGCGCGTAAGGCGGCGCGGCTGCTGCCCGCGGATGCGCTACGCTCCTAGCCATCGAAGCACTTATGGTGCTGGTGGCATGGTGAAAGCTGGGTTTTCATGAGATGTATGAGAGAATGTAAGAGTGAATGTAAGAGTGAGTGTAAGAGTGAGTGTAAGAGTGAGGTGGAACGAATGAGAAAGAGTATATATATGATCGGGGTGCTGGTTTTGATGCTGGCGTTGGTTCCGTCGCTGCTGTACAGCGTGACACTGGCGGAAGGTCAGGCGGTGCTGGAGAAGGTGGATCAGCAGACAAATTTCAAGGGGACGGATTTTTCCGCCTTGATGACCATGATCACCGAGGATCCCACCGATGGGATAGAGAAGACGAAAGTGCTGCAGTTCCGCAGCGACGATGATGATAAATTCCTGATGCTGATCCAGGAGCCGGCGGTGAAGAAGGGTCAGGGCTATCTGATGGTGGACGGCAACCTGTGGTTCTACGACCCAGAGAGCCGCAAGTTCTCACACACGTCCATCAACGACCAATTCAATGGGACCGATGCGAACAATTCCGACTTCAACGCCTCCTCGGTGGCAGAGGATTACCGTGTCGCTGCGATTGAGGAGACCAAGCTTGGCTCCTATGCGGTGTACCTGATGACCCTGGAGGCCTTGAACAACGAGGTCACCTACCAGACGCAGAAGCTCTGGGTGACCATCAACGGCAGCCTGGTCTTGAAGAGCGAGGATTACAGCTCCGGTGGACGCCTCATGCGCACCAGCTATTATCCCACATACGCGAAGGCCGGTAGCAATGTGGTTCCCACCAAAATGATTTTTGTGGACGAGCTTGTCGCGGGAAAAAAGACCACCATCACAATCAGCGATATCTCCGTCAAGGACATCGCGGATTCCGTCTTTACCAAATCCTACGTGGAATTGGTCAATAAGTAAGGAAGGCGCATATGAAGTCTTTGATGTCGCGGCGTTTCGGCGCGTTGTTTCTGGCACTTGCCCTGGTCTTGGTCCCGGTGGCGGCGGATGTGGATGAAGATGCGTTGTTTGGGTCCTCAGCTGAGGACGATATGTTTTCCGATAGCTCGCCCTTGATTGAAGAGGTCAGCCAGACTTCGCTTGCCCTTGAGGATCTTCTGCTTTCCAACGAGGCCGGGGTGCTGATCGGTGGATCATTCGGCTTCAGCCTCAAGCCAGAGTGGTCGCGGAATCTGTCCACTGGCGTGGATAGCTGGGGCGTGTCCTCGTCTATCAATTCCCAGTTGTTTTTCGATGCCCGGCCTGATACGCGCCTTCGCATCTACGGGAAATTCGACCTTGCCTATCCGTATGATACCGATAATGGGTTTCTCTCGATCAAAGAGTTGTTCAGCGATTTCTCCTACAAAGACAAGCTGTTTTTCCGGGTAGGCAAGCAGACTATAAACTGGGGGGTGGGCTACTTTTTCAGTCCCGCCGACTTGCTCAATCTGTCGGAGATCAATCCAACGGACGCAGAGGCCCAATTGGATGGACCGCTATCGGTGAAGATGAATATGCCGATGGGTGTGGATAACCTGTATGGCTATGTGGTGATCCCGGATGACCAAAGCGATCTTGATATGACGGACTTAGCGTATGCGGTGAAGTACGAGAAGGTGATCGGGGGTTCTGAGTTTGGTTTTGGGGCTTACTATCGCAAGGACCAGCCACCTTCGGCTATGCTGACGATGTCCTCAGGTATAGGTGAGGTAGCGATTTTTGGTGAAGCGGTGGTGAGTTATGGCTCCGATCGGAAATTCTGGGTAGTGGGTGGTTTCGTACCGGTGGAAAACCCCGACGACCGTTTGTATGTCCAAGGGACTGTAGGTGCGAGATTCAGTTGGATGGATGATGATAGCGACCTGGGGGTGTCTTTCGCTGGGCAGTACTACTATAATGGAGAAGGATATGGTGGCGATGGGGTGCTGATGCCACTTGTCAATATGGGGGCGGGGCGCCATTACGGTGCGGCCAATGTCAGCGTCACTCTCACCGACACGTTATCCACTGGTTTGCTATGGTATGGGAACTTGGGTGATATGTCCGGGATGGTCAGTCCCACGCTCAGCTGGCGGCCATCCGATAACATCGGGGTGACCTTGGCGGTGAACCATAATTTCGGGGATACCGGGGATGAATTCACACCCGTTGATAGCAGCCGAAGACTCTCCGCGAGCCTGGGATTCTCCTTGGGAGGAGCACGTTTTTAATATGAAAGCCGAAGTGTTGATCATCGAGGATGAACAGGAACTGGCCGAGCTTATCGGCTTGTACCTTGAGAACGAGGGTATCCATACCGCTTGGGCCGAATCTGCCGAAATCGGACTCAGGCTTCTGGGGGAGCAGACCTTCGATCTCATCGTGCTCGATATCAACCTGCCTGGGATGGACGGATTCGAATTCCTCCAGGAATTCAGACGTAATTCGCGGGTTCCGGTGATTATTGTCTCAGCTCGCGAGGCGGATGAGGATATCATCATGGCCTTGGGGGTGGGGGCTGATGAGTTTGTCACCAAACCCTTCACTCCGCGGGTATTGTCGGCACGGGTGCGGGCGGTGCTGAGACGAACCAAGGTGTTCGCCAACGAAGAGCGCCGGTTGTACCGCTTCGCGGATTTTGAGCTGGACTACGAGGGGTACAATCTGAAAAAGGGTGGCGGACTCATTCCCATGGCGGCGAGGGAGTTCGAGATCCTCCGACTGCTGGTGGAGCACGCTGGCAAGACCTTCAGCCTCCAAGAGGTGTACGACCGGGTGTGGGGCCAGGAATATGGGGACTTGAGCGCGGTTTCGGTCTATATCCAGCGCATTCGTAAGAAGATTGAGGTTGACTACCACAATCCAGTGTTCATCAAGACCATCCATGGCAAGGGATACCTGTTCGCCCGGGAGTTGGTGCGATGAAGTTGAAAACCCGTTTCGCCATCATCATCGTGGGCACCTTCGTGGTGCCGGTGTTGGTCACCAGCTTGGTGATGTTCCTGTTCGCACCTGATTTTTTAAGCTTTAAAATGGCCACTTCTGAGGTGGGAGTGTTCGCCCTCAGTCTCAAGCAGGCCAATAGCGTCCAGGATGTGGTAGCTGCGGCTCAAGGTTTGCCCGAGCAGGTTTCGGTAGTGGTGTTCGATGAAGGCGATAAGTTTCTTTTCCGCAGGGATGCCCCCGGCTTTGGAGCTTCGACTAGCGACGATTTCCATCAGCAGTCGGTGTTCACCCGCGAGGTGGTGTTGCCCGATGGCCAATTGGTTACGGTGTTGGTGCGGTCGGTAGCTTTTCCGCTTTATATGCCTCTTGCGGGGCTGGCGGCTATCCTATCGGTGCTTTTCTTCCTCATTTTCCTTTCCTCGCGGACGGTTCGGAGCATCGAGCGCTCTATTCACAAGCTGGAGGAGAGCACCCGTCGCATCGCCGATGGGGATATGGAGACTCCGGTGGTGGTGGAGGGGGACGATACTTTTGTCGCGCTCGCCAATTCTTTCGATGGCATGCGCATGAAGGTGAAGGCCGAGAACGACCGCCGCATGCGCTTCTTCATGGGGGTGTCGCATGACCTGAAAACTCCGTTGGCCTCGATCACCGGCTATTCGGAGGCCCTGCTTGATGGCCTTGCCGAGGACGCATCTACCCGTGACCGCTATCTGAAGATCATCCACACCAAGGGAAAGCTGCTCGATAGACGCATCGCCCAGCTTATCCAGTACATCAAGATCACCGATGACAGCTTCCATGCCAACCTTAAACGGCAGCTGCTGGCTCCATTTCTAGAGACTTTCCTGGAGCTGCAGCAGGAGGAGGCCTCTTTGCTCGGCGGGCAGTTGGATGGCGAGATCGCGCTCCCCCCAAGCCTGGAAGTGTCCTTCAACCAGGACCTGCTCACCCGGGCGATGGAGAACCTCCTGCAGAATTGCTTCCGTTATGGAGACACTACCAAACCAGTGCGCATGATGGCCTCCTTGGCTAATGAGGGTGTCCATATCGCCTTCATCAACTCATATAAGGCCCCTATTCCACCCGAGATCCTGGAGCATGTCTTTGAGCCGTTCTACCGTGGCGACCAGTCCCGCAAGGGCGAGGGTTTCGGCCTTGGGTTGGCCTCGGTCAAATCCATCATGGATATCCACGGCTGGCGCATCGAGGGGCGGTCGAATAGTAGTGAAGGCACCACCGTTTTCCAGATGGTCATACCAAAAAGCTGAAAGAGGTTTGGTTCAAGATATCAAGATCTTCGCCGGTATCGTTGGGTGGGGCTAGTCGGGGAATCCGGTTGAGTCCGTTCGATGGCTCCTGCTTGCAAGGCCGGATTGAGATAGAGTTTTGCGAAATTCTTCCGGTCCCGCAATCTCATGCTTTTCATTATCTGGGATTGCGATAATTCACCTTGCATATGTAAGAGTAGTCGTTCGACGCGGGGGTTGCCCTTTAATTGGGTTGGTATGTATTCGGGAAGATTCTCTGGGGCATAAGCCCGGCGTTCGGAAACGATATCTCGGAACTCTGGCACGGTGACAACTATTTTGAAAACATCGCCCTCGAAGAATTTTGGATTGGAGCCGCCATAGTACTTAGCGTACTTCATCAATTTGCGCATACCGGAGCCTAATTCATCAGCTAGTCCAATCTCTCTAAAGAATGCCGCGATAACCGGATTTTTAGATAAGGGTGTGGCGCACGTTGGGTCTAGCTCACCATAACCATGTGGAATGCAGCCGTTTTCGGCTTGGACCTGGCCATTTTCAATAATGAGCCGGGCTGAAAACGCATTGCGGTATTCACGATGGATAAGGAGGTTGGAGGCTATTTCACGGAAAATGGTATCGCGAAGGCTAATCCGTAAGATTCCGTCCAGGAAAAATGGATCAGGCAGGTGTTTTTTGATAAAGGCCATGATCCGTTCATAGCTTTCGATGAGATTGGTACGTACGAGGTCGCGATCGTCGTACCTGTCAAGATCGAATTTCCTCAGGATGAGATCGGTTCTATGACGTGGCACAGCAGCGAGGATGGTCTCATCTTTGCCTAGTAGAAGGATTCCAGCCAGAGTGACTCCCCACCTGCCTGTCTCTTGATCGACTGCATACAGTTGGGCGCTTTTAAGTAGCTCTAGGTCGTCAAGGTCCTGCCAGGGATGATCCGGTTTTATCAACCCGGAGACCTTTCGGCAGCGGGCGACAAGGTCCAGGCGTAGATCCGAGAGCCCCACCTCTGGATAGATTTTGTTTTCGGTATAGGTCGATTCCTTGCGACGATACAACTCTGCGACCAGCCGGGTGTGGTCGGTGATATCGAAATCCCCATCTTGGTTTCTGTCGAAAATCCTTCCATTGCAACGATGTACTTGCCCACTGGACGGAACCTGGATGGACAACACGATTTTCCCCTCAATCTCGCCACGTTCGATAGCTACATACGCGGCAGGTGATAGCTTTGTCGGATTGATCAATGCGCTGACAAAGTCCTTCTGCATGTTCTCAACGCTCGAGGGTTCGATTCCGGAGATCCCACCATCATCTTTCACCCCGAGTAGGATGGTACCGCCATCACGATTTAAAAATGCACATACGGTCTCATAGATGTTTTTATTCAACTGAGTGCCACAGGTTTTGAATTCTGTGGTGATTCCTTCACCTAGTGAGATAATTTTATGTATCCGCTGCTCAAGTTCTCCCATTGTGTAGTCCCCGTTTATGCAAAAGTCCGGGTGAGGTCTCCCACTCGTATCTATCAAACCGCAGCGCCAGTCCAATCGCTTCAGATTTTAAATAAAATAGAGGATAGACTCCTAGTCGGGGAATTTCTCCTGCGGCCGCCGTTCCGGGATGCTGGTGGGTTCGGCTCCGCTGCGGTCGAACTCCTTGGAAAGATAGAGGGAGCAGAAGCAATGGCCGAATTCAGCGATATCGTCTTTTGCATAGACACAGGGGCAGATGATGTCCGCGTCCTTGTTACGGTCGTCCCAAGAAAGACGGCAGGGGCATTGGTAATAGCCAAGGCGTTGGAGGTTCATCAACAGTCCCTCCACGATATTTCCAAGGAATTCCTCGTCCTTGTTGAGTGCCCAATCGCGTTTCGCAGCCACTTTTTTCACAAAGGCGTGCGTGTCGACGAGTTTTGTATCTTCAAACATCCTGAAGCTCCTTCTCCCAGGCCGGTCGTACAAAACCGCTGAGATACCGTTCGGTGCCGATACAGAGGAATGGATAGGTGAGGTTGGCGGAAAAGGTGTTCTTCGCATATTCCCGTGCTGTTTTACGCACTGCCTCGGGGGCTTTATCCACATACACATAGCGGAAGGCGATATCGGCATCGATCAGATATTGGATCCCTTTCTTGCAGAAACCGCAGGTGCTCAGTCCGAACAAGGTCAGCGGTAGCCGGCTAGGACGTCCTTGCATCTGCACAAAGGGGATATCGACCAAAGGATCGCTATCGACCGGCACTTCCTTTTTCAAGATTCCAATATTCTCCGCTATTTCGACGATTTTCTTCCCAAACACACCCATGTTGAACTCCCTCGCTTCCCAGTCTTGCCCGCATCAAGCGGAATCTCCAATCATATTCTCCCAAGCCACCCACTTTGTCCAGAGCCTTCTAGAAGGCGGCATCAACCGTGATAGGATTAAGCAGTAGCCAGGTGATATTGAAATCAATATAAAATTTATAACCGCCATCGGATAGCCTGAATACCACACCTGCCATCGGCCGGAAGTTGTAGAGCGCTCCTAGTACGACATCCATCGAGAACTCCAGTCCCGCATACCCATCGTGCTCCCATAAAAAATCGCCCGAGGCTACATAGGCCGCTGATTGTGTGAATAGAGTGGCACCTGCCCCGAGTATACCGCCGAATGGGATGCTTTGGTCAAATATCCCTAGGGGGATGCGATAGAGGAGCGTACCTCGTATTTTCGCCTCGCCTTGCTGCTGATACCATAGGGGATTCCCGCGCGGCAGCAGGGCAGTGGCTGGCAGTAAGCCAGTGCTGGTGGCCAAAGCTTCCACCTCAAGACGCAGCACGTGGTTTGTCTCAAGGACCGGAACCTGCGCCGCCAGACTGACGAACGGTTGCAACGCGAGGTCTCCATTGGTGGGAATATCCATAATCAGATGGAGACCACCTAAGATGCCAACATACTGGTTGCCAAAGAAGGAGCGGGTTGCACCTTGTCCCGAAACCCAGTACCTGAGTTGGGTGGAGGATATCAGTACATCACCAGCACCTCGGAAACGATATTGCAGCTGGGTGGCGAGATCAATCCCTTGCGCGCTGGCAAGGCGGCGGTTTGTCCATAGTGGGGTTGAGAGTATCGCCGATAGCATATGCTGCCGTGGAAGTTCGGGAGAACCATCCACTAGGTTGAGAAGTCCACTAATCGAGAGCGTCCCCCAGGCAGGGAGATAGACATAGTCCAGACTTCCAAGGAGCAAAGAATGGTCGATATCCCAGGCGGCGCTCGCCAAGAGTTCATGACGCCCGAGCACGCTGCTCAGCATTGCCCATACACCTGGGGCCAACACATCGGTATCGATGGCCGGTAGCGGCAGCCAAAGGCCGAAACGCGGTACGTCCACATAGGGTTCGGTATGATTTGGTTCGGCATGATTTGGTGAAGCTCCTAAGCTGATGGTACGCTCGAGTGTCGCGATGGGGTGCTGCATGGGAGTGGGGTCTGAAAGCAAGGAACTGGCCGGTAACTGCCGGAGGGCGTAGCCAGTACTGGAATAGGTAGCGTAGACCACCTTTCCATCCATAATCTGGGCGCCGAAGGCTCCGATAGGGTCCTCAATCACCTTGGTGGTCGATCCACTTTCAATCACATGCTGATAGACAGCAAGCGACCCCTCGCGGTCGCTCCCGAATAAGATTGTTCCATCATCGAGAAAACGTGGCCGATAGATGCCGCCAGCCCCTGGTCCCTCTACGTAACGCACGGTGTCGCCGGGTGTAAGCAAGATCAGGGCCGAACGCCCCAACACCACTTCCACGGCGATAATCCGCTGGCCATCGGGAGCAAAGCGTGGTTCATACAGCGAGCCCTCGGGGTTTTCGTAGAGGGTTTCGATTGCGCCAGTCGTAGAATCGATGCCCACCAGCCGGTAGCGCGGCCCCACCACCTGTGTTGCGACGATTTTTGTTCCGTCAGGACTGATCGCTGGATGCAGCAACCGCTCCCCCTGGGTCAGCCAACGCTCGGTTCGGGTGTCCAGGTCCAC
This sequence comes from Sphaerochaeta sp. UBA6084, assembly GCA_002428625.1. Taxonomy (GTDB): domain Bacteria; phylum Spirochaetota; class Spirochaetia; order Sphaerochaetales; family Sphaerochaetaceae; genus UBA6084. The sequence continues at coordinate 118,663 of DIXI01000027.1, forward strand.
CAGCACGATATCCGAATAGCTCACCGAAACGCTTGGGATGGAGGCAGGATGGGTGGGGTCCTCATATGAGGTTGCCACCACTGCGGTTCGGCCGTCACGTGTGACATCAAACGATTGGGCATCGGTTGGATAGGCCAGCTTGAGGATTTTCGGCGACGCTCCGCTTGTGTGGTACAGAACTATCGCACCCCCATCCCCATACGTGCGCGCCCACCCGATATACCCACGTTCGGTTGCAAAAGGCAGGTGGAAATCACCAAGGGCCTCTGGAGAGAACAGCTGCCCTTGTGCAGCGGAAAGATGCTCCTTAAAGGCGGCTTCACGCTTGGAAAGCATGTCGGCGTACAGATCGCGGGCATCAAAACCAGTCTCCATCCTGATGGCGCGGTTCAATCCGAGGAAGGGCAGGTTCGCATATGCGCTGTTTATTTTGGCGTAGATATCCTCTCCAAAGCGTTCCATCAGGTACTGGACGAAGATATATCCTGCGACATAGATTCGGCCGCTCGGAGGAAAGGCTGATTGATAGCCTGCTTGCGACAAGCTCCACATGTTATCCTCAAGCATAGGGGCCTTGTACGCGAGTTCAAAAAAAGGTGCGTCGCCGCGTCCACCTTCGGAATAGGTTGACTCAGCATAGGTGGTGATGCCTTCCACCCACCAACCTGGCATGAGCGGGACATTCATGGCGGGAGTTGTGGGTCCGAATAGTGGAGTTAAAAAGCGGGCAGGCCCCACCGGTGAGGTGAGGTGGATGTAGTGGGTGAGCTCATGGGTGAGCAGCGCCCGTAGCCAGGAGGGAGTGCGGGACCCCATGAAGCGGGTGGAGGGACTGGTGACGAACAACATGATCCTATGGGGAGCTGGACTGTAATAGCCATTCGCCCGGGCAGTCCGGTCTGTGACCACCACTGGGATGAGCTCTTTCGGTGCGTGTGCGAGCAAGGTAGTGAGGTCGGCGTATACTTCATCGGCGAAGGATGCGATTTCCTGTGCATATTGATACGTTTTTGGCTCGAAGATGATTTGGAAATGTTGTGTCTTTATCTGTTGCCACCCCTCGTAGGGCTCTTCGGCTAAAAGCGGAAAGCTCACGATGGCGCACAATACGAGCGTGATGAGGAATCGCAGCATGAGACGCCTGGCGGTCTGTGCGCCTTGTACTTTGCAGGTCACATTCATTTTCATGGGTTCCACTATACAACGCCACGGGCTCGGATGCTACCGTAAGATTGGAATAGTGATGAAAGCACCCTCGAATTTAAAAGGCTGTGTGTTTTAAGTTCCTGGAACCTAAACCACAGTGGTTCTGATGATGACATCGGCTCCATAGGGGATGATTCCGATAGTTTTACCATTGGTAAGCTCCATAGCCAAAGCCAAGGCTTCATCTATCGTTGTTACTGCATAGGCGCCGATTTTGTCGGCTTCCACCGCACTTATGCCGGTGGTCACCAGAATGACGGACATCCTTTCTTTCGTAGCACGATACGCCATATAGGTGGCTGCCGCGACTTCATCCTGAATCTCCTTGCGTTCCAACATCGCCAAAACGTCCGCAGTGGTCCGGGTGCCAAGGTCCACCAGTTCCTGGTGATCGGGAGAAATGCCTTCTGGAGCATTGATCACGAGAATCAACACACCATTATCCTCAACCGCCAAACCACAATTGTTCAATGGCTTGAAGCCTTGCCAGAGGTCTCGCTCTGCTGGTTTAGCTCCCGCTATCACAATCGGCACCCGTTTGCCGATGGTCCGGGTGAAAATCGGTTCAGCCAGCGCCACACCCCGACGGTGTGCTTGCACCACATCACCACCAACAAGTCCCACCACTTCAGAAAGATTGTTGATCACGGTGTTGATGATGAAATCCAATCCCGTGGTGCGGGCGATCTCTTCCATCTCCAATCGGATGGGGTTATCCACATTGCCTAAAATGGTGCTGATATACCGTGCCGCCAGTAAATGGGTACGGGCGGTGGTGAGCGAGCTTGTCACCCCAGGCTGGATCATCTTCGCGCCGCCAGCCCACCCGGCATACATATGTGGAATGATGTTCCCGATTGCTATCTTGAAGTCATGCGCCATGTAGAAGGAGCTTACTTGGATGGGTGTGCCAGCCTTGGTTGTACCAAGGTCGGTGAAGTCGGAATCATTTTGCGGAAGATTGATGCACCGGTATTGACGATACACTTCATCACCCACACGCAGTCGCAGTTCCTGTTCGTCCAACGGTCGATGCGTCCCTAGGCAGACCATGATGGTGATCTGTTCTGGTTTAACCCCATAGCTGTTCATTGCATCCAATAGAACCGGGAGGATGACGTGCTGGGGTGTGGCGCGGGTGTTGTCATCAATCAAGATGAGGATCGAGCCCTCTGGTTTCCTGTTGAGCAGCTGCCGCAAAGGAGCGGTCCCAAAGGGGTGCTCTATAGCCTCAAGGACGGCCTTGGGGATGTCTAGCGCGGGTTGCCCTTCTTCCTCTTCCAAAATCCATGCGATGTTGGCCGCGGGCAATTGAAAGCTTAATTCCGTATTTCCAAAGGGAATAGAGATTGTTCTGGATTCTTTCGATAGGTCACTCATAGCCACTCCTGATATCTTTCTCTAGGGAGTGGCCAAGGCTCGATGACTACGAAATCTGTTCAAACCATTGCAGCTGTTCTTTCTCGGCCTTGCGGATATTCTGACAGATGATCCGCGACAAACCTTCCTCGTCCTGCGCTACGATAGCTTTTAAAATATTCCGATGTCCATCGATGGACTGTCCACTCCAGATAGCGCCCCAATCCTGGTTGATCAGCACCATTCCACGGGCTTGGCTTGCCCGGGTCCATAGCTTCTCAATAATCTCAAGCGCTAGTTCATTCCTCGCGTATGCGTAGAATGTTTTATGAAATTCCCAATCTACTTTTAAAAAGCCAAGATAGTTATGGTCGTCCCGCAGCCGCTCCTGCTTTTCAATAATTCCAGCTAAGGTTGAAAGCCCTCGCGGATCCATGTTCTTGCAAGCCTGTACCGCAATCTGAGGCTCGATCGCCGCTCGCACAAAGGCAATATTCTGTAGATCCAACATCGATACCGGCCGGACAGTCATGCCCCCATTTTGTGAATTTATCACTGCCAAGCCACTTTGCCGAAGTTCCTGCAACGCATCGCGAATCGCTACCCGGGATACTCTAAACCGTTCCGCAAGTTCTGTCTGCACAAGTCTTTCACCAGGCTTGAGCCTGCCAGTGTAGATCATTTCCTGCAGCTTATCCGATACAGTCCGACTGAGGTTTCTGATCTCGCCAATCTCGATGATGCCGTTTTCCTGGTCTTCTGACATGGTGTTGTTAGTAACTCCTTGTATTACATACATACCATGTTACTGCTTTGAATTCAATCATGCGCCGGTGAGAATTTCTTCTTCAACCATGCGCGGATACTCTTAGGCGAGAAGCCGAACTGTTTGGCAACCGTCCATACACATGCGAGGAAAAACATAAAGCTGATAGGGCGGTTGACTAACGCCAGCACGTTTCCATCGCTGATGAACAAGGCGCGACGGAAGAACGAATCGGCCATATTTCCCAGAATCAACCCGAGGATCAGGGCCGCGGACGAATAGTTCATTTTATCGAAGAAGTATCCGGCGATCGCGCAGATAAAGACCAAAGTAAGATGGAAGGGATTGTTATTGTAGGCGAAGGTACCGATGACGCACAGCACTGTGATGATGGGCATGAGTACTTTCTGCGAGATCTTCAAAATGGAGACCATCGGTTTTGTCACAAGGATACCGCAGATGTAGAGGAAAATCGTACCCCATAGGATGATCGAGCCAATCTGGGGGATGATATCGGGTCGTTCCACACTCAACAAGGGGCCGACTTTAAGGCCATGCATGGTCAAGGCCCCAAGCATCATCGCAGCAGGCGGGCTGCCCGGAATGCCTAGGCTGATGAGGGGTATGATCGCTCCACCGATAGCCGCATTGTTCGCGGTTTCCGGGGCCATGACGCCCTCGTAGATTCCCGTGCCAAACTTGTGCCCTTCTGGGTGATGTTTCTTAGCATCGTCATAGGCTACCCAGGCGGCGATGTTCTCTCCGACTCCAGGGACGGCTCCAATACCGACACCGATGCCACCCCATCTGCAGATATTCCAGAAATTACGCTTGATCAACGGGAATAGCTTGACTTTCGGTGCTTCCTCTTTGGTGAGTTTGACATCAACCGACTTCGCATCCTTCATGACTTTCACAACCTGTGGTAGACCAAAGAAAGCGATGGTCATAGGGACAAATGGGATACCGGACATGAGGTCGGGGATGCCAAAGGTAAGGCGAGTCCAACCTTGAATATCGTCCAAACCGACCAATGCCATCAGAATACCGATAAATCCGGAAATCCAGCCTTTTACCTTAACATCCGAATTGGAGATGCTGCCGCAGATGAGAATGCCAAAAATCGCCAGCCAGAAGAATTCAGGCGAGGTGAACATGAGCGCGAGCTTGGTGACCAGAGGGGTGAACAAGACGAAGATGATCATCCCGAACAGTGTGCCAATCAACGAAGCCGAACGTGCCAACATGTTCGCATTGCGGGTTTCGCCCCGAAGCGCCAGCGGGTGGCCATCGAGGCATGTGGCGGCGGCCGAACCGGTGCCAGGTATGTTGATAAGGATGGCTGAGATGGATCCTCCGAAAATTGCGCCGATATAGACGCCGAAGAGGATTGTGAGCGCAGAGTCCAGCTGGAGCGAGTAGGTGATGCTGGCAAAGAGCGCGATCGCGACTGTCGCTGACAATCCTGGCAGCACCCCGAAGATGATTCCGATGATCATGGAACCCATCATCAAAATAAGATTGATGGGATTCAGGACAAATTGCATGCTGTAGGAGAAGAACATGCTGATGTTTTCTAGTATCGATAAAGATCCCATTATTGATCTACCTCACTGTATGGTTCATCAAGGCAACTGGACGCCGATGAGATTGTTAAAGACAAAATGGACCGAGAAGGAGGTGATGATGCTGATGATGAGGATATTCCTCGGTTTGGTCACCTTGAAGGTGAACATGATCAGGTTCATGAAGATCATGGTGTTTAGCCAAAAAGGTATCCTTATGCGTGTAAATGGGATGTTATCCCAAAGCACCACCATATACAGAAACAGATAGAAGAAAACGATAAAAGTCTGGGAGGCTCGACCGTCTTTGAAGCGTTGCACCAGCCGTTTGGGATGCAGCCATTTTAGATTGGCTCCTTGCCGGAGCGCATTGTTGACTAGGTAGATCGCCATTGCCAATAAGCCGATCGCAATCATCAGGATAGTGAATCCAGGGGCGGTAAAATATTCAGCATCCATAATCGCCATGGCTTGGGTGGAGATGGAGTGGGCATAGATACCTAGTACGATGCTACCTATCACCAGCAGGATTCCAAATAAAAGATCCCGTTCCCTTGCTTCACGGAACTCTTTGGACGTATTCAGTTCCTTCGTTTGATTTTCCATATGTCGCAGACTCCTTGACCGAGGGTCTTGCGACCCCCGGCCCATAGTAACATAGAATGGTTGTGATTACGGTCTAGCTATTCCGGCTTTTTCAGGACTGATTTTCGCGATACCCAAGTCATAAGCCATCCACCAGGTGACTGCTTCCATGTTCTTGGCAAGTTCGGCGGCCTTTGCCCCTGACAGACCAAACAGCTTGGCACTCTGGCTTTTTGCGAATTCTGCGGTCTTGGGATTAGCCATGGCTTTTTGGAAGGCCGTTTCGAAACGCTTCACCACAAAGTCGGGTGTATCGATTGGGAGCATGAAACCAAGCCATTGGAACATATTCGAGAACGCGAAGGCTCCCTTGGGATAGATATCGGAGGCTGCGGGGACCATACCGTCCCAACCTTCAAACCGTTCGCCCACCGCTTCGGTGATCACCAGAGGACGGACGAGCCCGGCTCTGATGTACTCGGAGATCTCACCTGTCGAGCAACTTACCGCGTCCGCCTCGCCACTGAGCATGGCTGTGATAGCCGGGCCGCTGCCGTTGTAGGGGACATGCTTGAACTCAACTTCCGCTGCTTGCTCGAGAGTCACGGCTTTCGTGTGCCAGCCCTTGCCTTGTCCAGAGTTCGCGATCTTGATGCTCTTTGGATTGGCTTTTGCTGCAGCTACGAATTCCTGGATAGTCTTGTACGGAGACTTTGCAGGAACGACGATGATACCACCAGAACCAGCTGCGATAAAGAAATGCCAGTTCTCCGAAGTAGGAGCGACGCCGTTGGAACCAAAGAACATGGAGGTCTCGGAGGCCCCTAAGACCGTGTATCCATCATGCGGGGAGGTCCATACTTTTTGGGCTGCGGTTCCACCATTGGCTCCAGGTAGGTTGGAGTTGATTACTTTCACTCCCAGATCCTCTTCCATGAGAGGTCCAAGGAACCGACACCAAGCATCGGTACCACCGCCTTGACTGGAGAAAATGTACACATTGATATCCTGGGTAGGATATGTTTCCTTTTGTTCCTCGACGCCAGTTGCGAACAACAGGCTGCAGGCTACCAGAACCAGAGCCATTAGAATCCATCGTTTCTTCATCTTTTTTCTCCTTTTTCCTCTGTAAAGACAGACTTTCAGCCTGCCTAATGGGTTCAATAGATTGAGTCGACCATGTACGCGAATGAATTGTTGGGATTCCTATGCTCCATCAACTTGTCCATCGTGGCCATATCGATTTTCGCCGCCATGCCTTCGAATTTCCGGGTGAGCTTTGTCACTAACGAGAAGTGTTCGACGGTATCCACTTCCTTCGACATGACATCGTACGCATACCAGTCATTGTCATAGTTGATTTTCTTTAGGTAATAGAGGAATTCGATCAGCTCATTCACATGATACGCACCGGGAAGCATGTCCCAATCCCAATTGCGGTCATTGTCGTTGAGGTGAACGTAGAACATCTTGTTCGCACGGGACAGCAGGCTGAGGGCTTGTGCTGGACGCTCGCCCCCAAGGATCGAGTGACCGAAATCCATTGTCACACCTAGGTTGGGGGAACCGGTGGAGTTGCAGAAACTGAGCGTTTCACCAGCGGTCGCGAAAAGGCAACGGGTGCGGGGATCGTTGAACTTATATTCAATGCAGAGTTTGACCTGTTCGTTATGGGCGCAGATGGCTCGGAACGTATCCTCAGCATACTGGTATGCGTTGAGATAATTCATTTCGAACACGTAATCATGGCCATCGTTCAAAGGACAGGTGGTGAGCCGGGGGACACCCATCGCGGCTGCTACATCCATTGCACGTTTGAATTCGTCCACCACCTCCTGACGCTCAGAGGCCTTTTCTGAGGTGAAGGAGCCCCGTAGCCATTTTTCTTGCCGGCGGGAGCGGACATTGATCGCCGGTACACCGAACCCATGGTCGCTCAACAACGTGGCGAGCAGCTTGGGATTCTCAAAATCCGCGGGATAGCATAGCTCGAAGCCATCCAATCCTTCGATTTTAGTGGAGAGTTTAATTTTCTCCTCGATGCTCAGATTGGGGTTGTACTGCATGTAGCGGTTCTTCACCCCACCGAGAAACGCCGTGATCACAGCCAATTTATTCATGGAAATAACTCCTTAAGTACGCGATTCCTTGTTTGTTCACCAAATCTTCATATTCGATGGTTTCTTGATCGGTTTTCTTCTTGTCAATCCAGCCTTCCAGGAAGAGAAGCGGTTGACGGCCAGCCTGGACAAAGCGGCTGAACAACGTGTCTAGGTTCAGGATACCCGTACCCAACTGGCAGCCTTTGAAGCAAAATCCGGTGCCGATGCGTTCGATGCATACATCCTTGATGTGGATGCGATGCACATATGGGAAAAGCACTTCCAGCGCTTCGTTAGTGGCGATGTTCAAGGCGATGGAATTGAAGCAATCGAAACAAACTGAGATTCTTTGTGATGGGAGACGCTGGATGAGCTCTACAATCTGCGTAGGTGATAAGAGAAAATGGTTCTCGAGACACAACTGAAGGTCATGCTGTTCCAATAGCGGAAGAATAGTGGTAAGGTCAGCGACAACCTGCTCCATATCGATCGAGCGTTCCCGGATATCCTCCACCACAAGGCGCATCGCTTTGGCTCCGATCGCAGTGGTCGCGCATAACGCCCGGGCCAGGTCATCAGGGTGGTGGCCACGGAAACCAGTCTCGATCACTAGGTTTTTTCCATACGTGTCCCTTAGTTGATTGAGTTCGGCAGTGCTCATTTCTGCGAATGGGAAGTTCTCGCAAATCTGCACATAGCGGATATGGGCATCGCATGCGCTCTGAAGGTAATCGGAGAGATTCATGCTTCCTTTCTGTATCGCCCATCGGTATGAATAACTACTAAGCCCAATCAGCATCTTATATCCTTTGTGTATATCGTGCATTACATAAATACAGTAGTACTGTAATACAGTAATTACAGTCTGTCAATGGGAATTTTTAAAAAAGATAGAGAACTTTACCATTCATGTTAATTTAAATATTGTAGTGATTTAGACCTTAGAATCGGTTCGAGGGAGACCTCGGGAAAATGGCTTTTCAGCATTCCTCATGCCCATATAGCAGGATATGGACGGCACGGCTTCGCCGTCAGGCCGCTATGGGGTACGCTCCCGCTCCCGTCCTTCGGACCAAGCCCTCCGCGTCCTTGCCGCACAGGAGAGCAACTTTGTGTCAGGCACGAGAAAACCCCCACTTGGGTTTTCTCGTGCCTGACACAAAGTTGCTGAGATAGAAAGGGTGATGACCCAATAGGATACAATCCGGCCGGAAGCAGATATAGACAAGGACGAATCGGGTTCTCATAAAACCAGATCGAATCTGATCAGATTTATTCCCCAACGAAGCGAGAGTAGCGTAACCATTACTATGGTTCTATTACCGAGCGAGTGCCGGGAAAGCAAGGTGAAATACCCCGCCCCTTGGGGCCCAAGAGGAGGCGAAGCCTCCTGGGTTCAGGGCTTGCCCTGGGGTATTGATACCTTTCATTTGATGGAAGTGAAAGTGTGGCGATGAGCAAAAAAATGGTTTAGGCTCAACCTAAACCACAAGCAGCCCCATGGAGCCAAGAGAGAGAGAGCTTTGCGATCAATCCCTTACCAGTTGCAGTGCTCATGCTTTCGACCGGAGACCCGCTCACAGATGGCTTTCACCTCATCGGTGGCATCATCCAGTTTTCCACCCGCGCGAAGGCGGACAAGCTCGGCGGCGAGAATCTCACTGTTGCGGGGACTGAGCTCGAACCAAGTGGCAGCCACCACTCCGGCGATGATCAGCAAAGCCGGACCACCGATGAAGAAGATAAAGAATCGCGAGAGCACTTGGGGCGTCTGCTCCGCGTTCGACACAAACCCAACCATCTGGAGGAACAGACCGATCATCGGCATGACCAACGCTCCTTGGATAAGCTTTCGGGTGAGGGTCATGGCCCCCGAATACACACCGGAGCGCTGCGAGCCAGTCATAAGCTCATCCACATCGATTACATTGGGAAGGATCGCATAGGGGATGAACACGGCGGCGGAGGTCCCGAGTCCTATTACAGCGCACACCAAGGCCACCAGCAACACCGGTGAGGTGGGTGATAGCGCCAAAGTGCCAAGCATGCCAAGCAGCCAGATGAGCAAGCCCATTCGGTAGGCGAAGCGCTTGCCCTTGATATTGGCGATACGCACATACACGATGATCATCGCCAGCTGCACCACCATCAGCGTTCCCATAGCTATGGAGTACAATCCGGGTCGTCGCAGATAATAAGTGAGGTAGTAGGTGAACAAGGCCATCAGCAAGTCCATGGCACTGTAAGCGAAGACATACATAAGAATGTGGATGCGGAACGAGCGGTTGCGGAAGATGGTGAGGAACTCTTTAAGGAAATTCTTTGAAACGCTCTGCTGGGCTGCGTGGGGGTCTTCCCAGGTGCCAAAGTAGGTGATGAGCCAGGGGAGGGCGAAGAAGATTCCAAAGATCACCGACATGGTCACGTAGCCGGCCGAGGGTGAGCCTTTGGAGGAGTCGATGATGATTTTCGGTACGGTGGCCGCGAGCAGGGAGGAGAAGCCCGAGAAGAACAAACGTGCGCCTGAGAGCTTGTTGCGGGTTTTATAATCGCCAGAAAGCTCGGCTGCCAGGGCTGAATAAGGAATCATCACCATGGTGAATACGGTGGCGAAAATGATATAGGCTAGGCTGTAGTAGAGGAACAAGGCCGCTTGGGATGTAAAATCCATAGGAAGCCAGAGGATGATGAAGGAGAGCGTTATGGGGACTATGCCCACTAGAAAGTAGACCCGGCGGCGCCCGAAACGGGATTTCGTTCTATCGGAAAGGTAGCCCATGAGGGGGTCCGAGACCGCATCCCAGACTTTGCCGATACCGAAGACCAACCCGGCCAGAGCAGGGGAGAGCCCGACCACCTCGGTGAGGTAGAAGAGGAACAGCATACCCACGATCATGAAGGCCCCGCCGCCGTAGATGTCCCCTAGGCCATAGGAAACTAGATTTTTAAAGGTCACCGTACGTTCTGAGGACGCCATGTTCACATCTCCTTTTGGGCAATTTCCCTACATAGTATCTTGAATGGACTTGCAGCGCGAATGAAAACAGGTGGATGGCCGGTTGCGGCGAATACAGTATGGACACCTTCGCCGAGCTCTTGCCCGCTCCAGAAATCCACCCAAAGGCCTTCTGGCAACCACACCCGTCTCTTTCGTGCGCGTGCTTTGAGAATTGGCGCCACCAGCAGATCCTCGCCATACAGATACTGGCCAGCTGCCGCACGGCGTCCAGTCTGCGAGTTGATCAAGACCGGTTGGAGCGGTGGAATCCCTGCAGTCTGGTATTGGCGCGAGACTTCCTGGTGATACGGCAGCAGCGCTTGATGGATTCGGGCCATGCGCGCGAAATGGTACAGCAGCTCGCTATCGGAATCGAATTGAGCGTTCACAGTGGGATTTATGCCTTCGTGGGTCCGCATCACCTGGGTAAAAGCGGCGAGTTCGCAACTGCGCATCAACAGCTCGCGGCTGCGCCTGATCCAAGCGAATGAGAAGAACCCACCGATATCGAAATGCCAGTACCCGATACCGGATAGCGATGATGAGATTCCAGCCGGAACCACCGATGGGAGCCCGCTGTCTTTGAGAAAGTTCACTGCCTGGTCACCAGCCCACACCAAGGGAATGTAGGGAGCGCTGCCGGTGAAGCCCGAGCGGCAGAAATACACGGTCTCCTGTTCCCTGCCAGCCTCGCGTACCGCTTGCGCATTAAGCTCAGCCCAGCGCACCGGATATCTGTTGTGCTCCAGATAAGGGTCCAGACCTTTATGCAGCTCTCCGTCGGGGGGTAGGTATTCGCCAAAATCGGCCATCCAGCCATCGAGTCCGATAGCCAGCATGTTGCGTTTGATGATATCTTTGTACCAGACGCAGGCATCAGGGTTGCATAGGTCAACCAAGGCGACGGGAAAGGTGGTGGTGCTGGTGATGTAAGGTTGGTGTCCGCGCGGGTCTTGCACGAAGTATCCATGCTTGGCGCCCTCGGCATACAGAGGTGCGTCGGTGCTGAGGAACGGGTTGTTGTAGCCAAGGAATCTGATACCCTTGGCGTGCAGCTTATCGATGAAGCCTGGGAGATCTGGATAAAGGGCGCGGTCGTAATCCCAATTCCAAAAGAGTTGCTTGCCATAGGGGGTCATGCGGATACCTTGCCAGTCCTGGCACCAAATGGCGCTGACCGGAATACCGGCGGCAAGCGCATCCTTCAGTTTCTGAGCCACCACAGCCCGACCTCCTTGCAGGCCGAGCACCATGCCCTGGTAGATCCAATCAGGCAGCGCCGGCTGTCGGCCGATTGAAGCGCTTAAGGTTCCGACAGCCATCTGGAGATTGTCTGCCTGGCCAATCCGAACGGCGCTGGGAATGGAGTGGGTGGTGATCTCGCAATATCCAGGTCTGACAAAGTCAAACCGGCTGAAGGCGGTGCAGTCCAGCATCGCCCATTGACCGCTGGCTGTTACGAAGGTGCTTTGGGGGAAGTAGGTGTGCACCCGAGAACCTCCGCGGCCAGAGTGGAGGTTCGCCAGCAGGCGCACGTAATTGGGACCGCGCCCGATACCTGGTTCTGAAACCCATAGAGGAATGGTTTTGCCACGTAGGTCCAGATGAGAGAATTGTTCTCCGCAACCGAACACCGGCTGGCTTTGTGGGATTGTCAGTCTGATAAGGCAGCGGTTGGTGGTTTCGGCTGTCGAGGGAATGGGTACGATCCGCAAGCCCTCAGGCTCCTCCTGGATGTCGAGAGTGAGAAGGTCTGGGAAAGTGATCCTTATCAGATTTTGGGCCTTGTGGGTGCTGTCGATGCTGAACTCTTCGGCTTCACGCCACCACAGCAGCCTCTCGCGTTTGAGATGGTACATGCCATGGGGCATGGTGATGGTGCAGCTACCACCTCCAAGCCCGATGCAAGGATCCCTATGCGAATGCTTCAGCACCGGTTGTCCTTTGTGATACAGGGTGAAACCTTCCCGGGTAGGCCTGAAATCAATCATACAGGATCTCCTGCTCTCGAGAAAGCTTCGGCCTGCTCGAGTAAGGCCTGCGGGGGACAGTCTCCTTGATACATGGCGACCATGAGTGAGAAATCCACCGTTTTTCCCTCCCAGGAGGGGGCACTGGGGAATAGATGCTCTGCGGTCAGCAAAGCTGCGGTCCTTCCCAACCCACTGACTGCGCAAGGATACGTGTACTGCGGCCCCCAATACGTGCCGAATGGGTTCATGGTGATGCGCTGTGTCTCGCCGATGATAACCTGACGAAGAGGACAGAATGCAAATCCATGCAGGTTTTTCTTGTTCTGGGCTATCAATATCCCCTTGGTTCCGTCACTGAGGGCAAGCCAGCAAGGTGTGACATGATTGTTGATCGAGGCAAGGAACTGGTTGCTGCCCCATGCATAGTAGTCCAAACGGTAGGAGCTGATGGCTCCGTTGAAGTCTTGCTTCCATACGGTAATCTTGGTGGCCAAAGATAGGTCTTGAAACGCTACGATCTCGAAGGGGGCGAGCTGTTTCCAGCGCGCGTCCCAGGTCCGTTGCAAGCGTTTGGCTTTGATCTTGCCGTAACCTCGGTGCGCGGTATAAGGATACGCGATGGTACTGTCGATTGATAAGGCTCCATTTTTTTGGTCGAGCATGAGGTTGCGTTCCCAAACCACCCGTTGGGCGTTCCCGTTTGTATCAGCCCCAAGCGGGATGATACCGTTCATGCACCACGTGTCGGACTTGCAGATGCGGATACCCGCACTGTGCTGGAGGTGCCTGCCATGCTGTACCCAAGGTCCGTTCACCGTGATTGTCATTGGGCCCTCGGGATGATTCGCATCCACCACTATCCGGCCATCCGGCTGAGTGTCGATCGTCAGGCTGGAGCTTGTCCATGGCGCTGCCAATCCTTGGGGATTGATCATATATACATCTGAAGCAACCGAGGAGGGTGGGCTGAAGGTAACCTTGACTCCATCGAGCAACCTTTTCGCTTGCTCGATAGCAGTGTCTCCCAATTCGATGGCGATTGCCAGGCGATGGACATTCATTACGGGAGCCGATAGCCCGAAATGTGTGGTGCTGAGGACTCTCAGCCGGGTGAAGATGGCTTGGATCGCCAGTGCATGAAGCTCTTTTGGTAATGCGGCGCTCCATTGATTGAAATCCTCTGCGGCTGAGGCGGGTAGACCTTTGGCCTCGATCACCCATTGCCGGGCAGCATCCCAATAGTCTCTCGCCTGACTGATTTTCGCCCAGAGCGTGAGGTTCTCGTATTTCTCAGCCCATGAGGCAAAGCCATCGAAGGCTCCATCCGCCATATCCTGACCGATCCTGATGGTTCCAACGTTTTTGTGGCTGGCGAGATATTCGCTAGGTTTGGTGAAGGCCACAAAGGGTAGGTTGGCGATGCTTTTGATCATGCGGTGGAATCCCGCGAAGGTTGGCACGGCGAATCCTAAAGGGGCGGGAACCATCCCATTCCAGAAGGTGTCGTCGGCATCCATATCAAGCAAAACGATCAAATCGGTGGGCGTGTCGGTCCGCGCCAGCTGCCGATGGATAGATTTGAGCATGCGGCGGGCGCTCATTCCGTATTCCGCGAGGTCCCCTTGATTGATCGCGGGAAGCAGCCGAAGGGAGCCTCCGGTGCCAGGATCTTCCAACAGCAGAGGATTGTAACGCTTTTCTAACGGCAACTTAGGGATGAACGAGCCGAACCCATTGAAGGGGATAGCGCTGTAATAGACAGAGAGGGTCTCTATCCCCAGCTGCCTGTACAGCTTGAGCTGGGATGGGGTGACCATGCATTCCTGTGGTCTGACAATTGAGGTACACGCGCTGAACACATCGAGATTGCCCGAGCCATCAGGAGCCTTCAAGGCCCAGCCGATAGCGAGATTGAACTCTTCCGTGGTGTGTGCGCTGAGCAAGCCGTTGTTCCAGGACATCACGTGGATTTCATCAAGCCCTTCCGAAACCCGTTTGCCAATACGCTTGAGGATATCGGGGGCGTGTTGCGGGATCATCTGTCCCAGCGAGAACACATTGTCGAAGTCCCAGGCGCAGTGGATGGCAAGGCCCTCATCCCATAGTCGGTCCAGATCGTCCAGAATGCTTCCGATGATACGGATGTCCTTGCCAAAGCCTTGCTCGTCAGCAGTATCGCCGCGATACGAGTGATAGAAGTTCACATGAAACCTAGGGCAGAAGAAAATTCGGGCTTCACTGCGCGGCATGGATCCTCCATGGGGACGGAGCGCTTTACGGGATGTTGTCGATGTCCAGTAAAATCGCTCCCCTACACTATATATCAGCTTTACGCTCTGTCAAAAGATTTATTTACCATACATAAGTTTTTGTTCATGTTTTTGCACAAAGTGCTGCTTCCAACTGTCGGCTTGTCCGCTGGAGTGGTTCATGGTATCATCGCCCCAGGTAATGCCGATGGGAGGGATACGATGGACACCAGCAGGATACAGTTATTGCTACGGGAGTTTGCCCATCAACGGAATTGGGAGCGCTATCATACCCCTAAGAATCTGGCGATCGCACTTTCGGTGGAGGTATCGGAACTGCTGGAGATATTCCAGTGGCTTTCAGAGGATGAAGTCTCCGCAATCAAGGACAATCCTAAGCTGATGGCCAAGATCAATGAGGAATTCGCCGATTCCATGATCTACCTGCTGCGGTTCGCCGATCTTCTGGACCTCGATATCGAGACCACCCTCGAACGCAAGATCGCCCGCAATGCGGAGAAATATCCAGCAGGGCAGGCGGGGGATTTTGTGAAATATTCTGAACGGGAGTAGGGCGCGAGGATGTGTTTTAAGTTGCTGTGTGTTTTGAGTTGCTGGAACCGAAACCACAGAAACACATCCTTGGGCTATTTCGCGTACGCTTGCATCGCCGCGGCAAGGAAGGCTGCCAGGCCTTCGCCATACTTGTCAATATTTTTGGTGAACCGGACATCCTCGATGTACATCCGTCCTAGACCGGCGAATGCCTCCTTGGTGTAGGTTCCCATGGTGTTGAGGGTCCTAAACCATTCCCCAATCGCCTTTTGGGCTTCTGGGGAGCAGGGGTCTATGTGGCGGATGGCGGCTAATCGTGTGAAGGAACTCGCGATATCGTTTTGCAAAGCGTTCATCTCCTGGGGTGTCTTGCCGCTAAGCCTGCGATTGGAATCGTCGACTGCCTTGTCACCCCAGCGGTCACGTGCCTCCTGTTCGTAGGGATTGTGGTTGAAGTCAAATTTTTCCTTATTACTCATGGTTGTTTCTCCTTTAAGGTGACGTATGGTGGTTTCCAAGGTGGCTAGCACAGCCTCCAGATGGATCCGGTTTTTCTCCATCAGCTTCCGCTGGGCTTGCAAGGCTGTCAGTCTGTCGAAGCTCGGGTCATGGATGATCCGGTTTATCTCAGATAGCGGGAATCCCAATTCCTTGAACAATAGGATATCCTGCAGGGTGTCCAGATTCTTTTGTGAGTACAGCCGGTAGCCACAGGGGGACTGCTCTTGTGGAACAAGCAGCCCGAGGGCATCGTAATGATGCAGGGTTCTCACGCTTACTCCTGCAAGTTTTGATAGTTCTCCTATCTTCATGGACATCTCCGCTCCTCCTTATGGAAAACCATACACCATAACGTTACGTTAGGGTCAATCATATAGTGTGGAATTTATAAGATTTTTCCAGCATAAGGGCGATGCAAGTCTTTGATGTTGTGGTATACTTGGCAAAGGGTGTTTTAATTCAAGGGAAAGAGGTATGGAATGAGAAAGATCCTAGGATTCTTGCTAATCGCGTTCATTGTCATGGCGACTCCGCTCTGGGCCGAGGGCAGTCCCTCTCCTATGGCAGCCGCAGAGCGTTATTTCAACATCATTGAGAAAGGAGAGGTCGATGAGATCGCCCGCCTCATCTCGGATGATGAGGAATATGCGCCCGAAGAGGATCCTGAGACCTTGGAGTCGCTCCAGTTCATGGTTGAGATATTCCATATGGTCACCCACAGTTTTGGGCAGCTCACCACGAGCGGGACCAGCGCCGTGCTGGAAGCTCAGGTCACCACCCCCGATATGGTGTGGGTTTTCAGTGAGGCGATCTCTGAGATTCTTCCTTTGGCTTTTGAACTGGCTATGTCCGAGGAGGAAGTCACCGACGTCCAGATGGAGACCATGTTGGTGCAAGCCATGATGAAGTACCTGTACGATCCTGAATCTCCTAGGATTGTCACCCCTGTCTCCTTGCAGCTTGAAATGAAGGATGGACTGTGGCATGTGGTGCAGACCGACGAGCTGTTCAGCGCCTTGATCGGTAATTTTGATTTGGCTTTCTCCGAATGATCCACTGCATGGCATAAAGGATTTCTCCATGTTCAAACGTGTGCTTCTTGCGGTGTTTTTATTCGCGCTTGCAGCTTCTGTGTGTGCGGCGGAGCTTGTGGTGCTTACCGATGGCCAGTCTTTTGTGGGGACGATTCAGCGAATGGATTTGGTGTCTGTGCACATGGCCACCGAGGCAGGCGAGCTGCGCTCCTTCGCGTATGATAATGTGCTCTCCATCAGGAAACTGGGATCCAGCGAGGATCTATTGGGTGTGTCCTGGAGCACAGTGGACTACGATTCCATCCATTATTCCGCTGGGATCAACCAGAATTTCAAATATGTGCCGCCGCGGTACACCTACCGGGGTATCTCTTATAATATGGAAACCTCCTTCGGCATGGGTAGCCAGCTGTACGAGTTCTTCCTCATGCTTCGTGAGCATCATCCTGACATGGGCTTGGAAGTCTTATCGCTGATTGAGAACCTCGAGGGTAAGCTCGTTAGGCAGCAGCGGAGATTCACAACCGGAGTTCTGATGAACTTGGCGGGGGTGCTCATGCTGTTCCTTCCCATCAATTTCGATGATCCCGCGGCAACACCGCTCGCAGGCAAGATTGTCGCGATCTCGGGATTCGGAGTGGAGCTTGCAGGCTTGGGGGTGATGATCTCGAGCCTTTTTGTGGATGTGAAGGACGACCTGAAGATTATCGCGGATTCTTTCAATTCCTGGTTGGCCACCCGTAACACGTGATTCTTTACTCTCCTTCGGTATTTCACCTTGCTTTCCCGGCACTCGCTCGGGATTGGGACCATCAGAAGCCTTCCCGTTCCCCTTCACTCGGTTTGTTGGGTAATCAAATATCCTACATATTCTCTTCTTCCTAGCCGCGCAATGCTCTGCTTCCATTCGAAGTCAATTAGCATGAATAAGTGTGGTAGTCCACTAGCCGGCGAACCTCCGGGAAGTTATACTAACTCTAGGAGAAATTTGAAATGAATGTAAAAAATGATATACAATCTTTGAAGCGCTTTAATCTCACCATGGGTATCCTTCATGCCGTCCAAGGCTTGCTGATGTTGGTGTTCGCACTATCGGTGGAGAAGTTTGCCCAGTTCAAGCTACCGGTGTGGTCGTATTTCCTAAATTTCGATGTCACCCAAATGCGGCTTGTCACCTTGCCTGAGAAATTATTCGAGGTGCCGTTCGCCATCCTGGTATCGATGTTCCTGCTGCTCTCGGCTCTCGCACATTTCATCATCGTGATGCCTGCAACCAACAAGATCTACAATCGCGACCTTGTGAGGGGTATCAACCGGTTCCGCTGGTACGAATATTCATTGAGTTCCTCGCTGATGATTGTGCTGATCGCGATGCTGTTCGGAGTGTATGATGTTGGGGCGCTTATATTGATCTTCTTGCTGAACGCCTCGATGAACCTGTTCGGTTTGCTGATGGAGGAGATCAACCAGTTCAAGCAGAGAACCGACTGGAGTGCGTTCATTTTTGGTTCCTTGGCTGGAATCGGGCCATGGATCGTGATCCTGCTGAATGCGTTCGGCAATTCAGACCCTTCTCTGGTGCCATGGTTTGTCTATGCCATCGTCGGTTCGTACTTCGTGTTCTTCAACCTGTTCCCCATCAACATGGTGCTTCAGTATAAAAAGGTGGGCCGCTGGGCTGACTACCTCTATGGTGAACGCACGTATATCGTGCTCAGCCTGGTTGCAAAGACAGTACTTGCCTGGTTGGTGTTCGCGGGAGCCATGCAGCCCGTCTAATATGATATGTGTGTTCTTCTGGCTTTGGTTGCAGGAACTGAAAACCCATTGAACCAATCCCAAAAAAAAACCACGCTTGAGTCTCCTCGTGCGTGGTTTTGTCCAAAACTGCGGTTGGATTACGGTGCGCCGGCTTCGCCTTTGAAAAGTTCCTTGATGCCGCCGAGTGAAGAAAGCACTCCGGTGGCTTCGTAGGGGATATAGATCACTTTATTGTCCTTGCCCGAGACCATTTGCATCAAGGTGTCGATGTAGCGGGTGGCGATGAGGTAGTTGGTGGGATCCCCCTTGCCTGCGAAGGCCTCACTGACGATCTGGATTGCTTCGCCTTCTGCTTTAGCCTTCTGGATACGGGCCTGCGCATCCCCTTCGGCCTTGAGGATCTCCGATTGCTTCATACCCTCGGCCTTGTTGATCTGCGAGAACTTAAAGCCTTCCGCCTCGAGGATCTGGGCTTGCTTCTGACCTTCTGCGATGAGGATGGCGGCGCGCCGTTCCCGCTCCGCCCGCATCTGCTTCTCCATCTGCTCGCGGATATCCTTGGGAGGGTTGATATCCTGGAGTTCTACCCGGCTGACTTTCACACCCCACCTGTCCGTGGCTTCGTCAAGTATAGCCCTCAGTTTGGTGTTGATGGTGTCTCGGGAGGTGAGGCTTTCGTCCAGCTCCAGTTCTCCAAGCACATTGCGCAAGGTGGTCTGGGTGATCTTCTCGATGGCGTTGGGTAGGTTGGCTATCTCGTAGACCGCCTTCATGGGTTCGGTGATCTGGAAATACAGCAGGGCGTCTATCTCCACATTCACATTGTCCTTGGTGATCACGTTCTGCCGTGGGAAATCGTAGACCTGCTCGCGGAGGTCGATCCATTTGGTCTCCTTGATGATCATCCGTTTTTCTCTATCGACATCTACCGGGAACATGCGCCAGTAGATGTTTCGGGGTTTATCAAAGATGGGCCAGATGATGTTGATGCCGCTTTCCAAAGTGCGGTGGTATTTACCCAATCGCTCTATCACCATGGTCTGGGCCTGGGGCACGATCTTGAAACCCTTCAAAGCAAAAAACAGAATGAAAAAGAATACTACAATCGCGATTATCGCTCCAGGTGCCATATCAACGCTCCTTCTTCACAAGTACGTAAGCAGTCGCCCCCGTGATACGCGCGACCGTCACCTGTGTGTTTTTATCGATATCCACGCCTTCCTCGGAAAGCGCCTTCCAATCTTCACTGCCTATGCGCACTCGACCCTTGTTCTGGGCATTGCGAATATCCACCACCACCAGCGCATCCTTGCCAATCAGCGCATCAACCCCTGTTGGTTGTGACTGCACCCCCTTGCCCTGTTTGTACAGAAGCGGACGGATGAGGATGAGGCTAAGGGCGACCCCCAACGCAAGCGCGACTATCTGAACAGCCAAAGGCCAACCGAAAGCCGAAGCTATTGAGGCGAGGAACGCACCAACTCCAATGCTTGCCACCAGAAAACCTGGCGTGAATATCTCCAAGATGAAAAACGCGATGCCCACAATAATCCATATCTGCCAACCAGCCATGGTTTTGGTACCTCCAGTCTCTTTTCAATCCCGATTGTACTATTGGAAGAGACTGAGGGCAACACCTAGTTGTCAAAACACAAGATTGCCAGCATACTCGCCGCGGTTGTGTGCCGCATATGCGGATCAGACAGTAGCTGCTTCAGTCTATGCCCGTCCTATTTGGAGAAATCGGATGCCCGTGAGCACGCAGAACACTATCCAGGGGATAAGTGAAAGTAGTGAGAATACAAGACCGACAGTACCGACGGTGGATGGGATGGCCATCAGAATCGCGGCTATGAGCCCGACTATTGCAGTCCGACGGGTAAATACCTGGCTTTTCAGCATCGCGGTGGCGATGGCGAACAGTGCGATGGCGTTAAGCACATAGTAGACATCGAACGCGGTACCTTGCCAAGTGCTCAGCATACTTTGCCCCGCTGCGAGATACAGAGCCCGCAGGCTATCCGAGGTGGCGTTTTGATAGAGTTTGCTGAGCGAAAGCATCTCGAAAGCCCGGTTTGAGGACATGTATGCGGCGATGCCGATGAAGCCCAGCACGAGCGCCGCCACGAGAAGTCCCTGTTTTCTTTCTTTTAACGCGGCATAGAACGCTAGGTACATCACCGCTACTATTGAATTATTGAGGATGTAGAGGAGGTCGAGGTGTACCAACCCAGCCAGAGGTCGTGCCAGAAGAAGCTCGAACCAGCCCTCAATCGATTCTGGGAACGGTGTGGCAACAAAAGCCGCGATCTGAATCACGATGATAGCGATCATAGCGAAGGCCAGGTAGCCGGTGAGGGTGTAGAGACTGCGCCAATGCGCAAGATTTTCTTTCGTGGGATTCAGAGTCATGGTAGTTCGCATGGGGAGCTTCTCCTTGATGGCTTGATGGCAGTCCAAGTGTTTCTGCTTATCAGCACAGGGCCGAGTCCATCATGAAGAGCCTTTGCGAGTTTGTCAATCTTTCCTAAGAAGCCTTCTTACTTAAGTTGGGATTGCACCGTCTTTAAATCGTCCAGCAAGGTCTTGTCCTCAGGCATGATTTTTAGAGCTCCCAACAATAACGTGCGTGCCTGCTCATACTGCTTGGCATTGAACAACTGCGCGAACTGGTTGTGGATGGTGACCACGTAGTTCTTGCGAAAACCTGCGGCCGCCTGGGTCAGCTGGGCATTCCCTGGAACACGTTTCACCCCTTGGGATGCGATGTCGGCCGCTGCCAGCCAATCCCCGGTCGCGGCTATACGGTTCGCTTCCTTGCCATACAGATACAGCACCAGTTCCTCAATGCGTCCTTTATCAGCGAATCCATTGGCTACCGCCTTATCAAGAGTTGCCAGCGCTTCGCGGAAAGGCTTGCTCTGAGCGGCATTGATCAGCTCGGCCTCGACTATCTGGGATTCAATTTCTTTCAACAATCTCGCCCCTATCACACTGTCCCACTTGTCATAGGCAGCCCTAGCTGCAGTTATGTCGCTCTGCTGAAGCAATTTTTGGATGAGGTTGTGCAAGGCCACCCGGCCTACTTCCAGAAGTTTGTCATTCACCAGTCCTTGGGCTTTGATATCGGCAATCTCTTCCAAGGCTTCGGTATACCTTCCTGAATTTTCATAGAGCACCGCTAGGTTGTAGGTCGAGGTCTGAAGGTCTTCCTTCAGCTCAGGAAGCTTTCCCAGCGCCGCCACTGCGGCATTCGCCAATGCATCGGCGTTGATATAATCCTTATCTTTATACAGCTGCACCATCATGTTGTTGATGCGGTCCAAAAGCAACTGCTTTCCTTTGCTATCGTTGCGTAGTGCGTTGACCTCAACCCCCAGCCTGAGCGAACTTGGATAGTCTTTTTTCTTTTCCAGCGCGACCACCCGGTTGGATGCTATCAGGGAAACGAGCGCCTTTTGCCCGATGATCTCGCGTTTCGCATACTCGCCTGGTGGTACATAGCTGAAACCGGTCACCCGGCCGAACTCATCCGTGAAATCCTTCTTGCTGCCGGGATCGAATCCATGCCGGTTGGTGGTCTCCACGTCTATCTTCCGGCCTTCCAGCTCCACAATAACGAAGGCATGGTCGGGTGTATCCACGCCATTGGCTTGAATACCCAGATTCTTCAGCACAAGCAAGTACATGACCGCTGAAGATACGCAGTTGAAGGTGCCCTTGTCCAAAATATCGATCAAGGTCGTGGCGTCTTCCTCATAGTGTTTGAACACACCGCCAGCATGCAGCTCCACCAGCGCGGCTTCGGCACGGGCTGCATTCCCTTGAGCGGACTTGGCTTTGCCCACGATGCTATCGATTACCGTTTTCAACTTGCGCTCGTAGGTCGCAAGGCGATCAGCGGGGACTCCGGACACAATCAGCGCGGTCCGGGCCATCAGCGTGGCTTCGACAGGGTCTTTCAGCGTACCTACTTTGGCCAGCGTGCTGTCGGGGGTGAGAATGGTTTTCCATGTGTTGAGCTCGGCGCTGTTGGTTTGCGCGGTGAGGGTGCAGGAGCAGATGAGGAGAATCACCGCGGGGAGGAGGAGCCTGACAAATCGATTTTTCTTGGTACCCATGGGTCGATTATACGGCTGGTGATTGCGATTGGCTAGGGAAATTCAAGTTCAACCGCGATTTCCATCATAGGGAATCTCCAACTTCCCACGTAAATATGATACGCTGTGCCGAATCAAACCGACAGAGAGGGGATATCATGCGATTGTTCGATCTACAAGGGAAAACCGCGATTGTCACCGGTGGCAACAAAGGGCTCGGCTTAGGGATGACCGAAGCCTTATGTGAGGCTGGGGCGACTGTTGTCATGCTGGCTTCGTCCGGCCAAGTACTGGACTTGGCACACAACCTCAGAAGCCAAGGGATGAAGGTGTATGGTGTGCAAGGCGACCTTGCCGATCGCGATTCGCTGCCTCGCGTATTCACCGCAGCAGTGGAACTCCTTGGAGGCCGTCTGGACATTCTGGTGAACAACGCGGGCATCCAGCGTCGGAATAAGGCCGAGGTATTCACCCAGTCGGATTGGGACAAGGTCCTGGATGTGAACCTGAACGCTGTCTTCACCCTCTGCCAGCTCGCCGGCAACCTGATGCTGGCCCAAGGAGAAGGCAAGATCATCAACGTTGCCTCCCTGCTCAGTTTCTTTGGAGGGATCACGGTGCCTGCCTATGCCGCGAGCAAGGGTGCGGTGATGCAGCTGACAAAAGCGCTTTCCAATGAATGGGCTGGCCGCGGCATCTGCGTGAATGCCATCGCTCCCGGCTATATGGACACGGAGATGAATGTGAACCTGGTCAACGATCCAAAAAGGAACGCCGAAATCTCCGCCAGAATCCCCAAGGGCCGCTGGGGAACCGCTGACGATATGAAGGGTCTGGTGGTGTTTTTGGCCTCGCCAGCCTCGGACTATATCTGTGGCATCACCATCCCCGTCGACGGTGGCTACATGGCCCGCTAAAATTCGTGCCAGGCACAAAGTTGACAACATTGGGGTGTATTGCGGGCCTATTTATGGGAAAACCCATCGAAACAGGCCTGTTTCGATGGGTTTTCATCAGTCAACTTTGTGCCAGGCACGAATCTGCGCCCCCCCCACCTCGTATTACACAGGTTGCTTGAATTTAGCGAAGAATAAAATTAGCTATGAGAGGTTTCCCATCAACAGTGAGGGACATGCTGAAGAAAGTTCCAAACGCATACGTGAAAGCTTCAGTTGCGGGATCTCCATCGAAAACCTCCGCTTCGAAACCTACCGAGGTACGGTTGAAATGAAGAATGGCCGTATCCGTTTCTATAATGGAAATATATGCGGGGGAAAGATAATAACTAAAATCAAGCTGGACGATACCATCAATTTCGGTTCCGTCGCTTGCTACCCACTTGTCCAAGGTTATATATAGTTCCAGTTCACTTGCAGAGGTAGTATCAACCCTGATGCTCATTCCATTCTCAAGTGTGATGAAGGCGTCCACCGTGAAGGATTCAGGTGTGGAACCCTCCACTCGGGCTAGTACCAACGCGATTATCTCATTGTTGTATCCTTTCACCGTCGTCAGGATTTCGGGAAGCGATGGTGCGAGCTCACACCCGCTGAATGCACCAAGTATGACAATCAAAGACAGGATAACCACAAATTTTTTCTTCATAGTAAAAAGCCCTCCATGGTAATTTGGTTTGTTTGGAATTTGTGATTATCCGCAAATGCCGACAACCTGGACTTATCTCAATATTTCACTGGATATGAGGGTTTTTCCATTGTCTATCAGGGACACAACCCTGAAAGTCTCGTGATCGAAGGTGAACGCTTCGGTTGTAGGATCCCCATCGAAAACCTCTGCGAAAAAAGCTACCGAGGTATAGCCGTAATTAAGTATGGCTAAATCTGTTTCTATACTGGAAATATAAACCGGAGAATCATAGTAGTTGAAATCAAGTTCAACAATGCCGCCGATTGCAGTCCCATCACTTGCTTCCCAGTCAACAAAAGTTATAATGAGAGTAAGCGAGCTTGCAGAGGAATAAGAAACCCTGCAATTGAGGCTATCGTCAATAGTAAACAATGAATCCTCTGTAAAGGATTCTGGTGCGGTTCCCACCACTTGGGATTTAACCAACTCGATAATCTCATTGTTGTATCCTTTCACTGTCGTGAAGATTTCCGGTATGGATGGCGCAAGCTCACACCCGGTGAGTGCGCCAAGTATGATAACCAAACACAATACCGCAGCAAATTTTATTTTCATGATGAAAGTACTCCTTTATAAATTTATATTGTTTTAAAATGCAAAGTCATCCACAAAAACCAATAGATTGGAATTATTTGCCGATGTGCATAAGATTGATGAGGTTGGTTCCATTGTTGATCAATGATGTGGTTATAAACATCTCGTGATCGAATGTGAATGTTTCTGTTGCAGGATCCCCATCGAAAACCTCCGCGGTGAAAACTACCGAGGTGCGGTCGAAATTCAATATAGCCCTATCCGTATAAATACTGGAAATATATGCTGGGGCAGAATAATAATCGAAATCGAGTTCAAGGATACCACTGATTTCAGTTCCATCACTTGCTACCCAATTGTCCAAAGTGACCAATAATTCAAGATCAGTTGCAGAGGTATAGTCAATACGACCGATGATTCCATCGTCGATGGTGATAAATGAACCATCAGTAAAGGAATCGGGGGCATAGCCCACCACCTGTGGGAGCACCAATGCGATTATCTCATTGCTATATCCGTTTACTGTTATGAAAATCTCGGGAAGAGAAGGCGCAAGCTCGCATCCCGTGAAGGCACCAAGCATGATGACCATAACCAAGACCAATGTAAAATTCCGTTTCATACAAAAAAATTCCTCCTTTCTTTTGAATTCGAATCGACAAACTTATTTATTATACAGTTGCTTGCTAGTAAAAGATAGTGAAAAGAATGTGAAATTATTGCAGAATTTACCAAAGGACTGTATTGCAGTTCCCAACTTTTAGGGCGTCTTAGTATACAGACGGGTAAAAATTTTGCCATGGAAAAGGTTCCTGCAAGTGCAGCCGAGCATAGATTGCTTTGACATATAGCTGTAAAAAAAGTTCGCGTGTGGAAAAAGTTCCCGGAACCTAATCCACACTCGTGCTAGGCACAAAGTTGACAACATTGGGGTGTATTGCGGGCCTATTTATGGGAAAACCCATCGAAACAGGCCTGTTTCGATAGGTTTTCATCAGTCAACTTTGTGCCTGGCACGAATCTGTTGATCTTAACTCCCAATCGGCCTCTTGAACATACCGTGCTCGAGGATGTCCAGGACAGAGTCGGCGACGCGGTCGAGCTCCTCCTCGGTGACATGCACGCGAAAAAGGACCTGCAGACCGACAAAGTTGGCGATTCCCATCAGCATCCAGGAAAGGGTCTCGAAATCGACATCCCGCACCTCACCCTGCGCGTGGCTCTTCTTGAGCCCCTCCACATAGCGTTGGGCGAAATTTTCGTAGTAGTCCTGGAAGATGGACTTGTCAATGAAGAGCGACTCCCAGATGATGTTGTAGGCCAGGTTATCTTGGTAGGCGAAGCGGATGAAGGACTTGAGCCCCTCGCGTTCCAGATCGCGGCGGTTGAGGCAATGCTTGGTGTCCTGGTGTATGGTATCGCGGATCTTCTTTTTGTAGTCGTTGAGAATGTAGGTGTATAGCGCGAGCTTGTCGTTGAAGTAGATGTAGAAGGTGCCGGCTGCCACTCCCGATTCCGCGATAATATCATTCACCGAGGTGGCTTGAAATCCCTTGCTGCTGAAAAGCTTTTTGCCACAGGCGATGATATGGTCAAAGGTTTTATGACCGTGTTTTGTTTTGGGGATCCGCCAGGGGGTAGTCGTCATGTTCAAGCTCCTTCTACATATGGTATCGCACCCAAGTGCATATTGTAAACCTGAACAGACATTCATTTGATAAAAAAGATGGATATTCGCTCGATGCTTGACCCCACGGTGTGTTTTTGGTTCCAGGGAAGCATTTCCACAGGAACCATTTCCACAGAATTTAACACTGAATACAAATTTCTTCGATTCTTGTTGACAACTGGCTATACCCGTGTTCATAATATGAATAAACGTTCATGTTGATAAATCAACTTGGATTGATGAGAGAAAATTCAATAATTCAGCTGGGACGACCGATTGGGTGGCCGGTTGGATATAGGCACAAGGGGCAAGCAATATGGGTAGGGTTTTCATAGTCAGTGGCAAGCGGACTGCGGTTGGATCGTATCTCGGAGCGCTTAAGAACGTGCATCCGGCGGACCTCGGAGCCCAGGTCGTGCGCTCGATTCTGGATACAGTGCGCATTCCGGCCGATCGTCTGGACGAAGTCATCGTAGGCAACATCCTCCCAGCGGGCCAGGGGCAGGGAGTCGGTCGTCAGGTAGCGCTGAAGGCAGGAATCCCGCAATCGGTCCCGGCGTATTCCCTGAACATGGCCTGTGGCAGCGGAATGAAGGCAGTCATGCTCGCCTACGCCAATATCAAGGCGGGGTTCCATCATATGGTGATGGCTGGCGGCACCGAATCCATGAGCACCGCGCCGTTCCTCATCCCTTATAAAGCCCGCGAGGGTTTCAAGATGGGAGACTTCACCACTGTTGACCATATGATCTTCGATGCCCTCACCGACAGTTTCTCAGGGGTCCACATGGGCATCACCGCGGAAAACATAGCGCAAAAGCACGGCATCACGCGCCAGGCGCAGGATGAATTCGCCTTGTACTCGCAAAAAAAGGCCATCGCCGCGGTAGATGGCGGACTGTTTGTGGACGAGATCGTCCCCATCACCATAAAGGTGAAGAAGGAAGATCTGGTGTTCGCCCAGGACGAGTATCCCAACCGCATCACGAATGCTGACAAGCTCAAAGCGCTTCGGCCGGCTTTCAAACCCGACGGCTCAGTGACCGCTGGCAATGCGTCGGGCATCAATGATGGCGCGAGCTTCACCCTGGTGGTGAGCGAAGAGGCGTTGGCCGAGTTCAAGCTCACCCCGATGGCCGAGATCGTCGGAATCGGGCAGGGTGGGGTAGATCCCCAGTACATGGGTCTTGGACCGGTGCCTGCTATCGCCAACGCGTTGAAGATGGCGGGGCTGCATCTAGCGGACATCGACCTCATCGAGCTGAACGAAGCCTTCGCTGCCCAAAGCCTCGGCGTGGTGCGTGAGCTTTCGGTGGAGCATGGCATGGCCGAACAGGCGATTCTCGAGCGCACCAACCTGAACGGCGGGGCTATCGCGCTGGGTCATCCGGTGGGAGCCAGCGGCAACCGTATCCTCGTCACCCTGCTGCATGCCATGGCGAAACGGAAAGCCACGTATGGATTGGCCTCGCTGTGTATCGGCGGCGGCATGGGAACGGCAGTCATTATCAAAAGGATAGAGGAGTAATATCATGAAACTAGCAGGAAAGATCGCGATCGTCACAGGCGGAGCGAAGGGCATCGGTGGTGAGATCGCCAAAATATTCGCAATTGAAGGCGCCCATGTGATTGTGGCTGATATGATACCGCTCACCTATGAGGCAGCGGAGGTGGAATCGTACATCATCAACCTCACCGATAGCGCGCAATGCCAGAAACTGTTCGATTATGCCAAGGAAAAGTTCGGCCGCATCGATATCCTGGTGAACAACGCTGGCATAACCCGCGATGCCATGACCCGTAAGATGACCGAGGAGATGTGGGACCTGGTCATCGATGTGAACCTCAAAGCGGTGTTCAACCTCACCCGTTTCGTGGGCCCCTTCATGGAAGACAACCGCGGGGGAAGCATCATCAACATCTCCTCCATCGTAGGTGAGTATGGCAATATCGGCCAGGCCAACTATTCGGCCACCAAGGCCGCGCTCATCGGACTGTCCAAGACTTGGGCCAAGGAATTCGCCCGCAAGGGAGCCAATGTGCGGGTGAACGCGATAGCACCGGGCTACGTGCTCACCGATATCCTCAAAACTGTTCCACAGGAGCTGCTGGACAAATTCGCCAGCATGACCATGCTCGGAAGGCTTGGCCAGCCGGAAGAGATTGCGAAAGCGGCGCTGTTTCTGGCCAGCGACGATTCGTCCTATATCACCGGTCACGTCCTGGATGTGAACGGCGGCATGCGGCTGTAGGCTGTAGGTTGTAAGCTGTAGATTTGAAGAGGGAGCGCGACGTGGAAAAAACTACCGTTGGAATCGTGGGCACCGGCATCTATATTCCTCAGGGGCGCATGACCGCAGCCCAGATCAGCGCGGCGACCAAGGGTGTCTGGAGCCCGCAGGCAGTGGAATCCAAGCTGGGTATTAGAGAGAAAACTGTCCCTGGAGATGGTGACGGAACCCAGGAGATGGGTGCTCTGGCGGCCTTGGACTGCTTGGCCAGAACCGGAGTGGACCCCAAGGAGATCGATGTCATCCTCTGCATCGGCGAGGAATGGAAGGAATACCCCCTCACCACTTCGGCGTTGTACATCCAGGACCGCATCGGAGCGGTGAACGCCTGGGGCATCGACGTCCAGAACCGCTGCTGCACCACGGTGTCGGCTATCAAGATGGCCAAGGACATGCTGATCGCGGACGAGGATATCAAATGCGTGCTGATCGCCGGTGGGTATCGCAATGGGGATTTCGTGGATTATACCGATAAGGATATGTCCATGATGTACAATCTGGGCGCTGGTGGCGCGGCTATGGTCCTGCGTAAGAACCATCCTGCCAACGAGGTGCTTGGCTCGCATATCATCGGGGATGGCTCGTTGTCGCGCACCGCCGGGGTGGAGATAGGGGGCATCTGCAAACCGATCACCGCCCAGAACGTGGAGGAAGCCCGCCATTCGCTACGTCTGATGGACCCTCAGCGGATGAAGGACCGGCTGAACGAGGTCTCCATGCCCAACTGGTTCACCTGCATAGACGAATCACTCCGAAAGTCAGGACTTGCCCGCGCGGATATCGACTACCTGGGGATTCTCCACATCAAACGGTCTGGTCATCTGGCGATTCTGGAAGAGCTGGGGCTCAAGCCCGAGCAGAGCCTCTACCTAGAGGATTACGGGCATATCGGGCAGATCGACCAAATACTTTCCTTGCATCTAGCCGTCCAGAGGAATACAGTGAAGGAAGGATCGGTCGTGTGTCTTCTGGCTGCGGGAATCGGGTACGTGTGGGCGTCTTCGATCATTCGATGGGGAGCGAGGACATGAGCGCATTCATCCAACTGCTATTCAAAGGCCTCGAGATGGGCAGCGTGTACGCGCTTGCCACTTTGGGGATCATGCTGATCTTCCGCACCTCCGTGCTTACAAATTTCGCCCAGGGCGTCATTGGCATGTTCAATGCGTTCGTAGTCTCCTTTTTGCTCACCCGCTTGGGCTGGAGCATCTGGCTGGCGGTCCCAATTGGATTGGTCACTGCGTTTCTCACCGGAGTGGTGGTGGATCTGGGCATCATCCGGCCCGCCCGGAAAGTGAACTCTCTTTCCAAGCAGATCATCACCATGGGGTTGGTGATCGTGATCGTGGGTATAACACCCTTGTTCTTTGGCAAGCTGGAGTCCGATGGGGCACGCGTGTTCCGTTTCCTGAATGCGGGTTCAATTGTGATTCTTGGCACCAGCATCGACTACAACATCATCTTCAACATCGCCTTGGTGGTAGTCATCCTTTTGGCCTTGTTCCTGTTCATGCAGAAGACCCGCTGGGGCTTGGCAGTGCGGGCGACTGCTTCCAATTCACAAGTGGCGCGGATGATGGGTATTCCCACCCGCATGATCACCATGGGCGCCTGGGCCATCGCGGCCATGCTGGCGACTTTGTCAGCGGTCCTCTACGCCCCGTTGTTCGGCAACCTCAATCCCGGTTTCATGACCAGTATCCAGATCGCGGCCTTCATCGCCTGCGTGTTCGGAGGGTTCCAGACGTTCTTTGGTCCGGTGCTCGCCGCCTACATCCTGGGCATCTCGGTGAATATGGCCGGGTATTATGGTTCATCGTTTTTCCAATTGTTTTTCGGAGACCGCATCTCCGATGATTTCGGCTCGCAGTGGGGCACCCAGATTGTGTATGTGCTCATCATCCTGTTCATCCTGTTCAAACCGCTCGGCTTGATTGGGAAGAAGATTGTGAAGAAGGTGTAGGTGACCAGATGGGTAAGAGCAAACTGAGTATCGGAAAGGGATTGAAAAACCCCTACGTGCAATATCTCCTGTTCGGGGTCATCCTGCTCTCGTTCCCGTATCTAACGGAAGCGGGCATCCTGCCGGCCTATCTACTGCGCACCTATGGGTTCGTGATGGTCTATGCCATCGCCGCGCTGGGGCTGAACCTGCTGCTGGGCTATTCCGGCCTGGCCTCGCTGGGCACCGCGGGGTTCATCGGTTTTTCCGGCTACCTGACCATCTCGCTGGTGCATGACCTCTCGTTACCTTACGCGGCGGCGGTGGTCGTCGCCATTCTGGTGCCCCTCGCATTGGGGCTGGTGGTTGGCTTCATCTCACTGCGCATCGACGGCATGTACCTTGCCATCGCCACCCTGATTGTGGGTGAGATCATGCGCACAAGCTTCGTGCAGCTGACCTCCTGGACCAATGGAGCCTCGGGTCGCGGCCTGGGATACCCAAAATTGATACTTCTCGGTCAACTCAACCGTGCGCAGACCTTCAGCCTCATCGCCATCGTATTGGTCTTGATGATGGTGGTCACCTACAACCTCATCCGCGGGAAGACCGGACGGGCGCTGGTCGCCATGCGCGGTAGTTCCGCCGCAGCGCAGGCCATGGGCATCAACCTTGTGCGCTATCGTTTGCTGGCCTTTGGGTTGGCCACTGTGTACGCCGCTGTGGCAGGTATCATGTGGGCCTCGTACAGCACCCGCATCTACCCCAGCGAGTGGTCGCTTGGCTTGTCGCTCAACCTACTGGCTGTGGTCGTGGTGGGTGGCATAAAATCCATCTGGGGAACAGTGCTTGGTTCCGTCATCATCTACAGCAGCACCACCATTATTGCCGATCTGGCGCAGAAGATCCCTAATTACGCCGCGATCAAAAGCCAATTGAGCGGGCTGCCAAGCATTTTCACCGGTGTCCTGATCATCGTGGTCATCATCGTCTATCCCTACGGCCTCATCTATATAGGACGGGATATCAAACGCCTGTATATGTATTTGAAGTCCTTGACGAAGAAAAAGCGCGGGCTACCTACCAGCACCGATGGAGGCAGGAACTGATATGAAGACTGAAAAAAAGCCTCGGTCGATGATTGAGCGTCTCACCAAGGAGCATCCCGGAGCGTTCATGCGGCTGGCAGCTCGGATTTCCGGCAGAAAAGTCATCCAGACCCATACCATGCCCGAAAACGAAGTGCTGCGCATCGACGACCTCTCCATGGTGTTCGGCGGCCTACGCGCGGTGGACCACTTGTCGTTCACTCTGAAAAAAGGCCAGATCTATGGTCTGATAGGGCCAAATGGCGCCGGCAAGACCACTGTGTTCAACTGCATCACCCAGTTCTACAAGAGCAGCACCGGGCGCATATTGTTCCGCACCCCGCAAGGCACCGTGATAGACCTCAACGATGTCCGGGTGGATGATGTAATCAAACTCGGCCTCGTGCGCACGTTCCAGAATGTCGAGCTGATCAAGGATCTGACGATCCTGGAGAATGTGCTGATAGGGTCCCATACCGAATTCACTACCACGCTGTTCGACGAGATCTTCCGCACCCGTCGGAACAAGCGGCAGGAGGAGGCGCTTGCCAATAAGGCCGGGGAGATTCTGGACTTCCTCGGAATCGGACACCTGAAGTCGATGTACGCGATGGCCTTGCCCTATGGTATCGCCAAAAAGGTTGAGATGGCCCGCACATTGATGTCCCATCCCAGCCTGATCATCCTGGACGAGCCGGCCGCAGGGCTCAACGATGAGGAGACGCTGGAGTTGGCCCGCACGCTACGCACGATACGGGACGAATATCACTGCACTATCCTGCTGGTTGAGCACGACATGGGGCTGGTGATGGATGTCTGCGACGAGATCTGCGCCATTTCCTTTGGCAAGCTGCTCGCGGTGGGCAGCCCCCTTCAGATTCAGAAAAACCCTGTGGTGCAGGAAGCCTACTTGGGAAAGGCGGATGCGTGATATGAGAAATTCACAAGCGAAGGAAATACTGCGGCTCGAGAAGCTCTCCATCTCCTATGGTCCCATCCAGGCGGTGAAGCAGGTGGACCTCACCGTGAGGGAAGGGGAGATCGTGGTCCTGCTTGGAGCCAATGGCGCCGGCAAAACCTCCACGCTCAAAGCGATCTCGGGCCTTGTGCCCTGCAAAGGCCGCATCTTGTTCAATGGAAAGGATATCGCCAACCGCTCGCCTGAGGAGATCGCGGACCTCGGCATCATCCAGTCCCCAGAAGGCCGGCAGCTGTTCACCGACCTCACCGTGGAGGAGAACCTCCGCATCGGTGGCTTCACTGTACGAAAGAAGGCCGAGGTGCAGGCGAACCTGGAACGGGTGTACGGCTATTTCCCTGTGCTCAAGGAGCGCTACCGGCAGGTGGCGGGGACGCTTTCCGGTGGCGAGCAGCAGATGCTGGCTATCGCGCGGGCTTTGATGGGTAATCCGCAGGTGCTGGTGATGGACGAACCCTCTCTGGGACTGGCTCCCATCATCGTCGCCCAGATCTTCTCCATCATCAAGGAGATCCAGAGCGCGGGAAAGACGATCCTGATTGTCGAGCAGAACGCACTGCAGACGCTCAAGATCGCCGACTATGGCTATGTGTATGGGCTGGGCAAGGTCATCAAGGAAGGCCAAGCCAGCTTGTTGATACAGGACAAGGAGCTGGTTGAGGCGTACCTTGGAAAATAAGCAAGTGGTTATAACGGAAGTTATACAGATTATCAAGGAGGATCGAGTATGAAGAAAATGCTGATCGTAGGGTTTGTCCTGGTATTGGCCATGACGAATTTCGCATTCGCAGCAGGAACGCAGGAAGCACCGAAAGCCGCGGCGCAGGGTGTCACGGCGACCTCAGTGCTGGTGGGCAACGCGGCGGCGACCTCAGGGTTCTTCGCAACCGTCGGCGGCCCGTTCAACGATGGAATCCAGGCGTACTTCAAGCGCATCAACGACGCTGGTGGTGTGAATGGAAGATTGATCGATTTTGTGCACTACGACGATGAATTCAATGCATCCAAGGGCATCGCCGCTACTGAACGCCTGGTAGAGGACG
Organism: Sphaerochaeta sp. UBA6084; assembly: GCA_002428625.1. Lineage (GTDB taxonomy): Bacteria > Spirochaetota > Spirochaetia > Sphaerochaetales > Sphaerochaetaceae > UBA6084. Next base: position 152,610 of record DIXI01000027.1, read on the forward strand.
ACAAAGTGTTCGCTCTAGTTGGGCACTTCGGCACCCCGACCGTCGGTGCCACCTTGGGTTATATCCGCGAGAAGGGTATCCCGATGGTGTATGCGGCGACCGGAATCGGCGATCTGTTCCGCGACAAGGCCGTTGGTGGCGAGCGCGCGGTGTTCCCCGTACAGCCCATCTATCAGACCGAAGGTCGCTGGATGGTCGCAAAGGCTCTCGAGATGTTCCCCCAGGCTAAGAAAATCGGTGTGTTCTACACCAACGACGATGCCGGTCAGAACCTCTTGTGGGGCGTTGAAAACTATGCCAAGCAAGCTGGCGTGCAGGTTGTGGTCCGTCAGACAGCTCTGAGCGAAGGTAACATCTCTCCCGCGGCGCAAGTCACCGCGATCAAGAGCGAAGGTGTGGATGTGGTCATCGCCGCGATGAACCAGGGACCGTTCCTCACGCTGGTGGGTGAGCTCTCCTCACAGAATATGGCTGCTCCAGTGTTCACTTCCTATGTAAGCTCCAATATCACCGTCGCGAACGCGCTGTATGGTGCCAACGGGATTGTCGGTAAGAAATTCGACACCTATGCCGGCGCTTGGGTGAATCTCTCTGGCGAACGCGCCAAGAACTATGAGGCCTTTGTGGCCGACATGACTGCTTTTGGCAAGAAAGACCTTGGTGTGAACGCGTATGCCATGGCCGGCTGGATCGCGGGCAACTTCTTTGTGGAAGGCCTCAAGCGTGTCCAGGGTGTGCTTACCTGGGATGCCTACATCAACGCGTTGGAATCGGCCCCCATCAGCAACCCGCTTGGTGGTGTGATCGATTATTCGGATGGAAAGCGTTGGGGAACCCAGGAAATGGCCTTGCTGAAGGCTGACATGACTTCTGCTCTGGGCTGGTCCGAAGCGCTCCCGATTTCCGGTATTGTGCTGAAGTAACTGTACTATCTAAAGCCACGGGAGGGGCGACCCTCCCGTGCAAATTGGTGCCAGGCACCAATTTGATTCCCCTTTCATTCCCCAACGAAGGCGCCGCCTCCATTTTTCGTGGACCGCGCTGGGGATCGCGCTGGGGATATTATTATGTTTCTTTTTACGCTAAAGGATGAAGAGATGAATATGGATAAATACATCACTGTGGAAAAAGCGTTGTCCTTTGTGAAATCGGGGGACGTGATTATCTCCGCGATGGCGGCCTCCGAGGCGAAATTGTTTCTGAATAAGCTGCATACCATCGCCGACCGGGTAAAGGGTGTGAGCGTGACCAACTGCCTGCCCTTCGAGGATGCCGAGTTCTTCACCAACCCTATCTACCGGGAGAGCTTCAGCGTGGACAGCTGGTTTTTTTCCGGGTCGCAACGCAAGGCGTATAGCAATGGAACGGTGAGCTTCATCCCCAACCATCTCCATCTCGCGGGCCGAAGGCGCCTTGACCATGTCAAACCCAATATCTTCGTGGGTACTGCCACCCCACCCAACAAACACGGCTACATGTCGCTTTCCTTGTGCAATGTCTATGAGAAGCAGATGATAGAGGCTTCGGATCTGGTCATCCTGGAGGTGAATCCCCGGTTCCCCAAAACATTTGGAGACCTGGAGATCCATGAATCGCAAATTGACTATTTCATCGAGGCTGACTATCCAGCCCCGACTCTTTCCGATACGTTGCCCAACGAGAAGGACATCATCATCGGTAAGTATATCGCCAGCATGATCAACGACGGCGACACCTTGCAGCTGGGCATCGGTGGGATTCCCAACGCGGTCGCCAGCCAGCTGGGGGACAAAAAAGACCTCGGTATCCACACCGAGATGATGACCACCGGTATGATGAAGCTGATCAAGGCCGGGGTGATCACGGGCAAGCGCAAGACCTTGCACAAGGGCAAGCATGTCGCGTGTTTCGCGCTCGGCTCCCAGGAACTCTACGATTTCATCGACGACAATCCCAGCGTCTCCATCCTGAACGGCAATTATGTGAACGACCCCCATGTGATCGGCCTCAATGACAACCAGGTTTCGATCAACACCACCATCGAGATCGACCTTACCGGCCAATGCGCCTCAGAATCCATCGGGCCTAGGCAGTTCAGCGGCACGGGAGGGCAGTCGGATACCGCGGTGGGTGCGCAGAATGCTCGCAACGGGCGTTCGTTCATCGCCTTGTACTCAACGGCAAGTGTCAAGAATCCGCAGACAGGCGAGCGGGAGGAGATCTCCAAAATCGTCACCATGCTCAAGCAGGGCGCTGCGGTCACCCTCAGCCGTAACGATGTGGATAACGTAGTGACGGAATACGGCGTTGCCCAGCTCAGGGGCTGCACTGTGAAGGAGCGGGTGAAGCGCCTGATCGCCATCGCCCACCCAAAGTTCAGAGACCAGCTGTATCGCGAAGCAGTTGAGATTGGGTACATCGCAAACTGATGGCCACGTTTACCTACCTGGGGAAACAGGTCTACTACACCGTGGATGGAGCAGGTGCTCCCATGGTGCTGCTCAATGGGATCATGATGTCCACCCGCAGCTGGGAGCCATTCGTCCCGGCACTCAGTGCCAACCATCAGCTTATCCGGGTGGACCTGCTGGACCAAGGACAGACGGACAAAGCCGCGGATATTCCCTACACGCAGATGACGCAAGCCGAGCTGATCATCGCTTTGCTGGACCATCTTGAGTTGCCCAAAGCGCATATGGTGGGGATTTCCTACGGGGGCGAGGTTGCCATCCAATTGGCCATTGCGTACCCACAGCGGGTGGACCGGCTGGTGCTGTTCAACACCACGGCCTATACCACCACCTGGCTAGCCCACATCGGTCATTCCTGGAACGCGGTCGGCCGCATGCGCGATGGCGCCGCGTACTATAAAACAACTATCCCCGTGATCTATTCCCAGCAGTATTATGAACGGCGGTTGGATTGGATGATGGCCCGTCAGGCGAAGCTGGAGCCGATTTTCAGCAACCCCGTCTTTTTAGATGCTATCGAGCGTCTGACAAATAGCGCAGAACACTACGACGAGCGCGATCGTCTGGACCGTATCACCGCGCGCACCTTGATTGTCGCGGCCGAGGACGACATCCTCACACCAAAGGGTGACCAAGCGTTGCTGCACAAGTATATCCACTCATCCGAGCTCATCAGCATACCCAATTGCGGACATGCCTCCATGTACGAGAAGCCGCTGCTGTTCACCACACTGATTGTGGGATTCCTGACGGTTGCGGCCACCGATTTCGTCATTTAAAGGAGATTCAACATGTATGCCAAACAGACCATCAGCTTAGCCAACGGTGAGACCTACTGCTATATCAAGAAAGGTGAAGGCGCGAAACCTGTCATCCTAATCCATGGGAACATGTCCTCTTCCATCCATTACACCCCCTTGCTGGATCGTCTTCCTGCCTCCATGACAGTGTACGCACCCGATTTGCGGGGCTTCGGTGATTCTTCGTATGTACGTGGTTTTGACACCTTGGAGGAACTGGCCGATGATATCCAGCTGTTCATGCTGGCTATGGGAATCGCTCAAGCCGACTTGGTCGGGTGGTCCACCGGTGGCGGTATCGCGCTTGAGTTCGCAGCCAAGTATCCGCAGATGACGGGCAAAGTGGTGCTGATCGAATCCACCTCGCACAAAGGCTATCCGATTTTCAAAAAGGATGAGAAGGGCGGGGCGTTGATTGGACAACCGTACTCTTCCAAATCCGAGATGGCGGCAGACCCGGTGCAGGTGGCTCCTGCTCTGAACTCTTTTAAGAACCACGATGCCGCTTTCATGAGCTGGTTGTGGGGTGTGGCCATCTATACCCATAGCAAGCCCTCCGCTGAGGACAATGCCTTGTATATCGAGGAGACGCTCAAGCAGCGCAACCTCGTTGATATCGACTGGGCCTTGGCGGTGATCAACATGGGCGACACCCCGAGTGTCTATAGTCCGGGCAAGGGCACCATCCATAATGTAAAAGCCCAGGTGCTGCATATCTGGTCCAAAAAGGACGTCGTCGTGCCCGAGTACATGTTCCACGAGAATTTCGAAGCTCTCAAGGATCAATCCAAGAGAGTCGTGTATGAGCTGAGCGGACACTCCCCTCTAGTGGACTGCCCCGATAGGCTGGCCGAGGATATTGTCGGATTCTTGGAATAGGTTGTCAATTCCGTGCCAGGCACGAATCTGCGGCCCCTCACCCCAAGGGCCGGGATATTTCACCTTGCTTTCCCGGCACTCGCTCAGAATTGGAACCATCAAGATGGTTCCAATCCGCTCGCTTCGTTGGGGAATCAAATATCCTAGATATCCTCTTCTCCTTGGCCTAGCCACGCTCCGCTTCCACTCGAAGGCAACGAACAAGTTTTAGAGTTTACAGACCACTAGGATGATACGACCACAGCCGGCCACCACCAAGATACCTGAGCAGGTTATGGGCTAGGATAGGAGCTTCCCTGATAGCATGCCTCTCACTTTCTAAACAGCTTGACCACCGGATTCGCAAGCAAACGCTCAAGGTAGGCCTGCTGCCCGGCTTTCGCAACCATCTCCGAGTAGGTTGGATAGGCGTGGATATAGTTTCGGGCAAAGGAAAGCGGTTTTCCAAGTTTCCTCAGCAAGGCAACTTCATGAATCAGTTCTCCAGCGGTTGGCCCGATGATATGGGCCCCGAGGATACGGTTCCTCTTTGTCAGCACAAATTTCAGCAGGCCTTCGGTTTTTCGTTCGGTGATGGCTCTATCGGAGTGGCTGAACGGTACTTTTATCACCCTGATCCGCTTTTGACCATAGGTTTCAATCGCCTCGGCCTCGGTCATACCGATACGGGCGAATTCGGGATCGGTGAAGGTCGTCCACAATACCGTGGAATAATCTATCACCTGCTGCGGAAACGGCAGAATCGCGTTCATCGCGGCTATCGCACCCTGACGACCCGCCATATGGCTGAATTGGAACTTCCCGGTGATATCGCCACAGGCGTAGATGCCCGGTCGTGAGGTTCGCATATGCCTGTCAACCTGGACTCCTTTTTTAGTGACAGTCACCCCGGCTTCCTCCAGGCCCATACCGCTGGTGTTGGGGACTCGCCCGACCGAACACAGGAGCTTTTCCGCAAGCACCGTCTTGGCATACCCATCCGCACCTTCGAGATCAAGAGCGATTCCTTCGGGGTTGGTTCTATATCGCACGGCCTTCATCCCATGGATGATTTCGATACCTTCAGCGTGTAAAATCTGTTCCAGCAACCCGGCCATCTCGGGATCTTCCCGCGGCAATATCCGCTCGGTTTTCTCAATCAGGGTAACCTTCGCCCCCAGTCGCTGGAAGGCCTGTGCCATTTCCACTCCGATCGGCCCGCCCCCCAGCACTACCAGGGAGTCTGGCACTTTTTCCAGCGAGAACAGCGTCTCGTTGGTTAAACAGTTATGTTCGTTGAGTCCTTCGATAGGTGGGATGAAAGGTGATGTTCCTAGGGCGAGTATGATTTTCCCCGTGGTGATGGTGCGTCCATCCGCCGATACGGTGTGGTTGTCGATGAGCCGGGCTTGCGCGTTAAGGACGGTGATCCCTTTTTTCTGGAGTGCCGGTGGGTCTTCTTCATGATAGACCTGTTGGATAATCTCCCGCATGGCTTCCAAGGGCTTCGTGGTAGATAATTGCATATCGCCCGTAAAGAACCCGGATTCCTGAAACACCTTGGTATCGTGTGCCACATGCGCGCTGCGTATGATCGCTTTGCTAGGTATACAGCCAAACCAGGTGCATTCTCCACCAGTCTTGCGTTTCTCGATGATGAGGGTCTTTTTACCAAATCTTGCGGCCGTAATCGCTGCGGTGAGCCCCGCCGCTCCACCCCCTATAACCAGGACATCGTACTCATAGCCCTGTTTCAATTGATGCTCTTCAACAATTGCTGGTACTTCATTTTGCTGCTCATAGCGCTTCATGATGTCGTCAAGTCCCACACCGCACGCGTTTGCTTTCCGGATAGCGTGTTTCTTCCAGAATTCCTCTGCTTTCTTCTTCATCGCGCCACTCCATTTGGTAAATATATAGGTACCAGCTCCTAAAAGCCACAAGAAGTTATGGTATGTGTTGGATTCCCCCATAAAGCGAGAGGAAAAACAGCTATGACCTTCCAGCATCCACTCGTGATTTGGGCGGCACGGCCTCGCCGTCAGGCCGCTGCGGGGTACGCTCCCGCTCCCGTCCTTCGGACCAAGCCCTGCGCGTCCTTGCCGCATCGAGAAGCGGGAATCAGTCTTGTGCCCGGGGCCCGCAAATTCGTGCCTGGCACGAGAAAACATAAAGAGGCTGTTTTCTCGTGCCAGGCACGAATTTGCTACCATTTTGTGTGAATTGTGTATATTGGGACCTTGCACCGGCATACACAAAACATACAGCAACCTTTAAAACAGATGACCAGAATGAAGGTTTTCCCTTTTTACCAAGTTGTCGGTGCCAGATCCATAAAAAAAAGCCCCCGGAAACAAGATAATTCGATGTAAGGTGCAGTGACTACTTGACAAATAACAGTCGTTATATTAAATAACATGTGTTATACGTTCTGTAAGGGATGGAAGTGGAATGATTCAACCAATGGTCTATACGCGAGATCACATAATCGATGCAGCTTATGAACTGGTGCGGGAACTTGGATGGGCGGGCGTTTCGACACGCACGTTAGCCAAGCGCATTGGATGTTCAACCATGCCTATCTATTCACAGGTCCGGTCCGTCGCTGAACTTGAGGGAGAACTCCTCAAACGTGCCAACGAAGTGCTGCTGGCTTATCAGATGAAACCATTCACCGATAATCCTTTGTTGAATTTGGCCATAGGGTATGTGGTGTTCGCGCGCGACGAACGCCAATTGTTCCGATTTCTCTTTTTGGATAAAGCCAACGAAATCGCATCCGGCCAGTTCTCGGGACTACGCGAGGCCTTCGCAAGAAACACCAAGACAGCTGCGGATCAGCTCGATGCACTCGCTCCTATTCCGATAGACAGCCAAGAGAGCCTTATCCAACATACGTGGATCTATACCCACGGCCTGGCGATGATGGTGAACGCAGGAGTATTAGGCGACTGCCCTGATACCGTGATTCAAGACTACCTGAACCATGCCGGCGGGGCCTTTTATCACATGGCGATTATGACAAAGCAAGGAGGTAAGGAAGATGCCTGATGAACTAGCGCTCAAAGTGCAAGGGTTGGAAAAACGTTATGGCACCACACTCGCGGTGGACGGACTTTCCTTTCAAGTGAGAAAAGGGGAGATTTTTGGCCTGCTTGGGCCAAACGGAGCAGGTAAGACCACCACGCTAGAGTGTATCGAAGGTTTGCGCAAACCAGATGGGGGCACTATCTCCGTGCTAGGTGTCCAGCCTGGCTCGTCAAAAAAACTCTGGGATGCGATTGGTGTCCAGCTTCAAAGCTCAGCTCTGCCAGATACCATGACTCCTCGTGAAGCTCTAGCCTTCTTCTCCCATTATCATGGACTCACCCCTGATTACCGGATTTTGGATCGCATGGGTCTTTCAAAAAAGCTGAACAATCAGTGCGCACACCTTTCCACCGGTCAAAAACGTCGGCTCGCGCTCGCGCTCTGTGTCGCCCACAATCCCGAGTTGATCTTCTTGGACGAACCTACAGCTGGTTTGGACGTGGAATCGCGTATAGAGCTGCACGCCATCATGCGGGAACTACGTGATGGTGGAAAAACCATCATCCTCGCCACCCACGACATGGCTGAAGCCCAAAAACTGTGCGATACCATCGGTATCGTGATCGCTGGGAAGCTCGCCGTGCTCGGAACCCCCAGCCAGGTGACTGCTTCGGGCGACCAAAGGACACGTATCGCCATCTCGTCGGAAGAAAATACCGTTGGACGACACAAGCCTACCTTTGCCCAAGCCGATTTCGTGCGCGAGCAGGATGGATACGCTTATTATCAAACAGATGCCCCGGGCGCGGCGGTCACCTCGCTGCTGATCTTTCTCAGCGAGCACGGGGACGCGCTTGTGGACCTGCGGGTTGAGCGGCCTTCGCTGGAGGAACGTTTCATGGAGATACTGGAAAAGGGGAGGGGCTCGCGATGAAAGGATTTGTGTACCACGCGATCTATGATTTTAAAACCGGTCTCAGGGATAAAACGCTGATGTTGATGAACTACCTGTTTCCCCTGGGATTTTTCCTGCTGGTAGGCACGTTCATGACCAAGATAAACCCGTTCTTCGCTGAGATCATGGTGCCGGGCATGCTGTTGTTCGCATTGATGTCCAGCTCTCTGCTCAGCTTGCCAGGAACGCTGGTGACTAGTCGCGAGTCTGGCGTGTACCGAAGCTTTCGGGTGCACGGGATACCCTCCTATTCGCTCATCACCATCCCAATCATAGGCAATCTGTTCCACGCGGCCATCGTTTGCGCCCTCATCACAGTGTTAAGCTCCTTGTTTTTTGGAGGGGTGCTCCCGGTGCACTGGGGTTGGTTTGCGATGGTCTTCATCCTCTCCGCCTTATGTCTTAGCACACTGGGGATGCTCATCGGTATAGTCTCGCAATCTTCCCGGGCAACCGTGCTCATCGCCCAAGCATTCTACCTCCCCTCTGTCCTCCTTGGCGGGCTCATGGTACCGGCCGACCAGCTGCCGGCCTCACTCACCGCGGTCGCGTCCCTTTTCCCCGCGACACATGCCATCCGCGCCTTTTCATTCTATGCGTACGGCAAGACTCCCCCAGGCGCGGTCATGGCGAATCCCCTGCTGGTGATGGTAGCGGGCATCATCATCAATACGGTACTCTGCTTCACGCTTTTCCAATGGGATACAAGACCAGTCGGACGCAAGCGGCTCTTGTTCGGGCTGCTGTCCCTTACCCCTTTTGTGGTGAGCGCTTTGCTTTAGAACATAAGGATTTCGATGATTCCTCAAGATTCCTGACGATTACCCAAATTTTCCGGATATCCAAACCTTGTTTTATGCGATACACTTGAGAATCAAGGAACAGTACGACCGTTCCCATAAATTTTAAAGTGGGTTAGATACATGGTTCCGGCCCAGAAGATGAAAGGAAAATCAGCAGCCTCTTTTTCCCTCTTTATATTCAGGGTGCTTTGCGCAGTCGCCGCCACCCTGTACCTATTCTTCGGAATTGGCTTCAGGTTGCTGGATCCCTTTGGCCTCGACCCCTTGCCGATGCTAGATAGAGTCATCATCGCTGCAGGATACCTGCTGGTTCTCATAGGGTCTTACCTCATTCCCTTCATAAAGCGCAATATCGGTGATTTCATGATTGTGATGGTACTCGTATCCTTCGCCCATCTGGCTTTCGAGTTAGCCGGAAGGGAAGATGATATAGGCGCGATCATCACCTGGCTGATGATCATCCCGCTGTTCAATGCCCTTCTTTATCATTACCGGCGTCTTTTAGCAGTCAACCTTGCGTTCTTAATCATTTTGGCCATCTCGACGCTTCCCGGTCTTCACGCGCATTCCATTTGGCTGATGGTGGTGGCTATCAGCATAACCGCCGCCTCCTACTTCATGGCCCTTGCCAGACGGGCTTCAACAGAACGGTATGAAGTGCTTTTCGCCCAATCTCCCTTGGGCATCGCATTGCATCAAATGATTTTGGACAGTCAAGGCCACCCTGTCGACTTCCGTTACCTTGAAGTGAACCAAGCGTTTGAACAGATTACTGGGCATACTGGGTCTATGGTTGTTGGACATGTGGTAAGCGAACTGTTTCCGGAATCGTATCAATCCAATCTTGATGTATTTGGAAAAGTAGCGCTCACAGGGGAGAGCGTGGAATTTGAAGTATATAGCGCTGAACTGGATAAATACCTGGAGATAAAAGCATATCGGCCAAAGCAGATGCAGTTCATCACCATAATCAAGGATATTACCCGTCGTAGAAAAGCCGAGGAGAACCTCAAGCACAGCATGACCCACGACTGGCTGACGGGGCTGTATTCACGGCGGTTTTTCGAAGAGGAGCTATCCCGGCTGGCAAAGGAAGGTCTGTATCCCATCAGCCTCATTATCGCCGATGTGAATGGGCTTAAACTGGTGAACGACACCTTGGGGCACCAAAGCGGTGATGTTTTGTTGAAAAAGGCCGCGGAAGTGCTGTTGCGAGCCGCTCGCGAGGGTGATATCGTCGCTCGTTGGGGTGGCGATGAGTTCGCTATGCTCTTACCGCAAGCCACCTTTGAGCAAGTAAGCCGCATCAGCGACCGCATCCAGAAGATAATCGATTCGACTGAAGAAAACGCACTCAATCTCAGTATCTCATTTGGGTACTCCACGGCTGCCGATGCCGCCACCGACATCGCCGAGACCATCAAACGAGCCGAAGACCATATGTATCGCCGTAAAGGACTGCAAAAACGTAGCTCGCGCAAGTCTTTGGTACAGTCGCTTCAGACTATGTTGCAGGACAAGAGCCAGGAGATGGTGCAGCGCAGCAACAATGTGCAAATGCTCACCGAGGCTTTTGGACGACAGCTTGGGATGCAGGACAAGGCTTTGCACGAGCTCACGCTTTTAGCGGCCATCCACGATATTGGGAATGTGGCGATTGCAGAAGCGGTCATGAATAAACCCGGTCCGCTCACCAATGACGAGTGGAAGGCGATGCGGCGGCACCCGGAGATTGGGTATCGGATAGCGCTTGCCTCTTTGGATCTTGTGCCAGTCGCCGAAGGCATTCTCCATCATCACGAATGGTGGGATGGCACAGGTTACCCTCAGGGAATCAAAGGCATGGCGATCCCCTTGCAAGCCCGGATCCTTGCCATCACCGATTCCTTCTGCGCCATGATAACCGACCGGCCGCACGCAAAGGCCCAAACCTTCACACAAGCGAAACTGGAGATCCACCAGGGTGCGGGGAAACATTTCGATCCTGATTTGGTTGATGTTTTTCTCAAGATGATTGAGGACGATTCCTTGGTGGCAAAACTCCAGTTGTGATACCACTTGAGTAATCGTCAGACTCCTGTACAATGGGAGTATAGCGATCTGGCTGCAATGATGATGAAAAATTAGAAGGGAGGCGCACATGGACGTTGGTGTCGGTGTAGTATTCGGAGTGCTGGTGATTCTGCTCTATATCATGACGATTCTCAATTATGTGGTGAAAGCGATCAACCGCACCTTCGGCACGCGCATGAAGACCAACGCGAAAGCATACAAGGCCTTCACCAACTGCATGCGCTTCATTGTGAAAAACCACCGGCTTTTCGGCATGGCTTCCTTTGTGTTCCTTATCATCCATGTCTTTATCCAATATAGCGATTATGGCTATATCAGCCAGACAGGGGCGGTAGCCGCAAGCGTCCTGTTGGTTCAAGTAGGGTTGGGCATCTATGGCAGCAAAGCGAAGAAGAAGCCGAAAAGCTGGTTGTATATCCATCGGGCTGTCGCAGTGCTGCTCCCTCTCGCCATCGCCATCCATGTGCTGGGATAATCCATGACACTGAGACAGTTCAACCGGATTGTGGAGATCAGGACGAAAATAATCAGCATGGCCACTTTTCTCAGTGGGAGCCTGTTCGCGGCTCTCACCACAGGCTCATGGTCGTGGCTCAGGTTCTCGCTCATGGGGGTGGCTGTCCTGTGTGTCGATATGGGAACCACTGGATTCAACAGCTATTTCGATTATCGTAACGGGACCGACACAAAGACATACAATTTTGAAAGAGACAAGGTGCTCGTGCATGAAGGGGTGAACCCTTCGCATGCATTGTTCATTTCCATCGCCTTATTCGGCGTAGCGGGCGTGCTTGGATTGGTATTGGCCTGGCTCACCAGCTGGTGGCTGCTGGTGGTGGGTGGCTTGTGCCTGGTCGTTGGTTATGCCTATACCGGCGGACCATACCCCATCAGCCGTACCCCGTTTGGCGAGCTGTTCGCAGGGGGCTTTCTCGGAACCGTCCTGTTCATGCTCTCCTATTTCATGCAGGCCCTCTCATTCAATAAAGACACGGTGCTGGCCTCGCTTCCGTTCTTCTTCCTCATCGCGATGATCTTGAGCGTCAACAACACCTGCGATCTCTATGCCGATTACCTAGCGGGCCGCCGGACACTCTCCATCCTGCTCCGTGAACGTTGGTCCATCCGCTTGTTGGCTACCGAAGGTCTTGCCGCCTACGTTCTCACCGTGTGGTTTGTACTGAGCGGAAGGTACCCGTATGCAAGTCTGCCGTTCCTCATCTTCGCCATCGCATTCTCTTTGCGCGAGTTCATCCTCATGCGCTTCCGTGGGTTCTCTTTGGAGAGCAAAGGCGCCAGCATGCAGGGCGTGTCCAAGATCTTCCTGTTTTTCAGCCTAAGCCAGATTGCCGGTTGGTTGATAGAACTGGCAGTGTGAAATTACGGTGTCCCACGTATCCAACCAATCTTTTCCTCGATCGACAATCTTCTTTTTCCAGCTGTACCGGGGACTCAGGTGGTGGTAGAATCTTGATAGGAGATGGTGATGGAGAGGGAACACGAATTTCTTGAGTACCTGACGAAGCTCAAGGCCTCGGAGGCTGTTCAACAATCCACCTTGGCGATTGGAGAGGAATATCTGGAGTTCGCTCGCCGAGATCCTGCAAATACTGCTGTGCAAACGCTCCAAACTTTCTGCCAGCGATTTGTAGCAGGAAGGGAGGATGCCTATGCACGCCTGGTGGCACTTGCCCGGCTGTGTAAATTCACAGGAAGACAAGCCGAGCTTATCCATATCCTTACTTCCGCCAATACTGTCGGGGTGATGGAGAGCATGGAGCGCGCCACTCGTACGGTTGCCGGTGATGCCGCAGCCGATGCGGTTTTCGCAGGACTCGACATGCCTTCGGTTGGGTCCCCCCAGTCGGCTTACCCACCAGCGGTCAATGAGTTTCTCAGACGCCTTGAATCAAATCTTTCGGCTCCCGATGTACAGCGGGTGCTGGTTGGCAACCATCATGATGTCAATCCTGCCCACTTCGCCGATGATAAGCGAAAGTTCCAAGAGCTCGGTGGTTCCATTGAAGCCTTTCTCGCCTATAGGCACGCGAAGACCATCGACGATATGAAGCTATGCATGGCCGAGAACCGCCTCTGGTTCGAGCAGACCATCACACCCGAAGTCATCACGTATATGGAAGCGCACCCGGAAGTTCAAACCGGGGTGCGGGAAGGCAACCGCATTGTGGTGTCTAAAATCCCCTATAAAGTCGATGAGTACCTCCGCGAGAGCGACCCCGCCCGGAAGCGGTACCTCGCTTGCCATTGTCCCTTCGTGCGCGCCTCGCTTCTTCCTGAAGCGATTGGGGAGGCAGATCCGGTTCCAGACACGTGGTGCTACTGTACCGGTGGTTTCACAAAATTGATCTTTGATGTTCTATATGAGCAAGACACTCAGGTGGAGTTGCTGGAAAGTGTGCTTTCGGGTGGTGATTGCTGCAAATTTGCCATCACCATTCCCTCCACCTGACTTCGTGTGGATGGATGTGTATAGGGAGGTCGGGATGAAAGCGGGAAAAGTCGTGCAAATCCTCAGTTGCGAGCAAGCATTGGGGGTTCTGCGTAGACTTGTGGCCAAAGGTGGCGATGTCGCCGATGCAATCGCCGCCGAGGCTGTGGCGTTGCTGTCCGAGGTCAATCGCGAAGAGGTCGCCCATGAAGTATTCATCCTACTTGATTCCATTGATGTCCAAGATTGTTGGGACCGGGCCGGCAAGCATCGTCATGGCTATGTGCATGAAGATGAGGTCGCCTATGATCTGATCCAAGAGGTTCTACGTCCGTTTGACGATCAGATAGCCCAATACCGGCATTCGGAGATGGAAACTCAGGAGATGCAGTATATCCAGGGTGTTGTTTGTGGGTTGTATCGGTATTCCAAGGAGTCCCAGTCCGAGTTCAAGGATTGGTGCGTTGATATGCCGGAATCCTTCGCCCAGGAGATTGTGGAATCGTGGCGCAAACGGCATACTCAAGATCCCGAACCCCTCAAAGCCATGGCCGATTATCTCGAGGAGCATTGTCCTGAGTGGAGCATGTTCTGATATCAACCATCTCGTTTATTCCCCAACGAAGCGAAAGTAGTGGAAGCTCTGGGTTTCCAGCACCCATTCGGGACTTGCCGAATCTGCGGTACCGGGAAATCAAAATGAAATACCCCGACTCCAGTGGCTGTACACTCGAAACTTGTCCATAGCTTTCGAGTGGAAGCGGGACTTTGCTAGGCCATGGAGAAGAGGATATATTCATACAAACATATGAAGAAAGCCATTGAACTTACATAAGATTTGACAAAAGTGCTTGTGCAGTTGTAAAAGAACTTAGGTGTCCGGATCTCAAAATGTGTAAGCCTTGGTAGCGTGAATATCCTGAGAAAGGAGACTTGCCCGTGAAGTTCCGGCTAGGACATTGTTGCCTTTCATTACGAATGGGCTAAAGCCGTTCTCATGGTGTTGGCTGCTAGGATTCGGTTTTTACCGGACTCTTTGGTGTAGGTGGATTCGCTTTCAGATAGGCATGCTCCTGGGTAATATCCTCCACCACGTCCTGCAGCTTAAGCTGCAGAGAATGGGCGGTGGTCATCGCGAAGGCGACATCCTTATCTGGTCCTAGCTCTCGCTTCACCGCCCGCATGACAGCGAAAATCTCTTCACGTGTGAATCCGTGTAGAATCGCCACTTTGCCTTCCGCTTGTTTCTGTCCGTCAATTGTTTCCATGCCTTCCATTCTAACCGCTATCGGACTGATGGACAACCAGGCTGCTCCGACCAGTTCGTATCCATCGTATTCATCGTATTCATCGCATCGATCGCATCGATCAAATATCATCGAAAATAGTCGGACGTTGGAGGATTTTCACAATTAGTGCTTTTATCATCCCCACAATCGTCACTATCACCACTGCCAAACCCATAATTGTCTTGCCGATACCTCCGATTGACGCTATTCTGGCAAAAAAGGAAACAATCATGGCAGATCTATCACAATATCAACAATTTTCCATTCCTGGGCTGGTTCAGGTGGTTCCCGGTACGGGTGACCTTCCTATGATCCAGATCACAAACGCCTTCGCCGAATGCGACCTATTCCTCCACGGCGCGCATGTCGCCCGCTTTCAACCGAAGGGACAACAGGATGTACTGTGGATGAGCCCATTAAGCGCGTATCAGGTGGGAAAACCTCTCCGTGGGGGTATCCCTCTCTGTTTCCCATGGTTTGGGGCTCATAAAACCAATCCGAGCCTCCCTATGCATGGTTTCGCACGCATCCGGACTTGGTCTTTGGCCTCCACCGCACAACTGTCCGACGGTCGTACCGAGGTAGTGCTTGTGTTAAACGATGATCCCGAAACTCTGGCGATGTGGCCGTTCCGCTTCCGCTTGGAGCTTAAGGTCGTGGTTGGTCCGTCGTTGGAAGTCACACTTCTCATCGAGAACCGCGGCAACGAGCCTTTTACCTGCGATGAGGCCCTCCATACCTATTTCAATGTCGCTGATGCCGCCCAATGCAGTGTGAGCGGGCTGAATGGGGTGATGTATCGGGACCGCATCAGATTTGATGCGCGTGCGGTTCAAGTGGGAGATGTCAAATTCCAGGGTGAGATGGTGAACGCCTATATGGATGTCCCGGGTATGATTGATTTAGTCGATGAGCTCTCCAATCGTACCTTCCACCTTGAGCAGCAAGGCCTGGGTGCTGCCGTGGTATGGAACCCTTGGGAGACCACAGCCGCGGCGAACCCGGAGCTCAAGGGTCTCTGGAGGCAATTCGTTTGCGTCGAATCAGCCAATTGCCTCGACCGTCATCTGCTGGTTCTTCCAGGTGCCGCCCACCGCAGTTTTTTCTCGTGCCAGACACGGAACTGACAGCAAACAAAGCATGCTCTAGGCCTTTCAAAGAAAATTCCCCTCAAACCAAGCCCGGTTTGAGGGGTTTCGTTTAGCAGTTCCGTGCCTGGCACGAATCTGCTAAGGAAAGGCGACGCGATAGTTTCCCCAGCGAGCGGATTCCGGGAAAGCAAGGAGAAATATTCCGCCCTTTTAGGCAAAGCCTCCGCTTCCCAGGACTCGCCCAAGGGGTATTGATACCCTCGATTTAAGGACAGCGTTTATTTAAGGACAGAGTTCAAAAAACCAAATACAATTGCTAGATTTTCGGTGCTTTCAAACTGACTGCCGCCATGCGAAGCGCCCGACAGGATATTCAACGTGACTTTCTCCTGTCCAAGGATTCGTATGAGATTCGCTGCGAAATCCACGGATTGCTGCGTCGGTACATTCTGATCGGCGCTCCCGTGCTGGATGAGGAAATAAGGATCATCGGCGGTTATATAATTCGAGGCATTTGCCTTCTGTGTCTGCGCGACATTCTTCGTGATGTTTCCACCGATATACAAGCTCTCTGGGGAAGTGTCCGAACTTGTGGTGCCAAGTGCCGGGGTGATTCCAGAAGCGGCGAACTGGGCATCCATTTGCAGGAAGTCCAGCGGTCCAAACCAGTCCACCACCGCCTGTACCGCGCTGCTGAACTCTAGGTTGTCTGTGACATCACCATCCAGATATGCATCCCCAGCGCTCGTCCCGGCGAGTGCCGCGAGGTTTCCACCAGCGCTATCACCCCATACGGCGATTTTTGTGGCATCCAAGCTGTAAGTATCGGCGTTCGCCTTGATAAAACGGATCGCTGCCTTCACATCGCTTATCGCCGCAGGGAATATCGCTTCACCTGAAAGTCGATAATCAACACTTACCACAGCATAGCCTTGCTTTACCGCACCGATCATCATCGCCACATCCCCACCGGTTTTATTGCCCATTCGAAAGGCACCGCCATGGATCGCGACAATCACGGGGAATGGACCATCGCCAGTATCAGGAAGATAGATATCCAGTTTCTGAGTCGCTGATACGCTGGCGTACGTTACATCAGTGAACTTGCGGAGAATCGCCGAAGTGTCCACACTGCTGGTCCCAAGGCCGCCACCTGTGCTTCCCTTGCCCCTAGCCGGGAGCGAGGCTGGACTGGTGGTCGCGGTAGTCGCGGTAGTCGCAGTAGTTGTGCCTGTTGCCACGGTGGCCACAGTGGTTGCGGTGCTGGTATTCGTTGTCGTGCCGGTCTCGGGGGTCGAGATATTAGTGGTGGTATCCTGAATGACCTTTGCGCTGCACGCGATGCCAAACGAAAGCAACAAGGTGCTTAGAATCATAACCGAAACATATTTTTTCATAGTATCTCCTTGAATTTGAGATACCATACCAAAACATTATGGCAGAATTGTGACAAAGATCAAACAATTTGCGTACATGCGAAATCCCAGCTGAAAAACAGCTTCCTTTGGCTGGTACATTTTATTCCCCAATGAAGCGAGCGGAGGAAAGCTTCGAGTTTCCAGCACCCATTCGTGCCATGGGCGGCACGGTATCGCCGTCAGGCAAGCCCTGCGCGTCCTTGCCGCATCGGGAGAATAACTTTCGTGCCAGGCACGGAATTGCTTCCTTCTCTGATATGAAGTTAACCGTGCTGTCCAGCATTCTAGCAGCATTCGGAGGCCATTCGGTTGTCAATTCCGTGCCTGACACACAAAGTGAAATGCTCCGACTCCAGTGGTCTGAACACTCTAAAACTTGTTCTTTGCCTTCGATAAGAAGGGGTGTGTGGTTAGGCCAAGTAGAAAAGGATATCTGGGATATCGAATTCAGTGGGAGCGCCGCCACACACCGATTGAATCGTAGTACAGGCCCCAAGGGCACAAGATGAGGCAACACCTCCGTTTTCCAAGGTTTGTCCCAAGTTATTGATATTTTTATTGTTTTCGGCAGGGGGATTGAGTGCGCGAAAGGAACCTCGCTGGTCAGGATATGTACATATCACATCAATATCTACATTGCGGGACTCATTGCGGAATCCAAGGTACATGAGCCCTTCTCCAGCGAAACAGGAGGAAGAAAAATCAACAAAGTTGAAACAGTATCAGCCGCGTCGAATGCTGAAGCTGAATGTGGACCCTTCGCCGAGTTTGCTACTGACTTCGATCCGTTCACCCAGCTGATCCAAAATCGCCTTGGCTATTGCCAGTCCAAGACCACTACCCGGTGAATTGCGGGCTTTGTCAGCCTTATAAAACCGATCGAACAAGAATGGGAGCGCGGATGATTCAATACCCGGCCCATTGTCCTGCACCTGGATTACAACTTCCCTGGAGGAGACCTTGGCATCGATTATCACCCGACCTCCTTGTGGATTTGAGAACTTGAAGGCATTGTCGATCAGGATGAACAGGACCTGCTGCAACCGGTCGGTATTGGACAGGACGACAGGAAGATTCAAAGCATTTTCAGTGACTTTGAAATCCACCTCGAGGTCCTCGGCTATCATAGAGAACTTTGCCTGAACCTGCCTCATCACTGAGCGGATATCAACCGCCTGCCTCTCGAAGGCCGTCCCCGCGCTTTGCAACCTAGAAAGTTCCAGCATGTCGGTGATCAGTTTCTCCAACCTCGCGCT
This sequence comes from Sphaerochaeta sp. UBA6084, assembly GCA_002428625.1. Taxonomy (GTDB): domain Bacteria; phylum Spirochaetota; class Spirochaetia; order Sphaerochaetales; family Sphaerochaetaceae; genus UBA6084. The sequence continues at coordinate 171,082 of DIXI01000027.1, forward strand.
TTCCATGAGCATGATATCGTAATAGCGGTCCTTGGTCTCTTCGCTATCCACCACATGGTCCGCCAGGGTCTCGGTGAGCGCCTTGATCGATGCGAGCGGTGATTTAAGCTCGTGGCTGATATTCGCGACATACTCACGGCGGACCAACTCCAGCTCCTTCGCTTTGCGCAAATACCAATTCAGGAAAACGAGAATGATGGCTGCCGCAACGCTGATGGCGATAAAGAACACGAGATAGAACCCTTGGAGCGCCGCAGTATAGTCACTCGCGGGCTTGAGCATGAACACTGCTCCAACGATATGGTTGGCGTTATTAATGATAGGCATGCCGATGATGATAGAGCGCGATGGCAGGCCGGGGATGGCCTCTAGTGTCGCTATAATGTTTCCACCAATCACTTTGGGGATAAAATCCATGAGATAATCGTGGATACCGAAATCAAGCATTGGAAGCAGCTTGGTTTCTTCCTCGACGAATATTGCCATAGGAGAACCGTACATATCATAAGCCTGGAGAATGTGATCGGTTTTTCGGCTGAAGTCCTGTCTTCCTGCCCCCAGGTCACGTGCGATGGCCGATACTTGTGGCTTAAGCTCCTCCATCTTGTTACGGATGAAATATGCACGGATTGCCAGAGAGCCTAGCAACTGGCCTAGGATGAACACTCCCAGCAGGACAAGATACAACCATTTACCTTGCGGTATGCGGGGTTTCATCCAATCACCTCCATCTTATAGCCTACACCATAGATTGCTTTGATCTCGCACCCAAGATCTCCTGTTCCAAGCTTCAGTCTCAGCCGTTTCACCTGCGTATCCACTGCTCTGGTGTCTCCTGGATAATCGTATCCCCAAACCCTAGTGAGGAGGTGTTCACGGGTGAGGACCTTGCCTTGCTGTGATGCTAGATAGTAGAGCAGCTCGATTTCTTTTGAGGTGAGGTTGATAAGCTGCGACCCGAGTCTGACCTCATACGCTTCCAAGTTGATGCACAGGTTCCCGACGGTGATGCAGGTTTGCGGCACCTCGTCAGGATGAGCCCGGCGCAAAATAGTTTTTATCCTTGCCACAAGCTCTCTCGGTGAGAACGGTTTGGTAACATAATCGTCCGCTCCCAGCTCCAGACCTAGCACTTTATCAATTTCCTCACTACGCGCGCTCAGCAGGATGATGGGGATACTGCTGGTTTTTCGGATCTCTTTGCAGATTTCCGTACCTAATTTTCCTGGCAGCATGATGTCCAGAACCAGCAGGTCGAATTTCCGTTGTCCGAGGAGTGCAAGCGCAGCCTCTCCATCGTACACCGAGACATGGTACATATGCTCAGAATCCAAGTACGCCGCGAGACTTTCATGGACTGCGAGAGAATCGTCACAAAGTAAAATCCGGATTTTTGTTTCCATACCTCCATTGATTCCTTTCTAGCCACAATCGTCAAGCATCCTGCTTGCTTTTTTCGTTCCAGGCACGAATCTAACAGCACTTAAAGCCTGCTCTAGTGGTCTGTAAACTTATAAACTTGTCAGTCGCTTTCGAGTGGAAACGGAGCGGGGCTAGGCCAAGGAGAAGAGGATATCTACGATATTTGATTCCCCAACGAAGCGAGCGGAGGGGAAACATCTTGATAGTTCCAATTCCGAGCGAGTGCCGGGAAAGCAAGGTGAAATACCCCGCCCCTTGGGGCGGCAAAGGAGGCGAAGCATCCTGGGTCCAGGGCTCACCCTGGGGTATTGATACCTTTCATTCGACACGAACACCGCCTCACACCGTTTAGACCGAAGGAAATTAAAGGATTGAAGTTTACAGACCACTAAGCCCTCTAAAGTAAAAACCCCCCAAACCGAGCTTGGTATGGGGGATTTGGTTTAGCAGTTTCGTGACTGGCACGAGCTATGGTCGAGCGGGTGCCCTTTCGCCTTGAACGGTCACGCGGTTGTTGCCATTACCGTTCCCTGACCACAGTGGCGTGCGGTTGGCACTCCAGAATCGAAGGGCGGTCGTGCCACTTTTTACTAGGGTCGGGGCAATGTGGTTCTGATAAATGAAGCCATTGACCACCGCAGCGGCACCATCTTTGAGGATTTCCTTGTTCGCCTCACCATAAATGCCCATATGCAGCTCATAAAGCGTGCCATCACATTCCACATACCATTCACCAGACTCAGCCTTGAGGGTTCCGGAAATTTCACCAGGCTGCCCATAAGCCGCTACTTCCCTACCGGAAGGATCCTCCAGTTCGGGGACCACCGTTGGGGTCGCTGCAAACAGCAGTGAGGAAGCGAGAATGAGGACTACCAGGATGGGAAGACTTTTCTTCATGTCCATTTGAATGCTCCTTGTTGATTAAGATACCCTAAGAATATTCTTTAAAAGTGTTTGCTGTTTAAATGCAGAGTAAAGAACAGGTGATTGTTTTCTCGTGCCAGGCACGAAACTGACAGCTTTCCAAGCCGCTGCGATATCCTTTTGAGCGCAAAACCCTCAAGCCAAGTCTTGGTTGAGGGTTTTGGTTTGTCAGTTTCGTGCCTGGCACTAATCTTTAACGAATAAACCTAATTCGTACGCTACCGCACAGACTGAAGAACTCGAATTTGATATCTTGCAAATAGGTATCGTTCCTTTCGGGAAGATACGTGATCGATTCATCGGATGCTCCTGGATCCAGCTAGTGAGAATCACATTACTGGACTATAAGGAGACACTAACATGAAAGTGAATCCGTTAAAGAGATTGGAAACACTCAGAGAGTCCATTTAAGTTGAGTAAATCCGAAGCAAACCGATTGCAAGCGTAGAGCATATACGATTCATCGATAAGGATGGATCGCTGGGTATGAATTCGAATTTAGCTGTGTTTGAAAAAACAATAGCGGAAAGTAATATGTACGATTACATAATTGGCCATTACACAGTCATTACTCTCCCATTTGAAACCACCAAAGCTTAATTTGAGGATGGCTAACCGCAATCGCATCTTGAGGAGGATGTGGCGGAACCCGACTGGATACAGGAATGGATAATCACCTTTTTAAGAATGGAGGAATAACAGTATGTTGACAAAAATCAAAGCTCTGACTGGTTACACCTTACATTGCAGAGATGGTGTAATAGGGAAGGTCAAGGAGTTCTACTTCGATGATCTTCACTGGACAATCCGTTATTTGATAGCGGAAACGGGAGACTGGCTCGCAGGTAGGCAAGTATTGCTCTCACCATATGCACTTCTCTCGGTAAATAAGACAAATAAACAGGTTGCCATCGGTTTGACAAAAAAACAGATTGAGGAAAGCCCCCCCTTGCCCATTGACAAACCGATTTCGCAACAATTCGAAACGGCCTACTATAGATATTATGGTTGGCCGTCGTATTGGGGAGGTGCATATGCTTGGGGAAATCATCCCATCATCATTCGTGATCCTGAAAAATGGAAGCCTGCCAATTCCGGCGGAAAACCATGGATTCCCCATCTGAGCAGTACTGTAAGTGTAAAAGGATATCATATACAAGCACTGGACGGAGAAATCGGTCATGTCAATGATTGTATTATCGATGACAGAACGTGGGCAATAAACTTCATGGTCGTCGATACGCATAATTGGATACCAGGGAAAATTGTCTTGATTTCCCTCAAATGGATCGAGCGGGTCGGTTGGGATGAATCAAAGGTTTTCGTCAATCTCGCTTGCGCCGCCATCAAAAAGACGCCTGAATACGCGGAGAAGTCTCTGTTTACTCGATTGTTTGAGACTACGCTGCGTAGACGCTATGATATCATTAATAACGAGTATTGATTATTCCCAAACGAGTGCCGGGAAAGCAAGATGAAACACTCCGCCTTCCAGGGCTTTCCAGAGCTTGCCACAGCTTGCCCAAGGGTATCGATACCTTTCATTTTTAAGCTTCAGCGAAGTGGACCAGCAATACAAGATATTGACTGTCTTCCCGCATTTCAAATACTTTAAAGACTAGTTTGAGCCACTACCATCTCGCGGATGAAGCCCAGTGTGATATGGCTGAAATCGGGATCCTCCTCGATGTCTATCAACAATGTGGCCGAATCATAATTTTCCGGAAGTCCTAATCGAGCATATAATTGTGCAGTCCCGATACCCATTTTGCCAGCGAGAGCCTCAAGCGAGAGCATTGGCGAGATATCTTGGGCGGTAAAGGGCTGACCGTTCGCTACCACGGCAATACTTGAAGCCCCGGCAGGTTGATACAGTCCAGCGATGCGGGCTAATCCAAGAGGAAGCAGAAACACCACAAGCACAATAAGTGGAAGGACGAGTAGCCAGAAGCGGGACAGAGGAGGTTTCCCTTTCAGGCTATACGTCAATGCACCAGGAACTGGACACGTATTCACACATTTTTGGCAAGTGATACAGTGACAATCTGTGATTTCCGGTGTCTTTGAAACAATGAGATGTGCATGGCAGTCACGGTCGCATCTGCCGCAATGGATGCACAGTTCTTCGTTGCGTCGGATTTTCCAGAAGCTGAAGCGGCTAATGGTGCCGATTATCACTCCATACGGACAGAACCAACGGCACCAGGGCCGCTCGTAGCGCAGGGAAATCAGCAGGATGAGAGCTAGCACCAATAGGGCCGAGACCGGAACAGCGGTGGTCCATAGATGGGTGAGGGCATAGGATGGATTGATCAAGTCGATGTCGAAAGCGATAAGACCGATCACAGCCAGTGGAATACCCAGTAGGATGATATAGCGGATCGAAGACAATATCCGGTCTAGTTTTTCCGGTACAGGGGGGTTGTAGCGCTTTCTAAAAATTCGCCAGCCCAGTTTGCCAATCCATTCTTGGATAGTTCCCAAGGGACACAAAGTGCTGCAGAACACAGCGCCAAACAGTACGGTTATAAGCACGACCCCGAGCAAGACCCAGAGGTTGGAATGGCTGGAGTTTGCAAGCGAGGAGAAATCCGCGAAAACTGTGGTGATGGACCGAACCGCTCCAAAAGGGCAGAATCCCTGAAGCTCGGGGAATAAGGTCGCCAGAAAACTGCCTCCAGGCATGAGATTGCGCAAACTGGCGCCGCCGATGATGATAACGACCATGGCCAATTGAATGATCCAGCGTATAGAGAATGGCGACTTTTTTTTCTTCAACTTGATGGTCTTGCGGGTCTTTGTCGTATCGAATGCGTCCATGTGTATGCTCCTCGGGACTATCACGGTTGCGGCGGAAGTACAACAAATATCAGCTGAGCAGAGTATCCGGCTTTGGTGGGACATTCCCGGAGGATCTCAAGGGTATAGGTGCCTGGTTCACGGGTGGTGAAGGTGGCGACAGTCTCATTCAACCTGGAATTGGTCTCTTTCCAGGTGATAGGAGCAGAAAGCAGCAGTGGCTGGGTATCGCGGGCTGGGTTCCAACGGGCTCCATCCAACAGAAACAAGGTTGCTGATGGTGCGACCGGACAGTTGCGGTGGTCCTCGTAAAAACTGATTGCTAGAGAATAGGATGCGTTCGGTTCCAGATAGATTGGCTTCCCCGGAGCCACGGACGTGGTCTTTCCCAGGGGGTTGGTGATGGTGTAGGTAAGTTCACAGGTCCAGGCCGCTGCCATGGCTATAAGGAGGAACACTCCGATCATTATTATCCGCTTCATAGAATACCTCGTGTCCAGAGAGTCGCATCCACCGGTTTATGCAAGGTGAATGAAAGATAAATATTGGGTAAATTTTCTCGTTGTCTGGCACGAAATGCATGCAGGAGACCCCTTCGCTCAGAATAACCTTAAATCAGACTTAAAATTGGGGTTATTTTCGTGCCAGGCGCTAAATTTATCGAGTATAATGGGCCATGAGAAAAATTGTGGTCCTTGTAGCCGTGTTGCTACTGGTGGTCAGCACACTGTTCACAATCGGCAATTTCGGCTTGGAGAATCAAGCTGCACCTGCAACGCTGGGGGTGATGGATGTTTCACAGATCCCCTTGGATAGGATGGAGCCGGTCAGCCTACGGGGTGAGTGGCTATTTCATCCAAGCGAAGTAGTCATGCCCGATTCTGTTCCCAATAATCCATCGGTGATGGCAGTCCCATCATCCTGGACCTCATTTGAATTCGGTGGCACCTGCATGCCTGCGATGGGTTTCGGGACCTATCGTCTTACGGTGCTTCTTCCAGCTCCAGGCCATTACAGCCTGCTGTTGGATAATATCTACACTTCCTATAAAGTCTTTATCAATGGCGAGCCACTTGCGGAAGTAGGCCGCTTTGGCACTACGGTGGAAAGTGCTTCTCCGAAGTTCACCGATACCATCGTCAGCTTCACCAGCAGCGAAGGCCTCGCAGAGATTGTGCTGCAGGTAAGCAATTTCACCCATCCCAAAGCGGGAATCGGGGTGGCTCCTGTGGTCGGGCCACCAGATAAAATCCTACGGCTGCTCATCGTCGACCACGGTACCTCAATTCTTCTTGTGACGATTTTCGGCGTGGCGGCTTTGCTGAGCCTTTTTTACTACCACAAGACCAATCCTGATAAAAGCCTGCTGTACTTCGCCGGTTTCTGCCTGATGCTGGCGTTTAAAACCGCGGTATCCAACACGGTGCTCTCCTTCGCCTTTCCCTTCCTGCCGCCGGCGGTTATCTCCAAGCTGGAATACCTCACCATAGCCCTGGCAGTAGCCTTTTTCATACTGTATTCCCGGTATGCCTTCCATAATTTTCTGCCCCGGCCGCTGGAATCCCTCGTGCTTATCGCCTCCCTTGTGTATAGCCTGGTTGTTCTTTTCACCCCGGTGCGAATCTATAACCCGCTGCTCAAGTGGTATACAGCGGTTTTTATTGCCGGCTTGTGTTATTGGATGGTGATGGTGGTGCGATTGTTCCGACGAAACCGGGAAATATCATCAACCTTATTGTTCGGGAGCGTGGTTCTGGTGGCATCGGTTCTGATGCAGAACGGATATTACTACCTAGGGATATCAAACCTGTTCATCAATAAGATGGCAGCGATCGGGATGGCTTTCTTCATTCTCACCCATTTCTACGATATGTCCATGCGCTTTCTCGAAGCGCTCGCTCTGTCACGAAGAACTTCCAAGGAGCTTGAGGAGCAAGTGGCTTTTAGAACTAAAGAACTGTATGTCGCCAACCGCAGATTGGAACGGATGGCCACGCATGACGAGTTGACGAACTTGTACAACCGTAACGAGCTTCATCGACAGATTGAGGATATCAGTGACCAGCGCAAGCTTCAAAGTTCGAAATCCAACCAGGCCTTCACAGTGGTATATTTCGATTTGGATAATTTTAAATTTTTCAACGACCAGTATTCACATGATGCCGGCGATACCGTGCTGAGACTATTCTCGCAGATGCTGCAGAGCTCAGTGCGGCGGGCCGATACGGTTTTTCGTTATGGTGGTGATGAATTTGTATTATTCCTGGCAGGGACCGATCACGAGGGCGCGCGTGCCTTCGCGGAACGTTTCTTCCAAGCCATGGCCGCTTTCAATCCCACCATCGAACAGGCGCTGAGCCAGAAATACGGCACTCAGATTGTGATTCCTCCTGAGCGACATCTCACATGCTCGTTGGGTATTGCGGTACACACCGAGGGTCCGGTGGACTTGGATACACTGATTCGGATCGCAGATCAAGCTCTGCTCCAAGCGAAAGCTGAAGGAAAGAACACCTATCATCTCAGATATAGCGAAGATGAAAATCTGATTCAAGAATCCATCTATACCCCTGAAAGCCAAAACCCCTGACCTCAAGCAGGAGATATAGCTATTTTCAACCAGATAAAGAAGAAAGAGCCAGTATAATGGTACCTTCACCAAACGGGTGCATGCGAGTGGGGTGCAAGTGGAGATAACCCGCCTTGGACCGGAAAAGGAGGCGACGACTCTGTTTTCCTAGGCTTTCCAGGGGTATCGGGCCTTTATATTGATCAGCCATAATGTACGAAATTTTAAGACAATATTGTTCTATTTTTCCATATTTACGCCAATTTGCTCTTGACAGCCACAGGTGCGCGTGCTAGCTTGTGTATAACAAATTTGTTATATAAAGGGAAGCAAGGAAGAGGTATGGAGATCATCAAGTTCTATTATGAATATGAAGAGTATGGATGGTTGTCCAATTATCATGTCTGCGATTTCACACTCGACGGATGCAACTGGTCATCCACCGAGCATTACTATCAAGCCCAGAAAACCATGGATCCTGGCTATAGGGAGACTATCCGGCTGGCGGAAACTCCTGATGAAGCCAAGCAATTGGGTAATAGCCCTAACTGCCATATCCGCCCCGATTGGAATATCCACCGAGTGGTGGCCATGCGCACTGCCATACAAGCGAAATTCACACAGAATCCAGAGCTGATGGAGCTGTTGCTGGCCACGGGAAACAGCGAGCTGGTGGAGAATTCCATGCGGGATTACTACTGGGGATGTGGAGCCGATGGAAGCGGCCGCAGCATGCTTGGCCTTTTATTGATGCATCTGCGCACGGAGCTGAGACGGGGGCGCTAGGTCCCGACGAGAGGAGAAGGTCATGGATGAAGCGTTTTTCATGGAGAACAATCTCGGGATAAACCGGTTCGTGCAACTAACCTACATGACCTTGTGCAGTACCGGGCCGGTGCCTCTCCAGCGTCTAGAAAGTGCTTACCGCGGCATACAGTGCATCATCCATCCCCATGTGGGCGAGAATCAGGTGGACGTGGGTGCGCTTTCCTATGTGTGCGCGCGTCTTCCCCAGTGTGTGTTCCAGATCGACCGGGTGCTGTTCGGCCAATCGGAGACCTTCCTGCGGGAGAGTGGGGTGGCGCTTGAATCGTGCACCGAAGTCTACGCCAAGGCCAGGCGCCGCAGATACTTATTCGACAACAAGCAGACCCTCATCGCCTTTATCGCCAGCAAGTCAGATTTGGACGATGTCATCCCCTCGCTGCTGGCCTTGCAGATCGAATGGAACAAATGCCACCGCTACCTGCGGTCCATCACCTTTCCCGCGCGTCTAGAGGATATTGAGCGTGAAACGATTGCCATTGCCTTCCATATAGATCTACTGGAGCTCGAGAAACTGGAGAGATTGTTCGGAGACCGATTCCTCACCGTACTTAAGACGATGCAGGCTCGGGCATGCGACCTGCATGTGCAGAATTACGAAGCCTCGTACTGCCGCTACCGCAAAGAGACCGAGGCCTGGTGGAAGCATATCAAGACCTTCTGCCCCGATATCGAGACCCGTCCGGTGTACTTCATCTCATCCAACACCCATAGCCTGATCAACCTGATCAGCGGTTTCGCCGAAGACAACGCCGAAGAGATCCTCCAATACGCCCACACCCAGCTGGACCTCGCCGACTATGCCCGGCTGTACACCACGCTCGAAGGAGAGCGCAAACAGAATCTGCTGTATTTCCTACTGATGAAATATGAGCAAGCCGGCCCCGGAGTCTCCGATGTCAGCCCCCGCCGTATCGCGTGGGAGCAGCAGATGGGGATCTCACGCATCTGTAGCAGCAAGACGCTCGATGTCCCTACTCAGGTGATCGACCTGTGCAAGCTGGCCCAACGCTCCCAAAATCCTCGCTTCAGGCAACTGCTAGCCGATTCCCCCGCGATGGTCCTGAATATCGATTATCCACTCGGACGGACCGCGTACTTTATCCTGAATAAAATCGCCGAGCATGTGACCAAGATCCTTGGGGTGTATGTGATAGGAAAAGCCGCTTCTTTGTTCGCCGACAGGGGCGATGTGCTCATCCCATCTTTTATCGCGGACCAGCACACCCGCAACCAGTATTATTTTGAGAATGCCATCCAAGCCAACGATATCGTGCCCTTCCTCGATACCAACGTGCATGGCATCTATGACAACCAGCGGGCGGTGACCGTGCTGGGAACCATGCTGCAGAACAAGCAGATGCTGAACGACCTGTTGCTCAGCGGGTTTACCGACCTGGAGATGGAAGCCGGGCCGTACCTGGCAGCCATTTACGAGCTCACCCGTCCGAAGCGGTATCCCGAACGGGAGACCATCACCATCTCCAGCAAGGATATGGCGGTGGGAATCGTCCATTATGTTTCGGACAACCCCCTATCTGAACAACGGCTGGACACCAATCTGGAGCTCAACGGGGTAGATGCCACCTATGCCTGCACCCGGGCGGTGTTGGAGAAGGTGCTGGTGAAGGAGCGTGAGAACCATGCGTAGACCCCAGCTGAAAAAGAAATACAACCGTCAGGAGCTGATCACCGCTTTTCTGTTCCTCCTGCCGATGTTCAGTATATTCATCGTGTTCAAATATGTACCGCTGTTGGACAATATCCGCATCAGCCTCACGAGCTGGAACCTGTTCTCACCCACCAAGAAATTTGTCGGTTTGCAGAACTATATCAACATATTCACCTCCGAGATGTTCTATCAGGTGCTGGGCAACACGTTCTTCTACACCTTTTGGTCCACAATCATCTCCTTGGGGCTGGGCTTCCTGATGGCTATCGCGTTATCGCACCGGAAAAGCAAGGGAGCGAATGTTCTACGCACGTTGTTCTTCATCCCCAACATCACCACGGCCTCGGCGGTAGCGATTTTGTGGATGTGGATCTTCGACCCCGATTTCGGTCTGTCGGGGCAGCTGTTCAACCTGCTGGGTTGGGAAAGCCCCCGTTGGCTGCTCACCCCAGGCTACGCCAAGTGGATCATCATCTCGCTTTCGGTCTGGCGGAGCATCGGCTATATCATGCTCATCTACGCCAGCGGCCTCTCAAGTATCTCGGAGGAAATCTACGAAGCCGCGCGCATCGACGGTGCCTCCACGGTGCAGCAGGTTGCCCGCATCACCATTCCGCTGCTTGCTCCCACCACCTACTTTCTGCTGATGACCACCTTCATCCAGGCAATGCAGGTGTTTGATATCGTAGCGGTGATGACGGGGGGAGGGCCCTACAACAGCACCAATGTGATCAATCTGTACATCTACCAAACCGCTTTCGCCCGTTTCCGCGCAGGGTCGGCGGCCGCGCTTTCGGTCATCCTCTTCCTGCTTCTCCTGGTGTTCACCATCATTCAGCGCAAGGTTTCGCAACAGAGGGGGAAGGACTATGTCTAGCGTGATCAAGGCCCTCGGAGCGCTGTTCCTCATACTCATCACGGTGCTGGTCGTCACGCCTTTTTTGTGGATGATCGTCACCAGCTTGCAACCCGATTCCGCAGCGGTGCTCTCCCGACCGTTCCATGTGCCGTTTCCGCCGGCATTTTCAAATTATGTGAAAGCCATGCAGGTGGAACCCTTCGGCATCTACGCAGTCAACAGCGTGGTCACCGCGGTCGCCGCCACCGCCCTGCAGCTGGTCACCGCCATACTCGCGGCCTACGCGTTCACGTATCTGCATTTTCCTGGCAAGAACTTCCTCTTTCTCTTGGTCCTCGCAGTGTTGATGATGCCCACGCAGGTCGCCATCATCCCGCTGTATTCCATGATCTCCAAGCTGGGCTGGCTGGATACCTTCAAGGCACTTATCATCCCCTTCGCGGTGGATGCGTACGGGGTCTTTTTGGTGAAGCAGCATTTCCAATCTATTCCCAAAGATTACGTCGAGGCCGCCAAGATCGAAGGGGCCGGACATCTGCGCATTGCGTTTGTGATTATGACCAATCTAGCCAAACCATCCCTTATCGCCTATGCGATCATGGCCTTCAAATGGCGTTGGAACGACTATTTCTGGGTACTCATCATGACCAGCAGCGTCAATCGGAGAACCTTGCCGGTAGGAATTGTGATGATGAAGGAGGTGAGCGATGGAGGAACGCAGTGGCATCTGCTGATGGCGGCCACGTTGGTGGTGCTGGCGCCGATGATCATTTTGTATCTTTCGATGCAGAAGTATTTCACCCAGGACTACCTGAAGGGCGGGGTGAAAGGTTGATGCGAGCAAAGTTATCCTCGTATGAGGATTCCGATATATTCCCGTAAAGCAAAAATCACAAAGGAGAAAAAAAGATGAGATTCAAGAAACATGTTCTGTTGGCGGTTCTGCTTCTGGCAGCCCTTGCCGCTATATCCGCAGCCGGACGGGCCGAGGTCGCAGCGCCCGCACAGCCTACCGGTCCCGTGACCATCGAAGTCTGGAGCTCACTCAGCGGTTCCAAAGCCAAGCTGTTCGATTCCCAGGTGGCTACCTACAATGCCGCACAGACTGAAGTCATCGTCAAAGTGATCCATCAGGGTGGGTACGCCATTCTCCGCCAGAAAGTAGCTGCGGCCGCCAATTCCGGTACCATGCCTGCGGTGCTCATCGTCGACTATCTGGATGTGGCTTGGTATGCCCAGCTCGATTTGCTGCAGTCGGTCGATGATGTGTTGCCCAAGGCGGTCATCCAGGACTACTATCCTTCCATGCTGGCCGACCTCCAGTTCAAGGGCAAGCTCTATGGCATTCCCTACAATCGCTCCACCCAGGGTTTCTTTGTCAACAACGATGCTCTCAAGCTGGCAGGACTGGACAAACCCGCCACCACGTGGGCTGAGTTCAAGACGGCGAGCGAGAAGATGAAGACCCTTGGCAAGGATTACTACTACGGGTATGCGTTTTTCCATCAGTTCCTGTTCGATGCCATCGCTTACACCTGGGGCGCCTCCATCAGTACTCCCGATGGTACGGTCGCGCTCAACAGCCCAGAGCTGGTGGAGATGTTCACCTATTTCCAGAGCATGTACAAGGATGGTCTTCTGCTGATGCAGCCTGTGCTTGTTGGCGGATTCGAAGAGCAGAATGGCGCGTTTCTGGAAGGGAAAGTGGCTACTGTGTTCCAGACCACTTCGTTCTTCCCCACCGCCCAGAGTTTGCTCAAGGATAAGAACTGGTCGTTTGAATTCGTTCCCGCTGGCAAGGGTGGCAATGCGGTGACCATCGGCGGCGGCAACTTCGCCATCACCAGCAAGGCTTCCAAGGACGAGACCTGGGCCGCTGGTAAGTTCCTCACCTACATGTCCAGTCCCGAGATTGTAGCCGAGTTCTTCATGGGAACCGGCAACCTGCCAACCCGCAAGGCCGCGATGGATCTTCCTGCTGTCAAGGAATACATGGCTAAGAATCCCTCCGCTGCCAAGATGATCGCCCAGCTGGCCTACGGCAAGCCGGCTCCTAGCATCACCAAGAATATCCGTGACATATTCAACCGAGTCAATGATATGATCAGCCGCATCATCCTCAAGGGTGAGAATCCCAAGACCGTGCTTGATGAATACACCAAAATGTTCCAGAATGAGTTCAACGAGGCCAAGGCCAACGGCGAGTTCATCTATTAGTCCATCAACGCTATCAACGAGTCCGTGGGTTGAAAATCTATGTGTTGATTTTTCGTAGTCTATCGAACTGTTTTTTTTGTGGAAGTCGACGGGTTGGCACTCCCAGCCCGTTTTACGTCCCCCGTCCACTATCGCTGTGCCTGTACCGTGCCTGTACCGTGCCGTGCCCGAACCCCGAACCCCGAACCCTGAACCCTGAACCCTGAACCCCGAACCCTGTTCTGAAAAGGAAGCCTGATGAAGACCCAATCGATTGTAGACCGTAGCTTGACACTTCTTGAAGGTAAGGCGGATAAAGAGCAGTCCCTCCGTTTCGCCCGATTGGGATTTTCCGTTGGGCCTGCGTGCGTCCGTATTACTGTCGCCTTGGAGCAAAACACCCGCAATGAAGCGCAGATCCCTATCTGTCTGTTCGACCCTCGTGGGGAGATCCGCATTATGAAGGCCTCCGAGGGGAGTGTGGGGGCGATCAACCGGAGCTATTATGTGGCTGTGGATTCCGCCAGTTCCGGAGGGATTCCTGGCGAGCTCCCTGCAGGCTCTTGGAAACTTGTGTTGTACAAACGCCGTTTTTTCGAAGATATCGCGATGCGCATCCGTGTGACCGCCACGTTCGCCGACCTGACCGATCCGCAGGATGTGGAAGCCTTACAGCGCCGTTGTTCTGAAGGTGAGAGCTTTCGGACCCAGCCGTTCTCAGCCCAGCGCGAGCCTTCTTCTTCGCTGGTCGCCGGAGGTACGTGGTATTGCGGCGAGCTGCATGTGCATTCCAGCGAAAGTACAGGGCGCACCCCGGTGGACGAGGTGCTGCGGGTGGCGCACGAGCAGCAGTTGGATTTTGTGGCGGTGACCGACCATTTCACCGCTTCGCACTGGCTGAAGCTTCAAGGTTTGGGGCATTCCGGGCGTCCTTTGCTTTTGCAGAGCATGGAGGTGAGCGGGGATTATGGCCATGCAAATATCCATGGGATAAACCGATGGGTAAATCCCCTGGTGGATGACAATCAGGAATTGGCTGATTTCCTAGAACTTCCTCAGCGGCCCTCGATGGAGACCATTGCTGATGAAGTGCATGCCCAAGGTGGTTTGTTCTGCATCAACCATGCCCAAAGCGGGATGGTAGCGTGGCGCTACCCTGGATTCCCTTTGAGGAAGGCCGATCTGTTTGAAATCTGGTGCCTGCCAGATTCCTCCACGACCTTGCTGTACCCCACCATGTGGGACAACCTTCTGTGCCAGGGATACCATATTACCGGGGTAGGCAGCAGCGACAGCCACCATCCTTCGGGGAGCGATGTCTGGAGACTGGGGCAGATCCGCACGTGGGTGCAGGCGACCGAGCTCTCGCAACCCGCGCTGCTGGATGGACTGAAAGCGGGTAGGGCGTATGTCTCCTATGGCAGCGCCAAGCTCCTGCTGTCCGTTGTGGCACAGGGGATAGTGTATGGGATGGGTGACACCGTAGTGTTTGGATCCGATGGGAGTTGCGAGCTGCGCGTTGAGCTACGTGACCATAGCAGCGGCAACTTGTTTGTTTTCATCAACGGATTCATCCACGATATCCGCTATTTAAAGGGCGGACAGAATGAAACCAGTATCTTCGTCCTACGGCGGGAGGATATTCCGAGCACCCAGACCGGCTCTGCCTATGTCCGCATCGAATTCCATGAGGATGTAGAGAAATCTCGTTTTTGGGGGATGGCTCATCGCGACCACCGCACCATGCGGATCCTCTCCAATCCAATCTGGTTTGACTGTTAGAAGGAGACCGGCGATGCGAATTGAGCGGTTATGTGTGTTTTGCGGCTCCAGTGCAGGCAATCTGCCCCTATATACCGAGACAGTGGAGGCTTTGGCTTCCGAGATGGCCGCTCGGCACATCGGGTTGGTCTATGGGGGTGGAAATCGCGGTTTGATGGGTTTGCTGGCCACTTCGGTGCATGCCGCGGGACTGCCGGTGATCGGTATCTCGCCAAGGCGGTTCCACAAGGAGACGGTTCCCCATCCTGCGGATGAGTACATCTTGGTGGATACCATGCATGAGCGCAAGGAGTTGATGTATCGGCGCGCTGATGCATTTCTGGCCATCCCCGGGGGAATCGGCACGCTCGAGGAGATCGCTGAGATCTTCACATGGAATACCATCGGGTTCAGTGGCAAGCCCGTGGCTTTGCTGAATATCGCCGGTTTCTACGACCCCTTCCTTGCCCAGTTGAAACTGATGGTGGACTCCGGCTTTCTTAAAGCCGAGCAATACGCACGCCTATTGGTGTCGGATTCGCCTAAAGGGATACTCGATGCCTTGGAATTGGCTGAACGCACCGCAGCTCCTTGGTCGGTGGTTGATTCCCCAACGAGTGCCGGGAAAGCAAGGTGAAATCAATTTCGTGCCTGGCACGAAATTGATGAGATAAAATCCGATCAGTGTTAATGAAAGTGAAGGGGACTTAGGCGTTACGAGCTTCCAGCACCCACCCGGGACTTGCCCTAGGGATATTGAGACCTTCCATTCTTACGCGGGAAGATTGAAAATACTGGCTTTGATTCTGTATCTGAATCAGTGCTGGCCGCGTCCCTGGCAGCTTTGCAGGTGTTCGTATCTTACTGAAAACTCATAGAGCTCAGCGTTGAAAATACTGGAGCTTACCTCTATTGGCTGTCCATCCTCAAGATATCCCACACTCCGATACCATATGTGGGCCGTTCCCGGGGCGACTTTCAACAGCTCGCACTCGGCTGGTGATGGAATGGTGGCTGTTACCGCCCCCTTGGTGTCGATGACTTCTTTCCCCGTGATTTCGGTAATCAGGCGGTAGAATGATGCATTATTGAGGTCATAACCCGCGAATTGGTCACCGATCGACTTTGGGATATAGCTGTGCATGATCGCTACCGGGGTGTCATCCACATATCGCAAACGGCAGAAATGCCATACCTGTTCATTGTGCGGCTCGGGAAACGAACTCGTTCCGGTTCCCAGTTGAAGCTTGAGGACGATGTCGGCTGTGGGGGTGACAAGCTCCTGTTTTATGATGGAGGACCGCACGGAGATGCCCTGTAGCGCCATGCTGTCCCTAAAGCCTTGGCAGTCGGTGGAATGGAAGCGCATCTTGCCGACGAACGAGCCTTTCCCTTGGATTCGCTCAACTAGTCCCAGCTTCTCCAATTCCGCTAAAGCCCGTCTCACGGTGATGCGACTTACCTCGAAAAGAGTACACAGCTCGCTTTCGGTGGGCATGAGCATACCAGTGGACCAGATACCGCTTTGGATTTTTTTCTCAATGTTGGTGATGATTTTCTCGTACTTTGAGGGCATCCGAAACCTCTTATGACAATTATGTATTATCTAAAGAGACGATGTCAATCTCAGATTGGTGCCTGGCACGAAACTGACAGCAATCCAGGCACCTGTAAGGCCCATTTTCCCCCGTCAGTTTCGTGCCAGGCGCATAAATTCGCTGTTGACAGATGGGTGTGGCCGTGCGACTATTTTCGTATCTGTTATAACAGTTATATTGTATATAAAGTGATTGCTTATAAAAGATGAGGTAGTGAATGGACCAGCGGACGAGTTCGGAAAAAGCGTACCGGGCCATACTCCAGGCCATCCTCGAAGGGCAACTCCCCAAAGGAGAGTTCCTTTCACAACGGATGCTTGCCTCAATCGCCGACACTTCCATCATCTCCGTACGGGAAGCCCTCAAACGTCTCGAGCACGAGCATATTCTCGAGGCCATTCCCAAATGGGGTGTCCGAATCCCACTTGAGACTCGAGAACGAATCCAAGGACTGTATGGAGTGCGCGAAGCATTGGAGGTTATGGTGGCCTACTTGCTATGCCTACAGGATGACCCCCTGGTCGCCCAGGAGATTCTGGAGAAAGCCACCGAATGCGACCTCATCACAACTGAGGGCAAGGAGAGCGTGGATTATTTCGCCCAGAAGCATCGCGAGCTGCATCTTCTGATGGCCGAACGTTCGGGCAACCATCACCTCAAGTTGGAGCTTGAGCGCCTAGGGCTACGCAGCCTGCTCTACCAAAGTGCAAAAAGCACTTGGGCGAATCAGGTGGATGATTGGCGCAACTGGCATAGGAACCTCGTGGGTGAGATATTCTCCCACGATCCTGCTCGTGCCCAGGAGGCGATGCATCGGCATATTCAGCATGGCTTGCACCACGATCTTGTGATGTTCGACCGAGGAATGTTTGTGTAGACAGTCTTGACGACCATGAATTAACGAGGAGAAGCGATGAACAGCTTTGACCGTGTTATGGCAGCTCTCAGGCATCAGGAAGCGGATAGGGTTCCGCTAGATGTCGGTGGCATGACCATCTCCTCCATCGCCTCGCCTCTGCTGAAGCAATTGCTGGAACACTTCGGTCTCGAAGTGGATTTCCCATCACCCGATTCCATCCAGCGTATCGGCACACCCCCGCTAGCCTTGCGCACGCTGCTCGGCATCGACACCGTCCGTGTAGGGCCGCCACGTGTACCGGAACCGGAAGGACTACGGGCGTGGGAACAACCCTCCGCACCCATCCGACTGACCGACCAATGGGGCATCTTATGGGAAATGCGGCCAGGCGACCATTACTTCCACCAACTTACCTATCCCTTGGGAGATGGTGAGCTTTCCGAAGCACTAGGGCACTTTGTCAGATTGGTGCCTGGCACCAAAATGATCGCCTCTATCGTTCGCGATGGCCTAAAAGGGCGGGGTGAGGCGTTTCCGGTGGTGGATCGTGATTGCGCGGGCTTGTTCGAGATGTCGCAGCGGCTCCGTGGGATGCAGGAATTCCTGATGGACTTGCTGCTGGATCGTGAGAGCTCGGAGGCTTTGGCCGAAGCCTTGTTCGATTATAAGATCGCATATTGGGATTCGGTGCTGGATGGGGTGGGGGAAGAGCCGTGTGTGGTCGCCGAGGCAGACGACTATGGGGCCGAGAACGCTTTGCTGATCTCACCCAGCCTGGTGCGGGATATCTACCTTACGCGGCTGAAGGCCCTGATCACCCATATTAAGAAACGGGCACCTCAAGTTAAGGTGTGCTTCCATAGTTGTGGTGCCATACGACCGATCATCCCCGATCTCATCGACGCTGGGGTGGATGCGCTCAATCCAGTGCAGTATATCGCGGCAGGGATGGAGCTGGAGGGGCTTAAGAAGGATTTTGGCAAGGACCTGGTGTTCTGGGGAGGGTGTATCGACACCACCCGGATATTGCCGTATGGAACACCAGGCGAAGTGCGGGACGAAGTGCGGCGAGTACTGGATATCATGGCCCCGGGTGGGGGATTCGTTGCCACCACTGTGCACAACCTGCAGGCGGATGTACCGCTTGCGAACGCTCTGGCGTATTTCGAAGCCTTGAGTGGATACTGAGAAACGGATACTGAGAGACGGAAAAAGGAGCAACTGATGATGCGTCGCGCGGTTTGTAATGAAATGTTTGGGAATCAGGAATTCGCGCGAACGTGCGCTTTGGTCAAGTCGTGTGGCTTCGCAGGCATCGAGATCGCCCCTTATACGCTCAGTAATGTGAATGGATATTTTTCAACCAGCACCCTGGCGCACATACGGTCGATCCTTGAGGCGAATGAGTTGAGCTTCGCGGGATTCCATTGGTTGTTCGCACATCCCGAGGGAATGCATATCACCTCGAGTGATCCGCAGGCGCGGCGACGGGCATTGGACCATTTGAAGGGGTTGTTGTTCGCTGCCGGCGAGCTTGGCGGAGGGTTCCTCATCCTAGGATCACCCAAACAGCGTTCGGTGAGCGACGCTACGCCCGAGGAAGGAATGCGGCGTCTGGTTGGCTTTCTGCAGGAAGCAACCGAGGCTGCCAAAGAGGCAAATTCCATCATCTGCCTTGAAGCTTTGCCAAAGAAAGATAGCAATGTGATGAATACGCTGGCTGAAGCCCGGGCGATGGTGGAGCAGATTGGGAACCCGGCCATCCAAAGCATGTTCGATTTCCATAATTGTGGAGATGAGACGCTCAGCTGGCACGAATTGCTGCGCGAGTATATGCCCATCATCCGCCATGTGCATATCAATCGGAACGATGGGGGCCACCCCCTGCCTGGCTCGGAAGGTCTGTTCAGGGCGGCCTTCAAGGAACTCGCAGCCCAGAAATACCACGGCTGGGTGTCCTTGGAAATCTTCACCATTCCCGCGGATCCTCTGCGGGTGCTGTTGGAGACGAGGGATTTTCTTGATTCTGTGGTCCATACTTAGTGAATCGCAGCCCGTTGCTGGCTGTTGATATAATTCCGCGTTGCGGAAAAAAGACTTGAGGAGGCACATATGAAGAAATCGCTAGTGATTGTATTGATCTTATCGTTGGTTTCGATGGGATTCCTCTTCGCCCAAGCCCAGCAGGAAGCTGCGGCAGGTTGGCAACCGAACAAGACCATCACACTGATAGTTCCTTGGGGCGCAGGTGGGGCCTCGGACCAGACGGCGCGAATCGTGGCTGCCAATATGGAACCGCTGCTGAATGCCCGCATCGCGGTGGTGAACCAACCTGGAGCCTCGGGAGCAACTGGTCAGAAATCGGCCTTTGATGCTCCAAAAGACGGCTATACCTGGGCTGGCAATGCAGACGCCAGCGTAGCCACCTATCAGGTGCAGGCGCTCACACCCGAGATCTCGCACCGTGACTGGCAAGCTTACTTCGCTATCTTCACCCCATGCGTGATCACGGTCAATCCCGCTTCGCCCATCAAGGACTGGGCCTCGTTGGTCAATGCATTCAAGACCCGTAGCGTGGCCGTAGCCAGCGCAGGTATCGGGGCCGGTGGACATATCGCGGCCGAGACGTTCGCAGCGCAAGTCGGTGTGAAATACAACCATGTGCCATATGGAGGTGGAAACCCCGCAGTGGTCGCGACTGTCTCCGGTGAGACCGAAGTGGTCATGCAGCTCTCCATGGAAGTCGCCGATATGTTGAGGGCTGGTAAGCTCCGCGCGATCGCCGTCATGGACAACAAGCCGCTGAATATCTCCGGTGTGGCTGAGATTCCGGCTATCACCAGCTTCATGGCTTCCTTCCCAAGCGTCGGTTTCAATTTTGGCCTGTTCATCCCGAAGGCTATTCCCGCAGATGCCGCCAAGGCGATAGCGAGCGCTTTCGAAAAGGCCGCGCAGACCGACCAGGTGAAGGAATTCGCAGCGCTGAAGGGAAGCATCCCCGTGGCGATCCATGGAGAAGCCGCTGATAAGATCATGGATCAGGCTGCCTCGATGTTTGGTTGGCTGATGTATGATGCGGGCGTGACCAAGGTGGATCCATCAACGCTCGGCATCAAGCGTCTGTAGTTTTGAGTACTGTAGTCTTGAGTCCTGTAGTCTTGAGGTAACGTTGCTGAAGGAGCGCGGGTCGTTCCTTCAGCCCCTATTCCTCCCATAAGGATGCCTCACTATGAATGAAGAGCATAAGAAAACCGCCCGTCCCGATTTCGTCTCCTCCGCGGTCATTTGCCTGGCGAGCGTGGTCATTTTCGTCCTCTCGCTGGCGATGCCGAAGTACGAGGAATGGGGCTTGTACGCCACCCCCTCGCTGGCCCCGATGGTATTCTCCATCACATTGTTTCTCTGCGGATCAATGATGCTGGTGCGCAGCATCATCGCAAAAGGGTACAGGATCTCCTTCTCCAAGGAAAAAACCATGACCTTCCTGCGGTCAAGGATATTGAAGCATTTCCTCGTAGCGTTGGGCTTCGTGCTCATCTACTATGTGTTTTTCGGAGTGCTCCATTTTGTCCTGATCAGCGCGGTGTATCTGTTCCTCAACATCTTTTTCTATCGAAGCACGACTTGGTGGAAAGCTCTGATCCTTTCCGTGGTGTACACCGGTACAATCTGGTATTGCTTCAACTACTTGTTCCTTATTCCTTTGCCCTGATCCTAGGGTGAGACGGAGGTGTGCTTTGGGTTTTATCTATCTGGTTCAGGAATTCATCAAACTGATCAATCTGGCCGACATCCTGTACTGTTTCGGAGCGGTCCAGCTGGGTATCATCTTCGGGATGCTCCCGGGACTGACAGCGACGGTTGGTGTGGCCATACTTACTGCGCTCACATTCAAGTGGGACCCGGGAAACGCCATCTTGGTGCTCATCGGTATCTATGTCGGCGCTATATATGGAGGGAGCCGGACAGCTATTCTGCTGAACATCCCCGGCACTCCCGCGAACGCAGCGACCTGTCTGGATGGGTTCCCTCTCTCCAAGACGGGCAAGGCTTCCGAGGCGTTGGGCTTGGCGACCACTGCCTCTTTCATCGGGTCCATGATCGGACTTATCGCCCTTTCATTCCTTACCCCGGTGCTTGCCAACGCGGCGCTGAAGTTCAAATCCTACGAGGTCTTCTGGCTGGCGGTGTTCGGTGTAGCCATCTGCGGCAACCTGACGGCGGCAAAAGATCCTATCAAGGGTTGGATTTCGGGTATCATCGGCATCCTGCTCTCCTTTGTGGGGATGGAGGCCATCCAAGGGTACCGGCGTTTCACCTTCGGGGTGTCGGACCTCATGGCCGGCTTCAACATCATCCCGGTGCTGGTTGGGACCTATGCGCTGGTTGAGATACTTGATAGCCTCACCGATGTAAAGCAGGGAGAGGCTATAGCCCAGATCGGCCGGGTGGTGCCACGATTCAAGGACATCGCCGCAAACTGGTTCAATATCGTACGTTCCGGTCTCATCGGTGTCATCATCGGCGTCATCCCCGGCGTAGGGGAGAATATCGGCTCATATGTGGCCTACGATTTCGCAAAACGCGCCAGCAAGCACCCTGAAGAGTTCGGCAAGGGGTCCATCGAAGGTCTGATCGCTTCCGAGACGGCGAACAACGCGGTTGTCGGTGGGGCGCTGGTGCCGGTGCTCTCACTCGCCATCCCGGGCAGCCCTCCCGCGGCGGTGCTGCTTGCCGCACTCTATCTGCACAACGTGCGTCCAGGTCCGCTTCTGATGATCGAGCAGCCAATGTACATCTACACGTTCAGCGCTATGTTCGCGCTGGCCACCATCGCCATGTTCGTGCTGGGTTTGTCCTTTGTGAAACCCATGCTGCGGATATTGCGGCTCAAGACCACCATCATGATGCCAATGGTGTTCGTGCTATGCATGGTGGGCACGTATGCTATCGCCGGTCGCAAGTTCGACCTATTGGTGATGGTCATCTTCGGTATCATTGGCTTCGCGATGCGCAAATTGGGGTACCCTGAAGCGCCGTTGGTGCTGGGTATCATCCTGGGACCGATGCTGGATGAGAACCTCAGGCGGGGATTGATTCTATCGCACGGTAGTCTGGCTCCGTTCTTTGGCTCGACCATCTCTATCCTGCTGATCATAGCGGTGTTCTTCACCTTGTTCGGCAGGCTGAAGCCTGTGAAGCAGGCCACTTCCTTGATTTTCTGGCCATTGAACAAGCTTATCGCTTTGGCGAAAGCGAAATCGGGACGGTCGGTATGAAGCGGGCATTGTTCACAGTCAGCTATGCGGGGCTGTGGGGACAGCATACGTTGGATGCCTCTGCTTGTGTGCATAAGGCGGCTGAATTGGGTTTCGAGGGGGTGTTGTTCATGGGTAAGGCCCCCCACTTGTTCCCTTTGGGGCTCGCTGATACAGAAGTCGCCCGGGTGCAGAATGCGCTGAGCCAGACCGGATTGCAGGCGGTGGGGGTTGCGGGCTACACCGATTTCCTGTTGCGTGCCGCGGCTGAGGTGCCGGTGCTGGATATGCAGGTGGCGTATATCGAGGGTTGTTGCCAGCTTGCGCGAAAGCTGGGCGGTTCGGTGGTGAGGTTGTTCACCGGGTATCTGTCCGAAGACACCTCACGGAGCGCGGCCTGGAACCGCATGGTGCAGGTGCTGCGCCGCTGTGGTGATATCGCGCAAAGCGAGGATGTGGTGCTGGCGGTGCAGAACCACCACGACTTGGCGGTGGGGACCGAGGAGCTGGATCTGCTGCTGGAGGAAGTGTCCCATCCTGCGGTGCGCGCTGGATTCGATGCGTGGTCGCCATTCCTTCGGGGTGAGGACCTGGCGGTGGTTTCCAGGCAGATGGGTCCACGTACAGCCATGACAATCGCCGCCAACTACAAGTTGTATCCACGCTATACCTATCATCCAGACTTGGTGAACTATAGCCGCGAGTACCCCGATATGGTGCGGGCAGCGCTGATGAGTGAAGGTGCTATCGACTACCGGGCGTTTCTTGGAGGACTTCAGGCCTCGGGGTTCGATGGCTGGGTGGTCTACGAGATGTGCTCTCCGCTGAAGGGCGGGGGTGCTGAGGCGAATCTTGACCGGCATGCCACGGATTTCATCACCTGGATGGATGGGAATTTTCCTCGGTGATGAACTGGATTGGGGCTAGGTGGCTAGGTGGTGGTCGTCAACATCGAAAAGAGGAGGGAATAAGATGAGACTAGCGGGTTTTACCGACGAAGCTGCAGAAGATATCCAAGGTCAGGTGCGGGTATTGAAGGAACTCGGCTGGAACCTGATGGAGATCCGCACGGTCGATGGCATTAGCATCCACGAGGTTGATGAAGACAAGTTCGAAGCTGTCCGACGGTATTTGGAGGAACAGGAGATCGGGGTCTGCTGCCTAGGTTCCACCATCGCCAACTGGGGACACAGCCTGGCGGGCTCTTTTTCAGAGACCCGCGAGACGGTGAAGCGGACGATCAAGCGGATGAAGCTGCTGAAGGCTCCGATGGTGCGCATCATGAGCTACAAGATCGAGCTGGATGCCGATGGCCGCATGAAGGCAAACCAGCGTGAGACCGAGCGTTTCACCCGCCTGCGCGAGATCTGCTCGATGTTTTTGGATTCGGGCCTCACCCCTGTGCATGAGAACTGCCACACCTACGGCGGCATGAGCTATGACCATACCCTGCGCTTGCTTGAGGAGATTCCCGGTCTCAAGTTGGTGTACGACACTGGCAATCCCGCGCTTACCCCGGACTTCACCAAGGAGTATCCCTATCCCATGCAGGACGCCTGGGAGTTCTACACCCATGTACGGGAGCATATCGTGCATGTGCATATCAAGGATGCGATCTTCGACCCAGAGCACCGAAAAGAAGTGTACCTGTATCCAGGCGAAGGAGCCGGCCATGTACAACGCACCGTGGCCGATCTGCTGCAAACGGGCTATAAAGGCGTGTTCAGCATCGAGCCCCACATGGCTGTAGTGTTCCACGACGCATCCGTGAAAAGCAACGCCGACCTTCGCTACCAGAATTTCCTCACCTACGGCCGTAGATTCGAAACCCTCGTCAGTCAGATTGGTGCCAGGCACGAATCTGTCGGGTTCGTGCCTGGCACGGATGAGGTTTAGCGATGCTGTGTTTTGATTCCTATCTCAACCCCTATAGTATTCCGCGTCTACCCGTATGCGCTAAGAAAGGTATGGTCGCCACCTCGCAACCGATGGCCGCTCAGGCGGGTATCACCATCATGCAGCAGGGGGGGAACGCGGTTGATGCCGCCATCGCCACCGCGGCGGCCTTGACGGTGGTGGAACCAACCTCCAACGGTATCGGGGGGGATGCGTTCGCTTTGGTGTGGGCGAAGGGCGGGCTCCATGGGCTGAACGCGAGCGGGCCATCCCCAAAAGGCATATCGCTGGAAGCGCTCCAGGAACGGGGATTCAACGAAGTCCCGCGTTTTGGCTGGGAACCTGTGATGGTTCCAGGGGTGCCGTCGGCTTGGGTGGCTCTATCCCAACGCTTCGGCCGTCTACCGCTAGGCAAAGTGCTCGCACCGGCCATCGAATATGCCCGAGAGGGGGTTGCGGTCACTCCTAACCTGAGCCAAGGCTGGCAACGGGCCTATGAGGTGTATGCAAAAGCCCTCAAGCATCCCCAGTTCGAATCCTGGTTCCAGACCTTCGCGCCCCAAGGAAGAGCTCCCCGCACTGGAGAAGTGTGGCGCTCGGAAGCTCACGCCCGTACCTTGGACCTCATCGCGCAAACCGAGGGGAAAGCCTTTTACCAAGGAGAGACCGCCGCGAAAATCGATGCCTTCTCCCGCGAGTTCGGTGGGTACATCCGTGCGGAAGACCTGGCAGATTATAGGCCCGAGTGGGTGGATCCCATCTACACAGGGTATCGTGGCTATGATGTGTGGGAGATTCCACCAAATGGGCAAGGGCTTTCAACTTTGCTCGCCCTGAATATCATGCAAGGCTTCGAGCCCTTGAACCGGGACGACGCGCGTTCCTACCATCAGCTGATCGAATCGGTCAAACTGGGAATGAGCGACGGCAACCACCATATCACCCAGTACGACCGCATGCAAGTTGGCGTGCAGGACCTGTTGTCCACCACCTATGCCGACACCCGTCGCGCGCTAATTGGCGAAGAAGCGCTGGATCCACAACCAGGCGCCCCACAAAAGGGTGGGACAGTCTACCTCGCCACAGCGGATGACGAGGGGATGATGGTCTCCTACATCCAGAGCAACTACGAAGGCTTTGGCTCCGCTCTGGTGGTTCCCGGCACCGGCATAGCGCTGCAGAACCGCGGATGCAATTTCTCACTCGATCCAAACCACGTCAACTGCCTCGCACCAGGAAAACGTACCTTCCATACGATAATTCCCGGATTCCTCACCCATAATGGCCTACCGATAGGTCCTTTTGGTGTGATGGGGGGCTTCAATCAACCCCAAGGCCATGTCCAGGTGGTGACGAACTCCATCGACTGCCATCTCAATCCACAGGCGGCACTTGATGCTCCGCGTTGGCGGTGGATGTCCGGCAAGTCGATTTTGGTAGAGCCTCATTTTCCGCTCCATATAGCCCAAGCTTTGGCTCAACGGGGGCATAAAGTGCAGATTTCCATGGATAGCGGCATGTTCGGCCGTGGCCAGATCATCTGGCGCGATACCGAAACAGGAGTGCTGGTCGGTGGCACCGAATCCAGGACCGATGGGATGATCGCGGTCAGGTAGCACGAATATGTCATATTGTTTCTAAAAAAGATGATATCTAAAATTTCCAAGTACCTAATTCGGGTGACGCTCCGCTTTCACAGGTAGATAATCGCCTCGTCGAAATTTTGAATTCCTCGCTGAATCAATCAATAATGGATTCTTTTTAAGTTGTCTTTCATGCACCAACAAAGCGAGAGGAGAGGTCGCTACGATTTTCCACCCCCTTCGGGAATTTGGGCGGCACGGCTTCGCCGTCAGGCCACTATAGGGTCCGCTCCCGCTCCCGTCCTTCGGACCAAGCCCTCCGTGTCCTTGCCGCATCGGGACGCTCGCAGATTCGTGCCAGGCACGAAACTGTTTCCTTCTTGGATATGAAGTTAACAGTGCAAACCTACATTTTTACAGCATTCTAGGGCCCCTCAGGTTGTCAGTTTCGTGCCTGGCACGAAGTTGATCCCCCACGTGCTGAAATTATATACTGTGCAGACTTTGGTTTGAAAAACTTTAAAGATGAAAGGTATCAATACCCAAGGGCAAGCCCTGGAAAGCGGAGGCTTCGCCTTCTTTTCTGCCCCAAGGGGCGGGGTATCTCACCTTACGTTCCCGGCACTCGCTCGGTGATGGAACCATGATAATGCTTCCGCTACTCTTACTCTCGCTTCGTTGGGAAAATAAATCAAATATTCCATGCCACTCGATAGTATCAGTGGTATACTAGCCTTTAGTTATGCGCATTATGCTAAAGGCCATCTGTATCATTGCAATTCTCTTAATCTGCAACCTGATGGGCTGTGTGCATCAAGCCGAATCCGTGCTTGAAATACCTTCTCTTGAAGATTCACGAATAGTTCTACAATCAATTGATGATGGAAAAAGTGAAATTTCCGTAATTCCATCACCTTCACCTTTTACTCAGTCACCTGACGCTCCACCTTCGGATGGCCGATTCCCTCTCGAAGTCGACGAAATTCAAACACCATCGCAGACGCTACCAACCACGACTCCATCTGTAGCGATGTACGAAGTGAACGCTGATGGCCCTGCGACCATCACGCCTGATGAGTCCACCGCACCTAGTTCGACGGATGCAATCATCACCCCTGAATTCGCTATACCTTCTCAAGCCCACGCCATCGATATCTCCTCGCAATCCGATCCATCCCAGACCACAGAGCCACCCCCAGAGAGGCCAAATATGATTGTCATGTATGCGCTTATAGCGTTGATTCTGGTACTTGTTTTTCTTGTGTACCTTTTTCTGCATATGTTGATGCAAAAAAGCCAGAGGCTTCGGGATCTAGGAGCGAGGGATATCGAGTCCGCGAAATCGTTGTTGTCCACATTGCAGCACAAGACGGAACGGATAACGGAAGAGATAGAGGAGAAACAGAGGCAAGGTGTCGCATCGTTCAACACGCAGAAAACGTTGTTTGAGTCAAGAAAAAGAAGTATGGAAGCTCAGATTTCAGAATTGGGAAATACTATTGAAAAAATGGAAAAAACTCATCAAGCAACCGTGACGAAGATGGCCAATCAGGAGAAAAAACTTGTAAGGATTCGGGAACTCTACACGAGTATCGAGCATTCCATCACACAATTTCACACCGCCGACATCCCCATCGGCTACTATAGGCCTCTGACGAGAGAGGAATTAAAAGATCTGGATTCCATCGCACCTTCTGTGATTCTGACACTTAACTGTATGAATTATCAAACTCTTCGTAAGGAATTCAATACCAATCAAAAACAGATTGAGGAATTGTTTAAAGCTTATGAGATTCTCTACAAGATCAAGTCCAATCAGGCAGTATATCAGATGGTTGTCATGGCACTTCGGTCTGAATTACAAAATGTGTTGATCAATCTGAAGCATGATAAAATTGAAGTCGCATTAGCCCAGGTCGTGGAAATCATCAATAAATATCTTGCAATCACCAGCAATTGGAATCAACATTTCGCTGGCACCATGCGAAAATTCCTTGGGGAACTGGAGCATTTATTTACGAATGCTGTCCATATTGAATACGAATATTATGTGAAGCGTGAGCAGGCTAGGCAGGAGCAACTCTCAATCCGTCAACGTATGCATGAGGAGGTGGAAGAGCGTAAACGCCTTAAGGAACAGGAGCGGCAAATCGCACAAGAAGAAGAGAAATATCACAACGAAATTGCAAAGCTGGAGATGTCCTTGGCATCGGAAGCACCGGATAGCCAGCGTAGTGGTGATATTGCGGATAGGATTGAACAATTACAGCAACTGGTTGCACGAGTGGATGAGAAGCGGGCTGAAATTGTGAAATTACAGAATGGCAAGGCGGGAAATGTGTATGTCATCAGCAATTTGGGTTCATTTGGCAATCATGTGTTCAAAGTTGGTATGACCCGTAGGCTTAATCCACAGGAACGGATTGATGAGCTTGGCAGCGCAAGTGTCCCCTTTACCTTTGATGTGCATTGTCTGATTTTCTCAGATGATGCCGTGGGTTTGGAGAATGAGCTCCACAAGCGCTTGCATGAGCAACGTCTGAATAAAGTCAATCATCGTAAGGAGTTTTTTGATATCAGCTTGGAAGAACTAGAGCGACTGGTATTTGAAATCCATCCTGCTGCTGAATTCAACCGGACCATGCTGGCAGAGGATTATCGGCAATCTCTGTCTATCGCTTCGGGAACACTTGAAGAACCCGTGGACTTGGGTAATCATTTTGATGATTCTGAAGATGATGTGGATGAGGATAAAGAGATAGCCTGAAATCAGGTGCTGACTTTCCACCCATGTTCGATTATGTCATCGATGGATTCATAGGTTCCAGTAGGTTGGTCTGTCCAATAATCAAAAATCCTCCAATTCTCGGATAACGCATCCTCGATTGTGATATATCCATATCTACCGTCAAGATGGTTCAGCGTGCACCCTTTGTTCCTACCACTCAAGCTGAACGAGAATGCTTCGATATCAACTCTTTCCAAGATTTCCCGTGTAAGGTCCATTTGGTCTTTACGCCATGAAGTCTTTTGATCCATATCAACATTCCTCTTTAGCCTTTATTCCCCAACGAAGCGAGAGGAGGGGAATCCGTAAAACGCTTCCATTTCCGAGCGAGTGCCGGGAAAGCAAGGTAAAATACCCCTCCCCCTTGGGGCGGAAAAGGAGGAACCGCCTCCGTTTTCCAGGGCTTGCCCTAGAGTATTGATGGCTTTTATTATAACGCCAAACTGGAAATAATTCAACTTTTTATTGCTTTACGTATGAAGCAGTTATCTGAGAGGTATTCTTGCTGGATTTTCTGGCAGGAACGCGTTTATTCATTACAGTCATAGTGACATTCTGTGTTCCACTACCGGGCGTATATTTCGTTAAAGTTAATATCAACAAGGAGTTTCAATGAGTGAAACCTATTCCGCCGCATCAACGATGGCAAGCGAGTCGAACGGTTGAACATTCGTGCCAGGCACGAAACTGACAACAAAACCCCCCCAATTCAGCCCTTGAATTGGGGGTTTTTAGCCTAAATGTGCTTTCCAGCCACCTAGAATGCTGTCAGGTTCGTGCCTGGCACGAATATGCGCGGTCTTGACGCTGCTAAGCGCTACCACTATCCTTAGTAAACAGCTCGTAACAGTAGGAAAAGAAACTGATGGAAAGAAACGGACTGGAAGGAAAGGAACTAGATGAGGATTTCAACGCGGGGGAGATACTCGCTTGAAGCGCTGCTCTTTCTGGCGCTGGAACCAGGCGATGCGCTGCATAACACCCGCGCCATCGCGGAGCAGACCGGTATCTCGGAAGGGTATCTCGAACAGCTGTTCATCCCCTTGCGTCAAAAAGGACTGATCGTAGCCATCCGGGGAGCGCAAGGTGGCTATCGCCTTGGGAAAAACGCAGCGGAAATCTCCATCGGCGATATCCTAAGAGTATCGGAGGGAAGCCTGGAGCCGGTGGGGTGTCTCGCAAATGAACCCTGCGGACGGGAAGGGGAGTGCGCATCCAGACTCACTTGGGAACGTTTGTACTCAGCCATCACCGAATGTGCGGATTCCATCACCCTCGCTGATCTCGTTGATGCCTACGAACCAATTGAAACCGAGGTTCACACGGAGTATGCCATATGAAGTTGTCGACAAGGGGGCGTTATGGCGTCCGGCTGCTGATCGATCTCGCCGACCACGCCAATGAAGCACAGGTGACGCTGGCAAGCATCGCACAGCGGCAGGGAATCTCCATGCGCTACTTGGAGCACATCGCGGTCCTACTCAAACGGGCTGGCTATATCAGGTCTATCAAAGGCGCCTCTGGTGGATATTCTCTGGCATCCGATCCCTCCAAGATTGTTATTGGTGACGTGCTTCGGGTACTGGAAGGCGATCTCTGGGTGGTTGATGAATTGCGGTCGGGGCAGGAGGAAAATGCGCTCCAACGTTGTATCCGCTCAATGGTGTATGACAAATTGAACCAGCGCATCTCCGATGTTGTGGATAATCTCACTTTAGACCAGATGGCGGGAACAATCGATCCCGATTCCGCCTACATGTACTATATCTAGCATATAATGGCAGAGCAGATTCGTGCCAGGCACGGAGTTTATTCCTTCTACTATATGAAGTTATTCGTGCAGACCAGCATTCTAGCAGCATTCAGGGGCCATCGGGTTGTCAATTCCGTGCCTGGCACGAATCTGCGCCCCCTGAGGAGCGAGTGCCAGAAAAGGAGGCAAAACCTCCGCTTTCCAGGGCTTACCCGAGGGTATTGGTACCTTTTATTTCATGTCCTTCTTTTTATTTGGAATATGCGGAAAGTGGTAAACTTCGAAATCTGCTGAGAATCCAGTCCTGTATCCAACCGTTCGCGATGTGGTTTTTCACAATCCACGGTATGATGATTGGTGTGTGAGGAAAACGGGTTGACACCTGTAGGTAATTTATATATTATAAAACCTATAAGAATACTAGGAATTAAAAGTATATACCAAATAGTAGATTGGAAGCCTAAAAAGGAGCGCACTATGGCAAAAGTACATAAAATCACAGATCTCATCGGAAACACACCCTTGGTCCGCATCAACCGCATGAACGACGGCTTTGCGGAAGTCTACGTGAAGATGGAGAGCTTCAACCCCCTCGCCAGTGTGAAGGACCGTGTCGCCTTGGCCATGATCGAAGCAGCTGAGCGCGACGGAAAGCTCGATAAAGACACCGTGATCATCGAGCCCACCAGTGGCAACACTGGAATCGGCTTGGCCTATGTGTGCGCGGTCAAAGGATATCGTTTGATTTTAACAATGCCCGATACCATGAGCATCGAACGAAGGAAACTCCTCAAAGCCCTCGGAGCGGAACTCGTGCTGACAGAAGGTGCTAAAGGGATGAAGGGCGCGATCGCGAAGGCTGAAGAGCTGGCCTCTGGTTTCGCTAATTCCTATATTCCCAATCAATTCACCAACCCAGCCAACCCCGAGATGCACCGCCGTACCACCGGTCCCGAAATCTGGCGCGATACCGAAGGCAAAGTGGATATCTTCATCAGCGGGGTGGGTACCGGTGGCACGATAACCGGAGTGGGCGAGTATCTGAAATCGATGAAACCCTCTGTAAAAGTTATCGGTGTTGAGCCTGCCGGTTCTCCAGTGCTTTCCGGCGGTCAAGCGGGGCCCCACAAAATCATGGGGATCGGCGCTGGGTTCGTCCCATCGATTCTAAACACCAAAGTGATAGATGAAATCTACCTGACCGATGATATCAAGGCGGGAGCCACCTCCCGACGCGCAGCAAAGGAAGAAGGCCTGCTCATCGGCATTTCCTCGGGTTCCGCGTTGGAAGCAGCGCTCACCATCTCACGACGTCCCGAGAACAAAGGCAAAACCATCGTCGCCATCCTCCCAAGCAGCGGTGAGCGCTACCTCTCCACCTGGCTCTGGGAAGAGTAAGCAGAGCAATTTCGTGCCAGGCACGAATCTGACAGCATTTTGTCCGCATCCCTCATTTGGGTGTAAGATTCGTGCCTGGGACCAGTTTTCAGTCATATTTTATGTCGTATTAATAAAGTTATGGTCTTTTACCGCCGTGATATGCGAAAATGAAGTGCAATGCATGGAGGTCAACGCGGCTGGTGAAGATTATAAAAATTGGAAAAGCAATAACTGCCCTCGCGATGGTATCCATGCTCCTGATGGTATTGGTAGGGTGCCTTCCCGATATAATTTTAAAATCCGATAAAACAGTCACCTACGTTGGCAACGGCAATACGAGCGGTACGGCACCGATAGACGATAGCACCTATGTCGCAGGAGATTCAGTCACGATTGCCCTTCAAGGAGACCTCGAGAGAAGCGGTTACACTTTTGAAGGTTGGAGCACTTCTGTAGATGGGAATGGAACCATATATATTCCAGGTGGTATGCTCCTGATAGGCAATTCCAACACCATCCTCTATGCGAAATGGACGCCCAACACATATACCGTGACCTTTGACGCACAGGGCGGGACATCACCGGATCCTGCGTCAAAAACCGTCGCCTTTGATTCCACCTATGGTCTGTTGGCGACAACTAATAAAATCAATTTTGGTTTTGCAGGTTGGTGGACCGGTGCCGGGGGAACAGGGACCGAGATCACCGCAGAGAGCACTGTGTCGATCACCACCGACACCACCTTGTATGCGCATTGGTCGGCAGATATTTTTACCGTGACCTTCGACGCGCAGGGAGGGACAGATCCGGTTCCTGCATCAAAAACCGTCGTCTTTGATTCCACCTATGGTCCATTAGCGACAACGACGAGACCTAGCCGGACTTTTGCCGGGTGGTGGACTGGTACCGAGGGAACAGGGACAGAGATCACCGCCGTGAGCACTGTTGATATCACAACCGATACAACTTTCTATGCGAAATGGACGCCCAACACATATACCGTCACCTTCGACGCGCAGGGCGGGACAGATCCTGTCCCTGCATTTAAAACCGTCATCTTTGATTCCTCCTATGGTTCACTAGCGACAACGACAAAAACTGGCTGGATTTTTGACGGTTGGTGGACTGGCATCGAGGGGACAGGGACGCAGATCACGGCTGAGAGTTTGGTATCGATCAGCGACGACATCATCCTCTATGCGAAATGGACGCCCAACACGTATACCGTGACCTTTGACGCACAGGGTGGGACATCACCGAATCCTGCGTCAAAAACCGTCACTTATAGCACTACCTATGGCGCGCTGGCAACAACGACAAAAACCGATCGGACTTTTGGTGGATGGTGGACCGGTACCGAGGGAACAGGGATCGAAATAACCGCAGAGAGCACTGTGTCGATTACTTCCAACATCATCCTCTATGCGAAATGGTTGGAAAATTCAGATATAAGGCTCACCGACCTCACGTTTACCCGACCCACTGACACCGACTTTAGGAATTTCACTGCATGCTCCGTGACTATCATGAATTATGGGCCTGCGGATGTATCTGGAGAGACCGTGCTGGTGGAATTCTACTTGTCAGGCAACACGATGATGGGGGATTTTGATGATGTCAAAATAGGCGAAGTGCGTCATGATATGACAGCTGCAACGCAGACAGGACTTCAATATACCTACGGTGCGCAAAATCTCTCGGGTATGAGCGAGTTGTGGACCGCAGATAGTGTTCCGGATGGTAGTTATTATCTTTATGCGGTCGCTCGGGTGGAAGATGGCGATCCAGCTGATCCCTTGCCAGATAACAACGCGTACATGGCCACGAGTCCCTTCAGTTATACGGGAGCTGTTTCGGGAAGTTCGATTGGGATGCGATCGCTAAGTGCGGATCCAGTGGATTTGTCCACATTCAACGATGCGCTTATATATTCGATACTCTCTGCGACACCAAGTACACCGGTTGAGGGTAGCGGCACACCGAGTACCTATTCGTTTACGCTTGCAACCACGAGCTCCCCAGAATTAGGTAGTATGTTATTTGAGTCTCGGTCGATGGTGTTCGCCGAAGCTCCCGATTATTCAGTATTTGGCGCGGAGAAGAAATATGCTGATATGGTGTTGCGAGCTGAGGAGGAAAAACTTCTCAAGAGCGGTCTTTCTCAACTGGGAAGCATCGCGGAGGAAAGCGTGCAACGGGCCGCTCCAGCTCCTATCGAGATAGGGTCGACATGGAATGGTGTGCATATCGCACTACCGGCTTCCCTCATTGATACCACCTGCAGATATATTTCTGACCATGCGTATTTCTTTGTCGATAATCGTGATATCGCGACGATGGAAGCATTGCTCCCAACCTACGGCGCGGCCTTCGATGATATGTACAGTGTGATGCACGATAATTTCGGTATTGAGAATGATGTGGATGGGAATGGCAAGATCATCATCGTATTTACCAGCGCAATCTCCAATCCTACTCTTGGTTATTTTTATTCTGTGGATAAATATCCAAAAGCTATCTATTCAAATTCCAATGAGGGCGACATCTTTTATCTAAATACGACTGCTTCCATCGGAGTCACCTGTGGTACCCTCGCACACGAGTTCCAGCATATGATCTATTTCGACCAGCACTACAATAAAGGTGTCACCAGCACGTACACGTGGTTGAACGAGGCGTTGTCCCAAGCCGCTGAGTACATAACCGGCTATACCGACAACCACCTGGCATGGATCCGGTCCTTCCTCCGCGGTGGATGGCAAGGGCTCTCATTGACCTATTGGACTTCCAGCAATTATGGCTATGGGGCGATATTCATCCGCTATCTGATCGATCAGTTCGGGGAGTCGGTGATCAAGGAGATGTGCTCGACTGCGAATGTCGGTATCAACGCAGTAGTGGAAGCGGCGGGAGAGTCGTTCAACACGATATTCTCAAACTTCCTGCGGGCGTTGGTCATCGACGGGACCGGAGATTCACTCGATCCTGCCTATGAATTCCAAACACTCGATCTCCTAAGCCTCCAAAGCACTGGTCGCGGAGGGCTGCTTCCTGAGAAGGAATCCACGGTAGGTGATAGTACTACAGAGTCTGTGCACCCTTATGGGATCAACTTTCAAAAATGGCGGGGGAGTTTTGGGACAATGGCGCTCACGGGTGCAGGAGTGGTAGGCACCGCATTCGGTGCAAGCCAGTAGGAGCAGATGGCAGCATGAGAATCTTATTTGAAAATCGTTATAGACATACAATATCTATGTTCGCGCTTGTCTTCATCATCCTGTTTCTTCTAGGTGTTACAACTTCGGGGGTTTCCGCTATGGCTATACGCGAAAACGATTTTCGTTCTTACCCCAGGTCGGTACAAGCTATCACATGGGATGCTTCAATTGTAGAATCCGGCATCACCACAATCTCCGGCATTGTGCGATTTCCCCAGGGCGTCCTTGAACTCGCATGGATTGTAGATGCTTCCCTAAAGGCTCGATTGCAGACGCTCGACCCGTCTGGCTCAGCGGAATTACCACCACATCCGGTAAGGATCAGGCCGGTGCTGCTTGCGGATGGTACATCTTTGCTGGCTAAGGACTTCTACCCGCTTCTGAACAGTCGGCAGCCCATTTCTGTGAAAGTGGTGGGAATTGTGGATTCAAAGGAACTGTTCGCGCCATTGGATCTAGTTGAAATTCCTCTAGGTTCGGTGAACTACCACGAGTTATCGGGTATAACCTATGGCCAGCAGCACGAAAATTATAGTGTGAAAATCCAAGAAGGGATACTAGCACATAAAAGCGGTCCCATGAGTCTCCTCTGGCAGAAAGCTCCACATGGTTCCTACAACCTCGCAGTTGTTAAAGAAGGACTAGAGATTCCGCTCGTCCCCCTGCTAGATACCAAGAACTCGACAGCCTATATCTTCGAAGAAAGGAGCACCGATGTACAAGGCATCAGGATCGACTACCTTGTATATATGGGCAAGACCGCACTTGATGTATTGTTAGAGGGGTTCCGGAGGCTGTGAGGGCCGCAGATTCGTGCCAGGCACGAATCTGCGTTCGCCGGGCAAGAATCCTTAGGAAGCTCAATACGGTTGCGATGGTTTGAACTGAACAGTCCAAGCAACACCATAAGCCCTGTTGCAGATTGCTGGAATGGGGTTTATGCGCTTACTTTGTAGAGTTTACGCACGCGGTGACTCGCTACCAGTTTCCTCCGAAAGGCCAGCACAGCCAAGGCGAAGATGACCGCGGTGTACCCAAGCACCTAGACCAGGTGTGGCAGGATTTCCGAGTAACGGCCTGCAAGGGTGTCGCGTACAGCTTCGATGGCATGGGCGAAGGGGAGGGCGTGCGCGATCTTCGGGAATACTCCACCGATCATCTCCAGATCCATCCACGCGCCACCGAGGATCGAGCTGAAGGTGATGATCATCGTTTCGATTCCCGATACCTGGTTCTCTGAGAACACATTGCCGATAAGCCATGGTCTCAAAATTCCGTATTTTCTTGACTTGCCCTCCACCCGGTCCTAGTATGGAACTGATGGTTATCCACAACCTCATATCCAGCTATTCATGTCGGGAGGAGTATATATGTCGTTCTACACAGGGTATTGCCGAGTGTATCAACTCATGTTCAAATTGGTCTCTCCACTGCTGCCATGGCGCGAACCTGAGATCATCGAAGGACCGGGCTGCCTGCTCGAGCTCCCTACCAAGCTCGCGAGCCGCGGTATCGCCAACGTGCTGGTGGTAACCGACAAAGGGCTTATCGCGCTAGGTCTTATGACCCCCCTTCTAGAAGCGCTCACCAAGCACGGAATCACCCATGTGGTCTACGATGAGACAGTGCCGAACCCCACCATCGGGAATATAGAAGCCGCACTCAAACTCTACCATAGCAACCAGTGCCAAGCCATCATCGCCTTCGGCGGCGGCTCGCCCATCGACTGTGCCAAAGGGGTAGGGGCCCGGGTTGCCCGGCCGAGAAAATCGGTAGCCTCGATGAAAGGCGTGCTGAAAGTCCTGCATCGCCTGCCTTTGCTAGTGGCCATACCCACCACAGCGGGAACCGGCAGCGAAGCAACCCTGGCAGCTGTCATCTCCAATCCCGAGACCCATGAGAAGTATCCTATCAACGACCACTCCCTCATCCCCCACATGGCGGTGCTGGACCCGAATCTCACCCTAAAGCTGCCAAAGCAGATCACCGCAACCACCGGTATGGACGCGCTCACCCACGCGGTGGAAGCCTATATCGGACGGAGCAACACCAAAGAGACCGAGCATGAC
This sequence comes from Sphaerochaeta sp. UBA6084, assembly GCA_002428625.1. Lineage (GTDB taxonomy): Bacteria > Spirochaetota > Spirochaetia > Sphaerochaetales > Sphaerochaetaceae > UBA6084. Next base: position 208,511 of record DIXI01000027.1, read on the forward strand.
GCCATCGAAGCCACGCGCATCATCATGCAGGACCTGCTGGCGGTATATGCGGACGGAAGCGACGTGGTGCGGCGCGGGAACATGCTCAAGGTTGCTTATCTCGCAGGTAAAGCCTTCACCCGGGCCTATGTCGGTTATGTACACGCCATCGCACATACCCTTGGAGGCTTCTACGGCGTACCCCACGGACTGGCCAACTCCGTCATCCTACCCCATATGCTCACCTATTTCGGCTCCTCCGCCGAAAAACGCCTCGCCGACCTAGCCCGAAAAAGCGGTGCCGTGGCCACAGAGCTCAACGATGCCGACGCAGCCAAGGCCTTCATCACCAGAATCCGCGCCATGAACAAAAGCATGGCGATACCCGAGGCCATCAGCGGCATCAAGCCTGAGGATATCCCCCTCATGGTCGAACGCGCATTCTCGGAAGCGAACCCACTGTATCCCGTGCCCCGCATCCTCGACCGGCGTGAACTCACCGAAGTGTTCGGAATCATCAGCGCAAGGAGCAAAGCATGAGCATGACCATCAGCGAGGCCTGCACCGGGTGCACTGCTTGTGTAAAAGTCTGTCCCGTGAACGCGATCAGCGGTGTGCGTAAAGGCCGTCATGTGATCGACGCCTCCCGTTGCATCGAATGTGGCGCCTGCGGGCGAGTCTGTCCAGCCAATGCGGTATATGATGATAAAAACAAGCTGGTTGAACGTCGCATGCCTCGAGCGACCTGGGCCAAACCGGTGTTCGACCTCACCCATTGCATCTCCTGCGAAGCCTGCGGCCAGAAGTGCCCTACCCAATGCATCGGGTTTTCCAAGGGCGACCCAGGCGGACTGAACGTATGGCCTAGCCTGGTGGAACCAGCCAAGTGCGTCTCCTGCGGGTACTGCGCGTTCTATTGTCCGATGGACTGCATCACCATCGTCACCCCAACAGCCAAAGGGGAAGGGGACACAGTATGAAAACCATCATCGGTGAATCCAAACGCTATCTTGAGATCGACCTCACATCCAAGACTTGGACCGAGTTTTCCCCGCCCGACGAAGACCTCCACGACTATATCGGAGGCAAGGGCTTGGGCCTCAAGCTTATCCATGATCGTCTAGGTGCGCGCCTCGCCGAGGTGGACCCGTTAGGCCCGAACAATATCCTAGCCTTCATGATGGGGGTGTTTATCGGCACCGGGGCTCCCTGCTCGGCGCGGTTCGCAGGGGTGACCAAGTCGCCGCTGACGGGTATCATGGTCTCTTCCTCGTGCGGTGGTTCGTTCGGCATGGCCTGCAAGACCGCGGGCTGGGATGGCGTGCTGGTGAAAGGCAAAGCCGCAGTTCCCACGGTGGTGAAGCTGGATGAATTTGGCGTGCTGTTCGAGGATGCTGGCGATCTATGGGGGATGGAGACGGGAAGCGCGCAGGCCAAGCTCGTTGATAATCCACGCAAAGGCGCGTTGGTCATCGGTCCCGCAGGCGAGAATGGCGTGTTGTATTCGGTCATCCGCTCGGGTGGACGCTACCTGGGTCGGGGTGGCATGGGTACCGTGATGGGAGCCAAGAACCTCAAGGCGATTGTCGCCACTGGCATGTCCTATACCATTGTGCCAGCCAAACCTGAAAAATTCAAACTGGTCAACGCCAAAGCCAAGAAGATGATCAACCGCAACGAATTCGTGCAGGCGTACCGTGCCTATGGTACCAATTTCGGGGTGAATTCCGGGGTGGATACCGGATACGCTCCCGTAAGGAACTTCCGTGACCGCACCGATGAGCGCTGCCGCAACCTCTCCGGCGAGGCCATGGTCGAACGCTATCACACCACCCACGCCTCCTGCGCACCCTGCACTGTCCTCTGCGGTCATAAAGGCACCTATCCTGATGGAATCAAGCGCCATATCCCCGAGTATGAGACCATCGGTTTGTGGGGTGGCAACCTCATGAATTTCGATCCCGATATCATCGGCGTGTGGAATGACCGCCTAAACGAGCTGGGCATCGATACCATTTCGTGCGGCGCCACCGTGGGCTGGGCGATGGAGGCCGCCGAGAAGGGCCTCCGACCCAGTGCTTTGGAGTTCGGCAAGACCGAGAACATCACCGCCTTGCTTGATGACATCGCCTATCGTCGTGGCGAAGGGGTCGACCTAGCCTTGGGGACCAAACGTCTGGCGCAGAAGTACGGCGGGCTGGACTTCGCCGCCCAGGTGAAAGGTCTGGAGATGGCCGCCTATGATCCACGCGCCGGCTGGGGCCAGGGCCTCAACTATGCCATCGCCAACCGCGGCGGCTGCCATCTGAACGCCTATCCCATCGCCATGGAAGCCATCTTCAAGTTCATCCCCCAGTACAGCAAGCTTAGCAAAGTATCCTGGGTCGCCTTCATGGAGGACCTCTTCAGCGCGACAAACTCCACCCAGACCTGCCAATTCACCATCTTCGGCTACATCCTGGAACCCCCGGTCGCCAAATACACCCCTAAACCGTTACTCAAGCTCGCTATGACCTATCTACCCGATGTCGCTCAGCTCGTCCTGGACTGGAGCGCCCTCTCCAGCCTCGTGGCAGCCATCACCGGTCGCAACCTCGGGATGCGCGGATTTCTCAAGTGCGGTCGTCGCACCCACGTCTTGGAGCGCCACATGAACGTTCTCTGCGGTGTTACCAGCGCGGACGACACCCTCCCCGGACGTTTCCTCAACGAGTCTCAGACCAAGCACAAAGACCTCAGCGTGGTACCCATCGGCCCCATGGTGCAGGCCTATTACCGCAAGAAAGGCTACGACGAGCATGGCGTCCCCCGGCCCCAGCTGCTTCGCAAGTTGCATATCACGCCCTGAATGAGGTAAGGGGAAGGGGAATGCATTCCCCTACGCGCCTATTGGCTCATCAGCGCTTCTACTCTTGCTCCCATACTGTCCGCAAGGAAGCGCTGGCCAATGCGTCGCGACCCCTTCGAAGCCCCCCCTACGCGCAGATTCGTGCCAGGCACGAAATTGCCCTCCTCCCAGGCATGCTGGATGCCCATGTACACCAAAACCCTTCAAATGAGACCCGATTTGAAGGGTTTTGCTCGTCAATTCCGTGCCTGGCGCGAATCCGTCCTAAGTGATATATCAAACACCGTTTTTATAAAAATCATCGCCTCTGCTCCCAAGCAATGGTATACTCGGAGACAGTTCAGATTCCCAAGAGGTCCGCTATGAATACATTAGCTATCCTGATTGTCTCGCTTATCGTCTCTGTGCTCCTGGTGCTGTACCTCATCACCAGCCTTTTCCTAACGCGCCGCCTCATCAAACGCATGAACCTCACCGATGTGGAATCGGCGAAGGAATTGCTCGCCGCGCTCAAGAAAAGCAACAAACAGCTTGACGAGGAGATCAAAGCGAAACGGGCTGAGATTGAAGAATGGGTGAACAATCAGAAAAAACAGTACGAAGCCAACACTGCTGTTCGGACCGCCAATGTCCGCCAGTTGGACGATCAGGTGAAGCAACTGACAGTCATTAAGCAGGTGATGGACGCCGAAATCGCCGCCACCACCCCCAAGCTCACCAGGATGCGCGAGCTGTATACCGCGATAGAGCATGCGGTGGAGTTGTTCCACACCGCCAAGATTCCCCAGACCTATCATCGACCCCTAACCGAAGGAGAACTCAAGGACCTCGACTCCATCACCCCCTCGGTGCGCGTGCGCATGAAGTGCATGAACTGCCAGCAGCTCCGCCTGGAGTTCGAGGAGAACCTCCGCCAGATAGACGACCTGTTCGCCACCTACCAAGGACGGTACACCAGCAAAACCAGCCAATCGATGTACCAGCTGATGCTGCTGGCCCTGCGCGCCGAGCTGCAGAACGCCTTGTCCAACATAAAATTTGGAGAGATAGACAATACGTTGGACCTTGTGCGTGAAATCGTGCTGAAGTATGTGGCCATAGTGTCCGAGAGCAACCAGTCCATTGCCGGCACGATGCGTAAATTCATCGGCGAACTGGAGCATCTATTTCTAAACGCCGTCCATATCGAGAGCACCTATCAGGTCAGGCGCGAGCAGATGCGTCAGCAGCAGTTCGCCCTCAAGCAAAAGATGCGGGAGGAAACCGAGGAGCATGCACGCCTGCAAGAGCAGGATAAATTGGTGGCATTGGACGAGAAGCGATCTAGGGACGAACTGGCCACTTTGGAGTCGGCGCTGGCGATCGAGCCCCCGAACTCCCTCAAAGCGTCGCTTATCGTCAACCGGATGGGCAAGCTTCAGGAACAGTTAGGGCAATTGCAAAAACGGCATACGGAGATCATGAGGCTCCAGCAGGGACGCTCTGGGTATGTCTACATCCTGAGCAACAAAGGAGTCTATGGTGAGCAGGTGTTTAAGATCGGCCTGACCAAGCGGCTCGATCCGCAGGAACAGGTTGATGAGATCGGCAGGTTGGGCGTGCCTTTCGCCTACGATGTGCATAGCTTCCTATTTTCCACGGATGCGGTTTCCCTCGTGGAGGCGCTGCATGCCCGGTTGCATCAGAATAGAGTGAACAGGCTTGATTACGGAAAGGACTTTTTCGCCGTGCGGCTGGACGATCTGGAAAAGCTGGTGTACGAGCTACAACCCGACGCTGAGTTCAACCGAACTATGATGGCTCAGGAATACCAGCAATCGCTCGCTATCGCTCCGGGCACGCTTCCTCCACTATCCGAATGGCAGGCATGGTTCGATGATGCGGATTGTCCAGATTCGGAGCTGATCGGTACCGCACTTTAGCGGCACTAGACCTTGTCATACTTCTTCCCAGCACCCACAAACACCAGTGGCACAGTCGCTAGGACAGCAAGTCCGGCGCAGGTGATGAAAACCGCTTGGATTCCATAGAATTCCGCTATCCAACCTAAACCCAGCGGGGCGATGGTGTTGGCGATACCAACCACGAAAGAGTTGATGCTATAGGCGGCCTCAAAATCCCCGGTTTCCTGAACCGATTCGGCAACCATGGTGGCGGTGATAGGGACAGTTCCCTTGGTAAGCAGTCCCAATATGATAGCCAGAGCCATGATCAGCGGAAAACTAGCGGCTTGCGCGAGTGCCACCAGTGTGATAGACATGAGGATTTCCGCAGTGATGAATATCCGCGCACTGCCGGTTTTATCGACCATCCATCCAAGGATGGTTTTTCCCAGCAGATTTCCCACAAAAAAGGCTCCGCTGAACGACCCCAGCAGGGCATAGTCGATCTCCCTAAAGATGAGCAGGAAGGGGAGAAAGATGAAGATGGACGAGCTGGCCATGGAATCCAGCACGCTGCAGGCGCTAGCAAGCAGGAAACGGCGGTTTTTAAGCATCAGCAGACGGTCGGCCCGCTTCTTTGTCTCTTGGGTGGTTTTTGCCTCAGAGGTATCCGCTTTGAAAAAGGCTAGGAACAGCAGCAACGCGAATCCTCCATAGATAAGCGCAGTGTTCCCCCAGCCGACAGCTGCCACCAAAAAGGTGATGGATGCGGCCAGCGCGATGCGGCCGATATCCCCGGTGGCGGTGAAGGTTCCCATTTCTTTTCCAAGGTTGGAGGATGAATTGCTACAGCGTGCTACCGCGCAAAACGCTATGGGATGGAAGATGCCGAACCCGAGGCTGGCCAGTGCGATGGCGATAAGCAGGATGATGTAGGAAGTTGATTGGGACAGTACGAGATAAGCGGCTGCGTAAACCCCAATTGCCAGGTGGAGGATTTTTTTTGAGCCAAACCGAGCGGCGATCATCCCAGCTGGAAGCGCCAGCACCACCGAGGAGAAGTTGAGCATCGACCCCAAAAACCCGATGGAACTCAGCGAGAGCCCGATATCTTTGGCGATGAATGGAAGCAGCAGCGGGAGCGCCGCCTGATAGCCATCGTTAAAAAAGTGCAGCAGGGGTAAAAGCAGTCTGTTCACAATGTATCCTCTCGCAGGGTTAGTATGGCGATCTCAGATGATTCCAGATGCGAAAGCCGGCCTATGATACTCCGTATGCAAGAAAATTTCCATCCGATTCTGCATTTCGTAGAAGGTTTGGTTGCTCTGGATTAGGTTACAGGGAAATCGCTGAAAGCTGTATTCAAGCGGGGCTTTGGCACCCCCTCAGGCCTCGGCCCTCGGGTCCCGTCGCCGCTCCCGCTCTCTTTTGGCTCCGCCAAAAGAGGAGCTCCGCTCTGCCGGTGGTGCTTGAGCAATTTCGTGCTAGGCACGAAATTGCGCCCCTAGGGTGTGTTAATTTTTGTGGATTTGGTTCCCAGGAACCAAATCCACATCATTCTAAATTATTTCTGGGAAATTAATTGCTGAAGGATAACTTGATATGTCTATTTTTTTTTACAGCAGCCCAATTCTTTCAGCGTCGTTGTTAGTAGTTCTTGTTCACTCACGTTCACTCACGATCATTTATACGTTGCAAGACCATTCTTGATAAAATGCTGGCTATGCATCGCCATGGATTTGGGCATGCCATCCATATAGAAGGCGCTGTTATGTCCCCCATTGCGCAATTCCCATGTGACATTGGCCCCGATGCTTTCCAGATAGGAGCCGGCTTCGACAGTCGCACTTGGTCTCACCATCAGGTCCTGGTTGCCGCAATCGAGATAAAAGTCGAGGGACTCGAGCAGCTTCGCATCGATTATCTCAAAGTACGGTGGGAGTTTCGGCACAGCACCCATATGGGAGGCGAACGAAGTGTAGATCTCCGGATGGGCGAGACCTACGCTGAACACGCCGCCACCTCCCATCGAAATGCCGCTAATCCCCCTAAACCGTGCATCTGCGATAGCGCGGTAGTTTCTCTCCACTTCGCCAAGGATGTCGATGTAGATGAAGCTAGCCCATGGTCCAGCGGAGTCACTGGGTCCTTTCGGGGCATCGGTATCGGCGTATCCACTTGATTTTCCTGCATTAGGCATCACCACGATCATCTCGGTCACAGACCCGGCTGCGATCCACTCATTCATCCTGGCCTCAATCCTATCGACATTGACGAAGGAGTTGCCTGTGCTGTTTATACCATGCAAGAGGTATACGACAGGGTATGACCGGTCGGGCGATGCATAGTATGAAGGTGGCAGGTACATACTGTAGGTCTGCTTGGTGTTGTTCATGCCAGCCAATGTAGAGGTATAGTTGACAGTATAGCAATGGCTCCAGTTTCCACGTTCCCGAATGGTGCCTGCCTCGTCCAAGAAGTAGAGCAAGTAGTTGTCATCACTGCTGATCGTCAGGCGTTTTCCATCCCGTTCGCCAGTGATGGTCCGCTTGGCGGAGTACACATCGGATCCGTTGTAGCGATAGTAACCGGCATCGGTATCGGTTATTTGGAGCTTGTCATAGTCCGCGAACATCCGGGCGATTTTCTGCACCTGCTCATTTTTATCAAGCTCATTTTGGGTGAAGCTTGCACTTAGGGTAACCGCATACCTATCCAAATCCTCGTTCTCAATCGCGGCTTTCTGCGCATCCACGAATGTGGAATAACGGGCAGCTGATCTGAGCAGCTCGGTTGGTCGACCTTTCAGGAAACGAAGGCTCTCGGGGGTGGACACCAAGGCCATGGTGCGATCGTAGAATCCACCATACGAGTTGTTGTTGTACAGACGGATGCTCAGTTCGTTTTCCCCTTCGTGCAGCAATTTGGCATCAACCACATATTCCCTGGGTACTTCCCAGTACGACTTCTCAAATTGGAATTCGCCAGCTGGTGCGAATCCGCCTGCTTCGGGTACCTGTGCAGGTGAGGCAGGGGTTCCGTTCGAGGCTTTGAACCCACTTGCTCCTACAGGCGTTCCGTTAATGTACACGACATCGAGGTCATCAATGATGCCGAGCATCAGGGTGACGGTCTCGCCTACCAGAAAACCTTTGGTTATGGTGATGGTCTTGCAAAACCAGGCTTCCGACCATTTGGGGAACAAGTCGGCTTCGGTCAGCTTGGTACGGTTGTCCGGCGCGGTCATCGCGTTGGGCCGATTCATCTGCTGTAGTCCCCCAGTGGCATAGTCGGCATTCGGTCCGTTCACAATCTCCCATGTCTTGAAGGTTTCAGCTGTGGGCACCAACGCATCCTGTGGATTCTCCCAGGTGACTGCGCAGCCTCCATAACTGAAGTACTGGAACATATTCTGGTACTTGCGGTAGAGCTTGAAATGCCATTCTCCCTGCAGGTTGATGTATTGATTCTCAAACGAAACCTGTTCCGTCGATTGCAATGCTACAGCTTCGCCAATACCCGCGGCGAAGGTCAGCCCTGCCAGCAAGACCAGCAAAAGGACCCCGAACAATCGTTTAGCCATTGAATTTCTCCTTTTTATTTACTTACACTAAGTAAGTAATACTGAGAATATTTTATCACCAATACCCGGATTGTCAAGAAAATTCTCAAATTTCAATATTTCCAAAGACTTTGACCATGTGGAAAAGGTTCGCAAATTTGTGCCAGGCACGAACCTGCGCGGCTAAGCGGGTGTTAATTTCTATTTATACAATGAATTGAATAAGTGCGTAAGTTTCGTGCCTGGCACGAACTTGACAGGATTCAAAGCATGCGGAAGGCCCCCTACACAGAAAACCCTCAATTCCTGCTTAAATTGAGGGTTCTGGCATGTCAACTTTGCGCCTGGCCCTATATCAGATGCAGGGCGTCGCAGAAGGGTTTGGTGATGGATTTTCCGCAGCGGCAGAGGAGCACCCGGTTGCGCACTTCGTAGAGCTCGCCATCGGCCGATTCTATGGGGATGTTCCCCTTGACGAAGATACCAGAGTTCACCCCTTTGGCAGGGTCGCGCAGGATATCGATGCTGGGTTCGTAGACGGGTTCCAGTTGCGTGCCATCCTTTTCCACCGCAACCAATCGCCCGGTGGGACACTCGCTCGCAGCGATGACAGCCTCTTGCTTGAGTTCCGGATTGTCAGATTTCTCTGTCAGTTTCCAAGCGCTCCCTTCTTCCCGATGGCAAAATCGCGCAAGTCCACAGCGTCCATCATCCAAAAGGTCTAGTGCAGGACCTTCGATCTTCTCTGCTCGTTCTGCATAGGGCTTCCTCGAGGCGGTTTCGGTACCATCGAACCCTACTTGGGTATGCCGCCCATCACAAAAGATGCGGTCCTTGGATTTTCCGCAGCGGCACAACTGGTATTCTTCAGCCTGGGGAAGCTCGCGCCCATCCTTGTACTCGTAGTGTTTTCCCTTCTGCACGATAATCCTCTCGCGCAACGGGACATTTCCTGTCACAACATAGGGCCCGTTCGGCAGAATTTTTATCTTTGGCGTATCGCTATCGCTGGACATACAAGCACATCTCCTTGGCAACCGTCAGCTTTACGATACAACAAATCAGCACTTTCAGGAACTGGAAACCCGATGGACCAGAGGGGAATCATCAGAAGTCGACAGGTGGCCGGACCGGCGGATCGGTAGGGCCTTGGGCACCCCCTCAGGCTTCGGCCTTCGGGTCCCGTCGCCGCTCCCGCTCTCTTTTGTCCAGGCCAAAAGAGGAGCTCCGCTCTGCCGGTGGTGCGCAGATTGGTGCCAGGCACCAATCTGTCCTAAAGAGGCATGGAAAATGGCGGAAAGCCTCTTTTCGAAGCTCCCCCAGGGACTTCAAACTCATTGAATATGCTCAGTCAAAGTGATTATACTGTAGCATCGTGGTTCCACGAGGAGTGTACATAGTGATCAAGCCTAAAAAGATAAACACGAGGACACTGCAGGCTGAGGCAACCAAGCAACATATTTTCGAAACCGCCATCAAGTTGGTGAATAAGGATGGATTCAATAGTGGTTTGACCATCCATGAGATTGTCGAGAACGCCGGGGTATCTGTCGGTACGTTCTACCATTATTTCACTTCGAAAGAAGACGTGTTTTTCAAATTGTACAGCAAGGCGGATGAATATTTCGAATCTGTCGTACTCCCTAAGTTGAGTCGGCATGGTCTGAAATCCTATGAGCAGATCCTCCTGTTCTTTGTCCATTATGCAAAGTTCAATGAATCCAACGGATTGGAATATGTGAATCTGCTGTATAGCCCGAAGAGCAAGGTCTTCATCAAGAAAAAACGGTTCAAGATAGCCATGCTTTACGATATCATCAAAGCAGGACAGGAAAACCACGAGCTTACCCACGATGAAACCCCCGAGAGCATCACCAACTATCTTTTTGTGCTCGGCCGGGGCGTGATATTCGATTGGTGCATCCATGACGGATCGTACAATTTAGTGGAGGCGATGACCCACAACATCCAGCTGGCCATGAGGATTTTCCGGACTTAGCAAAGAAAATTAGCGCGGCTTTTAGCACCCCCCTAGGCCCTCGGCCCTCGGGTCCCGTCGCCGCTCCCGCTCTCTTTTAGCTCCACCAAAAGAGGAGCTCCGCTCTGCCGGTGGTGCTTGCGCAGATTGGTGCCAGGCACCAAAGGTCCTAAAACTGTAAACTCTTATCTCTTTATATAGTCTGTAAAAGAAGTGGCTCCCAGCTTTCTTCTTTTTCCCAGCATCGTTGCCCATATTTCATTTGCTTCTATTTCTGTCAGTAAACCTTGTTCAAAGGCCTTTTTCATAATCATACCTGTGGTAATATGTTCCAATTGAAATTCTTGAATGTAGTCAACTATATCGGCTAAGTTGTTGCTGGCGACGACTCCTCCTTTCACTTTTGCCAAGGCTATGGAAGACGCTTCTCCCTTTCCAATTATCTTATGACCAGGTTCTGGGGCGGTTGTCATACGATAGTATTGGTCGTATTCCTCGGTCCCAACAAATAACTCTGCAATTTCAATCTGTCTAGCTGCGATCATGATGTCAATTCTGTTTTTTAAATTCAAAACTGATGGATGTGATAGCTCGATATACACTGGTTTAGGTAATACGAGTCTTTTATAATAAAGCTTTGGAAGCAAACTTTCCTCTCCTACCCATAAGAAAGCTGATATGCAGTCGGTGTCAAAAAAGAGTGGATTAGTCAACGTTTTCGTCTGCCTCCGATTCATCACCGTACACGATATCATCACGGAAAGCATCCATAAGCCATTCTTCATATTTTCCGGTGGAAATTGCATTGGAGTTCAGCAGATACTCTGCCTGTTTCACGTAATATCCTAATGTCTCTTTATTTCTATTCTCAGGAGTGGGTTTGTATAACGAGATGTTGTAGCCAAGTCTTGCGGCCGATTTGATCACGTTCTTCTGCATATCTTCAACATCATTTTGGTTTAATTCATTTTCCTCCTGAAGTCGGAAAAGCATTGCCTGGCGACTGACACCGAAGTGTTGCTCCAGCCCGATTATCTCTGCCATCGTAAGTTTTCTTTTTTTGGGACCATCTTTTAATTGCAGGATTCTTTCGTACAAAGCTATCTGAGGCATCAGTAGGTAGGATGCGAACCTGTCGGCGGTTTTTTCATTTTCACTTCCATTGCCAATCTTGCTCTGGCAAATAATCGATGGCAGGTCATTGTCATAATACAGATGGTATAACTCGTGGGACAATGAAAATCTCTGACGGCCAACCGACATCCCGGAATTGATTGCGATAACAACAGATGTCCCATTACGTATGCAAGCTCCGCTAATCGTGTTCCCCAATGGATAAAAGACGAGCGTGAGCTTCTCGATGCTTTGCACCAAGGCGAAGATATCGATAGGGGAGTAATTGTCCTCGCCAAGTAGCTTTCGAATATACGAGGCTTTATTGCTAATATCCATCTTGCTTACCATATCTTACCTCTTGGAAATAGCATCCATCTGCATCTGATTCAACACGATTTTATGAACAATAGCCAAAGCCTGCAGATCTTCCTTATCAAGTCGATTGGTACGAAACGCAAACCCGATTGATGTCATCCCTTTTTTTGGATCAATTATGGAAGCGAGAGGGCAGCAATATAAAGTTGACAAGGCATCCAATGCGTCAGAACCTATCGCACGCTCCCCAGATTCATATTTCGATATGAGGCTCTGATCCACTCCAAGATATTCCGCAATATGATTTTGAGTCAGCCCCATACTCTCTCTTAATACTTTCAATCGCTCTCCAATACATGTTACGTCGGCAGTCATGATCGACACCTCCTCCCACCCGCTCTTAAGAAGAGTATACATGAAAATGTCATAAATAGAAATAAAAAAATCAAAAAATATATGACAAAATCAACAGCATCCATCTTTGGAATGTGGCAGAAACTCCATGTGGAAAAAGTTCTAGGGCCTGAAACCACAGAAACTGAAGAAGGCAGATGAATTAGGTTGGATTTGGGCACCCCGCTCAGGCCTCGGCCCTCGGGTCCCGTCGCCGCTCCCGCTCTCTTTTAGCTCCGCTAAAAGAGGAGCTCCGCTCTGCCGGTGGTGCGGGGGCAGATTGGTGCCTGGCACTAATCTGCGCGAATGGGGGTGGGAGTTTCCTGTAACTTTTACTCCTCAGATCACTCCGTGAATCTCTGCTAGCTTGATTGTTTTGTCCTCAGCAGCACGACGCCAAGCCAGACCAACCACACTATCTGCAAGATGCCAAACAACATACCAACATCGTGCAAGGGTGGGATGACCGAGAGCAAACCCGCCACGCCAATTACCAAGCCAAGGTAGCCAATCAACTTTGGGAATGCACGGCTCTTAAGTGCCACAAAGCTTATCAACAGCACCCATAAGCCACCGAGGAGCTCGCCACCAGCGCCACCGAGCCCCATGGCGACAGTCTCAATCGCCTGCCAGGTCTGCTGGGCTTGGATGAAATCGGTTTTGGCCAGATCCACAATAGTCTCCATGCCATAGTTGAAAACCATCCCGCTGGTCGTAAGAGCGAACGCCCATAGCAAACCGATGGCAGTGGCGATCCTCATCAGAACGGGCGCATGCATCTGCAATCGATCGTACAGAGTGAAGGCCAGCACCCCAAGGACTATGCCAAACAGCACATAGGTCACCAAATACATAGCATACATGCTGGGATAGCTGGCTACTATCAGCCCGATTTTGTCCGCGGCGGTGGTCGCACCCAGGTAGTCCACGACAATCAGGAAGTAGGGCATCGCCGCGAGATAGGCGATTGCCATGTACAACGCCGCCACCCCACCGATTTTCTGCCGCATCCCGACTTTTTGATTCAATTTCTCCATTTCATTCTCCTCTATCCGTCCTGACCCACTTGCACGTCAGGTTAGAATCGGTATACTTACTAAGTACGTACCGGCATGATGTCACTTACAATGTAAGTCTGTCAATACTCCAGGAGGCGCAAGTGGTTAAAAAAATGATTGAAAAAATTCATAGTGGTGATAAGACCTCCCATACACGCCTCCCACTGAATCGCGAGAGGATATTCGCTGCAGCGGTGGAGATAGCTGATGAGCGCGGGGTAGGGGCGGTGACGATGCGTGAGGTGGCTTCGCGGCTTGATGTGGAGGCTATGTCACTGTACAACCATGTCGCCAACAAGGATGACATCCTGGACGGTATGGTGGATCTGGTGATAGATCAGTTCGATCTACCTGCCGATACCGGCAACTGGCGTGAGGCGATGCGCCGCCGGGCGATCTCTGCCCATCTTCTGTTCGGCCTCCATCCTTGGGTGCCACCTTTGCTGGATTCCCGCAAGTCCAGCGGTCCCTCCAGGTTGCGATACTTCGAATGGGTATTGGGCACGTTGTTCCAAGCTGGTTTTTCTTATACCGGTGCTTCCCGCGCCTTTTCTTTGCTGGACAGCTACATCTATGGTTTCAGTATCCAGCAGGAGAACGCCTCGTCTGATGGTAAGGCCACGCCCGAAGAAATGGCCGCCGCCCTGATGCAAGCCATCCCCGCCGATACCTATCCCAACCTCTACCGGATGACTCTGAATTCCATGCAGCACGGCTACGACGCCGAAGCCGACTTCGCCTTTGGCCTAGAGCTCATTCTGGATGGCCTGGAACGGATCCTGAAAGAGTCCAAAACCGGCTAGGATCGTACACTGAGGTGAATTCTCAGAACTTGCTGAAAGCTGCATATAGGGGTTGAGCCTTTGGGCACCCCGCTCAGGCCTCGGCCCTCGGGTCCCGTCGCCGCTCCCGCTCTCTTTTGGGAAATACCCGCAAGAGGAGCTCCGCTCTGCCGGTGGTGCTTGTGCCAGGCACCAATTTGCGCCCCCCCCCTTTTGATCTTCTTCATCAGTTACTTTCAGTCTTGTTCCTGTGTTTCAAAGCTGTTATCGGGCACCAAATCACCTACGGACATAATCTTACAACCTTGACTCTCATAATAGTGGAGCATCTCATCAATTTTCCTTTTATCATAACTGGTAACGCAATCTGATAGGACATTGACGCTATAGTGTGCCTTGCATAAATTGTAACAGGTAGATTTCACACAAGCAACCGCATCTGCCCCCGCTATGTAGAAATCACTTATTTCATTTTTGCTGATAAAGTTGGTAAAGTCCTCACTGCTCAACGCGTTCCCTTTGTATTTTGTAAACACCTGCTCCGATACTATCTTCAAGTCAGAAGCGAATTCCGCCCCAGATGTTCCGGGCTTGAAAGTCCTCGTCCCGGCAGACAAATTCTCGTGCCGTATATACACCACATGAATATTGGTCTGTACCGCCCAATCAATAGCTGCATTGATATTGCCAATCACATCCTTGTAATTCTTTGTGATGTCATTTTGAATATCGATGATCACCAAGGCCTTTTTCTGCATATCATCTCCTCCAGATAGATTGCTTTGTTTCCTTTTTTCAGTATAGTCTGCAATTGTTGACAACAGTATGGCAACAATCTAACATAATAAAAAAATACTGGAAGACAGCTTAAAGATGAAAGTTGACAGGCTTGTGAGCATTATCATGATCTTCCTTGATAAAAACCGTATAGGGGCGCAGGAGTTGGCGGACATGTTTGAAGTTTCCCTCCGCACAATTTACCGCGACGTAGACGCTATCAATAGAGCGGGGATACCTGTCCGGTCAACACCAGGAGTGGGTGGCGGCTTCGAAATCATGCCGGGATACAAGGTTGATAGAAAGGTTTTCTCCACTACCGACCTTTCTGCTATCTTGATGGGGCTTTCCAGTCTCTCCCACATGATGCGAGGAGATGAACTGGTACATGCCCTTGCGAAAGTCAAAAGTTTTATCCCCGCTGACAAAGCGAAAGACATCACATTGAAAGCCAATCAAATATTCATAGATCTAAGTCCGTGGATTGGCAACAGGAACATACAACCATACCTAGAAATGATTAAATCAGCTTTACAAGAAAGCAAGCTCCTTTCGTTTGCATATGCAGACCGCTATGGAAACAAAACCACACGAACAGCCGAACCCTATCAACTCGTATTGAAAGGTAGTCATTGGTATTTTCAAGGGTATTGCCATGCAAGAAATGATTTCCGCCTCTTTAAACTATCCCGCATATCGAACCTGCACCCGCTAGAGGAATCTTTTACCCCACGGGAGTATCAACCACCACAGTTAGATTTTTCAGATGTGTATGAAACCATGCACACCCAAATCAGACTCCGCATTCATACATCCATCATGGACAGAGTGCTGGATTACTGCACGTATCAACACTTTTCGCCCGACGGTGACGAGCATTACATCGTCACTTTCCCCTTCATCGAGAATGAATACCACTACAATATTCTTTTCAGTTTCGGGACTCAGTGCGAGTGTCTGGAACCGATGCATATCCGCGCGGAAATGAAGCGCCGCATCCACGATATCGCTACCTTATACGAAAACTAGAACAGTGGAATCATAGGAAGCTTTGGCCCCCCCTCAAGCCTCCGCCTTTAGGCCTCGGCCCTCGGGTCCCGTCGCCGCTCCCGCTCTCTTTTGGGAAATACCCGCAAGATGAGCTCCGCTCTGCCGGTGGTGCAAGGCGGTGGAAAAGTTTAGCAGTTTAGTGCCAGCCACGGAATTGACACTGGTTGTCAATTTCGTGGCTGGCACCAATCTGCGACCTCTGGCTTGCAAAGTCTGTGGAACATGTTCCTGTGATGGGAAACTTATGAGAATCGCCTCGAAAAGCTATAACTATAAGAGGATAAAAAAATGAAGGAGGGTTTCCCCTCCGTACAAATCAAACTACGATAGCAGCTGCCGATTCCTCAAAAAGCCCGGACGGGGCGAACCCGAAAGGTATTGCTGCGAAGGGCGCTGGAATTCGTTGTTCCAGTCACAAAGTACTGGTTCCAAGCAGAATCAGCTGAGAACTCTGTAGAACACCAATAAGAGAAGTTCTCAAAACCACCAAGATTCTGTTGTTTCAGATTCTGAAACATTAAATCCAGTTCGTCTTTCGAAGGCATAAACCAATCATCGTAGTCATGTCCAGCGTGTGTGAGCACGAGATCAGCACACAACTTTGCAGCATACGCTGAAGCTATAGTATTATGGAGATTATTGGTGTACATGACATTACCGATGATCGCTGTGGTGTTGTCCTCGCCGCTGCCAACCCCGGCTGCGGTTCCTGCGGTTTGAAAAGCTGTGCCGTCCCAATAAAATGCAAAGATCGCAGTAGGGTCGCCAGGTGACCCGCTCCAACCAGCCGGAGCCGATTCCAAATATCTCCAGCCATCAGTTTCATACGTGGCATTCTCATAGAAGATGTACCCACCCGCAGGCCCGATATCACCAATCGAATACGTGATTTCAATCTCGGGCTTGCAAGCCACGAACAGCAAAATAGTCATACCAAGAAGACCAAAAAGCACCCTGAATCTTACAGAATAAGACTTTTTCATTTCTCTCCTCTCTTTGTAGAATATGTTCTCGAGCATCCTCAGATTGAAGATTCTCCATTATTGTAAAGCAGGCTGAAAGAGGCATCAAGAAAAATATTCTTATGAATGGAGACATTATTGATGTAGCCTTTTTAAATTTATACTCATTACAAATATTCGCAACAGAAGTAAAGCCCAGTAATTAAAGACAAAAACCTTACAGAATTTATGGAAAACTGTATTCCTATTGGGCACCCCCCTCGGCCCTCGGGTCCCGTCGCCGCTCCCGCTCTCTTTTGGGAAATACCCGCAAGATGAGCTCCGCTCTGCCGGTGGTGCAAGGCGGTGGCGCTTCGCTTCGCAGTTTCGTGCCAGCCACGGAATTGACAACCAGTGTCAATTCCGTGGCTGGCACGATTCTGCGCCCCCCCCAGCTAAGCGGCAAACCGTTTCCAGCACCCCTGGCTATTTTCGCTTAGCGGTGTGGCAAAGATTCCCGGAACTGTAAACTCACCAGAGGAATGGCATAACAGAGAAAAACAACAACGAATGACGCAAGCATCGCATATTGAAGGACAGGGCTGATCGAACCTTGGGGATGGATGATCTGCAACAGAACTCTGGTGAACCACAGGATGCAGGTAGCGCCCAGAACGATGGAGATCGAGTATCTATCAGGCTTGTTTCCTAATATCAATCCAATATTTATCAATCCAAACAAAACCAAGGCGAGCGAGAAGAAGATGTTTATCGCCTGTACCGCGACAATCAGCTCGGTTGCCTGCGCATCGATATAGGAATACCATTTCCAAACCTTCGGTACAGAAAAATGCCAGATGCCAAAGCCAATGGAAGCCACGCTTCCTGTCATGATTAAAATCCTGGTAAGTAGATTGCTCATATATGAACTCCTTGAAATAGACGCTATCACTGCCCGGCCTCGATGAGGACAATCCGCGAATTCCGCTTATGTTCGTCAGGGCCATCGTATGCAAGGAAGCGAAGGTCTTGGACGCGATAGTAATAATTATAGGTATACGGCCAGAAGAGTCGTCCGATTGGATCTTCAAGTTCCATGCTGATCCGGTATGCGTTCTCCATTGTCCCGTTTACCATTGGAGCATCGACGATTTCTTCTAATCGCAGTCGCATGGCAGTGCGTTGGCCGCTCTCGGTACGCACGAGCGTGAAACGGGCTTCCGCGCCAATTGTTATTGCGTCAAAAAGGGAAGGCAGTAGAAAGAAAAGGCTTCGGTCCGACAGCCGGGCATTGCCTTTGCAGCTATACGAACCCTTGGAGGTTCCGTCCGTTTTCCATGAGCCTCCGCCAGCAACCCGTTTAAAATCAATCCGCTTACCGGCGGTATATTCTATTCGTACTTCTTCCTGAAGCCTCTCGGCATTCAACTTGGCATATTCGTGAGTGCCAAAGGTATCCGTTGATAGTATCTCCATACCACCATCAGGATTTGGTGTCATCCGCATTTCAATGGTTCCCGTGGCCTTTCCCATATCATCAATGCAGGCATAACGAAATACTTGGGTTTCCACTGTGGTTTCCACTGCACCGAGGGGGGCAGTGATACAGAGTGCCACAATGAGGCAGCATGCGACGAGCATGTCCTACTCCTTTCCAGAAGCTGCCAGAACTGTCGCCGATCGCGCAGCGAACGATCCGTCGGACAGTTTGCAGATTTTCATGATAGACGCCCCAAGCAGTATGGAAAGTATTCCCTCAGCCATGGTGTCATTGTTGTCCATGGAAGGGCTGCTTCCTGCCGTAGCCAACGCAGTCTTAATATCCAAGATGGTGTGCTTTACCCGGGTAACTAGCTCTATCGGTACGCTCTTCTTGGTCAATGCCTCCACAATTATGGCAAAATAGTGAGGTGATGGATCCGAAACCGCAAAATTTATGAGAGTGCCGAAAACCTGGGGTGATGGGCTTTGTGACAGGGAATATATCAGTTGTCTCGCCGCATCCAGTGCCATGTCCACCAGCGCAGTAAAAATTGCTTCCTTAGAAGGGAAGTAATGGTATACCAGGCCATAGCTCAAATCACACCGCTTGGCAATCTCCTGCATCCTTGTCCCGTTGAAACCGTTCTCCACAAAAATGCCTAGCGCTACTTCCAGAATATCCTTCCGCCTTTCTCCGTGCAACGCTTCATTAGCTTCTTGCGTACGTGGTGACATGATTTCTCCTATTGATTGACATGTCTGTCAATATAAAATAAAACTTCGACCCTGTCAACTCGAATCTGGAGAATCCGCAGCCGTCTTGATGAGGAGTGTGGTAAAAGTTCAATGTGGCGAAAGTTCCAGGACCTATATCTACAGAAGTAGGGGCTTTGGGCACCCCCCTAAAGCCTTCGGCCCTCGGGTCCCGTCGCCGCTCCCGCTCTGCCGGTGGTGCTTCGCTTCGCAGTTTCGTGCCAGGCACGGAATTGACAACCAGGGTCAATTCCGTGCCTGGCACCAATCTGCGACCCCCAGCTACGCGGCAAACCGCGTCCAGCACCCCTGGCTATTTCCGCTTAGTGGTGTGGGAAAGGTTCTTGGAACTGCAATACTTGATTGACGAAAATGTTTACAATTTCAGGATCAAATTGCGTCCCGGAACATTTCATCAGTTCTTGAATAGATTCTTTCTTGCTCAACGGTTTTCGATAACTTCGCTCGCTAGTCATCGCATCATACCCCCTGTGGAAAAAGTCCCTCAAACTCCAGCCTCTTGCATCCACCATTAGTCTTTCAACGCAGTAATCGGTACGACGATAACACCATCAGGGCGAACATACGCAGCATTGGAGAGACCGCACACTATGCAAAGGATTTTTGGAGGTTTTCCTTTTGGGTCTTTGTCAATGCCGCTCTTAATTTTAAGTAATTTTTCTGCGGCTCCATCCAATTGGTTCGCACCGAGCTTGATTTCAAAAGCTCCCCAAGAGCCATCGGGCATTTCAACAACAGCGTCAATCTCGTTGTCGTTATAGTCTTGGTAGTGATAGAGTTTCGCATCGTTCGATTCCGCATAGATTCTTAGATCCCTTTCACACAATGCTTCAAACAGAAATCCAAGGGTCTCAAGGTCTGCCAGAAGAGATTTTTCAGTGGCTCCCAGCAACGCACAAGCCAACGATGGGTCGCAAAAATGTCTTTTTTCCAATTGCTTGATTCGAACAGAAGAGCGTATGTTGGGATGGAAAGGTTTTTGATTATCCAAGAGGAACAATCTTTCAAAAACACCAAGATATTCTGCGATGGTTTCTACATTGATATCTTCATCATCCTGTTCTTTAATATCATTCTTAAGAGTTTTGTTTGAAGCGGACGTACTTTCATTCCGTGCCAATGATCTAAGCAGCAAACGGACCTTGTGCAAGTCCCTCGAAGTGTCATCCACCCTGTTGATATCATCGGTAACAACAGCATCTATATATTGTTTTGGCAATAACCGGGCAAATTTAAAATCGATTCCAACATTCTCCGGCCACCCTCCACACATGATATGTTCTATGAGTGTGTGCAGGTTCACTTCACCGGTAAGTCTGGATTTAATTATTCCATTACACAGATCTTTCAGGGATACCAACCCTGAGGAAGCACCGGCTTCATATAGCGACATGGTTCTCATGCGAAGTTTTGCAATACGTCCGGCCCCACTATGCGATATACCTTTGCGATTAGGAGTAGACGAGCCAGTAAGTACAAATTGACCTTTTTTTCCGCGTTGGTCGACAGCATATCGAACTGCATCCCATATTGCTGGGACTTCTTGCCATTCATCGATCAATCGAGGAGTGTCGCCGTCGAGAATGAGCGATGGATCCATCATTGCCAATTTTCGATTACTGAAATTACCAGCTGGAGCTCCAACGTAGAAACTACTGGTACAATGGTGTAACGATGTCATGGTTTTCCCGCACCATTTTGGACCTTCGACGCTTATTGAACCAAAGGCTAAGAGATGTTGCGATATCTTGCTATCGATTAATCTTGGTAAATAGTTCTTTTCTGGCATCAGCACACTCCGTTTGTTCGTCAATACTATCACAACCCGACGGATTTGGCAATAACAACCCGACAGATTAGGAAATAACAACCCGACGGATTAGGCGATAACAACCCAATGCAATAACAACCCGAAACTCGATACCCAAAAATACACAGGAATGGCAGAAAAGCTGTATTTATGTAGGGGCATTTGGGCACCCCCCTCAAGCCTCAGCCCCCAGGCCTCGGCCCTCGGGTCCCATCGCCGCTCCCGCTCTCTCTTGCCCAGGGCAAAAGAGGAGCTCCGCTCTGCCGGTGGTGCAAGGCTGTGAGCAAGACCCCCGAGTTCGCAGTTTAGTGCCAGGCACAGAATTGACAACCAGTGTCAATTCCGTACCTAGCGCGAATCTGCGCATCTCGGTTAGCCAGCGCGTGAAAAGGTTCCAGCAACTTAAACCACAAAAGTAAGCGAAAAACCCATTCCAGCACCCTTGGAATGCAATTTTCGCTTAGCGGTGTGGAAAAGGTTCCTGGAACGTAAGCGTCAACTC
>DIXI01000032.1 GCA_002428625.1 Sphaerochaeta sp. UBA6084
TTTTTCGGAGCTCTCCCAGGAACTTTTTACACATCCAGGGGCAGCTTCACATTCGCGTTGCCTTGGGCGCTTCGGTAGATGGCTTCTATGATCTCCACCGCTTTGGCCGCGGACTCTCCGGTTATCTCCACCGCAGCGTTTTCACTGACCGACTTCACGAAGGACTCAAAGAGCTTTTTATGGCCATGGTAACCGATGGCCTTAGGATCAGCCGCTCCGCCCCCGGTGGCGGTTCCATGCAGATACCTATCCCTTATCCCTGCATCTTCAGGCAGCTCCTGCTCGAATTGCCATTTGATGATGCTCTCTTCCTCCATCACCGCGCTGCCTTTTGTACCTAGGATCTCAATCCGCTTGAGAAATCCTGGATAGGCGCTTGTGGTACCCTCTATCACACCCATGGCACCATTTTTAAAACGCAAGACAGCCACCGCGGTATCCTCTACTTCAATGCGCTCATGCGACAAGGTGCCGGTGAAAGCCGAAACCTCTGAGACCTCACCCATGAACCATTGCAATAAGTCGATGGCATGGATGGACTGATTCATCAAGGCTCCGCCACCATCGTATTTCCAAGTTCCACGCCAGGCTCCGCTATCATAGTAGGCCTGTGTGCGAAACCACTTCACCTGGGCATCGGCCATGACGACCTTGCCAAAACGACCATCTTCGATCGCTTTCTTGATCAATATCGGGGCATTATGGAAACGCGAGGGAAATACCCCGGTGAGTTTGACCCCTTGAGACGCGCAGACATCGATGATCTCTTGGCAGCGGGCTTTGGTAATCTCCAAAGGCTTCTCCACAATCACATGCTTACCAGCTTTCGCCGCAGCCACCGCTCCATCAAGATGCAGTCCGGAGGGTGTGGCGATGGTGACGATATCAAGCTCCGGGTCGGCTAGGAACCGGTCGATGTCCTCATACCCCCTGCAGGCATGGTCCTCGGCGAACTTTTTGGCCCGTTCCCCATAAGAATCAAAACCGGCGACAAGCCGACAGCCTTCCAACTCGCTGATGGCCTTGGCATGCACCTCGGCAATCATTCCAAGACCTATGATTCCGAATCCTAGCTTTTTCATGGTAACTCCTATCAAGGAAAAACTATCATCAGCAAGAGAAGTTGTCAATGATTATTTTGTAAAGTTAAATTACAAATTAATATGAAACAGATGCCCCTCCCCCAAAAAAAAGCCAGGCGGATTGCCTGGCAGCCTGGGATCGAAAGGAGCAGCCCTATCTCACTATCTTAGTACCCTTGCCTTCGTACAAGGCGCCGTAGATGTTCTCTGGATTGGTGATCAGTCCCACATTGCCTGTGGTCTTGACGAAATCCATCATCGCCTGGATTTTAGGAAGCATGCTTCCCGGTGCAAAATGCCCTTCCTCAACATACTGTTGGCATTCAGCTAGACCGATGGTGTCCAATTCCTTCTGATTCGGCTTGCCATAGTTCAGACAGACCTTCTCCACCGCAGTTGAGATCACAAACAAGTCGGCTTTGAGCTCTTTGGCCATCAAGGCGGCCGCAAGATCTTTGTCGATGACTGCTTCCAACCCTTCTAGCAAGCCATCTGCATGTTTCACCACAGGTATTCCACCACCACCCGCGGCAATCACAATCACCCCGTGCTCAACAAGCGTCCGCACGGTTTCCAATTCGATTATGGATACAGGTTTTGGCGAAGCCACCACCCGGCGGTAACCCCGGCCGGCATCTTCCATCACATCCCAACCATCGTTCAGACGATGGAAATCCGCATCCTCTTTGGTCATGAAGGAGCCAATGGGTTTTGAAGGCTTTTTGAAAGAAGGATCATCAGATAGGACTTCCACCTGGGTGACCACGGTCGCCACCTGCGGTACCAAGCCGACTTTCGAAAACTCATTGCGTAAAGCCATCTGCAACTGGTAGCCAATGGCACCTTGGGTATCCGCAACACAGGAATCCAGCGGAACTGGATGTAGGATCGAACGGGAGAATTCGGCTCTCAGAAGAATAAAGCCCACCTGCGGCCCATTCCCATGAGCGATAACCACCCGATGGCCTGCCTGCACCAGTCGGACGATATGATGCGCGGTCTTACGAGCTGCTTCATACTGGGCGGATACAGTGACGTGCTTGCTGTCTTCGATGAGGGAATTCCCTCCAATAGCTATTACAATGAGTTTGCTCTCTTCCATAAGGCTTCTCCTACCTTGAGCGGAGGTCGATGGCACCGAAAGGGCCTCGCGGCCTCCTAGCGCCATTATACCATTAATGCAACAAAATGCAACAATATTATCATTCCGATGAAGTGTTTTTTACTTGCCTTCCACTTCCGTTGACAAAACCATCCCCCGGTGGTAGGCTTGATTCATAAGTGATTCAAATAGTTGGATTTATATGGTTTTAAATGGTGTGGACACCCTCGGATTCAATCATAAACTCTTATCGGGAAAGCGACTGGGTCTCATAACCTCGGTATCAGGCGTAGACCGCCAGCTGGAATCCACTTTACGAATCCTCTACAATCGCTACAATCTCGTCGCATTATACAGTCCTGAGCATGGTGTGCGTGGAGACATCGAAGCAGGCGGTATGGTCGAAACGTATCGGGACCCGTTCACCGGGCTGCCGGTTCACAGCCTCTATCGTGCGGACTCTAAAAGACTTGCGCAGGAGATGGTGCAAGGTGTGGATTCCATCGTCTATGATATACAGGATGTCGGTACACGTTATTATACATTCATTTCCACGCTCCTATACGCGTTGGAGGATTGCGCCCGTTTTGGCCTGCAGCTTATCGTGCTTGACCGCCAAAACCCCCTAGGTGGAGAAGTTGTCGAAGGCAATCTGCTCGATTCAGCTTACACTAGTTTTGTCGGGGCGTATCCCCTACCCATCCGGTATGGTCTGACCGCAGGCGAATTCGCTTCGATGGTGAACCAGGAACTCGCGCTTGGTTGCGATCTTGAGGTGGTACCGTGCCAAAATTGGGACCGAAAAATGCTGTTCCCCCAGACCGGACTCACGTGGGTGATGCCAAGTCTTGGGATACCCCGCTTTGAGACCGCGCTGCTCTACCCCGGCATGTGTTTGGTTGAAGGGACCAATCTCTCTGAAGGCCGCGGTACTTCCTGCCCCTTCGAAATCACTGGGGCACCTTTCATAAAAGCACAAGTCCTCTGCGACGAGATGAACTCAATCCAACTCCCCGGTGTGCGGTTCACTCCGGTGCACTTCAAGCCACATACTTCAAAGCACGTGGGAATCAATTGCGGCGGCGTGCATGCGCATGTAACCAATCCTTTTACCTTTAGGTCCGTACAGACAGGAATCGAGCTTCTTGGAGCTGTACAGAAGCTATACCCCCAGGATTTTCAATTTCTCCCAGCTCAACAACATGGACACAGGGCCTTCATCGAATACCTCGCCGGGGGCGATCTGCTTACAAACCAGACTTCGACAACTGTATCGATACTTACCCGGTGCCGGCAAGAAAGCGCAGGCTTCGCCATCCATAAACGTCAATACCATCTATATCCATAGAAGGGAGAACCAACCGTATGCGATCCACTCTTACACTAGAACAGAAAATCGGCCAACGTCTTGTCGCCGGATTTCCTGGATTCGAGCTCAATGAAGAATTTAAAACACTCATCCGAACGCATAAAATCGGCAATATTATTCTCTTTTCACATAATGTGGCCAATAAGCGGCAACTAGCCAGCCTCTGCCAGGAACTTCGGGCGCTCGTGCGCGAGGTGACTTCCTTTGAACCCTTCATCACCATAGACCAAGAGGGCGGGATGGTCACCCGGCTTTCGAACGATGCGACCAATATGCCTGGTGCAATGGCTGTGGCGGCTACCGCAGACCCCGAGAACGCATACACTGCAGGGCGTATCACTGCGACCGAGCTTCTCGCTTTGGGAATCGATTTCGACCTCGCGCCAGTGATGGATGTAAATTCCAATCCGCAAAACCCGGTGATCGGCGTCCGCAGCTACGCCGATGATCCGGCCACGGTGGCTCGTTTCGCGCTCAAAATGATGCAGGGGCTCCTGGATGGCGGTGTCCTAAGTGCGGCAAAACATTTCCCTGGCCATGGCGACACCAATCTGGATTCCCACCTAAGCCTTCCCATTGTTGATAAATCGCTGGAAGAGCTGGAGAGGATGGAGCTGGTCCCGTTTAAAGCAGCCATCGACGCTGGCATCCCCGCGATTATGACTTCCCATATCCTGTTTCCTCAATTGGAACGGAAAAAACTTCCCGCCACCATGTCCAGGACGATCATCACCGGACTTTTAAAGGATCGGTTGGGCTTCGACGGACTGGTGATCTCCGATTGCATGGAGATGGCGGCGATCAAGCAGTTCTATGGCACTGTGGAAGGAACCATTACCGCCTTCACCGCTGGCGTGGATCTTGTGTTCATCTCCCACACAAACTCCTTGGCAGCCCAAGCCGCGACCGCTATTAAAAAGGCGGTGGCTGAAGGAAAAATCCCAATGGAAGAGATGGACGCATCGGTGGAAAAAATCCTCAGATTCAAGCAGAAGGTCGCACAACCCGCGCATGAAAACGCCTCCACAGCCATGAACCTGGACCTGGTGGGGTGCGAAGCTCACATGCAGTTGGCCGCCCGGATGAGGGAAGACTCAATCACCGTGTACCGGATGCCGGCCACAGGTCTTCCGAAACTTGGGTCCAATCCTTGGTTTCTTGGATGCAGGGCCTATCGCGCGACGAATGCCTCGAGCATGATCGATCCCGCTTTCAGCTTTCCCGGTTACATGACGGCATTGTTTGGGGGGCGGGCCACAGTGACCTCTATCAATCCCACAACCGGAGAAATAGAAGCGTTACGCCTACAGGCCCTGGCACATTCCTGTATTGTGGTGGGAACGTACAACGGCCATTTGAATAGCGGACAACTTGAACTCGTCAACGCACTGGTCACATCCAGGATACCTGTAATCGCTGTCGCGCTCCGAAACCCCTACGATCTTGCATCTTTATCTTATGGAGCCTCTCTCATCGCGGCCTATGAATATTCCGCCGCAACCTTTGATGCACTCGCAAAAGTGCTTGCAAAGGACCGGCAGGCGACAGGCCGACTGAGCGTGAAACTATAGGACACCGCATATATAAGGAGGAGACATCCATGCCGGACATGTTGGTGAATCTGCTGGACCTTCCAGAGCTTTCTCCCATTCTCAATACCCTTGAACCCCATGAAGTGGTCATCAGACGTGCGATCGCACCTGACAAAAGGCGGATCACCGAATGGGTGCTTCAGAACTCGAGCATGAATGCGGCGAGCGAATGCGAGGTGTGCTTCAGCCGCATCCCCATCTCCTGTTTCGTCGCCACCCGGGGCAAAACCATCTTGGGCTACGCTTGCTACAATGCCACCGCACCAGATTTCTTTGGCCCCACCCGTGTCCTTGAATCGGAACAAGGTAAAGGAATCGGCAAGGCCCTGCTCATCCGCAGCCTAATCGCCTTGCGCGAGGAAGGCTATATCTATGCGATTATCGGAGGGGTCGGTCCCGCGGAATTCTACACAAAATGCGTAGGAGCCGCTTTGATCCCCAATTCAACGCCGGGTCTCTACAAGGATTTCCTTGGAGGAAAATGATTTCAGGAGGTTAGGGATGTTGGTTGGCGAGGTATTGGAAAAAGATCCAAAACTGGTGATAGGCTTGATGAGCGGAACTTCCACTGATGGAATCGACGCTGTCCTTGTGCAGATCCATGGTAACGGAACCTCAACAAAAGTGCATCAGGTCGCTTTCACCACCATTCCTTTTCCAGATTCTGTGCGTTCCCGGATCCTCGCAGTGGCTTCTGGGACCTTCGGAGGCAGCGAGGAACTTTGCCGCATGAATTTTCTTCTAGGGGAACTAAGCGCCGAGGCCTGCATCGCGGTATGTGCCTTGGCAGGGATCACGCCAAATAGCATAGACCTCGTCGGCAGCCATGGACAGACGGTATTCCACGCCCCTGTTCCAAGCGAATACCTCGGGAGGACATTTGCCAGCACGCTGCAAATCGGCGAGGCCTCGGTGATCGCTGAACGTCTAGGATGCCTCGTGGTTTCCGATTTCCGGGTACGAGATACAGCAGCGCGGGGTCAAGGCGCACCGCTCGTTCCGTACACCGAGTATCTACTCTATCAGGACCCAACGAGAACGGTCGCCTTGCAAAACCTCGGAGGGATCGGGAATATCACCATACTACCCCAAGGGGGCGGCCTTGAAGATATCATAGCCTTCGATACCGGTCCTGGGAATATGGTGATGGACGCCCTCACCTCGATAATCACCAACAATGCCAGCCGCTTTGACTTCAACGGAGAGTTTGCGGCAAGAGGTACCGTCCGAATGGAATTACTAAGCTGGATGCTTGACGATCCATACCTATCGGAGCCAATCCCAAAGACAACCGGAAGGGAACGTTATGGGGCTGCGTATGTGGAAGCGCTGGTTGAAACAGCCCAGCGGATGCGGATTTCGTTGATCGACACCCTCGCGACTGCCAATCGCTTCACCGCCGAGACCATCCGGATTGGCCTTGACCGGCATTGCGCCATTAGACCGTCACGCATGGTGGTTGGTGGCGGTGGAAGCCTGAATCCGGTTCTGATGGCGAATATACAGGCCTGCCTCCCCGATTGCAGGGTACTGTCGAACGAAGATCTTGGACTGGACAGCAGCGCCAAGGAGGCAGTAGCCTTCGCGATATTGGCCAATGAAGCGATTCATGGGATACCGAACAATGCACCCAAGGCGACAGGTGCAGCCCATCCGGTGGTCATGGGCAAAATCAGCCAATAACCGAACTGTCAACCCTTGATGGAACCAACCAAGACCCCCTTCACAAAATAGCGCTGCAGAAAAGGATACAACACGATTATCGGTAAGGTGGACGTGATTATCACCGCTGACTTGATGGAGATGGCTATGGAAGTCTTGTCCCCTGCCCCTGCGGCATCCCCCACCATGCTGGTGCCAGTCACGATATTGCGTAGGAAAAGCATCACGGGGAATTGCTTCGACTTGAGATATATGAGGCCATTGAACCAATCGTTCCAGAAGAAGACCGCAGTGTATAGGGCGATGGTCGCCAAAGCCGCCGTTGAGAGCGGGACGATGATCCGCACCAGAATCCCTGCGTAATCCAAACCGTCGATTATCGCCGCTTCTTCAAGCTCCGCGGGCATGGATTTAAAGAAATTGATAAGAATAATGAGGTTGAATTGATTGATGGCGAACGGGATAAGCATTGCCCAGACTTTCTGCGTGAGATGCAATGAGGATATCAGCAAGTAGTTCGGGATAAGTCCGCCAGAGAAAAACATCGAGAAGATCACCAGTTTTGTGATGAAGCCATGACCTCTGAGCATTGGCTTGCTGAGTGGATATGCAAACATGACGGTAAGTACAAGCGCGATGGCGGTCCCGGCTACTGTGTAGAAAATCGTATTCCGATAAGCTTGGAAGAAGTTTGGATAGGAGAATATCTGCTTGTACGCTTCAATATTGAAACCAACCGGCCAAAAAGACACCTGGTTGTTGATGATGGCCTTCGGACTGGAAAGCGATAGGGCAACCATGTAGATGAAAGGCACGAGACAGGTGAAAAGCACCCCCAGCATCACCAGAAGAATGAAGGCATCGAACGCTCTGGTTGAAAAGGAACTGGATCTGATGCGCATGACACCCCGCTCCTTAATATATGCCGTCGCCGGTAAGCTTTTTGCTCAACGCATTGGAACTGGAGACCAGAACCACTCCGATAATCCCACTGAACAGCCCTATCGCCGTTGCATACGAATAATTCTGATTCGCAAGTCCTGTCCGATATACCAGCGTATCGATGATATCGCTCACCGCCGAATTTGATGGGGTGTACATCAGCAGTACCTTCTCAAAGCCCAGACTCAGCAAACGCCCGATATTCAAAATCAGCATCACCATGATGGTAGGCATGATGGAGGGTATGGTGATATAGAACACCTGCTGGATCCGGGATGCGCCATCGATAGTGGCCGCTTCGTACAAGTCGCTGCTTATTCCGGTGATTGCCGCAAGATATATGATCGCGGTCCATCCGGTATACTGCCAAGTGTCCACAAAGACATAGATCCAGCGGAAATATTTCTCATCGTTCATGAAATAGATTGGTTCCATGTCGAAAAACCGCTTGAGAAAGAGGTTGATTATTCCAGAGCTCGGTGAGAGTAATTCCCCCAATATCGCGATTACGACAACTGTGGAGATGAACCTAGGCATGTAGGACACCGTTTGCACGATTTTCTTGAAGCGCAGGTTGCGTAGTTCATTGAGAAGAATGGCGAAGATGATGGGAATGGGGAAATTCACCACCAGGTTCATAAGTGAAAGTGTGAGGGTGTTCCTGAAAGCCCTCCAGAAAGCGGGATCCTGGGCGAAGCGCTTGAAATACTGCAACCCCACCCACTCGGTGCCAAATGGCCCCATGCCTGGACGGTAGCGCCGGAAGGCCAGCACGTTCCCAAACATCGGAACATATTTAAAAAGAATGAAATAGATTAGAGGGATCACCATCATTGCATACAGCTGCCAGTATTGGCGGAAGCGGGATCTTGCAGGTGATGTATTCATGCGGCGTATTCTCCCTCATTCCTTGGATTGGGGGTGGATTTTCCTACCCACCCCCGGAACACCTCTGGATTATTGCAGGTTGTCGTTGTAGATCTTTACAAATTTCTCAATACCGAGATTCTTCATCTCCTGGACATACGCGCTCCAATCCTTGTCGATGCTCTTTGTGCCGGTCAGGAAGGCAGTGTTCCACCGTTCGAAAGCATCGGCGAGCGGGGTTTGCAGGCTTCCAGCTTGCTCGGCTTGCTTGTCATCGAACATCGGGGTGGGAGGAATCGCCTGGATGACATCACCGATGGCCTCTACCGCCGCGTTGATCGCTGCATAGTTCGCATCGTATTTGGTCATCTCCCGCGCGTTCACCCATATCATCTGGGTTACATCGGAGCCACAACCGTACTT
The DNA here is from genome assembly GCA_002428625.1 of Sphaerochaeta sp. UBA6084. Classification (GTDB taxonomy): domain Bacteria; phylum Spirochaetota; class Spirochaetia; order Sphaerochaetales; family Sphaerochaetaceae; genus UBA6084. The sequence continues at coordinate 9,040 of DIXI01000032.1, forward strand.
GATCTGCATGCTCTTGTAGATACCTTCCGGCGCGTTCAGGATGTCATTCGCAAACACCACCTTGTCACCCTGCTTGGTATAGGTGATACCCTCGACTCCGAGGCACCACATGAGGGAGTTTTCCTCAGAGAAGAACATCTCGTCCACCGCACGCACAATCTGTTCGAAATCCTTGCGCTTGGCAGTCGCGGCTGGGAACAGAATCCCTGCGCCGGTCTTGCTCTTTGGCTGATGGTGCGCGCCTGCAGGTCCTGCGAGCGAAGGATACATCTGCAGCTTGAAGCCAGGAATGGTGGAAGTGCGGGTGACACCGCCGATCTGGTCATAATACGCATACGTGGCCATCGATTTTCCTGTGGCAAGTTTCTGGGCCCAACGGTCGCCATCGATAGGTTCAGCCATTTCAGGATCGAGCAAGCCTTCCTTATACAATTTCGCAAAGAACGTGACATACTGCTTGTATTGGTCACTGATCGCTCCAGCGAAGAAATTCTTCGCAGTATAATCCCAGCTGAGCGTGTTCGTGCCTGAGGCGCCATTCTTACCTAGGCTGATACCCCAGGAGGGCATCGTCATGCGGTAAAGAACCCGCGGACCCGCTAGGATTGTAAGAGGATAAGAACCGGGATTCTTTTCCTTGAAGACCTTGAGCACGTTATAGAGATCGTCGAACGTCTTTGGCGCCGACAGACCGTATTTCAACAAGAGGTCTTCACGGAGGATAAGGCCGCCATCGTAGAAGGGAACATCGAACAACGAGGGCATGTAGTAGCGTTTCCCATCTTTCAGACGCAGTAGGTTGACATTATCCTCTAGTCCGAACTTCTTAACCATAGCGTTGAAATGGGGCGTCCAGGCGGCATAGTCGCTGATGGGCACTATGGCGCCATTGAGAGCCAAGGCCGCGTTCTCACCTTTTGTAGATTGATACAGGATGACATCCGGGGCATTGGTGCCGGTGTTGAGGGCCAAAGACACTTTCGTCTGATAATCGGCGATGGGAATAATCTCGAATTCCACATCGACATTCAGTCGTTTCTGCACTTCGGTCACGGTGAGCCAGTCGCTCTTGAACGGCAGGGTCGCGTTATCCGAATAATACATCGAGAACTTCAACGGTCCCTTTGCGGATTCCTGGACCCCCTGCGCTACAAGCGTGGACCCAAAAGCGGTCAGCAAAGCCAATAAGCACACGAGTATGACTTTCTTCATACTTCCTCCTTATATGTTCCCATCGAAAAAGACCTGGGAACGGCCACCATCCACTCCCCCGCGACATACCCGCGCGCACCGAAAACCCTCTTACAGCCGGTGTACGCTTTGCAAGAACACATGTAGATTCAATTTCGAAGAGAGTATGGATACCGCTCAGATCATTCCGATGCGATCTCCATCCCAGTGGAATGCATCTCCAACCCCTTTGTCACCTCCTAGCCCAATAGCTTCGGTGGAGCCAATGCACAACCCACGGTCTTAAGTATGCGGAGCTAAACCCCAGATGTCAACAAATATTATCGGCCAACCCTAGACGGGTTATGAAAAAAATTTTCACCCATGCGCGATGACTGAAAAATCGCGTCGTCCCCGTTCCGATTCCCATCTTTACCAAGGCCGTTGTTTCGGGTATTGTCGGATAACATCATCGTTGAAATCAGACTTTGGGGGCATGCCATGAAAACGTCAAGTGAGACAAAAAAACTCATACTATTCGCGCTCTATATCACTTCGATGGTCCTCGTAAATACTTTAGGTTCGAAAATCACCAGTATTTTCGGAATCAGAGTATCGGTTGGCATTTTCTTCATGCCTCTCTTGTTCCTGATCACAGACATCGTGGGCGAGATTTTTGGACGGGAGACCTCCACGACCTTCGTGAACATCTCCACAGGCATGCTGGTCTTCATGTTCATCATGATGTGGCTCTGCATCCAAGTGATTCCAAATCCAACCTGGGGTTTGCAAGAAGCCTATGCCATGATTTTTGGCTCAAGCATGCGGATGACCATTGCGAGTCTTATTTCCTTCATCGTCGCTCAACATGTGGATGTAATCGTATTCGCCTTTTTCAAACGGGTCACTCATGAAAAACACCTTTGGATACGGAACAACGTCTCCACGATCATCAGCCAATTCATCGATACCACAATCTTCATGTTCATCGCTTTTTACCATCTGAATGCAAAATACACCGCTGGCTTTATTTTCAGCTTGATCATCCCCTACTGGATCTTCAAAATCGCCTTTGCTCTGATGGACACGCCCTTCTGCTATCTTGGAGTCTGGTGGTTCAGGCGGGGTGAAAAGGATTCTGGGTCTGGAGAATTGAATAGATAGGTGGTAGCCGATCGCTTCATCGAAAAAGACTTCACGCTGAGCCTTGGATGTATTACATTACGCATGCACCCATTTGATTGCAACAACTATTTCTGGAGGACTTTTCATGGCAGAACAGGAACTGATGCCCATTGAGCAACTGCTTCCCCAAAGACTATTCATTCTTCCCCTCGTGGGAAATCCCATATTCCCTGGACTTTTCACACCTCTGGTCGTAGAGAGCAAAGAGGACATGGATATTGTCGGTCAAGCGCTCACGCATAGTGCGGATCTCGGGCTTCTTTTGGTCAAGGATGAAACCAAAGGCGAGTATGATCCCGAGAATCTGTATAAGGTTGGGACTGTAGCGAAGATTATCAAGAAGATCAGGTTGCCCGATGGGGGCATGAACATATTCATATCGACTATGAAAAGATTCCAAGTAAAGGAATTCCATGCGAGTGGTAGTTTCGTTGTGGCCGAGGTGGAGTATCTCGAGGATATTGAGGACAACCCACAGGAACTGAAAGCCTGGACAAGGCAGCTGATCACCGAGATGAAACGTCTTTCCAAAGGCAATCCCCTATTCACCGAGGAAATGCGACTGAATATGGTGAATATCGACCATGCCGGCCGCATGGCTGACTTCATCGCCAGCATCATCAATGTCGACCGAAGGCAGCAGCAGCGGATACTTGAGACTCTCAACGTCCGCCGCAGGATGGAACGGGTTCTGGTGTTCATCAAGAAGGAACAGCAGCTGCTTGCCATGCAGGAGCAGATCCAGAATCGGGTTAACAGCAAGCTGGAGAAAAACCAGCGCGATTATTTCCTCCGCGAGGAACTGAAGCACATCCAGCAGGAACTCGGCTTGACCACGGATCCGCGCACCGCGGTCTTCAATAAACTCAGCAAGCAGATCGCCGCGCTCAACTTGCAAGGCGAAGTGCTGGAGGCAGTGACAAGCGAACTGGATAAATTCCAATCCCTAGACCCAAACTCACCAGATTATTCCATCACCCGCACGTATCTGGAGACCATTGCCGCACTTCCTTGGCTGGAACCAAAGGCCGAGGACTACACCCTTGAGGCCGCTAAAAAAATCCTAGAGAAGGACCATTATGGGCTGAAAGATGTCAAAGACCGGATTCTGGAATACCTCGCTGTCCGTAAGAAGAAGCAGGATACCAAGGGATCCATCATCTGTCTGGTCGGGCCTCCGGGAGTTGGCAAGACATCCGTGGGACGCTCAATCGCCCGCGCACTCAAAAAGCAATATTTCCGCTTTTCCGTTGGCGGAATGCGGGATGAAGCTGAGATCAAAGGACACCGCAGGACCTATATAGGCGCGATGCCTGGTAAAATCATCCAAGGGCTGAAGACAGTTAAAACCAAGAATCCTGTCTTTCTCATCGATGAGATCGATAAAATGGGATCTTCGTATCAAGGTGATCCGGCTTCCGCGCTTTTGGAAGTATTGGATCCTGAACAGAACTCTACTTTCCGCGATTATTATCTGGACCTCCCGTTCGACATTTCCGAGATTCTGTTCATAGTGACTGCCAATACCCTGGAAACCGTGCCCAGACCTCTGCTCGACCGAATGGAGATCATCCATATCGCCGGGTACACTGCACAGGAGAAACTGGCGATCGGTAAGAAATACCTTGTCCCTAAAAGCTTGAAAAAACACGGACTGGACCGCAAGGAAGTATCCTACACCAACAGTATCCTTCTTGAGATCGCCGAGGAATATGCTCGTGAGGCTGGAGTACGAAACTACGAGAAATCGCTCGATAAGATCCACCGCAAGGTGGCGAGGGAAATCCTTGAGAACAATCCGCCCCTTCCCATCGCGATCAACAGGACGTCCATGATCAAATACCTTGGGCAGCCTATTTTCCATGAAGACGAGATCCTGGTCGCCGACCGTCCTGGCATGGCCATCGGTCTCGCCTGGACAAGCATGGGTGGGGATACGCTGGCTATAGAAGCGGTAGCCTATCCTGGAAAGGGAGAACTCAAGCTTACCGGGCAACTCGGCGCGGTTATGCAGGAGTCGGTGAATATCGCTCTCACCCACATCAAGTCGATTTCAGAAGCGCATGGTATCGATATCACTTGGTTCGACAACCACGCCATACACCTGCATGTTCCTGAAGGAGCGACTCCCAAAGATGGTCCTTCAGCTGGAGTCACCATGGCCACGGCTTTATATTCCCTGGTCACAAACCAAACCATCAAGCCAAACCTCGCCATGACTGGCGAGCTGGACCTGGTGGGAAAGGTGATGCCTATCGGGGGACTGAAGGAGAAAGTGCTTGCCGCACGTCGGAACAAGATCACAACCGTGCTTATCCCCCGCTATAACAAACGGGATTTGGACGAGCTGGAACCTGAGATCACCGATGGAATCACCTTTCATCTCATGGGGACCTTCGACGATGTGCTGCTCCAGGTTTTCCAAAACGACACCCATGCAAAAAAAAATGGGGTTAAACAGCCCCAACCCGCGGTACCTGCACCTGTGCTGGGGAACTGAGAATGATGGAGCTGCTCTCCCCAGCGGGTAATCTGGAGAAACTACGCTATGCGTACGCCTACGGAGCCGATGCTGCCTACATCGGCCTTGAGGAATTCTCCTTGAGAACCCGCGCGGGTAACTTTGGCACAGAGGACATCCCGTCCATGAAGGCTGTCAAAGGTACCCGCAAGTTATACGCCGCGATCAACAGCTACTTCCAAGAAGACGACTTGGAGACTTTACAATCGCGGTTCTCCCTTATCGAAGCGTATCCTTTCGATGCATTCATTGTATCCGATCTCGGCGCAGCCGCCCTGCTGAAGGAACGATTCCCCCATATCCCGCTTCATCTCAGCACACAGGCGAACTGTATCAATAGCGCAGCTGTAAAAAGCTACGGACACAAGGGCTTCTCGAGAATAATCCTTGGAAGGGAGACACCGCTCACCACCATCCACCGGATAAAGGATGCGGTGCCTTCCATGGAGATAGAGACCTTCGTGCACGGTGCCATGTGCATGGCGTATTCTGGACGATGCTTCCTCAGTAGTTTTCTCGCGGGACGCAGCGCGAATCAGGGTGATTGCGCGCATACCTGCCGCTGGAATTACAAGGTTGTGCAGCGGATGGAAAAACCCGCCGGGTATCCGCAAGGAGAACTTGCACTTGAGGAATCGGAACGTCCTGGGGTGTATTATCCCATTGCAGAAGGTGACGGATACACCACGATACTTTCTTCAAAAGACCTGTGCATGATCGATCATCTATCGGAATTGAAAGCTGCGGGAGTTGACTCACTCAAGATCGAAGGACGGATGAAGTCGCTCTATTACGTAGCAACCGTGACGAGGGCCTATCGCAAAGCCTTGGACGCGGTGGAGGGAGTCGCCTCAAGTGGCGACTGGAAGGATTATCGGGATGAGCTTTACCAAGTGAGCCATCGGGAATTCTCCACCGGCTTCTTTTTTGGCTCACAGTCTGTCGAACTTCCCACTGAACAAGGATACCTTCGTGACTATCTCTTCGTTGGAACAATTGTGAGGCGATTTGATGAGAATCTCTATCTTCTCAACCTAAAAAATCAGATCCGGGCACACACCCCCATAGAATACATAGGACCTAAGACCTTGGCCATCCAAGACGAGGATTTCGAGCTGCTGGATGCTGATTTTAACCCAATTGAGAAGCAAGACCACGGAAAAACCGCATATCTGAAAACCAAACAGCCTTTGGAAGATGGGTTTATCATCCGGCGTCTGCTATCTTAACACCTTTCTACATAAGAAAACCGCATTACAGGCCGCCAATTGAGTGTTTTTCATAGGTTTTTTTAACAAAATTCTTCATTTTTTCTTGTGTTTTGGTTTGAATATGCTACTATGAGGGCAAGAAATAATAGGAGGCTTGCAAATGACAGTTCATGAGCAGATTGTCGCTCAGTATGAGGCCTACATCGCTGAGAATCAAAAATTCTTCGATAAGGGCGTAAAAGCATCCGCCGCAAGAGCAAGAAAAGCTCTCGGAGAGTTAGCCAAGTTGGCTAAAGAAAGAAGAAAAGAGATTCAGGACGCGAAGAACGAGGCCTAGTTCCACATTTTTTTTATCAACCGCAGGTATCGCCCTGCGGTTTTTTCATGTCCTCATCAATTCACAGCCTACAAAGTCCGTAGCAAGTCCAGATGCTTACGTCCTTTCTCTAGCTTTTCTTCAAATTCCGCCCTCTTGCCCTGCTCCTTCTCGATTATCTCAGGTTTTGCGTTCTCAAGAAATTTTTCATTCGCAAGCTTTTTCAAGACCCCCTCGAGAAGCGTCTCATTTTTCGCAAGGTCCACCTGAAGCTTGGCGATCTCGTGTTCGATATCGATCGCTTCACGGACGAATACGTAGGTCTCAAATCCTGGACCAGCCACTGGCACCGCTCCAGTGACATCTTCCTGTGCCTTGCTGTCGATGGATAGCGATGAAGCACCCACAAAGCCAGCGACAAGCTTTTGGTTTTCCACTAGGAAATCGGTTGCAGGGAACGATTGGTCCGGACGGATAACCACATGCAGTTTCTTTTCAGATGGAATCTGAAGCTCGCTGCGCATGGTCCGTATTCCACGTATGGCTTCCTGCATCAAGCTTACAATCATTTTCTGCTCTGGGAAATTCCGTTGTTCAGTCCACACAGGATACGGTGCGTCGATCACCCTCCCCGTGGTGTTCGGCAGCTTTCCATATATCTCTTCAGTAATAAAGGAGACAAAGGGATGAAGCAGCCGCATGAGTTCAGCCAACAGGTCCAGCATCACCGAAACCGTCCGGTCCTTTTCAGCATCATCTTTTGTGGCGAGGGTGGATTTGGTGGCTTCGACATACCAATCGCAAAAATCATTCCAAAATAAATCGTAGACCGTCTGTGCCGCCTCATTGAAGCGATAACCCTGAATGGCCTGCGCCACTTTTGCAGCAGCCTCATTCAGCTGATGGTACATCCAGCGGTCGATCGCACTGAATCCATCGCTCTTGATTTCCACAAGCGAGCGACCTTCCAGATTCATGAGCAGGAATCGGGTTGCATTCCATATTTTATTGGCGAACCGTGAGCCCATCCTGAAGGAATCCATATCGATGAGAATATCCTGACCTTGAGCCGCCAAATAGCAGAGTGTGAACTTCATCGCATCGGCACCATGCTGCTCGATGACTTCCAGCGGATCAATACCATTGCCCAGCGATTTTGACATCTTGCGCCCTTGCCGATCGCGGACCAAGCCGGTGATATAGATGTCATGGAAGGGGACCTTGCCGAGGAACTCCAAAGAAGCCATAATCATGCGTGAGACCCAGAAGAATATGATATCATAACCGGTGACCAAGGTGCTGGTGGGAAAAAAACGCGCCATGTCAGCGGTCTTGTCAGGCCATCCAAGAGTGCTGAATGGCCAAAGCCACGAGCTGAACCAGGTGTCCAACACATCTGTATCTTGTACCAGCTGGGTGCTTTTGCATTTCACGCATTCGGTAGGATCCTCTCGCAGGACCATCATCTCCCCACAATCCTTGCAATACCACACTGGTATCCGATGTCCCCACCACAGCTGACGGCTGATGCACCAGTCGCGGATATTCTCCAACCAGTGACTATAGGTGTTTTCCCAACGCTTGGCAAAAAAGGTGATTTCCCCGTCCTGCCAGGCTTTGAGCGCTTTTTCAGCCATGGAACGCATCGACACGAACCATTGCTCGGAAAGATATGGCTCGATTACAGTCCCGCAACGATAGCAATGCCCCACTTCATGGTTGTGCTCGCTCTCGCCTTTCCAAAAAGAACCGCTCTGAAGATCCTGCACCACGACAGCGCGGGCTGATACCACGTCCATTCCTCGGTATTTTGGTGGCACGTTCTCGTTGAGGGTGCCATCTGGATTCAGAATATTCACCGATTCCAAGTTGTGCCGGCGCCCGATCTCCCAGTCGTTCGGATCGTGGGCGGGAGTAATCTTCACCATCCCGGTGCCAAAAGTCATATCGACATAATTGTCTGCGATGACCGGAATCCTACGGTCCGTCAGCGGAAGGATGAGAAATTTTCCCACCAAGTGCATATAGCGCTCGTCAGTAGGATTCACCGCCACCGCAACATCGCCGAACATAGTCTCAGGTCTGGTGGTTGCGACCGTTATGCTTCCACTGCCATCCTCGAAGGGATAGGACACTTGATACAGCTTCCCAGTCAAAGGTTTGTATTCAACTTCGTCATCGGCCAGTGCGGTTGTGCAATGGGTGCAGTAATTGACAAGATACTTCCCTTTGTACACCAGGCCCCGTTCGTATAAGGTGACGAAGGATTCCCGGACTGCCCGTGAAAGCCCCGCATCCATGGTAAATCGCTCGCGGGTCCAGTCACACGAGGACCCGATCTTCTCCAATTGCTTCGAGATGATGGTATGATGCTTTTCCTTTACTTTCCAAGTTTCCTCGACAAAAGCCTCTCGACCTAGATCCTGCCTACGCACGCCGCGTTTCGCGAGCTGACGCTCAACCACATTCTGGGTGGCTATACCGGCATGGTCTGTACCAGGAACCCAAAGAGCCGGCCGACCATTCATCCGATGGAATCGGATAAGGGTATCCTGTAGAAGATTGTTCAGCGCATGCCCCATATGGAGGATTCCAGTCACATTGGGTGGAGGCATGACGATTACAAACGGATTCCCCTCACCCTCGGCGGGTTTAAAACAGCCGTTCGATTTCCAATCATCATAAATCCTGTCTTCGAAATCCTTGGGATTATAGGATTTCTCCAGTTCCACAGCCTTCATCCTGGGCCTCCTGCATTGTGCGGTCAAGTACCGATAGTAGCAAAATAGTTGGTGAATTACAACATCGTACGATTTGATAGGCTAGGTTGATAAAAGAAAACCCGGAGACTGGCTCCGGGGATATCCATAGAAAAAGTCAAGCTATGCGCTATGCGGATGGCGTTATTCAGCCGTGCCTTCTGAAGGTTGGCCTGGTTCCAAAGGAGATGCTTCCAAATCAACATCTTCGTTGGCGACTGGGGTGTCGGTTTTCTCGGGAGCCTTGAAAGGAGCCTGGTTGAGAATAGTCCCCACTGGCTTTATTCCCTTTATACGCACATCCACCTCATATCCTTTCGCATCGAGATACTGGAGGATTTCCTCCAAGGAGTAGCTCTCGAGGAACCGCGAGCTGGCGAGTCCTTCGGTTGTCCGCACCTGCACGACCGACCCCGGCTGCGTGCTGGAGGCGACTTGCGGTATGATTTCTCCCAATGTGCCGGCAGGTTTGCCTTGGAACAGGAACGCCCCTGCGAGGACAAATACAAAAGCCGCCGCCGTTGCAAGAACCATCGGCATGCTTACCCGAAAGTTGCGATGGATGAAACCTATCTTCTTCCTTTTATTCACATAATTGTTCTCGATGAATTTCAATACCTTCTGCTGATACGGAGCTATCTCCTCCTCGTTCAAGCGAGAGGACGATACCACTTTATGGAGAATCCGCAGTTGTTCGTAACGGGCGTTGCAGGCGGGACAATAGTTGAGATGCTCGGCGACCTGGGTACGCCAAGGTTCGGCGAGCTCGCCATCCAGATAAGTATTTAAGATCTGGTCATCAAGACACATGCATTTCCTCCCGGTCCAGCATCGATTCCATGATTTTTCTTGCACGATGCACCCTAACCTTCACATTGCTTTCGGAAATATGAAGGATTTCCGCAATCTGCTTGTAATTCAGATCCGCATATTCCTTCAACACCAGCACCGACTTCAGTTTCTCGGGAAGTTTTTCAACAGCATCCCGGACAAGCAGGCGGGTTTCCTCGTTGATCAAGGCCTCCTCGCCGTTTCGCACTGTGACGGAAGGAGTCTTTTTGATCTTCTCTACCACCGCCTGTTCCCGCGACTTACGCTTTATCACGTTGATCGAGAGGTTTTTCGTCACCCGGATCAACCAATATTTCGCCTCGTCGACAGAACGGAAGCTTATGTTCTTCTCGTAAAACCTAATGAAAGCCTCCTGGCAGATATCCTCGGATACATCCATATTGTAGGTGACATGGTACGCAACCCTCATCACAATTGGAAATACTTCTGAATATACATGCCGGAACGATTCATTGTCGCTACTTTTTATTTCCATACACTTAACAATTCATCCCTGGTTTTGGTTACATGATTTCGTAACAGTTGTACCGTTCGGTGTGTCTTTCAACTGATAGCCCGCGCCCTCCACTATAGCACGTAACTCATCGGCACGTGTATAATTCTTTTCTCGTTTAGCCTTCAAACGTTCTTCCAATAGCAGTTGGATTTCCTCGGGGGCCGAGGGTTCCTCTTTGATTTCGGAAGGAATATCCTCAAGATTGAAACCAAGAATCCTATCCATCTGATATAGACAGGCAAGTTTCTCCCCATCCACAACCGTGGGGTCCTTCAGAAGGTTCCACATGTCAGCCAAACCTCGGGGAGCATTCAGATCTGCTCCAAGATGCTCGGTGAACAAATCCAGATACCGCTGGGCCTCGACCGAGAGCACTGCAGCCGGTTTCGCCTTCTGTTTCAGCTCAACCACCCGATCAAACAAATTCCGACGGGCATTCCGCGCGCTATCCATGGACTGCCAGGAGAACTGGAGCTGGGACCGATAATGTCCCCCAAGGCAGAAATAGCGGTAGTCCATGGGATCGTATCCTTTCTTCACCAACACATGGAGGGTGAGGAACTCTCCCTTGGACTTCGACATCTTGCCTTTGTCACTCAGCAGGAACTCGCCATGGATCCAATACCTCACCCAAGGCTTACCAGTAGCCGCCTCGCTTTGGGCGATCTCGTTGGTATGATGCACCGGTATATGGTCGATTCCCCCGCAGTGGATATCGAAAGTCTCACCTAGGTACTTCATGCTCATCGCGGAGCACTCGATATGCCAGCCAGGATAGCCACGGCCCCAGGGCGAATCCCAAAGCATTGCTTGGTTCTCGAATTTGGAATTGGTGAACCAGAGTGTGAAATCCTTTGGATTGCGCTTGTTCACATCCACATCTATGCGGGCTCCGGATCGCAGCTCATCCAGGTTCAGCCGCGCCAGCTCTCCATATTGGGGAAAGGTGTCGATGCTGAAATACACGTTGCCACCCGCTTGGTACGTATGGCCCCCTTCCTCAAGCCGCTTGATGAGGGCGATCATATCCCCTATATGCTCGGTCGCCCGACAGGCGGTCTCCGGCCTGAGGATATGCAAAGCATCGGTATCCGCGAAGAATGCCTCGGTATACAGACGGGCGATCTCATAGACATCTCTCCCCGTCTCTTTTGACGATTTGAGCATTTTGTCCTCGCCATCGTCTCCATCATCGGTGAGGTGACCCACATCGGTCACGTTCATCACATGCCGCACTCGATATCCAGCGAATTCCAATGTACGCCGGAGCACATCCTCAAACACATACGTGCGGAGATTGCCAATATGGGCGAAATTGTATACGGTGGGGCCGCAACAATACATGCGCACGAAGTCTTTGGCGATGGGTTCGAACGGTTCTACCCTGCGTGTCATCGTGTTGTAGACGGAAAAGACCATGGGGCGCTCCTTGCAACGGTTACTGCCTGATAGGCATTGTCTGTTCATGTAAAATAGGTTAATATCGCCGATGTGGCTACCACAATAAGTAATACACCTGAAAAAATCAATATCAAAGACCTCATCGTCACGCAGTACCCCCTAGCCTCGCTTTGCACATACCAGACCGGCGGGAAAGCCGAATTCCTCGCTATGCCTGCAAATCTCGAGCAATTGAGGACCTTGCTGGAGTACTCGCGGCGCAATCAGCTGCCGATCACTATTCTCGGTGGGGGGTCGAATGTACTGATCTCCGATGATGGTGTCCCTGGTTTGGTCATACTTACAAAAAACCTCTGTTCGTATCATGTCCGGGGCACGCTATTTTGCGCGCGAAGCGGGTTACCCCTTGAGACTGCTATCAACGCTTCCATCGAAAGCTCCTTAAGCGGGCTGGAGACCCTCGGTGGATTGCCGGGGACTATCGGAGGGGCTGTTTGGGGCAATGCCAGCACCCATGGGTTACAGCTGAGCCATCTTATCGAATGGGTGGATTACCTTACTCCAGAAGGAGAGATTGCAAGAATCCACCGGGATGATGACCGCTTTGCGTATAAACGCTCTCCTTTCATGGGAACGCAGCATATCATCTATGAGGTCGCGCTTCGTCTGATCCCGAACAAAAACACTTCGGAAGCTCGTCTTAGGAAAGAACAAAGCAGAAAAGAACGGATGGATTCTGGACAATTCGACCATCCCTCAGCCGGTTGCGTATTTAAAAACCCACGCGGCAAACCAGCAGGACAGCTGATAGACGAAGCAGGAATCAAAGGCCTCTCGGTGGGCGGGGCCCAAATCAGCTCCTGGCATGGCAATTTCATTATCAATACGGATGGAAACGCCACTTCAAGAGATATTCTGGAACTTTCCGAGCGCGCGCGTCGGGCTGTCCTTGATCGCTTTGGAATAGAACTCGAACGCGAGATTGTGCTTATCGGCCGATGGTAAGAGTCAGACTGAGCTTTCGGAGACTGTCGCATGCGATGGAGACTTTCTTTCCTTCCCACTCATAGAGAGCACCAAGATGTATCCGGACAATCCGGGCCTTGCAAGCGATGGTGGCTTCCCAAGTTATCCCAGTTGGAGAGGACTGCTTGAAAGAGCAATCCAATTTCATTACTGGCTTAGAGTTCGCATCGAACAGCAGAGTCGGTTCCACTACAATTCGAACACCCTCCACCAGACGTTCAAAATCCAGAGCGAGAGATCCAGTCCGTTTCAAACTCCCATCGCCCATCCAAGATACCTCACTACGCAAGTCACACCCAATCAAGGTGGCTCCTAGGGTGAAATCCAACGTGGCATGCATGCCTACCGTCCTTTTTTGATGGTCGGAGGCATAGGGGGATGGTTGCCACACCCGGTCGGTGATGATCCACGAAACCGTGGCTTTTTCTGCTGTCGAAACCAAGCCCAGCTGATTTTCCCGTACTATGGAAGTATCCGTTTTTGGTATTTCAATTCCCGGGGCTCCCAGGACTATCGGCAGATGCTGGCTATCCCAGATCAAGCTGAAAGATCCAATACTCAGCCCCACATGCGAGCTAAAGGATACTCCTTGTCCTAATGAACCATCATGCATGCAAAATAGTTGGAGGCGGGATTCCCATTCGCCTTCTCCTAGGATTGGCAGGTGGAATCCTTGTCGGAACAGGCTAACTGAGAACTGCACGTATGTCGCCCAATGGGAAGGGTACCCCCCATAGAACAATTCATCGGCGATTTCACCATCATACGACCTACCCGACAAGCACGCGCCGAGGGTGATGAACCCGATTGATGAACGCAGGACAGACAGGACTCCTCCCCCATGTAGGTTTCCAGGATTGATCAAAGGAGTGAATGCAAATGGAAAAACCACAGAAAGCGGACCAAATGGGAACTGGGAGGCGATACCGACTGTACATGAATCGGCATCCTCCCGGTCGAAGGGAATCGGGATGGTCTTTGGTTGTTTTTCCAAAGATGCGATCGGCCCAGTGTTCGGGAATAGATGTGGTTCGATGAGCAAAGCAATACCTGGTACGCCTGAGAGGTCTCCAAAAACAAGAGAGAGTGCTGAAGGGGTGGTGAATCCAAATCCACCAGAAAACGCGATTTTTGTCGGATCAGGGGTAAGAAGGTCCTGGGCCGTACATAGGAAACCACCATGCACGTCCAAAATTCCCACAGCGCCAAGATCTGACTTTGTGAGAAAGGAACCTTCGTACTGAAACCCTTGCGCGGCAGCTGACAGCTTCATCGTTCCTAGCGCTTCCAGAGGAAGAGCGAGTATCGGGGCAGATTCCAGCAATAGAAGCATGAGCACGAGGCTTGGTAGAAAGACACGTCTTCGCATACCTATCTTACCTCACCCACCGCCGGTCCGCATCATTTCCAAAGAGGACTTTCTTAGCTAAATAGACTAAAAGCGGGATATTGCATTGATTTTTTGTGGCTATCATGCCACAATACCTTCCGGCTTGATACTACATGTCAATCAGTAATCAAAAGGGTCATCAGGAGGTCGGGATGGTTATTCTCACACTGAATTGCGGCAGTTCGTCCGCAAAATACCAGGTGTACGATTGGAACAACAAAGCGGTGCTCGCAGTTGGCGTTGTGGAACGGATCGGACTGGCATATTCCATTATCGAACACAAGACGACGGGCAAGGGTGAGTTCACCGAACAGGTCTCCTGTCCTACTCATAAGGAAGCGATCGAACTAGTCATCAGGATGCTGGTGGATTCCACCTACGGAGTCATCAAGGATGTAAGCGAGATCAGCGCTGTCGGGCACCGGGTTGTCCACGGTGGCGAGCAATTCAAGCAATCAGCTTTGGTTGATGAACAGGTGATCGAGAGCCTCAAGCAGCTCATCCCCCTTGCGCCTTTGCACATGCCGGCCAACATCATGGGAATCGAAGCAGCCCGCAAAGTCATGCCTTCCATCCCCCACGCGATCATCATGGATACCGCTTGGCATCAGACCATGCCACCCGAAGCTTTCCTCTATGCTGTGCCCTATGAATGGTACTCTACCTACGATGTACGCCGCTATGGATTCCACGGAACCAGTTATGTATATACCGCCAAACGGGCAGCGGTTCTGCTTGGTAAGGAACCCAAGGATACCAACCTGATCATCTGCCATATTGGCAATGGCGCATCCATCAGCGCGGTGCGAAACGGGGTTGGAGTCGACACCTCCATGGGCATGACCCCGCTTGAGGGATTGGTGATGGGTTCACGCTGCGGTGACCTCGACCCTGCGATTCTTCCATATGTGATGAACCGCACCGGTATGTCTGCCAAAGAAATGGATATGATTTTGAACAAAAAGAGCGGACTTATCGGGCTTTGTGGAATCTCCGACCGTCGTGATGTCCGCAAGGAAGCTGAAGACGGAAATGAACGGGCCAAGACCGCGATCGCTGTGGAATGCCATAGGTTGCGAAAATATATCGGAGCCTACGCGGCAGTCCTCGGCCGGGTGGATGCACTGGTTTTCACTGCCGGGGTTGGCGAGATGGCTCCCCATATCCGAGAGAAGTCCACAAAAGACCTGGACATCCTCGGAATCAAACTTGATCTTCGCAAGAACGCGATAGCCCAATGCCGGAATGCGGAACTAGAGATCAGCACAGCGGACTCCCCGGTGAAGATATTCGTGATTCCCACCGACGAAGAGCTGGTGATGACCGAAGACGCCTATGCCCTCATGACTGGCACGTACGATGTGCATATGAATTTTAAGTATTCCTTCCAGAGCAAAGAATATAAGAATAAAGCAAGAGAACAGGGATTGGTTGAGAATCTGAAGAAGAAGCCCGAGTTGGCTGAGCTTATCGTCCGTCCGTGATCAGATTGCGACAAGAAAAAAACCGAGCTGCCAGATAGCTCGGTTTTTTTTCCCCTCTCCGCTGTCAAACGAGAGAATCCAGCATCTTGATGAAGTGTTCTATCAATTCCACACTGCCATCTAACCCCAAGCGACCGGAATTCACAGTGAGGTCATAGAAGGCTGCGTTTCCCCATGTGCCTGCGGCATAATAGTCGTGGTACTTCTTTCGTTCCTTATCATATTTGGCAATCCTGCTGAGAGCTTCCTCTTTGGTGATATGTTCATAATCCGCAATCCGGTTGGCACGGAAGCCCTCATCGGCTTGAATGAAAATAGACACATGCTTGGGATGCTCTTTTAGGATATAATCCGAGCATCGGCCTACAATCACACAAGGGCCTTCCTGTGCAAGCTGCTTTATGATTTCGTATTGAGTGAGAAAGAGCGTGTCGCTCAAGGGCATATTGTAGATAGCGGTAGATGCATGTCCTAAAGTGGAGATTCCAGTGGGAATGGTATATAAAAACCGATTAGCGGCTTTTTCGTCTAGGTTCTCCAACACCTGCCGGCTCATGCCGCTTTTCTCAGCGGCCATGGTGATGAGCGCGCTATCATAGAAGGGTATGCCCAGGTGTTCCGCAAGAATCTTCCCGATTACCCGACCTCCACTGCCAAATTGCCGACTTATCGAGACAACCATCTGTGTTCCCATGCTTTCCTCCTATCGCCAAGCCCATCTGTCTAGCGGATGGGTTTTACACTCGTATTGTAGCGCGGATTCGCGGGTCTTAAAAGGAAATTCGCAGAAGCGACTCAATGATAATGCGGATGGAATGAAATGAATCATTCATCCATCAGATTGTTGCTGGGGAATTTTGGCTCGCTGGTGGTATGCAGGCCCAGCTTGCGCAAGCCATTCGCATCACCTGGCGAAGGCAGGTGCGTCATATGCACTTCGCATCCCTTCAATAGCGAGAGCTTATCCAAAGCGATCTGAGCCGAAGGATTGACGGCAGCGGACATCGCCAGGCAGATGAGCACTTCGTCCAAGTCCAGACTCACTCGCCTGCCACTAAGCACATCGCGCTTCATCCGCCGGATGGATTCGATGGTGTTCTTTGGAATAAGGTCTATGTTGTGGGGGATTCCCGCTAGCTTTTTTGTGGCGTTGAGAATCAAGGCGGACGAAGCATGCAGGATTTCTGAATTCGAACCAGTCACAATGGTTCCATCCTGAAGCTGAATCGCCGCGGCACAGACGATGCCATCCCTGCCCTTTCCTCTGGCGGCTGCGATTTTCAGAGCCTCCTCCGCGGCAGGCACGGTGATTCTCATCGTGGTGTTGAGGTGGAGCGCTCCCATCAGCAACCGGACACGGTTTATAGCATCAATCGAACCGATCCCTTGGGCATATTCGCATGCTGCGGCATAATAGCGCCGGATGATCTCCTGGCAGGCAGCTTCCCGGACGACTGCATCATCCACGATACCAAACCCACAACGGTTCACGCCCATATCGGTAGGGGATTTGAAGAAGGAGGACCCACGGGTGATTTTCTCGATGATCCGCTTCAGCAGAGGGAAGGCTTCCATATCCCGTGAGTAATTCACCGCTTGGACACCATAGGCGGATAATTGGAAATGATCGATCTGATTGATATCGCCAAGATCGGCGGTGGCTGCTTCATACGCGACATTCACCGGATGGTCGATGGGGAGGTTCCAGATAGGAAAAGTCTCGAATTTGGAATATCCACTTTTCCGTCCGGCACGATAGTCGTGGTACAGCTGGGAGAGGCAGGTCGCGAGCTTTCCGCTGCCAGGCCCGGGAGCAGTGACCAGCACTACAGGACGATCCGTCTCGATATAGGGATTCGCCCCATAGCCTTCATCACTGACTATCAGGTCGACATCCGAGGGATAACCGTCTGTGGCTTTGTGAGTATAGACTTTTATACCCCGGCGGGTGAGCCGGTTCATGAATTGGACTGCGCCTGGCTGACCTGAGAAGCGGGTGATGACCACCCGGTTCACCTTAAGCCCCCATTCGGCGAAATCATCGATCATCTTGAACACATCCGCATCGTAGGTGATGCCAAAATCACTCCGTATCTTGCGCCGTTCGATATCATCGGCATAGATGCACACAATCACATCGATCTTGTCCTTGAGGGTATGGAACACCCGCATCTTCACATTGGGGTCGAAGCCTGGAAGCACACGCGAGGCATGGTAGTCGTAGAGGAGCTTTCCGCCACATTCCAAGTATAATTTACCCTCGGTCTTCTCCATCCGCTCCAATATCGCATGCGTCTGCTCGCGCAGATACTTCTCATTATCAAAACCCATCTTGCCGGCCATATACCACCCCCACCTGTGATCACATGTATGTTATTATGCTAGAAAAAGAATAGATCGTGCGATGGTATTGCGTTCCTCCATCCCTACAAGTTTCTCCACCAGCACAAGCGCGAACTCCACAGCGCATCCTGCGGCACGGCTCGTGATAAGGTTGCCATCGACACACACGCGTTCATCGCCAAAAGTGTAACCAGGGCAATTGATCTCCATCCCTGGATAACAGACCGCTTTGCGCCCATCAAGCAAGCCAGTAGGCCAAAGCACGAGCGCGGGAGCTGCGCATATGGAAGCCACGATGGCTCCTGAATTCGCAATGAGCAATAGTTTTTCATTCACTGCCCAAGATGCCGCCAGATTTTTCGAACCTTGCCCCCCGCCCGGGAGGACAATCGCATTGAAATCGGTTCCAGCGGCTTCTATCTCGGTATCGCAGAGGACTGTAATGCCATGTCCACCGGTGATGGTCGTACTTCCAACACCCGCAAGCACGACTTTCAACCCCGCCCTTCTCAGGATGTCCACGGGAACAAGCGCTTCCATCTCTTCAAAACCTGGAGCCAACACCATCAAAACCCGGCCATTTCCGTTTTCATTCATTCGTTTTCCTCCAAATCCATCCTACCGGTCCGCAAAGTCCTACAGGCTGTGGTTATGATTTTCTCGGTCTCATCCCAACCAATGCAGCCGTCGGTAACCGACACCCCGTAGACCAATTGGGTCAGGTCCTCGGGAATCTTTTGGCAACCACTGGAGAGGTTGCTTTCCAACATGAATCCACGGATCGCTTTCTGTCCCCAGATGATCTGGTCCACAACCGCCCGCAGCACTCGTTTTTGTCTTTTTGGATCCTTTCTGCTATTTGCATGGCTGCAATCGATGAGGATGGATGGGGTGAGAGCCTGCTTGACCATCAGATCCACCGCCTGCTCCACTTCCTCCTCATAATAATTCGGGGCGAGATCCCCGCCTCGGAGAATAAGGTGCCCGCAATCATTGCCCGTGGTACGGTAGATTGCGGAATTACCATCTTTGTCGATTCCCACGAAGGCGGCCGGATGCTGGGCCGATTTGATAGCATTGACAGCCGCTGGAAGTTCGCCATTCGTGCCGTTCTTAAAGCCTACAGCCACTGACATGCCGCTTGCAAGGGTGCGATGGGTTTGGCTTTCGGTTGTCCTCGCACCTATCGCGCACCATGAGAGCATTTCATCGATATACTGGGGAACGATAGGATCGAGCATCTCGCAGCCGACAGGAAGTCCCAAGGAGGTGATGTCTATAAGCAGCTTGCGCGCGATGGAGATTCCATCGGAAATCGCGTAGGTTCCATCCATATGGGGATCGAGGATGAGCCCTTTCCAACCACCGATGGTACGTGGCTTCTCGAAATATGTGCGCATCACCACAAACATCTGATCTGAGACTTCCGCTGCCAAAGTCTTCAGCCGGGATGCGTATTCGAGCGCAGCCACGGTATCGTGGATGGAGCAAGGACCAACAACTGCCAGAAGTCGGGAATCCTCACCTTTGATGATTTTATTGACTGTCTTGCGGGTTTCGGCGATATACGCTCCTAGCTCCTCTGAAACAGGATGGATTTTGGCCAATTGAGCGGGACTGATGAGCGGTTCTATTCCGCTTATCCGGATATCTGTGTTTTTTTGCATGGCTGCCTTGAGACCTCTGCTCCCCTATATATCATATGCCGTCGAGGTATACAAGCCGAGGGAGGCATCCCCCGGCCTATGGTGCATCAGACCGTTTCGCTCCGGTTGTCTTTTTCTTGGGTGTTATCCGAGGCGGAGGGTTCAGGCTTACGGTGGACGATGCTGTTCTTAAGAGAATACAGGTAGCGTTTGATCTTCAATGTCGGGGTCCGCTGGAAAGGCTCGTCCTGGAGCGCGACATCTGAAATCCGTGAGAACGAGCTCAGTTCCTTGTTCACCTCGTCCCTGATCTTGGAAAGGTAGGCTGAAGCCTCATCCCTTGCTTCAGCGACAGAGAGCTTGAGGTTCTCGGCCATAAGCTCGAGGTCTATCTTTATCATCGCCGCAAGGCCTCCGTCACCAGGGACCACAAGCGATTCCTGCACGAAAGGCCGGTTGTTGATAAGGGTCTCGATAAGCTCGGGATAAATGTTCTCCCCGCTAGGCCCCAAGATCATGGTCTTCTGGCGGCCTTTGATGGCGAGCCGTCCGTGGTTGAGTTCACCGAGGTCTCCGGTGCGGAACCATCCATCCTCGGTGAAGCTTTCCTTGGTGAGCTGTTCGTTTTTATAATAGCCCCGCATGACATTCGGGCCTTTCGCCTGGATCTCTCCTTCGCCATGACCGGACTCTGGAGGAGCTATCCTAAGCGAGACTCCCTGGAGTGCGAACCCAGTGGTGCCTGGCCGGGTCTGGCTTGGACCGGCTCCCGCTAGCAATGGGGAGGTCTCGGTCAGGCCATAGCCAATCGCGTACGGGAATTTGGATTCCTTGAGAAACTTCTCCACGGTTAGGTCCAGAGCCGAACCACCTATTCCGAAGAACTTTAGTTTTCCACCAAAGGTCTTCTTCAACTTTCGCCCGATCATCCTATTGATGAGTTTGCGGGTGAAGGCGTGACCGTACAATTTGGAGATTTTTGGGTTCTTTGAGATCTGGGGGGCCACTGAGCTGCGATAGATTTTCTCCATCAGCAGGGGCACAGAGAGCATCATCTGCGGCTGTATGGTTTTAAGCGCTGGAAGTAGAAGGCTGGGCACGGGAGGTTTTCCAAGGTAATGGACTTCTCCTCCAATAATCATAGGCAGGATGAATCCAATTGTGAACTCATAAGAGTGTGAGAGAGGCAGGATGGATAGGAAGCGGTAACCGGCCTTCAGTTTGACAAACTGCTCAGTTGAGGAATCGGCGTTGCTGGTGATGTTCTTGTGTGTGAGCATGACGCCTTTGGATGACCCGGTCGTCCCGGAGGTGTAGATGATCGAGGCCAAGTCTTCCTCCCCCGATTCCCGCGCTGAGATCCGACTGGGATCAGCTTTGGTCCTGACAGTGTCGCGGCCAGGTGCATTGATGAAGTCTTTTGCTGTTGAAAGCGCTGATGCGATCGCACTGGGAATATGGAACAAGTCGTCAAGCCTAAAAATCAGATGGCTGGAATCGGAAACATACGCCTGGCATTTTTCAAATAACTTCGAGGATACCACCACCCCCTTGGCCCCGCTATGCTCCAGAATGGTTCCAATCTCCTTACTGGAGAAATCGGGCAGAATCGGCACGGCTACGGCTCCACAAGAAATGATGGCGAAGAAAGCGACACCCCAAAGCGGTTGGCTTTCAGCGAGGATCGCGACCCGATCCCCCTTTTCAATCCCCTGGTCCATGAGATAGGTTGCGATTGAATCGACCATCTGCCGCATCCGTCCATAGGTTATGGTGCTTTGAGGATCACCGATCATCGCGAGGGCGGTGCGGTTTCCATAACGTTCAGTTGAAAGCTCCAATACGTTTCTCAGTGTATATCTGGTTAATCTCTTCATGTTCTTCCTCTCTTTTCCATCAGGCGAACTCGCCCGTATACTGGTGGTTGTTTGCGCAAATTGTGATTTCCCCGTCCCAGTCCAAGCGTGCGCCGCACGTTTTGGCTAGAACCGAAGGATCGTTGTTGGTCTTGGACAAATGGCAGAAATACACCCGGCGGTGGCGGTCTGATTCCGCTTTGCAGTCGTGAAGCAATCCGATGGCGTCATCATTGGAAAGATGTCCCCATTCCCCTGCTATGCGCCGTTTGAGATACAAGGGATACGGACCGGTCTGCAACATGTTCCGCTCATAGTTGGCTTCGAGAAACAGGACATCGGCTTGTTTCGCTAACTCGCGCATCTCATCGGTCACCTTGCCGGTATCGGTGAGCAACAAAAAGATTTTCCCATCAACTGCGATACGGTATCCCACGGAATGGGGACTGTCATGGCTTGTCGCGAAGGCAGTCACCGCAAACGGTCCCACTTGGACAGGAGCACCAAGCGGGAATGTCCTTAGGCTCTCCGTAGAGATCCGTAGGGATTCCAATTCTGGTCTTCGCTCTTGCACCAGCGATTCATGGACATACACCGGCAACGCTGTTTTACGTGAGAACACTCCGGCACCACGGCAGTGATCTGGATGCATGTGGGTGATGAACATAGCTTGGATGGATTCAAATGGAATGGCTGCTTGGGATGCCCTGCGCTTCATATCCGAAAGCGAGAAGCCGGCATCGAAGATGAGCGAGGCATGTTCCTGCATGATGATATAGCTATTGCCGGAAGATCCGCTGCCTAAAACGGTATAGCGGATCATGAGCGGCCCGCTAGGTCCAGCAGTCCAGGCTCATCGAACCCCACCACCACCTTGCCACGGCATCGCACCAAGGGTGTCTTCAGCAACTGCGGGTGCTCCTGCAGTTCAATGGAGGCCTCGAATTCCCTCCAGGCATACCCTTCTTTTTTATAGTAGGCGTTTTCAGTATCCACCAGCGCTCCTGCATCAACCACACGGAACACGTGCTCCCATTCGCCAGGAGAGAGCTTGCGTTCATCAAGATCGACAAACTGACATTCTATTGTCCGTTCCTTACAGAAACGGAGCGCTTTTCTGGTTCCAGGACATTTCTTAGTCCCGATAATCTGTAGCACCACCGCCTCCCGGTCTTCACACCTGCAATACCACGCCATCCGAGGCATGTCCGAGCTTACTATGAATATACTCGCTTATTTTGCTAAAGTCCAGCCTGAGGCCAACCTATCCTGACAGCACTTGACAAGTGCGTCAAAAACAACGCCTTGATGTATTACACTTGCCAATTAATTATCCAATAGAGTTTAAGTTTTTTAATAAATGGAGTTATCTTCATAAGGTAAGATCTTTTCAACCCTGTGCGCTGTTGACAAAACTCAACCATACATGGAATAGTACCGCTATATCGCATGCGCATGGCATGGTAAGGAGACTTCTGATGAGCCTGAGAATTTCCCAATTGTTGAAACAAGCTCCTAGTTCAGCCACTGTGACCGCTGAAGGCTGGGTCCGGACGAAAAGAGAAAGCAAGAATGTGTGCTTCCTCGAGCTAAACGATGGTTCGTCGCTCGTGGGACTGCAGATTGTGGTAGATCTCAATTCTTTTGAAAACAAAGAAATACTCACTCGCATCACCACTGGGGCATCACTAGTGTGCACAGGTTTCTTGGTAAATTCCGTTGGGGGAGACCAAGAGGTGGAGCTGAAAGCCCAATCCATCGAGCTCATCGGCGAGGCTCCAGCAGACACCTACCCTCTGCAGAAGAAACGCCACACCCTTGAATACCTGCGGGAAATCGCGCATCTGCGAGCCCGCACCAACACCATGGGCGCTGTCGCGAGAGTCCGAAACGTGGTATCGTATGCGGTGCATAGCTATTTCCAGGAAAACGGATTCGCTTATGTACATACTCCCATCATCAGCACAAGCGATGCCGAAGGCGCTGGGGAAATGTTCCAGGTCACCACTTTGGATCTTGCCAACATCCCCCGCACCGAACAAGGAACAATCGATTACTCCAAGGATTTTTTCGGCAAGAAAGCCGGCCTCACCGTCAGCGGACAGCTGCAAGGCGAGACCTACGCGATGGCACTAAAGAACATATACACTTTTGGCCCGACTTTCAGAGCCGAGAACTCCAATACCAAACGCCACCTCTCGGAATTCTGGATGATCGAACCGGAGATGGCTTTCTGCACCTTGGAAGGCGATATGGCGGTAGCCGAATCTTTTCTCAAGTACATTTTCAAGGCTGTGGTTGACAAGTGCCCCGAAGACATGGACTTCTTCTCAAAATTTGTGGAGAAGGGAGTGGCCGCCACCTTGCAGAAAGTCATCGAGACTCCTTTCGCCCACCTCACCTACACCGAGGCGGTCGCTGAGCTTGAAAAGCATAACAGCACCTTCGAATACCCCGTCCACTGGGGAAGCGACCTCCAGACCGAGCATGAGCGTTTCCTCACTGAGCAAGTATGCAACGGTCCCGTGATTGTCACCGATTATCCAAAGGAAATCAAAGCCTTCTACATGAAGTTGAATGATGATGGAAAAACCGTACGGGCGATGGACGTGCTTGTTCCGAGACTGGGCGAGATCATCGGTGGAAGCGAACGCGAAAGCCGCTTGGATGTCCTCACCGCCAGAATGCAGTCATTGAAGCTTGATCCGGCCGATTACTGGTGGTACTTGGACTTGCGTCGTTTTGGAAGCGTTCCACATGCAGGGTTCGGCCTTGGTTTCGACCGTGCGGTTCAATACATCACCGGTATGCAGAATATCCGGGACGTGATTCCTTATCCAAGGGCTGCGAAACAAGCCGATTTCTAGGTCTCCGCTCCATAATTGTTGGTCACGGCGAACACTGCCAGCTGCTGCACTGAGTTGAGGTCTGTCTTCCGATAGATTCCATGCCGATGGTTGGCAACGGTGCTCACGGTTATACCGAGCGAGAACGCTATCTCCTTGGTGGTGAAACCATGGGCGACCAACCTGAGGATTTCCAACTCCCTGGCGGAGAAGCGGTAGTTCGTGTTTCTCCGTATCTGACGGCTGGCTTCTCCTACCACAGACCTGCTGCGCAAGGTTCCAGCATATCCCAGACCGCGGCAGAGATGGGTCACGCAGGCTTTTACGGTGGCGAAATCCGAATATTCGGTAAGCACTTTGTCAAAACGAGTTGGGAACCTCTTCAACTGGTCACTCATGCGGACATCCTGGATCATGGCGATTGTGCTAAGCCGGCCATTGCGCTGAAGCAGCCGCTCCATCAGGGGACGCATCTGTATTACATCCTCGAGATTCAGCAGGACCACCAGCAGAATATCGTAGATGCCATCGCAATCCATGTCCGTCTTGGTGCCTATGTGGACGATACGGATAGGTTGGGCTAGTTCCGGGGAAGCGGATAGGCAGACTTTTAGAGATTCCGCAACCAAAGTTGAGCTTGTGGCGCATATCAGGTGTTTTTCCATCACACCCAACTAACACCAAGGATTTCGCTTTCGCTTCAGAACTCTAGATTATTTTTCATGAGACGGGTTATCTCCTTATCCAGAGCGTTGGAGAACGCCTGGATCTCCCGTGGGCCCATCGGCCTGGTGCGCTCGGCAAAAATCCCGTAATCACGAAGCTCCGTCATCATATTACGCACCGAAAGCCGCTCGCGTACATTCTCTTTGGTATACACCCCACCACGGTCATCAAGAACAACCAGACCTAGCTCTGCCAAACGGGCGGCAAGAATGATGTCCCGTGTTATGGCCAAGGCTCCGGGATGGGCATGCTTCACCAGGCAATCATCCGCGCTGTCGTCACCTTTAGGAACTATGGCCATGTGCACCAGAGGGTAGCCATCAGTAAGCGCGTGTCCTTCCTGAATTACTGCCATTACATCCGGCAGGCTTCGGTCCGCTGCGAAAAAAGCCGGCACACGTCGCTTGACAATCGCTTTGAGTATGATAGCACGTAGATTGCGCTGACAGGCGTCGGCATCCACATAGAGTTGGATTCGGGAGATATCGATTGGTTCCGAGGGGGAATAGTCCATGCCGCTACCATATCCAGAGATTCAGCGAGCGTCAATCCACCCGAAGCCCGATGGATTTGGCGCCTAGCTCCGGAGATTCCACCGTGACCTTGGCTTTTCCTTTCTTACCATACGAACGGACGTATATCCCGATAGCTCCACCTGAAAGCGAGATGAGCTCTGGACCGATCAGACGGACAGGACCTTCAATCCTCACCGCAACCGGAGCCTGGGAGAACTGCAGCAGCTGCCCAAGCTCTCCTCGCGCGCTTACCACCAGCTTGGTGACATCATACGTATCGGATTCGGTCAGCACCGTCCGGTCGCATTCAAGTCGCAGCGATGGACTGTCCGCGCTTGAGAACGTCGCGGAGCAGACTACCCCGCCATCTGTGCGGCCAAGGAAACTCCAGACCCGGCCGGCCCCATCCCACGATCCTACATAACGTTCGTAGAGCCGCACTCCATCGGCTAAGGATAGATGATGCTTCAACAGGAGGTACCCCATCGCCAGCTTATCCCTGAGGGGTAGATCCATCCCATGTCTCGAGGCCGAGAGCAAGACCTGCTTTAATAATTTCTTATCGCGTGTGGAAAAACCAACTTCAGCCTCCAGCCGTTCACCAATCAGATCATCGATCACCACTGGCGGATGGGGAAGATGGGCGAAGCGTTTTCGGTCAGGCAGGAAAATCCCCACGGTGGTGCCATTGTACTGAAGTTCCACACTATCGCAATTGGTGAACACATATACATCCCCGATATCATGAGCAGGATGCTCACCGATAGCCATCTGGGTGGATACTTCCATGAACGGATACTCACGCTGCTGCGAGGCATACACCGCGGCTGCAAGTTTCGGTATCCTGAACATATCGGTGACCCCATGGTAGCACACCAAGTCGCCACTACCGAATTCCCTATGAGTGTTGTAATCGCTCATGCACCAGCCTATCGCCCCACAGCAGCGTTCCTTCGCATACATCGCGTCAAGAACCCTGGCGTGCCGAAGCGCATGCTCGAGCCTGATCTCCTCGGTATCGAACCGTTTGGTAGGAAACATGTGGCCATTGTGCTCAGTCACCAGATACGGAACCTTTGGGTTCTTGCACACGGTATCTGGATCATCCAAGGCATGATTGTCCCCATGGTGGACGAAATCGTTGTACGTGTACACATCCTCAAGGAGGTGGCTGCCCTTGAAATTCCGAACACCCCCCGTCTGCCGGGTAGGATCCAGCGCTCGTGCGAGAGCATTGGTATCGGTATAGAGCGCATCATCATCCGGGGACTCATTGATCCTCACCCCCCAAAGCACAATGGATGGATGATTGCGATCGCGAAGCACCATCTCCCGCACATGCTGGAGCGTGGTTTCACGCCAAAGCTTCCCGCTCCCGATATGCTGCCAGCCTGGAATCTCGGTGAACACAAGCAATCCTATCTCATCGCAACAATCCAAGAACGCTGGCGACTGCGGATAATGGCTGGTCCTGACAATCTGCACACCGAGCTTGTGCTTGAGCATCAGGGCATCTTCCCTCTGCTGGGAAGCTGGCATAGCGTAGCCGACATAGGGATAGCTTTGGTGTCGGTTGAGGCCTCGGAGCTTGAGTCGGCGACCATTGAGAAAAAAACCATTTTGTGTGAATTTGGCCTGACGGAAGCCAAACCGGGTTGAAAGAACATCTATTTCCTTTCCATCCTCGATCAACGCTACCCGGAGTGTGTATAATGCTGGATCATCGATGTCCCACAGACGGGCTGAACCTACCTCAGCTTGCAATTGAAGCAAGGGAGCCGCCATCAATGGCCCGATAGTCGCAACAACCGCATGCGAACTATCCACGACCTCGGCGCGTACAGTCCGCGTGTAACTATCGGCTAAATCAAGCTGGACAGTCGCCTCAAGCCGCCGTACTTCCTTCAAGGGCTCGGGAGTGCGCACGAACACATCCGCGATATGGCTCGCCGAGACTGAACGCAATGCCACACTTCGATAGATTCCACCATAGGTAAGATAATCGATCACCCCGCCAAAGGGAGGGATGCTGCAATCTTCGGTGGAGTCGACCCTCACGGCAAGCTGCACGGTGCGGCCGGCTGCGGCAAAGGCGGTCAGCTCGACTTCGAACGGAGTATAGCCCCCACGATGCTTCGATACCTCGACTCCATTGGCATACACGGTGGCCGTGGTCGACACCCCCTCGAAGCGAAGGAACATCCGACGGCCGGCAGAATCGCTGGGTAAGGTGAGCGATTTCCGGTACCAACTTGTGAAGCAACAGGCGTTGTCATCAAAATAGTGCAGCGGCAGGGTGCGGTTAGCATGAGGAATGTCGACTTGTTCCCAATGTGTATCGTCAAAAGCCTCCGCCGAGTAGGCAGGATCATCGTCAGCCTTGAATCTCCAATCGAAATTAAGTGGCCAGACCTTCCTTTTACCCATAACCGCTATCCTCCATCAAAGAAATACTATACCACTATCGTGACCATTCAGCCACATTCCCCTTGAAACTGAACAGATAAATATTCTATATTTTTCCCATATCCCAAACGACCACAGGAGCATACCCATGAAATATTCACCGCTACAGGCAGCCCGGTACCAGTATAATCCCAAACTTCCGCAGATACTGCGTGAAAAAATCGATACCATCACCCTGCAAGTAGGTGCCGCCACCGCTCCAGCAACTGACAATGCTGCTATCAAAGCCTTGTTTCCCCATACCTACGGACTTCCCGCCGTTACATTCACGAAAGGTGGCGATGCAGCTGTGGGCTCCCGTATCAATGTGGGGGTCATCCTCTCTGGAGGGCAGGCTCCTGGTGGGCACAACGTGATCAGCGGTCTCTACGATGCCCTCAAGAATGCGAATCCCGATTCCAAGCTCATCGGCTTCAAGGGTGGCCCCTCTGGCATTCTAAAGAACGACACCAAAGAAATCTCCAAGGAATTCCTCGCGGAATTCCGCAATACAGGCGGCTTCGACATCATCGGGAGCGGCCGCACCAAGCTTGAGAGTGAAGCACAGTTCGCGGTATGCGCCGAGGTATGCCACAAGCAGGGAATCAGCGCGCTCGTGATTATCGGAGGAGACGACTCCAACACCAACGCCGCGGTGCTTGCTGAATACTTCCTGAAGACCAACGCAGGTATTTCCGTGATCGGTTGTCCCAAGACCATCGATGGCGACCTTAAGAACGAATCAATCGAGATTTCCTTTGGTTTTGATACAGCCACCAAGACCTACAGCGAGTTGATAGGAAACATCGCCCGGGATGCGAACAGCGCTAAAAAATACTGGCACTTCATCCGTTTGATGGGCCGCAGCGCCAGCCATATCGCGCTTGAGTGTGCCCTGCAGACCCAACCGAACGCTTGTCTGATTTCCGAAGAGGTTGAGCAGAACCAGACCACCCTTAAGGAGATTGTCGAGGATCTGGCTAAAAAGGTTGCCGCCCGGGCCGCGAAAGGCATGAACTTCGGGGTGGTGTTGATTCCAGAAGGCGTGGTGGAGTTCATTCCCGAAGTCAAGGCCCTTATCAAGGAGCTGAATGACCTCCTCACCAAGGAATCCGTCGCCTACGCCAAGCTATCCGATTGGAATACCCAGTCCTCCTTTGTGGCCGCAAGACTTTCCACTTCGGCTGCCGAAGTGTTCGCCAGCCTTCCAGTCGATATCAAAAAACAGCTGCTCATGGACCGCGACCCACACGGCAATGTGCAGGTCTCGCGCATCGAGACTGAGAAAATGCTGATCGAGATGGTTGGCGCCCTACTTTCGAACATGAAGCAGGCAGGAACTTATAGTGGCTCATTCAGCGCACTCAGCCACTTCTTCGGGTATGAAGGCCGCTGCGCCTTTCCGTCCAACTTCGATTCCGACTACTGCTATAGTCTGGGCTATAACGCATTCCTGCTCATCGCCTACGGCTGCAGCGGTTATATCTCCTCTGTGACCAACCTTACCGCTCCCGCATCCGAGTGGAAGGCAGGGGGGATCCCCATCACCATGATGATGAATATGGAGAAGCGGCATGGCGAGCAGAAGCCGGTGATTAAGAAAGCCCTGGTGGAGCTTGAAGGCAAACCCTTCAAGTATTTCAAAGCCCACCGCGACCTCTGGGCGATCGACACCTGCTTCATGTATCCAGGAGCTATCCAATATTATGGACCGGCGGAAATCTGCGATATTCCCACGAGAACGCTCGAATTGGAACATCAGAAATAACAGAGTCAAAAGGGGTTCGCACCCCTTGGCTCCTAAGATACATGGCCTGGATCCTTTTGGGATTCCAGGCTTTTTCTTGCTTGCTTTCCCCTATTCTTCCCTTTTTTCCCCAAGGATTTCTTCTGCATGCTCCATAAATCCATGGTATACTCGAACAGTCTGTGCCATGAGGAACAGAACAAAGGAGCATGCATGACGACTCTTTCCTTAGCTGGCGAATGGCAGTTGGCGCCGATTTGCTCGGACGCCATCGCGCCGCATTGCCGGTATTTTCTTGATGATAAAACCATACCGCTCTCCCTGCCGGGAGATATCCATACAGCGTTGCTCGAAGCCGGTATCATCTCCAACCCGTATTTTGGAACCCAGGAACTTGACATGCAATGGGTGGGGAAAAGCGATTGGCGCGCTCGGAAGACCTTTACAATCCCGCAGGAGGATCTGTCTGGCTCGCGCGTCATGCTTACCCTCACCATGGCGGATACCTTGATCCAGGTGTTTGTGAATGAAGTGGAGGTAGGCACCTGTTGCAATCAGTTCCGGCGCTGGCGCTTCGACTGCACCAAGGAGCTCACTCCTGGTGAGAATATCGTGGAGCTACGCTTCACCTCCGCCGAGAAGGGTGCCCTTGCGAAAGCTGGTGGACTCTCCTATCCTATACCTTATTCCACCTATCCGGTCTACTCTCCCCATAGGAATCTCATTCGAAAAACACAATGCCATAGCGGATGGGATTGGGGCCCCTGCCTTCTCGCCCTTGGGGTGTATGAACTGATGCAATTGGATTTCATCGATGTCGGCTATATCGAATCCACCACGACCCGTAGCAAACCCAGTGAGAATGGCTGGAGCCTTGACGTCAAGGTCCGCTATCAAGCCATCCGGGAGGCTCTCTTGGATTGCCGCGTGCGGATCCAGAACCAAGATGTCTCGCGTCAGCTCCACGTGGTTCCCGGCCTGAATGTCCTTGAGTTCGCCTTGGAAGTCACAGATGTCGAGCTGTGGATGCCAAATGGCTATGGCCGCCAGCATCTCTACCCTCTAGCCGTAACCATCGGTGATGAATCGGTGGAGAAGCGCGTCGGTTTCCGCACGTTGGAAATGAAGACCACGGCCGACTCCCAGGGCGGCACGGCGATGACAGTGTGTGTGAACGGGCGCGATATATTCTGCAAAGGCGCCAACTGGATCCCGTTGGATGCCTTTCCCGCGAGGCTTACAAGAAACCGATATCAGCAATTGCTTCAGGATGCTGCTGAAGCCCATATGAACATGATCCGCGTATGGGGTGGCGGCATGTACGAGCATGAATGTTTCTACGAGCTCTGCGATGAGAAAGGCTTGCTCATCTGGCACGACTGCATGTTCTCCTGCTCGCTTTATCCAGCGGAAAAAGATTTCCTGGAAAACGTCGAGCAGGAGCTGCGCTACCAGATTCCACGCTTGATGGACCATCCAAGTATAGCTTTGTGGTGCGGCAACAATGAAGACCTTGGGGCCATCAATTGGTATGAGGAGTCCCGGCGCAACCGTGACCGTTATGTGATCGACTATGACCGTCTCAATGAGGGCGTGGTGGGGAGGATTGTCCGGGAACTGGATCCCGACCGTACTTGGTGGCCTTCCTCTCCCTCGGCCGGGCCGGACGATTTCAGCGACAACTGGCATAATGACAGCAGAGGCGACATGCATTGCTGGACAGTGTGGCACGAGGGCAAGCCCTTCGAAGCTTACCTTGATATAAAACCGCGGTTTGTCTCCGAATTCGGTTATCAGGCGTTCCCATCGCTTTCCACTGTAGCGACCTATGCCGATAGAGACCAATGGAATCTCACCAGTCCCGTGATGGAGCATCATCAGAAACATCCCAGGGGAAATACCATCATCATGGAGAATTTCACCCGCTACTACCGCTTCCCGCAAGGA
Source organism: Sphaerochaeta sp. UBA6084 (assembly GCA_002428625.1). Classification (GTDB taxonomy): domain Bacteria; phylum Spirochaetota; class Spirochaetia; order Sphaerochaetales; family Sphaerochaetaceae; genus UBA6084. The sequence continues at coordinate 40,922 of DIXI01000032.1, forward strand.
TTCGAGCAGATGCTCTACCTCAGCCAAGTGCAGCAGGCAGCCGCAATCCGGACCGCGGTGGAGTACTGGCGGACGCTGAGACCAACCTGCATGGGGGCGCTCTATTGGCAGCTGAACGACAATTGGCCTGTAGCCTCTTGGTCTTCCATAGATTATACCGGTAAATGGAAACTGCTCCATTACGCAGCTAAACGTTTTTTCCAACCCCTGCTGCCTGTGCTTGTCCTTAAGGATGGTAAGCTCACGATCACGGTGGTGAACGACACCGAGAAGAACCTGGACTGCAGGGCCTCGGTCAAGATCAGACGCTTCGATGGCACCAAAATCCTACAGAATGTGTATATGCCTTCCGTGGCTTCGGATAGTTGCCAGGAAGTATGCTCTCTCAGTCTACACGATCTTGGGATTCCATTGGATGACGCCTTCATGTATATCAAACTGTATGCGGCAGACCGATATGTGGAGAACTCGATTTTCCTAGGGCATCCGAAAAAATACCAGCTGATCGATCCGAAGCTGACCCATCAGGTGCAGGTGGTGCCAGGGGGTTTTGGCATAACGCTTTCTGTAAAAGCGCCTGCCTTCGCGGTCGCCTTGGACCAAGGGGAGGTGAAGGGCTCGTTCAGTGACAACTTGTTCGATCTGAGACCTTCAGCTTTGAAAACCGTGGTATTCAGGTGTCGGGAAGAGGTGTCCTTGGAGCGTTTCAATGAACAGTTGAAGATATTCGACCTTTACCATAGTTATAATCCAATCTGAACAGATGGATCGGACACGAGGATATTGAAAAATTTCCACGAAAGCTAAGCGCCGGCGGACGTTAGAAGAGTTTCGAAAGGATTCCCCCAAGAATCTCTTTTGATAATGCGACCGGCGAACTCCGTTGGGCCGCGCTTTCAACTAAAGAGGGAATCTCGGCATGTGTAAACCCATACCTAGCCAAAGGGAGAAGGCCGGCAAAAGCAGTAAGCTCTTCTAAAAACACGAGCACCTCTTGCGGCCCCTCGACCTCCCATAGGCCAGCCAATCGGTCCAGCTTTTCGAACTGAACCACATGAGCCTTTGGGTTTAGCTCCATCTCTCGGACTAGGGCTTTGGTGACGGGTGCAAGCAGATGGCCGCATGCGACTCCATGAGGAACCGGATGGAGCGCTCCCATCGGGCCTGCGATGCTATGTACATAGCCAAGTCCCGCGCTGGCCATGATGACTCCTGAGATGTACGCGCCATAGGATAGATCCCCCCAGAGCCCGACATCACCAGCATGCGTGGTAAGAACCAGTGCAAGGGCTTTGCCAGCCCGGCCGAGGGCGTCGAGCGCCAAGGCGTCTGTAAAGGGGTTGGCATTCAGGGATAGATAGGATTCCAAGAGCTGGGTCACCGCATCCAATCCCGAAGCAGCCGCAACCCCCCTGGGCAAACCCACAAGCAAGGTGGGATCTATGACCACGAGGTCCGGAACATAGGCATCATGGCGAAGTGATTTTTTAAACCCTTGGGGCCCGAGTCGTGCGATAACGGCATTCTTGGTGGCTTCGCTTCCGGTGCCTGCGGTGGTGGGAACAGCGATGAGAGGAAGGCGCCGGCCCGGTGGTGGAAGGTCCCCCACCCCCTCAAGGAAACGCTGGACCGATACCGATCCATGGAATCTCGCTTGATAAGCCATCACACTTACAGCTTTGGCGGTATCCAATACACTCCCGCCTCCGATACCCACCACAGCGTCGGCAGGACAAGCTGCTACGGTTGTCGCAAGAGCATCCACTTGCTCAACCGTGGGCTCTCCAGAGACAGGAAACAAGGAGGTGGATATCCCCATAGCCTGAAGCTGGAGGAAAAGACTTGAGGCCTCAGGCGACCGCTGGAACGAGGGACTCACCACCAAGGCTAGATGTGAAAAACCCCGCAAGGAAACCAAGCGGGGGAGATTGGACAATTCTTTGGGCCCGAAGACCAGACTTCCGGTCGCAGACAAGGAAAATCGGGATACCACGCTATCAATCCTGGAATTCACGAGGGATATGGATAAGACGATCCTCGTGCTTTGCGTTCTGCCTGAAGATTGTGGCGATATGGCCAACAATCGATACGACTTCCGCTTTCACCTCTTTCGCCAAATCCTCGGATAGTTCCCTTTGCTCGTCCTGAAAGTCCTGGAACTTGAGCTTTACAAGCTCATGCGACCGCAAAGCCTCATCCAGGGCTTTCACCACCCGTTCGTCCTTTCCATTCTTACCGAGCATCACCACAGGCTTGAGATCATGCGCCCGCTGCCTGAGATATTTTCTTTTCGCGCTTTTCATACCCTGATACTATCTGTCTTTGTACTTTTCAGCAACTATGTAGCGCTTGATTTTCTTTGTGGAGGTCATCTCAAGCGGTTCGGACACCACGGTGACTTTGGAAATACGCTTGTACGGCAGCAGGTCCTTGTTCACTTTGTCCACCACTTCCTGCATATGCTTTTGCATCTCGGCGTAAAGTGTCGCGGCATCGGCATATTTCTTGGCCATCTCGTCCACATATTTTTCAGATGGATGGATCAACGCCCTGATACCCTCGGCTTTCATCTTGACATCGGTGAGGTAGCCCATCACACAGATCTGGTCAATCTCATCGTATAGCTGGAAGGCATCCTCGATTTCCTCGGGGAATACGTTCTTGCCACCTTCGGTGACAATCAGAGACTTCTTTCGACCGGTGAGGTAGACATACCTGTTGGCATCGATATAACCGGCATCCCCAGTTTTCAACCAACCATCGGCATCTAGAATCTCGTCTGTCGCAGCTTTGTTCTTGTAGTATCCTTGCATAACCATCGGGCCGCGCACGACTATCTCCCCTATGCCCTTCTCATCCACATCGATCAGCTTCATCTCCGTACGGGGCAGTATCTTACCTACAGAGGTCTCGATATATGCGTATATGGGATTGAGGGTGATGATCGGGCTGGTCTCGGTCAGTCCATACCCTTGGACAAAATCGATGCCCAGTTCATTGAACATTTTGAAGGTTGACGAAGGAAGCGGACCACCACCGCTGATGCAGATGCGGATCTTGTCCAGCGACAGCTTGGCAAGCAATCCATTGAACATCTTATGACCAGGATTGACCTTGAAGATTTTCTTTATCAACCCGCTGACGCCCATGAGGAACCGGATGAGCCCGTAAACCACCATGCCCTTTTCCTTGATGCCGTTCATGAGGCCTTTGAGCATCTTGTTGAACAACATGGGGACCGCGAGGAACATGGTGACGTTACCGCGCTTGAGCTCCTTGAGAATCTGCGACACAATCAGCTTTTTGCCGAATACAATCTCAGCTCCAACCGATATCGCTTCGATAAACACCGCCAGCATCGTATAGGAATGATGGATAGGCAGTAAGGCGTAGAAGATGTCGGTGGGATACAAGGTCATAAGATCTTGGGCAAGGTAACAGTCGGAAACCAAATTGGAATGGGTGAGCATGACTCCTTTTGGATTCCCGGTCGTTCCTGAAGTGAACAAAATAGCAGCGATATCCTTTTCTGTGGCTGCTTTGCGCTTAGGGGCTTTGTCAGCCGTCTTGTTGAAGATATAGTCGGCATGCTCGGTCTCTAGGGAGATTTTCTCCAACAGGCCCACAGTTCCCTTGGAATCGATGTCATTGATCCGCTCGGCGTCGATGAACAAGTACTGGACTCCAGCGAACGTGAGCAGGAAGTCGATCTCCTCGTCCTTCAGCTGATAATCCAATGGAACCACGGTAGCTCCGGTATAGAGGATGGCGAGATAGGCGACTGCCCATTCCGGGCTGTTCTTTCCAGAGACCGCGACTCTGTCGCCATGCTTCACCCCTTTGGCCGCAAGGTAGTTGGAGACGCCAATGATCTTTTCCCGTGCCTGGGTATACGTGAGAGTGATTTCCTCTGGGGAGAACGCGGTAAAGCATCGGTTGTCAGGATACCGCTTGCAGGTGATGTCGAACATCTGTGGCAAAGTCGGCCATTCACCATCGAACATCTTGCCTTTGTACTCAGCCAGAAAATCCCAAGGTTTGCCATTTGTATTTTTCTTATCCGCCATATGCTTCTCCTCTCTATGAACGTGTGCAAGGTGATGGCTGCATAATGAGCATCTGGACAGCACACCTCTAGATGATACTATAAAGCGTCCAAGGGGGAAAAACAAGCCTGCATCAATACAAATCTTCGCTATGCGTCAATGTGTAAAATTAGTTTGCTCATGAATTTTCAACGAATCACTGGCCGCGATTGACCAAAAACCACCCCTATACTACAGTACCTCCATGCGATTCGACGATTTTAACCAATTCTGCGCCTATATGGAGTCGTTCACCAATTTGGAACGACGCAACAACAACTACACCGTACGTCTTTACCGGCTGGACCGGATGCGAAAGCTGCTCGACCACATCGGTCATCCAGAGCGCGATTTCCTTTCGGTGCATATCGCAGGATCCAAAGGCAAAGGCTCAACCGCCTGCTTCATAGCCCATGGTATCCAAGCCGCTGGATATAAAACCGGATTGTATCTATCACCGCATCTATCCGACTACCGTGAACGGTTCACCCTCTGTGGAGAATTTTTCCCAGAGCAGGCTCTGGTGGAAGCAGCCAATGAACTGGTGAGCCGCTTGGATGGTTTCCATTTTCAAGATGAATGGGGTACGACCGAGCCAACAGCCTTCGAGCTCTACACCGCATATGCGTTTCTCTTGTTCTCGCTCAACCGATGCCAATGGGCTGTAATCGAAACAGGACTCGGCGGGCGGCTCGATGCAACCAACACCATTTCTCCCCAAGCCTCGGTAATCACACCGATAGAACTGGAGCATACCGCGATTCTCGGAAACACCATTAGCCTGATAGCGGCTGAGAAATCAAAAATCATCAAACCGGGCATTCCGGCCTTCATCTCGCGGCAAGTTGATGATGCGCGGGAAGTGTTCAGGAACGAAGCGGCGCACTGCATCTCCCGCTTGCACGAACTTGAGATCGAAGTGGAATCCATCGCGACCCATACCACCACCGAAGGTGAGATGAGCTCCATCACCTGGCGTTCAGGAGAGGAAACCCAACTGAGGCTCGCGATGAGGGGAGAGGTGCAGGCTGAGAACGCAGCGCTCGCTCTCCTTGTTCTACGCACGCTCGGCTTATATCGGACGGGACTGACCGAACCAGCCTTGCAAAAGGCGACCCTGCCGGGACGGATGCAGCAGATCTGCAACCATCCCGTGATCATTCTCGATGGCGCGCATACGGTGCAAAGTCTCAGGCACTTGCTGAACTCCTTCCAACAACTATACAGTGGATTGAGCAATACTGTTATTTATGGGGCCTTGGAAGACAAAGACCACCTGCATATGTCAAATCTGCTGCTCCCCCTTTTCGACCGGATCATCATCTCCAAACCCGGCACCTTTAAAAAAAGCGATCCGGATGGATTGTTTCTGTTGTTCAAAGACCAAATAGGCGATCAGGACAAGCCACCGATCTATCTGGAGAAAGATTCACTTAAAGCTCTCCAGCTTGCGTTGAGGACGACTCCCTCTGGGTCAGCCATCCTTTGCACAGGGTCCTTCTACCTTGCAGGAGAGATCGACCAGGCTTACCGGTTGCTGCAAAAGGAAGAAAACAAACTGGAGGTGGCAGGATGTCCTTGAACTGGCGCGAGATCGCTCTAATTCTCTCAGAATTACCGCTCGAAGGCAGCTCCATTCAGAAAACACATCAGATCGGTTACCACGCCTTGGTATTTGAAATGTACAATTCCGGTTTCGGTCGTTGGGAACTGTACGTGGAGGTGGGCACCAATAGGAGCCGCCTACACAGGTTGACCGCGGGAGATTCATTTCCAAAACCCAAGAAGACCGTCAGATTGCAGCGGTTCATACAGTTCATGCGCGCGAGGGTGGAAGGTGCCCGAGTGGTTTCCGTCACGCAGGATCCAGGAGACCGGCTGGTGGTGCTTCAACTTGACCAACACGGCGAAAGCATGGTCCTGGTATTCAGATTGTATAGTGGAGCAGGTGCGAACATCATCGTGTGCGATGGAGAAATGACCATTCTTGACCTCCTTTTGCGCCGCCCCGCAAGGGACGAGATGTCCAACCGCCCCTTGGTGCTCCAAGCACGGACCGAACCGATAGACGACAACAGATTCCCGGTCCGGGAAAGAATACCAGGATCATCCTTCAACGAACAGATCGAGCGGGAGTATAGAACGGAAGATGCCGAGGGAGAGCTGTCCCGGTTGCTCGCGCAGGTTACCGCGCTCAAGGAAAAGGAACTAGGCCAGCTACGCCAGACCATCGCCACCCTTGAACGACGGATCAGCGATACCTCAAGCTATGATTCGTACAAACGCAGCGCTGAATTGCTCGGGGCGTCCATGCATCTGGTGAAGCCAAAAACTGAATGGGTGGAGGTGCCGGATTACTATCAGGAGAACGGCAGCACAGCGCTTATCGCTTTGGATCCATCCTTGACCGCTGGCGAGAATGTCGAGGCCTACTATAAGAAATATCAAAAAGGCAAACGAACACTGCAGAACCTGCAGGAGGAACTTGTCTCCACCAAAAAGCAACTTGAACTCACGGCTGAACGATTCGGGACGCTTCTCACGCCGAATAGCATGGGTGTTGTCGATGTGGACCTTCTTCGGAAGGCTTGTGGAGGAGGACCGCTTCCCGACACTCGCAAGGATCCGTTATCCGGAGCCCCGGGTTTGCGCTTCATGTCGGGCCCGTATACGATTCTCGTCGGTAGAAATGCAAAGGAGAATGATGAATTGCTACGGCAGTGGACCCGAGGCAATGATTTCTGGATGCATACCCGCGACGTCCCAGGAGGCTATGTGTTCATCAAGTCTATTGCAAAAAAAACCATTCCCTTGGAAACCTTGCTTGATGCCGCGACTTTGGCGTTGCTCTATTCAAAAGCCAAGGAATCCCGTAAAGCCGATCTCTACTATACCCAAGTGAAATATCTACGGCGGGTGAAGGACGGGAAAACCGGCCTTGTCATCCCAACCCAAGAGAAAAATTTCTCAATCGAGATGGACGACAAGCGGGTGCAAAGGTTATTCTCTACAGGTGAGCATGACCCGTCTGCTGTCTGAACATGCAGGAATACTCTATCCATCCGATCCACAAGAGCTGGATAGGCTAGTCGCGCCCGTCGCTATGGAAGAGGATCTTCCTTCTCTGGGAGCCCTCAATGGTCTCCCGGCGGCGCTGATAGTCCCGCATGCGAGCTACGGATACTGCTTATCGAAGCTCCGTCAGGCGTTTTCCTCAACCTTGGGTCTTGATCCGCAGCTTATCGTCGCCCTTGCTCCCCTGCATCGACCTTGCCTCTTGGAAGACTCCCTTGGTGGCGCTAGTATTTTCTGTCCTGAGAGCGCTATCTGGGAAACTCCGGGAGGCGCGATCAAACTGGATGACCCGGGCACCCGTGCGCTATCCACTTTTTTGGCTGGCGATTTAGCCCGACGCGATTGCTACTTCCAAGAAGAATACGCTATAGAGCTGGTTCTACCGTTCTGCTTGCGCAGATTTCCTTCGGTTCCTCTCCTTCCACTGCTTGCCCACATCCATGATGGACCATCGCGGCGAGCAGCAAGCACTGCGATCCAGCGCTTGACCGTGGCATATCCCAAAACGCTATTCATCATCAGTTCAAATACGCCTTCCGGTTGTGGAATCGGATGGATTCAAGCGATGGAAGAAAACCTTGAACTGGTGAAACCGTATCTGTATGTTTCAAAGGAGTCGACATGAACGCTTTCGATATCAGCTACACTACCATCAAAGACCTGCCAATGACGATTGTCTATCTCGGTGAAGGGGCTGGAGAGCTTCCAAGGCACCTCATGGTGGGCGAACGCGATTGCGGTTATATTGTCAAAGGTGATAGTGTCACTCAATGGTATTGGGATAATCTGATCGACCGTGGAGGAGAGCGATACCTCTCTTTTAGGCAATTACGTGTCCTCCCCTTCTCAAGCCTGTTCACCACCCTCAGGTCTCAAGCCCTCCCCCTTTTACGGGATCTTGCCAAAGCATTGTGCAAAGTGCCTTCGGGATTCACACATCCATCCAATGGCTTCATTGAAACCTGGAGGATTTTTTTCATAGAGGAGGGAGGTTTCCTTTTATTACCAGTCTCTCTTTCCAATATCATCTCAGCGACGGTAAGCGACCAGGATAGAATCGAAGGGTATGGGAGATGGGTGAAACCTCAGGTGGAGTATCCTTTTGGTCTTTGCCACCAATTCACGCAGTTCCTCTACACGGCGTGCACCGGATTTGCTCCGTTCGAAAAGGACACAGTCCGTGAAGACCAGTGGCGGCACTTACCTTTGAGTTTTGGCTTCACCAAGGTACAGCCAGAGCTATCTGCATGGATCGACAATACCCTTGCTCTCTCGGAAAAAGACCAGAGGATTATAGCCTCAGCTGCTTATAGTGGTGAAGAAAACCTTAAGTGGTGGTTGGAGCAAACCAAGAATTTCACCTGGTCCGACCCTTTGGAGGGTATCGCACGCTCCAAATCCTACGAAGGCCATCCGGAAGCAATGCAATTTCTCCAACAACAAGAGAAGAGGGCTCAGCGTCGGGTATTCTGGCGTAAAAAAGGTGCTCTCGTGGCCTCGGTGAGCATAGCGGCGATTATCGTTCTATCCATCTTTGTCAATTTGATCGTGAACGAACTCAAACCCCCTTATACCAAGGATATGGGCCCCACGCAGATCATCGAGGAATTTTTTATTGGACAGAACCTATTGGATTCTCAGAAAATGACGGCTGCGTTCGTGCGAGGTCTCAAGAATCCCTTTGAGATGGAGGTATCCGGGCTATTTGTAAATTCCAAAGTCAGGTTGGCGTATGAAGGCAAGAACACCGTGGTGCGGGCTGATGAATGGGTAGCTCAAGGGATGCCCGCAGTACCTGGGTATGCGATGATCTATGGAGTATCAGATGTGAAAATCCAAAATCTAGGCGATAACCGCTATCTGGCTACCTATCGGTTTTTCAGCCCTACATACGAGGACGACAAGGATGTGAAAGATGATCCCACCTTCTCGGAGGCAGGCAACCGTGGTGCGACGGGAATATCCATTGAGGTTTTCGACAGGGCTTTGGAATTCACGTTCACTGACAAGAAAGGATACTATCAGATAACCTCAATACAGCCGGTGTCTTCGGCTTCAACTGGCACCATGTTGGTTGAGACCTATCAAGAAGCACCTTCTGGAGGACTTATCCCCGAAGGATTGGTCAAATAGTTCTCCACAATATCCTTGATACCTTGCTCATCATCCGGGTGAAACCAATGGACCCCGGGGATGCTCTTGAAAAAAGTAAGCTGCCGTTTCGCATACAAACGGCTGTTCCGACGGATGAGATCGGCCACTGCATCCAAGTCCATGCCCACAGTATTTCGGGCTATGAAAAACTCACGATAGCCAATCCCTTGCATTCCAGGCCAGTTCTCTGTTGCTCCAAGAGCGAGAAGCCGATCGAACTCGGCAACCAATCCATTTTTGAACATTGACGTGACCCTGGTGTCTATCCGTTCGTGCAACTCGGCTTTGTCGCGCTGCAAGCCAAGGACCAATGGTTGGATCCCGTTGCGGGGTTTCGCCGGAGGCGGAAAATTTGAAAGAGGCTGACCAGTTGCCTCGTACACTTCAAGAGCGCGGGTTATCCGATAGCCATCCGCAGGATGAATCCGGGTTGCAGACACGGGGTCCAATTCCTGCAAGCGTTGGAAACACCAGGGGAGACCTTTCTCGCGAGCCCATGTTCCCACCCGCTCACGGATGACTGGGTCGCTCTGGGGTGAAGCAGGCATACCGAAATAGAAATGCTTGAAATAATAGGCAGTACCGCCACACAGCAGGGGAATCCGACCCTGAGCGGCAATCTCCGCGCAGGCTTCATCTGCAAGTGTGACAAAATCTCCCACAGTGAACTGTTCCCACGGGTCGCGGATATCGATGAGGTGATGGGGGATTTCAGATAGGATAGTGGTATCTGGCTTGGCAGATCCGATATCAAGGTAACGGTAGACTTGTTTTGAGTCGGCGTTCACCACCGAAAACCGGTGGGGAAACACATGACGGAGCAGTTCCGTCTTTCCCACGCCGGTCGGTCCAAAAAGAAAAAGAAGCGGATTACTCTTTGTCGTCTGAGGTATATTCGACATGTTCCATCAGTACCCTTTCCAGTACAGTGGAAACGACTTTCTGATTGTTGTTCTCAATCTCGATGTCTCCATGGGCCGCAAGCACATTTGAAAGGCTGATAGCTACACAGGTCATCTCATACACATTTGACTCATTGTCAATAAGTACATCTAACGGAATGCTCAAAATTGATCTCCTTACCAAAAGATGGTATCCGACGCAATAGTATTAACATACGCTATTTTCCAAATTTTGTACAGTGACCCAGGATATTCATCTCTGCGGTCAGGGCCAAAGCCTCCTCAATTAAAACGTCAGCTTGCCGCTGGTTGGCTTCATCCCAAAACCGTACCGATACGCGTACCGAATCCGTCTTGAAGATACCCTGACGGAAAAGCAAACGTTTGAAAAAGCAGATGGACACATCCAGGTGTTGATTTGAGAAAGTCAGAATAGGAAGAAGCCTTCGGAACCAACGGATGGCTTCATCCCGCCGGCCTTCACGGTACAGCTTCACAATACCAACGTACAGTTCATGCAGACCAGTTGGCATGAACATGTCCACTCCTCTATCCAGCCCATCGATCAGATGCATCACCGCCCAACCCCCAGCTACCTGCAGTTTTCCTGCGGTCGCCTCCTTCACCTGAGTATATTTCACCCCTGTGGGCACCACTTCCACCTTAAGGCAACGGATAGAGGGAATCTCCTTCGCCAGCATCGCGATGAGGTCGACCGGGACACCATATCCAGCGGCATCCCAGTCCTGGATCATCAGGTAATCGGCCCCGCTACGTGCCAACTCCTGTACCTCGTTGCGGTAGGTGTCTTCGTTCGTGAAAGGAATCGCCGACAATATCCCATCACATCCCTGGCTAAGCAACTCATCGACAATATGCCGACGTTCCTGGCGGGGCGCTGTCGCACCACCTATGACCGGCACCCTGCCCGCACAAGCCTCGATCACAGTCGCGACGATAGCCCTGCGTTCATCCCGTGTGAGGTAGCCCACCTCGGAAGCCATCGCAGGTACCAGAAAACCATTCACTCCAGCAGATACAGCATACTGGACATGTCTGGCCAATCCCTCAAGATCGGGTGTACCATCAAGTGCGAAAGGAGTATTCAAAACTGTCACAATCCCATGGAGATCCATTTCCCGCACAGCACCCATGCCACAACTCCTTCATCCCGAGTAAATTCCGCTGAGTTCTACCGCACCCGGTTATCTACCAATTGCGTCGCCCTAGGTTCCACTGAGACAATCTTGAAAGGTTTTGCTTGCTTTTCCTCAACAAGCCAAGCATCCAAAGCTGCCGTAAGCCTATCCTCGCCTACCATTTCGGATCCCCAGAGGTCATGCGTTTCCATGGGGTCTTTATCCAGGTTGAAACATTGCCCTTGCTTTTCCACATCGACGCCGGGTTGGGGATGATAGACAATCAATTTACCGTGGCCATCAGTTATCATCGTGGCATCGATGCGAGGCTCGAAATACCGCCCTCGTCTATCGATCCCAGTCTCCCGATACGAACAAACCGCGGTTTCATGCCCCTGTTCCAACGCATCACGGATATCTATGGATTTTGGCATGAGTTTCTGTATTTCGGTCGTATCCTTGCCTGCTGCAGCGAGAATAGTGGCAGCTAGATCATGTGGCTGCACCAGAGCCTTTGTCCGGACTCCAGCGGGGACAACCCCCGGTTGACGCAGGATGAGGGGTACTTTCACACATGGATCGTAGAAGAACGCACCTTTTACCAACAAACCATGGTCACCAAGCATGTCTCCATGATCGCTCACGAAGATGACTAAGGTATCCTGGGCAATCCCTTTGCGCTCCAATGCTTCCAGAACACGCCCGACTTCGTCATCCAATAGGGCTAGCGAAGCGAAATACCCCGTGCGCATCGTACGGAAATCATCTTCTGAAAAATCACAGGAGCGACCGAGATATCCATCACGCTGCTCTTGAGCTAAGGCGCGGATGGTGTGACCACACTCGGCACCGGTGGTTTTTGGCATAGGCAGCTTAGCCTGGTCGACACGCCCGAGATACTCCAACGGAAAGCCATCATACGGATTATGGGGATCGAACACACTCATCAGGCAGAAAAACGGTTTTTCTCCACTATCGTGCTCGATAAAATCAATCGTCCTCTCGGCTGCCCAATGTGTCATGTGATATTCCCGAGGAGTATGGGTAAGCTTGCGACCTAATGCTCTCAACCGTTCATGAAACCCAGAATCTTGTTCTTTAAGCCAGCGTGAGTACCCATTGAAGGGTGAGTCCAGGCTGATCGAGGCTTCCATGCACCATTCATAGATATCGAATCCATCTTGCGCATGCCTCTCCTTCTCTTCTTTGATGCGGCCGCTCACATGCAGCTTGCCAAAGAGCGCTGTGGTATAGCCCAACCGCTGCAAGTGGAGTGGAAAGAGTGTCTCTTCATCCGGCAGGACATCATGCAACCGTTGCACTCCATGGGCTGGAACCTCCTTTCCGGTGAATATGCTCGCACGAGAAGGTGTGCACACTGGATTGTTCACATAGCAGTTCTCGAATAAAAGCCCCTCGGAAGCCAACTGGTCGAGATTCGGTGTGCTGATGCATACGGTGCCATAGCAACCTAGCGAGTCGTACCGTTGCTGATCGGTCATGATCATCAGGATGTTCGGCTGATAGGGTTTCATTTCCTTCCTGCCTCCACACTGGCGATCAAGTCCAGTATGCTCCGTACCCGTTCGTCGGTGATAGTGGTCTCAAGATCAGCAAGGACGATATCACAGGGGGCATACTCCTGGTCGATTTTTGTCACCATGGATAGCAGCTCGCTCTCATCCATGGTTTCCAATTCTCCCGGTGTGATCAATAACGCGCGCCGGGTATCCGGGAACATCCGCTTGATCCGCGGAAGATCAGACTTGACCCCTGTATCCAGATAGCCCATTTTGTCGATTTTCCTCATGGCATCAAGATAGCGGTCCGCCACCCAATTGCAGGTATGTATACCGAATCGGGGATACCGGGTGGATAGATGTTTGTCCAAAGGCAAGAGGAATTCTTCATACTGGCCTGCGGATATCATACTTACGGTGCAATTGCTCATGGAAAGCAGATCCACTGGAAACCCAGAGGCACGTTGCCGTTCCTGGACTCGCTTGGAAACCGCCTCGATAGTTTCCGCTATGTGCCAAAGGAAGGACTTAACTACCTCTGGTTCCTCCAAAAGGTCAATGAAAAGCTCGCTGCCCCTGAGTTTTACCGCTATGTTCAGCATGCCTTGGTAATTCAGATAGCCATGGATAGCACCCCAATGGCTCGCGATGAAGTCCATCTGGCTATCAAGTTGATTCAAGGTGGGATTGGTATCAAGATGTATCTCGGGTTGGTTCTTCAAATCCTCGAAGGTGTAGATGGGCTTCGCATCGGGCCAACCGTCCACCGAATACATTGGAATGGCACCGTAGATCATCGGGATGAGCAGGATTCCGTACACACTTGAGATAGTCGCGCAGGTAGGTTCTATTCCCGCTGTATACCGTGGGGTGAAATAAGGGATGGTCGGAAATTTGCTATGAAGGAGTTCCTTCATGCGCACTAGCGATGAATACCGGTATTCCGGATCCAGATGCCACTTCTGATCAAAATCGACACCTAGCCGGTCATGATACCAGCGGGGGGTGAAGCCCATGGATACCCGAAGACGTCCCTCGGTACCATCACAAGGTTCCCGCGTAGCCGGGCCGGCCAACGGTATATGATTGCGAAGCTGATAACCCATTGCATTAGTTTTCAACTGCATCCCCCTTTTGCAAAAACCCCTGTTCATATACCCCATGTTTTTCGCATGCCCTACGCAAGGCCCTTAGGTTCTCAAGCGGCGTGGCACGCGGGACGACACAACCCGAACCTAGCACAAAACCACCTTGCTGGCCAGCCTCTTGAATACAACGCAAGCCCTCGTCTTCGATTTCGGCAGGAGTCTTGTGGATGAAGGACAAGGTGTCCACCCCTCCCATCAAAGCGACAGAGTTCCCTACCCGGGCGCGGATATCGCTCGGACGGAATCCTCCTAAGGGGTCAAGAGGAGCGATACAGTCCAGTCCGGTCGCTACAAGGTCGTCCACGATAGGGAGGATGTTTCCGCAGATATGACAGTACAGCTTTACTTCAGGGCAATATGCATGTAATTGTGTGCAGAGGTCTTTGAGCCTGGAAAAGACAAATTCACGCCAATGCTGAGGGGAGATAACCGACATGTTACCTACCGAATCGTTTATCCGCAACACGCGGACGCCAGCATCAATATGGAACATACCCCTCTGCGCAGCGATGAGCACCCCTTTGTCCATGATCGCGTGGGCTAACTGAGGTTGATCATACAAATCCAGCATGGCATTGTTCATGCCACGCATGGTCACTAAAAACGCCATGGTGGCGGTATCGCAGTCGCCGACCACCGCGAGGTCAGCAGCATCAGCAGCCTGCATCGCAACGTTTTGCCGTTGTAAACATCCGTATTCGTGATAAAACCCCACCTCTGGAACCACCATCCGGCCGACGTCATCCAAGTCTCTAATGAACGGAGCGGCAGCAGTGTAGAAATGGTTGAACGCAATATGCCGTTGGTCAGCTAGGTTGAAGTTGGAAGGGTTGGTCAAGCAGGTCATCAAGCCACCTTCCATATCGACAAAACCAAGCGGCTCCCCCGCTGCATCAAGTTCCAGCACCTGGACGCCGGTTTTCACGAATGTTCTTGCAGGCAGATGGAACAACCGCACCGCATCGGCTTGCGCCAATCGGCCAGCTTCCACTAAGGTCAACAAAGCATCGAGTGGGTTACTCAGTATAGAGACCAGGTCGCGTCCAGTCAAACGCGCGGCGAGATCCACATACATCTTAGGAAGCGTGGGAACGCGGTCGGGCACGCCGTTGGCTATCGCAGTGAGGAACCGTTCTTTACTGGTCATAGTGGATACTCCTCGGGAATCGATGCGCTGAGCTCGTAAAGTTCCTGCGGCGTGGTGCCAGGAAAAGAGGTGCTGTCGAGATGCAGGATCAATCCCCGTCGGCCCCCCTCGGTGACGCTACCTATCCGCCTGAAATACGCTTGCGGGCATTCCTGAGGAAAGACCGGCCATTTGCCAAAACAACACACCCCAGCCGCACGGAATTTTTTCATGGTACTCAGGAAATCGTGCATCTCTGGATTGCCGAAATTGATGGCCCGCACGCCATCGAGAGCGAGATACGCATCAAGCAGGTGATCGTTTTTCCCACAATAATGTATGAATCCACCGCCAAACTCATCCAAAGCACGCTTATCATAGGGAATGACAAACTCATCGATGTGCTCTGGAGAAATAAGGGTTGCGGTATCCTCAGAGATCCGGATGCCTCCGTTGGCCAGATGGATACCTTGGATCAGGGCATGTCCATGATAGCAGGATCCGAGTGGTTCACCTAACGCCTTCTTCAGAATCCTGGTGGCATCGATATAGAGATCAGTGCACAATCCAAGAAGCTCATGCACGAAGGATGGATCGTCATACATATCGAGGAACAGCTGGTCGCCGTACACGAGATGGGCGAGATCGAACGGCCCTTGGGTATCCGGCATATAGACATGGACCTCAGGTGGAACATGCATGCGAAACCATTGGATGAATTCCAGCGCCTGCTGCATCATGGGACTATTGATAAGAACGCCAAGATCCACCTGAGAAACTTGGTTTTTCGCAAAATGTCCAGTAAGCCATGGATAGGCGTCGTTGAAAACCTGATACTCAAGCCCTAGGCACGCAGGCAGGAAGACCGTACCGAAATTTGGACGGATGCATAGCGGCGCGCCAAAATTATCAGCAGCGCTCTTATGGACTTCTTCCAACTGACCATGCAACATGCGTTCCTTGCTATAGAATTGCTCTTTCAGATCATATGTATCACCAGGTATCCCTGTATTCTGAGGTCGCCAGAAAAGCAGAGGTAACCGCGAAGCCTGCCGATTCTCCAAGGCCGCATGGATATCGGAGATCATCTCCTCGCCGGGTGTAGGTATCATCTGGTCCGTCCATCGATTGAAAAAGTGTAATTCTGATAGAAGCCGCTCATCTTCGGGAGATGCCACGGTTGGATATCACTCTCCCTTGTGCCTCCATTGTGAAGAAGATACTGGATGGGAGTATAATCCTGGTGGTCAGGACGTACAGGCAGGGGCATCCTATCCTCAGTGGCGAAGGCCCACTCAAGCAGGAGGTCTTTCATATACCTTTTCTCGAACGATCCTTCCATCGAAGTCCATAGATTCACTTGCTCCTGGGGATCGTCCACCAGATTGTATAATTCCCCGTAAGGCTTGCCAGGATAATACACCATTTTCCAATCCATCCACCTGACCATGCGTCCAAAATAATTCTCACTGAACACCGCTTCCCGAATGGGGTGCTCCAATTGCTTTAAAATGGGAACCAGGCTGGTGGACTGTGCGCCAAATCCTTGTTGCGCACCACCAAGCTCACAGATAGTTGAATATATATCCATCAGCTCGACTTTCTCATCAACCTGCTGCGGCTTGAAAAACCCAGGAGCATGGATGATCAGGGGAACCCGTACGCTCTGCTCATAGAAACACTGTTTGTAGTACAACCCATGGTCTCCGAGAAGATCCCCATGATCCGAAGAATATATAATGATGGTGTTTTCGTATAATCCCCTTTGCTTGAGCACTTGGATTATCTTCGCCATCCAGTCGTCGATGAGGGTATTGAGAGCGTAGTAATTCCGCCACATATCCAAGCGTTGCTCTTCGGTGATCTCATCAGACTTCACACCCCACTTAAGTCGGTTGTTCAGATAATCATAGGCTTCGCGAGGTTTCTGATTGATTTCATCCTTGCCCATGTTCTTTGGTGGCATGGGGGTATTCTTGAACAATCCGTCGTAAGGCTTAGGCGGATCGTACGGATTATGCGGGCTTAGAAAGGAAGCGAAGGCGCAAAAGGGGCCCTCGATGGTATTGAGGTATTCACAGATGCTCTGCCCTACAAAACTATCGATGTGCAGTTCCTGGGGAAGGATCGAGGTAAGGCAGGACAACCGTCTTTTATACTCGGTTGAATTCTCATCATACAATGTCTTGCGGGAATATCCATGTTTATTCAGGAATCTTGCATAATCATCCGGGCAGTCCGCATGGAATTTGGCTTCGGCGATAATCCTTCCATCAAACCCAAAATTATCCTGCCAAGGTGTCAGATGCATTTTCCCAATAGCCGCTGTATTATAGCCGACCCGCCCCAATTGATGGGCAAAACTCACCTCGTTCACCCTAGGAGCGTACCAATTGGCTCGGACGCCATGTGTGTGCGGGTACCGTCCTGTGAGAACACTATACCGGCTGGGACAGCAAAGTGGATTCTGCACATAGCAATTGTCAAACCTGACTCCAGTTTCCGCTAGCCAATCCAAGGTAGGGGTGATCGCAACCTCACTGCCGTAGCAGCCAAGGGAATCCGGGCGTTGTTGGTCGGGAAGAATGAACAGTATGTTTGGCTTGGATGCCATATGTGAACCTCCTTATTCAATTTTTTACCAGATGGTTCCATCCTCTCACTTCGTTGGGGAATCAATTCGCAAGTTTTATGCGCAAGGGGTTCTCCATGCCATGCCAGAACAAGGTCTCTGCCTTAGGAATGAATCCCATGCGTCTTGAGATTTCCTGCGCAGTGTACAGGATTCCTGAAGAATACTCCTGGAATTTCTCATTGAGGATATAAGGATCGCGCGTTGAGATACTGCAGGAGGCGAACACGTTGCCCTTTTCATCGAATATGGGAGAGCCTAGGCAGAACATATTCATCTTCGCCTCTTGATTATCCACCGCCAGACCGATTTTCTTGATTTTTTCCAACTCTTTAAATAGTTTCTCTTCGGACACAATCGTATGGGGTGTGATCGCTTTCATGCCCGTATGTTCAAGAATCTCATGCACTTTGGGTTTTGGAAGGAATGCGAGTATGGCCTTGCCTACAGCGCTGCAGTACATCGGCAGTTTCATCCCAACCGTGGTTCTAGCCATCAGCCTGCTTGAGGATTCGATTGCATAGATGTACAAGCAATGATAGCCATCCAATACAGTTAGGTAAACGGTCTCGTTGCAGAAATCACCCAGCTCGCGTAAAAGCGGGGCCGCTCGGTCCCGAAGCTCGACATTCACGCGGACAGCCTGCGTCATGGTTATTATCGCGGTTCCCAAGGAATACACACCGCCCTTTCCTCTTTCCACGTACCCCTTCGATTCAAGCGTGTTCAAAATTGTATAGATGGTTGTCTTTGGATATCCAAGCAATTGGCTTATTTCATTAAGCGATAATGTAGGATGATCTGAACTAAAAAGTTCCATGATCTCAAGTGCTTTCAAAACCGAACCAATCATTTTTCACCTCGACGTATCATACTACAAGAACGACATTCGATCTGCAATATTCGGAACCTGCTCATCCGCCATAACCAAACAACCGAGGCAACCACAGAACGATGCCTGGTATGTATGTCATCATGAATAGAACGATTATCAAGACCACTTGCATGGGAATCAGTTCTTTGATAGTCTCCTGCATCGGACAGCCGGAAATACCGTTGACTACAAACAGCAAGCCCCCATACGGAGGTGTGGTGAGCCCGATCATGATATTCAAGGTGATGAATACGCCAAAATGGACTAGGTCGATGTTGAATGAAGCCAACATTGGTAGAATAATCGGGATGAACACCAGTTGTATTGTTGTGACATTCATGAACATGCCAAGAACAAGGAAAATCACATTTACAAAAAACAGGAAAATGAATTTGTTTTGTGTAAAATTCAATATGAATTGGGCTGCCAAAAGGGGAATTCCCTCACGAGAAAGCACAAAGGATATTCCGAAAGAGGTCCCTACGATGATGGAAAGGGTGCCTGTTGACTTTACCGTATCCAAAAGGATATGCAGCAGTTCTTTCAATCCTATGGTTTTATAGATGAAGAATGATACTGCAAGAGAATACAACGCAGCGATTGCCCCAGCTTCCGTTGGTGTGAAAACCCCCGTATAGATGCCCCCAAGCAGGATCACGGGTGTGATGAGCGCAGCTGCTGCGCTCCAAGTGAACGCTACGAATTGACGGATAGTGAATTTGGCGCTCCGTGGAAAATTTCTGCGCTTCGCGATAGCCGCCACATAGATCATGAGCGCCAAGGCCATGAAGATTCCTGGCACCATTCCCCCGAGAAACAACATACCCACCGATGCACCTGAGAGCATCGAATAGAAAACCATGGGGATGCTAGGTGGAAATATCGGGCCGATGGTCGATGAAGCGGCAGTGATAGCTGTCGTAAAACCATCCTCATATCCTTCTTCACGCATTGCCTTCAATTCCATCAGGCCTAGACCAGATGCATCGGCGAGCGCGGATCCCGACATACCTGAGAAAATGAGTGAGGCGAGAATATTGACCTGGGCAAGACTTCCCCGCACTCCGCCAACCAAGCCTGAAGCGAAACGGAAGACTTTCTCTGTCACCGTTCCGCTGTTCATGATATTCGCGGTGAAGATGAACAAGGGAACCGCGATGACGATATAGCTGGAATACAGATTGGTGACGATATTCTCGGAGGCTATCGATACATCGATTCCCGCTAAAAGCAGATACAGAACCGTCGATACGAAAAAGCCGATGGGAATCGGTATCCTAATAATGAAGGTGAGGACCAAGACCAACAAAAATACAATGAGTGGAAGGTTCATCTGAGGCTCCTCTTACACCAAGGGGGGTGATTGTGTGTTGATTTTCCGCTTGAACAGGATTGAATATAGATCCACGAGGAAATCGTACAAGGAATAACAGCCGATCAACACTATGAAAACCAAAATTGGTCCGTACCCAAGGCTCATTGGAATTCTCAGCACCGGGCTTTTATCACCATTGATGAAAACAAGATAGGACAAAGTGGGTAAAAACGATACCGCACAGGTGAATGCAACGATGCCATTGGCGACAATCCTCATGATGGTTTTTGATTTCTCCGTCCTTGCGGCATAGAACATGTCGAAGGTGATATGCTTATCGATCCGCCTCATGTGGCAAGCGGCTAAAAGCGTGGTCCATACAAAACCAAAAGCGGTCACATCATAGGCCCAAGGCAAGGGTCGAAGCACTGGCACATACCTGAAGACGACCTGGATGATGAAAGCAACAAACATGATGATGAAAGTTAGAGTCGGTATATACAAGTCCAGAATATCCAGAATCAATTTTAAAACTTTTCTCATAGCCCTCTCCATGAATCCGGCCTACACAGCTTTCAGACATCAGAATCGCAGGAGGGCGGCGTTGAACGCCTCCCTCCCTCTGCGTTCATGAATGATTATTTAGCCATCGCTTGGATCCGCTTTAAAAGCGCCCAATCATAATTCTTTGTCAAGCCTTTGTCTTCATAGTACTTAAGGGCAGCATCCTGCCATACAGTCTGGTCCACCTCAACAACCTTGACTCCAGCGGCCTTGATCTCATTCAGAGATTTAACAGTGGATGACACCACCACTTCATCGACATATTTCTGAGTCGACACCGCGGCATCCATAAGCACCTTCTGATGAGCTGGCGACAATCCGGTCCAAGTTTTCTCATTGATGCATAACATGATCGGGGTTAGGTAATGCCCCGTGAGAACGAGCGTTGAGGCAACCTCATACCACTTGCGCGCGGTAATCGCAGTCAAAGGACCCTCTACGGCATCGACCGCACCGGTCTGCAGGGCGAGGTAGACCTCGTTTATCGCCATCGGGGTAGGAGCTGCGCCCAAGGCCTCTCCCATCCGGATCCATGACGGGGTGTTGGCCATCCGCAGCAGCACTCCCTTCAGATCCTGAGGTGTCTTCACTTCCCTTTTGATGTTTCTCAGCAACAGCTCTCTGTTACCACCCATCAACCAAGTGGAGATTGGACGGACTCCTGTGGCGGCGACAATCCTGTTGTTCACCTCAGTTCCGATTTCACCATTCATGGTCTTGTACAAATGCTCAGGTGATTGGAAAAAGAATGGAGTTGCAAACATCTCCATGAACGGAACAATCTCTGCAAACCATTCTGGACCTAGGAAGGTCATAGCCAAGGTTCCTCGCCTTATCGCGGTGATCTCAGCTTCCTGTGTGTAAAGCTCGCCTGCGCTATAATTCTTGATTGTCAGAGTGCCATTGCTGAGACGAGCCACTTCCTCAGCGAACTTCACCTGTCCCATCTGGTGCGGAGTACCGACCGCGGCATTGCTGGAGAATTCAAGTGTGACCATCTGCTGAGCGGAAGTCTCACTCACCCCAGCGGCGAAAACCGAAGCCCCAACCAACAGCAGAGTGACTGCGATACATAGGATACGTTTCATGATACTCTCCTTTTTAAAAATACATTCTACATTATAGAATGGTATTCCTTTATTTAAAATACTACCACTGAAATCCAATTTGTCAATACATGAAACCACAAAATTCGATGGACCCAGATGGCGCCACCCCGAAATACCCCAGGAGGGAACCAATGACGGAACGTTAGCAAGACAGTGGTAGCGAGACAGTAGTATTTTTTTCTTGACGAATCGCCAGAACCATGAGAAGCTGAAATGGAACCTGTATGATAGGTATACTGCTCAATAGATTTTTGGGCATGGAGAGCTGGATTCATGAAAAAAATCAGTTTCGCTGTGAATAAAACCAACCTCTATGAACAAGTCGCCAATCATCTGGAAGAGTTGATTCTTGACCCTACCCTTGATCTCGCTAAAAAACTTCCCTCCGAGCAGGCCTTGGCCACACAATTCTCAGTGAGCCGCACGGTCATCCGTGAAGCGCTCAAGCTCCTTAAGGA
Organism: Sphaerochaeta sp. UBA6084; assembly: GCA_002428625.1. Classification (GTDB taxonomy): domain Bacteria; phylum Spirochaetota; class Spirochaetia; order Sphaerochaetales; family Sphaerochaetaceae; genus UBA6084. The sequence goes on from DIXI01000032.1 coordinate 63,023, forward strand.
ACGCGGACTCATCATCCAAAAGAACGGAGATGGCTCCTATATCACAAAACCAAGAACCGATACCGTTTCCAGCGCTATCGGACGCATTATCCATATGGACAATATCGACAATGACGACCTGCATGGCATGCGTATCATATTGGAGGTCGCGGCCAGCCGCCTGGCCGCCCAGAACGCGACACCCGGGGAAATCGAGCTATTATCCAAAATAGTCACCTCCATGCAAAATCGGAAACTACCGCTTGACGAGCGGGTGCAGATGGATGCCGATTTCCACATCACCCTCGCCAAGGCCAGCCGCAACGAACTGCTGGTCATGTTTGTCGAGACCATGACAATTCTTCTTAAGGACTATATGGCGAAAGGCGTATTGCTCCCAGGAGGTATAGATGATGGCCTCATCCGTCACGCGCGGGTGATAAGAGCCATCGCCAGTGGCGACCCCGATCAAGCCGAGGAAGCCATGAGGGACCATCTGAAGGTATCCCGCGAGAATGTCAGTGTGTTCGATTCACGGCAGAACCTGCAGAAACCACAGGTGGATGAGACAAATTTGTATTCCTCCGACGCAGACTTCGGATGCGTCGGATCGAAATAAACAATCCCAAGAGGAGGAGAGGAAAATGAGAAAACTCACAGTATTGCTCGTATTGGCCTTGATCGTCAGCGGTCTCGCATTCGCGGCTGGAGCCACTGAACAAGTGGTGGGGAAACCAGTGGAACTCGTATATACGATGACAGCGGTTCCCACAGATGCACACGCTGGTGCCATGAGAGTCTTCAAGGAGACCGTAGAACGCGTTTCCGCTGGAAACATCAAGGTGCTCACCTATGATTCTGCCTCGCTGTTCAAGCAAGAGCAGGAAGTCTCGGCGGTAAAATCCGGCCAGGCTGACATCACCTGCACCTCGGCCTCATGGCTCACCGATGGCTCCCCATGGGTCTCCATGTTCACCGCAGGTTACATCTTCAAAAGCTACGACCACATGACCTCCGTGCTGAACGGGCCGGTAGGAAAAGAAGTGTTCGAGCGCATCGCTAAAGAACAAGGTATCCGCCCCCTCGGTGCTGAATACCTCGGCACACGCCAGTTGAACCTGGTTGAGGACAAATGGATCAAGACCCCCGCGGACCTCAAGGGTGTCAACCTCCGCATGCCCAACTCAGAAGCCTGGCTGTTCCTTGGAAAGGCCCTCGGAGCCAATCCCACCCCGATCTCCTTCAGCGAGCTCTACATGGCGCTGCAGACCAAGACCGTGGATGGTCAGGACAATCCCCTTCCCAGCACCAAGAACGCGAAGTTCTTTGAAGTAACCAAGTCCATCACCCTCACCAACCACTTAGTCGACAGCGTATGGCCGACCATCAACGAGGCCAGATGGCAGTCCCTCAGCGCACAGCAGCAAGCATGGGTGATGGAAGGTATCGCCGCAGGTATCAAATACTGTGACGAAACCAACCTGAAGGCCGAGGCTGAACTGGTGGCGTTCTTCAGAAGCGCCGGTTTGAAAGTGTATGAAGCCGATATCAATGCCTTCAGCACCCACGTGCTCGACCTGTACCTCAAGTCCAATTTTGCCAAGACTTGGGACCTCGCCATGTTCGAGAAAGTCCAGGCTGCTGCCAAAAAGTAGTTCTACCACCGTTTGAGGGAATGCCGGGAGACCGGCATTCCCCTTGTGCTCCCGCTATCCAACACATCAGCCAGAGGATACCAGTATGAAAAAGATCCTGCTCGCGGTTAGGCAAGTCTTCGAGGTCATAGTACCGATAGTCACCTTTCTCATCATGTTCCTCACCTTCATCCTACAGGTGTTCTTCCGGTACGTGGTGAACCACCCCCTCACCTGGTCTCAGGAAGTCATCGTGGTCGCTTTTGTGTGGACCGTGCTCTTTGGAGCCTGCTACACCATGCGAAAACGCTCCCATGTCAAATTCACCATGATCTATGATAAATTGAAACCAAGAAACGCTGCTTTGTTCAGGATGATTGGAAACCTACTCATCGCGGCAACCTTTCTATTTCTCATCATACCATCGTATAAATACTCATTCTTCGTCTCTTTCCAAAAAACCGGTGTCCTCCGTGTCAGCTACACCTACATCTTCCTGCCGTTCGTGTATTTTGTCTGCGCGATCATCGTCTACTCAATCGTGGATATCCTTGAGGACGTGAAGGTCCTTTCAGGAAAACTCGAGGACAGCAAGGACCATAAGATGTCCATGGAGGTGGTGAAATGAGTCTGGCTTTAACCGTTGCGGTAATCATCTTCGTGCTTATCTTTATTCTCAGGATGCCGATCGCCCTCGGCATGATCGCCGCGGCGGTCAGTTATTTCCTGGTGAAGGGCGGAGACCTCAGCCTGGTGATCAACCAGGTGGTGAACACCTACTATACCAATTTCGTCATTATCGCCGTACCTTTGTTCATCTTCACCGCAAATGTGATGAACTCAGGGAAAGTCACCAACATGATCTTCCGCTTTGCCAATGGCCTAGTCGGCGGCATGCGCGGGGCTCTTGGGCATGTGAACGTCTTGGCATCGCTCATCTTCGCCGGTATGACCGGCTCTGCCATCGCGGATGCGGCAGGCTTGGGGAAAATCGAGATCGAGGCGATGAATGAATCTGGTTTCGACCCAGCCTTCTCCTGCGCCATCACCGCGGCTTCAGCGACTATCGGGCCCATCTTCCCTCCCAGCATCCCCTTGGTTATCTATGCGATGCTATCGGGGACTTCGGTTGGAGCCTTGTTCTTAGGAGGGATGATTCCTGGAGTGCTCCTCGCTATTGCCCTGATGATCTACATCTTCTTCATCTCTCATAAACGTAAATATCCACGGGGCGAAAAGATAGCCCTGCGCGCATTCATAGTGTTCACCATCCAGGCCATTCCAGCCTTGCTCACCCCGATCATCCTGTTGATGGGAATCTATACGGGAGTGATGACTCCCACGGAAGCCGGAGCCATCGCCGGGCTCTATGCCTTGATCATCGCAGTGTTCGCCTACAAAGCTTTCAGCTTCCAGGACCTGTTGAGAGTCCTCCAGGATACCATCAGGGATATCGGAGCCACAAGCATCATGATTGGCGCCGCTTCGATCATTTCCTATATTGTGGCGCGTGAGCAAGTCGCCAACTCTCTCGGTACCTGGATCATGGGAATTTCGGAAAGCAAATGGTTCTTCCTGTTTTTAGTGAATATCGTCATACTCATCCTCGGGATGTTCATCGACACCTCCACCATCCAACTCATTTTCGTCCCGATCCTGATTCCTGTCGCTGCCGCGTTAGGGATCGACATGATTCATTTTGGCCTTGTGGTCACCTTCAACATGATGGTAGGGCTATCCACCCCACCCTTCGGGATGCTATTGTTCATCACCGCGGGTATCTCCGGGACACCTCTTAAAAACATCATGAAAGAGATCCTCTGGCCTATCGTGGCGATGATTCTCGTATTGATCATCATCACTTATATTCCTGATACAGTATTGTTCCTTCCCCGCGCAATGGGGATGATTCGTTAAGGATGGGTAAAATAATGCAAAAATCGTATAGCGGCTGCTGGCCGACCATGATCACACCATTCACAGCTGATGGAAAAGTAGACTTTCCGGCGGTCCGGCACATCACCCGCTGGTATATCGACCATGGGTGCGATGGGATATTCGCAGTCTGCCAATCAAGTGAGATGTTCTTTCTGCAGGAGCAAGAGAAACTGGACATCGCGCTGGCAGTGAAGGACGAGGTCGCCGGAAGAGTGAAAGTAATCGCGAGCGGCCATACCGCGGATGATCCTTCCCAACAGATTGACGAGCTTGGCCGGATGGCTGAGACCGGTGTCGACGCCGTCGTGCTGGTGAGCAACCGGCTCGCGGCCAGGCATGAGGGTGAGGAATTGTTCAACCAGCGCGCCGATAGGATCTTCACCGAACTTCCTCACGTCACTTTCGGACTGTACGAATGCCCGTATCCGTATCTGCGTCTTCTCACCACAGAATTCCTCGCGGATTGTGCAAGGACGGGAAAGCTGGTGTTTTTAAAAGATGTAAGCTGCTCAATCTCCATCCTGAAGGAGCGCATCAGGGCTATCGCCGGCACCGGCCTTTCATTATTCAATGCCAATACCTCCACGCTTCTCGATTCGTTGATTCTTGGAGCCGATGGGTATAATGGAGTGATGGCAAATTTCCATATCGATATCTACAAATGGATGTATTCCAATTTCAAGAGCCAGCCCGAGCTGGCCCGCAAGGTATCGGATTTCCTCACCGTGGCCGCTGTCACCGAGGCCCGTGCTTATCCGGTGAATGCCAAGTACCACATGAACGCGGTTGGTGTTCCAATGACCACCTACACCCGTTCCAAAGATCCCAGTATCCTGAATGAAAATGCCATCCATGAGGTGGATAGTCTGATCAGGATGGAAGATGCCTTGCGTGCTGAGCTTGGGTTGAACATATAGAGGGGTGTATGGATAAAGCTAAAGCATTGCTCGAGAGGTTCCACAAGGGCCCGCTGGCCGTAGGTGGCCATGTGTTTCTCACAGATCCCTCGCTCTCGGAAGCCATGGCCTGCCACGGCTACGATTTCATCTGGATCGATGCCGAGCATGGACCCTTTGATAAGGAACGGATTCTGTCCCACATCGTGGCTGCGAACGCCGGCGGCGCCGCAGCGATTGTGCGGGTGGTGACCAACGATGCCGCGGTCATAAAACCAATTCTGGAAATGGGACCCGATGGCATCATCATCCCGATGGTTTGCAGCGCCATACAGGCTCGGGATGCGATTGCCGCCTGCCTGTATCCTCCGAAGGGAATCCGTGGCTTTGGGCCCCGCAGAGCTTGCCGCTATGGAGCGATTCCCACCGAAACCTACCTTGCCGAGGCTGAAGCCTCGTGCCTGCGGATCGTGCAGATCGAGCATAAGGATGCTGTGGCTGATATCGATGCGATCCTGGCGGTCGAGGGTTTGGATGCAGTGATCATCGGACCAAACGACCTGTCCGCATCCATCGGTCTTTTAGGGGCCCCAACCCATCCTGAAGTGTTAAAACTGTGCGCAACCACTATTGCCCGTTGTAAAGTGGCGGGTAAGCCCTGTGGCGTGTCCATCGGACCAGGAGACCGGCAGGCAATCAGCATGTGGTTGGCCACGGGAGTGGATTTCATCTCATGCGGCGATGATATCAGCTTTCTTGCGATGGGAGCGAGAAGCACCTTGGACCATATCAGGAAAGCATCGAAGTAGCGTTGGATATGGAACCCAAAACCTTCAACGTGCCGGCCTAGCGCGCGCGGAAATTATCCCGCAGATTTCCTCAGGTGTTTTTCCATCGGTATCTATCACAAGATGGGCAGCGCTGGTATCACTGTTGTCTATTCCATAGATCCGCATATAACGGGCGCTGTCCTGGGCATCACGCCGAATAGTCTCCTCGAGCTTTTGCGCAAGCGACCCCCCTTCTCGGGCTTGGATGCGCCGGGCCCTGACTTCTGAAGTAGCGGTGAGGTACACCTTTAAGTCTGCTTCCTTCAATACCCAGATAGCCAGACGTGACCCAAGCACGCAATCCTGCTGTGCCAAAGCCATCGCCACCTGCCGGGCATCGAGCTCCCGGTCTATGGAGTCATCCTGTTCCGCCATCCGGCAGAAATCCCAAAAATCAACACCCTTCTCCTTCGCGAGATTGCGAAAGGTGAAATTTATCAAAGGGTACCCAAGCGCCTCTGCTACCATTGTGCTAACTGTGGTGTTGCCACAACCACTCTTCCCCGAAATGGCGATTCTCATGCAGCACTCCTAGCTTATTCGATATTACGGAGCTGTTCCCGGATATTCTCGAGACTATCCTTCATGGTGACAACCTGCTGGTTCACTTCCACGATGACACTCTTGCTTCCGATGGTATTGATCTCCCGGTTCATCTCCTGAGAAAGGAAGTCGAGCCGTTTACCAACCGCGTCCTTCTGTCCAAGCAGCTTCTGATATTCACAGATATGGGTGTCAAGCCGCATAAGCTCCTCGTTGATTGAATACTTGGTCAAGAGAATGGCGACTTCCTGCAGAAAACGGTTCTCATCATACCCCTTTGCTCCAAGCATCTCCTCGAACCTATTGATCAGATTCTCCTTCAGACGTGATTCCAGGGAAGCAGCGTAGGTCCTCACCGTGTCCAGTGCTCCTTTGAGTTCATTCCCCAGCCGGATAAGGTCCTTCCGCGTCGCTTCGCCTTCCCGAAGTTTCGAGGTTGAGAAATCCATCAAGGCCTGGGCAAGCAGCTCCATGAGAGTCTGTTCGTAACGGTTCGCATCTGTGTCCTTCAGGTTTGTTATGACCCCTTCTACCGCAAGATAATCCTTCAGTTCCGGTTGCTTTGCAATTGCGGCCAAGGATAGGATTTTCTTAAAAGCCTCTCCATACCGGCGAACAGCATCTTCATCGATATGCAGCTCGATATCGCTGGATAGTTGCCGCACCCTGATATTCACGTCGACATGCCCCCGGGTGGTGGTTTCCTTGATCATATTGTCAATCGCAATCTCGAAGCGCGAAAGAAAAAACGGAATATTATGATTGATATCGAGATAGCGGTTGTTGTACGACTTCACCTCAATAGTCATGAGAAAGTTGGGTGTCAGTCGTTCAGCGTACCCGTAGCCGGTCATACTCAGCATGCATCGCTCCTTCTTTGGCTCGCCGCGATGGCCGACAAACCTCGATTATTGCCCGCACCCATCGTAATGCACAAATCATTCTCTTGCAACACTTCCCGGAGAATTGACAGCACCGTTTTCTCATCGGGTGCGAACAACCCGCCAGCTTCCACTGCAAGCCGTTCGGAAATCGACGGCAGTGTATCGGACTGCCCATCCTTCCGCGCGGAGGCATAGACTTCCTGCACGACCAAGACCTCGGCAAGTGAAAGCGTGTTGACAAAACCATCGAACAAAGACTCAGTCCGGGAGCGGGTATGCGGACAGAACACCACCACCAGCCGCCGTCCTGGGAATCGGTTCCGCGCACTCTCCATGGTAACGGCGATCTCGGTGGGGTGATGGGCGTAGTCATCCACGAACAAAACACCAGACTCCTCGCCTAGAATCTCCATCCTTCCCGTGCAGCCGGTAAAATGGGAACCTTGATGTAAAAGTGCCGGAAGGACTGGGTCGGATTCCAACGTATTCAAATCCAATGCATCCACCTGGCTAAGCACAATGCAAGCTGAGAGGATGGATGCTCCCAGAATGTCCAAGCACAAAGGTCCACCCGCGAGCCTGCTTGAGAAATACCCTTCCAAAGGATCGACCCGAAAAGTGCTTTCTCCTACGGCTTGCTCGAGATCGTGCAGACGGAAATGATTCCCACGGCCCGTGCCATACGTGACCACGAGCAGATCTGGCCTTGCAGTGCCCGTCCAGACGGCCAAGGCTTTGCTTTTTTCGCTATCCGTCCCGCAGATAAGGAATCCATGCGGGGGAAGCTTGGCCACCAGCTTTTGAAACGAGACATACACCGCTTCTATGTCAGGGAAATAATCGGGATGGTCAAATTCGATATTGGTGACGAGCAACCCTTTCAGATTGTACAAGAGGAAATGATCCTGATATTCACATGCCTCAAGTATGCCGACCTCATCGCTAGGTAAACCCTGTTGAGGCGCATGATTCTGCAAGAAGGAGCCATAGAGGGAGAACAAGGGAAGACCTGTCGGCTCCAGGATAAAGCTAGCGCAGCCAACGCTGGTGGTCTTTCCATGGGTACCCGCGACACCGTAGCATTCGGCATTCCGTGAGATCAGCCCGAGAAACGCAGGGTAGCTGTAAATAGGCTTGCCAGCATCCACCGCCTCACGAAGCAAAGGTTGGGAATCAGGTGCATAGGCAGATGAATAGACCACATAATCGATATCGGACGGGAGACTCGCCTCAGCCCAGGTCTGCCAAGCGATGCCTGCTTGCGAGAGCTGAGTATCGGTTGGAAACACTTCTGAAGAATCACATCCAGCTACACGGGCACCTGCACGTTTTGCAAGCACCGCGAGGGAAGCCATCCCAGACCCCTTGATACCGAGGAAATAGAGACTTCTGTTCTTTACCAAGGGAGCGAAACCCATCGGGTTCTCCTACACAGCCGGATAAAAAAAGACTGTCCAAGAGACAGCCTTTTCACCGCGGCGTAGCGATAAATCTATTTCGCGTTTTTAATAGTCGCATTGCATTGCTTGCAGACCATCTTTTTGGCGCCTTCGACTAGATTTTCGTACATAACCTTAATGGCGGTTCTTTTACAGACGGGGCAATCTCCACGACCACGTGCCTTCTGGTCTCGGATGCCGGCGCCTCTATGTGCTTTTGCCATGAATAACTCCTTGCAGTGATTGTTCAGTACGGTATGACTATAGTGAGCAAGAAAAAGATTGTCAAGCTTAAAGCCTAAAGAACCATTGAGATTCCCAGTTTGACTGCATATGCGTCCTGTGGCTCGAGGATAGTGCCCACATAGAATACAAGAGGAAGTTCAAGCACAGCCTGCAGCTCGAATTTATCCAATCTCACCCCGAGACCATAGGTAGTACATCCTTCATCGCCATCCAATACGAGAATCGATGACAATGACGACCGACGCTCCCGGTATCCCAACCTAACCTCTACGGAATAATCAGGAGAAAGCTGGATCTTGAACTCCATCCCCAGCCGTAGACTCCTAAGCAGGTCATCTCCAATATTGGCGATATCGAAAGCAGCACTCAATGCGAACAGATTCAGCTCATTGTTCCTATCGTACAATGGGGTGCTCACCGCCATTCCGATTCCCAGGGTATCCAGCACAGTGGACGCCTCAAGGACGAGTTCATTGGTTTGGTAGTCCATTTCAAAAAGGGATTGCGACACCACACCGATCGAAACCCATTGATACGAGACCAGCAGCCCGGCGCTGGTGGTGAAAAATTGTCCATCCGACACATGGTACCGTTCCAGATAGGTGTTCTTGAGGTAATCGGTTATCGGAGAATCCTGGCTGATGTTGATCGATGGTCGCTTGAGCACATTCCCCCCGCGTGCGGAGAATCCCACTGCAAGGTTTCCCCATCCATATGCTAGGTTCAATTGCAGCTTTGATAGATTCAAGGCATCATACTGCACGTAACCGACATGTGGCTCTCGGTTGGCGAGTATGAAATCAAGACCAATGGAGAGCGCAAGAAAACGGCTGCTGAACAGCGCGGAGATGGAGTTCTCCGGTGATTGGATCAAAGGTAGAGGATCGGCCGATACATATGCCGCGGGCACCACGGAGTCCGCATAAGAACCATGTACGACAAAAAGACCTTCCTCTTGGAAGAACAGGCTGGCGGGATTCACATAAAATGAATCGAAGGTATGGGAGAGCGCTATACCTGTAGACCCCATGGAGCGTGAGCGTAGATTTTGGAATGATTCAGCATACGCGTAGACCTGTGGAACCGAAAGTCCCAGCAGGGCAAGCAAAAGCATCACTTTACGCAGCTTCACCATCCACCCCTCCCTCTATCGTTTTCCTAAGCATACCAGATAAAGTTGAGGACAACCAGTATGGCGCATCAACTTGTCGCATCACCGATACGATGGTCCGCTGCCTCTCCAAGAGCATCCAGATGCCGACCGAGAGCAAGCATCCGAGGATTGCCTTGCACTTTGGCACACACCCGCATGAACAGAGCATCGAACTGCTCGTGGTGACTGGCATCGCAACTGCGCCGGAGGAGAGAAAGAATCCGCTTTTCGAGACGAACCCGCCCCTTTCCCCCTATAGGGCTGGGGTTTTTTCCATCCAAGGCGTCCACCAAGACGTCCAAAGAGTCCTCAAGCGTGCCGCATTGGGCTGACTGTACCTTTTGGACCAAGGATGCCAGCGTATCCACATCGTATGCAAGAAGCTCATGGGCTGGTGGAAGTTCTTCCAGCAGGACTCCTCCAAGGAACTTCAGGGGTCCTTGGTCCAAGGAAGGACGGAAAACCGCACAGGTGAGGTCCTGCAATCGCGCGATATGGGGAAGTTTCTCCATGCTGTCCTCGACCATAAGCACAACCGATGGGGATTTTCCTGTGATGAACACCTGCTCGATTGTACTTTTCACCCCGCTCACAGGCTGCCGGCCACCTTGGTTTCTTTTGGCCAAAGGAATTACCCGCACGGGAGCATGCCGTGAACCGAGTAATTCATGGATCCGCTGAGGCGAAAGGATTCCTGAACTCGGGTAGGTCAGCACAATATGGCGGGCATCTACACTACCGAGAAGGTGGATCATAGCAGCGTCGGCTTGCTTCAACGAGCAGAAGGGAGAATGGGTTTGCTTCCAATCGCTGCGTATCCCTGAACGGTCTATCAGCTTTCCTTGGGCGTCCCGTTCTGAACTCGGAGCGAGATGGTCCCAGAGAGTGATGGAATTAAGGAGATGGTAGGCGCTACCATACTGATGGATGGAAGCAGGTGGATCGAGAAAGCAGATATCAGCCCTGAAGCGCTTCACGAGGGAGGTAGCCTCCTCCACGTGCATCGATCCCCGGACCGCATCATCCTCAGGAAGCATTGGAGCGGATAGCTCGCTTGAGCCCGCGATTCGGGAAAGCGCAGTGCCTTCATAAGATCCGAAACGCTTGAGATAGGCAGTGAAGCTGCCAGAGGTATTTGCCCGCCGCGAGGCTTCATACAGGATTGAGGAAAGCACGATGGCCTTCTCCACCGCGGAAATACGTCCCGAAAGCCAGCTCTGCTCGATTTCATCACGGACAGTGTCGAGAAAAAGCGCATTGAAGCGGGTATAGTACAGCCTTTCTCGTTCTCCATCATAACGCGTATCGTCTTTCGGTGCATAGTAGCGGCTGAGATACCCATGGGAAAGCTCCGCCCCTGTCGTGGCTGCATAGAGCCCTTGCAGGTTGAGCATGGACAGGTAGGCATCCAATCCGCCCATCTCGCTAAAAAGCGGAGCGAGATCCGAATTATCCAAGGTTAGATACACATGATTGAGGATGAAGGCGAAGGGCTCCACATCACCAGCCACAACCCTGCAACCCAAACTTCTTGCGACACGGGAGACTGCGCCGCTTCCGCAAAAGGGATCTAGAAACAGAGCAGGTCGCCGTTTTGGCAAAAGTTCTTCCAAAATGAGCCGTAAGGGTTCCTGAAGACTTCTTTTACTCCCAAGAAGTGAAACCAGCTGGTCGGTCTCGTACCTTGGAAATGAATAGCGCATCGTTCTCTCCTCGCGTGGAACCACTCTCGCTACCGGGGCAGCGGGTAGTCCTTGTAAATCAGGGAAAAGCCTGATACGATTGCTCAATAGAAGGTTCCGATGTTAAGAGTATCAGCGTTATGGCCAAATGACAAGATACAATCTGAATGTAGTTTTCATGGGCGAAACGACCCTTGGATCGATTCTTTAGCGTTCGATTCCAGAACCTGCGGACCAGGCTCCATCTATTTCGCCTACGTTGGCACACACACGGATGGACATCTGTTCATCCACGAAGCCATCTCCCATGGAGCGGTCGCAATCGTCCATTCACAACCTTTACCCGAATACCAGGACGATATACTCTACATCCAGACCGAACACCCGCGCCGGCTCTATTCAACCTTTTCGTCAGCCTTGCACGGATACCCTCAATTGAAGCTCCCTATAATCGGGGTAACAGGTACTGATGGGAAGACCTCCACGTGCGAGATCCTCCACCAGATACTGGTGGGACATGGTTTGCGTTGTGGATTGCTGGATACCATCAGCATGGATGACGGCACGGGAAAACGCCCAAGCCCCTATCGGCAAAGTACACCGGAGGCCACCGAAATCCATGCGTTTCTCGTGCGTTGCGTAGAACACGAAGTGCGGTGTGTGGTGCTTGAGGCGACCAGCCACGGCCTCTCCCACGAATTCGCCCGGCTTGCCGACATCCCCTTCACTATCGCGATCTTCACCACGCTTACCAGCGAACACTTGGAATTTCACCAGACTCTGGCTAATTACGTGCAGTCAAAACTCAATCTTGCCCGGCAACTAATGCCGGGAGGTCTGCTCATCCTACCTGCATCCTTCAAGTACCTCACCGAAGCCAAGCAAGCAGCACCTCAGAAGGTAAAGACCCTCACATATGCGCTTGACGAAGATAGTACAATCGCAGACCTTCAGGTCAATACGTTCCGCGCGACTCTTGATAGGAGGTATTTCACCACGGTGAAGGGCGGAACGCTGGTACGCTCAAGTATTCCGCTCGCCCCTGCGTTTTTCCTTCGCAATGCCTTGGGATCGATACTCGCAGCCTCAAGTCTCCTTGAAATAGACACGGCAGACCTTTTACGAGATTTGAAATGGATACATCCCATCCATGGCCGCTTCGAAGTCTACCCATTGGTTGACGGGACTGTGGCCATCATAGATTTCGCCCATACTGCCGATGCTTTCTCCTGTTTGTTCGCTGAAGTCAGGCGACTGCGCCCGAATGGACGGATGATCGCGGTTTTTGGCGCCGCAGGCGAGCGGGATAAGTCCAAACGCGCACCGATGGGGTGCATCGCCGCAAGTTGGTGCCATACAATCATCCTCACGGATGAAGACCCGCGTGGAGAATCTTCACAAGCTATATTCCACGACATCCGAACCGGGATACCGCAAGATTCGGATGTCGAAGTCCATGAAATCGCCAACCGCACGCAAGCTATTGCTTTTGCCTTGCGTATTTGCAAAGCAGGCGATACACTACTTCTGTTGGGGAAAGGACATGAACGAAGCATTCAGTATGCAGCGCAAGCAGTTGCATGGAATGAGCGCATGGCCTTGGAGACGCAGATCAAGCTGAAAACCTACACTGGGGGTGACATGGAATGAGTATAATGAAAATCGGGCTGCTGTATGGCGGCAAATCCGTAGAGCACGCGGTTTCCATTCGCTCCGCAACCAACCTCTACCAGCAGATGGTCCTAGCTGGTCATCAGGTAGTGGCAATAGGAATAGCGGACGACGGGCAATGGTATCTGCAGGACACCTCTGGGTTGCAAGCCTCAGACCAGCTCCCCCTGGACACCATGGCCGACAATCGGTTGCTGCTGCTCCCGGGGGTGGGGATAAGCGATTCCAAACGGGGAGAATTGCTCGAACTCGACCTCTGTTTCCCAATCACCCATGGGAATTATGGGGAGGATGGGCGACTGCAGGGTCTGTTGGAGATATTAGGCTTGCCTTATGTGGGTTGCGGTCCCTTGACCAGCGCTATCGGCATGCACAAGAACCTCGCCAAACAGTTTGCTAAGAATTGCGGCATTCCGGTCGTACCCTCAACCAGCCTCTCAAATAGGGATTATGAATATCTGAATGGAACATCCTCCATTGCTTCTCCTCTGCTCCTCCATAACCTATCTGAGGAATCTGATGTACAGAACCGTCCGTCGCTCCGATCACGCACCGCTCTCTCGCGCTTGGTGAATCATTTGCAGGACACTCTCGGCAGCTCAATCCTACTAAAACCAGAGACTGGAGGCTCATCGGTTGGAGTTGTAGCTTTGAAGCAATACAATGAGACCACCCTTCTGGAGGCACTTCAGGAAGTGGGAAAGTACAGCGAGACAATCCTTATCGAATTGTTGGTGACGGAGATGGTTGAGGTAGAATGCGCGGTGTTGCGAAAGGGCGGTGTTTTGGAGGTGACCAAACCAGGAATGGTCGTGGACCCGTTGGGCAAGGATTCCGGCTTCCTTACCTATGGGAGAAAGTATAGTGATAATCGTAGCGCTTATATGGATATACCTGCTCCGATTCCACTGGAGAGCTCAAAGACCATCCGCCAGTATACCAAGACTCTCTGTGAAGCGATCGATGTACGCGGCCTTGCCCGCGTGGATTTTTTCTTTCGTCCTGATACACGCGCGATCTTTTTCAATGAGATCAACACATTGCCAGGCATGACCGTCCAAAGCCATTACCCAAAGTTGATCGAGGCGGCCGGCTATTCCTGGCCAGATCTCCTTGATGTCCTGTTCGTTTCAGCCTTGGAGGAACGGAGCAAGCATAAGCAGCTTGTGTATAGACTCGAAAAACAGTTCTAAGGGGTGTGGGATGGAGACAGTCTTCTTCCATGTGGACATGGATGCGTTCTTCGCCTCAGTGGAGCAGATGGATCATCCCGAGCACCGTGGAAAACCCCTCATCGTGGGAGGCCTTGGCAACCGGGGAGTGGTGTCCGCATGTTCCTACGAAGCCCGCGCCTTTGGTGTGCATTCGGCTATGCCTATGTTCCAAGCCCGTAAACTTTGCCCTCAAGCGATATATGTGCAAGGCAGAATGCACCGTTACCATGAAGTCAGCAAAACAATCCTCTCCATACTCGCTACCTTTTCCCCCGCCGTGCAGCAGATCTCCATTGACGAGGCTTTTCTCGATATGACCGGAACCGAGAGGTTGTTTGGCAAACCGCGTGTCGCCGCCCAACTGCTGAAGCAAAAGGTTCGGGAAGAAACCTCTTTGGTAATTTCAGTTGGCATCGGTCCGTCAAGATTCATTGCGAAGATGGCCTCTGACTATGGTAAACCCGATGGGCTTTGTCGGGTCGCGCCTGGCAAGGAGCTGGCATTTGTAGACGTGGTTGGTTTGAAGAAGCTCTGGGGACTTGGAGAAAGCTCTCTTTCAGCCCTCGCCCGCCACCATATCACCAATGTGGCCCAGCTGCGAGAATATGGAAAAGAGTATCTGCAAAGGACTTTCGGGGTAGCGGCTGGTGAATATTTCTATCAGGTATGCCGTGGAATAGATCCTGGTATTTACTCAGGAGACAGCAAATCGCACTCAATAAGCACTGAGTGCACTTTTCCAGTGGATATTGCAGATCAGGACATCCTCCATCAGTATCTGCTTCGGATGAGCCATGAAGTGATGTTCCGCTCCATCGAGGAAAAGGTGATGGGAAAAACGGTCGGTATAAAAATCCGGTACGCGGATTTCACCACCACCAGCGCGCAGGAAACTCCAGACAAACCCATCTACTCTGCTGAAGAAATCTACCAGACCGCATGCCGTCTGCTGGACCAACGCCTGACCACCGGGAGGAGCATCAGGTTGATTGGAGTGGGTCTGTATCAAACGAGGATTGGAGAGGCGCCCTTGCAGGAGGAGCTGTTCGAAGACAACTTCAAACGCAAGCGAGAATTGGAAAAAGCCGTGCTCTCACTGCGCGCGAAAGGCCGGAATCTTGAGAAGGCCTCCATCCTCCAGCAGCGCGGACCTTCGGCAGAGATTGACGGAAGCACCCACTCATAGGGCTCCTCTTGCAGGGCTTTGCCATTGGTGCTACATTGGGTGGGCGGACAAACCGCGGCATGAGGATGGAAAGATGGCTTTGCACATCGTGTTGTTCGAACCAGAGATACCTCAGAACACCGGAAATATCGCCCGGACCTGCGCTGCCACAGGAGCCGTGCTCCACCTCGTCCATCCCCTTGGGTTCAGTATCGACGACAAGCAGGTGAAGCGCGCTGGGCTGGATTACTGGCACTTGCTTACACTCTACGAATACCCCGATGCTGCAGCTTTTCTCAACACCCATTCCAACAAACCGCTGTGGTTCTGCACCACCAAAGCACAGCTCACCTATAGCGATGCGACGTACGGTGATGAAGCTTATCTGGTGTTTGGCAAAGAATCCGCGGGCCTTCCAGAAGAAGTGCTGGTCCGATTCCCGCAGCAGTGCGTCCGCATCCCAATGGTAGCCGGGGCGCGTTCGCTGAACCTATCGAATAGCGTGGCTATCATGGCCTATGAGTTTGAACGTCAACGGAATTTCGTGGGACTGCTGCGTCAGGGAGCCCTCCATCGGCTAAATTGGCCGTCGGCGGGATGCACTTGAGGATAGACGGCAGAGCGGATCACAAGAGGAGCCTTATATGAAGAACATTGGATTCATCGGATGTGGAGTCATGGGTGGAGCGATTGCAAAAGCGCTCTCGAAGGACGCGCGGTTTCATATCTATCTAAATGACTCGCGTCCTGAGCAAGCCGAAGCCTTGGCCCATGAGACGAGTGCCACCTCATGTTCCTTAGAGGTTCTTTTGGAGAACTGCGCTTTGATTGTGCTTGCGGTAAAGCCTCAGGTGCTCCCCAGTCTCTACTCCTCTTTACGCAGACTGGGAGACGGAAAGCGATGGATATCACTTGCGGCAGGTGTGGCGCTGGAGACCTTGGAGAAACAATTGGGAACAACTCAGATTGTGCGGATCATGCCGAATATCGCAGCCCAGGTGGGTAAAGCTGTCACAGCCCTATCTGCCCACCCTCAAGCGGATTCCGATTTCATTGAGGAGGTCGCTGCCATCTCAAGACAATTCGGGACCTCCTACAGCATACCTGAGTCACAACTAGCCGCCTTCATCGGAGTATCGGGCTCGGCGATCGCCACCTGTTTCAGCTTTTTCCATGGAATTGCCATGGGGGGTGTGGACGAAGGGCTTCCGTATCAAACCGCTTTGGCACTCATTCGGGATACTACGGAAAGCGCAACCGCCCTGATGCGGGAGACCGGCAGGAACCCTATCGAACTGATGACCAACGTGTGTTCAGCGGGAGGGACTACGATAGAGGCCATGAAAGTGCTTGCAGAAGGAGCCTTCGAAGCGACTTTGATGGAATCGGTCACCGCCTCCTCCGAAAAAGCCAAAGCATTGGAGATGGCGGCAAAAAACCGTTCTTAAAACGAAGCATGCCCTTGCATAGACCCCATGTAAATCGGCATGATGTTTATGAAGGATGGAAAGTGGATCCGGAGGAAGGAATGCAGCTATGATTGACCTAAGAGAGTTGAAAGCCAGAAAAGATGAGATTATCGCCAATGTTGCCAACCGATGTATGAAAGTGGATGTCCAAGCCATCATAGATCTCCAGGAACAGCGGTCGGCATTGTTGCAGGAGACGGAATCATTACGCTCGAGACGCAATGAGAACGCCCTGCGGATGAAGGGGAAACTCGATCAGGACAGTCGTCTCTTGCTCGTGAACGAGGGAAAAGCACTGAAGGAGGAAATCTCCCAAAAAGAAGCCTTGCTTGCCGAAGTTGAGAAGTCCTATCTCGAAAAGGCCCGGGAAATCCCCAACTACGCTCATCCAAGCGCACCTGTGGGAAAACTAGACTCGGACAATCTTGAGATCCGCCGTTGGGGCACTCCACCTGTCTTCAATTTTTCTCCCAAAGATCATGTGCAGTTGGGAGAGTCCTTGGATCTTATAGATTTTGACACCGCCACACGGGTATCGGGGCCGAAGTTCTATTATCTAAAGAACGAAGCTGTTCTTCTGGAGCTCGCACTTGAACGTTATGCGCTCGACATCCTTCGCAAGCATGGCTTCACCATCACAATCACTCCTGACATAGCAAAGGAGGAGGTTCTGGTGGGCATAGGATTCAACCCTCGCGGAGAAGAAAGCAACATCTATACTGTTGAAGGAACCGGCACCTGCCTTGTGGGGACTGCCGAAATCACACTCGGCGGCTATCATGCGGGGAAGATCCTGGACAAAACCAGCCTCCCCATACTGCTTTCCGGCCTGTCCCATTGCTTCCGGCGTGAAGCCGGTGGTGCCGGTCAATACTCCAAGGGGTTGTATCGGGTGCATCAGTTCTCAAAGGTCGAGATGTTTGTCTACAGCCTGCCTGAGGATTCGGATCGGCTACATCAGATGCTGCTCGCGATTGAGGAAGAGATATTCCAAGGTTTGGAAATACCCTACCACGTGGTCGACACCTGCACGGGCGATCTAGGAGCCCCCGCCTACCGCAAGTTTGATATTGAAGCGTGGATGCCCGGTCGTGGCGAGCACGGTGAATACGGCGAAGTCACCAGCACCAGCAACTGCACCGACTATCAAGCACGACGACTGAACATACGGTATAAGGACGATCAGGGTAAAACCCAGCACGTGCATCTGCTGAATGGGACCGCGATTGCCATCTCCCGCGCGATTGTAGCGATTCTGGAGAATTTCCAACAAGAAGACGGTTCGGTGCGCATGCCGGCCAAGCTGGTGCCCTATCTGGGTTTCGATTCCATCAAACGCTAGAGGATATCTAGACTCTCAGGAGGATTAGTGATGACGATTTCAGCGCTGAACACCGATTTTTACGAGCTCACGATGATGCAGGGGTATTTCCTGAGTGATAATAATCCCCAGGTTGTTTTTGATATGTTCTATCGGACAAATCCATTCAACGGTGGCTATGTGGTGTTTACAGGGCTGAATGATCTCATCGCAAAATTGGAGAGCCTTGCTTTCAGCAGCGAGGACATCGATTACCTTAGGTCTTTAGGCCGCTTTGATGAACGTTTTATTCAATATCTGGCCTGCTTCCGATTCACCGGAAACATCCATGCTATGGATGAAGGGTCCTTGGTGTTCCCGGGCGAACCGCTTATCCGGGTTGAGTCAAACCTGATGGAAGCGCAGCTTATCGAAGGGCTGCTGTTAAACACCATCAATTTCCAGTCTCTAGTCGCGACGAAAGCCTGCCGCATGAGCCTTGCCAGCGGCGGGGGGCAGATCATGGAATTCGGACTTCGTCGTGCGCAAGGTCTCGATGGAGCGCTTTCAGCCACCCGGGCGGCCTTCATCGGTGGCGCCTCGGCGACAAGCAATACTTTGGCTGGCAAGATGTATGGCATCCCCGTGGCGGGAACCATGGCTCATTCCTGGATCATGTCCTTCGAGAACGAGCTGGATTCGTTCCGCGAATTCGCCCGAATATATCCGAACAACTGCATTTTGCTGATCGATACCTACGACACCCTCGGTTCTGGGATTGAGAACGCGATCATCGTCGGCAAAGAGATGAAAGCCAAAGGAAAAACCATCGGGTTGCGCATCGATAGCGGTGACCTCAGCTATCTATCCCGCGAAATCCGGAAAAAACTGGACGACGCCGACCTGCAGGAATGCAGGATCTATGTATCCAATGACCTAACCGAGGAAATTATCGAAACCTTGGTGCATGATGAAGTCCCTATCGATTCCTGGGGGATTGGCACGCACCTCGTCACCGGTGGAATCCAAAGCTCGTTAAATGGAGTGTACAAGCTTTCGGCGAGACAGCTAGCCGATGGCAGTTTCCTTCCTACGATGAAGATCAGCAACAGTTTTGAGAAAGCCACCAATCCAGGCATCAAGCAGGTCTGGCGTTTCTATGACGGAGAAGGCTCGGCTCTCGCAGACCTGATTGCATTGGAGCATGAGACCATCGGCCCAGGAAAGGACTATACTTTCTACCATCCCTCGAATGAAGCCGATTTTTTCATTCTGAAAGAGTCCCGTTACGCCACATGCCAACCGTTGTTGAATTGCAAGATGCAGTCTGGAAGACGAGTTGGGGAGTGCCCGAGCCTGAAAGCAATCCAACAGCATGCAAAAGATGTAATGGAGAAATTCCATCGGAGCTACAAGCGCATGATCAATCCACACATCTACAAGGTTTCTTTGTCAAAGGAAATGAAGACGTTGAAAATGCGTCTCACCCTCGAAGGAAGAGCTAAGAACCAAAAGTCTGAAGGCTAACGGGATAGACGGACATACTCAAGGATCCCTCTCACAATCGCCTCCGCCATTGAATGTTTCCAGGCGAGGCTCACCATATCCTTGGCATCCTGCGCATTGCTGATAAACCCGACCTCAACCAGGATGCTCGTGACACCGCTTGCATTCAGAACCCAGACATCCTGCTCCTTCACTCCACGGTTCCTGCTTTGAGGGAATGCGGCACCAAGGGCCGCCTGCATGGATTGCCCGAGAAGTAGATTGGATCTATTAAGTGCTTGATTCAGCATCGTGTTTGAGATGGACGAATAGCGGACAATCTGCCAGTTCTCAGATTCAGCATCCAGAAAAAGAACCCGCTTCGTCAGTTGCTTCATAAGGATCTCAAAGCCTGAAGCATCGGCAGAAGTGGCTGAATTGGCGTGGATAGAGACCAATATCGCCGAATTCCTCAAACCAGGATCCATCCTTCGGGCAAACGCGGCCCGTTCATCCAGAGCCATGAACCGATCAGCATCCCGGGTTAAAAGTATTTCCAAGGATGGTTCTAAATTGGACAGCCGGTCTTTCACCATGAGGGTGAGCTCAAGTGCAAGGTCTTTCTCAATCAACCTTCCGTTCGGTGCGAAAGACCAATTGGAAATGGCTCCAGGATCCTGTCCTCCATGCCCCGCGTCCAGGATTATCAGGGAAACGGGCTGTTCGAAGGGAATAACGGAAGGTGTGGGGGTGGCAACCAACGGAAAGCACTGTAAACAAATGAGAAGAAGAAATGCCTGTCCGCTCCGACGGAATCCGTTTGAAAATCCCATCAGGGTTGCGCCTTCGGAGCGACCCATTGATCCACGAGTTGAAAAAAGTCGGTTTTGTACAGCGGCAGACGCTTTTTCACCTCGGTATGCAAGAGCCTGGTGTCCGTGAGCCGCCCCCACCGCCTGGTATAGTTTTTCCCATTGATCTGACGTATGCATAAGGCCTTGGTATGACAACGCTGCATACCCACCTGATCGGAACGGTCCTCAACAACTGATTGCCGATTGAAGAAATGGAAGGAAAGCGAGGGGAGATTCACCACCGGATATCCAAACAACCAGCAGCGTATACCTAAATCGAGACATTGGTAGTAATCGCTTTTTATCTGCTCGTCATATCCTCGCAAGCGCTGGAACAGGGCCCGTTCATAGCAACCAAGCCCTTGGAAGGGATAGAGAGTGGCGAGTAGTGTGCCGTCTGGGAAAAAGGGAACAGGATCGATCCTTCCGCCCCGAAGCATTGGCGCTTGAATGGAAGGAAGCATCTCCTGGAGCTTATTGGTGAGCAGGGGTGTGGCGATCGCAGGGTGATCGCTCCGCTTGAGGAGTTTAACCGCACCAGTATCGTCGAAGTTGATAATCCGAAGGTCGCTTCTAGTGATGAAAAAGTAGGTGGTGTAGCATTCATCCGCCATCGCATTGATCTGCGCACCGAGTGAGGGTGGGTTTGAGAAAACGATGAAGGTCACCTCTGGATAGGCCGCGCGCAGTTCGGGTATCCTCCCCTGCTCCTCGTGCATCATCACGTGCAAAGCCCAACCTGTCCCTGTGATATACGCATCGAGAGCGGTAGACAACTCTTCTGGAGTACCGCAATCGATGATGCCCACCGAGAGCTGTTCCTCTCGGTGCAGGAGGCTGATGCGCTTGCCTATATCCTGTCTTCGGTGGAAAATCTGGTAATTACTCTGCATGGTCGAGGAACACGATATCCTCAGGACGGAAGATCACGTCCGCTTTCCCTTTTCCCAGACGGGTGGGGATATCACGACTCTGACATCCTTCAAGCTCCACAATCTCGGTGCTGTTATAGTAAGGTACGGCTTTCGCGATTTCGTTGACCAAGACCACATCGCCGGCATTGAATACTCCTTCCACCGCGGTAATACCCGAAGGAAGGAGGCTTTTATGGGCCCGGAGCGCTTTGACCGCACCTTCATCCACGTGGATGGTCCCTTTGGGGGTGCTGTTCAGTATCCACCGGGCCCGCTGTGATAGCCGCTTGGTTGGGTGGATGAAGGTTCCAAGCTCCTCCCCTCGGATAATCCTCTGCAAGGCCTCTGGCTCGTAGCCGCTGGCGATGATAGAGCCGCAACCTGCCTGGCACGCGATCTTGGCTGCCAGAAGTTTCGTCTTCATGCCGCCCGTGGAGAAGGTGCTGCCAGCGCTGCCAGCGTATGAGAGGATGGTATCGTCCAACTGAAGGATGTCGCTGATAAGCACGGCTCTTTCATCCTTCTTAGGGTCCCCTGTATAGAGGCCGGGTATATCGGTGAGGATCACCAGCAGGTCGGCATCGATCTTGCTGGCCACGAGGGCGCTCATCCGGTCGTTGTCTCCAAAAGCAGAGCCTATCTCCGCTGTGCTCACGGTGTCGTTCTCGTTGAAGATGGGAACCACTCCAAGGTCCAGCAGGGTGGAGACCGAGTTCTTCAGATTCACGAATGTACGCCGGTCGTTCATCTCGCTACGGGTAATGAGAACCTGGGAGCACACCACGCCATGCCGCTTGAAGGCCTCACGATAATGGTACATCAGAATTGGTTGCCCAATGGATGCACATGCCTGACGGAGAGCCACCTGCTTGATGGCGCTTGAATGTCCCAGCTCCTTGGCTCCAAGGCCGATCGCACCAGAACTCACCAAAAGCACTTGGAGGCCGAGCTCACGCAAACCAATGATTTCCGAAACCACTTTTTCAATCCGGCTGGTTTCGATACCGCTCTTATTTGTAAGCAGATTGGTTCCGACTTTCACCACCACCCGCTTTACCTGCGAAAAGTCCCTAGCCATCAATATATCCTTTCTTCCAAAAGACCCGCGCCTTCCAAGGGTAAGTCCTTATGTAAGAACGCTCTTGGGTGAGGACCGCTGTAATCAGCCACAATCTGGCCTTGGCCGCTGAGCAGCCATCTGCTACTCATCAGACCATCAAGTCCTACCGGACCCCGCGCATGTATCTTCTGGGTGCTGACCCCGACTTCCGCTCCCAATCCAAACCTAAAGCCGTCTGCGAAGCGCGTGCTGCAGTTCCAAAAGACATCCGCGGAATCCACCTCCCGCAAGAAGCGGCGGGCGATACCGGCATTTGCGGTGACAATCCCATCGGTGTGGCCGGATCCATGTGCAGCGATATGCTCAATAGCTTGGTCGATCGAATCAACCACCTTGATCGCGATCTCATACCCTAGATACTCTGTATCCCAATCGGCTTCGGTCGCGGCTTCACAAGCGATGACTGATCGGACCGTCTCATCCCCATGGATGCGGACGTGGCAGGCTGCGAGTTTCGGTTCTACCGCTCTGAGAAATCCGCTGGCGATATTCCGGTGGACCAACAAGGTCTCCACTGCGTTGCATACAGCTGGATATTGGCATTTGGAGTCCACAGCAACCCGGACCGCCAAGTCGAGTTCGGCATCGGCATCTATATACAAAGCGCATAAACCATCCGCATGGCCAAGCACCGGAATGCGAGTATGGTCCATGACATAGCGGACGAACGTATTTGTACCGCGGGGAATGAGGAGGTCGATCACCTCGTCCATGCCGAGCATGGCCTGCACGTCCTCACGGCTCTCTAGGTGCACCATCCAACCACTAGCCACAGGAAAAGGCTCCAGTGCCTCACGAATCACCTTTACCAATTCACGATTGGTATCAAGAGCTTCGCGACCACCTTTCAAGACAATGGCGTTCCCGCTTTTCAAGCACAGCGAGAGTATCTGAACCAAGGCGTCTGGCCTTGATTCGAACACCATGCCGATTACCCCGATGGGCATGCTTACCCTTTCCAACAGCAAGCCTTCGTCCAGTAGACGGCGTTCCCTCACCTTGCCGATAGGGTCTTCCAACCGAGCGACCTGGGCGATACCTTCGCAGACTGCATCGAGTTTCTCCATATCGAACACCAGCCGCTTTCGCACCGGAGCCTCAAGTCTTTCCTGATCGGCACGAAGAAGATCGCGGGCATTGGCAGAGAAAATCTGAGGAGCGTGGCGAACCAAAGCCTCGGCGATCGCAACAAGCATGGAGTTCCGGACCTCAGTGGAAGAGGTGCTGAGCCGGCGCTGTTCGGTCTTCAAATTTGCGAAATGGTCCATCCTATCGAGCTTTTCCACGGTAATCCTCTTCATGTGCGGACTTAGCACAGATTACCCTGAAATCGCCGCTGATGCAATACTTCACGGTTTAGAGAAAATTCATATCTGCCGTTGGATCCCCCGTTGTATTTTTAATCATATAATGGTAGAATCATGTCCATTCCCACTTTGTTTCCATGAGGTGACTGCATGATTCAACCACGAGGAAAAGTCCTGCTTCTGACGTTCGCTTCACTACTCCTTCTGCTCTGCGCACTCCCCTTGCCCGCTTCAGGGATTCCTGAGGCAGCACGGCCACCGCAACTTACAGCAATCGATGCGCTGGGCAATACAGTGAAACTTGACAAATCCCCTACCCGGGTGATTATTGCAGGAAAGGCAGCGGTGATGCCTGCGGACGCGCTGTTTTTGTTTCCAGAAGTCAAGGAAATGGAAGTCCTGCTTTCAGTGACAAACCAAGGTCTCGGCGATTTCTTCAACCTCATCGACCCCTCGTTCGCCAACCAAAGGCGAATAGGCCAACAGGTGGGCGCCGAGGAGATCCTTGCCCTAAAACCAGATCTTGTGCTTACCAAATCGAGCAATTATGAATCTCTCGCAAAGAGGCTCCAGCAGTTTGGGATTCCTACCTTTGTCATGGACTTGGAGTCCTCTGAAGCATGGAAGACCGAGATTATTGAACTAGGCAAGCTCCTTGGGGACACCAGTACAGCCCAAATGGTGGTGGAGACCTTCAATAATCGAGAGCAAGTGATAGCAAACGCGTTGAAATCCCTTCAGGAGCCAGAAAAACCAAAAGTGCTGGTGATGCAGGTCGCGGGGGCCGATGGAGTGACCGCGTTTTCTGTGGCACCCAGGGAATGGATCCAAACCATGATGGTTGAGCGAGCTGGGGGAATCCCGGTTTGGCTCGATGCGGATTTGTCAGCGAACGCTTGGAAAAAAGTTTCGTTCGAACAGATCGCCGCATGGAATCCAGACCACATCTACCTCATCAGCTATCGGTCGGACGCACAGGATTTTCTCAAAGCCATTCATGCGAGCGGACAATGGAAACAGTTGGAGGCGGTGAAAAACAGTGCGGTGAAATCTTTTCCTGCGGATGTCATGAACTACGCCCAATCTGATAGCCGATGGATTCTTGCCTTGGAATGGCTGGCGGCTGACCTCCATCCACACCGGTTCCCCGGCTTCACTATGGAAGAGCGTATCCAATCCTTCTATCAAACCTTGTACCGGATCTCGGATGGAACGATCATGGATACTCTGCTCGCGGCTTACCGCGCCTCAATCAGATCAAATTGACACAGAAACAGCACGTGGATCCACTCCCTCGGAAAGAGGATCCCGAAGTAACCCGATACCGGATGGTCAACCTGCATCACCGGCGACAACTCATAGGAATGCTTTGCCTGCTGCTGGCCTTGATTGTCCTCTCATTGCTGAGCGGCCGATATCCAATCGCAGGCATCAGCAATCCATTCGCCATTTCCCAAGACCGGCTCCTCGGAACCATCATCTTGAACGTCCGGCTTCCCAGGGTGATCCTGGCTATATTCGGAGGGGCAGTTCTTGCTGGCGCTGGGTTTGTATTCCAGATGCTTTTCGCCAATCCATTGGTCGAGCCGGGATTTCTAGGGGTTTCGCAAGGCGCTGCCTTCGGAGCGGCCGGAGCGATCATTCTCTTTGGCTATTCGGCCACGATGATTCAGATCAGCGCATCGTTTTTCGGACTATCAGGACTTATAGCATCGTATATATTGGCAAAACGATTCCGTTTCGGCGGCTGGATCCTCCGTTTGGTGCTCTCTGGCATAGCCGTTGGCGCATTGTTCTCTTCGGGGCTCTCGATATTGAAATTATTCGCGGACCCCACCACCAACTTGCAAGATATCACCTTCTGGATGATGGGAGGTCTTTGGAACAGTTCATGGAGCATTGTTGTTTCGGTGCTTCCGACCATGCTGGTCACGCTGTGCATCCTTGCGGCCAGCCGATGGCGCATCAATCTACTCTCGTTGGACGACCGGACAGCCCATTCCATCGGCCTTTCCCCTGCCAAGGAGAGAAGCCTTCTTTTATTCGTGGCTACCATGGGAACGACCGCCATCATATCCACAGCTGGTCTGGTTGGATGGGTGGGCCTGATCATTCCCCATATCAGCAGACGCGTGTTTGGATCGGACGCACGCTTCGCCTTACCAGGCTCTTTGGTGCTGGGCGCGCTGTTCCTGCTTACCTGCGACACCTTAGGCAGAACCTTGCTTTCAGGTGAGATTCCGCTAGGCATACTCACCAGCATAATCGGATCGGCTATCTTCATCGGCCTTCTCCTTCGCAAGCAGACAGAGGTCAAATTATGAGTGACGCCTATAGATTGCACTCGGTCGCGTTCACCTATCCCCTCGCTTCCTTTCCTGCAATCGACCATCTGTCACTTTCCATACCCGAAGGCAGGACCACCGCGCTTCTCGGCCCCAACGGCGCTGGAAAATCAACTCTCATGGATATTTTGCTCCGGTGGAAGAAACCTGATTCCGGCACGGTTCTGCTCTTTGGAAAACCCTTGGAACAGTATTCAAAAATTGAACTTGGACAAAGCGTCGCCTTGGTGCCCCAAGAGGAAAGCTCCCGTTTCGCCTTCAATGTGCTTGAGTATGTGTTGTTCGGCCGCTCTCCCTACCTGCACCAACTGGCCACACCTTCGGCTGAAGACATCAAGCTTTCAATTGAGGCGATCCGTGAAGTCGGTCTTGGTCAGTGCGTGAACCGCTCGGTCACCACCCTTAGCGGTGGCGAATACCAGCTGCTATTGCTTGCCCGTGCCCTTGCGCAAGGGGCACGTCTGCTTCTCCTAGATGAACCAACCAGCAGTCTCGATCCTGGCAACACGGCGATGGTGGTGCGAATTTTAAAAAAACTCGCCTCGCGGGGTATCACCCTATTCTTCACCACCCACGATCCCTCGATCGCCGCGGAATTGGCACAACATGTCGCCATGCTTCGCGACAGCACTCTACTGTACAGCGGGGAGACCGCCGAAGCGTTGACGCCAGAGCTTCTGAGTGAATTGTACCATACCCCGATGCAAACCTTCACGCATGCCGGCCGGCTGTTGGTGGGTAGGAAATGAATTGAATTTTCAGATTCCTTCATATTTCATGGATATGGCAAATCTACCATCATGATACGAGCGAAAACTCATTTTTTTCTGTACAGATTGACCAATCAAGTATAGAATGGACGCATTAATCTCTAACTGAAGGAGTGAGTGTTATGGAAAAATTCTTCAAGCTCAAAGAACACAAGACGACTATCAAGACTGAGCTTCTCGCTGGACTTACTACGTTTATGACGATGGCATACATCCTCATCGTGAACCCTCTCATGCTCAAAGATGCCGGAATGGATTTCGGCGCTGTTTTCACTGCAACGGCTCTCTCTTCCGCAATCGCCACCTTGGTCATGGCGTTTTTGGCCAACCTGCCTTTCGCACTCGCTCCGGGCATGGGTCTGAACGCGTTCTTTGTGTATGCGGTGGTCATCACCATGGGATACTCCTGGGAAATGGCTTTGGCCGCGGTGTTCATCGAAGGTATCATCTTCATCGTCCTCACTCTGTTCAATATCCGTGAAGCTATCGTCAACTCTATTCCAGCCAATGTGAAGAAAGCCATCAGCGTCGGTATCGGCTTGTTCATCGCCTTCATCGGCCTGCAGAACGCAGGAATCGTTGTCGATGGAGCCACCTTGGTCACGATGGGAGATATCACCAAAGGCGCCCCTTTGGTTGCGATCCTCGGGCTGGTCATCACCGCCTTGCTGCTCACTTTCAAAGTGAGAGGCGCTCTTCTCATCGGTATCGGTATCACTACAGTCATTGGAATTCCTTTTGGCGTAACCACCTGGGGTGGCGGCAGCTTCCTTCCTCCATCAATCGCTCCTACCTTCATGAAGTTTGATTTCACCAAGGTCTTCACCCTTGACATGCTCATCATCATTTTCACGTTCCTGTTCGTCGATATGTTCGACACCGTTGGAACACTTATCGGATGCGCAACCAAGGCCAATATCCTCAATAAGGACGGAAGCATTCCAAAATGCAAGGAAGCACTCTTCGCCGACGCTGTCGGAACCACCGTTGGAGCCATACTGGGAACCTCTACAGTCACCACCTATGTCGAAAGCTCGGCTGGTGTAGCTGAAGGCGGCCGGACTGGCTTGACTTCCCTCACCGTTGCGGTCCTGTTCCTCGCCTCTTTGTTTCTTTCCCCTCTGTTCATCGCGATTCCCGCTGCGGCTACCGCTCCTTGTCTCATCCTGGTTGGATTATTCATGATCACCCCAGTCAAAGACATCGATTTCGACCAGCCCACTGAAGCGCTTCCTGCGTTCCTGACCATCCTTTTCATGGTCACTACCTACTCCATCGCCAACGGCATCCTGTTTGGCGCATTGAGCTGGGTGCTCCTCAAGCTGTTCACCGGTAAGGCAAAGCAGATTTCCGTCACAATGATCATCATTTCGGTCCTTTTCCTGCTCAAGCTTATCATCGGTTGATCATCCATCTCCATGATATAAAAAACCGCCTCACATCGAGGCGGTTTTTTTTTGGCGGGCAATTACACCAGCATTCACATCTCACAGATTTCCAAGGGAATAAATTCAAACCGGTCTACATCGAACAATCCCATATCTGTCACCTTGAGAGCTGGAATGACAGGAAGAGCCATAAAGCTCAAAGTCATGAACGGATCCAATCCTCGGTGGATGTGCAGGACTTCGCGTGCAAGCGCATGCATGGACTGAAGGTGCTCCTCCACTGGCCCTCCCCGTAAGTCAGACATCAAGCCAGCGATCGGCAATGGGAGTGAAGCGAGCACCCTACCACCCTGAACCATGGTGATGCCCCCACCGGCTGCGACAAGCTGTTCCACAGCTGTCACCATGTCATGGTCGTTATCCCCGCAGACAATGATATTGTGTGAATCATGCGCGATGGTGGTAGCGATAGCTCCACCTTCAATTCCGTACCCCCTCAATAGGCCAAGACCGACCTTTCCTGTGCCATGATGGCGTTCCACCACAGCGATCTTCACGATATCCTGGAGTGTGTCCGATTGAAAGAATCCGTTGGAATCGGATGTGACTTGGGCAACTCCGCTGCCAGTGACTACCGAACCTTCGATGATATCGATGACCCTCACTTTAGAGCCAGAAATCCTAAGCGCAAGCTTTGCAGCGCTGAAATCCGCCACATGCATCCTCCCCGATACAGAGGTTGGAATTTTTTGAGTTCCTTCAATTAGGTATTCGTTGTCCTCTGCGACGAGACGACCAGCGCAAAAGACTTTTCCAACCTGAAAATCCTTCAGATTGTCAACCAGCACCAGATCGGCCCGATACCCTGGAGCAATCACACCACGATCATTTAGGTGGAAACACTCAGCAGCATTGAGAGTAGCCATCCGGATAGCGGTGAGCGCATCCAAGCCCTCAGCTACTGCAATTCTGAGATGATTGTCGATATGCCCTTCGTTGAGAATGGAAAAAGGCTGGCGGTCATCGGTGCAGAATACACACCGCCTGTGATTGGCGGCCGTTACTCCCGGTAGAAGATTACGCAAATCATGGCATGCTGAACCTTCCCGAAGCATCACATACATGCCATTTCGAATCCGCGCCTGCAGTTCTTCAACTGTTGAACATTCATGATCGGTGTGGATACCACTGGCCGCGTAGGCGTTCAGCGCCAATCCTGACAAATCTGGGGCATGCCCATCGATTGATTTACCAGCGTCCCGAGCAACCATCAGTTTAGCTAGAATCCGTTCTGATCCCTCTATGGTCCCGACAAAATCCATCATCTCACCTAAACCGAGCACCCGGGGATGCCCAATGCGGCTTTTAAGCGTTTCAGCATCGAGGATCGCTCCAGAATGCTCGAAGGGAGTTGATGGAACACAGCTGGGAAGCATATGGAAAACGCTGAGAGGTAGATCCATCGAGGCTTCAAGCATATAATCCACACCCTCGACACCACACACATTGCCAATCTCATGCGAATCCGCAATCACGGTGGTGGTCCCCCGAGGAACCACAAGCCGTGCGAATTCAAGTGGACTCACGAGTGATGACTCTATATGAACATGGCTGTCTATAAGCCCGGGAATCAGGTAGGCGCCTCGCGCATCGATGTTTCGCACACCTTGGTATGTCCCCACACCCGCGATCAGACCATCCGTTATCGCGACATCTCCCCGGAATATCATCCCATTGAGAACGTCAACCACCATACAATCAGAAATCACAAGGTCCGCCGGAATCCGTCCGGCCGCGACATCGATTAGATGCTTCATTTGAGTACTGTCCATCATGGCACCTCCTCGCGTTGGTACTCCATCCTATCATCATGCCTAGGTATCAGCAAGTCAAATTGCAACAACCTGCAACGAAATCCGCCCCTGTGTTCTTTACCAAATCCACATACACCACTCATTGCCGATAGATCTTGCATTGAGTATATTTTTCATTGTAAAGAATATATCACATATCATACACAGGAGGATCAAATGGATAAGGAACAAAAAGATACTGTAGAGCAGGCCACACCGGTCCAGAATTCTCCCGAGGTCCATGCGGAACCTCAGGCGGAAGCACAGCCACACTATGCAACCGATGCCTACCGACGGGTGGACGAACCGCTGAGAACGTACCCCTACGACACCCACGCCTTGGCAGCGCTTGTACTGGGCATCATCGCAGTACTCATGCCGATGCAGGCCTTTGGACTTGGCAGCCTTGTGGGACTGGCCTTGGGGATCATCGGTTTGCACCAAGCTAAAGCATCCCTCGCCTATGCACGCAATCCGATGGCACACACGGGAAAAATACTCGCCATCATCGCGATCATCCTCTCGGTGCTCTCGCTTATCGCCTTGATTGTCTTTGTTGTCGGTATTGGGAATATGGGCACATACATGCACAACACCATGAGGTTTTCCCCACGCTCGATGCCGATGTATCGTTTCTGGTAATCTTCAACCCTTTTATTACGTATTCTTTGGCCCGGTCTTTCACAGGACCGGGCTTTTCTTTGGGTCTTTCTTTGCCTGAATCTTATTGATTTTGACTATACCATGCCGCATACTTCTGGCATCGTCTTATTTACGTGGAAGATTTTGTGGAAGAAAGGAGATTTCTACAATGCGTTTGATTGGCAATATCATCTGGTTGGTCTTTGGTGGGTTTATTGGGATGCTCGTATGGCTGTTCGCTGGACTACTGGTGTGCATCACCATAATCGGAATCCCGTTCGGCGTACAATGCTTCAAGATCGCAGGTCTGGTCCTGTGGCCTTTTGGCAAGGAAGTGCGCCTGGGAGATTTCGGCGTAGGTGGACTGCTGGGGAACATCCTCTGGATCATTTTCCTAGGTTGGGAACTTGCGATCCTGCATCTCGGTATAGGAATCCTTTTCTCCATCACCATCGTGGGAATTCCGTTCGGGCTTCAGCACTTTAAGTTCGCGCGTCTTGCGCTTCTGCCTTTTGGGGCCAAGATCACCGGTTGACCAAACTGAAAAATCCCCGGGAAGGATAACTTCTCCGGGGATTTTTTTTCGTATCTATGGTTCGTGAATGATTCAGACTTAGTCGATGCGCTTGACCGCTGCTTCCACAAGGTCGGCAAGCTTATTGGAAGGATCGCGGAACTTGGCAAGGAAAATCATCGCGGCGATGATGTAGGGCTTGAAGCTCGCTTCCTTATAGAGGGGGATGCGGTAGCGTTCGAATACGCTGGCTGCGCATTCACCCTGCTTGCAGCTGACGCCTGTGATATCGGCGGGGAGGCAATGCATGTACAAGGCCTTGCCTTCCTTCGTGGTGGCCATCAATTCCTCGGTGCATTCCCAATCCTTGAACTTGGCGTTGTTCAGCAGACAGCGTTTCTCAAGATCCTTGAGTTCATCAAACTTTCCATCGCTTACCATCTGGGTGCGCTCTTCCATGACGGCGAACGGAGCCCAGCTCTTAGGATACACGATATCCGCATCTTTGAACGCTTCAGCCATGCTGTTGACGCGCTTGTAGGAACCACCCGACTTCTGGGCGTTGGCAAGGGCGACTTCCTCGACTTCGGTCATCACGTTGTACCCTTGTGGATGGGCTAGGACCACGTCCATGCCAAAGCGGGTGAACAGACCGATGATGCCCTGGGGGACGGAGAGCGGCTTGCCATAAGAGGGGCTGTATGCCCAGGTCATCGCGATCTTCTTCCCTTTGAGGTTCTCGATCCCGCCGAAATGGTTGATGACATGGAGAGCATCGGCCATGGACTGCGTGGGGTGGTCGATATCGCATTGGAGATTCACGAGCGTCGGGCGTTGCTCGAGCACGCCATCGTCATAGCCTTCTTGAACAGCCTTCGCAACATCCTTCATGTAGGTGTGGCCTTTGCCGATGTACATGTCGTCACGAATTCCGATGACGTCAGCCATGAAGGAGACCATGTTGGCGGTTTCACGCACGGTCTCGCCATGGGCGATCTGACTGGTCTTCTCATCGAGATCCTGGACTTCAAGTCCAAGCAGGTTGCAGGCGCTGGCGAAACTGAAGCGGGTGCGGGTGGAGTTGTCACGGAAAATGGAAATGCCCAATCCACTGTCGAATACCTTGGCGGAGATATTGTTCTCGCGCATGGCACGCAGGATCTCGGCTACCTGGAAAGTTGCGGCGATCTCGTCATCGCTTTCCTTCCAAGTGAGAAAAAAATCGTTGAGGTACATGTTCTGGGTCTTCAGGCCCTTCAGCTCCTCAATCATCTTTTTAATAGCGGCAGTGTCTTTCATAAAACCTCCAATGTGGTTCCCTTTGGGTTGTCTTGCTGGTTGTGGCAAGTATAGCATGCACCTCAACCCATGTCTAGAGATTATGTTGCAGTTTGTTGCATCAACTTCGTGCCTGGCACGAAGTTGATGCTTTACGTCAGGAGATTTTGCCTAAGGCTTTTAAGATTTTCTCGGGGGTGAACGGCCAGGATCGGATCCACACGCCAACCGCATCATGGATGGCGTTGGCAATGGCCGGAGCGGCGCCATTCGTGGCGATTTCCGAGATCGACTTCGCACCGAAGGGACCATAGTCGTCGTTGATATCGATCAAGATGGACTTGAAGTCATCAGGAAGCTCGCTTGTCATCGGCACACCGTAGCGGGTGAAATCGGGAGTGAGGCACACCCCATCCTTGTCTAGGATCAGATCCTCATACAACGAATGTCCAATCGATTTAAATGCCGCGCCATACATCTGGCAGAGCGCGAGCTCAGGATTGATCGGGGTGCCGGCATCTTGAAGCGCATAGAACTTCCGCACCTTCACCGCACCCGTACGGATATTCACCGCCACTTCGGCGAAGTGCGCTCCATACGGAATCGCGCTGTTGTTTGTCACGAAGGTTCCATAACCAATCAATTGTCCGCGACCTACCCCGGTAAGAGCATCATGCGAAAGCTTGCCATAGCTCAGCGTCTTTCCGGTTTTTCGAGAGAACACCTGTCCCGGGTGACGGAGCGCAAGGTCGCCAACTGGTTCGCCCATCTGCAAGGCAGCCTCGGCAAGCACTTTCTCCTTAAGGTTCAGCGCCGCCTTCAGCGTCGCGTTCCCGGAAAAGTAGGTTCCGCTGGAGGCATAGGCTCCTGTGTCGAACATGGTGTTGTCGGTATCCCCGCTTAGGATGGATACCTTCTCCATCTCAACCTGCATCACTTCACTGACACACTTGACCGAAATGGTATCCAAACCTGTGCCTAAGTCGCTACCACCGCTATGAACCATAAAGGTGCCATCGGTGTTCAAGACCACATCGCACGTGGAATGGTCCAGACCAGGAAGACCGGAACCTTGCTGGATCATCGCGAATCCCTTGCCGATCCGGACATCTGGATCGCTACTGGTCTCACGCTTGCCCCAATCGATCATCCGAGAGCCCTGTTCGAGCGCTTCGCCGAGACCGCAGCTGCCAACAGGCACCACCGTCCCTTCGCGTCCCTCGCCAAGACTCTTGAGAATCTCCAGCATGAAGCCCTTCTCCACCATGTTCTTGCGAGCCATCGCGAGAGGATCAAGCCCGATGGCCTCGGCCATCTCTGACAAGCAGGTCATAAGCGCGTAGCTTCCTTTCGGAGCACCATAGCCCTGATAGGCCCCTGTGGGGGGAATGTTGGTATAATACGTGGTCACATCGAATTTCATATTCGGACAATTCAGCAAAGGCAAGGTTTTCGAGCAAGCGTTCATGGGAACGGTAAGGCAATGGTTTCCGTAGGGCCCGGTATTGGCGCGCACATCCATATAGACAGCTGTCAGCATACCGTCCTTTTTAGCTCCCATCTTCACGGTCACCCGCATAGGATGCCGGGTGCTGTTGGCGATGAATTCCTCTTCACGGGTGTTACGGGTGTAGATTGCCCGGCGCGTGACCCAAGTCGCATAGGCGGCGACATCCTCGATCAGGATGTCCTGCTTGGAGCCATATCCTCCACCTACTTTTTCCTTGATCACATGAATCCTGTTTTCATCTATCCCACAGACTTTAGCGGTGATCCGGCGCAAATGGAAGGGAACTTGGGTTGATGCGTGGATCACCAAGCGGTCGTTGTCGATCTTGGTATAGACCACATGGGGCTCAAGCGGAGTACATTGGATCTGCGAGGACTGGTAGGTGCGTTCAATCACCGTATCGGCTTCGGCGAAGCCTTTCGCGACATCACCAATCGCTCCATGCGCAGCTGCGGCCACATTATGCCGATTGTCCCCATGCAAGGGGAAACAATAGATTACCTTTCCCTCTCGAGGATCCACCCCGCGATTGTATTCCTCAAGATTCGCCGGGGCTCCGCTTAGATATTCGGCAACACCGTTCTGTACGATCGGGGCACCTGGGGCCATCGCCTCTTCTACCGTAAGCACAGGCGCAAGCACCTCGTAGCTCACACGGATCTTAGCCTTGGCAGCGAGAGCCTGCTCTTCGGTCTCAGCCACAATCGCCGCCACCCGATCGCCCACATGCCGCACCTTGCGGTTGAAAAGCCGCCGGTCGTAGGGCGAAGGCTCGGGATTGCCCTGTCCCGCGGACATGTAATACACATCCGGGCAATTGTCAGCGGAGATGATCATCACCACTCCAGGCATCTTCTCAGCTTCAGATACATCCACCGCAATCACATATGCGTGGGCATGGGGACTGCGAAGCATAACCATAGCGCAGGCACCCGGTTCAACGCGGTCCTCCACGAAGGATTTCCAACCTGCGACCAACTGGCGGCCATCGACCTTAGCCTTTGGTTTGCCCACATAGGTAAGCTCCTCGCGGAACGAAGGAGAGATCGGGGTGATGTACGAACCATGGTCACGCATCTCGCAAGCCAGCTTCACTGCGAGAAAATAATGCTCATAACCGGTGTCCCGCACGAATATACCTGAAAGCACTTCCTTGATATCCTCACGGGTAGGTTGCGGATTATGCTCGAGCAACCACGTGAGCAGAAGCGCTGCTGCGGGAGCGTTGTAAGCTGATTGCACGATTCCCGCATCAATCATCGCCTGCTGGACGATGGAAAGCCTCGCCCCTTTCGCGAGGGAATCCGGAGTCCGTATGACTGCGCCTTCGGCTTGCGCCGCCAGCATCAGGTTCGCATACACAGGTCTATCGTCAACAAGAACGGTATCGGTACCAGCGAAACCTTCCGCATCATCGCTATCCCTGACAGCGAAGTGCCCTAAAGAGACCAACAGGTTCCTTAAGGTCATGCCCGGTTCCACTTGCGCACGTATCGATTTTCCATTCACAGTACAGGTGACAATCATACAGCACCTCCTTTTCCAATACTGACCAAACAGGCGCGGTACATACTTGCGATAGCCGTACCAACTATATATCGCTTATAGACTGCTGTTCCGGTGATGTCGTCGATAAAATCTGAGGAAGCTGTGAGCAAGGTGACGATCTCCTGCGGATCTTTGAACTTTCCACTGGACACGCCATCTTCTATTTCGGGAAAACGGATGACACCGGTCCCTTTGACCGCGGCGCAGATGCGGACATCGTGTGGTTCGCCGCTTGAGATATCCGCGCCAAATGCGATGGTCACCGCGGCTGGACTCTGCTGAGTGCGGGCGAAACGCTGCGAGGCAACAAACCGCGTTGGCTTGTTCAGCACTACCGAGACGAGCAGGCTCCCGACGAAATGGTCACGGAATGCATGGAATTCCCTGATGGGGATGTTTTCCTCGACATACTGACCGTCCATAGAGATATCTGCAAAAATCAGCCGGGCTTTCGCCGAAACCAAGGTTGACATAAGATAGGAATCATCCCGCTGGAGCATGATGTTTCCCCCGAGAGTGGCCATATTGCGACGCGTGAGCGACCCGCAAAAACCGCAGGCTTCTTTCAAGTACGCAGGAACAATCACCGAATCCCGCAGCGCTTGCAACGTCACAGCCGCACCGATTGTAACAATGCCATGTGCTTCGGAGATTGACTCCAATCCTAGATTCTTCAACGAGACGGCGACCTCAGGGCTCACTGAAGACCCCAGACGGTTCATCTCAGTGCCACCTGCCAGAAAATGTGCCTGACCTTTGGCATCGAGTTTTTTGCGTAATGCGTCTTCAAATGAATCCGCAGTAATGAATTCCCTAATCATACAACCTCCTTGCGCCCAGCTCTGGCCATGAGCCTCGCGCTGATTGCGTTCGCTTTAACAGTCAATTCACCTTCATCAAAT
This sequence comes from Sphaerochaeta sp. UBA6084, assembly GCA_002428625.1. Classification (GTDB taxonomy): domain Bacteria; phylum Spirochaetota; class Spirochaetia; order Sphaerochaetales; family Sphaerochaetaceae; genus UBA6084. The sequence goes on from DIXI01000032.1 coordinate 99,496, forward strand.
CCAACAAGCCGTCTTTGATCCACCACCACTTTGCCATTCACGATGGTGTAGTCAGTCGAATGGTCGTATCCGCAGAACAGCAGGGCTGCGACAGGATCGGCAAGCGAGCCGGCATATGCAAGCGAGTGGACATCGAAAATAGCAGCATCAGCTGCCCAACCTTCTTCGAGGCGCCCGACCTTTCCAAAATTGAGCAGCTTAGCGCCATTCTCGGACGCCATGGCGAAAGCCTGCCTAGCGGTGAGAGCTGCAGCGCCTTTTTCAACCCGCTGGAGCAAAAGCGCGTTTCTTACCTCTCCAAGCATATCCGAGGAGTCATTCGATGCAGAACCATCCACTGCTATTCCCACATTGATTCCCAATCCCAGCATCTCCTGTACCCGGCAGATTCCAGAACCAAGGCGCATGTTGGATGAAGGACAGTGGGCGATATGGGCTCCAGCTTCAGCGAGTATCTTAAGTTCCTCATCGTTGAAATGGATTCCATGTGCATAGAACACATCAGGACCGATCAATTCGCATTCCTGCATCAAGGCAACCGGGCGCTTCCCGTACATCTGGATGCAGAAATCATTCTCATCCCTGGTCTCGGCGAGATGAGTGTGCAAACGAACACCATATCTGCGTGCCAAGCGGGCGCTGTCCCGCATTAGTTCTTTAGTCACACTGAAGGGACTGCATGGGGCCAGCACGATCTTATGCATCGCCATCGGGGATGGATCATGATAGAGCTTGATCACCCGTTCGCTGTCTTTAAGGATCTGGTCCGCTGTCTGAACCACGGAATCGGGGGGAAGTCCTCCATCCTTCTGGCTGAGGGACATGGATCCCCGAGTGGGGCTGAAGCGCATACCCAGCTGGTCAGCCGCAACGAACTGCAGTCCCATCAAATCCCCGGAAAAACCTCTCGGATACAGATAATGATGGTCGGTGCTGCAGGTGCAGCCAGTCTTGAGCAACTCACCCATCGCAAGCATCGAGGAGTAGTACACCGCGTCCTCGTCGATATACTTCCACACATTGTACAGAAACTTCAGCCAATCGAACAACTCCGCATTTTGAACCGCGGGGTGGTTGCGGGTGAGGGTTTGATAGAAATGATGATGGGTGTTGACAAAACCGGGGATCACCACATGCCGGGAACAATCGATTGTTCGCGCGCCTTGAGGTGCGTTCAGGCCACCCTTTGGGGCGATTTTTCTCACAATCCCAGCTTCGATGAGTACATCCGCACCGGAGATGGACTCCTTTGCCGGGTCTGTCATGAGGCTGAAGATATTTTTCAGTAAAAGAGCCGTATCTTGCATGTGTACTCCTATTCGATTATACCATGTGCCGGCCGTGTGACGGCTGTCCGGAGGAAGTGCTCAAGCATTCTCCGAGTGGAGGAACGCCGGTATTCGGGCATTGCCTGAGGCGCGAGGATGCCATCATAGGCATCAAGGAATGCCGGCAACCGTTCTTCAATATCAGTTATTGGAATTCCAATCAGCATTTCCTCAACCATCCGGTTACGCGCGATGCGAGGTCCAGCAGCTCCGCTGGCGCTTCGGAAATCGGTGACCATACCCTCGGTGTCGATTGTGATGGCAGCGCAAAGAGAGAGTTTGGAAATGGCGTTCGCGCGGCGGGTGCCGATCTTTCGGTACCATAGATAGGTAAAAGCAGGATTCACCGCAGGGATGATCACGCGCATAAGAAGTTCGTCATCACGCAAGGCAGTTTTCTTGGGACCTACAAGAAAATCATTCAAGGAAATCTGGCGGATCCCAGAGACACTTGCGAGCTCAAGACGCGCATCGAGCATCAGTAACGGAACAGGAAGGTCGGCTTTCGGAGATGCGTTGCACACATTCCCCCCGATGGTCGCCAGATTGCGAAGCGATTGCGCACCCATGAGGCTCGCGGCCATGCGGACCGGCCAGGGAACCAGCTCGGAGACTTCAATCTCGTGGCACGTGCATCCTGCTCCAATTGAAACTTCGCCATCCTCCAACCTTATACCTTTGAATACAGCCAATTGGCTGACTATCATCACTGGCCAAGGAAATTTTGGAACCACCCCCGTTCCTCGGCGATGGGCGACCATCAGATCGGTGCCACCCGCGATGGGTTTGGCCCCGGTCTCCTTTCTCAGCCGCAGCGCTTCCTCAAGATCCTTCGGAATATATGAAGTTTCTACCATAATCCGTTCCCCCGCTCAGAAGCCAGCCTGATACTATCCACGATGAGGTCATACCCTGTGCAACGGCAGAGATTACCTGAAATTCCATGTCGGATCTGCTCGTTTGTAGGATGAGGATTGGAAGCCAACAGGCTTTCAGCCGCGATCACCATTCCCGGTATGCAGAAACCACATTGCACCGCACCGCCATCGGCAAAGGCCTCGATAAGGCACTTACCCCGTTCGGTCTCGCGAAGGCCCTCGATCGTGGTGATCTCGCATCCTTGCACCGCTCCCATGGGAATCATGCAGGTGGTGACTATCGCTCCATCCCGTAGGACCGAGCATGCGCCACACTCCCCTTCGCCACAGGCTTCCTTCGTCCCAACCATCCCAAGATCCTCGCGCAACACATCCAAGAGACGCTTGAGAGGGTCGCAGATGACCGAGACATCCTTTCCATTCAGTCTGAACTGTATTTCACGCACCATGTTTCATCAGCTCCGTTAAAGTTTCGGGAGGTATCGGAATCGACCGTATCTCCGTATCGACAGCCCGTGAGACCGCATCGATAAACGCGGCCGAGGCTCCATTGAACACCAGCTCACCCATCCCTTTCGCCCCGAAGGGACCATAGGGATACGGGTTGTGCACCAGTGTGGCTGTTTGCGCAGGGAAATCCATGGAAGTAGGGATGATGTAGTCAGACAGTCCAACCTGCTTGAACCCCTTTTTAGCAGTATTCTCAAGTTTTTCCATCGCCGCGTACCCAAGGCTTTGGATGATGCCGCCGTGGATCTGACCCTTCACCACGAGCTCGTCGATGGGGACACCGACATCGTGCGAGGACCATACTCCTTTAGTGATCACTTCACGGGTCAAGGGGTCTACCTCCACCTCTACCGCGCAAACTCCCCAGCCATAGGTGATGTAGGCATCTCCTTGGAAAGTCGACTGGTCCCAAGGATAGCCCTCAGGATGCTGGTATTCGGCTTGGGTGATGATCTCGCCTGGTTCTTCCCAACGTTCCTTCATCTCGAGAGCCGCTCTCTCCAGCAACTTGCCGACAATCATGGTGGAACGGCTGGCAACAGTCGGGCCGCTATCAGCGACACAGCTGGTATCGGGATTGTCGTAGACCACGCGGTCCTGATCCACATCGAGGACCCGAGCGACAATCTTAGCCAAAGCAGTTTGCAACCCCTGGCCCATCTCCGTACTGCCGACAAGGATCGCGACAATTCCATCAGCACGCCGGTGGAGTTTGGCTTTCGCCTTGATGATCATCTGCTCACCGTTGCCGGTGAAAGCCCCTCCATGATTGTAGAAGCTGATGCCTATACCCTTGCCTGATCCGGGTTTGTACGTTGCGGCTTTCTGTGCATAACCTGAGGCTTCCATTACCTGCTGGAGCATCTCGGACAGTACCACGGTATCATTGATATGGCCATTGGTGACCGTGATGTCACCTTTTTTATTGAAATAGCGTTTTTTCAATTCCAATGGATCGATTCCCAGTTCATTCGCGAGATGGCACATATGGACCTCGATGGCGAACAGGGTCTGAGGAGCGCCAAAGCCCCGGAAGGCATCGCTTGGAAAAGTATTGGTCGCTACAGCTCGCCCGCGTACCCTGGTGACCGGTATGGTGTAGACTCCCGCGGCATGGAACACGCCACGTTGGAGCACCACATACGAGCAGCTTTCATATGCCCCGGCATTGTAGACCACATCTATATCCATTCCAAGAATATTGCCATCTTTATCCAGAGCCGTTTTGAATCTGGTACGGCTGGGATGCCGTTTGACACTGAAGGCTCCATCCTCGTGGCGGTCGAACACCAGCTGGATCGGCTTGCCGATCTTGTTGACTGCGACTAGAAGAGGTCCTGCCAGGATATCAGGGAAATGCTCTTTTCCACCAAAGGCGCCACCAGTGGTGGTCTGACGGACGATAATGTCCTCGAAAGGCCGGTTCATCAGCCCAGCGACCGACTTACGCACATAGAATGGACATTGGCAGCTGATGTTGATGATGAACTTGTCACCCTCTTTCTCCGCCACCGCTGCATTCGTCTCAAGATGGACATGTTCCTGCCAACCAGTGTTGATCTCATCCTCAACCACGCGGTAGGCCTTCGCGAGAACCTCATCGATATTCCCTTTGTCGATGGTGAAATCGCAGAAGAGGTTCCTATCCCCTACGAAGGGGCCCCCTTTGCAAGCGAGACCTTCTTCGATAGAGATGGAAGGGACCCCCTCCTCGTATTCGATAACTATTCCTTGCTCCAAGTCCAGCAGGACGCCGCGGTCAGGCCCGACCAATAGGCCGATGGTCTCACCGATATACCTGACATCGCCCTCGGCGAAACAACGGTAATCCTTCTTGATCATGTAGAGCTCGTTGACTCCACCTTCAGGGATATCCTTGTGGGTGATGAAATAGTAGCCATCTGGAAGTGGCGGCATGTTGATGGCGGCTATACGGCCCCTGGCCACGGTCGAGCGGACCATGCGGCTATACAGCATCCCGTCGAATCGATAGTCGGAAAGATACATCTGGGTGCCTGAGGCTTTTGAAATGGCGTCCAGTCTGCGTATCGGAGTTCCGATGGGTGTTTCTCGCATGAGCGATCCTCCTGACACGTTCCTTGCGGGTATGGAAACCCGTGGAGCCCCTCCTCTTGTAGAGCCCCGGCATGGTATGGAGAGAGACCCATGTGGGGCGATAAGCGATGCTACGCGGGAGGGGACCCCACCCGCGTAGGAGATCAGATTAAATATAGCTCTAAATGAAGGAAAGTTCTAGTTTTTTCCTTCGAGGCTATACGGGAGCATGGCATAGAAGGCAGCGCAGATCTCGAGGTCGTCGATGCGGTTGATCTCGTTCGGCGCGTGGGCTTGGGATTCATCGCCAGGTCCAAAACCAATCGCAGGGATCTTATGACGGCCTGTGGTCGCCACCAGATTGGTGGAGAACGTCCATTTATCAACCACGGGAGGTTTGTCGAACAAATGTATGTGGGCATCGACTCCAGCCTGGACCAGATAGTGGTCGGCATCGATTTTCCACGTTGGGAAATAGAGCTCCTGGTGATAATCCTTATTGGTCCAGCCGACTTTCTCGTACATAGGCATCTCGACCACCACAGCCTCGGGACTGTCGCCGGTCGCTTTGCAGATGGCATCGCGGACTTGGCCAATGGCAAGCTCTGCATCCTCACCCCAGGTGAGACGGCGGTCGCAGTACAACATGGCATAGTCGGCTACCGCGCATTGGGAGGGGCCACGCACATCCATCTGGGATACAGTGATGGTACCCTTGCCGAGGAAGTTCTCTTCATCGGGTTGGAGCTGGGTGTTGAGCTGTTCAATCGCCAAGGCAGCCTTCGCTGCTTTATATGCTGCGCTCACGCCTCGTTCCGGAGCGCTTCCATGACAGGAGATGCCCTTCAAAGTCGTCCGGATCTCCATGCGTCCCCGGTGGCCACGATACAGGCGGCAGCTGGTTGGTTCGGTCGAGACCACGAGGTCCGGCTTGAAACCTTCTTCCTCAATAAGATATTTCCAGCACATCCCGTCGCAATCTTCTTCCATGACAGTGAAGGTGAAATACACAGTATATTGGCCACCGTATCCGAGCTCCTTGAGAATTCGGCCTGCGGTGATCATCGAAGCGGCTCCACCTTTCTGGTCTGAGGCCCCACGTCCGAATACTTTTCCGTCTTTGATCTCACCACTGAACGGGTCGAATTCCCAGTTGTTCAGATTCCCCACTTCTACCGTGTCGATGTGCGCATCGAACGCGAGCAACTTAGGACCGCTTCCGACTCGTCCAATCACGCTTCCAAGTCCATCGATACGGACTTCATCAAACCCAGCCTCCTCGCAGAGGGTGACGATGAGGCGGCACACATCCTCTTCCTTGCTGCTATAGGACTTCACCTGCACCATCTTGGACAGATTGATCGCGGTGTAGTCACGGTATTCCGATGCTTTTTTCCTGATTTCCTGCTGAATGCTCATATATGCTCCTATTGTCTTCTCTTATCCCGGCTATCGCCAGGAATTGTTCTCAAATTCAAGAAAGGCGGCCTTCATGGCGAAATCCGATCCACCTTCTTCCATACCCGGGCGGCTACTTGCGCAGCCTTCGCATAGATCTCCTCTACATCGAATGGGAACTGCCGGTTCTCCATGACGAACCTGCCTTCCACCATCACCGAGTGGACTGCGTTGGAGCTGACACCCCATACAAGATGCCCGGCCGCATTGTCAGCGACCATCGGCGTAGGGCTATGGTAGTCCAGCAGCACCAGGTCCGCTTTATACCCAGGCTCAATCCGACCGAACTGATCACCAAAATACCGTTCAAGAATGAGGTTGCCACGGGTAAGCGCTGTGGTGAAATCCCCCGGCCACCAGGGGCCACCGGCGTCTTTATGTTTGAAAAAGGCCAACTTCAACTCTTCAAACATATTCCCGCCACAACCATCGGTGCCGATCACGAGGTTCCTCACATGCATCAGCTCCTGGCAGTAGCCTACGTGGTTGTTCATATTGCTGCGGGGATTGTGTGCGAAAAAGCAACCTTTCCCGTTGAGAAGCTCCACTTCCTTACGATTCAACCACAGGCCATGGACCAGCAAGGAGTTGTCGGCGAGCAAGCCGAATCGATCAAGACGGTCGATGATGTCCTCGTGGTATCTGTGGTGTGAGAAGGTCACATCGTATCTATCCTCAGCGACATGGAGATGGATACCACGGCCAGTCTGTTCGCAGGCCTCCTTCATCAACGCCAACCCGTCATCTGGTATGGTGAACGGAGCATGCCCACCGATCATAGCCTCGACCAAGGGCTTTTTGCCAATCTTACGCTCAGCATCGACGCTCAGGGCGAAAGCGATATTCTCTTTCACGCCCGCGCGGACTTCATCCATCCCACCATTGCGGTCGGTGACCTCATAGCATGTCGCGCCACGCACACCCACCTGCCTCATTCCCTTGGCGATGGTTTCCAGCGAGCCTTCGATGAAGGAGGGGCTGGCGTGATGGTCGATGCAACTGGTGGTGCCTGCTGCAATGGCATCCAACGAGCAGATCAAGCTTGAATAATAGCAGGCTTCCTCATCCAAGCCCCGGTCGAGGCGCCACCACCATTCCTTGAGAACCTGGATGAAATCATTCTGCGGCCCGGCGTTTATCAGCATGCCACGGGAAAGTCCGGAATAATAATGATGATGGGAACACACCATGCCGGGAATCACGGTTTTTCCCGTTGCATCGACCACAATTGCTCCTGGATACGACGAACCAGCGTTCTTACCGACGGCGACAATGGTGTCGTTCTGCACAACAACATCCATATCCAGCTCTACCGAGAAAGGCGCCATGGTCTGCACCACTCGCGCATGCTTGATGATTGTAACCGACATGCGGACCTCCTACTCGTCCACGCTACCGAGCAGGTAGCTGTGGTTGCTGATGATTTCCTCGATAATGGCTCCCACTTCTTCTGGCAGATCTCCATCCAGAGTCCCATCCGCTTCCACGGAGTGCTTGGAGACATCCCCGTCGATGCGAACCAATACAGAATCATCGGTCACTATGAATCCGGAATTCTCGGAATTCTCGAAATCATCCATCCTATTGTACAACGTGAGTTTGTCTTTGTACGGGGCACCCTCCCAAGGGCAGAAGGTGGCGCAGTTGCCGCATTCATTGCAGAATGAGTCCAGATGGACAATCTGGAAAGGATGGGAGAACACATCGCTGCGATAACGAATGTCGATGGCTGCATTCGCCCTATTGGGACAGACTTCGACACATTTATTGCAGATATACGAACATTCCAGGCATCGTTTTGCTTCATGTTCGGCAAATTCACGTACCGCAAGAGAGGCCGCCGCAGGTTTGACAATCAGTCCTTTCTTGGCTCTTATATCCGCGAAGAACGCGTTTTCCTCTGCCTCAAGGGCCTCAAGCTCCTCATCAGTCTCTTCTTCGTCCTCTTCCTTGTCCTCGTCATGCGCGTGGTCGTGTCCGCAGTCGCAACCTTCGTCATGCG
>DIXI01000035.1 GCA_002428625.1 Sphaerochaeta sp. UBA6084
GAGGTCACTTCATATTGTCTGGCACTAGCTTTTTTTCTTTCCCGCCCCTACAATATCCGTCAGTACTTTTCTGGAGGTGGGCTCGTGAGAAACTTCTATGCAGTCGTTCGGGCGATAGGTTCAGACCGGATCGGTGTGGTCGATGACGTCTCGGAAGTAGTGGAATTGACCGCTTGCAATATCGAAGAGAGCAAGATGTCCGTTCTAGGCGGAGAATTCGCAGTCATGATGTTGGTCTCTGGGACCGAATCCGCGATCGACACCCTCATGAACTATGACTTCAAAAACGGGGACCTCAAGGATTTCACTGTTGATGTCATCCGGACCAAAGAACCCCCCACATCCCGTTTAGGGGTACCGTATGTGATCGAGACCGTCTCGCTCGATTCCCCTGGAATAGTACACGCGGTGACAGCTCTTCTGGCACGCGAGAATATCAGCGTTGAGGAACTGGATACCGAGACCACCCCAGCACCGTTCACCGGATCTCCGCTATTCACCTTACGCATACGGATAACCCTCCCAGGTCCAAAACGCGCGGCGCAGCTTAAGGAAATACTGCAGCGACTAGCCCTGGATAGAGACCTCGACATCAGCGTGATGCGTTCCGTGCGGGAAGCAACAACCACCGCGTAGAGTAAAAAGTCTTGGCACCAGTGTCCCGTAGCACATACCCCATTTTACATTAGAGATTTCGCCATATCGAAAACCTTTTGACCGAAATCAAATAATGATTCGCAGATCCGTGCCAGGCACGAAATTGCCCCCCCCCAGCTATCTGAAATGCTCGTTTACGCAGAAAACCCTCAATCCAGCGAGAGATTGAGGGTTTTGGTTTGTCAATTCCGTGCCTGGCACAAAAATGCTTTAATCTCACATGCTTAGCTAATCAACTATCAATTAGCTAATATCGTGCTATACTATCCATGTGGTCGTTGATTTGCCGAGCGAGTGCCGGGGAAGCAAGGTAAAATACCCCGCCTCTTGTGGCCCAAGAGGAGGAAAAGTCTCCGCTTTCCAGGGTTCACCCTGGGGGCTTGATACCTTTCACTCCTTCCGATTCCATCACGACCTACAGGAGGGTTCTATGTTAGTTCCGGCGACAGAGGTTCAGAATAATTTTGGGAAATATCTGCGTATATGCGCGATCGAACCGGTGGTGATCACGCGCAACGGTATACCACAAGCGGTACTGAGCGCTGGTGGCGGGGGTGGGAAAGCCTCCATGATGTGGGAGTCAGTGGTCGAATATGGAACTAGCCCGCGCAAAGACCAATTGCTGAGCTATCAGGACTTCATGGACCTAACCGAAAAGAGCGACAACCGGTACGAGCTGATCGACGGGGTGGTGTATCAACTGGCCTCACCGGCTTTCTCCCATCAACGGATTCTTGGATCCCTATATATTGAATTCTGGCGATATTTCCAAGAAAAACCTGCCTGCGGGCCCTTCCTGGCCCCATTTGACATAGAACTCATCCGTCGGCTTCAGGTTGGGCTACGGAAACCAACCGATGATGATATCAACGTGGTGCAACCGGACCTCATCGTGCTCTGCGACTACGTGAAGGATATCAATGCCAAAGATCGATACAAAGGAATCCCCACCCTGGTAGTGGAAATCCTCAGTCCTTCCAACAGAACCAACGACCGTGTGCGCAAATTGGGGCTCTACATGGAAAGCGGGATTGCGGAATGCTGGCATGTGGACCCGAAAAACCACACGGTCACCGTATATTCCTTCGTTGATAACGCAATCTCCGACGAGACCATCTACAAACTCGGGGACGAAGTGAGCGCCCGTTCCATCCATTTTGAAGGACTGTCAGTCCCGCTGAAAACCCTATTTCCACAAGAAGCGAGCGAAAACACCTCCATTTGATAGTTTGGTGTCAGTCACCAAACTATCAACCAGAACCCCGCATCAACCCAAATTTCCCGCTGCCTTGATCTTCACGCATCTGGGGTTGCCGGGATAGTCCGGTCCTTGATTTTACACATTGTATTGTGTAAACTAAGAACAGAGGTGATAATTATGGCGACAAATTTGGCAATAAATGATCAGCTTCTGGATCTTGCCTTGAAGATCGGTGGATTTCGATCAAAAAAAGATACCGTGAATGCCGCATTGGAAGAGTTTATCCGGCGGAGAAAAGCTGAGGATGTGATCGACCTGTTTGGTAAAGTGGAGTTTGAAGCAGACTACGATTACAAGAAAATGAGGACCAGGTGAATGCAAGTCCTGGTTGATACCTCTGTGTGGTCTCTGGCATTTCGGAAAAAAACTAAGACCGAACATGACTTAGCACTTATCAACCATCTTTCGCAGATCATCAGAGATTTACGAGTGGTAATGATCGGCCCGATTCGGCAAGAAATCTTGAGTGGTATTTCCAGCGAATCTAAATTCATTGAGATTCAGAACACATTATCTGTTTTTCCCAATTGGCCAATTGAAACCAACGACTATGAATTAGCTGCGAAATTTTTCAATGAATGTCGGAAGCATGGTATACAAGGATCCCACATCGATTATTTGATTTGTTCGGTAGCAAGCAATAACCATTTTTCCATACTCACCTTGGACGATGATTTCACTCTTTACAAAAAGCATACCGGCATCCTATTGGAGAGGGAAAAATAATGGTGACTGACGCGAAAATATCAACATCTGCTGCATTAGTTGATATATTCGTGTCAGTCACCAAACTATCACGTGTCTCAGCTCCGCGTCACACCAGACTGCCCGCCGCCTTGATCTTCACACGGCTGGTGTTGCCGGGATAGTAGGCCAGCGGTACGTCTTCGACATCGATGATCTCCACAGTCTCGCGCAGCGCACCGCTTGCGACCGCGAGGTCGATGGCTTCCAGTTTCGCAGCTTCCAAGGCCTGCGTCCGGGGAACCTTGTCAAAAGAAACCAGCTTCTCGTAGGTCCCGCTCACCTTGCTGATAGCGGAACCAATCGCATTGGCCGTACCAAAGTGCTCAGGAGTGATTACACGCTTCGCCCCATCAAGTCCTGGGGGAATGATGATCGAACCACCACCTACAAGCACGACATCCATAGGCTCAGAGGAGACCTTGATCGCATCCAGATTGTCCTCGACCAAGGCCTTGATCACCGCCATGCCCTTTTCAACCAGGTTTTTATCAAGATGGGCGACTTTGGAGGCATCGCCAAGGGAACACATCCCCGCGGCCACCGCCAAATCGGTCGCGGTGAGCACTTCGCCACCAAAGACCAACGCCTTCTCGGTTATAAGATAACCCACACTGTCAGGCCCCACGGTCACCTCGCCATTCTCCAGCTGCCGGACGATAGAACCACCACCAAGGCCGATGGAGATGACATCGGGCATGCGGAAGTTCGTGCGGACACCGCCGATCGTTACCGCCACACCGCTTTCGCGCGGGAACCCATTCTGGATCACCCCTATATCGGTAGTCGTCCCACCCACATCAAGTACCACCGACTCCTTAAGGGAACACAGATAGTCTGCACCGCGGATGCTGTTGGTTGGTCCGCAGGCGATGGTGAGGATAGGGTAGCGGCGGGCATGCTCCATAGTCATCAGCGTACCATCGTTTTGCGAGAGGTAGAGCTGGGCATTCACCAAGCCCTCAGCCTTCAGAGAGGCGGCAAAGCCATCGGTGAAAGTCCGGGCCACCTTATGCAACGCGGCGTTGAGGATGGTGGCGTTCTCACGTTCCACCAGACCCATCGAGCCAATCTCACTGGAGATCGATACATGCGTGTCCGAACCCATCACCTCGTGGCAAAGCGCGGCTGCCTCGATCTCCTGCTCGTTCCGGACGCAGGCGAACACGCAGCTGATGGCAACCGCCTCCACCTTGCCTATCAAGCTGGTGAAGAATTCGCGGGCGGCGGCCTTGTCAAACGGAGCGATCTCCTTGCCGTTGTACTCGTACCCACCACCAACGATTGTGGAAGCCACCGCCACTTTCTTCAGCGTGTCGTCCCAATCGATCATCGGCGGGATGGCGACCGAAGCTGGAGCCCCGATGCGCAAAATGCCGATCTTGGCCAGATGCTTTCGCTCGATGATGGCATTTGTGCATTGGGTGGTACCCAGCATGGCCTTGGTGATAGCCTTGCGGTCAACCTTGGATGCCGCCAGAATGCACTTGAGCGCGTCAAGGATGCCGGTATAGACATCGGCGCTGGTCGGTTGCTTGATATCGGCGATGATGTTGAGGTTCTCGTCGATCAATACTGCGTCGGTATTTGTGCCACCGACATCGATTCCTAGGCGGTACTGCATCATCTCACCCCCTGTGCGCGGACTTCCAGCGGAATATAGTCGGTGTCGCAGCCAAAATAGCGCGGACCAACCAGCTCAAGCCCCTTCGGACTGCGCCACATTTCAAAACACGGGAGGCCCACCACCAGCACGCGTTTGCCATACTTCAGTGCATCGGTGGTGATAGGAAGAAACGTCTCGGTATCCACCAGACAGATAAGGTCGGGGACCGTTGCGACGATGATGCCATCGACAGTCGCGGTGAGGTTCTCGTTCTGGAACTCCACCTGGGCCTTCTTGCCTTTGCAGTCGGCGATACCATCCAGTACGACCGTCCCTACGTTGAACGCGCCGCGGGTCTCGCGCAGGACATCGCTGATCTTGCCCTTGAACAAGCGGAAACCCCCGGTGAATTTCAGAAAGCTTTGCTCAGGGGTCAGCGATCCGCTCTCCTTGACCGACCTGATGGCCCTGCCAAGTTCCTCGGAGCGGGTGACAATCCGTTTGACACCGAATTGCTTGACGGTCTTGCCGTCCATGGGGTAGAGGGCTACCGCGACCGAGCCACCGCAGCTCATAGTCACCGCGCGGGCCAGTTCCTCTGTCCATTTGTTGGAGATGGTCTCGAACAGGACGCTGTTGCCTTTCTCATCGGTGAGGGCCATCGGGGTGGCGCTGACGCCTCCGATAGTGAAAGTCACCATCTGCAGCTCAGGGAAGGCACGGCCCATGCCATCGACATCCACCAGCGGCAGGCCAAGGATAGCGGAGCAGACGATGGGGAACATGCTGTTGAAGCCGCCAGCCTCCATCGGCATGAAGGCGTACACCTTTTTGCCAAAGTACTTGCTCACCATATCATAGAGTGCCCGGCATTCCCGGCCGTTCGCTGCTTTCTCAGCCAGAACCGTCGGAGCTCCCATCATCGCCATCGGTATGATGAGCGCGTCGTCAGGAATCTCGTCTGGGTCCAGCAAGGTGATGGGACCATGTTCTTTGATAGCACCCATGGCCATGAGTTTTCCAATGTAGGGGTCGCCACCACCCCCAGCGCCAAGTAAGGAGGCGCCGAGCGCGATGTCTTCAATCTGCTGTAGTCCGATAGTTCTCATCATTACGCCTTTTTCTTCTCAATCAGGTTGTACAGGACGATGTAGCTGACCATGGAGACGACAATCCCATTGATGGGGCTGACAAAGAATACCCACACGTTGCCGGTGATATACGCTACCGCGGCACCGAGCAGAAAGGAGATCATACCGGTGGCGGAGAAACCCTTCCTGAATACGATGTTCTCTTTCTTGCCTTTGCCGATGATCCAGTAGGATGCGATGATCACTCCCGCGATGGGGGGGATGAATGCCGTGAGGATGCTGAGGAAGGCCTGGAACTTGGTGAGCACTCCCACCGCAGCCAGGATGGTTCCCAGTCCGCCAGCTACCGCTGTGGCCAGCTTGAACTTTTTCTCGCTCGCGCCAAACAGGCTGGCTACCGCGATACCACCGCTATACGCGTTGGTGACGTTGGTTGTCCAGGTGGCCAGCACCAGGGCGATCAGACCAAAGGCCGGGACGCCCACCAGAGCGAGCACCGCGGAGATGTCGTACTGGCCGGTGACGATGGACAGCACCGCGCCAACCACAATCATCACCAAGCCTGCGGGAATCACGCCAAAGACCGAGGACTTGATCACATCCTTGCGGTTTTTCGCAAAGCGGGAATAGTCACCGCTGATCACTCCGCCAAGAGCGAACGTTGCGACCGTCAGGCTGATGCCGAATACCAAGCCTTGGGGGGCCGCTGGGGTGTAGCTGGCGATGATCGCGCTACCGTCGTTTTTAGTGAACGCGGCTATCACACCATAGGCCATCACCAGCACGAGGGCGGGGACAGCGATGTAGTTGAGGTATTTGAGGGCTTTGTAGCCATACATAGCGGTGAGGAGCATCAACACCCCCCATACCAGGGAGCTCAGCCAGACAGGAATCTGCAACCCGGTCATAGAGGCGACCATAGCGGAGAAGGAGGCGCCGCAAACTGCGCTCTGGATGCCGAACCAACCGATACAGGCGATGGCGAGCATCAGGCTGATGACATACTGGGCCCCTTTCTCACCCAGTACCGCACCTGCCATGGAGACGGTGGGAAGTCCGGTGTCGCAGCTTTCCATGCCCATGAAGCACATGTAGGTGCAGACGATTCCGTAGCCGATCAGCACGCTCAGAACGACCCCGCCGAGCGTGAAGCTCATTCCGAGATATCCACCGATCATCAGGCATGGTACGCAGATCATGCTTCCGATCCAAATCATAGCCAGACTACCCCAGCTTTGGCGTTGGGATGCCGAAATTTCAAACCCAGAGTTCGTGTCGCCCATATGCTCCTCCTTGCAATAGAAATTCTGTTTTGCAAAGAGCATAGTGCATAGGTACAGAACCGTCATTGGCGATACGCCTGAAATTTTCCCAACCTTATTTGTCTATTTGGACAAAAATCACGATTCCAAGACGCGGTGAATTCCCATGGCGATGGCAAGGAAGGAGCTCAGCGGAAAGCTGGTGATGTCGGTGCCGAATTGATTATTCAGTTTTTGCACCCGATATTTGGCTGAATTCACATGAAGATTGAGTAGTTCCGCGGTCTTGGCAACACTGCCTTGACAGTCTAGCAACAATGTTGCCAGTGTCCGTAGGCTTTCACTGTCTTGTTGGATTGGACGAAGGCAGTGCGTATGTTGATCGATGGACAGCTGGCCGTTCTCGATGCACTCCAAGCAATACTTCGCAAAGGCGGTGTCTTCGGAATTGTACAACTGTCGGTGGGGGAATATGGCGCGGCAGGCTTCCTTCGTCTCCTGGATGCGCAGGTAGGCTTGCCGCACTTCCGTCGTGGTCAGGGTGTGCTGGATGGAGAACACCGCACAGCCGATCGCATGGAACGCATCACCGATAAATTCCCGGCTTCCAAGGCATTTCCCATCAGTGAACGCTACGGTATGTTTTTCATAATTGTCGCACACGCAGATGCGGTAGTTCTCTTTAAGCGCTCGGGTAAAAGTGTCCTTCAGGGTGTCGAGTTCCTTTCTCTCGTGCAGCGGGATCAGCACCCACATCTCCTGCAGCGCGGCCACGTCGATATGGAACAGTTCGCCCAACCGGCGCATTTTGATGGGTTCGTCTCGCAAGATCGTCCGTATCATTTCAGCCGATATGAACTGGTTGTGGTGCGGGTTCCAGATGTTCACGAACAACTGCACCACTTCCACTATCTGCCGGATGGTCTCGTCCGACAACACGGTTCCTTCGGTGTTGATGATATGCAGATACATCGCGGGGCCTTTCCCGGCGGTAATCCTGCTTTGGTAGCGCCACCATGTCGCCGGAAAGCTATGGGTATCAAGGGCGCGAGCGAGCGTAGGTTCTGCCGCCTGCGGGTATGCCACCGAGTTCAGCAGCTTGCTGTTCTGATCGGTCAGCAAAAAGCTCGTGTGGATCCGGTCCCTCAGCATCGACAGTAGCGTATCCATCGTTCGCAGATGCTCTGGCAGCTTCGTCACTTGGTTCAGCAAGTCCCCGGAAAAAAAGGTCTGGTCGGTCCTGTCTTTGATAATCGCTTCCATCACCGACGTGATCACTTCGCTGTACCGGTAGTTCAGGTGTCCCACTGGCATCACGATGAGCGCGATACCGTATTCGTCGGCCACTTCCAGCACCCGTGGGTCCAGTTCCTTCACCACAATCCCAAGATAGTACAGAATCACCGCCACTTCGCCATAGTTCGCCAGATGCCTCAGCACGTTGCACTGCGCATCGACATCGTCCTTGATATTATACCAGCAGGTGAGCGCCACCTCGCTTCCGATAAATCGGTTTTTCTCGAAGAATTCATCCAGCAGCGGGGTGGGTTGGGCGTATTCCAGCACCGACACCGAAGTGATCGGCCGTTCCAGCGCCTGTTTCCCCGCCACCACGGTCGCATCCTTTAAGCAAGGCAGATCAAGCAATTGAGAGAGGGTAACACTCATAGGGCAAAAATAAAGCAACTCCTCTTCTTTGTAAAGGCGCAGATTCGTGCCAGGCACGAATTTGCGGCTGATAAGTTTCTGGACCTTGATATCCGCAAGGATGTGCATATTCAGGGGGGCCCGTCCGGATCCCCGGCCGTCGCGTCCTATGCGGGTCCCGTCCTCCGGACCGGCTATCGCCGCCGCTCCGACCGCTGCCCCAGTTGTGCCGCCTTGCCTGATGCTTGACTTACATCATCATCCAAGAGCCCATAACGATAAAAACACATCCAAATTCACCGCCTATTCCAACATATCTATTCCATCATCCCCATTCATTCCATGATGAACCCAAACACATCTCCTGGGGCTCCTATGAACACCACCTTGCCTCCGGGAGGAAGGACTGGCGGTGCGGCGAAGCAGATGGTGGAGAAGTAGACGCAGGCGTTATCGGAGTCGTAGACAGCGAAAGCCGCCCCGGCAGGTATATCAACCACCAAAGTTTTGCCTGCGATATCAGCCTCCACCAAGAAGTAGCGGGCAAGTCCATCCTCTCCAATCACACAGGAGCCCAGCTGGGAGGTTAAGTCAAGAAACGAATCCTCCCGCACATACACCATATCGCTAGCGTATAGGTATTCCACGCCCTCATGCGACTCGAACACCCAGTCGGTGGCATCGCGGAACTTCAAGGTATTGACTGCTGTATGTTCATCAACAATACGGATTCCACCAAAGGCATAGCCATAGGAAAGATCGCTGCCCAGTGGTGGGGTACATACATCCTTGTTGAAATATGTTTGCGAGCTTGGCTTCTCGCTTGCAACGAAATACCTCAACCCGGCGCGCTTACTCCAAGCCTCAAGCACTTTGTCAGACACAGGCACAGGTTCAAGCTTCTGATACTTCAATTCTATCGCCACCAGCTCTCCCACGCCAGGGAGGGCGCCATATGATGTCATCTGGATATATATCTGGCCATCCTCTTTTTGGACAAACTTCAAACGATCTCCGGTCTCAGGGTTTTGGAAGTAACCATCGCCTGTGTGCACATACGTTTCCTGTGGTCTGTTATCTCCATGAGTCATGGTGAGCGCGCTGCCTTCCATCTCTATCACAATTGTCGACATATTGTTGGTATAGATACCCGCATGCACCCGTAATCCGTCGGGGATTGCCAACGGGTAGGGCGCATCAAAAATCCAAGGAGATTTCAACTGCGAGATGAGTCCTTTCTCCAGCAGCAGCTCCTGCAGCACTGTTGCGGCAAATATATAGTTGACCGCTGACGATCCTCTCGAGGAGACCACCGCCATCGCGATCTGATACTCTGGAATAGCCAGCAAGGAAGAGTGGTACATCAAGGTATCGCCGCCCTTTGTAAACGCTTGGATGCCATAGGTGCCAAATGGATAACTATGCACCGAGTCCCATCCCAGCCCGTAGGCGAATAAGTTGTCTCCTTGTTCATCAATCCAAAGGCCCTTGCGGTATTCTTCCTGCTGCATCATCAGCACCGATTCTTCAGAGAGTATTTCGGGCTTCGCTCCCATCAGCACCTGTGCGAAGGAGCAGAGGTCCTCCGCCGTGGAATACAATCCACCGGTAGCGAGGACATTCACCGTATCATGTGGAGCGGCGCAGTCGAAGCCTGGGATATACACCCGTGCGAGGCGTGCATCTTTATCGAAATCCCACTGAGGTGTCTTCGTGTTGCTCATCCCAAGTGGCTGTAGGAAAGTCTGGGAGATGAATTCGGTATAGCTCATACCGCTGATGCGTTCCACGAGGATTTCAATCAGCGTGAAACCATCGTTGCAGTATTCTGACATTTCCCCTGGTGCGGCCTTGAGCCGTTGCGACGCGAGTTTCGCCAACAGCGTGTCGTGAGCGAAGGTGTCGGCATCGTTGAAGAGGAAGGTGTTCGCGAAGGTTGATCCGTAGAGGCCGGAGGAATGGTTCAGCAGCATGCGCACGGTGATGTCAGCATACCGTGGATCCGCCATGGTGAACTCAGGGAGGTAAGCGGTCACGGGGTGGTCGAGGTCGAGCAATCCTCGGTCACGCAGCACCATTGCTGATGCCGTGGCGAACATCTTGCTCGTGGAACCGATACCGTAGATATCGTCTGCGGAAACCGCTCGTTTCCCGTCTTTGGAGAACACTCCGCTGCTTCCGGATATGATGATGGTTCCCTTATCGATGATGGCGTATTGCACGCTGTTTACACCGTAATCCTGGACAATGGTGTCCGCGATCTGTTGCGCACGTTCATGAAAAGAGGGTTCGCTTTTTGTAAGAGCGGTCATGCAGCCTAGCATCGAAAAGATCACGACAAGTAGGAATGAGGCCCGAAGGATGGGAAGCTTCGATTGTTTCACAGGGAAATCCTTTTGCAGATGATGAAATACCATTCAATCAATTGGTTGTCAGGCCGTTGCACCAAGGTCATCCAGGAACTGCATGGGTCATGGTAAGGGCTAAGAGTTTTAGGTGTCAACAAAAATGATTGTTTTGTCAGGTAATTCCTACTGGCCCCCTTAATGCGCAGATTCGTGCCTGGCACGAATTGACTGATTTTCATCCCTGCGACAATATGACTTCATGTGGTGGCGGGTAACGGTCACCCTGTATCTGTACAATCTTGAGGAGTGTTATGATGCCTGCTTACCAATCAAAGGATGACTATGCCATCTCAACCTACATGTTCGAGCACGAACCGCTCGATGCCGCTCTCGAGGCCATTGCCCGGCAAGGATTTTCACAGGTGGAGCTCTGGGGCGATACTGTCCATCTCGATCCTCGTGCGATGCCAAATACATCCCTGATTGGGATGCAATTGAAAGACCTACGATTGCATGCTCATGCTCTTCATACTCCTTTCCGAAATTTTCCTGTGTTCGTTGATGAGCAGGAAGGCCGGTGTTGGCGTGAGCGGTTGTGGAAGCAATCCCTCGACATCGCCAGTGAACTGCACATTCCTATAGCAGTTATTCATGCGATGAACAGGCGTGAGTACAACTATGGTTATGACCAGCTTGAATATCTGAAGGAAATGCTAGCTGAACTCAGCCGATACGCCCAGCGGCGTGGGGTGAAACTGGCTTTGGAGAACATCCCGTCGGGGTTACCCACCTCAGGTGAAGTCCTCTGCACCTTGGTTGAGCAAAGGAAGCTGTTTGGCGAAGTGCCTGAACTCTATTGGTGCCTGGATATCGGGCATGTGACTATCACCAGCAACGACATGCGCGGTGAGATCGATGCTTGTCTCGACCGGCTGGTGACCTTGCATATCCATAACAACGATGGGCAGCACGATATCCACGATCTTCCCGATACGGGGGTCATCGATTGGCCGCGGTGGTTCAACTATCTACGGGAAAAAGGTTACGCCGGGCAGTTCGTGATGGAACTTGCCTGCGGAGTCAATCCTTTCGACCGTCTGAGTGTTTTGTCTGATTTGTTCAGTGGGGTCCAAGGTTAGCAGATTCGTGCCTGGCACGAAGCTGCGTGCGAAAGCCCTCAAATCGGCCTTCAATTTGAGGGCTTTTACATTTCTCGACTATCTCGGCACCTAGAGTGCTGTCAGATTCGTGCCAGGCACCAAATTGAACTCTTGGATGGATTGGATGAAGATTTTGGCGATCTCGGGGTCGAAGTGGGTACCGGAGCAGCGTTTTATCTCGGCGATGGCTTCATCCATCGACAAGGACTGCTTGTAGGAACGGACGCTGGTCATGGCATCGTAGGCATCGGCGATCATGATGATGCGCGCTTGCACCGAAATCTGCTCACCCGAGAGGCCACGAGGATAGCCTTTTCCATCCCAATGCTCGTGGTGCTCAAGGATGAACTTGGAGATATCGGAGAATTCACTGGCCGTGGCAAGGATGCGGTAGCCGGCCTCGGGGTGGCGTTTCATCTCCTCCCATTCCTGAGCGTTCAGCTTGTCCGGTTTGTTCAGGACATTCTCGGAGACCCCGATTTTTCCAATGTCGTGCATCAGACCGGCTATCCGCATGCGGTTGACTTCCTGGAAAGGCAAACCCATCTTGAGCGCGATGAACTCGCACAGCTCGCTGACGCGCTTGGAGTGCTGGGATTCGCGATTGCTCTTGGCGAATAAGGAGTTGATGACCAACCCGATAGTCTTGTTCTTGACGCTGGAGCTCTCGTAAAGCTTGTTGCGGTCCATCATGTCCTCGGCTTTCTTAAAAACCGTCGCAAAGTCGTCCTGCATGGATTGTCGGGTATGGTAGCCAAAGGAAAGACTCAAGAAGTACGAATCAATCTCAACCTGCTTAGCCTTAGACTCCATCTCCCGAATCAGCTTCAAGGTGTCGGCCTCATCGGTATTGGGCAGAAGAAGGACGAACTCATCTCCACCATAGCGGGCGATGATGTCCTTGGGCCGGCTGCCCGTCGTGAGAAGCTCGGCCGCGCTTTTAAGGACCTTGTCGCCAGCCGCCTGCCCGAAAGAATCATTGACCAGCTTGAGGCCGTTGGTATCCGCGATCACAATGGTGACTGGCAGATACTGCTCAGCCTCCAAGCGCTTGAGTTCGTGCTCGAGGAAGCGCCGATTGTACAAGTCGGTTAGATAGTCATGGTTGCGTTGGTAGACCAGACGCTCGGCGGCCTTTTTTGAAGCGGTGATATCGCGGCACACCACGACCGAGCCTGCTATCGCTCCCTCGACATCCCGGATGGGGGAGAAGCTGTAGCTGCCCAGCCACGTAGCCCCCGTGTCCTTTCGATGGATCCAGTACTCCGCATTGGCGATCGTCTCGCCATGCAACGCCCTTTGCACAGCCCACTTGTCCAAGGGGGCAGGGGTTCCATCTGGGAAGGACACCTCGAATAATCCGGGATATTCAGCCATGGTTTTCAGGCACTCATCTTTATTGGCAAAGCGGTGATAGGTCACAAAAGCATGGTTGAAATGGATAAATCTGCCTTGGGCATCGGAGATGAAGACAGCATCGGACATATTGTTCAAGGCGGCATCGAGTGTTGCATTGCTCGCGCGCAGTGATTCCTGCATCAGCTGTTGGTCCTCAAGGGCGCTTAGAATAGCCCGACGGGTCTGCTCGGCTTGGTGCAATAACTGGCGGTGTTCAATTTCCGCTGCTTTGCGCTCGGTGATATCAAAAAAACCTGCTAGGATTTCATCACCTAGTAAAGTGCCTGCGATCTCCACAGAGCGTACTTGTCCATTCTTGCAGGTAACTTGATAATCATGAGGTGGGATGAATCCAATTGTATCCAGCTTTGCCACGCGAAATGATTCCTCATAGCGTTCTACCACCTGCTGACGATAGGTGGGGTCAGGGTGGGCCAGTCTATACCAATCTTCGATGGTGGGGATATCTTGTAGAGAATAACCAAAGGTTTGGTGCCACTGATTGTTAACCTCGAGAAGCGCGCCGTCCCTATTGAGCAAGGCGAGTGGCATAGGCGCGATCTCGAATAGCTGTCGGAAGCGCCGTTCACTGTAGCGCAAAGCGTTCTCTGCTTTCTTCCGACGTGAGACCTCTGTGGTGAGCAACCAAATCCAGATCGCCAAACCCACAAGGATGACGGTGAATCCAGTCACAACCTGCCAGAACCGCACGTAGTCAAAACCCCGTTCATAACGCACGGGTAGCCAGCGGCGGTAGATTTCGTCACGTTCGGACTCCGAAATCATCCCAAGCGCTTTATCCAGGATGCCTGCGAAGATGGCCCAATCCTTACGGACCGCCATGGACTGGGCATTTATATAAGGGGTATCCCCGGCGATTTTCAACGTCGTGGAAAGATTCAGCTCTGTAAGATGATGGCCGACCACCAACATGTTCTCGATAAAAGCGAAAACCTCTCCTCGTTGTAGGACCCGCAGTCCCTCCTGAGTGTCTTTAACCTTTACCAATTGGATATCCGGAAAGTCCCTCGGAATCCAATCACAGACCGCATAGCCATCGACCACAGCAACCTGTCTACCGGAAAGTTCCTTCATATTCCCGATATACGCGACATCGTCCTGGGTGATGATGACGATGGGAATCTCCATATAGGGTTTGGTAAATTCCCAGAAAGCAGACCGCTCCGGGGTGGCGGCAACCGAGGTAGTCATGTCGATTTCCCAACGGGAAAGACGAGCGTATGCCTCTTGCCAACTCAGGCCCCACACCAGTTGAAAGGTCACTCCCAGCCGCTGTTCGATCAGCTCGAGATAATCAGCGGACATGCCGGAAGGTTTTCCACGCGAATCGGCGAATTCTATCGGAGCCCAGCCCGGGTCTTGCACCACGCGTATGACAGGGTGGTCGGACAGCCATTGCCGTTCCTCAACCGACAGCGATTCCATGAAAACCGCAGGTGCCGGATTATCCGAAGCTGTCAAGTCGAGGCAGGGGATAGGAGCCGCCACAGCCAGAAGTACCAGCACAAAACCGATAACCAGCACAATCCGCCGGCGGGATTTTAAACTATTGCGGTCTTGTGGGTTTTGTTGGAAGAATCCCGTATTCATGCCGGATCCTCCAATGTGGTGCTTGGATATCGTGGAGCTTGTGCCAAAAGAGAGAGCAGGTCGTTCACCTCTTTTTTGAGCTCGACAATGCGGTCCTCGCGGTTCAACATCACCTGATACCAGCGTTGGAGTTCCTTTAGTTGCGTGGAGACTTGTTTTTCCGCTATCTTACGGCCTGTGATGTCCTGTCCTTGGGCAATGGTGGCGATTAGTTCATGGTTGTTCTGGTCGAAAATCCGGGCGGAGTTCCAAAGTACGGTGCGTACCGACCCATCTTTATGTAGGATATCGATTTCTATGGAGTCCGGATTCTGCTGCCGGCTGATAACGTCCATGCGGTCCACAATCGCCTGGCGCCGTTCGGGAGGGAAGAGCAGTTCAAAAGAAGTATACAGAACTTCCTCGGCCTTCTTGCCCGTGAGAAGTTCGAACGCATGGTTGAAGCGGGTGATCCGCTGCTGGGCATCCCAGACCACGATGGGCGCATTGGCATAATTGATGAGCTTCTCGAGATGGTCCTTGGTCTGCATCAGCTCGATCTCGATCTCCTTGCGTTCATTGATCACTTCCGTAAAGACTATGATGCCCCCGATCTCGCCATTTTGCAGGAACCACGGCCTGCATTCCCAACGGGTCCATGCGATGCTTCCATCGGAACGCTCATATTGGTCATCGTCAGCGCTGATGACTTCACCTTTCAGACATCGTTGATGCACATCCCTCCATTTCTGCGGCAAATCGGGAAACACCTCATAATGGTGCTTTCCTATGATGTTGGCATCTGTGACGTTATAATCCTTGAGATAGCGTTTGCTCACATACAGGTAACGCATGTCTCTATCATGGATGGCGATAGCGCTTCTGGTATGTTCAATCACATAGCGCATCAGGTCCGAGGAATAACTCAAAGCGGATTGGATCAGCCTGCGCTCAGAGATATCCCGGCATAAACCGATCATCGCGATTGGTGATTCCTTCACCGAGGTAACCGAAAGCTCCACTTGGAACAGCTCGCCGTTTTTCTTTCTATGGGAGGATTCAAAGCACAATCCGCCCTCTCTAGATATCCGCTCGAACCGTGCGGCGATTTCCTCTTTGGAATCGATAGCCTCCAAGTCCTGGATGCGCATGCCAAGCAACTCTTCCTTGGTGTAACCGGACATCAGGCAGTAGGCATCGTTCACTTCAACAATCTGTCCCTTCGTTTTGATCCCGATATAACCGTCGTGGGTGCTTTTCAAGATCGCCTGGAGGAAGGATTCCTGCTGGGATGGATTCTTTGTGGTTTTTCTCTGGGTGCGCGCCCGTAGCTCACCACAGGCGAAAATGGTCAAAGCTCCCAAGCAAAACGAAATCATCGCCATAATCACAAGCGCTGGGGTGGTGATGGATGATGCAAAGGTGGTTTCTGCTAGAATCGGTTGCGCGTGTAGGATTGGTCCGGCATCGGATGCAACCCCGATCAAAGGGCCTATGAGCAGATATAGGATGATACGTATGCGCAGCCTGTTGGTTCTCAATCCGAATACCTCAAGTTCACTACGTAAAGCTACCACATCCCAATGTATAAATATACACAAAACACAAAAAAACATTTTGTTCCTGTATTCGTCCCGGATACTCTTTCTTGTTCTCCCATTGAACGTCTCGGCTCAAGGTTGTACGATAAAAAAGGTGATACACTCATGATTGAAGGAGCTTCGTAGATGCAGGCCGACACTAGGATGGTCAGACAGCTGGTCCGGGGATTCGCCATCGTGGCTATCGTGATAGTCTGCGTGGGGATTTTTAATCTCGTGAGCCTGGGGTACGCCACCCAGACCTACGCGCAGCGGGATCATGACAACCTGATTCTCAAGGAGACGCGGAATCTGCATACCTCCATGCTCAGGATAGTCTCGGCCACCCGGGGCTTCATCATCACGGGATTGGATTCCTATCTGGTCGCTGTCGACAATTCCACCAGTGCGTTCAACGAAGCGCATCGCGAGCTGCAGGCGCTTATCAAAGACAATAATCTGCAGCAACGGAGGCTTGAGCTTATAAAGACCGCCTACGATTCCCTTGTGCTCGACTTGGAAACACCTTTGATTGAATTCCGAGCGACGGTGCGTGATAGTGGGTATTCTCCTGAGCTAGTCAGTCTATTTCTAGAAGTATCCACGAGGGGCAGGTATCTGACTGATGAGATCCTTCGCTTGATTCAAGCCATCGAGGAGGCTGAAAGCCAAGCGCTTGCCCTCTCCGAGAAGCGGCTGGAGAATATGAAGGCAGTGGCGGATAGTGCCAATATTGTCGGACCACTCGTAGTTCTTTTGCTTTTACTGTTCACCGCCCGCATCAATATCCTACGGCTTGCAAAACACCAGGAAGAGCGGACTTTGTACGAAACCCGACTGCAAATGACAAAGGACCGGTTGTCGGCGGTTATCGAAGGCACGCATGCCGGTACATGGGAATGGGATGTCTCCACTGGTCGCGTCGAGGTGAACGAACGATGGGCGGCGATGCTCGGATATACTGTGGCTGAATTGGAGCCAGTCAACCTGCATACGCTGGATGATAGCACCGAACCGGAACATCTGATGGTCGCAAAAAGCCGTCGGCAGCAGGTTCTCGCTGGCGATATGGAGTTTTACGATATCGATCTCAGCATTCGCCACAAGGATGGGCGTGTGATGTGGTTCCACGACCGTGGAAAGGTGGCCAAGCGTACAGAAGCAGGCGAACCACTGTTGATTGCAGGAACCCGCACCGATATCACTCGGCGCAGATCGATGCAGGATTTGCTGGACAGCGAACGGGAACGGATGAAAGCCACCTTGCTGGCTGTGGCGGATGGGGTTCTGACCACCGATTCCGATGGCAGGGTGATGATGATGAACCAGGTCGCCGAGCGACTCACCGGATGGTCGCAAGCGGAGGCTGCCGGTAGAATGTTTTCCGAGATTTTCAAGGTGGGGCTGGGACAGGAGGAGGAGCCGACTTGTATCGACTACTTCGCTCGGGTGCTCGCGCAGGGTTATCCAGCTGGTATCGAAGATGGTTCCGTTCTGTTCTGTCGCGATGGTTCCAGTGTGTGTGTGGAAGGGACTGTCTCGCCGATTTACCATGCAAAAGGGCAGGTTGATGGAACTGTTTTGGTATTCAACGATGTCACCGGGAAAAAGATCCGGGAAGAGGAGTATGTGCGGCTGAGTTACCGGGATCCGCTCACGGGTTTGCATAATCGCCGATATTACGACCAAAAGCGGCAGGAGCTGGATGCCGAAAGGTTTTTTCCTCTCGCGGTTGTCTCGGCAGATGTGGATGGTCTGAAGCTTACCAATGACGCCTTCGGGCACGAAATGGGAGACCGTCTGCTCCAGCTGGTGGGAGAAACATTGCAGACCTTGTGCAGGAAAAATGATGTGGTTGCGCGTGTCGGCGGTGATGAGTTCATGCTTCTTCTTCCCAACACCACGTTGGCGCAGGCTTCCCAATTGGTAGGTCGGTTGACCTCAGCATTGCAAGGTGTGCGGAACAAGGATCTTACGGTCTCGGTGTCTTTTGGGTCAGCTGTCAAAGAGGATTCCTCAGCTGATTTGGACGAGGTGGTGAGAAAAGCTGAGGAACTCATGTATCAGCATAAATCCATAGAAAGTCCGAAGATGAAGAAGCGGACTGTAGAAGCGCTCCTCGACGCGCAGTTCCAAAAGGATCCATGGGAATATGAGCATTGCATGGCAGTGAGCATGTACGCAGAGAAATTCGCCCGGCTGATGGGGTTTTCCGAAGATGATGTCGCCGAACTCAAGACTGCCGGGATCTATCATGATATTGGCAAGATCGCGATCGATAGCACTATCCTTACGAAAACCACCGCGCTAAATGAGCAGGAATGGGAGGCTGTCCGAAGACATTCCGAACTAAGTTATAGCATACTCCGGTCGGTGACCGAATATGCTCCCTTCGCTAAATATGTACTGCATCATCATGAACGTTGGGATGGCCAGGGATACCCCCACGCCTTATCCGGCGAAGCGATTCCGCTCAAAGCCCGCATGCTCACGGTGGTGGATGCTTACGTTGCCATGGTTTCCGACCGTTCGTACCGCAAAGCACTCAGCGTTGAGTACGCAGTCGGGCAGTTGCGTTCCTGCGCAGGCAATCAGTTTGACCCAAAGCTCGCCAGAGCTTTTGTCGAGCATGTGCTGAATCTCAACTGGCTGTAGATCCTCCCGTGGTGCCCGATACCCAAAAAAGGGTCACCATGAAATTCTGAACAGTGCATAAAGCGGGCCCTCCCATAATGAAAATAAAGCCTTTAAGTTACATCATACATTCAACGACGTGAATTATCACCCACTTGCAGCGTCAAAACCAAATCGCTAACTCGACAGTGCATGTCTTAAAGTAAGCAGTGATTGATAATCCCACCATCCACTTTGGGGGACCGCGCAGGCCTTTAGGTTTTGGAAGGTTTTGGGCGCCTCCTTGGGCCATTGTGGCCCTCGGATCCCCTCTCCGCTCCCGCTAATCGGCTTTTTCCACCACTGTATCCACTGAATCCCATGTTTCACCCACATTTTTCCTCCTTGGGAGCTAGCCGATTGAGCTCCGCTCAGAGGGTGGCGCAATCGGATTGCAGAATAGCAACATACTTGTCTATCACTGCATTACCTTTACTACCTAGTGATGTTTCATAGCTTCATGTATACTCAACCGAAGCGTCGATACGACGAAATCAAATTGGTGCCAGGCACCAATATGCGAATATTGAGAAGTTGAATTTCATCTTGGAGGTTTATCTGAGAATTGTATTGTGCACCGAAGGATATTTCCCGATTCTCAATGGCGTCGTCACTTTTGTCGACATGTTGGCAAAAGAATGCACCAGGCAAGGACATCACGTCCTTATCGTAACCTCGGATCACACCGCTAAAAAGAATTACATCAAGGATGGCGTGCTCCGGTGCCCCGCAAGAAAGAGCGAGCAGTTTTTAATAGACCTTTCGGTTCCACTCGATTATGCACGGTATGCCTTGGTACGGGCTTTCAAGCCCGACGTGATCCATATCCAGGCGGAATGGGGGATTTCCCTGTTCGGAATGCAGACTGCGAAGCTTCTCAGAATTCCTCTGGTGTATACCTTGCATACTGAATACAGCAAATTCCTAACCTATGCGGTACGACCGGCGATGATTCCCTTAGCCGCTGCCATCCTAGCCCGTTTGGAGCGTTTTATTGCGAAAAGGGCCACCATCATCACCAGCCCTTCGCGGAAAGGGCAGGATTATTTCCACTCGATTGGTGTGGATGTAGAGGTCGAGGTGATTCAGAACAGTGTGGATCTTGATGATTTCGACCCTTCCCTGTTTTCCGATGGAGATAAGCAAAACTTGCGTGCTTCCCTAGGAATCAAGCCCGAGGAGATGTGTGTATTGTTTGTGGGAAGGATGGGTCCCGAGAAATCGGTGGATGTCTTGCTTGATTATTGGGCACGTACGATACGGCCTGAGCATAAGCTGCGCCTACTGCTGATCGGTGGTGGTCCGGATGATCAAAAGCTCCGCAGGCAGGCAGAAGTGCTCGGCCTGGATAGCCAGGTTGTTTTTTGTGGGAAAATCCCACACGCCAACATAGGTCTATATTATGCGATTTGCGATGCCTATGTAACCGCCTCGGTTTCGGAGATGCATTCGGTCGCCATGCTTGAAGGCCTAGGCTCCGGATTGCCGGTCCTGCAGCGGTTGGATGAGATGAATATCGGGCAACTGCACGAAGGTATGAATGGATACCTCTACGAGACCGCGGACGATTTTGGGCGGTTGCTCCTTGCCTTACGGGCCAAGACCCCCCAGGAGTTAAGCGAGATCAAGCAGCGGGTGCGGCTGAGTGTCTTGAATACGAATAGTCCCAAGGCCTTGGCCGATAAGTATTTGATTCAATACAATAAAGCGATTGATAGATATTTGGAGCAACGCGGCGTCCTCTTCGATGAATACGCATGACCCCAAAGCTTTGTGCCAGGCACGGAATTGACAAACCAAAACCCTCAATCTGGCACTGGATTGAGGGTTTTTCGCGTAAACAGGCAGTCTAGATAGCTGGAGGGGGGCAAGTCCGTGCCTGGCACGAAGCTGCGCTGCTCAAGTCTCGAATGGGTGCTGTCAGATGGCAGGATTCTTTTCTCCCGCTTCATCAAAAAATAACAATCAAAATAAAAAAATAATTTGCCTTGACAGCAGTGGTAGATGGGGGTAGGATAATGAGTGTAAAACGTTTTGCACAAAATTTGCGTTTACAGATTCAAACAATCCAAAGGAGGATGTGATGAAAAAAATTCTATTGTTGCTTAGTGTGCTTTTGTTAGTTTCAATCCAGCTATTTGCAGCAGGCGCTCAAGAACAGAAGGCGCAGCAACCAGTGACTCTATCGGTGATGTGGTTCAACGATGCCAATGAATCCGATGTGTTTCTTGCAACCATAGCCGATTATTTGGCAGCCAATCCACACGTGAAATTGGACATGCAGGTAGTCGCTTTCGCTGATTATGAACAAAAGCTCAAGCTGATGATCAGTGGCGGGAATCCTCCTGATGTAGCGAGGGTGACGAACAACCATCTGGCAGCCTTGATCTCCAGTCTCGAACCCATCGATGGCTATGTGGCAGATATCAATGCGGTAAAAGCCCAATTCATGCCTGCCTCGGTTGCATTCGCGCTGGATGATGCGGGAAAGTTACGAGCCTATCCGACCGAAGCCACTGCGAATGGCATGATTGTGAATAAAACCGCCTTTGCCAAGGCTGGAATCGATGTGGTCGCTCTTAGCAAGACTTGGACATGGGATTCGTGGGAACAGGCGGTCCGCAAGGTGATCGCAGCCAATGACAAAATCAAATATGGCCTGGCCCTCGATTTCACCCCCCACCGTTTCTCCACCATGATGTTCCAGATGGGTGGACGTTTCCTAAACGAGAATCAGACGGCCATGGGCTTTAACAACCCAGGAACAATCGCTGCCATTGAGCAGTTCAAGCGCTACCACGATACCGGACTCATCCCCAAGAGCGTATGGCTTGGTTCCGAGAATCCGGCCGAGCTATTCCAAGCAGGGCTTGTCGCCAGTCATATCGGTGGAAGTTGGAACATCAACACATATAACAAGAATGTTAAGGATTTTGAGTGGGTAGTGGTTGCGAATCCCAAAGGCGCGATCAATTCCTCTGTCCCAGGTGGTAAGTTCATAGCATCCTTTAAAGACAGCAAGAACAAGGTTGAGGCTCAGAAACTCATGGCGGCCTTCTCCGACAAAGCCCACAACGAAATGTATTGCAGAGACACGTTCAATCTATCCTCACGCGTCGATGCTCAAGTGCAGTATCCTTCGAACATGGCCGATTTTGCCACCTTCAAGTCAGATCTCGAGAAAACCCCTCCCTTCACCGCGAACGAATGGAAGCATCCAGTGGTGAACAAGGTCTCGGCGTATATAAGAGAGCAGATTGTAGAAGTCCTGCTAGGCAACATCACTGCGCAGCAAGCGGTGAAAAATGTTGATGTGAAAGGCGCGACATTCTTCTAATATGACCTATACCCAGCTTGCACATGGGTAAATTTGAAACACGGCAGGTGGTTGTGAAAAGCCACCTGCCATCAGGACCCGTATGAAATCGAAAAGACAAAAAGGCAATTTTCATCAAATCCTTGCTCCTTTGCTGTTTTTGCTCCCCAACATGTTCATCTTTCTTGTATTCATCATCGTGCCGGCATTCCAGGGCTTGCGGATGTCCTTGATGGATTGGGGGGTGTTCACCGATCCCGTTTTCATAGGGTTTAGGAATTTCGCAGAATTGCTGCAGGATTCAGTGTTCTGGGTCACCTTTGTCAATACTATTGTTTTTTCGGTGTCCGTCGTCGGGTTGATGGTAGTGAGCTCCCTGATACTGGCGTTGTTATTGAAGCGCAATACTCTCACAGGCGAACGGGTCTTCCGGGCTGTGTTTTACATCCCATCTCTGTTGAGCATGATTGCCGTGGGTATCGCCTGGCGATTTATCCTAGGTGATGAAATGGGCGTGATGAATTATCTTATGCGCTCGATGGGAGGCCCGGGGGTACCCTGGCTCACAAGTGGCCGTCTTGCGATGATGAGCGTCATTTTCGTGTCGGTCTGGGCCGGTTCAGGCTACTATATGGTGATTTTCATCAGCGGATTGCAGGCGATACCGACCGAACTGTACGAAGCAGCGCGAATTGATGGCTCCTCTTCCTGGAATACCTTTTGGCTTATCACCATACCATTGTTGAAAAGCACCTTGCTGGTGGTTGTCGTCTTGGGGACCATCGCCTCTTTCAAGGCTTACGAATTGATTTTCGCCATGACCAAAGGTGGGCCAGGCTACGCCACCAAGTTTATCGTCCAGCAAGTGTATCAAGTGGCGTTCATGGAGGACCGCATGGGCTATGCCTCTGCGATGTCGATTATCTTAATGCTGTTGATCGGTTTTTTCACCGCGTTGCAGTTCGCGTTCAGCGGAAAGGATCAGAGTTATGAATAAGCAGTATCCTTTCAAACTTATCCTGCAATATATCATCATCCTCCTGCTAGCCGCAGCGACTTTGTTTCCAGTGTTCTGGGTGGCCATATCATCCTTCAAGCCCCAGAGCGAGCTTTTCAGGTTCCCGATGTCCTTTCTGCCCGACGAATGGACTTTGGAGAATTATCAGAATGCTCTTAGTCAAGGTAATTTCCTGCTCTATTTCTCAAATACCGTGTTTGTCGCGGTGGTTGCCACCCTTATCACGGTGATGATCAATATCATGTCAGGGTATGCTTTGGCTAAGTACCGGTTTCCGGGCAGGAACATCATTTTCTATGCGATGATCGCCACACTGATGATTCCCTTGCAGGTGATCATGATTTCGATATTCCTTCAGTTGAAACGACTTGGCATGCTCAATAGCCTCTGGGGCATCATCATCCCGCCTGCCGCGACTCCAACCGGCATTTTTCTTGCCCGGCAGTATATGGTGAATCTACCCGATTCCATGATTGAATCCGCGCGTCTCGATGGAGGAAAGGAATTCACCATTTTCTGGAGGATCATCATCCCGTTGAGCAAGCCGATAATCGCCACTATTGCAATATTCTCATTCATGTGGCGTTGGAATGACTATCTCTGGCCGTTGATTGTGATCACCGACAACAGAAAGCAGACGGTGCAGCAGGCTTTGGCGAATTTCGTGGGACAGCTGCAGATAAACTGGTCCAATCTCCTGGCGATGACCACCATCTCCATCATCCCTGTGATTCTGGTGTTCCTTACCTTCCAAAGATTTTTCATGACTGGTATTACTTCTGGTTCGGTAAAAGGTTAGAAAGAATGAAACGCACAATTAACCATATCTACGAATGCAAGCGGCTCTCTGCGTACACAATTGTAGCAACTGGGACCGGCGGAAGTATCCAGATTGAATTCCATCTACCCGAAATTGTGCGTTTTTCCTATTTGTTCGAAGGTGTACCCACCGATGTAGACCTCAATGCGGCAAGTGCGTACATGATAGCTCCCTTGGCTACCTTGCCCTGTGGTGTTCCGGTGGAGCTTAGTGAAGAGCAGGAGTTGTTTCGCCTGCTGTGCGGACCGACCGAAGTGACGATAGAGAAAACCCACGGCCTCATCAGTGTATACTACAAAGGAATTCTTCAGCATGGCGGTTCATTAGGAAATGCCGACACGGTGATTCCCGACTATCAGCTCAGATGCATCCACAAGCAATGTGAAGGAACAAGTTTTGGGAGATTCAATTTCCCTCTGCACCAAAATGATGCGTTCTATGGCTTAGGTGATAAAACCGGACTGCCCAACAGACGTGGCCGACGGTATTCGATGTTCAATCGGGATGCCTTGGGCTACGATGCCTCAAATTCCGATCCACTGTACAAATCCATTCCATTCTTCATCCGGTGCAATCCAGGGGATGGTGTCATGTGCGGCTTGTTTTTCGATCATCCCCAGATCGATTGCATCGACTTGGGGCGCGAAAGCCCCTTCTACTACAGCATCGAGACCAACGGGAGCCTCTATTCCTATTTCACTCTGCTTGGAGACGACTATAAAGAGGTTCTAAACCATTATTACCAAGTCACTGGATTCCCATCATTGCCCCCCTTGTTCAGTTTTGGCTTTTTCGGGTCGTCGATGAACTATGCCGAACCAGAAGATGCCCCGCAGCGTATTTTGGAGTATTTCGCCACCATCGAGAAACATCGCATTCCCTGCGAAGGCATGTATGTGTCATCGGGGTACCTGAAAGCAGCCGATGGCAAACGATATGCGTTCTTTTGGAATAAACAGAAGTTCCCGGACCATCGTGCTTTCCTTAACGCGCTGGCCAAGCGGGGCTACAACCTGTGCATGAACATCAAACCCGGCATACTGACCACTCATCCATGGTACCAGGACCTCAAGCAGAACGGATTTTTCATTTCCGATGATGATGGCAATCCCTACGTTGAGTTTTTCTGGGGAGGCGAGGCTTCTTTGATTGATTTTGGCAATCCAGAGGCCGCCGATTGGTGGAAACAGCAATTGAAGGCCCAGTATCTGGACCATGGATGCACAGGTATCTGGAACGATAACAATGAATATGAAATGGAAGATACGCAATTACGCGCATTCCCCATCAGAAGCCTGTACCCAGTAAAAATGGTAGAAGCCTCCTATCAGGTGTTTAAGGAACGCAATCCCCAGCAGCGGCCATGGATTTATACGCGGAGCGGTTATACCGGGGTGCAGCGGTTCGCTCGCACTTGGTCTGGCGACAATGTGAGTGATTGGAAGACTTTAAAGTACAACCAGTATATGGGTGTCGGTTTTGGACTCTCGGGTCTGCCGTATTTCGGTCATGACCTCGGTGGTTTTTTTGGAGCCTTCCCCGAAGAAGAGCTCCTCATTCGAAGTTGCCAGAGCGCGGTGTTCCAAGGCCGTTTTGTGATCCATTCCTGGCGGGAAAATGGGAATCCAACCGAACCGTGGTCGTATCCAACCGCACTGGGGGCAATCAAGCGCCTTATCAAAGAACATTATCGGTTCCTTCCGTACATCTATAATTGCGCTATCCAAGCTGCGGACTCGGGCGCGCCCCTCGACCGTATGCTCCGCCTTGAATTTCCAGAGGACCCACACATCAGCGAGACTGAGATCAACACGCTCTTTGGTGATTCTGTGCTAAAAGTCGCGGTGACCGATCCCGGAGTTTCTGAAATAGATGTATATCTTCCCTCATCAACCGCTTGGTACGACGGGACGAACGGCCAAAAACATCCGGGAGGGACCACAACGCGAGTCGCTTCTCCGTGCGATGGATCGCATCAGTGGTTTGCGAAGGCTGGTAGCGCTGTCCCAACTACGCCTAACCAAGAGCATCTCACTACCGCGGTGTTTCCTCAGGTGGATTTTTTAGTTTTCCCCTCATCTGGCGCTGATACACATTCCTGGTACTACGAGGATGACGGTTCCACAGAACATAGCCTAGGGCTGTATTCCCAATGGAAGATAACTGTGGGAGTTGCCTCGGTTGTTTTTCTCAAGGTGAAAGCCTCCGCCCCGCAAGGACCTGCCCGGCTGTTCCGCCTTATCTCTGGCTTTGCACCACAGGGTAGGGTGCTGGCGCAGTTCGATCCCGATTCCATCACGCTTGGTCAGACGATAGCTTTTACTTTTTCCTGTTGATGGCAATGAGAGCAGTTAAAATTCACAGAGGGGGTAGTATGAAGGTGGATATGAAAGAATTGGTCTTCACCGGTTCTTTTCGCGTGGAAATGATGGCTAGAAGCGTGGATGCTATATCCGATAATGAGATAGTGGTGAGCAATCGCTATTCTTTGATCAGTCCAGGAACCGAGCTCGCTCTGTTCACCGGGACCCATGTGGGATTCACCGATCCTGAGATCACTTGGGCTCGATATCCAATCAAGCCGGGTTATGCGAGCCTCGGCGAGGTTATAGCCACAGGTCCCAACGTGAAGACCTGCGCTCCGGGAGATATTCTGTTCCATTATGGAACCCATGCGGATATCAGCATCATCAAGGAAGGGCAGGACCTCTGTTTTACCGTTCCTTCAGGATGTGATGCGCAAAAGGCCCTTTTTACCCGCTTTGGACAGATCTCCTACACGGCCGTTGCCGCTTCACAAAAAACAGGGGCGGTGCTGGTGCTGGGCGGGGGGATTATCGGAAACCTCTGTGCGCAATTGTTTGCGATAAGAACCGGTCGGCAGGTGATTGTAGCCGATCTATCAAACGAACGGTTGGCTCTGATCGCGCAATATGGGCTGCAGACTATCAACACTGCCTCCGAGGATTTGGGAAAACGATTGGCTGCGCTTACGGATGGCAAAGGTGTGGATACAATTGTGGAAGCGACCGGTGTGCCGGATCTTGTGAGAGTCGCCTTGCAGCAGGTGAACCCTCATGGTGAAGTCATCTTGCTTGGATCCACCCGCGGGAAGGTGGAATTGGATGTATATAAACTGATCCACAGGAAATATGTAGCCCTTATAGGGGCTCACGAGAACCGCTATCCGAAATTTGGTGGCGCGGAAAGCCAGTACGGCTTCGGTTGCGCGGTGATCGATGCTCTGACACGCGGTGCGTTGAAGGTTGACGATTTTTTAACCGACCATATTAGGCCAGATCAGGCCGATCGGGCTTACCATTGGTTGCTAGAGGACAAAGATCACCATTTGGGTATTGTCATCCATTGGGAAGATAAGGAGTAGCATCATGACGGAAAGAGGGAAAAGAATGTCAGGCTTCGCTGATGAAGCAAGCCCGGAGATCGATGTGCAGATCTCAGTTCATGCTGAGGCGGGTTGGGACAGTATCGAATTGCGAACTGTCAACGGTAAAAACGTCTGCGAGGTTGATGATG
The DNA here is from genome assembly GCA_002428625.1 of Sphaerochaeta sp. UBA6084. Lineage (GTDB taxonomy): Bacteria > Spirochaetota > Spirochaetia > Sphaerochaetales > Sphaerochaetaceae > UBA6084. The sequence goes on from DIXI01000035.1 coordinate 27,709, forward strand.
CCACCTTCGATGGGATATACCGACGCATGATGGACGCTGGGATGCGGGCCTCCTGCTTTGGATCGCCTATCGCCAACTGGGCGCGACCCATCACCACTCCATTTGAAAAGGATGTAGAGGATTTGAAGCGGGCGATTCCGCGGATGCGACTGCTGCAGACCAACATGATCCGGGTGATGTCCTATCCAAACGCGCAATGGCCTGATGAAGACTGGCGCCGTGAGGTATTTAGACGGTTTACAGAATTGGTGAAGATCGCCGAAGGCGAGGCTGTGGTGATGGTGCTGGAGAATTGCGATGGCTGGGCAAGCGAATCTCCCCAAAACTTCAAGACGATGCTGGAGACTTTCAATTCATCGGCTTTGCGGGTTGTATACGATACGGGGAACACTGTCAGCCATAAGGGGACCAAAGAGCAGACTTGGGAATTCTACAAGGCTGCCTTGCCGTATATCGTGCATTTCCACATAAAGGATTGCAAGCTGGTGGATGGCCTGCCGGTGCATACCTATCCTGGTGAAGGTGATTCCGATGTTTTAGCGATCATGAAGGACTTGCATTCCCGAAATTATACCGGGATGTATTCAATCGAACCTCATATCCACACGCAAGTGCATCTGAAGGAAAGCACCACCCCAGCCCAGAAGCAACTGGAGATGTACCGCACCTACACCCGTATGGCCAACACTCTCTTTGACCAATTGCTGCTTTGATGATATGATTCACAATTATTTCCATTGATGGAGAAACGATGAACAATCCAGTCACCATTCTTGATGTCGCTGCGTATGCGAAAGTTTCTCCCGCAACCGTCACGCATGCGCTGAATGGGAAGCGTCCTGTAAGCGAGGCCACCAGGGCAAAAGTATTGGAGGCGGTCCGGATTCTTGGATATGTTCCATCCTGGAGCGCTTCCAGGCTTAAAGGCAAACATTCGGGAATCCTTGGATGCATCGCCGTCGATATCACCGAGAATTTTGTCAACCAGATTGTAAAAGGAATCGAGCGTGGCCTGAATTGTGGCGAGTATTCCCTTTTTTTCGTCTCTGCCTTTGAATTTGGCAACGATTTTCGCAAAGCCTACGAGTTTCTTAGAGGACATCAGGTAGATGGCATTCTGTTCTGCCACCATATTCCCTTCGGGCAGGAATTGTCCTTGGTGGACATGCGCAACAGCGTTCCTGTAGTCTCCATCAACATGGCCATCCCCGGTATGGTATCGGTCATTCCCGACAACTATACCGGAGGGTATCAGGCCGCGGAACACTTATACAGCTGCGGGATGCGCAATCCTGCAATCATCTGCGGACCAGAGGATCGTCTTTCGGTACGTGACCGGTTGCACGGATTTTCGGACCGGGTGAAGGAATTGGGTCTAGATCTACCCGAAGATGCCTGCAATTATGGTTCGTACGATTTCGAGCATGGATACAAAGCTGCCAGGATTCAGATGGATAGGTATCCAGCCACCGATGGGATTTTCTGCGCGAACGACTATATCGCGGCAGGAGCCATCACCACACTTAAAGAGTATCATCTTGAGGTACCTGCTCAAGTCCGGGTCCTAGGATTTGACAATCGCGACTTCTCGGGATTCTGGACTCCTTCAATCAGCACCTTTGAGCAACCTCTTCAGGAAATGGGCTTTCTTGGTGTCGGCCTGTTGAAAAATATGATAGCGACTGAGTATATTCCTCAAGAGCAATACCGTCTGCAATCCCGTCTAATCCCACGGCAGAGCACTTTAGGACTAACAAAAAATTAAAACACCAGGCTGACTCCACATGAGGAATTGAATGTATGAAACTGAAGGTCTTAGTCGATAACAACACCTCTGTCGGACGATATTTCTCCGGTGAGCCAGGACTGAGTTATTATATTGAAGATGGCGGGCAACGGATTCTGTTCGATACCGGATATTCCGACCTGTTCATGCAAAACGCGGCTGCCTTCGGGATAGACCTCAAGGCAGTGGACACAATCGTGCTCTCCCATGGGCATGGCGACCATACCGGTGGTCTGAAGTTCCTGCTGGAATGCTTCAACCTCTCCGACAAACGCCTGATCGCCCATCCCGACGCGGTTTCTGAAAAGCGGCATGCAGGCAAGCAGTTCGGAATCACTGTGCCTCTGCAAACCCTTGCCTCGGCATGTCAACTGATTCTGACAAAAGAACCAATGCGCATAAGCGAGCATCTCCTTTTCCTTGGTGAGATACCGCAGCACTACGATTTTGAAAAGCATGAGCCCTTGGGAGAGTGCCTCCGTGAAGGGGGCTTCGTCCCTGATATGATGTTGGATGATAGCGCGCTGGTGTACGAAAGTCCCCGTGGTCTGTATATCATCACCGGATGCACGCATAGCGGGATATGCAATATGATTCGGTATGCCCGTCTCGTGTGCGGCGATACCCGGGTTTGCGGGGTGGTCGGCGGTTTGCACCTGCTTGCGGATAACGAGCAGACCCGGCGCACCGCGGATTTTTTCATAGAGAACGGAATCGACGAGCTGTATCCGTGCCACTGCACCTGCTTCATGGCGAAATCAGCGATCCATCAGAGAATCCCCATCCACGAGGTCACCGTCGGTACCGAGATCGAGCTGTAGTCAGAGGGTTGCTGGAAAGCTGTCGGATAGCGACTCACTAGCGACAAACCAGCTGCTAGAGGACGCGGTTAAAATCCTGCCAGAATGCAAGGTATCCAGCGGTGTCCACATTAGCAAGGTTGATGGGGTTGACTTTAGCAATCTTATCATTTATTATTAAGTTATACTAATATTGAATTGAGGTATAAATTAATAATGGAACAGTTTTCGAAAAAGAAGCTTGATGATGCATTGTCCCTTTTAGCCCATAGAATACAGGTGACCGGAAAGACTCCGTTGGAACTTGTTGTCTGTGGGGGATCGGCTTTAATTGCAACAAACCTCATAGAACGTACCACCAAAGATGTCGATATCATTGCCTTGCATGGACCAGCGGGGTTTATCGATCCAGATCCATTGCCAGATTATCTTGTGGAATCTGCGTCGTATGTTGCAAGAATCTTAAATCTTCCCGTTGACTGGATAAACACCGGTCCTGCTGATTTGTTCAGGATGGGTTTGCCTGTAGGTTTTGCACAAAGGTTGGTGAAAAGAGTATATGGACCCAGTCTTGCGGTTCTGTTTATCAGCCGTATAGATCAGATCCATTTCAAGCTTTATGCTGCAGTTGATCGAGGTGGCTATCACATTGATGATCTTTTGCAGCTGGTTCCAAGTGAAGAAGAATTGGTCAAAGCCGCAAAATGGTCACAAACACATGATGTTTCACAACCATATACCGAACTTCTGAAATCTTTACTATCGCAATTAGGGTATGAACATGCAGCTTCAAAAATATAAATCTGACGTATTGGATTCATTACTCGAGATTGTTTGGCAACAGTGGTCTTCACTTGGAGTTTCCGGCTACGGGGAGTGTTCTGACTCAATCGTGATCGATCCGGAATCTCTGTTGCTTTTCTCTGCTTCTATTGCACGATTCGATCAACGTCTATTTGACGAAATCTTGGACTGGCTTGTCACAAATGGAAGGTTTCTCAATGTACAGCGTCTGAAAACAATACTGCACGAAGAAGAATATCAGTCAACTGAGGTGATACAGGCTATTGCCGGGGAACTTTCCCAACGCTCCAAATCAGACTTGAAATGGAGAAAATTGGCGGAATTGAAGAAGCCAAATCAAGAAGCAACCAATCTGTTTTTTCTGAAAAACGGTAATTTTTTGCCGGTAGGGACAACACACGATAAGAATTTCATGAACTATGGATTTCTTCGAAACCCCGTGGTCTACAGAGGTATGTCAAAACCGTTCCCTCTACGAAAAGTGAACAGTATGCTTTTACAACTGAGAGGTTTGATGGGGGTCAATTCAAGAAGTGAGATTCTGCTCTATCTTTTAGTACAAAAGCAGGGGACGATTCAGGAAATCGCAGATCAGAATTACTACTCATGGAAGTCAGTACAGGATGTTCTATTCGAGATGGGGCACTCGCCTGCGATTCAATTTCCTGAATCAAAAAGAGGAAGGGAGTATTACATACATGCTGAACCGTGGTTGCAGATGCTGCTCGGTTCCCCACAACCGGATATACAATGGATTTGCTGGCCGGCTCTGTTTAGAAGTCTCGAGATCTTGTTCCTTCAGCTTCAAGCACCTGGTTTTACGGACCTTCCTCCATTAGCACAAGCTGCAGAATTAAAACTGCTGATGGATACCAAGCTGAATGAGAAATTCATTAAGGCTGGATTCGGTGCGGATTTGGGAAAGTTGGCAGGGGTTTGGGCTGAAGAGTATCTGGAGGTCTGGGGCAAATTTCTCATGGATTTGCTGAGCAAATTGACCCGCCGGCAATGGTAGCGATTGATCGACCTTGCTTTTCCGCCTCCTTTGAGCAACTCCTGTAGAGAAGAAGATTCCTTTGTACCGATCCACGAGGTCACCGTCGGTACCGAGATCGAGCTGTAGCCAGAGGGTTGCTGGAAAGCTGTCGGATAGCGACTAACTAGCGACAAACCAGCTGCTAGAGGACGCGGTTGAAATCCTGCCAGAACTTGATGTATCCAGTGCGGTCCAGCGGAGCGGTATCGGTGTCGCGGATACTACGTGCCAAGCCTGCTTGATCCCAAAGTAGATCTATCACCGACATGGCCATCACCTGGGCGGGACGGATATACGCCATCACCTCGTCAGAGACGGTAAAGTTCCTACTATGCGCGGCACCATCGAATCCTCCCCCGGATAAATGCGCGAAGGGGATGAGGTTGCTAAGGTCGCCGGCATCCGTGGCTCCCATGAGTTCGTAGCCATACAAATTGCACCCAGCATCCAGCAGGCTCTCTGCATTGGAAGCGAATATCCCATTGACTTCCGCATTCTGCCGGAGGGGTAGGTACCCTGGAATCTCCAAGATCTCCACTTCCGCACCAACCGACATCGCGCTACCCTTGAGCGCGCGGTTCACCTTCTGCGAAGCATCAACCACCGCGGCGATGGTTTTTCCACGCACATAGGTCTCCATGCGGACATCAGCCGGCACGATGTTCACCAAGTCGCCACCTCTGGTGATGATGGGATGGACCCGGATGCGATCGCTTTCACGGAAGGTCTCGCGTTGGGCGTTGATAGCCATGATCGCAAGCGAGGCGGCATTGAGGGCGTTGATCCCATTATGGGGTTCCGCTCCTGCATGCGCTTCTTTACCCGTGAACTGGATCACCTTTCCAATGAACCCGGAGCTATCGCACCCTATCAAAAACTTTGGCTCGGTGACCCCAGCGTGGGAATGCACCATCATGCCGATATCGATATCGTCGAATTCCCCTAAGCGGATCCACTCCTGCTTGCCCCCGAAAAACTCGATCTTTCCCTCTTCTCGCAGGCGTTGGCGATACTCCAACTCGACATATTCTTCGGCTGGAACCGCCGCAAAGACGATGTCACCATCCAGATACTTGCTGAAGGGTGCCAGACCGATGGCCGCTGCGAGAAGCGACGTGATCTGCGCATGGTGTCCGCACGAGTGCGCGGCTCCGGTGAGCGGGTCGGCTTGCGGATGAAGCGGGCAGACAACTGCGTCAAGCTCGCCCAGGATCATCACCTTGGCCTTGCTTTCCTTGCCTTTGGCAACGGCTTTCACACCGGTGAGGGCTATTCCTTCCCGGCATTCAAGGTTGAGTGACCGCAAGGTTTTGGCGACGATTCCCGCGGTTCTGCGCTCTTTGAAACCAAGCTCCGGATGGGCGAAGATATCCCTACCTATCCCAAGGATACGCGCGGCTTCCTGTTCGATTCTTTCACAGACCTGGGTTTTCAGTTGTTCTTTATTCATGGTTTTTCTTTGGCCTTGGCGGTTGGGATCTGTGGTGGAATGAGGACCCCTCTCAGTTGAGGGATCCTCACGGTTATACACAGATACCCTACATAATGATGCTCCGGGATTACTTGGAAGTGACTTCCTTCTGGAAACGGTAAATCCAATCGGCTTTTTTGTCGTTGATGAACGCCCAATCGAAGGCGCGTAGCGAAGCGACGGCGTTTTCACCAAAGGCCAGGTACTTCTGCTTGTCCGCGCTCATGGTGGCGTTCTTAGAAGTAGGTGCCTCTGAGATGACATCGGCGAGCTGGTTCTGGATCGCATCACTCAAAAGATAGTTCACGTACAGTTGGGCGAGGGTGGGATTCTTAGCGCCTTTGACCACGTTGATGGTTGCAGCGGCTGAGAAGCTGCCTTCCTTCGCATCTACCCATGCGACATTGAGACCGGATTTCGCCAGCATCGGCATGTTCATGTCCATGAACACGGAGACAGCGATCTCACCGGTGGTGAAGCCAGTTTGGACGTCAGAGCTGGTGGTGTAGAACTGGGCGACCGACTTGACATTCTTCTTGAGGAATTCAAATGCGGGATCGACATTGCTCGCGCTTCCACCCAGGGCTTCGGCCATGGCGACCAGCAGATACGGGCCAGCGGTGGTGGTCATGTCAGGCAAGGAGAGCATGCCATCGTATTTTCCATTGAAAAGGTCAAGGTACGATGTGGGAGCAGGGACACGGTCTTTGTCATAGATGATACCGTAGCGGACCAACGAGTACGCAGGGCCGAAACCGTCAGGGTTTTGAGCAAACCCATAGAGATTGTTCAGATTTGTGACGATCTTGGTATCGATTTTCTCAAACACGCCCATCGAATTTCCGATGGCTGAGAAACTTTCGGACATCATCACTACGTCGATCTCCGGATTGTTGCGCTGGGCGATGACTTTGTTCAAACGGTCGGCATTTCCGCTGGTTTCATCGATGATGACCTTGCAGCCGTACTGCTCTTCAAAAGCAACGGACAATTTCTTCACATTGGCCGCTGTCCAACCCCAAGTCGCCACCACCAGATCGACACCTTTGTACGGATTAACCGCAGCCGCAGGAGCAGCTTTCGGGGCTTCCACTTGTGCGGCACCGGGCAGCACCACGATCGCAAGGGCCATGATCACGAACAGGATTAACAATTTTCTCATCTTGCACCTTCCTTTACCATTTATTTGGTTTTAAACACACGAATTTTTTCTGGAGGCAGGCACACGCCTATCGAATCTCCAGGGGACCCATGAAAATCGCTGCTATGGACAAAAAGTGGTTCTGGGAATACACCACTGATCTCAACTCTCGTGATATTGCCTTTGTAGGTTGTACTTTCGATTCTTCCAAACAGTGGATTGGATGAACCCCCACAGTCCGAAACCAGGATTTTCTCCGGCCGTATCGCCAGCTTGACCGAATCCCCGGCTGCCATATCCGCGCACAAGGCGGAAGACTGCTCTATCAGGTGTTCGCCACAGCGTATGCCTGTGGTTTCTTCGGTCACCGATTCCACCGTGCCGCTGAAGAAGTTGACAAAACCCATGAAATCCGCGATGAATGGGCTGGCAGGGTTTTCGAACACCTCCTCGGGTTTCCCCACCTGCACAATCCGCCCCTTGTCCATCACCACCACCCTGTCCGCGAGGGAAATCGCTTCTTCCTGGTCATGGGTAACAATAATGGTGGTGATACCGAGCACGCGCTGGATGCGCTTGATCTCCACCTGCATCTCCACCCTGAGCTTCGCATCCAGGTTTGAGAGCGGTTCGTCCAGCAGCATGACCGACGGCTCCATCACAAGCGCCCGTGCCAATGCCACCCGTTGCTGCTGCCCGCCTGACAACTCGCGGGGATAGCGCTTCTCAAGACCTTCCAGCTTCACCATGCGGATGATTTGCGCGACTTTCGTGTGGATCACCTGACGGTCCATTCGCTGGACCTTGAGCCCGAACGCGATATTGTCATAGGCGGTCAGATGGGGAAACAAGGCATAGTTTTGGAAAAATATACCTACGTTGCGTTTGAAAGCCGGGATGGAGTTCATCACCCTGCCATCGATGGAGACCACTCCCTCATCAGCTTCGGAAAAACCGGCTATCATGCGGAGCGTGGTGGTCTTGCCACAGCCGCTTTCACCAAGCAAGGCAACCATTTCCCCATCGGCGACGGTAAGGCTCAGGTCCTTTACCGCGGTGAAATCACCGAATCGTTTGGTCAGTCTGTCAAGCTGTAGCATCGCCATGCGCAGGTCTCCTTATGCCGGGGGTCGATCATTTTAAAAACATATCCAATCCAATCAGGCGTTCCATCAGCACGATGCTCGTCAGAGACATCAGTATCAGAAGGGTTGATATCGCCGCCAAAGTGGGATCGAAGGAAAACTCCATGTAGTTCATGATGCGGATGGGTAGGGTGATGAATTTGGGGGAGCTGAGCAGACTGCCCAGCACGGCTTCATCAAACGAATAGAGGAACGAGAGAAGCGCGCCCGCGAGGATGCCGGGCTTGATGAGGGGGAGGGTGACCTTCATGAAGGTTTGATAAGGGCTTGCGGTAAGCGAGGCCGCCGCGTCCTCCAGCAGCCAGTTGTACCCCGCGAGCACCGCGATGGTATTGCGGATGATATAGGGGATGATGATGACGGTATGACCCAGCAGGATGCGCAGGAAGGCGGGGATTCCTCCGATCATGCTGAATATCCTGAGCAGTACGAAGGCGAAGGCGATGGAGGGGACGTACATGGGTGAGGTGAAGAACGCGATAAGCATGTTCTTGCCCCTGAATTTATAGCGGCTTACCGCAAGCGCCGCGGTGACCCCGAGCACAATGTCGATGGCTGTGGCGATGAGCGCGACTTTCATGCTGTTGCCAAAGCCGCTCACAAAGTTGGTGGAGGAATCAAAGATGTTGGCATACCACTCCAGCGAGAAGCCCTTCGGTGGAAAAACCACCAGCACGGTTGGGCTGAAAGACGCCAGAACAATCACCAGGAGCGGCGCCATCAGGAAGATAAGCACCAGAATGGTGATGATTTTTGGGAACAGACTCACCCTGTCTTCACGCATTCTTCTGCCCTCCCACCCGTTGGTTGATGCCTGCTGTTGCGAAATTGAATATCACCAGAAACAGGAGGATAACGAACATCAGGATATAGCTGATGGCGGAGGCGAGTCCCCAGTTGAAGTTCACATTCACCTCCTGGAAGACCATGGTGCTCATCATCCTGAAATTCGCTCCTCCCAGCAGTCTCGGCGTGACATAGGCGGTCATGCTCAGCGTGAACACCAGCGTACAGCCCGAGATGATCCCCGGGATGGAAAGCGGCAGCAGCACTTTAAAGAAAGCCCTCAGCGGATTGCATCCAAGGCTGGCGGCGGCATACTCCAGGTTCTTGTCTATCCCCTGGATCACCCCCGTGATGGAAAGGATCATGTAGGGAAGAAGCAGGTGCACCAAACCGATGATCACAGCATTGGAGGTGTACATGATTTTCAGGGGAGTATCTATCAAACCCAGTGCGAGCAGGAATTGATTCAAGAGCCCTTTGTTGCCCAAAATCACCATCCATCCGTACGACCGGACTACCGCGCTGACTAAAAAGGGGAATAGGATGATGATCATCATGGTGTTTTTCAGCTTGGATTTGGTGCGGGCGAGAAAATAGGCGGTCGGGTAGCCGAGCAGGAGTAAGATTCCTGTGGTTCTGAGCGCTATCGATACGGTTGTCTTGAGGATGTTGAGATAAAAGCTGTCCGTGAGGAATTTCACAAAATAGGTGAGGCCGTCTTCCCGCAGGGTGTGTATCAGGATGTAGAGCATAGGGGCCGCAAACATCACCAATAACGCAAAAGTCGTAGGAAAAGACAGGAAGAAGAGATTTCGTTTCTGGCTCATGGAGTCACCTCTTGTCCATCGTGGCCGGCTGTGTTCACCAGCAAGGGGAGAAAAGTCTTATGCATCACGTCGATGAGGCCTTTGTCGGTCAGCTTCACTTCGGGTGAGACCGCCAGCGGCATGAGTGTGATGAAGGTAAGGGTCTCCTGGTGGTGCAGGTGGAGCGATTCCTTTGCGGCGAGGTCGACGTGCGCGAATTTAGTGGCGATGGTCTCTTTATCATCATCGCACAATATTCCGGCTATCGGCAGTTGGATGGATGCGAGAATCCTGCCGTCCAGGACCGCCACAACTCCGCCTTCGGTCCGGATCAGTTCATTGGCGGCGATGGCCGCATCCGTGTCGTTGGCGCTGTAAACCACCAGGTTGTGGCAATCATGGGCATACGTTGTCGCTAATGCACCCCGAAAACCATCCATATTCCCAATTAGAGCGTGAGTTCGGCCACCCTTGCCGGAATACCGTTCGAACACTGTCATCTTCATCAGGCCGCCCTGTTGGAGCTTGCCTTCATTGACGGATAACTCCACCTGTTTGAGTGTGGTGCGTGAGGTTTTTCCATCCTGCATGATGACGTTCGCCACGGCCTTTGTTCCGTTGGCCTGGATGATGAAATCCAATGGTGAGACCGGGGCGACATTCACGGTGTGGCGAGTGTCCTCGGGAAAAGGTTCCGCGGTTAATACCTGCAGCATCCGCCCGTTCTGCGCAACCAATTGCCCATCGCTGAATACTGCGGAGGCCCGGAAGTTCTCAAGATCGTCAAGGAGCACGAGATCGGCTGCATATCCAGGAGCAAGGGCTCCCCGGTGATATAGCCGCAATCGGTCCGCTGCATTGATGGTCGCATAGCGGACCGCCTTGATGGGATCCAGCCCGAGCGCCACCGCATGCCGAAGCAACGCGTCCACGTGGCCGTGCTCGGCGAGCCTGCTTATGGGGACATCGTCAGTGACCAGCATGATGCGGTTCTGCACTGGAAACTGGTTGAGGAAGGACATGAGTTCTTTGGTGAAGAATCGTTCCTGGATTTGGACGCATATGCCGTATTGCAGTTTCTCGGCTACTATAGCGGGATCCATCATGGTATGGTCGCAATCAATCCCCGCGGCGGCAAAGGCCTGTAGTTGATGTCCTCGCAAGGTGGGGACATGTCCATCAAGCAGAACACCTGCCTTTTTGGCGGTATCGATGATGGACATCATCTTGCTATCCCCCGCGATCACCCCAAGGAAGTCCATCACTTCTCCCAATCCCCGCACCCCGGGATACTGCAGCATCCTAGCGATTTCCTCTGCTCCGATCTCCGCACCGGATTGTTCGAAACCTGGGGCCGAGGGGACCGTGGAGGGGGCCATCACATGCACGTGCAAGGGCAGGCCCTGCGATCGGTCGCACAACAATTGTACTCCTCGTTCACCGAGGACATTGGCTATTTCATGTGGGTCCGCAGCTATGCTTGTAGTTCCCAATGGAAGCACCGCGGCCGCAAAGTTTGCAGGAGTCATCATGCTGCTTTCGATATGCATATGGCTGTCGATGAAACCTGGGACCGCGAATCGCCCTTCGCCATCGATCAGCTTTTTTGCATGGTGGATTGGCGAGCACTCGCCCACAAAGGCGAATTCATGGTCGATGATGCCGATATCGGCAGTGTATATTTTTTCGATAAAAACATTTACAAGACGCACGTTCTTGATCATCACATCAAAAGGGATGCTGCCCATCGCGGCTTGAATAGTTCTTATGCTCAATACGTGCCCCTTTTTTTTAGATGCATAATTGAATATTTATACATATTTTTTGGAGTATATCGGATTCGTTCTGCGAATACAACACTGTATGAATAAGAAAATAGCGATTGGTTTAAAGGGATGGTTAGTGTTAAAATTTTTTATGGTATAGATATAAGTGGTTTATAAGTAATATCCACGGATATGCATTTACCTGAAGCATTTATGCATAAATTTATCTACGAAATGCAGGCCTGGAGTGTGCTCCAGCTTTTCATAGCTATATAAAAAGCTGTTGACGAATTGTCCCGTGGATGAGCAATCCCTTTGATGTATGTGATGAAGGCACTAGCCCGGATTGAAAACCGAAGCAGGCTACTTCAGGTCGTCGAACTTCCGTTCCTTCTGGATGTCCAGCATGATGGTCTCTAGGTTGCCGATCCGTTCGTCCTGTTTGCGAATCCTTTCCTCAAGCATCTCCTGCTGTTTCTTCGATGCCTCGCTTTCGTTAGAATACCTTTTGCTGATGATTGGTTCGAGAATCTTTACCGCTGAACCGATAGCCACGATGATGATGATGAATACCCACAGATCCATTGTGCGTCCCTCCTGGATGACCTGTGGGAAATGTATCATGATTCACTTGCATGCTCAATATTCATCGAGCCTTCTTGTAGGCTTTCTTCCCTCCCAAAGCGAGAGGAAATGGAGCTAGGGGCTTCCAGCACCCACTCAGGACTTGGGCGGCTCGGCTTCGCCGTCAGGCCGCTACGCTTTCCGCTCCCGTTCCCGTCCTTCGGACCAAGCCCCCCGCGTCCTTGCCGCACGGAAGGACCGGCCATCTGTCAGTTATGTGGATTAGGTTCCAGGGAAGCCTCAGAAAATCTTAAAGAGGGGAAGCAATTTCGTGCCAGGCACGAATCTGCTAAGAGCTAGGGGCTTCCAGCACCCACTCGAGACTCGGACCTGCGGTCCTCTTGGCCGAGCTGGGCGGCTGGCCCTCTACGCACGTGGGGTTTATTCCCCAACGAAGCGAGAGTAGCGGAACCATTACTATGGTTCTATTACCGAGCGAGTGCCGGGAAAGCAAGGTGAAATACCCCGCCCCTTGGGGCGGAAAAGGAGGCGAAGCCTCCTGGATCCAGGGCTTGCCCTGGGGTATTGATACCTTTCATTGGGAAAGGGTCACTGGTTCAGGTCTCAATCATTTAAAGCCAAAGATCAACGGGAATGCCACCACCACAAACGCCGCCCAAACCGCAAACACCGTGAGAAACCGCATCTGCATCACCACAATGCGCTGGAAAGTCCCCTTCCTTAAGATGTAGCGGCTGTAGCCTATCGTCAGTAGGACAAGATTCACCAGCAGGATGATGTTCTCCCCCAAGGCCGCCGTTTTATTTGGAGTGAACCCCGAGGCGGACAGGCGGACGATGATTCCGGAAAGCGCTATCGCATCCACAATCACAGCGCTTATAACCAGCGCAAGCGTGAGGATATCCCATATAAGATGCTGATTTTGTACTTTCCCTACAGCCGGCTTCCCATCAACCGTTACCGTGCTCTCGTTTTCAGAAAAATCCTTCGCGCTCATCGAATACAGGGTTAGCGCCAGAACCAAGGCCAAAATGACGTCGAACCAGATAAGCATGTCACGGTTTTCGTATGCCTGGTTGGGGGTGATGATGAAGGCGGCGATCAGACTGAGCAGGACCAGGAGGAATAGGGGTGTGAAGATCTTGGCCAGCACCGGTGCGATGCTCTCGATGAGGTTTTTTTTCTGCCCCACCAGATACGCCGCGACGGTGAAGAGACCAAAGAAACCCATTGGAGCCATCCACGATCCGATGAACGGAAAGGCATCCACCTCAATCAGTTCGAAAGTTCCACCGGTGAGCAGTATCAGCACGATACCCCCTAGTCCGATCAGAATGCAATAGATGAAGGACTCTCCCACGAAACGCACGAAATTCAACCTGGTGTTCGTGCTGCGCCAACCGTTATGGCTTTGATTCGATGGCCCGCCATAGAAGTACATGAGCAGAAAAAGTATCACGATAGGGAGATGCAACGCCGCCAGCATCATCGTATGATGGGGTTCGTGTGTGGGATACAGGTTTATCACCGCCGCCAGGACAACATAGCTGCACATGACCAACAGGCTTTGGCGTATCGGCAAGGACCGTTTCCATATGAAGTAAAGCGACACTGGAACAAAGGCGAAGAAGGTGGCGTTGCGTGCATAAATCTCCATGCTCGCTTCGATATCACCATACCCAAACAAGGCCGGGATCTTGCTTAAAAGCCCCGCGAACAAGGCCAAGCCTATGACGATAGCCAATTCCTTACGGTTTTTCCTAGCCGTCAGCGGATTATCAGCTGGAACAAGCAATTGCCGCCACACATCCTCCGTTGATAGCTTGGCGAACTCCTCATGGATCACCGCGATATCCCCCAATCGACGTACTGCGAGCAAAAATGCTTCCTCAATGTCTATCCCGCGTGCGCTTAAGTCGTCGATGCTGTCCCTAAGGTGCGATTCCAGTTCCTCAATATCAGCGTGTCCGATCGACCCCGCTGAATACAGATGTGTCTTCCATTTTCGGATCTGCGATTCTAGTTCGAACATAATGCGAATCTCCTTGGGCCAGGCACCTTCTTGTCTGGCATCTTGATCATTTCATGTATTCTTCTGAAAGCACCTGCAGGGCATGCTGCACTACAGACCATTGCTGCTTGAGCAGCGCGCATTCCTCGTTCCCCGCGGTAGTGATATGGTAATATTTCCGACGCCTGCCGCTATCCGCGTCCAGCCAGTACGACTCAATGAACCCAGCTGTCTCCAGCCTGTGCAGCACCGGGTATAACATGCCATCTGTCCAAGCGATCTGATGGTCCGATATCTCCTGCACTTTTTGGATGATGGCGTACCCGTACGAGTCCTTCGCCTGCAGAATCGCCAGGATGATAGGCGTCGCAGAGGCAGCCACAAGATCCTTTGATAAAGTCATGAATCGCCACCCCCTTTGCTTTTATACATAGCACTGCTATGCATAGTAAACCTACGTATTCAATTTGTCAAGTTGGTGCCAGGCACGAACCTGTCCAGGTTCTTGCCTGGCACGAAAAGCATGCTGTAAAATGACTTAGATGAGGCTTTAGCTACTTTTATAATATTTGTAAATATGTAAATTGAAATATTAAAAGAAATAATTTTAGCAGATTTGTGCCAGGCACGAATTTTAGATTCGTGTCTGGCACGAAGATTACATCCATGCAATAATCAAATATTGGTATTCTGTAAAGGTGGCGCACCAAGTGCTCGCTTTTACTTCCGGCTTCATAACCATGCCGGGTACAATTGGAGATGAGAAAATGAAACAGTTGCTGCGGTTGATGGTATTCGGAGTTGTCCTGGTCTTCATGGTATCGTGTGCTACTACTGCCACTCAGTCTGAGAAAGTCCCTATGTACCAGGAAACCATTAAAACTGCGAAAGAGATAGGCGAATCCCTGATAACCCAACCAGGGGATGTAACCGCCGTCACCATAGCGGTCATGCATGATGGAGAAATCGTATATTCGGAAGGTTTTGGCCAAAGAGACATTGAACTGAATCTCCCGGTAGACCGCCATACCCGGTTCAACATCGGTTCTGTAAGCAAAACCTTTATCGCAGCGTCGATCCTCATGCTGCAAGAGGAGGGCAAACTCCATCTGGACGATTTTGTGATGGACCTGCTGCCGGATTTCGGCATGGTGGACGAGCGGTATAGAAATATAACCGTCCGTATGTTGCTAAACCATGTTTCTGGATTTCCTGGCACTAACTGGCTCGACGGGTTCACCGCTGTAAAATCCTCAACTTATCTAGAGGAAACCCTGCAAGAGCTGCGTGTCTCTACGCTGAAGCACGATCCTGGTGCCTTCTCCCCCTATTGCAATGACGGCTTTACCGTCGCGCAAATACTGCTCGAACATCTTACGGGGATGTCCTATGAACAATTTCTTCAGGAGCGGATATTCGCACCGATGCAATTGCACGACACTTCCGTTGGATTCCATCCAGAGGAAGACAACATTGCGTACGCCTACGGAGAACGGACGACCCGTCTTCCCCTCGAATTTGTAAATATTGTGGCCTCAGGAGGCCTTACATCTACCGCCGAGGACCTCTGCAGGTACGCTGCGATAACCTTCTCACCAACAATCCTCAATGCCGGCAGTCTCGCTGAATTCTTGGAGGAACAGAAGCCGGAGTATAGCGAGGGGATGGATTTCGACAGATTGCTCGCCTACGGACTTGGGTGGGATTTCACTTCCTGGCAATCCTTCCAGCAGCAAGGGTTGCAGGTGTTGGGAAAAACCGGCGGAACCTTACAATACACAACCATGCTGTACGTGGCTCCACAATCACGTAGCGCAGTGGCGTTGATTTGCTCGGGTCAAATCGAACCCATATTTGTCACGTTGCGTATTCTCGACGCACTGTTGAAGGAAACAGGACTCATTTCCGCTGATGCGAAGGATGGTACACGGCAATCGCCTGACACGAAGCCCTTGCCGACCGATTATGCAGCCTATCAGGGGTATTATGGTTCCGAATCGGGTGTGGCCCGTGTCGATTTCGACCCGGATTCATCATCAATGCACATATATCTGCACGATGGCTCGTCATTCAATCTCTATGAATCCGCCCGTCACATTGGTGATGGCCTCTACGAGACTGAGGCAGGCAAGCAAAGCGCATTACGCACTCTGCTCGGTGTCCCTACAATCATGACGGTCGTCAATCCGTATGCGCGAGAGCTCATCCACATGACCAAACTGCCGATACCACCTGCCGGTCTGGCCCATGGATTCACGGAGAGCATCTGGCTGCCCACAAATTTCCGAGCTGCCGATCTATGCTTGAAAATGTTCAATACCACCATTCTGGATGAATTGCCATCATATCTTGTAGTGAATTCGTTCGAATCCATCCCCTATGCGATCACATCCAAGAACAGTACATCCATGGCATTGCCGACTCTGAGGGATCAGACACCACCAAGGCTCTCGGAGGATGGCAAGTTGATTTTCGGCCCATACCGGTGCATCGATATAGTGGAAATCGCTTCCATCCTGCCGGACGAGGAAATCGAGGTCGACGCGGCCACTTCATCCGTCTGGCGAAAGATCGCTGACCATGGATTCTTGACGTGCGAAATTCCCTCGGGTGGCAGAATCATAATACTCGACTCAGATCTCAACATCGCGAACGACACCCTCTATGGTGATCCAACCCCTGATGCGCTCGAGTTGATGGCTGGAAGTTATGTGGCGTTTATCGCCAATACGCAAACGATATTCCACGCAACGTTCGCTCCTGCGAGATGAGGGGGCAAATTAGTGCCAGGCACGAATCTGCGCGCAGATTCGTGTCAGGCACCAAAATTCTCTAGGCGCTCTGCGAGTGCGCGGAGGAAGAAGCCTACATCGCTGACGATGCCGATGGCTTGTCCACTGCCGCGATCGCTGAGTTTGGTCACCACGGCAGGATTGATGTCGATGCAGATGGTCTTTACCCAGGATGGGGTCATGTTGCCCACGCCAATCGAGTGAAGCATGGAGGACAGCATGACGATGAGGTCGGCCCCTTCGATGATTTTCGAGTACTGCCGCTGGGCTTCGATCATGTCATTCACCGTCTCTGGAAGAGGACCATCATCACGGATCGATCCCGCGAGACAGTAGGGGATTCCAGCTTTGATGACTTCATACATCAACCCTTCTCGCAGGATTCCTGAATCAACCGCCGCCTGCATGGATCCACATCCATTGATGCGGTTGATGGAACGCATATGATGGCTATGCCCATGCTCAGAAACGTCGCCGGTCTTAAGGTCGACGCCTAGGGACGTACCGTAGAAACGTAGCTCTAGGTCGTGCACTGCGATGGCATTGCCACCGAGAAAACCTTGCACGAACCCATGGCGGACAAGCGATGCCAACGCGTCGGCACCACCGGTATGCACAACCACTGGGCCGCAGACCACCACGGTTTTTCCCGCTTTGGCCCTGATTCGAAGCAATTCCTGGGCGAGCTTCTCAACGGCGGTATCAACACTTCGCTCCGAGGAGACGGTGTTGGTCATGAAAGCGAAATCGTTGGCGGCCTTGTCGGAGACCTTGCGCTCAACTTCAACCGGAAATATCCTGATGGCATCGCTGCCGCACACCACTAAGTCTCCAGCTTGCAGGTCGCGGAGCTTGCGGCAGAAGAATTTTTGTAAACCGGCATCGTAGACCAACGCTCCGTCCATGCGCTGGTTCTCCACAGGATGCCAGGTGTCTTGGAAGAAGACTTCAGTCCGATGGTTTGAACTGGAGTAGAAGTTCTCGGGGGCATGGCGGTCTTTGTCCACGGTGGCCAACATGGCGGAGGGTACTGATTTTTCAAACACCCCGAGGATCTTGAGGGCATTGTGGAGCGACTCCAGAATCGAATCGTCCTTTGCTATCAACTCGATCTCAAGCTGGGAGGTCTCTTCTGGTGTTTTCCCCACGGTAAAGGAGACGATGCGGTAATCCCCTCCCTTGGCGAGGATGTTATTGAGGATTTTCGATAGGATTCCAGAATCGATCAGATGGCCTTCGGCTTGGAGCATTCGTGTTTTCATGGTAACTCTCTTGTATATGTTTGATGATCTGTCTACATGGATCCATTAGGATCGCTCACTATCTGCTAATCAATCGTATTGATGATAGCTTCATGATGGATCCTTCCGGTTGAGAGGCATGCTCATACATCTGGGCCCGCCCCTTCCGCGTACCAATTCCGACCCCCGGATGGGAATCACCGTGATTCCATGGTGCTCCAAGGTTTCATTTGAGACCACATTGCGCCGATACGCGATTACGGTACCAGGAGAGATGGCCAAGGTATTGGTGCTGTCGTTCCATTGTTCACGGGCAGAGGCTATCTGGTCATTCCCGCCGCTGCGTATGATCTGTACCGAGGGTACAGCCAAGGCGCGCTGCAGTGCTTGCTTCAGGCTTGCGGCTTCGATTATCTCCAATTGCTCTTGTGTCTTCATCGTCATGCAGAATACCCGGAGTGAGTTTTCCACCCCAGGGAACAAGCAGAAAGTGTCGCGGTCCACCATGGTGAACACCGTATCCAGATGCATATATGCGCGTGTGTATGGTATCTGAACGACTATCACTTCGCGCAAGCCTTCACCGCCAGTTTCAACTGGGGCAAGCATTTTCTTAGCAAACGATTCTATTGCCCATACGTCGGTTCTGGCGCTGCTGCCGACGATGGCGCACTTGTCGTTGAGAATGAGGATGTCCCCGCCTTCGATGCTGCTCCCCAACGTGTACGCGCTATGGGTCCGGGTGGAAGCGAACAAGGGGTGGTGCTGGGCTAGCAAGGATATCAGCCAGCTTTCCCGTCTGCGGGTTTCTGTTTTCATCACATTGATGGATACGCCTTCGCCAACCACAGTGGCTGGGTCTCGGGTAAAATAGAGGTTGGGGAGGGGAGAGATGTAATACGGATACGCATCCCGGATGAAATAGGAGAGGCTTTTCTGCTTCACTTTGTCATCCACCTCGGATTTCAACAATCCACCAATGCAGTAATCGACTAATTCCACGGCCGAGGTTTCTCGTAGATGATCTGTTATGATGTTTTTTAACGAGGGTGAGAACAGTTGTGAGGAGCCGCCTATCAGATGGTCAATAGCGTCGCTTCGCAACCGGGCATCGGCGAAAATCTCCTCCAGCAGAGATTCAACATAGTGCACCTGGCAGCCATGGTCGCGGAATACCTGTGCGAACATATCGTGCTCTTCCTGCATCTGGGCAAGGTAGGGGATATCCTCAAAGAGCATGGAATCCAGATATTGGGGAGTCAGCGATTCCAGTTCCCTCCCAGGCCGATGTAGAAGCACCGCTTTCAGACAGCCCACTTCCGATGAAACATGTATCTGTCCTTCCATCCTATCCATTCTCCTCGAGCAACTTCGTGCCAGGCACGAAATTGACGCTTTATATTAGTATATACCGGAAAAAATTAGTAGGCCCTATATGCATTCCACGATACCAGAAGTGAGCAATTTCGTGCCTGGCACCAATCTGAGCGCGATGACCAACTCTTTATCAGGTATGCAGGTGATGGCATATCCCCCCGAGCCAAGCGCGGAAAACGAAAAATGGCCGGCGATTTCCTGCAACCACCAGAGGTACCCGTACTCCTTCCCTGAGGGGGTGGTTGATTCCCGCACCCATGCTTCAGGGATTATGCGCTCCCCCTCCCAAAGGCCCTTGTTGAGGAAGAGGGCTCCGAAGCGGGCCATATCTCGAAATGTCATCGTGAGGCCCCAGCCGCCGATTGAGTTGCCTGCCGGGTCCTTGGCCCATCCGTGGAGGTTTTCCCCAAATACATCCTCAAAACTGAAGGACCCCATCTCATAATCAGGGAGCACCCGCATGCCCAAAGGACCAAACAACCTCTCGTTGGCGAACTCACGGGCACACATTCCTGTGGTCCGGGTGAGAATCGCGGAAAGCAGATGGGTGCCAGCGGTGCAATACTGGAACTCACCGCTACGGCCACCGCTGCCCATCATTTGTAGGATGTAGGTCACCCAATCCTTCTGGCGCCTGAGCCTGTCAAGCGGTTCATGACTCTGCTTATGATTCTCGTTCCACGAGAACGGGAAAGGCGCGGTCATCGTGAGCAGCTGCCGTATGGTCACGGAATGCTTGAGAAAGTCCATCGGATCCGCTTGATACTCAGGAAAGAAATCCAGGACACGTTGGTCAAGGCTCTTGATGAAACCGGCATCTATCGCGATTCCCACCAACGCCGAGACCACACTCTTTGTGACGGACGCGACATGATGCGCATCCTGAGGCCCTTCGCCATGGAAGTACCGTTCAGCGACAATCTCCCCCTGGTGGAGAACAACCACGCCATGAAGATTTTTCTCGTGGGATTGGATGACAGAATCGATCGATTTCATAGATATCCCCCGGTAATGGATTGGGGATCGTGGCGTAGCATCTCTGGCGAACCCTGTGCGATAAGGCTGCCCCCTTCTGCACCACCACCTGGCCCAAGCTCGATCACCCAGTCGCACACCTTGAGAAAGTCAGGATCATGCTCGATAGCAATCACAGAATTGCCTTTCGCGATCAACTCCTCCACCAACGAGATAAGTTTGGAGGTATCATAGAGGCTCAGTCCCGAGGTAGGCTCATCCATCACATACAAGATGTTGCCTTTGCGCTTTTTCCCAATTTCCTTGGCGAGCTTGATCCGCTGGGCCTCACCACCGCTCAACGTGGGCGTAGGCTGACCCAACTTGATATATCCCATGCCAATCCTGTCCATCACGTGCAATACAGGGGAGATACCACGCTGGTCTTTAAAGAATCCCACTGCTTCCGAGACCGTCATCTCCAGCACCTCATAGATATTTTTTCCTTTGTATGTGACCGCCAACGCTTCTCCACCATACCTCTTTCCGTGGCATTCGCCGCACGTTTTACTGATGGATTGGTTGCCACCCAGCCAGATTGACTCTGTCCCACTGCCACCACAGGTTGGACAAGCCCCTTTGGAATTGAAGGAGAAATGGCCGGCAGTCAAATCGCGTTGCACCGCTGGTGGTTGCTGTGCGAAAAGCTTGCGGATTTTATCCCAGATACCTATATAGGTTGCGGGGATGGAGTTTATATTCCGGCCGATAGGAGCCTGGCCAATCTCGGCGAAACCGGATAGCTGCGACGCCCCGTCCAGACGGTCTGCAATGGTCTGAACATAGTCGGAGCCTTCATCCGAATCTGGGTCGCTTTCCTCGTTCTCAATTTCGGGCTCGTCTGTTGGATCACGGAAATACCCTTTCAGAAGTGGAATAAGTGTGTGGGACACAAGCGAGCTTTTTCCACAGCCGGACATGCCAGCGACGCCCACGAGGCAGCCAAGCGGAAAAGAAACAGAGATATCCTTGAGGTTATTGGTTCTGGCATGCCGGACTGTCACGCAAGGGTGGGCGGGTAGGTCAATAATCCGAGTTGGCCTGGTGGGCATGGCGAGCTTGCCGGAAAGGTAGCGACCAGTGATGGAATCGGGACAGGCAATAAGTCCCTGCACATCACCCTGATACACAATCCACCCGCCCTCAGTACCCGCCTTCGGCCCGATATCGATGATATGGTCAGCCATTTCGATAGTATTGCGGTCATGCTCGACCACAATCACGGTATTGCCCAGGTTCTTTAGGTCGACAATGGATTGGAGCATTCCACGTTTCTCCGCTTCATGCAGGCCGGAGGTGGGTTCGTCCAAGATATAGATTAGGGAATCCAGGTTGGAGTCGAGGTGGCGGGTGAGGAAGAGCCGTTGGATTTCGCCACCGCTTAAGCTGGGCATTTCGCGGTACAACGCCAGATGTCCGAGTCGCGCTTTCATCAGACTGTCAGTCTTTCGTTCCAATTCCCGCAGTAGGTTAATGCCATATTGGCTGAAATTACCTTTCTCTGCCAGCACAGCGAGATATTCTTGTAGTTCCGCAATAGTCATCATCCCCAATTCGCCGATATGGTGGTTATCCAACAACACCCGCCGCGCTTCTGGGCCGATTCTATATCCTTGGCATTCCGGACAGACGGATTTATGATACATATGTTCGACATCCATGCGGTTTCGCAGCAAATGGCCATGGTAGATGCGGGTAAGGCAATAGCTTCGCTTTTCCGGGCTAGTCGAATTGTATTGTCCATGGATAACCTCGTGCTTGAGGTGGTCGGGAAGCGATGCGAAGGC
Source organism: Sphaerochaeta sp. UBA6084 (assembly GCA_002428625.1). Taxonomy (GTDB): domain Bacteria; phylum Spirochaetota; class Spirochaetia; order Sphaerochaetales; family Sphaerochaetaceae; genus UBA6084. Next base: position 50,057 of record DIXI01000035.1, read on the forward strand.
AGTATCAAATGCAGAGCCATATTTTCGTTCCAGTAGCCGTATATAGCCCGGAGTGGCCCCCGCGTTGATAAACACATTGCGAAGGGTGATGTGGTCATCCGGGATAAGGGCTTCGATATCGAGAATATAATAGGATCCGTGGCCACAGCACTTGATGCACATGCCATTTGGCGCATTGTACGAGAAATAATTTGGAGGAAGGCGTTCTTCCTTATTGCCGCAATTGGGGCAGACGAGGTTGGGGTCGGTTAGCGTGCCACAATTGGAGCACAGGATTCTCCCTTCGCCTGCGAATAACAGGCAAAGCAGATTAAGCATGCCACAATTGGACCCTACCGTTGAGCGGGGATTGCTTTGCCTAATGATGCTTTGCTGCACCGCGATGGTCGGCCCAAGGCCCGAAACGCTCTCATATTTTTCCTCATCGTCGATATCGGCGAGCACTCCCAATGATTTCAAGTAGAGCCGGCGCCCCTCTTCAAACACGAGATCGAACATCAGACTGGACTTACCAGACCCGCTCACTCCGGTGGCTACGACGAGCTGGTTCTTTGGAATGGTCACATCGATGTTCTTGAGATTGTGGATCCGCGCGCCGTTGATTGTGATATTTTTCATACAGCTACCTTTCAATGCTATGCTTACGATGGCTTTGCACAGCAGCCTGTGTCAACAAAATTTTTAAAATTGTTGGTTTGGAAAGGTTGAAAGTAGCTCGTTGGATGGGACTCGACTGGCATACGTGGAAAACCGATACGAAAGTTTAAAACCAGTATATAGAGTATAACGGTTCCGATTACCTTTTTGTCCCCACCTAGGCGGGATTTAGGGATGGCTTACCAGGAAGCCTCTCTTTTTTAATCGTTTGTTCCGATACATCCGCTCGTCTGCGAGCTTGAAGATAGCGTTGATATCGAAATCTCCTTCCGTATGAATCGCAAATCCATATGAAAAAGAAAGTACAGGAATTTTAGGATCATTTTTACATAGAGAATTATCCTGAATTAAATTACCTTCCAATCTGTTGGAAAGCGCCTCGATCGCTTCGGTGGTGCAATCCTTCACAAATATGGCAAATTCATCACCACCTATCCTGCAAATGACATCTGTCTCCCTAAAGCTCGATCTTAGAATTTCGGCTAGACGCAGGATAAGTTGGTCGCCAGCCTTATGGCCGAGTGTATCATTGGTGATTTTTAGATCATCGATATCACAAACCACAATACCAATGCCACGATTCTTCGCTTTAGCAATCGTCATAAGTTGTTTCTCGTAGAATTCGCGGTTTTTCAACCCGGTAAGACTATCATGCATGCTCATATCGATTATCTTTTTATAATTCCGAATATTACTCAGGGTAACCGCCAAAATGCCCGCGGTTCTGAGACAGAATTCGAGATATTTCTTTACATATTGATTGAACATGAATCCCGTAAGCTCAAAGATGCCTAGCACTTCATCTCTAAACTTGATGGCATATACAAAACCTTTTCCATCATGTAAATAGGCGAATTCAGATAGCAAAATTTCCTGATACTGCATTGGATGTTTCATCTGGAACGAAGAGGCGGAATAATACTTGACCGTTGTCGCTCCGGACAACATTTTAAGTATCTCCTGAGTCTTATCGATAACTTCCCGCTCAGTCTGGCGTTCGACAGTTGCTAGCT
>DIXI01000018.1 GCA_002428625.1 Sphaerochaeta sp. UBA6084
CGTTTGTGAATTGACTTGGAAGCCCCTGCACTTCTGCTTGGCATTAACCTTACAGACTGCAATTGCTTGCATTACTTCTCTCTTTCCTACGCTTATCAATTTCATAAATCAGGTGGCTTTTCACTTTGCAGTGATCTGCCTTTTTGGCTCAGCGCCAAGCACCGTTGTTTTGCGTGCTCAACTAGGTTACTACATTTCAATTCATAGTGTCAATACTAATTTTCACTATTTTTCATGTCCCGTGAACCGCTCCACAACCATCGCTGGTCATTTCCGATTCACTTGAGCCGTGCTGGATACTACTCATTTATCGCATTTACGTCTAGAGGTTTTTAAAAAAAATCTCACAATCGTCACAGGGGCGACAAGAATGCCTGAATCTGGTATTGTTGGGCTGGTCAGGCCGCAATAAAGGCCAGGCACACCGTATACTATTAGGAGAGGAGAAATCATGAACCTAGTATTCCTCGGTCCTCCAGGAGCAGGAAAAGGGACAATCGCCGCCTTGGCGAAGAACACGTTGGGTATTCCGCACATCTCCACAGGAGATTTATTCCGTGAGGCGATAAAGAACGGGACTGAACTTGGAAAACAAGTCAAATCAATCCTATCGTCTGGAGAGCTTGTGCCAGACAGCGTGACAGTCGCCATGGTGCAGGAACGGTTCGCATGTGCCGACACTGGCAAAGGGTTCATCCTAGATGGCTTCCCCCGCACTATTTTCCAGGCTCAAGCCCTGGAAAGCATGAAAACCATAGACCATGTGGTGAATTTCCTGCTGGACAGGGATATGATCGTCAAGAGACTCTCGGGAAGGCGCATGTGCAAAAGCACCGGACGCATCTACCATATCGTGTACAATCCACCAAAAAAAGCAGGATTCGACGACGAGACTGGGGAAGCGCTCATTCAACGCGAGGATGATATGGAAGAAGCGATCCTCAATCGGCTGCATGTCTACGAACGCCAGACCGAGCCCCTTATCCAGTATTATAAGGAGAAGGGCTTGTTGCGCGATATCGATGCCAGCGGGGCTCCCGAGTCCGTTCTCGCAAGCATGCTGAAGGTCATCCAAGCCTGAGGATATGCAACCTGGCGATTTTAAAGAAGGGTGCCGGTATCGGCACCTTTTTCATTTTCCGACGAAGTGAGCGGAAAGTATGCATCGGCAAGCAATTTCCAGGAAGATCCATCCCCCTCCCCCATCGCTTGCTGCAGTTGGCCTAGCAGCAGGTACAGATCGCGCGAATACTGCCCTTTCCCATAGAGCTCGAGCGCATGCTTTTTTGATTGTTGGAATTCCAGATTGATGAAATACTCGCGAGCTAGCAAAAGCCGGACAAGTTGGTCGTAAGGATCAAGGCGGAGAACCTGCTCCCACACAATGCAAGCATCCCGCGAAGAGCCTGCAGCCTGAAGAATCGCTGCCTTCGCCCTGAGATACTTCACATTTTCTGGAAAAAGTCGGACCAGGGTGTTGATAGTGACGACGGCTAAGTTGAAATCCTTCGCCTGAGCTTGAGCCAGACTTAGATTATACAGCAACCGTGGATCGTTCGGAACCTCATCGAGCGCAGCGAGGTAGATATTCCCGGCCTCGCGATAATTTCCTTCCGCTAAAAACACCGCCCCCCCGGAAATCGCATCAAGCACGATGGTTTCCTGCTTGGAAAGCAAAGAAACGCATGAAGTCGTGAAGCCAACCACCAGTACGAGCAGGACCAACAGAAAGCGTGCGCGAGAGATCTTAGGCATCAACAACCTCAGTTACCATTGCGCCCGAGCACTGTGGCCTCAATCTCCTTCACCTGCGAACGGTAGAGATTGGTGATATTGGTCCCATAATCAGCCATCAGCTGGATCATATTGCGCGGATTGTCGTGTTCATCGCATCCATTCAGCCGATCGCCTGCATCGCCCAGGCCAGGAAGAATATAGGCTTTCTCGTTCAGCACGGGATCCATCCACAAGGTGTAGACTTGCGCACCCTCGATCGCACGCACAACCCGGAGTGCACCTTTAAGGGCGGATATGACTGTGATGAATTTAATGGATTTCGGCTTTATCCCCTGGGACATGATGTATTTCACAATAGTGACCAATGAGCCACCGGTGGCGTTCATCGGATCGGCGAAAATCAGGTCTTTGCCCTCAAGCTGCGAAAGATCGAAAAACGAACGGTCGAGATCGAGCAGGTAATCCATGTTGCGCTCCACCTTCGAGTCATCCCGCTTTATGCGAAACAATGCGAAGGGAGTCACAAAGGAATTGGAGGAGTACTCCTGGATTTCCTTGCTTATTATCATCGAAGGCAATAGGGCTCCTCTGAGCATCACGCACATGACCGAATTCTCAATCAACGCATCTACATCCGGGATCTTATGGATGGCATAGTTGCGGATTGGGAAGGTCACAGGGGTTTGGGTGACGATACTGCGCTTGTTAGGCAATGCCTGGTCCGCATAGACATGTGAGAAAAGCAACTCATAGGCACGCTGCACATAATAGAGGAATTCCGACTGTGAAGTGCGTGGATCTCGGAGTTTCGCGATGAGTCTTGAGGCTGAACCGTGCTGGACCTGGGGAGTCTCGAAGGAATACACATGGATCCCAGGTTCTTTCGCAACCACTTCCTTCAAATATCGTCCAATCCGCTCAAAAACCGGGGTAAGCTGCTTCTTTGCAAGAGCGGAATCCACACTGTCGGGTCCCTCGATCCGCTTGAATATCTCAAGGGCTTCTTCGTACAGCACATGGGCATGCGCGATCTGCTTTTTATCGGAGTCATTCAGAAATCCGTCTAGGTCCGTTGCATGCAATACCACTTTGTTCATTGTATCCTCCCGACTTGTGATGGAGGCCCGTGCGGTGAGCCGCTCCGGGGATATAGTCTACCTGATACGAGAGCTTAAGGCAACGGAGGAATTGCCAATAGTAAAAAAAAACTGCCCTCTATTGAAGGCAGCCAACATCTCCAGGGGGAATTGAACCCCCGTTGACGGGATGAAAACCCGTTGTCCTAACCACTAGACGATGGAGACATAGCGGACGCACTGACTTGTACCATACCTATGCCAAAGCGTCAAGTGGTTTCGACGATTGAATGTCAACTCGCGAGTGAGAAAATCTCCAATATCTCTTTTTTCCCTAAATCCACATATGATTTGATTACAATAGTCCCATTTTCGGTGGTCAATTCCACCAATTTGGGATAATCCGCTTCGACTATGCCAAGCCCAGCCAAAGTCGTAGGCATCCCGAGAGAAGCGAAATAACGTTGCATCACCTCGATTCCCTCGAGAGCAGTGCGCTCAGGATGGTCGTGGTCCATCTCGACACCCCAGATCCTGACAGCTCCTTGAGCGAACTTGCGCACATCATGCTTATACACATACCGGGCCCAAGCGGGGAACAATACCGCAAGCCCCGCCCCATGCGACACGGAATCATGAAGCCCGGATAAATCATGCTCAATCTTATGAACAGGAAACAGCGGTGCCTTTCCGCAACCGGTGAGCCCGTTGTGCGAGAGCGTGGATGCCCACATCAATGTGGCGCGAGCCTCATAATCGGACGGATCGGACATCACCCGCGCCCCTGCGTTTTTCACTGCCACCAAGAGCCCCTCGGAGATTCTATCGGTGAGGTCGTTATCCGCATCAGGAGTGAAGTAACGTTCCAAGGTGTGCATCATGGTATCGACAATTCCGCATGCTGTCTGATAGGGGGAGACCCCATAGGTATATTCTGGATTCTCGAATGCGAAATCCGGGCGGAGTGAATCGTGGTTGAAGCCGCGTTTCAGATTTGACGTGGGATCCGAAACCACATGGGAATAGCTCATCTCGCTCCCGGCTGCAGCGATGGTAAGCACCACCGCCAAGGGAAATCGCTTGACCGGCTCGATCTTCTCCCTGATCATTTTCCAAGGGTCCATCCCATTTGACAACCCCATCGCGATACCTTTGGCAGAATCCGCTACGCTCCCGCCACCTACGGCCACGATGCACTCGATCTTATGTTTTTTTGCAAATTCGATACCCTGGCGAATAAGGGCTATCTTGGGATTGGGTTCGACTCCACCAAGCTCCACATAGGTCACGCCGGCGGAGGAGAGGCTTTGACGCACAATTTCCAGCAATCCATTCCGAACTACACTACCACCGCCAAAATGCACAAGCACATGCTTGAATCCATGTGCCCGCAAGGTCGGTCCAACCTGTTTTTCCACACCTTTTCCAAAGAACACTTTAGTAGGGGCATAATAGATGAAGTCTCTCATGATGTCTCCTTAGGGTTTGCTTACCATCATTCTAGCGGTGAAGCGGCCCAGTTGCAAGCAGACTGGAGGAGAAATCTCCGTAGCAGAATCCCAAACTGCTCGCTTGACGACGCCAACGTGCGGTTCTACAATGAATACAATCCAATTGGAACCATGTGACAATAAGGAGATTGTATGAAAAAATACTTGGCATGTATTCTTATTCTGCTCCTTGGCATCTCGATACCCTTGAGCTCAGCGCAAGCTGGATCTTTGACCTCGCCGACAACGAATGTCCCCACCCTCCAGCCGATTACAGAAGAAAACCTTATTCCGTTGTATTTCGACCTTTTGGATTATCTTCGGACGCAAGCTTTAGGACTGACGTTCCGCACCTCGCAAGCAGAACGCCAGAGAGTTGCCAATATGCTAATCCCTAACTGGTGGAATCTCGATGCCGCCACACAGGAAACGCTGCTGGCCATGGCGGAAACTGCGCAGACAATCAAGACATCCTTCGAAAACCTGAATGCCGAAGAAAAAAAACAAGTGCTGACGGAATGGAAACAGATAGTGCTTTCACCTCAATGGCTCTATGCCCCGATGCAGAACATGGCCACCTATCAAAATGGCGCGTTCTCCTTTGGGTTTCCTTCAAATTGGAAATACGCCGAGGGAAATGGCTTCATGTATCTGGGACCAAGCCTTGATTCCACTTGGGAACAGGTGAATTCAGCCAACACAACCCCTCCAGGCATGCTGCTCATGGCTTTCAACAACGACCTTACGGGACAATCCTATCTGGAAGTAGCCCGCATGGCTGCCAACAGCTATGTGAATGGCTTGCAGGAAATCATCTCCTTCGGCTCCCAATCGGGTGCCATCGTGGTGCTCAGTGGCAGATTCCCCAACCAAAACGAAGAGAAGTTCTTCTGGATGGCACTCGTACCGGCAGGCAACCTGCTTTTATTAGCGCGTATGGGGGGGCCTGTCGCGCAAGCCGATACCCTTGTGCCAGCCTTCTATGCAATTCTCAACAGCATGAACTGGAGTGGGAGTGCTTCAGGTGGGGACTCGGGATATACCAAAGGTGAAGCCGGGTATGCGTTTGATGCCGCCTGGGGTCGGATGAGCAGTGCGATCGTGAAAGATATCTGGTTGAAGTAAAATCAAGGCCCTTTCACCGACTGGTTGGATTTCCTTTGTCCGCGTTGACCCACCGATTCCCGGATCAGCACATATGCAACCGCTGCGCTGGGAACTGCCGCGAGCATGCCAAGCACGCCGAACAGCTTGCCACCAACCATGACCGCGGCAAGAACCCAAAGCGCCGGCAGTCCGATAGAATCTCCCACAACCCGGGGATAGATGAAGTTCCCCTCTATCTGCTGAAGCACGAGGAAAAGCACAAAGAACCATAAAGCCTGCATCGGATCCGATACCAGCATCAAAAAAACACCCACGAACAATGCGACAAACGCACCGACTATTGGAATGAGCGCGGACACTGAGACAAGTGCCGAGACCAATACCGCGTAGGGAAATCTAAAAATCAACATCGACACCAGAAACATCAGACCAAGAATCACCGCCTCAGCGCAGGCCCCCGCGGCGAATCGCGAGAAGGTGGTGTTCACCAAGGACCCGGCATGGAGGATCCTGCTTGCAGTTTCAGGTTCCACAAAGGCTGAGAGGAGTCGCTTGAATTGCCGGGTGAGTTGTTCCTTTTGGATGAGCATGTAGCATGCGAAGATAAGTCCCAGCAGGAAGTTGACCACACCACTGACCATGGAAGTAGCTATTCCAAGGGTAGAGCCCACCAAAACCGCTGAAGAGCGTTTAAGCAAGTCCAGGGAGTTCTTCTTCAATCCTTCCCACGAGATGTCAAGCTCATCTGACCAAAAGCCGGTATCAGGCAACCAGGTGGCCAGTTCCTCTCCAAGTTGCTTCACCCGGTCGATAAATGCCGGCATCTGACTTCCAAGCCTTTCAATCGCCACAGCCAATTCCGGGATGACAATGAGCAAGATCAAACCCAGCAGGATGACCACTATGAGCAAGGTGGTGATCAAACTAACCGCCCGACGCAGCATTGGCCTTCCCCGGGTGAACACTCTTCCTTCCAACGAGCGCATGGGCACATTGAGAATGAACGCGAGCGCGGCTCCAGCAATCAATGGATTGACAATTGAGAACAAACGCTTGAGAAGCTGAAAGACCACCGTATGGTTTGTCAAAGCCCAGTGCGCCAGAACAACAGCCAAAGCGATGAAAAGAATCCGTCTCATCAAAGATTTATCCACTATGCGGCCCTCCGATACGGTACCTGCCGATGTAAAGCTAGAGAATCCTTTCCTTACCGGAGAATGCTTCCAGAGGATTTACCACCACAGCGGCGTGCCCTGGATGCTTTGAGGGATTCCAGGATTTCATAAAATCGAACAGGACTCCAGCGGTATGGTATTCCGCCTCACCCTTGACTTGGTAGGACTTCCCTGCCTGGGTGATGAAAAGGACCGATATCCTGCTGCCCCGCTCGATATTCAGCCTCGTCTTCGAAAAATAATTATCAGCTATAACTATACGACGATCGGCACTCATCCCCACACAGGTGGCGTACACACTATTGGGAATCCCGGCATGATCAACCGTGGTCACAACCACCGGACCATCCTTCTGTCCCCAAGCTTCGAAAATCTCGTTATTCAAAGCCACCATATCGCTCACTCCTTTGTAGATAATCAACTTCGGTCTCAATGTAGAGAGTTCATTTCATAATTGCAAGGTCTACAATTCATGCTTTGGCAAGCTGTTCACAAGATACACACCTATAGCCACCGCAGGAAGAGCCAGCAAGTACTGCGCCTGGAGGATGGACTCGTGGAGAACCAAGGCTGATAGAATGGTTCCTGAAACCGGTGTGAGAAAATTATACACCATGATCGAGCTTACCTTGTTGTGCTTCAGCAACGCTGCCCAGATGGTGAATGCCACTGAGGAAAGCAACGCCAGATACCCAAGCACAAGCCAGGCACCGGCTCCTCCCTGCGGGAGAGATGCTCCCATCGCCGTTCCAGTGGCCAAAAGCGCCGCACCCCCGATTGTGAGATGGGCCCCAGAAACGAGAACCGGATCTAATGTACTTGTTATATGCTTGCTGTACAGAGAGGTGGATGCAAATATGAGCGCTGCTGCCATGATATAGCCATCACCAAGGAGACTGAAAGACAACCCAAGGTTTTTTGTGAAGTTTACCATCACCACACCAGCGAATCCGATAATAAGGCCAATTATCTTTCGTGATGACATATGGTCGTTTTTATAAAACACATGGGCGAGGATAGCTCCGAAAAACACCGAGGTAGAGTTGATGATCGACCCTTTCGCCCCGGTGGTATAGGAAAGTCCAACGTAGAAAAAGTAATAATGCACACCACTTTGCAAAAGACCTAGGATCAAAAGTTGCAGCATTCCCTTGAGTCCCAAGGGCTGGTGCTCCGCGGAACGTATCGCCCCAATCGTCCGCCGTGATGTAAAAATCCGAAATATCACACGGCCAAGGAGCACCATCAGGCCTGCGCTGAAGAACCGGCAACCCGCAAAAACCAATTTTGCCGCGGTATCATCGCCACCGATCGCGAACAAGGAGTATCCCAGCTTCACGCCCGGATATGCGCTTCCCCAGATGATGGTACAGAACGCCGCTAGAAATGAAGCAATAATTGGATTGCTCAGACGAGAGGAAGATGTATGGTTTTGCACACAGTCACCATATCCCTGCACAGGATTCAGGTCAACACCTTCTATTCTTTCTCAATTGCCTTTTGAGCGAATAAAACCGCATCCTCAATGCACCCAAGGCAGGAGCGCAGCTCCACCCCATTGTCCAACCCTCTCAGATCCCTGCAGATAGAGCTCTTGTTCTTCTCCACGAAGGAGTCGAATATCTCCTTTGAGTTTGCATACACAGCAATTTTCGTACTCCTCTCCAAGCACCCGCTGCTGGTGCATAAGGATGCGGCGACAATGGCACCGCTGATAGCCCCACAAGTGCCATCAGCACCACCCATCCCACCACCAAACCCCTCGGTTATTTTACACAGGGTGGTTTCGTCAAGTTCAAGGAGCGGAAGGAACGCGCATGCCACGGCCTGTGCGCAATTATATCCATTCGCCCGGTACCTCCGGGCCCTCTGCAGAAATCGCTCATTCACGATACGGTACCTCTGGCATAGTAAACCAGATAATCCATGAGAATGCAATTGCAGAATGTCGCTATCACTAAGTCGATGGACCATCTGACCATGCTCACAGTCAAGCAATCCGAGAGCAAGTCGGGCCAAGACCTGGTTGATGTTTTCTCCATAGCCGGTTTACAGCATTCCTTCCCGGAGGTAGCCAGACCAGGATTATTTGATTATTGTCATTATGTGATGATTGAACAACCTGAGGAGGAATTTCCATGTATACACCCCAAATGAACCGATATGAAAGCATGCCCTATAAAAACTGTGGGAAAAGCGGCCTGAAGCTTCCGGCCATCTCTCTTGGACTTTGGCAGAATTTTGGCGACGCTACCCCGCTTGCGAACGCCCGTGAGATGATCCATACGGCCTTTGACCTGGGAATCACCCACTTCGATCTCGCCAACAACTATGGTCCACCTCCTGGCGCTGCGGAGCTCAACTTTGGCAAGATCCTCGCTCAAGACCTAAGCGCGTATCGGGACCAGCTGATTATCTCAACCAAAGCAGGATATCGCATGTGGCCTGGCCCGTACGGAGAATGGGGCAGCCGCAAGTATGTGCTCTCAAGCCTGGATCAAAGCCTGAAGCGGATGGGCTTGGATTATGTAGACATATTCTACTCGCATCGCTTCGACCCCAACACCCCCCTCGAGGAAACCATGGGCGCTTTGGAAACTGCGTACCGCCAAGGGAAAGCCCTCTATGTGGGAATCTCTTCTTATTCCGCCCAAAAGACACGTCAAGCCTATGCGATCCTTAAAGAACGAGGCATCCCAATCGTCATCCACCAACCCTCCTATTCCATGTTGAACCGCTGGGTGGAGGCTGACCTTCTCAGTACAGTCGAGGAATTAGGTATGGGTGTGATTTGCTTCTCACCGCTTGCGCAAGGATTGCTTTCGGACAAATATCTTGGAGCCATCCCAGAAGGAAGCAGAGTTGGAAAAGGCGTCCCATCCTTTTCAAAGAACTTCCTCTCAGAGGAGAATCTCGCCAGAATCAAAGCCCTTAATGCCATCGCGAGGGAACGGGGACAGAGCCTTGCCCAAATGGCTTTGGCATGGTGCCTGCGACGCAGCGAGATAACCTCCGCCCTGATTGGCGCAAGTTCTCCGGCTCAGATCAAAGAGAATGTCGGATCCTTGGCGAATCTCGGGTTTTCAGCTGAAGAACTTCAGGAAATCGATAAGCACGCCCAAGAAGGAAACATCAACTTGTGGGCACGGTCAAGCGCTGATTAAAAGATTTCAATATCCCAGGACGATGCATTGAGAGCGCCCTGGGGTCGTTATACTATTTTCGCCTCTCCTGAAACCTCAGCATCCGTGCTGAGGATCCTATCCATTTCATCCAGAACGCCTTGGGTATCATCACCGAAATCGAACAAAGGCCTCAGCCTGGTGAACAGCGGCCTTACAAAATATTTCAGTTGGCTTTGGTCCTTCTCCATGGTGGTTTTGGTACGAAGGTTGAGGACAGTGACCGCCGATGGGGAATAATAGGTACCTACTTCTTCAAAACCAAACTTCTTGTAGAGCTTGATAGTCTTCACATCATCAGCGAAAACATCGATGATGACTTCCTTCACCCCCTTGCTGCGGGCAAGAAGGAAGACGAGGACAATCAGGCCGATGGACACCGAGGTATTCCGCATTTCAGGCAATACCGCGAGACGGATGATCTCGGCGCACTTGCGGGAATGGAGCACCGAATCTATATCGAAATAACGGGAGATCGGCAATGGCCAGCAGTTATCCGACGTCATCAGCGAGACTGTCCCAACCGGATGAAGACCCTTGAAAGCCAGCATGTGGATAGCCTTCTCATCCACTGTCCGATGGATCGTCCCCTCGAGATAGCCTTTCTCTCCGACCAGGACCTTCCGCTGGATGAAGAACACATCGTTCATCCCAGCCTGGTCCGTGACCAAGGAGAAATGGATCGCATCGCGTCCCTCTTCATTCAACGGGAAGATGGTGGTGAACTCAGACCCTACCTTTTCCTCACTCTTCACCCGGATCCGTCCACCCATCTTCTCAACGATATTGTAGCAGTTGGAAAGTCCAAGGCCCGTACCCTTGCCAGGAGCTTTGGTGGTGAAGAACGGGGTGAATATCTGGTTGAGATTCTCTTCTGGAATACCACAGCCGGTATCGGATACTTTGATATACACAAAACCATCCACTTCCAGACAGGTAAGCGTCAACGTGCCATTGCCATCCATCGCCTGGATCGCATTGACGATCAGATTCAAATACAGCTGCTGCAACTCGCGCTCATTCGCCTCGAGGAACGGCAGAGCGTGGTAATTTCTTTTTATGTTGATGCTCTGGGAATCAATACCACGTGTAGCCAGGCGGAGTGCGAACTCAAGGACCTTCACCACCTCAACCTGCTGGATCTCCTTGACTTCCTCTTTCCGAGAATAAATCGCGAGCTCCTTGATCACATCCGCGGCGGTCTTTGAGTAGGATAGGATATCCTTAAGATATTCTTGATGCTGGCTGCCCTCCTCAACTTCGGAAAGCATGATCTCGGCCGTACCGGAGATACCCGCCAAAGGATTGTTCAGCTCGTGAGCGATGCCTGTTGCCAGCGTGCCGATCCCAGCCATCTTCTCAGTTCTGACCAGCTCTTCCTGCAGATTCTTCTGTTCGGTGATATCATTGATGATCTCGATGAACACACTCTTGGAATTTTTCGGAACCCGGACATTGTGGAACTGGAAGGAGTAGATCCGCTCTGCGACTTCAGCTTCCTTCTCTTGCAGGACGCCCGTATGCAGGCAATCCAACGCTTGGCAAAAGGGACAGGGCCTGACGCGTTGGAAAAAAGACCGGTAGCACTTGTTCCCGATCAATTCTTTCTTGTTGTTGCCAAAAAACGTGACCGCGGCGGTATTCGCCTCCTGGATGGTGTAGTCGATATCGATCAGGCACACAGGGGATGCGATACCGTTGAAAATCGCCTCCAGTTTATTTTTGCTGATGGTTAGTTCTGTCCCCTGTATGCGCAGTTGTTCGAACGAGAGCGCGTTCTCCAAGGACAAGGAGGTCTGGGCGGCAAGGATTTCCAAGGCTTCCAGTTCGATCGCGGTTAAAAGAGATTTGGTATAATCATAACCGATTATGACATAGCCTGCTATCTGCTTGCGGATGATAAGGGGGATGAGTACATCGGCTGGAGGGATCTGGGTGCTTACCTGCAACCGCTGCTCATCTGGATTGACATTGATGATTGTAGAGATATTCTCACTTCCCAGACGGTGGAGCTCTTGTTCGATATCCGGTGTGAACCCAAAAACCAATTCATCCCCAAGGTTCAGCTGAGTGGGGCATTTGTTGTTTGCGATCATGATGAACCGGCCCCCGTCATCGATATGCTTGACCGCGAACACCACCCACTCGGTCTTCAATCCCGTGCTGAGGTTTTTTACAACTTCTTCCCCAAGCTCCTTTAGATTCACAATCGTTGTCAGCTTCTTGCTCAGATTCTTGATAGTGGCCTGATAAGGATGCCGCCTAGGGATGATCACATTGTCCACGATGAACGCAAGCAGGTTCCGCATCGGGTGGATGAAGAGGACTGTCACGATTCCAAGGATGATGGAGAGCTGGGATATGTCGCCCGGAACGAAATCGGTATTGAAAAGCTTGATGATGGAGATGATCACATAATAGGACACGGAAGCGATGATCGCCAGGATGGTGGAATAGATGATGCTGACACCAAGCCGCGAGTAGTTGATGAGTTTGTATTTATAAATGGTATAGAACAGCAGCAGCGCGTTTACAGCCGCGGCGAAGATGTCGATAGGATATTTGCCCAACTCTGGAAAAATATTTATGAAAATACCCACCAGCATGATTACCACGCCGATGAGTGGAAGCAGTAGGTTCTTATAGTATTTTTGAAAGGATTTGTATTTTGATCCGAACAACAGGATTACCAAGGTAAGAACCAAATATATATAGCTTATGGAGTAGGCTCCAGCAGAGCCAGAAGCCAGCTGATAATAGAAAGCTCCATCAGGGGTAAAGCCGGCATCTGCGACGATACTTCCAGAAAAATTCAAAACCATGAGCGGGATTATCAGCAGATAGCTGAAAGTTATGAACAACCTGATTGAACGCTTATGCAGATCCAGGATATCCACGATGAAATTGCTTAAGGCGAAAGGAGCCGAAAGCAAACCAATCAACATGATCTTGTTCCAAAACAGGGGGGTCATGATATGGCTGTTCAGATGCATCATCATGGACCCGAAACTCCAGATTGAGAAGAAAATCATGTAGAGCTGGAACGACCAGTAGAACCTGTCTTTCTTATATTGTAAAAATCCGAAGATAACGAAGAACACATAGAGGATGAACGCCACTGCCGGGATGATGGTGGAAATGTCAATTATCATGCGGAATCCTTTATTATACTTCCCAATGAACCAAAGTTGTACTATTATATAGGCAGTTTATGGGATTAATCAAACTATTTATTATCGGCGCTATAGGATATTTTCTCACTGGTCTTTATGATGTGGCGATACTCCATAATAGGTTGCTTATCAAAAAATTCCTATTCATGGGTTTTTTCATTACCGTCCTGCCCTACCTTTTCCTCTTTCTGGAAAGGACCTCTCCCCACCCTGCCCTTTCCATATGGATCATTGCGATTCTCCTGCTCCTTTTCTCATTCTTGCTCATCTATTCAGTCCTCGTGGAGATATCCATCTCATCAGTGAAAGCAGGAACGCTTTATCAGCGCGGAACCTATGGCTTTTCCAGGCATCCTGGGTTTCTCTGGTTCACGATCATAAACCTCTTGGTCTCCTTGTATTTCTGGGATATCCAGATAAGCGTGCTCTGTACAGGTTTCATCCTCTGCAATCTCGCTCTCATCACCATAGAAGACCTGTTTCTTTTCCCAAAAATGTTTCCGGAATACACTGAATACAAGAAAAAAACTCCATTTCTCATATCACTACGGTGCCCAGCCACACGGAGCAGCTAGCAATGAACAAGCATATTGTAACAACCGATGATGATCCAGCAATCCGTAAAATCCTCCAGATAATGCTTAAGAAAGAGGGTTATCAGGTAACTCCCTGCAAAGATGGAAATGAATTGAACGATGTGCTCCGTACCGATGGCGATAGTATCGACCTCGTCCTTTTGGATATCAAGATGCCTGGGCTCTCTGGATTTGAAGTGCTCGAGCTGATGCAGCGCAGCCATCCCCGGATACCCATCATCATGCTGACTGCTTTCAACGATCTCGATACCGGGATGAAGGCCATCCGAGCGGGTGCTTCCGACTATCTTGCGAAACCTGTGCGGCGTGAGGCCTTGGTCGAGTGTGTGGGACGTGTGATACACGAGTCCGAGTCCCAACGTGACGAGCAGGTTAAAAAATCACAATACCTCAGCTATCAGAAGGAACTGGAAGACGGGCTGCAAGCGGCGCTCGGTTCCTTGAAGCGAGCCACGAGGGCAACGCTTGAGGCATTTTCCGAAACAATCGAGCAGAAGGACGCCTACACCAAGGGCCATTGCAATAGAGTCCGCAACATGGCTGTGGCCATGGGAAAAATTCTCAATTTCTCACAGGACCATCTACAGATAATCGAAGGCGGCTCGCTCCTGCATGACATCGGCAAAATTGGCATTTCTGAAAAGATTCTCAACAAAACCACCTCGCTGACCGAAGAAGAATATGAAATCATCAAGATGCATCCGGTTTCCGGAGAACGCATCATTTCCCATATCGAACTCTTCCAACCGTATCGGCCGATTATCAGGAATCACCACGAACGATTGGATGGGACAGGATATCCGGATGGCATCAAAGGACAGGCGATTCCTCTTGATGTCCGTATAGTCACCCTTGCCGATGCTTTTGATGGCATGACCAGCAGCAGGGCCTATCGAGCCGCGCTCCCTATCGAAATCGCCATCGAAGAAATCAAGCTGTACTCCGGCACGCAATTTGATCCGGACTTGGTGAACCTCTTCATGGACAACGAGATCTACCTCCTTTAGCATCGTGCGTTAGCTTACAATCAAACATCTCTGGTCCCGTAATCCATATGATAATTTTGTACCAATACGCAGCATACATGCTATCCTACGTACATGGAATCTGGAGGTTGCATGAAGATCCTTGCGTGCTCAGACATCCACATAGGAAGAATTCCCGCGATACCCGGACAAAACCGGATAACCGGGAGCTCAGCTTGGGAAGCGGTAGTCCAAAAGGCCCTGGACCTTCACCCTGATGCCCTGGTTCTTGCAGGCGATGTGGTGGAGAAAGACAATTCATGGTTTGAGGCTTATGGAGCGTTTATCAAAGGATTGGACCGCTTGAAAGCAGCGGAGATCGCGGTCTTCGCTATCGCTGGAAATCACGATTCGCAGGTCTTTCCCAGGCTGGCGAAAGATTCCCAGGCTATCAGACTCCTTGGACTGCATGGGAAATGGGAGGCCATCGACTACAATGGGGTCCGTTTCATCGGATGGTCTTTTCCAGACCACCGTCATGCAAAAAATCCAGTCTCAGACTTCCCCGCCGAGTTCCAGCAATATTCAGGGCACCTATTGGGGATCCTTCACTGCGATTTGGATGCTTCTATAGCCTCCAGTCACTACGCGCCAGTACCAAGCCAGCATCTGAGCACCTCCCCCATCCCATTTTGGATACTGGGGCACATCCATGCGGGAGGACTTCGTGCCGACGGGCACGCGCTTTATTGCGGATCACCGTATGCCTTGGACAGCTCGGAGACAGGTACTCATGGTGTGTGGCTGCTGGAGACGCAAGCTGGCAATCGATGGAAAACACCTGAATTCATCCCCTTGTCACCTTGGCGCTTTACAACCTGCCAGGTAAAGCTGGATCCTACCACCACCAAGGCCAATCTTCCCGAACGGATCACTCACGAAATGCGGGCATTGATCGAGTCGCAGGCTTCCCAAGGATTCGTGGGAACACTGTTCTGCAGATTGGAGTTCATAGGGACTGTATCCGCTGAGCTGGACCTTTCGCGAGCGCTACCCCAGGAAGAACTAGTAAAATTGGAAATACCGCATGGAGAAGCCTCAATCCGACTGCTTGGAGATTATGACGACCACACCCAGCTGGCTGTGTACCTGGAAAGCCTGTCACAAGGGGTCGGCCCTATCGCCATGCTTGCCAAATTGTTAATCGATATGGATGGCAACACCGACCTCGTACGGGAAGTACGAATGATAGATTCCGATAGTTTCAATACCGCGACCTTCCGTCCATTGCAAAATTCAAGCATAAGCGGGGACCAAGAGTACAAAGAGACTATCAGGAATGCGGGACGCGCGTTGCTTCGTGCTATGCTGAACCAGCTGGACCAAAGGAAAGAATCATGAAACCCGCATTTTGGATTAAAAAAATGCAGCTTCGGCGCAGCCCAGGGTTTGAATTGGGAGAATTCCCTCCGATCGACAATCTGAATCAAGGATTGAATGTCATATGGGGCCCGAACGGGGTGGGAAAAACCACCTTGGTGAAAGCAATGCGCGCGCTAATCTGGAAGACCAAGTCGTCCAAGGATATCGATGCCGAAGCTCAGCTTGAAACTCCCGACGGGCCCTGGCGGCTGGAGCTATCGCAAGGCGAGCCAAAGCAGACCCGGCTAGTAGACAACCAGACTATCCAGCTGCCAGGCAGGATGGATGAGTTGTCTGATAGCTACTATTTCCCTTTACATGAGCTGCTTCAGGTAGAGGAAAAAGGTGGAACCTTCCTCAAGCGTATTCAAACCGCGATGCAAGGGGGTGTGGACCTGAGTCGCGCATGCATGGAGGCAGGAGGAAAGAGCCAGTTCATAACCTCGAATTGCGCACAGCGCCAACTAGTGCACAGCGCGAGAAACGAGGTGGAGGAGGAGCAAAAAAAGCAAGCGGATAGCAGGGATATCCAACAGAGAATCGAGGATCTGGATAAAAGCCTTCAACAGCATGGAGCCTTGCTGGAAAAGCAGAAGCTGCTCATCAATGCCATCAGGATTCAAGAATTGGAAGCCAATGAGAAAGATCTCCAGTGTCGTCTCTCGGAATTTCCAAAAAGCATCGCAAAGCTCCAATCCGACTCCCCCCAACAGTTGGAGCAGTTGCAAAGTGATGTTTTAAAAAAACATAAGGATTTTTTACAATCACAGGAGGCCCTGCAGAATCTACATATCGCCTTGACCGGATGCAAAGTGCCGGATGCCTATGTGGAGGATCTGGCCTACGAGAAGAAACTCCTCGGCCTGCAAGCCGCCTTGGACAAAGCCAAGGAAAAGATGCAATTGTGTGAAAAAGAACTCCTTACGGCTGAAACCACCTTGGAGAATTGGAACACGCAACATGCTTGGATCCTTCCCGAGCCACCGCGGGATACCATACTGCACGAGAAGCTGGTGGTGCTGAAGCATCTTGCGAACGAATGTGAACCTCTGCGTTGCACGGTGGAAGCCGATAGGATTGTCGCACATGATCTTGGACCTGTCCAAACTGAATCCACACATGAGCCCCTTATCGATTTGCTTATTGTGCGTGTGCAGGATTGGATTCAGGCATACACGTGCGCGAACAGTGCGCCTAAAGGAGTGGTGGTGCCCAAAAACCATAGGACGAAGATATTCGCGATCCTATCTTGCGTGCTCCTTATCATCACCTTGCTTACCCTTTTTGTACATCCCTACTCGATCTTCGCGATAATCCTCGCGCTCGGATTGTTATGGAAGCTCTTGCCGAAACCCGCAGGTCCTGAACAGAACAAAGAGTTGCTGGAGAATCTGGAAAAAACTACAGAACAGATGGAGAACCTCTTCAAGCAACTCCCCTCCTATCAGAATCCTAGCGAATGGACCCCATCCATATGCATCGGTTTACTCCAAAGACTAGTGCACGATAAACAAGAGCTAGCGTCAGTGCGCCTTGCCAATCAAAAACGAAAAACCGCCATGGAGACCTTGCAAAGATCACAGGAAGCCCTGCTGCAATGGACAGCGAAATGGCAGGCGGCTTGTGAGGATTTAGGGGTCGATCGTGAAAATCCAGGGCTTGAAGGTGCCCAGTTCTACAATTTCTCCAACCAGCTGAACATGTGGGTGGAGATGCGGAAAAATGTGATTGTGGCCGAAAAATCACTCCAAGAATCAAGACGGCATTATCAACAAACGATTGCAAGTCTCCAAGAACTGATATCCACTCAAGAAACGGACCCAGTCCTGCTGAGTGCTGAAATCCTCAACCTAGTCGACCGTATCCACCTCGCGCGCATCTATTGTGAGAAAATCAGAATGGAAGAGCTACGGCTTCAAACAGCCCGGGAGAACCATGAACAGGAGCAGGAGAGACTTCGGGTCTTCTGGGAGAAATGCGGGATAGAGGCTGGCGATGTATTCACACTCAAGGCAGTGGCTTCACAGGTAGAGCTTTGGATACAGACGCAACGCGAGCGCACGGGAGTCCAAGTTGAGAAAGAAAAAATCATCCAGGATTTTCCTATATCAGTGGAATTGGCCATGGTGGAATCAAAAACCTCGCTCGACGCTGAACTAGCCGAGATTGGAAGTAAATTGGAAAAACTAGGTGTGGTGAGAGAAAATCTAGGTCGATGCAAGCAAACGTATGACCAGTTGCTTGCAAGCGATAGCCTTGGCAAAGCGTTGAAAAAACAACGTGATGCACTCACTGATTTGGAGAACCTCCGTAAGAAAGAGGTGGCGGCGAGGGTGATCCAGCTCTTGACTGACCGACTCTCGGGTGCGGCAGAACGGGAATGCCAACCAGAGGTGCTCCGTAGAGCGAGCGATTGGCTGGCCCGCATAACCCATGCGCGCTATACACTTTCGGTGAATACCTCTGGGTTTTTCGCCCACGATACCATCAATGGAAGAACCTATACACTAGACCAACTCTCAAGCGGGACTCGGGTGCAGGTTCTTTTCGCTGTCCGCATGGCTTTTATAGAGATGCAGGAACAGCCCACTTCGATAAGCCTTCCCATATTCCTCGATGAATTGCTAGCCAATAGCGATGACGAGCGAGCTCTCGCCATTGTCTCCTCCATTCTTGAGATAGCTCAGGAAAGGCAAGTATTTTATATCACCGCCCAACAAGATGAAGTTGAAAAACTTAGACACTTATCTGGGGGGGAGATGCATGAAGTTCCTTTGGAGCGGCTGAAAACTCGGTACGAGACTGAAAAACATCCTATTCCGCGATTCACTTATACAGCGCAACCGGTTCCCAAACCTATCGATGACTACTATGCCTATGCTGAGCTTTGCAAAGTTCCCGGGGCAGATCTTTGGAATCCAATAAGCAGCCACCATGCTTGGCACCTATTTTTAAAAAGCTCACAGCTGTACGAAAGCCTTGCCCGAAATCTCTCGACTATAGCTCAGGTAGTGAATGCAATGTCCAAAGATTTTCCAGGTATCAGTGAACGGTACAAAATCATGCAGAACGCCCAATCGAGAGCACAGGAGGGCCGATCCAGGATTCTCAGAGCCGAACACCTTGCTGATGAGGAGCTGACGATCAATAGAACAGCAGGTTTTTGGAAGCAGACTTTGGAATATGTCCAATCCCACCGGATAACAGGGGACCAGCTCCTGTTTGCTATCGATAATAAAGAAATCAGCCGCTTTAACGATTCTTCAAAGAACACCCTCCGGGAATGGCTTCTTGCCCATAGATTCGCTTCCGAAACCGAAGTTCTCTCCTTCTCCGAGATCCTGACACAAATCCACGCCACCCATCCCCAACTCTTGGTGGATTCCGAGGATTCCCTCGTGGTACGAAGGTGGTTGGCTGCGGTTTTGGATCATAGTAGGGGTGCTGACAATCCATGAAGCAGCACACTGAGTCAGTTTCTCAATACTCCCCATAATGTTATAAAGGGGGAAATGAGTAGGTCAATCAAGGAATAGGGGGTTCGCGAGCTAATGAGCTGGAATCTGAGAATGAAAACCAGGGCTGTTGCGGAAACCGCGGTGATGCACACCAATAACAGGCTTTTTGCCAACGCTTTTCTCTGCATCCCCACCATGGTCTCCAAACTGGGGATCCCTTCGAGCACCTTGATTTCCGCTTTGATCTTCTCCACAGGTTCAATGAACAGATAGCGTGTGCGTAAAAATTGTGCCACAGCCCCGTTGATGGTGCGTTTCTTACGCCATGCCTTATAAAGACCGTGTATGGTGGGCAGTGTTTTGAAAAAGGAATGGAGCGAACGCAGAAGCATGGTCAACACACACAACGAAGCGAGTAGAAACGGTAATTCTCCCTCAATCGAAAGCAACAGCGTAGCGATACCCAGAAAGCCTAGATTCACCATGCAGTTCAACAGGGTCTTTCGGAATTGGCGGTGCAAGGCTTTCTCAAGTGTGTCGCGAGCGACTTCAAAAGCCTGGTTGTATGTCTCGATCACGTGTTTTTCTAGTTTCTCGGGTAAGGTGTTGGCTATCACCTTCACTCCCACTCTGGCAATGCCGTGGAGCTTCTTCCAAATGAATCCAATGACCGCGACGTCGTCTAAAAGCCCTACCACTGGGATGGCATCCGGAATGGTATCGAAGGGAAGGACCAAGTACAGCAGGCCTCCGATAATGAGGGTACGGACGGCTGTCGGGGTCTCCTCACTCATGAACGCACGATACAGATCCTGGACTTTATCCCAAATTTTGGCTATCGGCCCTCGTTTCATCGCCGGCAGCTTTATAGCGGCATTTTGCACTGTATCGATATCGGCTTCAGACCCAAGCTGCTCAGCAAGTTCTATTGCCTTCTGTTCTTCCTTGTGTTTCATACGCATCATGGGCAATCGTATATCCTAGTGGCACGTAGGTCAACACTTTCAGGAACCCCTAATTCTAAGAACAATATAATTTTTTTATTTATATATATTTATGTAGCCGATTGCTCAAAACCTGAGTAAATTGTGGACAGAGGGGGTATACCTACTCTCTCATACTAACCACTACCAGGGATGCATACACAGGTATCCTTTGGGGGAAAACCTTGAAAAGATTCATTACCACGCTCATCTCCATCGCACTTATTGTCACGCTTTTCACTAGCTGTTTTGATTCGATGCCGGTTGCACCAACCGATGCTGAGAAAGGATATATCAACAGCGCGATTGTCGTTGTGGCCGCTTCTGAAATCTATTTCTTGCTGCAATCCGGGGAAGTTCCTGGAATGTCGATAACCATCGATAATACCGACCAGACGATAACTTGGACAGATTTCGATATGAACGCGGTATCTGGCCTGTATGTAGTGGGAGAGACCATGGTTTCTGGCACCCACAACTCTGATTCCAGCGTTTCCGAGAACAACTACAACATCACCATCGATGATGCTTCCTATCCTGGCGACCGTATCAATGTCATATTGCGTAGGAATGCCACGGAAGTAACTTATCTGAAGTTGAATGGCAAGGTCCTGGATCCAACCGGATGGAATCCCGAAAGCTAGATAGTGGACTTACTTATTAATTTAAACTCCACAAAGTCCGAGCCTGTTTTTTGAATTGATCAACATCGGCTTTGGTGGAGATTTTCCATGTGTTTACGGTCCTCTGGGCGCCCTCTCGGGCCCTGGCCCTCGAGTCCCGTCGCCGCTCCCGCTCTTTTTGGCCAAGCCAAAAAAGGAGCTCCGCTTTGCCGGTGGCGCTACGCAGATTCGTGCCAGGCACGAAACTGACAGCATTAAAGTGCTTTCTAAGCCCGTCGGTGTGTTTCCGGTTCCAGCAACCATTTCCACACCCCCAAAAACAAAACCGCATTCTAGGTGTCTAGGATGCGGTCTTCTACTCATTTTACGGATTTTGGGTTTTCAGTTCCCGGAACCATTTCCCCTTGGACTTCTTAATCGATTCAAGTTACAATATTGCTTGAGGCGGTACGAAGGTTCCCCATGCCAGCGAGGGCATGAGCAAACGCGGCACCGCTTCTTTTTTTAATCAATAAAAAAACTCCCTGCACTGCAAGGAGTCTACTATTTGAGCCACACAGGATTCGGACCTGTGACCCACGCCTTAAAAGGGCGTTGCTCTACCAACTGAGCTAGTGGCCCACAACGAACGTGTTGGATAGTAGCAAGATGTACCCAAAGTGTCAACAGCAGTTAAAAGTCTTTCCAGTAAAAATCAAGGGTGCCATACCGCCGCAGTCCCACCGCCTCCGCCATATGCTCAGCTGATACCGACGTGCAACCCTCAAGATCCGCAATCGTCCGGGCTACCGAGGCAAGCGCCAGACGGGCACGGTATGAAAGGTTGCCCACCTGCATATGGTCCACCAAGTCCATAATCGCAGGATCGATAAGTCGCCTCCCCTCCTGAGGATAGCGTGATACATCGCCATTACGCATGCCAAGGTCGGACGAATCGCAAAACCGTAGGCGCTGCCGTTCCATCGCAACCTTGATACGGTCTTTGCAATCTGATCCAGAGAATCCTCCGACAGCAGCTGATGAAAGCATAAGAAGTTCGGCCTCCACCGGCACCCTCAGCTCGATGCGGTCTAAAAGCGCAGCTCCAAGGCGACTCCAATGCCGAAGTATCTGTTCTCGTGTACAGGAACATTCACCCTTGCTCTGCCCCAACCTGCCGCAAGGACAAGCGTTCATGGTAGCGACTATCTGGAAGCGGGCGGGAAACATCACCAGATGTCCATTCTTATGGCCTGCGGCCTCACCTCGGTCCAGAACCTCCCGTAAACCCTCTAAAAACACTGGCCGAAAGGAATTCACTTCATCAAGGATCATCACACCTCCATGCGAGAGCGCTGCCTCGCCGGGGAAGTGGGCAGTGTTGCTTCCTAACAAAGCATCCAACCTGCTCTCGCGGGAGACTTTCCGCACCGGAATGCCTTCGCTATGCCGAAAGCCACGTTCAGCCGCAGCTTGTATCCGTAGAATCTCTTGTGCAACTACATCGGAAACAGGAGGTACAAGCAAACTCAAGCGCGAAGCCATCATGGTCTTACCCACCCCGGGAGGTCCAAAAAGTAAAAGGTGATGCCCGCCCGCGGCCGCTATCTCCATCGCGCGTCGCACACCAAGCAATCCAGATACCTGTGCGAACGGGTCTCCCTGTGGCATACCAACTCGTGGAATCTCAAAGAGTGGCCCTATGTCCGCATGCTGGCGCGTGAGGAAATCCCGTGCGATCCGCACCGCTTCGGTCAGATTTTCAACCCTACATATCTTTAGAGTCGGATGCGAATGTACAGTCTGGTTTGGAACAATGCATAGGCGACACCCCTCCCGAGCAGCACAATCAATCGCTCCATGCACGTTTTTCATAGGAACCACACGTCCATCCAAACCAAGCTCCCCCACTACCATGAGACGTTGGGAATCACCCGCCGGCCGTGGATTCCGTCCAATTTGAAGCGAGTCCAACGCCAGCACCACCATCAATGCGATGGCCAGGTCAAGCTGGGAGCCCTCTTTGTGAATATCGGCGGGAGCGAGATTGATCAACACCCGTTCCCGAGGGAACTGGAAGCCACAATGCCTCAGCGCGGCCCTCACGCGCTCCCGCGACTCGCGGATAGCCCCATCGGGGAGTCCTACGATATCGAAACCGGGAAATCCTTTGCGAAGGTCGGCCTCGACCGTGATGAAATCGCCGGAGAATCCCCGGTCCACGTGACTATGGATACGCATGTCCTATCCCCCCTATTCATTGGAATAGAACCCAGGAGGTGGCCGTTTGCTTCAGAAAATGGGAAAAATTATTCCATGGCTTGTGCGTTGAGCAGGATGCGGTCCATTTCCTTTCGAACCAGAGAGTCGCAGAGCTCATTAAGCTCGACCCCAGCGTGACCCTTCACCCAATGCCAGGAGACATCCAGATGCCGCACCAGATCGTCCAGATCCATCCAGAGCTCACGGTTCTTGACAGGATCCTTGCCAGCGGTGCGCCAGCCATTGCGCTTCCAGTTGTGGATCCACACAGTGATGCCGTTCTTGACATATTGGGAATCGGTAATGATGCGTACCGGGGGCAAAGGCTCACCTAAATTGATTACATACAGCAGGGCCTGCCGTACCGCGGTCAGCTCCATGCGGTTGTTGGTCGTCATCACCTCGCCGCCGCTCTGCCAGAACCGTCCCTCGGGACCATTCTCAACCGCGAAGGCCCATCCTCCCGGACCGGGATTGCCCGAGCACCCACCATCTGTATAGATTATCAACGTATCCTGCATGCCCGCATGATACGGAAATGACAGCTATCAGTCAAGGAAGGTCACTTGAGGTCAAAATCACCCAGCAGCGCCCCGGCCAATTCCAACGCTGCCACAACCGCATCCCCCGCGCAATTCATCCGTGCGAGATGGAGAGGTGAATATCCGTCGCCATCGGGAAGGTTTACATCCACCCCGGCCTTGATCAACGCCTCCACAACCTCCAGGTTGTCCTTCATGTGGCAAACCAAGGCATGGTGCAACGCGTTCTCACCATAATCGGACATCTTGTTGACATCGGCCCCCGCTTGGATCAGCGCAAGGGCAGCCTCAGGATTCTCGCCTTCGCAGGCATGCATCAAGGCCGTATGTCCACCAAAATCAACAGCATCCACATCCACGCCGCCTGCGAGCAGGGCCTTGACCACATCAATATTGTCCAAGGCATGCATCAGAACGGTATAGCCCTCCTCGTCCACCAGATCCACCGCCACTCCCAGCTTTATCAGATTGGCGACCATCCCGGCAGGCTCCGGATTCTCATAGATGGCCACCACCAAAGCGTTCTGCATCACCGGGTCCCCATCCTCCATCCACAGTCCATCCTCATCGTCCTCAGCATCAAAGTCATATTCATCCTCATCGGCGCGAGGATAGATATCCATAGGGAGTGTCGCCTGGATATCGGCCCCCTCCTGAGCGAAAAACTGGATAAGCTCATCGGTGGTGTTGGAAGCCGCGGCCAGCAGGAACACGTGGTCCAGACTCTCACGGCGCAGAGGCGCCAAGCGCCGGTAGAGCAGTTTGGCAATATCCGGATTGGGATTATGCACGACAGCCGCGCAGAGAATGTTGAAATCGGGCAGAGCCTGAGCCTCAAGCAAGGTGTTCAGCACCGATACCGAAGGATTCTTGCTTGCAGCATACCACAGGGGAGGATTGCCATCGTCATCCGGAGCATTCACGTCCCGCACCTGCACCAGCAGCGGAATCAGGCTCTCACCAATTGGCTCATCAGCCGCCAAACCACAAAGAATCTCCAACACTTCAGCAGTATCCATAGGTTCCCCCTAGGCCGCATTGTACCATCAATCCACCGTGGACTCCAGAAAAAACTCCCTATCACAGCTGTCTTCGACCGAACAACCGGATTAAACACCGCTTGACAACTTCCCGTTCTATGCCTACGATGACGTAACGATCGGTTCAGACGGCGGCCTCGCCGTCTGTGAAAAGGGAAACGGGTGAGAAACCCGTGCGGTCCCGCCACTGTAACGAGGTAAGAACGGCTGTGCATGCACAACCACTGGAGATGCGTCTCTGGGAAGGTGCCGTTCTACATCCCTCCAAGCCAGGAGACCTGCCAATCGCGAACCTGTCAATCTATGATTGGGCCTACGGTGTATAGGTCGGGTATGCAGCCTCATGCCCATTCCATCTCGAAAGGAGTACGGACATGAGATTCTTCCGTCACTTAACCACAATTCTCTTATTTGTCGCATTGCTTTGTGTTGCATCCACCGCCCTTATCGCCAAGGGAACCGCCGAGAGCGCACTTTCCGCCCCGGCGATCGTCTTCACCGACTCACGGGGAGTAGCGGTCAAACTTGCCCAAGCCCCAAAAAGAATCGTATCGCTCAGCCCCAATGTCACCGAGATCCTCTTCGCGCTAGGCCTAGGCGATGCAGTTGTCGGAAGAACGGATTACTGCGACTACCCCACCGAGGCAGCTGCTGTCGCATCGATGGGCGACCTGTTCAGCCCCAGTGTGGAGAAAATCCTCAGCATGGAGCCGGACTTGGTTATCATCAGCACCCTCGGCCAGACGCAGACCATCACCGCTGTAGAAGCAACAGGGGTTCCAATTGCCTTTCTCAACGGGTCGGAGACCATGGAAGGCACCTATGATCTAATCAACGGCATCGGGGAGCTCACCAGTACCAAGGCCAAGGCCCAAGCCCTCGTGGCACGCATGCGTCAGGACATTGCGGCGATCAATGGGAAAATCGCAGGAAAGCCAGTACCATCAGTCTATTATGTGGCAGGTTTTGGGGAGTGGGGCGATTTCACGGCTACAGGCGACACCTTCATTCATGACCTCATCACCCTAGCCGGTGGACGCAATATCGCCTCCAAGGCTGTCAACTGGAGCTTCCAGCTCGAACTGCTCGTGGAGGCCAATCCTGATTTCATCATCCTCCCACCCTCCTGGGGATCCACATTCGTAGAGACCAAAGCGCAGTTCACCACCGGCACTGGGTATCAGGACCTCACCGCTGTGCAAGAAAACCGAATCTTCCCGGTTGACAACGGGATGGTGGAAAGACAAGGGCCACGTAGCGCGCAAGCAGTCGCAGCCCTCGCCAAGATCCTGCACCCTGAAGTATTCGCCACAGAGAATAGGTAAGCGAAATGGGCCACGCACCACGCGCCCTGCCCTTCTTCATCATCACGCTGCTCCTGCTCATCGGCCTATCGATGGCAGCCCTTGTGCTTGGTCCGGCCAATATCACACTCGGCCAGACGGTGGAGATTCTCCTCGCTGGCCCTGATGGCGCCTTGGGGACCACGTATTCGGCTTCGCAACGCTATATCATCTGGAACCTGCGTCTTCCACGGGTGCTTACCGCGACAGTGGCCGGCATGGTGCTGGCTGTGGCAGGTGTGGTGTTCCAGGCGTTGTTCCGCAACCCCATGGCCGATCCGTATGTGCTGGGAATATCGTCGGGCGCGGCTTTCGGCGTAGCCTTCGCAGCCTTTTTAGGTCTCGTAAGCGGGGCCACCGGGGCTTGGAGCGTACCCCTGGCAGCCTTCAGCGGAGCGGTCGGGGCAGCCTTCATCATCTTCACCCTCGCGGGAGGAGTCCGAAGGTCCCCCGTAACCCTCCTGCTTACCGGAATAGCACTTAATTTCATGCTCTCGGCACTCATGACCTTGTTCATGTACCTCAACCGCAGCCAATTGCAAAGCATCATCCAATGGACCTTGGGAAGCTTTGGAACCGCCAGCTGGAGTAAATTGCTCATCCTGTCCATCTGCTCGCTTGTCGGTATAGCACCGCTGTTCCTGATGACCCGCGAGCTGGATATCCTGTTGCTTGATGAGCAGTCGGGACTTTCTGTCGGGGTGCCCCTGCGCACTGTGCGGTTCATCCTGCTGATGCTTTCCACTCTCATCACCGCGGTGACGGTATCGTTTTGCGGCGTCATCGGATTCGTCGGCCTGATGGTTCCCCATATCGTACGCCTGATCATCGGGCCACGGCACCGCCAGCTGCTCCTTTGCTCCATGGTGGGAGGAGCGGTGATGATGGTTGGGGCGGACACCCTTGCACGCACGGTGCTAGGCGCCTCAGAACTTCCGGTTGGCGTGATCACCTCGCTTGCAGGCGCACCGCTGTTCATCATCCTACTGGTAAACCACCACAAGGGGGTCAGGCGATGAAGCAACCGGTCATATCAGTCCAGCATCTGTCGTGGTCGTATCGCGACAAGCCACTGTTCTCCTCGCTGGACGCAGAGTTCCCCAAGGCCTCGTTCATCTCCATAGTCGGCCCCAACGGCTGCGGAAAAACCACCCTGCTCCGCCATATCCTGCGGCTGCTCCCGGTTCCCGACCGCACGGTGCAGGTTTTTGGCCAGGACATCAACTCGTACTCGCAGCGCTCGCTTGCCCATACGCTCAGCTATGTGCCTCAGCAAGGTGGTTTGGAATATGACTTCACCGTAGCCGAATGTGTTGCCATGGGACGGTACTCCCATACGAGCCGGTTCTCGCTGCTTTCCGAAGAGGACCATGCCAAAATTGGGCAGGCTATGGAGAAGATGGGCATCACCCACCTCAAAAACCGTATGGCCACTGAGATATCCGGAGGCGAATTCCAACGGATGGTGATCGCCCGCGCTCTTGCCCAGAATGCGAAAGCCATCCTTTTGGATGAGCCGGTCAGCCACCTCGACCCACGCAACCAGCGCGATATCCTCCGGCTGCTACGTAGTCTGGTGGACGAGCATTCAGCTACAGTCGTATGCGTGCTGCACGACCTCAATGCGGTCTCCGCCTTCAGCGATTGGGTGATTATGTTGAAAGAAGGCGAGGTTGTGGCCAGCGGCCCGCCAGCTCAAGTGCTCACCGCCGCGAAGATCGAGGAGGTCTACCATATAGAGGTGGATATCCATGTATCCGAATCCGATGGCAGCAGAACCATCATGCCCCGCTGGCGGACCTAGGAGAATGCCCCCGCGGTGATGTCGGAACAATGTGTCCTCTAATCCCGGCTGCCGGTCTTCTTAATGATATGAAAGCCGAACTGCGTGGGGACAATCTCGCTGATGCGCCCGGTGGACAGGCGTTTCACCGCAGCTTCGAAGGCAGGCACCATCTGGCCATCGCCAAACCAGCCTAGATCGCCGCCCTTGGCCTTGCTTGGACAGGTGGAGTATTCACGGGCGAGTGAGGCGAAATCTGCACCCCCCTTGAGACGTTTGAGGATTTCGTCGGCGAGACGACGGTCCTTTACCAATATATGACTAGCTCTGTTTTCCATAGCCGCATGGTAGCGGGAAGTGTGGTTCGCGTCTAGACCTGTTTTCGCAAGAGGTCCATATAATAGCGGTCCTCGAGCATGTCCCTACCTATTCCGAGTTTTCCGAGGAGTTCGAACAACTCACCCTTGGCCCGAAGCACGTCCGGATCCGAAGCATCGTCGCCAAGGACAATCTCCATCTCGATAAACCATCCCAACGGCCCCACCTGCACAAGTTCCACAGCAACCCTGCCAAGCGACCATAGCCATCCGGTCTTTTCCTTGCGGATGTATTCCTCGAAACCCAAGGAAGAGAAGAACGCCAGCACACGGGGATAACTGTCGACTTTGGTACTGAACTCTATCTCGTGGTTGTCCTCGGTTCCATCGTGCCGCTTTTCCTTGGTCTTGCTGGTGATGACCACGGAATCGCCCTGAAGGCGCACTCGGAAATGCTTTTTCTCGCCAGGGCGGGAGAAATATATGTCTGCTTTATGCTCTGCGACCGGTTTGGATATCCCTTCGATAGCGTTGATCCGATCCATAAGAACGGGGTAGTTGTCCACCCGCGCCTTCAATTCTATCTCCCTAGCCACCTTATTCCTTCCAAGGGAAAATCATGCCGCGCAGTGTGCGGGGACCAATTTTCTCACGTTCGTCAAACAGGAGCTCCTCCCACGGGATCTGCCGGCGGTTCACCTCAGGGTGGGATTCCAGATAATCGTATTTGAACATCAGCAGCTTCATCGCACCCTGACGTGAGAGCATGATTCCAGAGACGCCTGGGAGAATGGTGGCGAACACCACTGAGAGCACCAGGCTGATTAACCCATGGATTCCAAGAAACAATGAGAACCACAGATTGTCGCCCACGATCATCAAGGATTTCTTCAGGGTCTTCAAGGGCTTGTCCTCGGGCAGCTGGGCCGCGAGGGGATAGTAGTACATCATGGCCAAGACAAAGGCCAGCACCAGCCAGAACATCACCACCGCGATCGCGAAGGCGAACAACGAGCTATAGGATAGATAGAATGGGATGATGAACACCGCAATCAGAAGAATCAGCGTATTGAGAGCGAAGTGCAACAGCGCATGGCGCCAAGAATCCTTGAAAGCGCTCTTGAACCCGGCGAATCCAGGGCGTGTATACCAGGCATATCCTTTGGTGTGGAAAGAGACCGCGCCTGTGTACAGCGAATGCAGCAACGAAGTGACCACCAGCAGGGCGATTCCCAAGGGCATGGAGATGGCAAGAGCCTCCAAGGCGCCATAGGCGGCCAGCAGCACCACCAGATACCCAAGATTGAGGACTACAAGCGAGATGAGATTGTCCCAACCATCGAAAAATGCTTTCTTAATGAAAAATCCTGTCATGACGTCTCCTGGATGCAACCAATACAAGAGTATATACGAACATGGAAATTGGCAAGGCTCTTTTGTTGAATTATACTAAGTATGCGCGATACGCTTTCGGGAGGAACCCCATGCGGCTGTTCATCGGAATCAACTTCGAATCCACCATCCGGACACAATTGGTGGATATTCAAAATCAACTGCGGGCCAACACGCTCAGAGGGAACTTCACCTACGGGGGCAATCTCCATCTCACCGTTGAGTTCCTCGGAGAACTTCCTTCCTCCCGGATTCCTGCGATTCAAGCCGCCATGCGCACGGTGGAAGTACCTCGGTTCGAGCTGGTGTTCGACCAAGTCGGCAGCTTCAGACGTGACGGAAAGGATATCGTATGGCTGGGAGTCCGCCCCAATCCAAGTCTCCAAAAGCTACAGGGAAATCTGGCGTATGCTTTAAGGCAGAAAGACTTCAAGCTGGAGAGCCGTCCCTACACACCGCATCTCACCCTGGCTAGAGAGGTGGTTTTCCGAGATGGTTCTGATCGGAACCGAAGCTTAGGGAAAATCCCTGCGGTCAGCGTCCAAGTCCGGGCTATCAGCCTGATGAATTCGGAACGTGTCGATGGAAGACTCACCTACACCGAATTGCTCGCGCAAAGCCTGCCCTCTTCCGCGATCGATTGAATGAAAGGCAACATGATGCCGCGAGCTAGCCGATTGGGCAGCAGCTGATGTATTGTATGCGTATTGTATGCGTACACCTACCGTAATTGAGAAGGAGGCCCTCAATGCATCTGTATCCTTATATATTCAAACGACGCTCCACCCGGAGATACGACATGACCCCGCTGCGGGAGAGTCAGCTTCAGGATATCCGGTCATTCGCGAAGAATATGCGTCCGTTGTTTCCGGCTATCCGTGTGGAATACCGTCTGGATTCGAATGTGCGCAATATCCTGCCGGTGAAGGCGCCCCACAACTTCATCATCAGCAGCGAGCTTAAGGAAGGCTATCTGGAGAATGTGGGTTTTCTCTACCAGCAGATGGACCTGTACCTTTCAAGCCTTGGGCTTGGCAGTTGCTGGCTGGGTATGGCCAAACCGTCCGGAGCTGTGGATACCCACCTGGAGTTTGTGATCGTGCTCGCCTTTGGCAAACCCAAGGACAATCCTTATCGCGGCCCTGAGGGATTCAATCGGAAGGCCTTGGGAGATATCGCATCAGGGAATGATCCCCGGCTTGAGGCAGTCCGGCTGGCCCCTTCCGCATCCAACACCCAGAACTGGTATTTTGTCTGCGATGGGGGGGAAATCCACGCCTACCAGAAGCTGCTGAATCCAGTGAAAGCAAAATTCTATGATAGATTCAATAGACTTGATGTGGGTATCGCCCTCTGCCATCTCTACCTGGCGACAGTGGAGCAAGGCAAGGACTTCAACTTCACCAACGAAGGTATGCCTGAGCTTGAAGGGTACCGCGCCATTGGAACAGTTGGGTGATATCCTATGAAACGACACAACCCTGCCCGCATGAAGCGAACAGGGTTGCATGAAATAGCGGCGAAGGGACTTGGACCCCTGACCGAACGGATATGAGCCGTTTGCTCTACCTACTGAGCTACGCCGCCAAAACTGGAAAAAGTACGACAGGGGCAACTATACCGATGAAGGCGGAGGCTGTCAAGAGCCTTGTAAAAATATCCAGGATCCTAATAAGGAGCGCGACCATGCCGGAACTTCCTGAAGTGGAAACAATATGCCAAGACCTCCGCACATGCGGTCTCATTGGGGAACCCATCCGTGGCATAGTGGTGACTTGGGAAAAAACCATCACACCCCTGTCCGCGGAGGAATTCAGCGGACGACTTGTCGGTAGGGCTATTGCGCGAATCGACCGGCGTGCGAAATACATCCATTTCACACTTGATGATGGACAAAACCTTTTGGTCCACCTCCGTATGACGGGAGCCTTCTCGATACGGGAGAGCCGCTGTGCCATGGATTCCCATGACCGCGTGGCGTTCATATATGCTGACCGCGAGCTTGTCTTCCACGACACCCGCAAATTCGGCCGCATGACGCTATGCACCAACACCTGTGGGATATTCGGAAGGCTCGGCCCGGAACCCTTCGATCCAACCTTGGATGCCGAGGTTTTTCATCAGAAGCTTATGTCCCACAGACGGATGCTCAAGCCACTGCTGCTGGACCAGGGATTCATCGCGGGTTTAGGAAATATCTACGTTGATGAAAGCCTCTTCGCAGCCCGGCTCCATCCCTGCGCACACGCGGATGAGCTCACTCCCGCCCAAGCTAGCAATCTGCTGATGGCTATCAGGTTGGTGTTGCGCGAGTCGATTGAGAACCGGGGAACTTCGTTGGGCGAAGGAGATGGCAATTTTCACTCGGATGGACGCTATGGTTCCAATGCCACGCGTTTGAAAGTGTTCCAACGGACAGGCAGTACATGTCCACGATGTTCAGCTATCATCGAGCGTCGGGTCGTTGGCCAAAGAGCCACCCATCTCTGTCCCCGCTGCCAGGTTCTGTCATAGAGCTATAGGGTGGATCGCTCGATGCTGCCGATTGCAACCAACACCCAGTTTCCTGCTGCTGTACGGGACAGCACCACATGCAGGAGAAATACCACTCCATCCCCATCGACCGCTTTCAACGGTAGAGAGAGCATCCCTTCGGTTGAGGTCCCCCTTCCTACCATCACTGCCGAAAAAGGAAGACGCTCCGCAAGAAACGCACCATGGACACGATTGATCGATGCGTGCAGCTGCCCATCGACATACCGGTCGAACCACTCAGGACCGAATTCAGATCCGAATGCCTCGGCCACAAGGGAATAGCCATCGTTATTCCCTTGTCGGGCATCGACTATCTGGCCTATCCGCTCGTCCTTCGGCAGCACACCTTCCCATGGCAAGGCAAGCAGGCCCCTCGCTATCGGATCCGATGCGAAACCAACCGATAGAAACAGGCAGCTGAAAAGCAGGCAGATGGTCGTTCTCTGAAATCGTCTCATACCTGAAGGTGTATCGCATCCGCCGGGCATTGTCAAACTCATAGCTGGACAATAGGGCTGGGTTTGGATACGATGGAGTGGATGAAAGCCAATTCGCTCAAACCGATCAGTCCTAACTTCGCGCGTTTCGAGATCGCTTACCTGAGCGGAGACTTCACCGAGCCAATCCGCGATCCTTTGTGGAAAGATATCGGTCTTACCCCCGCCTTCAAGCAGTTGTACCGCTGTGAAGCAATGCAGAAGCTCGGAAGGATCAAGCAGCTTGGCCCTACCTTCCATGTCTATCCAGGTGCTGTCCACACCCGGTTGAACCATAGCCTTGGGGTATTCCACATCACCCGCCTTATGCTGTTGTCCTTTCTGCATGCCTGGGTAGACGAGCCTGGGTCCTGTCCTTTCTCCCATCAGGGCATCCAATCGCTCCTTAGCGCGGCATTATTGCACGATCTTGGCCACTTCCCCTATGCCCATGCGCTTAAAGAACTCTCGTTACGCGAGCACGAACAGCTCGCCGCGGATATCATAGAGCACGACCCAACCCTGTTACGTATCCTCACCGAGGAAATAGGGGCTTCGGTGGCTTCGGTCCTCGCGATCATCGATACCCACCGCGCCTGCCCTGATGCAGAAGTCGGCTTCTACCGCGCTTTGCTATCGGGCACACTCGACCCTGATAAGCTGGACTATCTAAGCCGCGATGCATTTTTCTGCGGGGTTCCCTATGGCATGCAGGACGCTTCCTTCATCATCAGCCGCATGCGGTATCTTCCGCCGGGGATTCCCGCCATCCCCTTGTCCGCCATTGGCGCGGTTGAGCATCTGCTGTTCTCCAAATACCAGATGTACCAGAATGTGTATTGGCATCAGAGCACCCGTAGCGCTACGGCGATGATCAAGAAGGCTTTGTATCTTGCGATCACCTCCGGGATCCTGCACGAGAAGGAGCTCTATGATCTTGATGACGAGGCTTTTTCACATCTGGCTTTGTCCCATCCGGAGTTCAAACCCTTCCAACTGCTGGATCAAGTCCGTGAAAACCAGCTTTTAGCCGTGCACGCGCAAAGCCGATTCAATCCCGCGAATCCCCTTCATAAGGCAGCTCTTACACTCGACACGAGACTTGCTCTTGAAGATGAGCTCTATAATCGTATTGTTGTCGACTTTCCTCAAGTCCAACGGCATGAGATCATCATCGATGTTCCCGAAAACATCTCGTTTGAGGCGGATATCCCAATTGTCCAGCCCGATGGCTCCAGCCAACCGTTTTGCGAAGTTGACGAACTGTTCAATCCTTCTGTGGTGGAAGCCTTCACCGCAAGCCTCCGCAAATTCAGGATATTCGCTCCCCGCTGGCTGGAAAGTCCTGTTTTCATGCAATTTCTTCAGCGGGACCAGGAATATTGAATGACAGGTAATCCTTCAGAAAAAATCTCCTGGCGCTCGCTTGTGGCAGGAGATATTCCTCCTTGGGTGATGCGCTTCATCAAACTCACAGGCAAAGCAATCAATACCCACCAGATGATTCGGGACAAGGACAATGTGCTCTTAAGTGTATCGGGAGGAAAGGATTCTCTTGCTCTCGCCCTTGCGCTTTCCATCCGGCTTACATGGCTGCCCATCACCTATGGGTTGCAGGCGGTGATGATCAATTGGATCGAACACCCCATTTCCGAGACCGCCAAAGCGGACCTCCACACCTACTTCCACTCACTTGGCATTCCATTGACAATCCTTGATGAAATCCAATATCCAGACAGTTTTAAAGGTGAGTTCAACTGCTATCTCTGCTCGCGCAACCGCCGCAGGATTTTATTCGATTATGCCACCGCGCATGATTGCAAGCTGATAGCGATGGGCCATCACCTGGACGACTTGGTGGAGACCACACTGTTGAACCTCACTTCCAGGGCATCGTTTTCCACTATGCTGCCAGTTCAGGAATTCTTCAAGGGTAAGCTCCACATCATCCGGCCGATGATTGAGGTCCACGAGCAGACCACCCGGCGCTTGAGCGAGGTGTATGACCTTCCTACGGTGAAACCGGTCTGCCCCCACGACCAGACGAACATCAGGGCCCGCCTCAAGCCTATCATCAAGGATCTGGTACATCTGGACCGTGACGCCCGTGAGCATATCTATAACGCCCATGCCTTCAGCTATCGGATTCCAAGAGTTGCCGAAGATGAGGCGCAAGATGGTGTCCAATCGATAAAAGAGGGCTTCATCACTACCGTTTCGGAGAAACACAGTTGCGATTAGCTGTGAATTGCAGTAATGTAGAAGCATGAAAATGATGAGGATACAGTACGTGAGAAGAATTATCATAGCAATGGTACTGGCTTTGGTGTTCCTAGGTAGCGCTTTCACAGCGTCAACAGGAGCAGCCACAGGGACGGAAGCTTCCTATCTCCATGTAATGGGAGGAATCACCACCGATTTCTACCAGTTTAATGAGAAAGGTGTGTTCGTACCTCAATCTGAACAGCCGGTGGAGCTTAAGGCTGGATGGATCGTCCTTTCAGGACAAGAGCCGTTGGTGCTTTTTGCTCCGTTTGGAAAGATAGTCCTGCAGCCAGAAGCCATTCTGGCGATTGGAGACCCGTCTATAAAGAGTCCATCCATGTATCTTGTTGCTGGCTCGGCTAATTTCCTCACTTCGGATACGTTCGCAGGCGAAATGCAGATATCCACACCAGTCTCGATTTATAAATTCCGGGGACCGAGCGAAGTATTCGTTACTTCAGACATATCGGAATTGATGTTCGCCTTAGGCGGTGATGTAGTGGCTTTAAACACCATCACCAGGCAGCGTGTTGAGGTTCCAGCATATACCTATTTGAATATGGCGGATCCGTTCTCGAACGAAAAACCGATCGCTCGGGAGACATATCAGACCCTCTCCATCAATCCCAATCCACGTGTCGCAGCCCGGCTTACACCGACGGTTACTCCTGAATCCCTCGTCTACCAAGCTCCAGCCGCAGTGCAACCGACTCCTGCACCGACTCCTGCACCGACTCCTGCACCGACTCCTGCACCGACTCCTGCACCGACTCCCGCACCGACTCCCGCACCAGCAGTCGCACCTGCAGTCGCACCTGCAGCCCCTGTGGTTGTAATATCTGTGACTCCCACCATCACCCCTGCACCGAGCCAACCAAGTGTTCCTAGCGAACCGGTTGTAGAATCCATTGTGACACCGCTTGAGGAATTGAAAACCCCTGAAGCCGCACCAATAGCGCCACTCACCCAGGAAACTTCTTTGATTGAAGTTTCCCCACTCTCAGCCACAACCGCGGTCGCCGAACCCACAACCTCAGCTCCCAGTGCTCCACTTTCTCTGGTTGAAGTCGCTCCGGCACGTAAGATGGCGACTGAAGACATGGTAGTGAAAGCCAACGACAGCTTCACCGAATTCGACCTGTTCATCGTGCACACCAACGACGTGCTCGGACGGATCGAGGAAGGAGAGGGCATTGGATATGCAAAACTCGCCACACTACTCAACTGGGGTAGGGAAGCGACCGACAAGCATCTTCTGCTCGATGCAGGCAATGTAACCAGCGGTTCAATACTTGCCGACGCATACCAAGGCGAAAGCGCTGGCGTATTGCTCGACCTGCTTGGGTACGACGCTGTGGCACCGGGACCAGCTGACTTCGCTTACGGAGCCGATCGCCTTCGCGAGGCATCCAAGTACGCCGGCGAGATGAGCGACATGAAAGTGCTCTCGGCCAACGTACTCAATGCGAACGGTGAGTGGCTGTTCCAGCCATTCCAGTTGTACTATTTCAACGATTTTGTGGTGGCGGTGGCCGGTGTGACGGCACCTCCTCTGATTGAGGAAGGATTGGAATTCCTGAGCCAGGACGTGGTTGACAACGCGCAGTTCGCGGTCGACTACATCAGGGAGCAGGCGGACTATGTTATCCTGCTGGGCAGCATTGGCAACGTCAATGGCATCACCAGCGAAGTGATCGCGCAGAACATCAAGGGAATCGACCTGATCATCGACGGCAAGGGCGCGATGGCCCCGGCCGGCGGCAAGATGGTTGGCGACACGATGATCGTGAACGCGGGCGAGTACCTTTCCAGCGTTGGCATCGTGCAACTGCAGGTGAAGGATGACAAGGTAGTCTCAACCTACGCCACCCGCATCACCGCGGCTGAAGTGAAAAACCCATCCTTGTCCCCATTGGCTAAGGTGTATGGCATCACCGCTATTCCCGCCGATGCGGAGACCCAGGCTGTCATCGACTATTATAAGGCAGCCCTTCCAGAACCGGCCCCGGCTCCAGCTCCCGTTCCTGTGGAAGTTGCACCGGCCCCGGCTCCAGCTCCCGTTCCTGTCGAAGTTGCACCGGCCCCGGCTCCAGCTCCCGTTTCAGAAGCTCAAACCCCCGCCCCGATAGTCCCTCTTGCTCCTGAAGTGATTCTGGCTCAAGTGAAACCCGTAGCTTTGGCTCCAGCGGAAACCCCGTTGGTGGAAATAATGGCTATTGAACCTGAAGTTACTATAGAAATCGCTCCTCAAGAAGCCGTTGAGGTTCTGCCTGTGTTTATCCCCGCTCCATTGGTATCGATCGAGAGTACCACCCCGGTTGAAGAGGAAATCCCATCCATGCAAGAGCTTGTGTTGGTTGAGGAAATTACTATGGTAGAGGAGGTCCCGGTAGTCGAGGAAGTCTCCATACTGGCACCTGCTGTAGAGGAAGCGGTCACCACCTCTGTGGTTATCGAAGCCCCGGCTCCTCCGCCAGCACCTGTAGAGCAAACACCTGCACCAGCGGATGTTCTTACCATTCGGCAACCATTGCCTATCACTTCGAGCCCGGCACTCCCACTTGAGAATACCAGTAGTTTTGGGATTAAGAGTTCGATGAATTTGTCCCGCTCGAACCTCGGGTCAACCGATGATCCATACCTCGGAATCTCATTGAATCCATTTTTCAGCTACAATGCATTTTCCATCGGCCTCCAAGCCTACTTTCTCACAGATGGCATCCTGGAATCTCCATCGACTTGGGATTATACAAATATCGATTTTGACATGTCCTCCGTGCTGGCAGGAGTCAGAACTGCCCTTCGATTCATCGATTTCATCAAGTATGGAAGCGATGGAGATGTGTTCCATTTGATCGCGGACGACCAGACTCCCATTTCCTTTGGGAAAAGAATCATGGTAAACCACATGGCTACTGCAAGCGGAGCCTTCGAGCAGAATCTTGGTCTGTATTCGAACGGAGGATCTGGGTGGTGGGGCTATGAGCTTTTCTTTGACAACTTGTACTTAGACAATATCGCTGCCAACGATGTGCTTAAAAACCAATTCGGCGGAGCGGGCTTCATCATCACCCCCAACCCGAATGGGTATCAATTCACCATCGGGCTTTCATCCTTATTCAAAATCAACCCCGCGAGTGCGGTAAAATTTGTCGCCTACCCCACTCTCGACCTCACGTTCCCCATCACGGATGAACGAAGGCTGCAGGTTGAGGCTTACCTTTCTGCAAGTACCGCCTTGAAATTGCTACCCTTTGACTTCACTTCGATCTACAATGCGGGCGGAGTCGGGCTCTCGCAAAAATTCCCCAATTTCCTTGCCGCCGCAGGTATCGATATCGGCACCTTGAATTGGAATTTCCGTTTTGTCGGGTCGCTGCAGAACAACACTGAAGGAAACCTAGCGACTGACATGCTCAATTCCACATTGCTTAGTGGAAAACGCCTACTAGCCAATATCGGGCCATATTTTAGCCTTGGAGCTGAGGTGGCCCATACCAGCGAGAACCTTGCGGTGAGGGCGGCCTATCAATTGCCCATACGATTAAATCTCTCAGGTGTTGTCCCGCTGTTGAGCGACGCCGCGACTTCTGGAGACAGCGCCAGCATTGAGCTCGCGTACACAAAGGACGCGCTTGAGCTTAAACTTGGGATGCGAAGAGTCGGATTCCTGACAAGCTTCTCCAATCTCTTTGACTTCTCCGGTGGATTCTCAGGATTCGTAGCCAATGTGACAGACTTCCTAGTGGATGGTGTAAATGCGCAACCCTATCTCTCAGGGCGCTATACCGCGGGAATGTTCTCGGTGTATGGGAATCTGCTTGTAGACCTCAATGGCCCGAGAATAGACCTTGGTGCCGAGATCGCAGTCAATAATAAAAGCACGGTAGCTTCCCAGATGCCCACCTCGGATATCGGGATTCCCGCTGATTCCAGTAAAAAACAGGATGGCCTGACAATTTCCGCTGATATCCGCTCAGCCTACAGCAGGATATTCCAGGTGAGTCCCAATGGCAACTACCTGTTCATCAAACCTGTTCTGACAATCGCAAAAGACAGTTTCTCCCTCGGTCTAGGTCCTCAACTCCAGCTGGATCTGAACGACAGCCTAGCCCCTTCCGGTTGGTACTCACATGACGATACTAGTTGGTACTCCTTCGGTTCTGGTTATGCAAGCACTCTCGGAAAAATCTACGATATCGCCACAGACACCTTCAATCTTATCGACCATGTGCGTCTTGGAACCAAAGAAGATTCCGCCTATCTGGATATAAGCCGGAACCAGATCGTTTCCTTGGGTAAACTTGTCAACAATCTCTCCACCCATACCGAATCACCTTTTGAGAACCGACTCGGTCTACAAGCGAAAACAGACGGCAAGATTGTCGACTTTGATGTGATTGTGAATGACCTCACCGATCCTCAGCTTGGAGGCTTCCGTGTGGGAATCACCCCCTTCAGCACATGGAAAGGGGAATTGGGAATTTCACTCGTAGGAAACGCCTTCCTATCCGATGCTCTCAAACGCGTGGACCTGTTCCCATCCATAGACTTGGACCTGCCGTTTGTCAATGGCACCGAATTGACTGCCAAAGCTCAGGTCTCCTTCACTACAATGCTTGGGTATGAATACCCAACTTCTTTCGATCAGATGCTGGTCACCGGCACATCCCCATCCTTCTTCAACAATCTAGACAACTACCTCATTACTGCAGGTGTTGGACTTGAGTCAGGTGCATTCACCCTCCTGGCAACTGCAGCGACCCAAAAAGGCGCGCTTTCATTGGGTATGTTTGATGAATTCCACCTCCGCAACCGTTCGTTCCTACTCGATGCTATCGATACTGAATGGACAAACCCGACTGCAGGCGCAGGACGCACGTGGGTTGGCGCGATGGAACTTGGCTGGAAGTCCGAAAATCTTGAACTGTCCACATCCTACCAACTTCCAATCGCCGCTGATTTCTCCAGCCTTCTTTTCAATGCGGACAAGTTCTCCTTCAATGGCTCCTTAAAGTCCTCATTCGCCGATTTCACGTTGGGATTCACCCGCAAGGCCTTCCTCCCTGCGGCGCAGGATCTATTAACTGGCGCTGGATCAATCATCTCCCGCATAAAAGAATTCCTGTTTGATGGTCAAAGCCAGCTGTTCGCCTCAGCATCCACCACCCAAGGTCCTTTCGACTTCTTTGCCAAGCTTTCCGCGACAGCCCGTTACCAAGCCGA
This sequence comes from Sphaerochaeta sp. UBA6084, assembly GCA_002428625.1. GTDB lineage: Bacteria > Spirochaetota > Spirochaetia > Sphaerochaetales > Sphaerochaetaceae > UBA6084. The sequence goes on from DIXI01000018.1 coordinate 40,148, forward strand.
TTCCAGCTGGAATGGAAGCACCGCCCTCCCGATAACGGCAGCGACCCTGGCAGATGTGGTTGTCTCTCCTGCGTTGACTTTAGGAGTAGGTATCGCCCTTTACTGATTCCTTCATCCCTTTTCACAAACGCCCCGTGAAAGACCGGGGCGTTTGCTTTTTCATCCCTCTACCGAGGGACCGCCCTTTATGATAGGATGACCGCATGGAAAGTTACAATCGAGTTCATCTGCTTGATCCTATGGTGGCTCAGCGCATTGCCGCTGGAGAGGTTATCGAACGACCGGCTTCAGTGGTGCGAGAGCTCATAGACAATGCGGTCGATGCCCATGCCAGCACCATCACGGTGCAATTGATTGAAGGTGGCCTGCAGAGGATCACGGTGATAGACGATGGCGATGGAATCCATCCTTCAGACCTGCCGCTCTGCTGCCGCTCGCATGCCACCAGCAAAGTGGAGAAGCTGGAAGATCTCTACAATCTATCCACTCTTGGGTTTAGAGGAGAGGCTCTCTATAGTGTCGCGGCCTGTGCGAAAGTAACCATTGCCAGCAGCTATAAAGGAGCCGAAGCAGCCACCATCGTGGTGGACAATACTATCGAGGGTATGGTTCAACCCGGAGGTCCTCGAATAGGAACTCGGATAGATGTGGAGAATCTCTTCTCATCGATTCCAGCACGGCGCTTGTTTCTCAAACGTCCATCCACCGAATCCACCATGTGCCGTGGGACACTTGTCGAGAAAGCCCTCGCCTATCCACACATCGCCTTTAGATTTTATGATGGTGACCAACTCAAATTGGATTTCCCAGTCACCACGAGGAAACAGAGAGTATTGGATGCCCTTGCTTCCGACAAGCACGTGGTCCCGAGCGAAACCACAGAGCTTTCGGATGTCGGCGGCCGATTCTCGCTCTATGCGGTTGCCACCACCCCGGCCTGCTACCGAACCGATAGGTCCCATATCAAGATCTATATCAATACCAGACCAATCGAGGATTACTCCCTTATACAGGCGGTAACCTATGGCTATGGAGAAATGCTTCCCGGGGGAGCCTTCCCCTATTGCTATCTGTTTGTCACTGTCGACCCCGAACTTGTCGATTTCAATATCCACCCAGCCAAGCGGGAAGCCAAGTTGCGAAACCAAGCCGAGATCCACCATCAGATCGTGGTAATGATCAAGCAGCAGATAAGCAAGTCGATCTATCGTCTATCACTCGAACGGACTCAAACCACATCGGAGCAGCTGGAATTCAACACCAGGAGCCCATCCCCTCACCTTGACCAACAGGTTTCCAACTCAACTTCAGGCTATCATGCACGCCAAGTGGCACCATCTCACCAAGAAAAACCCACCGACCCCGCTTGGTTTTCCAGAGCCAGGGAACTGCTAGGCAAGCAAGAACCGCAAGATTCCTCTTGGAGCGGTGCGAAAACCGGCGGATTCAAATATCTCGGACAAGTCTTTGATTTATTCCTCCTTGTGGAGCGGAACGACACCTTGTACCTCATAGATCAACACGCAGCGCATGAACGGATTTTATTCGATCAGATCAAGAATGCAGGAGACATCCAGCGCCTCATGATTCCAATTGGATTTGAGGTCACCAGAGATGTCGATGAATTCCTATTGGAGCAGTCCGCCTGGTACGGCGACTATGGATTGGAACTATCCCGAACAGGCGACCTTCAGTGGGAACTCGCCACTATTCCGGCCCTTTGGAAAAGCATTGAGAAAGACGTGGTTGCCTTTATCAGCAATCAGGCAGGAAATAGCGAGGAATTGGATAAGAAACTCTATGCGACAATCGCATGCCATGCGGCAATCAAGAACGGAGACAGCATTGACAGCTACTCAGCTGAAGCGCTTATTCAAAAAGTATTGGCGATGGAAAACCCTGTGTGCCCCCATGGTAGGACTTTTGTAGTGGAGGTCACCAAGGAGAGCCTATGGCGGGCTGTGGGGAGACTCAGGTGAAACGCGTGAAGCCTATCAGCACACAGCCAATGGATGCATCGTAACGGGAGCATTTGATGAGGACGGTATTGGCTTTCAGGTTGGCATCGGCAACCGAGCTGGAAGTCACGCGCCCTTCTTTAGCGCTCATCCTGGACAATACCACTCCCTTGGCATCGATACATTGGATTTCCCACATATCCTGCAAAGACCTCGCTTCAGAACCGCTTGAGGTTGTCCGCATGAATAATTGCCAGATTTCAGGAGAGGATGCATCGCGCTCCCAAGAGAATTGCGGAATCCACAATTGTGGTTCTTTTCGCACGGATCTCAGCAGCGCATTGTCCTCAAGGGTGAATTTTCCAAGGGTACGGCGGCCATCGGAGTGGAGCAGCTCTGCTTCCCAGATTCCTTGCGGCAGAGGAAAGCCTGCAGGGAGCGTGAGATCGGGAAAACCCAGATAGTCAAGACCATCCACCTCGAATGGAAAAAGCTTGTGCTCCCAACTGAAGCTACCTGAAGGGGCGGTGATGCTTGCGGAATAATCCGAGGTTTCGCGCAGAACAGGAAGGAAAGCAATCGAAAGCCCTTCCAGCACACGGTTAGGCTCAGAGGCCCCATAGTGGTTGATGATCACAGGATATGCGTGTATACGCTGAAGCGCGAATTCCTCTCGTGAGCAACCAACAAGAAAGCACAGCATGAGCATGAGGAGCATAGGAAATAGATGGAACGTCGTATTCCTATGGCTCCCCACTTTCAACCTCTTAGATACCCAAGGCCTCAAGCTGCATCGTCACAGGGTTCGCGTACGAACGTAGGATGAAATGCCGAAGCTCGGGGGTAAGGTCTTTATAACGGTCCATGAACTTTCTGGTATTTAAATTTTTATAGAGATTCGAGAATCTTCCGGGGCCCTGCACCTGGTCGTATGCAAAGTAGTTGGTATCCCAAAGCCGATAACCAACGTGGATCTGTCTGTCAATCTCCTGAGCCACAGCTTCCGGGCTATCATATTCCTGGGTGAGAGGTTTGCCAAAATGCAGATGCACATCGCCCTTGAACCTTCTCAGCCCACGCAGCATGTTGATGAGATCTTCATATTTCTTCTTTGTGTACGTGCCGTGGAGCTTTTTGGAAACCTCCTCCCGGCCCTTGTTGATATCATTCGGATCGTACTGATAGGAGATGGCGACCGGCACGATATTGCATGACTTGATCAATTCCTTGAACGTGATGCCGGTTGACTTGAAAGAGAGATACAGCATCTTGATGATGGTGGAATTGGTCTTGTCTATCCCATCCTTGGCACGGCCGCTGCGCTGCGCCACCCAAATGGACTTCCTTGCTTCGGTGATGAGTTCGATGAAATAGCGGGACAATCTGAGCGACTCCTGGTATTGCTCGCGTAGCGGCAGGTTGCGTTTAACCGTCACACCTCCATTGAGCTTAAACATATCGGTGGTGAATTTGTTCACCAACAGGTTGTCGCCAATGGCCATCTCGCACAAGGGAAGATCGCATTTCATCAAGGCATAGCAGAGCAACGCGCAATCCAGAACGATGTCGCGGTGATTGCTGATGAAAAGGTAGGGAGTGTCTTTATTCAGATTCTCCTGTCCGCTGTAGGTGAAGGAAGTCATCGAGTTGCGTTCGATGGTGGGTAGGAACACACCGGCTGTGATAAGCCGTTGGAAATCGTCATAGGAACGCACCTGGTCAAGCAGCGGTGGAATCTGCTCCTTCATCTGGTGGCTTTTCCATTTGGTCTTGATGATGTTCCCTGCATAAAGCACTTCCGCCATATTGCTGAGGAACTTTGGGTAGGCCTTTATCCGATTCACCGCATCAATGATGTCCTGTTCTTCATATGGGGCAATGTCTTTATATGTAGCCTTGTCCATCTCTTTTTTAAAACTCCACATTTAGTGATTTCATATATTGAGCTCGTTCCCAATGGGACGGGTCTTCCATCCTCTTTTGCGCGAGCTTACCCCGGAAATCGACGAAGGAAGCCGCATCGTGCCTATCCATCCATTTTACCAAGCCTTCCAACATCGTTCCGATATGGGCATGGCCATGGAGCATGAGCGCGGAACACACCTGCACCGCTTTAGCTCCGGAAAGCAGCATCTTCACCACAGTATCGCTGGTATGGATACCGGTGGAGGCGCAGATATCGCAATTCAAGTACGCTGAGGTCAGGGCTGTCCATTGCAGGGCAAGCGTGTAGTCATGGGGATTGCTCAAAGTTATGGATGGCTTGATGGCAAGCTTCTCAATATCGATATCGGGCTGGTAGAATCGATTGAAGAGAACCAAGCCGTCGACACCCATCTTGTCGAATTGCTTGATGACATTCGCAAGCGCGGTGAACTGCGAGCTGATCTTGATCGCCAAAGGAAGCTTGAAAGCCTTTCGGGCCGACTTCACCACATCGAAATATTCTTCCCGCAAGGTCTCTCCGTCGATTTTGGCATCTGAAGGGAGAATGAAGTGGTTCAGTTCCAACGCATCCGCACCTACATCGGCGAAACGCTGGACGTAATCGAGCCACGAACCTTTTGAACGGCAGTTGACACTCGCGATCACTGGTATCTCCAAGGCCTCGGTAGCCTGCTCGACCAAGGAAAGGTACGCGTCTATGTAATAATTGCGGGAAGAGTTCAGCAGGAAATCCTGCGCATCCGCATGGGTGTTGTATTCATCCGTCCCAGCCATCATACGGCCGGCATCGCTATCGATCTGTTCTTCAAAGATCGACTTCACAACGACGGCGCCAGCGCCGGCATCTTCACATTTCTTCAGTTTATCAAGCGATGATGTCAGAGGGGAACTCCCCACGATTATGGGGTTCTTCAACTGTAGCCCCAGGTATGTAGTTGCCAAGCGTTCCATCAATGATACCTCCACGATTATCATATCTAAATTCCCGTGCGATGTACAGGCGAAAAAAACCGTCCCGAGCATAGTCAGGGACGGTATCGATTGAGTTCAAGCGGTTTCCAAGCGGTTCAAAGGATATAGGGGATGCGGAAATTATGCGATTGATACACCACGAAGGTCTCAACCTCCAAAATCTCCGATACCTTCACCAGTTCATGTTTGAAGAAATCCAATAACGACAACCCCTCGTCCTCACTGAGAATCAGCTGGACTATAAGGTCGTAGCGACCGGTGACCACAGCAGCGGAGATCACTCCCCGCAGCTGGGCGAACTCCTGCGCCTTGCGCTCGAGATCAAGTGTTTTCAACTTGACCCCCATCATGACCACCTGCAACCCCGGGATGCACTCGGGATCGACCAAGCCGGAAATCTGAAGGACTCCCTCATCGATAAGCTTGTTCACCCGGGCACGCACGGTATTCTCGGTGATCGAGAGTTCCTCAGCTATGGCGCTATAGGCCTTGCGCCCATCGCATAGCTGTTTTATGATCGCTTTATTGGTCTCATCAATTTTTTTCATCATCCATTGACCCTTTGGAAGTCCTTCATGAGGTCGGACAGCGCCTGGACATCCTCGACCGGCAACGCGTTGTACACGGAGGCGCGCAGCCCACCGACACTGCGGTGGCCCTTGAGACCAAGCATGCCAGCTGCTTTGGTCTCCGACAGGAACTTCGTCTCCAATTCCTCAGTAGGCAACCGGAAGCAGATGTTCATCTTGGAACGATAGATCGGATTGACCGGGGAACGGAAGAATCCATTGCTCTGGTCGATGGTATCATAGATGATTGAGGATTTCAGCGTGGCTCTTCTCGCCATGCCTTCAGCCCCGCCATTGCGCTTGATCCATTCCAACACCAGTTTGACACCCCAGATGGTGAATACAGGAGGAGTATTGTACAATCCATCATCCTCGGCATGGTTCTTGTAATCCAAATACTGGGTGAGGTTTGTGTTCTGCTTGGAAAGCATATCCTCCCGGAGGATGATCAGCGTCGCCCCGGCAGGCCCGAGGTTCTTCTGCACACCACCATAGATCATCGCGAACTTCTCAACCGGAACCGGTCGGCTGAGCAGATCGCTGGACATGTCGGCGATCAAAGGCACATCGCCGGTATCCGGCCAGTCCTGCCACTCGATTCCCCCGATGGTCTCGTTGGAACAAAGATAGAGGTACGAGGAATTTGCCGATGGCGTGACGGTTTTCGCGTCGGGAAGAGAAGTGAAGTTGTTTGCGGTACCATCATAGTATACTTTAACGTCACCGATTTTCTTGGCATCGGCGGTAGCCTTATTTGCCCACGTGCCGCTCTTGATATAATCTGCGACCGTGCCAGGCCGAAGGAAGTTCATGGGAATCATGGCGAATTGGAGCGTTGCGCCGCCACCGAGGAAAAACACATGGTAGTTCTTGGGAATCCCCATCAGCTCGCGCAGCAGATCCAGAGTCTCGTGATACATATCCTCGAATGGCTGCCCACGGTGACTCGCCTCGACGATGGAAAGCCCGGCACCCTTGTATTCCATGATTCCATCATGCATCTCCTTGAGAACATCCAGCGGAAGCACGGACGGGCCTGCGAAAAAATTCTTCTTGCGGTTCATAATTTTCCTCCTTTCAACAACTCTTCGATAATCGCGCAGGTCTCTTCACCGATGCGCAGCAGGTTTTCCTCGCTGTTCGCCCCGATATGGGGAGTGAGTGTGACATGCTCGGCCGCCAGCAGAGGATAGTCTGGAGCCGGGGGATCGCTCGGATAGACATCCGTGGCATACCAGAAGATCCGGCCATCAGCAAGCGCCGCAGCCATCGCCTCGGCATCCACACAGGGTCCGCGACCAGTGTTTATCACCACAGGCTGCTTGGTGCAGGCATTGATCATCGCTTCATTGAACATCCCTCGGGTCTCATCCGTCAACGGCAGGTGCATGGAGATGTAGTCGGCATCCTTGACAGCTTCTTCAGGAGTCGCGACCATGGTCGCCACGGGACTGGATTTGACGTATTTATCGTATGCGACTACCTTCATGCCAAAGGCGAGCGCGCGCTCAGCCACCTTGGAAGCGATATTGCCGATACCGAAAAGCGCCAAGGTCTTTCCGTAGAGCTCAGTCCTCTTGACGGTCTTCATCCATTCGCCCTTCTTCATGCCGTTGTGGACTTCCACCAAATGGTTGGGAACGGAGATCATCAATGCGAAAGCCAATTCGGCTACTGCAATGGCTGAGGACTTGGGTGTATTGCGGACAATGACCCGTTTGGTATCAGCATGCGCGCAATCGATATTGTCCACGCCTACTCCACCACGGATTATCAACTTAAGATTCTTGGCGGAATCGATATAGTCCTTCGTGCACTTTGTCTTGCTGCGAACGAGCACCACATCGGCTTCGGGAAGCCGCCCCTTATCGGTAGTGACCTCTCCAAATGCTTTCAGACGGGCTGGGAGGGAATCGTCAAAGGCATCAGAAATTAAAATCAACATCACGGATCTCCTTGTATGGTTAACGTGATTAGATGATACTGCATTAATTCGGAATTTGTCAAATAATTATTGGCAAATTTCCGATATAAGCAATTTGAGATTGATATCTTGCCGTATAGTTCATAGAAAAGCCGTAAAATCAGCCTACATGGCCAACTGTCTCATATCCTCTTGGGCGCGGCGGGAGACCTCACCCCTTCGTCCACTTGTGGAAGAAGCGAGAGATCATAGGGCGTGGTTTGGTAGACATAGTAGTTGAGCCAGTTGGTATAGAGAAGCTGGGCGTGGGAATACCAGCTCACCATGGGTGGCTGGGATTCATCATCTTGCGGAAAGTAGTGGCGTGGAACAGCAATCTCCAGACCCTTGGACTTGTCGCGGAAGTATTCCGAGGCCAAAGTGTCGGATTCATATTCCGGGTGGCCAAAGATGAACACCTGCCTGCCATCCTCGCTGGCCACCATGAAAAGACCGGCTTCGGCTGAAGTCGCTAGAATCTGAAGCGAGGGGATGGCCTGCACGTCTTTCTCCCGCACTTCGGTATGCCGGGAATGGGGAGCGTTGAACACATCGTCGAAGCCCCGCATCAGAGGGGTGTTCGCCACGCAGACTTTGTGCGGGAACACCCCGAACATCTTTTGTTCCAAAGGATATTTTTTCACACCATAATGATAATAGATGCCTGCTTGGGCCCCCCAGCATAGGAACAAGGTTGCGAAGACGTGCTTGCGGGCCCATTCCATGATATCGCAGAGCTCCTGCCAATAGTCGACTTCCTCAAACTCCATCTGCTCCACTGGCGCGCCGGTGATGATCAGACCGTCATAAGTGGAGGATTTCGCTTGCTCAAAGGTCTTGTAGAAAGTCTCAAGATACTCGGCTGAGGCATGGGTGGATGTATAGGTGGCAGTGCGCAGGAAGTCGACTTCTATCTGCAAAGGAGTATTCGAGAGGCGCCTGAGAAGGCTGGTCTCGGTTTTAGACTTCAAGGGCATGAGATTGAGGATGAGCAGTCGAAGGGGACGGATGTCCTGGCTCAACGCCCGTTTCTCGGTCATGACGAAAATATTCTCTTGTTCCAGGATAGCTCTTGCAGGTAAGGCATCCGAAATCTTCACTGGCATGGCACGCTCCTTGTTACAGCCTGGACGGCTTGGTGATGGCAACGCCCCCCATCGAATGATAGGAGGCTGGGATCCGTTGGTGCTAATCTTCCAGCGCTGAGCGCAGGTCCTCCAGAAGATCCTCGATGTGCTCAGTGCCCACAGACAGCCGGACCGACCCTGGCTCGATACCGGAAGCAAGCAGCTCTGCGGCATTCATCTGTGAATGGGTAGTGCTAGCCGGATGGATGACTAAGGACTTTACATCGGCTACATTGGCAAGCAACGAGAATATCCTCAGCCGGTCTATGAACCGTGTGGCTGCGGGAGCTCCGCCTTTTATCACCACCGTAAAGATAGAGGCCCCGCCCCGAGGGAAATACCTTTGGTACAGGTCGTATGATGGGTTGCCGGGTAAGGAAGGATGGTTCACGCGCTCAACCTTGGGATGGTCGGCGAGGAAACGGACCACTTGCAAGGCATTTGACACATGCCTCTCAACCCGAAGCGAAAGCGTCTCGAGCCCCTGCAGGAACAGGAAAGAGTTGAAGGGGCTGATGGTGGCGCCGATGTCACGCTGCAAGATCACCCGCGCACGGACGATGTACGCCGCGGCTCCGACAGCCGTTGTAAAGCTGATGCCGTGATAGCTGGGATCCGGTTCAACGAACTGGGGAAATTTTCCTGATGCCTTCCAATCGAACCGGCCGCTATCGACGATGACTCCACCGATGGAGGTGCCATGTCCTCCCATAAATTTTGTGGCGCTATGGATGATGATGTCAGCTCCGTGCTCAAAGGGGCGGATGAGATATGGGGTGGCGAACGTGTTGTCGATCACCAAAGGGATCGCGTGCCGATGGGCGATGTCTGCGATTCGGGTGATATCGACTAGGTTCGCATTGGGGTTGCCGATGCTTTCGATGAACACGGCTTTGGTATTGGTCTGGATAGCCTGCTCGTAGCCTTCGTAGTCATCGCTACGGACAAAGGTGGCGCTGATGCCCATCTCGGAGAATGTATGGGCGAACAAGTTGTAGGTGCCCCCGTATATACTCTGGGCGCTTACGATATGGTCGCCATGCCGGGCGAGATTCTGGATCGCGAAGGCTGTTGCGGCGGCTCCGGATGCAGTGGCGAGCGCACCGATTCCTCCTTCCAGCGCAGCCACCCGCTCCTCGAACACCGAGGTGGTGGGATTGCCAAGACGGGAGTAGATGTACCCTGGTTCGGAAAGATCGAATCGCGCGGTGGCTTGCGCGCAATTCTTGAACACATAGGAAGTGGAGGCATAGATCGGCACGGCGCGGGCATCGGTGGCAGAGTCGGGTTGTTCTTGCCCAGCATGGAGCTGAAGGGTCTCGAAATGATATTTTTTTTGGTTCATGATGTGTACCTTCTGGTGTTGATGTGCATGCGCCAGACCGACGCAAGGATAGGAGCGGCCGACTAAGCCCGCATACGGTCGCGGACGGAACTACAGCGGAATAACATCGTGGTCTGCTTGCGGTTCATCCAAGGTCCTCCTCATCACACCTATAACATCATATACCTGAAGAAACAAAAACCGCCAGCTGTACACTGGCGGCATAACGTCAATTGTACAGAGGCGATTAATAGCTTTTCATGGAATGCATCTTGCGCACTTTCTTCATCTGCTTGCGCTCGTTGGATTTCTTCTTTCTATTCTCAATTGTGGACGGTTTTTCAAAGTACTCCCGCTTTTTCCACTCGCGGATAATACCTTCTTTCTCCACCATTCTCTTGAATTTTTTTATCGACTTCTCGAGAGGTTCATTCTCGTCGACTCTCACGTAGGCTATAGTAATCACCCCCTTCCCATGTGTTGGGAAAAATTATCTTGCATATCATCCAAAATAGCGTGCCTTTTGTCAAGATGCAGTCAATGCGAAACTGTGAAAGACCAAGCGATTAGCCAATCCTAATCTCCTCAAGATTGCTTTTATGCCTTCTGAGGCCCACTACCGTAAGCTGAAGGGACTCGCTGTTGCGGAAATAATTGCGTCCCATCTTGAACACCACATCGACTTCATCACCCACATTGAAATCCGGCCCCACCAGATCCGAGGCGTTCCAATACACCGCAGGCCAACGGAAATCGCCATACGCCAGCTGGAGCTTCAGGTGCCCGGGTCCGGTGCCCTTGGTTTTATTCAGGAATTGGATGTCCTCCAACGTAGCGCTGCGGATAAGGAACTGCAGCGGAGGATTCTGTTCTCCATAGGGTTCGAACGTCTCCACGAGTTTGATCAATTCGGGAGTAAGGTACCCTGGGGGAAGCTCGGCGTCTATCCTGACGGATTCATCCTCATCAACGCCGCCCTCATCGTCAATCGCTCCTATGACCTTTGCAATCCGTGCGCGCAGGTCCTCCAGCAGACGTCGTTCCATGCTGAAGCCACCCGCGCAGCGATGTCCTCCAAAGTCGAGGAACAAATCATTGAAACCACTGAGGAAGGCCCTGACATCGAAGGTATCCGGACTGCGCATGGACCCGGTTATACGCTCCTCGTCGATATAGGCGATCACAAGGCACGGGGAGTTGAATTGGCGCAACAGCCGTGAGGCCATAACTCCAGTCATCCCCCGGCTGACGGTGGCGTCCTCAACCATGAGGAATTTTCCATCGAAATCCGCATGGCTCTTGCGTGCCTTTGGCAAGAGGCGCTCCCAGGAGTCCTCACCCATCTTCTGACGCTCGCGGTTCATGCGCATGAGCTCTCCAGCCGATTCCTCGCATGAGCGCATGTCCGGCGCGAGCAGCATGTTGGCGGCGGTCTGGGGTTTTCCCATGCGGCCTGAGGCGTTGATCACCGGAGTGAGCTGCCAGCCGATATCGGTGGTGGACAGGACTTTCCCCACCAGGTTCTGCATGGTCAGCAACGGCATCAGTTCCTTACGGGAACCCGAAGCCAGCACTTTTAGCCCGGTACGCACCAGGATGCGGTTTTCATCGATCATCGGCATGAGGTCGGCTACGGTCCCTATCGCGACCAAATCGAGCACTTGTTCATAATCGCGGGAAATTGAGGGTGTCTTCCGATGAACATAAGCGCTGAAAAGCGAGACCAGCAGGTCAAGCTCGCTGGTGATACGGGCGTAGCGGATTGAACGGCTGACCCGCATCAAGCTGAACAGGCTTTTGCCCACGGTCTTCGGGAGGAGGGCTTCCAACTGCGGCCGGAGTTCCACCAGATGGATGTCCAGTGAATTTCCAAAAGCCTTCCTGAGCAATTTCATCTCAATATCAATGTCAAGGGCGAATAGAGGAAGGCCGCAGTCAAGGAAGCGGATCAATCGGCTTTGATAGACTTCGAGGATGCCTGGCACTATCTCCTCCACCACCCGGCCTTCCTCCACAAGGTTCTTTATCCTCACAGCCTCGATGATAACGGTCTCGCTTCCTGGCGTTGTGTTGCCCGGCATGGCATGCAGCAGGAGGATTTCCTCTTGATAGAATCCACTTAGGGCGAACCTAAGCGCCCAGACACATTTTGCCGCCACCCCGCAACCTGCCAGATGATGGAATGGGTATCCGCTCTCCTCAAGCTTGGGATTTATGACAGCTATCGCGTCCGGGAGTATCTCTCCTCCGATATGGTGGTCGGTGAGCAGCACATCCATGCCCAGCGAGCCTGCATAGGCGACTTCCTCGATATTCGAGATACCGCAGTCCACCGTGATCACCACGGTGACACCTTGGGTGGCGGCCCAGTCGAGCCCGGCCACTGTCAGGCCATAGGGTTCGTCTCCATCCGGCAGGCGCCACAAGGTCTCGATTCCCATGGAATCCAGCTCTTGTTTGAGAATCACCGTGGCGGTGATACCATCCACATCGCGATCTCCAAAAATGCAGACTTTTTCCTTCTCCTCGCGGGCCTGAAGCAAACGATCGACAAAAGTCTCCATATCCGTAAATAAAAACGGATTATGCAGATAAGCGACATCGGTTTCCAAGTAGAACTTTACTTGGTCAGGATTCACAACCCCCCGGCGGGCTAGCAGCGATGCGGTGATGAGGTCCACCCCGTAGACTTCGTTGAGCTTTCGGACCTGCTCGACGGAAACCTGTTCCTTCTTCCATTCCTTCATATGACAACCTTATAATTGAATTCATACCATGCGCCCGCTTCACAGCAGGCTCCCTCCTAGGGATTTCAGTGCCCCGCCTGCTATGATGGATGCATAGCGGAGCATATAGAGGCGGATCCTCTCTGTCGCGGTCTCGCTCAATGTGACGCCTACAGCATCCTCAAGGGGAAGACCAGCGGTATAGAGAAGATATCTGCGGGCTCCCGGGCCTAAAGCCATCTCACCATTGGTGACATCCACATCGGCGCAGACGGCGCAGCAAGGAGCGTGCATTGCTGCGTTGAAAGACAGCGCTTCCTTGACTCCATACGGTCTCTCGCAGATGGGGCAGGCGACCAAGTCCGGCTCCAGACCGGAAACTTCGATCAAGCGCCAGATGAACTGGATAAGGATGGTGTCGGCGGTACCGGCGGCTGGGGAATCCAGCAGCGCGAAAGATTGGGAAAGGAGGTTGAACAGCGCCTGGCTGTCGCCCCCATGCATTTTTAAAACAAGCTCCGCCATGAACGATGCGATGTACATGCGGCGGAGGTCGGCGCGGATATGCTCCGAAGCCACTGCCGGTTCCACATCAACGACAGCATAGTCCCCACGGACTGGATTATGGTAAAGGAAGAACACACCCACGAGAAACAGGTCGATCCTGCCAGAGAGTTTTCCCTTGCGCGCTCCATAGGCGAGCGCATCGATGATGCCAAGCTCTGCGCTTGCGAGTGTGACCATCCTATGCAGGTCGCCCCACCTTCGGCTTCGCAACACCACTGCGGAAGTGGTGAGATTCCTTTCCATCAGGACGTTCCTTTACAAGTTGCTGGTAAAGTGGAATTCAATGGATGGGGATATAATCCGTCGGTGTGCATGGTTCAAGAGTACTTGCTCTCGGGGCCTCTGTCAACCGAAGCTGGTGGAATCGCGGAACCTGTTGTTTGAAACCTGAAGGGATTGTGTTATGATAGGCGCATGGTAACCAGGCGCCTCGGAATAACACTCCTTTTCATACTGTTTCTCTCTGCGAATCTCGTGCTCTGTGCTGTTTCCCTGGCACCATATACAGAGTATACCGACCCCTTCGGTTCGCAAAGCCTATTGGCGGATTGGGATTTCGAGAGCCTTCCGAGCTCTGAGGAAATTGCCACAGCCGAAAAACTCATCATCCAGATAGCTACCATGGGCAAGGGCGATCCTTTATATGTATGGTTCGGGCATTCTGCGATAGTAGTCACCGATCTCCGCAATGGGCGCAAGGTGATGTACGACTATGGAGTCTTCAGTTTCGATGATGATTTCTACCAGACCTTTGCCATGGGCAGATTGAATTATGAGGTATGGGCTACTTCGGCGGAGGCTCGTTTCGACCTAGCGAGGCAAGAGGACCGCGATATCCGGCTCCTGACTTTGGACCTTTCCCCTCAAAGCAAGCTCGCCTTGGTGAAGTTCTTGAATTTCAACATCCTCCCGGAAAACCAAACCTATCTGTATCATCATTATGACGAGAACTGCGCCACGAGGATCCGGGATATCATCAATAGTGCGGTCGGCGGACAGTTCAAGAGCTGGGCCCAATCCGTGCCATCTGAGTACACCATACGCCAGCATGTGATGCGCCATACTTCATTCTCGCCCTTCATCGACTGGGTGCTGAATTTCTTACAGAGCGGCAGGATCGACACACCTATCAGCGTATGGGAAGCGATGTTCCTTCCTGCGGTGATGGAGCAGGCCCTCAAGGATTTTTCGTACACCGACGACACGGGGACCATCAAGCCGCTGGTGATGGAACGGGAGGTTCTCTACACACAATCGCCTCAATCCAGCCGTGTCCTGGTCCTGGAGACCTACCAGCCGATGGTGTTGCCAGCCTTGTTCTTCGCATTGGCCTTGGGCCTTGGCGCAGTCTTATTCACCCGGCTGTTCCTCCGTTCCCATTCGGTCGCCGTCCGAAGGTTCAGCCATGTGCTGTTGGGCCTGATCAATTGGAGCTGGACAGCCGCGGCGGGCATTTGTTCCACGGTGCTCGTGTTCATGGTCGCTTTCACCAGCCACGACGTGACCTACGGGAATGAGAACATCATCTTTGCCAACCCTTGGCTTCTGGTGATGTCATTGTGGAGCTTTCAGGTGCTCTTTGGAAACCGCAAGGCGTTGGTTCGCTTTCAAAAAAGCAGCAGTGTGCTCACCGTGGCCACACTGCTGCTGATACTTGCCAAAGGTCTCTTTCCAGATCTTCTCATCCAGCAGAATTGGGCGGTGATACTCACCATGCTCCCACTGTACCTCTTGAACAGTACCTTCTCCTTCAAAAAGCTGTGCGCCTTTCTAAACCGAGAGGACCCTCCTGGCATCCAAGAGAGAATCGTATGAGCAGACCTTCCGCGCATTGCTGACGGTGCTGAAAAGACCGTTGAAAGTCGATATCTAGAGTTTTTCCCAGATATCCGGCCGCAAGAAGCTCTTCCCGCCAACCTCTATCTCCACTTTTGGGAACAGGATAGGCCTTGTGATGAATTCGAAACCGTCGGAGCGCACCAAGATGGTGTCTTCGCTCTTGGTCCCAGTGATGGAAGGATTCCAGCAGAAAGCCTGGTTTTCCTGGATGGTGCCCTTTAGATCATAGTCCACCCGGAAGTCACGGTTGGCGTAACCAATTGGTCCGCCTTGATGGTGTTTTTTAAATTCCTCAGCCAACCCGTTCTTAAGATAGATCGCCTTGGCAGCTTCCAAAGGCTCCTGATAGGTCCTACCAGGAATGGTATTCACCATGAGCGTGCAGTCTATCTCCTGATTCAGGCGATACTGCTTCCGTATGGATTCCGTCACTGGCACGAAATTCACATACCGGCTCATGCAGACGGTCAGACCCCATTTGCGCATGTTTCCGCCAATCTGCACGCGCTCGCGCATCCGATTCATCGTTGGAATGGCATGGCGATAATTAAGGATCCTTTCATCGGCCGCGCACATCAGGGAGGTGAACTCCATGCCTTGGTCGAACAACGCTCCTGCAATCCGTTTGATGGCATCCATCTCGCGGTCTCCGGGTCTCAATGATGCGCAGGCCTCCTCCATCGCGAGGTTGGCCATATAGCCCACCTGTCGCAAGCGTTCGATCTCACCATCAGTGAGGGAAAGACGGAGCCGCTTGATGTCCCCTTCGATATTTTTTCCTAACGCAGTATGGAAATCCACTCCAAAATTTATCGATGGCACGAGGGATTCAATCGTCTTGCGTTCAAAATCATTCTCATACCAGATGCCTGCGAAAATCTTGAATCCAAGTTCCTCAAGACGTTCCTCGTCAATCATCCGTTGCTTCTCAATCACATTGGTGATCGCATAGGTCCCGGTCTGTGTGACGAGCAATCCGCAATTGCCCATCTCGCCCCATCCAAGATAGTTCTGGCCACCGCAGGTGAGCCACGCGAAATCGTCCTGGCGTTTGAGATACACACCATCGAGTTTCAAAGTCTGCATCAACGCCCTGATTCTTCCAAGCTTTACGGCTAATTCCTCAATTCTGGTCATAGTGCTCTCCATTGGATTAAAAAAGATTTCCTGAAGCATCAAAACGAAGTTCATAGGGTTCGCTGAGAATCTCGAACCGGGGATCATCGACTATCGAGGCCAGCATGCTCTCCGAAACCTCGATCTCGGTCAGGCTGAGGGTATTGTGGATCCTCACAATCCGAGCGGTGCTCCAATCGGCAAGATTGCTGGTCTTTATGCATGCTTGAAGCCCTTGGCGGTCATTTGGAAGCACCATGGGGATTTTCACGCCACCGGTGAGCAGCGCTGTAAGTGTATTGGGATAGGTCTGTGTGAAATCGAATTTCTCTGCAGCCCTGCTGGTGCTGAAGTCAGCCATACCAAGACCGTTTCCATTCCCTTTGGATTCTTTGGAAATATCCAGGATGAGCAACCGGTTGATCTGGGGTCCACCGCTCACCCAATCGGAATGATAGCGTCCCACCACTTTTGTATCGAATCCGGAACCGCTGATGTTTTTACCAATCTCATCAATCACAAGAGCGTCCAGTTTGGTAAAATGAAGTTTTGGAGCATACTCTTTGGCTAATTCCAATAACCTGGGCTCTCGATCCATTATTTCGCCACCAGGTATCACCTCCACCACGCAGGTCTCTTGGAAAGCATTCTCCACGAGTCCGACCGCGAACAGCACTTTGAGCTTTTCCAGCGCTTTTGAGGCTATCAAGCGGATGTGGTCCGGCATATGTCCAAAACCTAGATTGTGGGCGATGTCGGCTCCTTTCTGCTTACCTAGACCAATGGTGATCATTTTCGCTAGCCCGCTTTCATAGGGACCATTGAAACAGACATGCGCCTTGATACGATTGAGCACCACCAGATGGTCTGCTTCATACGCGAACCGATCGGTGAGTACGGGGAGGTCCTCCTCGTCAGTACGTCCGATCTCCACCGTCTCCATGGTCGCTCTGATGGGAGCGCCTGTGTTTTCCTCCGAAAAGCCCATGCCGAGGAGCATCGCCTTCTGGCCTTCCGCAGTAGCTCCAGCATGGCTGCCCATCGCCGGAACAATAAAAGGCAATCCACCAAGGGCCTTGATCGCTCGCACAATCGTACGAACTGCAAGCACTTGATTTGAAATCCCCCTGCTTCCGACTGTGATGGCGACAGTCTCACCCTTTTTCAAGGGCTGAAGAAGACCGGTTGAGGATAATTGACGCAGGATCTCCTGCTCTACGTCCAACGCGGCAGGATGAACAAAATTCTGCCGGACTCGGACCATCCGCGGGATGGCGATATCCTTGAGCAGATCTTCAATCACTTGCCAATCACCCTCACCCCCGGTGTGTATCATCGTCTTCCCTCTCACTTCTTACGTGAAGAGAACACAGCGAAACCGATCGAGACCACAGAAAGGAGCAAAAAGGTGAAAGAGATGGGTCTTTGTATGAAAACCGACCAGCTATTGTTGGATACAAGTAGCGCCCGGTTCAAATTCTCCTCGGCCAGTGGACCAAGAATCACGCCTAATACCAGAGGTGCTCCTGGATAGCCCCAACGCTTCATGAAATAACCTATCAACCCGAACGAGAGCGCGACGGTGACTTCATACAGCGAGTTGTTCAACGAGAAGGAACCCACCACACACAACACCATGATGATCGGCATGAGAAGCGTATAGGGCACCTTGAGAATATGCGGGGAATAGCGCGCGGCGAGCAGGCCAAAACCAAGCATCAGAAACTGGATCACTACCATTCCGGCGAAAATTGAATACACGATATCGGTGTTCTCCACAAAGAGCAGCGGTCCCGGACGGACACCGATGAGAATAAGGGCCCCGAGCATGACGCTGGTGACGACATCACCAGGGATACCGAGACAGAGCATGGGTATAAGGGCGCCTCCGGTAGTTGCGTTGTTGGCGCTTTCTGGAGCAGCCACACCGCTCAATGCCCCCTTGCCGAACAATTTTCGATCCTTGGAGAATTTCTGGGCAAGATTGTAGGCAAGGAAGCAGGCGATCGCACCGCCGGTTCCAGGAATAATGCCAATGAACACCCCTAGGACAGCCCCGACTAGTGTCGCTGGCATTATTCCCTTCAGCTCCACCCAGCTTGGAAGCATGTTTTTCACTTCCTGCACGGAGCTTCCTGTGAATCCCGCAGGATTCTGGACTTGCGTGAGCACTTCGGAAATCGCGAATACGCCGATAAGCACGGGAAGTAGAGCGAAGCCTCCCGCCAGATACATATTGTTGAAGGTAAGCCGGTTTACGCCGACAATCCCATCGATTCCTACACAGGAGGCCAGCAAGCCGATACAGCCGGCTACCAGACCTTTGACCACGTTCTTGCCAGACGAGCTGGCCATGATGGTGAGACCGAAAATTGAAAGTGCGAAATAATCAGCGGCCTGGAACTTGAGGGCGACTTTGGCCAACTGAGGCGCGATGAGGATAAGGCAGATGGTACTGACGATTCCGCCGATGAAGGACGCTATGGTGGAAACACCTAGGGCTTTGCCAGCCTTGCCTTGCTCACAGAGCGGATACCCATCGAGCACCGTGGCCGAAGCCGAGGGGGTACCTGGGGTCTTGAGCAAAATTGCGGAAATTGAACCACCGTACATGCCTCCGCAAAACAATCCGCAGAGCATGACCAACGCAGTATTTGCCGGTAAACGGTAGACAAGCGGGAGCAAGAGGATAATCCCCATCGAAGCGGTGAGACCAGGAAGCGCTCCGATGATTATACCGATCACCACGCCAAAGACCATCAATGCAAATGTAAGGGGTTCGAACACCAGAACGAAACCCGTTAATAAATCAGCCACACCACCCTCCCCTTAGAATATCTTTCCGGTCGGTAGAAAGACCATGAAAATCACATTGAACAGCACAAAGATGATTCCAGTCGCCACAACACTGATGATGGCGTTCTTCCACCAACTGCGGTATCCGAAAAGCGCTATGGTTCCGAAAAGAAAGAACGGGGTAAGCAGCGGGAAGCCGAAGAATTTCAACATGCGGACATATGCGAACGCCATCACCGCCATCAGAACCATGCGGCCGAGATACAGCCAGTTGGTCTTTTCGCCTTTGGCAGGATAGCCTGAGATAAGATTGGAAATGGTCATGGTAAGACCGAGCACGAACAGCACCGCGGTGATAACCCTAGGATAGTCTCCCGGGCCGATTCCCCTTTTAGGCGTTGGCAGGTCAGAGGTCAACACCCAGACGACCACGCTCAGCACCATAAGCGCCACACCCGTCCATACATCGATTCGTTTTGTTTCTTTCATGCAAGCTTCCTTCATGGAGTATCCGTACAGCAAGCGATGTCGGTTGCGCCAAGTGAAAGGCTGCTCCAAAACAACTGGAGCAGCCAAAAGACTTTACTTCTTGTATTTATCGCCGAATCCACCATCTTTCACAATCTTCTCGTAGCGGGCATCGTCGAACGCGACCAATTTGCCGAAATCCGTGCCATTCTTATACACCGGGATAGACCCAAGCTCGTTCATTTTCTTAATATAGATCGGATCCTCAATACATTGCTTGAATATCTTCTCAAGCTTTTCGACGATAGCCGGTGGAGTCCCCTGCGGAACCACAACGCCTCTCCACTGCTCCAACACAAGCTGGACGCCCTGTTCCACACCGGTGGGGGCTTTGATGGAGTCTAGCCGGTTGCTGCTGAACACCGCGAGGATCTTCAGCTGGCCAGCTTGGACATTCGCGATTCCTTCCGGAGCGTTTGCCATGACCGCATCGCACTGACCGCTCATCAGACCAGTGATGGCTGGACCGCCACCAGAGAACGGCACGTGAATGTAGGAGGTGTTTGTCGCTTGCTCAAATAGCAGAGCCGCCATATGGTTGCCACCGCCGGAACCTGCGTTGCCCATGGAGATCCCTTCCGGTTTAGCCTTGGCATCGGCAAGGAATTCAGCCAGGGTGTTCCATTTCGCATCCGCCCTAACCACCAGATAGTTGAAGGAGGCCACGACTTGCAGGACAGGAACGAATTCGGTCCCCTTGAAGGCCACTTGAGTCATGTGGGTCTTGATTACATGCGCGACATTCCAATGCAGCACTTGATAACCCGAAGGTTCGGCCTTCATGAACTCTGTGATGGCAGGCACGCCTGCGGCTGCCCCTTGGTTCTGAATCACGAGCGGCTGACCGTTGGCGTATTTCGGGAATACTTCCGCAATCGCTCTGAACACGATGTCAGCACCACCGCCAGCAGCCCACCCTACCAGAGCTGTGACAGGTTTGTTCGGGAATGACTCGACACTCTCAGCTGCGGCTTGAGCAAACAGCATGGTGCTGCTTAGCAAGACGATCATGAGCATGACCAATACTTTCTTCATGTTTCTCCTCCTGTTTTTTCAACGCTATGCTAGACGCATACGGGAATCCTGATGATCTCGACCATCACTTCCAATTTTCAGACTATCACGGATTTTTATTTTGTCAACCTAAATGACAAATCATTTCTGAAGGGAGCGAAACCCCCTTGGAACCCATGGAGAAAAGGCTGTATCGCACTTTCGCTTGTGTCTGTAGTGGACATGGGTTAGTATGCAATGGATGCAAAATGACGATCTGGAATTTATAAACAGCCAAAATGTCCTCACGTGCATCGAGACAGGACTGGACAAACCCTCCAGAGCCAAAATCGCTAAATATGTGGGGCTCAGCCGGACAGCGATCACCCTCATCGCGCAACGTCTCATCAAGCACCATTTAATCCAAGAGCTTGAGACCACGGTCAACGGACGGGGTCGTCCCGGCACTCCCTTGGTGATCGACGATACATATTGGCATGTGGTGGGCGCTTCCTTTTATTCAAAACGCTGGCTGTTCGTGGCCATCAACCTGTTGGGGAAGATAATCCTCCAGCATACTGTACCTGTCTCAGCGACGACTCCTGAGGAAATCGTAGGCAGACTGCTCGAGGGTCTGGACTATATGCGCTCGAATTGTCCGGGTCATATGATTCCCGCTTTCGGCATAGGCGCGCCTGGGGTGATTGACAACGAGACCGGGGATATCTTTAGAGCTGACGACCTCGGTTGGAAAGATATAATTCCGATACGGACCATAATCGAACAGCACACTGGTATGAAAGCATATATCATCAACCGCTATAGGGCTGACGGCCTGGCGGAAATCCGCTACGGGAACCACAAGGACGCACGCAACCTGCTGTACATTGGTATTGGAACTGGGATAGCGGGATCCATATACCTCAATGGCGAGCTTATGAACAGCACCAAATACCGGCTGGGGCATATGGTGATAGACCCCAATGGGCCGATGTGCGGATGTGGCCAAAAAGGCTGTCTTCAGGCGATGGCCGCTGAAATCGCTCTCATCGGCTTCGCTGAGAAAAACATCCATCAGCACCCGGGCTTCTTAAGCTCGAGCAACGAACGGCCGCTTACCGGAGCGCTTATCTGCAGGCTTGCTGAAGAAAGCGATCAGGATGCGCAGGCTTGCCTCGAGCATATCGCTACTCCTATCTCAATCGCCATATGCACGCTGGTGAACGTGATCGCTCCGGAAAAGATCATCATCGGAGGCCCGCTCGGGGACAACAGCCGGTATCTTGTGGAATGCATCCGGATTAAAGTGAAAGAGCGCTTGCTTGATTGGCAGAACAACGAAATCACGATCACCCAAGGTACCCGCGGCTACAGCGGCTCCGCGGTTGGCGCAGCCTCTTTCGCCTTGGACCACAAACTGGAGCTGATCCTAGGCGAGGATTCGGATTGACCACGGACTGTGTGTTTTTGGTTCCAGGGAGAGCTCCGAAA